>DDSH01000017.1:0-46182 GCA_002343775.1 Anaerolineales bacterium UBA2395
GGTGGGGGTCTTGGTGGGGGTGTTCGTGGGGGTTAGCGTGGGAGCCAGCACCTTGGTGGGTGTGGCGAGCGCCTCAGGCGGGTAAAGCTCGCGCATGGCGGCGTACCAACTCATGCCGCTGGTGAGGGCAAAGGTGGTAAAACGTGCGCCTTTGTAGTAGGTGCGCCAGTTCGGCAAAGCGGGCTGACGCTCCCAGCCGTAGGCAGAAGCGAGGGAGGTGACGTCAACCCAGTAGCCGGAGGGGGCGGGGGCATAGTCGCCGCCTTGTTCGTAGGTGCGCGGATCGAGGTCGTAGCGGGCGTACAAGTTCCAGGGGGTGTCGTGAAGCGGTTCACCCAGCGAGCCATCTTGTGTGGCGGCGCGTATGTAGATGCGCCAATAGGTCTGCGCACCGATGTCCTCGCGCATTGCCACGAGCCAGCCGGCATTGGACATGAGCGAGTTGATGGCGAAGGCGCGCCCGGTGTAGAGCCAGTCTTCGTCCATGCCGGGTTCGAGGCTGGTGGTAAGCGGGACGAAGGCGTTTTCGAGGCTGGCGAGGGCGTCCCAGCCGGTTTCCTGCGAGACGCGGCGACGCAGGGCGACGAAGGCTTCATCGACGAGGTCGTGCAGTTGCGGGTAAGGTGCCTGGACGTTTTCGATGGGGACGACATACCAGCGTTGGTTTGGGACTTCTGCGCCGGGGGTGATGGCGGGTGCCCAGAGCGCGCCAGGGGTGAGGCTTGCAGGGGATTGCAACGAGGCTGGGAGTGGGTTCGGCAGGTCGGCGCTGCCCCACGCAATGCCGCGCACTCGCCCGGTGAGTGGGAGCATGGCGCGTAGCAGACTGCCTTCGAGGTTGTAGGCGGTGAGGAAGGTTTGGTTGGGGGCGCGGATGACGGTTACGATCTGGGTGGCACTTTCGTTCCAAACACCCAGGCTGCCATCGCCGACCCAACGGGCGGAACGGGTGGGTTCGGCGGCATCCCAGATGTATAAGCCATTAAAGCCGATGGCTTGGGTGGTGGCTGCCCAGAGCAGTTGTGTGCCGCCGGCATTCCAAACAGGGGCGCTTTCGGAAGCATTAGGGGTGTTGCTGAGGTTGATGTAGCGTTCGTCTCCGGCGAGGTCTAGGTCGGCGAGCCAGATGTCGTTATCACCACTGCGGGAGGAGACGAAGGCGACCTGACGCCCTTCGCCGGGGATCCAGGCGGGGGAATGGTCGGAGGCGGGGTGTTGTGTGAGGGGGATGATTTCAGCGGTGGTGACGTTGACAATGGCGATCTCGAGATTGTCGTTGACGTAGGTTTCAAAGGCAAGCCATTGTCCATCGGGAGACCAGGATGGGGCGGAGTCGTAGTGTTGGGAGTTGGTGACCTGGGTTAGGTTGCCGGTTTGCAAGTCCATGAGGTAGAGGTCCCAGTAGCCGCTGCGGTCTGAGGCGAAGGCGAGTTGTTTGCGGTCGGGGCTGAGGGCGGGGTGGGTGTCGTTCCAGTCGCCGGTGGTGATGCGGGTGATGGGGAGGATATCTGGCTGGTAGAGGAAGAGGTGGGCGTAGCCGTGCTCTTCGATGGAGAGGATGAGCCATTCGCCCTGTGGGTTGGGCTGGGAGAGGTTAGGCGTTTCGAGGATCTCTACGATGGGGAGATTTTGGGTGGCGGCAGGGTCGGTTGTGCTGGTGGGCTGGTTGCAGCTGGTGAGCAGGAGGGTGAGGGCGAGCAAGAGGGTAACGGGGTTTGCTCGTTTGGGTGGAAAATGCAGAGGCATGGATGAGGTCTGTTAGGGGGTATCCGGCCGCGGGTCGGGTTGAGGCGGGTTTACATCCAGAACATATTGGACGGGTTCGGCGGTGGGTCCTTCGGGGTAGTACAGTCTGGCGGTGAGGGTGTAGGGGCTATGGTGTTCGCCACGGATGTGCATGGTGAGTTCGAGATTCCAGCTGAGAGGTTCGACGATGCTGGTCGTGGCAATCTCTTCGTTTTGGGCGTTGGTGAGGGTGATTTCGATGTAGGGGCGCTTTTGGAAGGGGGTGACGTTGAGGTTGACTCGCAGGCGCCGCCCATCGGGGTAGGGTTCGGCGGTGAGGACGGTGATGCGCGTCTCTTCTGGGACGGTACGGGTGAGGTTGTCTTCGGGGAAGAAAAATTCCATGGGTGGATTATACCTTGTGGGGTTGGGGGCGGTTTGGTTGTGTGCGTGAGAGTTGGATTACAGTTTCATTAGGAGGAAGGATGTTGAAGGTGGCTTATCGAAACCATACATACGAGTACATGGTGTTTTTGAAGAAAGAGGGGGTTATGGGGTGAATTTGTTTTTGGGGGTATCATTGCACTTTCCAAACCTGTTCCGAAGGAATCCATGTCCAAAAATCGAATCATTCTCGTCACCATTGGGATCATGCTCAGCTTGTTCCTCGCCTCGATGGAATCGACCGTCGTCGCCACCGCCATGCCAACCATCGTCGGTCAACTTGGCGGGCTGGAGCATTACTCGTGGGTCTTCTCTGCCTACATGCTGGCATCCACCACCACCGTCCCGCTCTACGGAAAACTCTCTGACCTGTATGGCAGGCGCAACCTGTACCTCTTTGCCATGCTGCTGTTCCTCACCGGTTCCATCCTGTGCGGACAAGCCCAAACCATGACTCAGCTCGTCCTCGCCCGCGCCTTGCAAGGGATCGGCGCAGGCGGCATCATGCCGCTGGCATTCATTCTCATTGGTGAAATGTTCACCCTCGAACAACGCGCCAAAATGCAGGGATTTTTCTCCGGCGTGTGGGGCGTCTCCTCCATTGCGGGTCCGCTGTTGGGCGGTTTCATCGTCGACCAGCTTTCCTGGCAATGGGTCTTCTACGTCAACATCCTGCCGGGGCTGCTGGCTGCGGCGTTGGTCGCTTTTGCATGGCGCGACCAGCCCCGAGGTCAGGAAAGACCCGTGGTGGATTATCTCGGCGCAGTCCTGCTGACCGCCAGTATCGTCACCTTGCTGGTCGGGCTGACGGATACAGGCATCGCTTCGAACTGGGTTTTGATCGTCGTTGCCGCGATCCTGTTCATCCTGCTCCTTTGGGTGGAGAGTCGCGCAACAGACCCGATCCTGCCGGTACATCTCTTTCGCTTCGACCGGCTGTTCGCGTCATCCATTGCGCATGGCGTTTTCTCAGGCTGGGCATTGTTCGGCGTGGTCTCGTTCATTCCGCTGTTCGTGCAATCGGTGATGGGCACCAGCGCCACGCAAGCCGGGCTGACCATCACCCCCCTGCTGCTGGGCTGGGTGACCGCAAGCATCATCGGCACACGGCTGCTGTTACGCACCGGCTATTACAAACTGGCGCTCAGCGGCACATCACTTTTGTTCGTCGGTGCAGTGCTGCTTTCGCAGGTCGGCGCGGAAACCAGTCAGACCCTCCTGATGGTCTTCATTACGGTGATGGGCGTTGGCATGGGGCTCTCCATCCCGTCGTTCCTCATTGCGGTGCAAACCACAGTGGAGCGGCGTTTCCTCGGCACAGCCACATCCACGATGCAATTCAGCCGCTCCATCGGCGGGACATTGGGAGTCAGCGTGATGGGCGCGGCATTGGCAACCCGCCTCGCCGCCAACCTTTCCGCTTCAGGCTTGGACCCGGAACTGGTCTCGCAACTCCTTGACCCTCTCCCCGGTTCCGAAGCGGTGATCGACTCCAGCCTGCGGTTCGCCGTCGCAGATGCCATCAACATCGTTTTCGTCATCGCTTTGGGGGCAGCGGTTCTGGCACTGACAACCGTACTCTTCTTCACCCCGCGCATCGACTTGAAAGAGAAAAAATCCGTATCCGAAGACCCCTCCCTGCCCATCAGCGCGGATTAAAAAAAGACCTCCGAGAGTTCGGAGGTCTTTATCTTTTACAAACTACCCGTTCTTTTTCTGAAATTCCTTCATAAACTGAACCAGCGCCTGCGTGCCTTCGAGGGTCATGGCATTGTAAATGGAGGCGCGCATCCCGCCGACGGAACGATGTCCCTTCAAGCCGATCAGATCGTTCTTCTTGGCTTCCTTTGCGAAGGCATCTTCCAACTCTTCGCTCGGCAGTCGGAACGGAATGTTCATAAGCGAGCGGGCTTCGGGCTGGGCATGTCCGCGATAGAACCCACCGCTCTCGTCGATTGCTTTGTAGACCAGGTCGGCTTTGGCGCGGTTGGTCTTTTCAATTGCCGCAAGACCGCCCATCTTCTTCGCCCACTTAAACACCAGCCCCACCATGTAAATGGCAAAGGATGGCGGCGTGTTGTGCAGCGACCCGCTTTCGGCGAGAGTCTTGTAATCCAACATCACGGGCAGGTTTTCCGGCACGCGTGCGATCATATCGTCACGGATGATGACCACGGTCGTTCCCGACGGACCGGCGTTCTTCTGCGCACCGGCGTAGATCAACGCATATTTTGAAACGTCAATGGGATGGCTGATGAAATCAGAAGAAACGTCACAAACCAACGGCACACCCGCAGGCGGGGTCGGCTCGGTGAAAAATTCCACGCCGTGGATGGTCTCGTTGGAAGTGAAATGCAGGTACGCCGCCTTCGGGTCGAGGTCGAGGCTCTTGGGCAGGCAGTTGAAGCCGTCCGCTTCGGTATTGGCAGCCACATGCACCGCGCCAAGTTTCTTCGATTCCTTCACCGCGGTCTTGCTCCACGAACCGGTCACAATGTAATCGGCGGAAGCGCCCGCCGGACGCAGGTTCATCGGCACCATCGTAAACTGAAGCGTCGCGCCGCCCTGCAGGAACATCACCTTATAGTTGGCAGGGATTCCAAGCAGTTCGCGCAAATCCGCTTCTGCGGTCTGGATCACGCCTTCGAACTCCTTCGAGCGATGACTGATCTCCATCACCGACATACCCGTCCCCTTGTAGTCGAGGAATTCCGCCTGCGCTTCCTGCAACACTTCCAACGGCAGGACAGCCGGACCGGGGTTGAAATTATAGACACGCTTTAAATCAGACATGGACTGGGACTCCTATTTTGATTGATACGCCTTTTCCCGGACCTTTGCCTGAATCTGTTCCGAACGGCTTTTCCCAACACTGTGGGCGGGTGCGTCATCTCTGGAACATTGGCAACATCCGTCGAGGCAAATATGTTTAGTCAACTCACTCTGACGCACTCCATAATTCCATTCAACTCATTATATATTTTGTCAGACAAATTCACAAGAACAATTGACACGACTCCCGCCTGATTTATGTCGTTGACAAAGCCTATCCCCGTTGTTAGAATGACCGGCGTGTTGCGATTGTTTTCACAAACAGGAACGCAGCCGGGCTCGCCGGTTGGGTTCCTGTTATTAATTTCCACCACGTACCATGGCTTTAACAAAGTGCGGGTACGACATGAAATACATTCAGGAGAAAACCAATGAAAATCATTATCTGCGACAAGACCGAAAAAGAGTACATCGAGCAGATGCGCGCCGCCGGGCTGACCGTGGATGTCCGGGATGACATCACCCCCGAAGACCTGATGAAAGAACTGCCCAACTACGACGGCATGGTCGTCCGCTCACGCACCAAAGTGCGCAAAGACCTGATCGACGTGTGCCCCAATCTCAAGGTCATCGTGCGCGGGGGAGCCGGTCTCGACACCATCGACCACGAATACGCAAAATCCAAGGGCATTGCGGTCATGAACACGCCGCTTGCCAACTCCAAATCCGTTGCAGAACTTGCCATCGGCTACATGCTTATGCTGGCGCGCTCGCTCTATGCGGCATCTGCCACCATGAAAGCCGAAAAATGGGAAAAGAAAGCCTTCAACGGCGATGAGATCGGCGGCAAAACCCTCGGTCTGATCGGCATCGGCAACATCGGCAAAGAAACCGCCAAACGTGCCATCGCCATGGAAATGTCCGTGGTCGCCTATGACCCCTACGTCACCGAAGCGCCGAACGGGATCAAACTCGTCAGCCTCGACGAACTGCTCGCCCAGGCAGACTACATCAGCCTGCACCTGCCCAAGACCAAAGAATCCGCGAACATGATCGGCGCGAAGCAATTCTCCAAAATGAAGACCGGCGTCCGCATCATCAACTGCGCGCGCGGCGGCATCGTCAACGAAGATGCACTCTACGAAGCGCTGACCAGTGGCAAGGTCGCCGGAGCCGCGTTGGATGTCTTTAACGAAGAGCCCCCCACCGACTGGAAACTTGCCAAGCTCGACAACGTCATCGCATCCCCGCACATCGGCGCCGCCACCAAAGAAGCCCAGGCTCGCGTCGGCGCGGAAGTGGCAGAGAAGTTGATCGCGTTCTCGAAGAACGGACATTAATTTATAAATTTATGTAGGGGCACGATGTATCGTGCCCCTACGATTTAATGGAGGCAACCCATGAAGATCATTAGCGACATCGGCATTCAGATTCCCCAGATATATCTTCCCAAACCCGGCGTCGACCTGCACAAGTGGGCGGTCATCGCGTGCGACCAATTCACCTCCGAGCCGGAATATTGGCATGAAGTGGAGAAGATCGTCGGCGATGCACCTTCCACGCTCAAGTTGACCTTTCCCGAAGTGTATTTGGAGCAGCCGGGCGGCGAAGAACGCATCCAACATATCCAATTGGCTATGCGCAAATCAATGGATGATGGTGTACTTCAACCTCACGACGGGTTTGTGTATGTCGAACGCACCATCAACGGCAAGACGCGCAAAGGCGTCATGCTGTGCCTCGACCTCGAATGCTATGATTTCAACAAAGGCTCCTCCAGCCTGATCCGCGCCACCGAAGGCACGATCATCGACCGCCTGCCGCCGCGCATGAAGATCCGCGAAGGCGCGCTGCTTGAATTCCCACACATCCTCGTACTGATCGATGACCCGAATAAAACCGTCATCGAACCGTTGACCGCCGCGAAATCCAAGTTCGACAAACTGTATGACTTCGACCTGATGTTGGATAGCGGTCATCTCGCGGGCTATGCCGTCAATGCGGATTTTGAGAATCAAGTCGTCGAAGCCCTGCGCGGGCTCGCCAAGCCCGAAACCTTCGCATCAAAATATGACCTGGAAGCGAATCTTCCCATTTTGCTTTTTGCCATGGGCGACGGCAATCACTCGCTCGCCACCGCCAAAGCCATCTGGGAAAAGATCAAAGGCGAGGTCGGCATGGATCACCCGGCACGCTACGCGTTGGTCGAGATCGAAAACGTCCACGATGAGGCGTTGGAGTTCGAGCCGATCCACCGTGTGTTGTTCGGGTTGAAGAAAGATATCTTCGCCGAAATGCAGTCCTTTTTCGGCGCGAATTACAAATACTCCCCCATCGCCAGCGGCGCAGACATGATCCAGCAGGTGGACAATGCCGATGGTGAGAAACAACTCATCGGCGTGGTCGGAGGCGGTCAGCAATTTGGCGTGATCGAGATATCCAATCCACCCACCAATCTGGCGGTCGGCACGCTGCAATCCTTCCTCGATGGCTTCGTGAAAAATGGCGGCGCGGAAAAAATTGACTATGTCCACGGCGAAGATGTGGTCGAACGCCTGTCACTTCAAAACGGGAACGTCGGCTTTTACCTCGCCGGAATGCACAAGAACGAACTGTTCAAGACCGTCATCCTCGATGGCGCCCTGCCGCGCAAGACCTTCTCGATGGGTGAAGCCCGCGAGAAACGTTTTTACATGGAAGCGAGAAAGATCACGAAGTAGTTGATCATGAACAAAAAGGCGGCTGTTATAAAACAGCCGCCTTTTTGATTCCAAGAAGTTGTGAAACTACTTGTGCTTGAAAGGGATCATCATCATGAACCCCAACGCGATGATGCCCTGACCGATCAGCACACCCGTCGCCTGCCAGGGACCGAAGTATGGGATTTGCGGGAAGGAGTGCGAGCCCATGCCGAAGATGTCTGCGAGACCGGAGAAGACGGAAAAAACATACCCGGTGGCAACCAGTCGCGAGCCGATGTCGGAAACGATGGTGCGTTCCAAGCCCCACCACAGGGAGTGAAGCCCGAGATAGCCGCCCAGACAAATGATAGCAAGCCCGATCAGAAAGACAATGATCTGCACAAAGCCGACCACGGGACTGCGGTCCCAGCCGAACAGGGCGGGTTTGGCGCCAACGGCAAAGATGAACAAACCGATCAGCGTGATGCCAATGCTCAGGCGGGTGCGAGGGGTAATGGAATCATCTGGACGCGGTGTGGTCTGGACGGGAGTGGAAGCGGGAAGAGGTTGGTTTGACATTTTTATTATGGCAGATCGCGTTTGAGGCGGGTGAGCCAGTTTCCGCCGAGGATGTTTTCCACATCCTGTTCGGAATAGCCGCGCGCCCCCAACAAGGATACCAGTTTTTGCAAATCTGCGACGGTGTCAATTTCGTGAGGAACAGATTGCAGCCCAAAGCCGCCGTCAAAGTCGGAGCCGATACCCACATGGAGCGAGTCGCCTGCGACCTGGCAGACATGGTCCATGTGGTTGACGACATCCTGAAGAGAAACTTCTTCGCGCGTGCTTTTGTTGACTGACCAGCCTACTTTCAGATAGGTATTGAATGGGACGATACCCACCACCCCATCGCGTTCGATGATGCCTTCGAGGATGCGGTCAGACAGATGGCGGTTGGTGTTGGCATTTCGCATCAAGGCGGCACAATTGGCATGCGTGGCAACGATGGGACCTTCGTAACTATCGAGGGCTTCGGCTGCGGCTCGTTCGTCCATGTGGCTGAGGTCGAGGGTGAAGTCGAAATCTGTCATAGCGGCGAGGAGTTTACGCCCATCCTCCGTCAGCGGACCGGGTTCCTTCCAGCCGCCACAGTAGCGCGTACCCACCCAGGCGGGACCGATGAGCCGCACGCCGCGACTATGCCACATGTCCAACTCGGAGAGATCACGGATCGCTTCGCCGCCTTCCATGAGGATGACCATGCCTACGGAGTGACCCGTCGCTTCAGGCGTGGATTGATTCCAATGGTCGAGATGAAGGTCAAGGTCACGTTTGGAGGCGATGATGCGGAATTTGTCCGGGACGGTATCAGTCAGCCGATGGTAGGCATCCAATTGATCGCTGTAGAGTTTGTGCGCTTCGTCGAAAGTTCTGTAGACCTGTTTTTCGGTTTCGTAGGTGCGAAAGCGGATCGGTGCGGCAAAGAGGGTGGCAAAAACGAGGGCGACCTGCCCGCGTTGGTAGTCTGCCCAGCCGAGCAGAGTATCACCGTTGTCCTGCACGGTGTGGCTACCGGATTCGAGGCGGCGCGTTTCAGCGGCGGGACGGGTGTAATCGCGCCCGTATTTGAGCATGTTGTAGGCGATGTCGGCGTGCGCGTCAACAATGAGAGTCATGGTTTGAAAAAGCGCACCTTGCGGTGCGCTCTGTTTTATTCTTTGGTCTCGTCGCCGGGTTCTTCGGCGTCGCTCTCGTCGCCAAACCCTTGCGTGAGCATCTTGAAGTCTTTGTCGGCGAAGGCGGCGGAGTCCACTTTGCGGAGGCTCAAGCCGATGCGGTGCTGGTCGGTGTCGATGCGGATGATGCGCAGCGTCTTGACTTCGCCTTCCTTGAGGACTTCCTTGGGGTGTTCCACACGGTTCTCGCTCAACTCGGAGATGTGGATGAGCCCTTCGATGTCACCTTCGAGGCGGGCAAATGCGCCGAACTTGGTCAGGCGGGTGATGGCACCTTCGACCAGTTGACCGACGCTGAACTTCGACATGCGGCTTTTCCACGGATCGTCCTGCAGGGCGCGCATGGATAGACCGATGCGTTTTTTGTCGCGGTCGATATTGATGACCTTGACCTGGACTTCCTGCCCCACTTCGAGGACTTCCTTGGGGTGGGCAACGTGATCCCATGAGAGTTCGGAGAGATGGACGAGTCCGTCTGCGCCGTTGATGTTGACAAAGGCGCCAAAATCGGCAAGGCTGGTGACGCGACCGGTGTAGGTCTGACCTTCTTCGAGTTCAGAGATGACCCGATCTTTCATCGAGGAGCGGGATTCGGTGTTGGCGGCGCGTTCAGAGAGGATCAGGCGGCGGCGTTCACGGTCCACTTCGATGATGCGGACGGAGATGGGCTGCCCGACCATCTTCTGCCAGCGCTGTTCGGGCTTATCACCCGCAGACTGCGCGCGGCGCATGGCGCTGATCTGGGAGGAGGGGATGAAACCGCGCAGGTTCCCCACCGCTGCGATCAGACCGCCCTTGTTGAATCCAATGATCTTGGTGTCGATGACGACCTCGTCGGCGATCATCTTTTCCACATTGTCCCAGGTCATCTGTTCGAGGGCGCGTTTGAGAGAAAGCACAACATTCCCGTTCGCGTCTTCGGGGCTGATGACGAACACGTCAATTTCCTGCCCAACCTTCAAGGCATCGCGTTCTTCCTGGCTCAGCTGTTCCAATTCGCGCCCGGCAACAACGCCCTCAGACTTCGCGCCGATGCTGATGAGGATTTGGTTCGGCGAAATACTTGCAATAACCCCTTTGCGGATTTCTCCTGCCTGGGGAAGATCAATGCTCAATGACTCTGTCGCTAACAATGCCTCCATCGACTGGTGATTGTTATTTGCCTGATCTCCCTGAGAATTATTTGTCCCGCTCAGGGTTTCGTTTTGATCCATCACTCGTGAACTCCAATTAAATGAAATATGGGTTGGATTATACAAGTGAATGGAGAAGTTTGCAACCCTGATAAGTGTCATAAACACGGATAAACGTCACTAGTTTTTTATAACGGCGGTATAATCACGGGCTGGAGTAGACAAAATGCCCGCAATTTTTCCCTTTACCGCTATCGTCGGACAGGAGCGCATGAAGCGTGCGCTCATTCTCAATGCAGTGGATACCCGCATCGGCGGCGTATTGATCCGCGGTGAACGCGGCACCGCCAAATCAACGGCTGCCCGCTCGCTCGCAGCGCTGTTGCCGCGCGTCAAAACCGTGCAAGACTGCCGCTTCGGTTGCGACCCCGACAAACCCACCACCTGGTGTACCGAGTGCAAAGAACGCGCCTCAGCCAGTAAAAAACTTCCCGTCAACGAACGCACCACACCGTTCATCAACCTGCCTGTTTCCGCCACCGAAGACCGTGTGGTCGGAACACTCGACATCGAAAAAGCCATTCAAAAAGGCGAGCGCCATTTCGAACCCGGCGTGCTCGCGGCTGCCAATCGCGGCTTGCTTTACATCGACGAGGTCAACCTGCTCGACGACCATGTGGTGGATATTTTATTGGACTCGGCTGCCATGGGCGTCAACACCGTGGAGCGCGAAGGTATTTCTTTCGCACACCCGGCGCGCTTCATTCTCGTCGGGACGATGAATCCTGAAGAGGGAGATCTACGCCCCCAATTGCTGGACCGCTTCGCGCTATCCGTTGAAATTGTCGGCATCCGCGAGGCGCGTGAGCGTATGTCCATTATGGAACGAAACATCTCCTACGAACGCGACCCGGAAGCCTTCCGCAGCCAGTGGCTGCCCAAGGAAGAGGAACTTTCGCAGCAGATCGCCCGCGCCCGCGAACTCGTGGATCAGGTCAAGTATACGACGCGTGACCTGCTATCCATCGCCGCACTGACCGCCTCCCTCAACGTGGACGGTCACCGCGCAGATATGGTCATCCTTAAAGCCGCACGCGCCGAAGCCGCCTTTGAAGGCCGCACCAAGATCAACGACCACGACATTGCCCTCGCCGCCGAACTGGCGCTGCCGCACCGCATCAAGCGCACGCCCTTCCAGCAAGCCGAAATGACCACAGAACAGTTGCAGGAACGCATCGAGCAGCTGGCGGGTCAGTCCATGCCCGGCGAGGAAGAGGAAGACTCTGAAAGCCAGCAGCAGGAAGGCGAAAAAGAGGAAAAAAAAACTTAAAACTTGAGGATGAGCAGACCGAGGAAGGTCCGCAGGAGGGCAACCCCGAACCAATGGAGCAGAAGGAAGTCTTTGCGAGTTCCAATGCGAATTGGTGGGAAGGCGGACAAAAGGTCAAAGCTGGCGACACCTTCCAGCCGCGTAAGCTCAACACGCCATTAGATAAACTGACTCGCAAGCAGGCGGGACGCCGCTCGCTCACCAAGACCGAGCGCAAACACGGGCGCTACATCAAGTCCCGCCCTGCCGGCGATAACCTGACCGACATCGCCTTCGACGCCACCATCCGCGCCGCAGCGCCTTTCCAAAAACAACGCACAGAAGAACGAAAGAAACTCGCTTTCTCGATCAAGAAGAGCGATCTCCAGCGCAAGATTCGCGTGAAGCGGGTTGCGAATCTTGTGCTCTTCCTCGTGGATGCTTCCTGGTCGATGGCAGTTGCCGAGCGCATGAACGCCACCAAAGGCGCGATCCTTTCGCTGCTGACGGATGCGTATCAACGACGTGACCGGGTTGGGTTGATCGTCTTCCAAAAAGACCGCGCCACGCTGGTGCTCTCCCCCACCAATTCCGTTC
Organism: Anaerolineales bacterium UBA2395; assembly: GCA_002343775.1. Taxonomy (GTDB): domain Bacteria; phylum Chloroflexota; class Anaerolineae; order Anaerolineales; family Villigracilaceae; genus Villigracilis. The sequence continues at coordinate 12,398 of DDSH01000017.1, forward strand.
AACTCGCTCAACGCGCGCTCATGGATATTCCCGTCGGCGGCAAGACGCCGCTTTCAGCGGGTCTCTTCATGGCGCACGATGTGCTCACCCATGAGAAACACATCCACCCGGATGTGGAACCTCTGCTCATTGTCTTGACCGATGGCGCGGGAAACGTCTCGCTCGGTACATTGCCGCCGCAGGAAGAAGGCTTCAAATTCGCCGAAATGATCGCCATGGAGAAGATCCGCTCGGTGGTCATCAACATGGAACACGCCGCCTTCGATCAGGGACTTGCTCAGCAATTAGCGGATCACCTCGAAGCGCCCTGCTTCTCGCTCAGCGAGTTGAAAGCCGAAACGCTTTACAACGCGGTCGTGGACGAAATGTCCAAACCGGTGAAGAAGTAAGAAAAACAAAGTGACGGTCACCTTGAAAGTGACCGTCACTTTTTAATCACGAATCAAACCCTAATCCCAGCGCATCCAACGTCTTCAACCAAAGATTTCTCTTTCCCTGATTTCGATCTGCCTGATCGAGCGACCATCTTGTAAAGTTGATGATCGGCGAGCGGAACGGCTCTGGCGGGAATGGGAATGGCTTCGATTTCACCATTTGCAATTCGGTGCGTTCCGTCTTTTTCCCATCCAACAAATCCAACATCACGGCGGCTCCAAAACGAGATGCACCGACACCGAGTCCCGTGTAGCCCATGGCATACGTCAACTTGCCGCCATACGCTTTTCCCCAAAACGCGGTGTAGCGTGAACAGGTGTCGATCACGCCGCCCCAGGCATGGGTGAAGCGCAGACCCGTCAGCGTAGGGAAGGTTTGGAAGAAGTGCTCCGCTAAAAGTCCGAAAGAGGCGGGGCGGTTTTCGAGGTGTGGAGCAACTCCATTATTCCGATAATAGATGGCGTCGTATCCGCCAAATAAAATCCGCCCCTCCGGTGTGATGTGATAGTAGTGGAATTGATTGCCGTCATCTGCCAAGCCTTCACGCCCGTGCCAGCCAATCGAGTCGCGTTGCGACTTGGAAAGCGGCTCGGTCATCAGCACATAATCGTAGACCGGCACGACAAAAAGATTGAGATGTTTGAGCAACGGCGGGAAGGCGTTGGTGGCAAGCGCCACGCGCCGCGCTTCAACTTGACCGTGCGGTGTTTTGAGAATAAGCGACTCGCGCTTCTCTTCCAACGCCGTGACCGGGGTGCCCTCAAAAATTTTGACTCCAAGCTGAAGGCATGCCTTCTTCAAACCCCACGCGAGACGCGCGGGGTTGAGCATGGCACAGCCCGGCTCATGCACAGCGGCGAGATACGAAGGCGAATGCACGCGCGCGCGGATTTCATCTTGCGAGAGAAACGTTACGCGGCTTCCGTATCGCCGCGCTTCTTCTACGCCTTCGCGCAGTTCATCCACTTGATAGTCTTCAGTGGCGATGTGCAACTCGCCCGAACGGATGAAGTCACATTCGATATTGAATTCTTTGATGGTGGCTTCGATGCCGTCGAGATTTTGTTCGCCGAGTTTTATCAACGTGGCAAGTTCTTTTTCCCAGCGGCTCTTGCCATTGGAAAAGCCATGTGTCAGCGACGCGGCACAGAAACCGCCGTTCCGTCCGCTGGCGCCGATGGCGACCTCCCCCGCTTCGAGCAGGACAACATCGCGGCTGGGGTCGGCTTGCTTGGCTTGCAGCGCCGTCCATAGACCGGTGTAGCCGCCGCCGATGATGGCGAGGTCGGTCTTGATCTGGGTTGTGAGAGGTGGGATTGGTTCTGGTTTGGCGGGGTCATCCAGCCAAAAAGGGGTCAACTTCACATCCGATATCGCCCGCAGACTCTCGGGGCGCGGAGTGGTTGAGAAGAACATGGGGTCTCCGGTTTCGCGGCTTGCCCATTTCAAAAGGCAAGGTCATAGAGTTGACCAAGTGTAACGGGGAGGTGTGAAATTCGTCAAATGAGAGATTTCATCATGTTCATTCATCTATTTGACGAACAACTTCTCTTTCAACCAAATCTTTCTATCTTTCGTGGACTCTTCATTCAGTCCATGCCCGGATTGATAAACCTTCTTTTCTTTCGGTTCTTTTGCGGCGGAGAAGAACTCGTCCGCGCGCTCGAGCGGGACGTGGGGATCATTGTCACCGAATTGGAAGAGGATCGGCACGGGAGATAGATTCGGGATGTGCGTGATCGGGTCAATGGGTGACATTTCGGAGAGAAAGGCTTCTCGCGCCGCACCCTCCAACTTGGGCAGATACAGGTACCAGTCTGGGAAGCGAGGCGTAGCCGCCATGACCACGTAATGGGTTGGGCGTTTGTCCAAACTGCCAGCAAGCAAGCCATACATCCCGCCGAAGTCGTGACCGACAAGGGCGAAGCGAGTCAAGCCCGCGTTCGGTTGCGAAGCGAGAAAATCCATGAAGCGGCGCTGGTTGACGACTTCTTCCAGCGAGTTTTGCATGTCGTCGGCTTGGGTTCGTTTGAGGAAAAAATCCGGGTCTGACCAAAGCGTTTCGACGGTGAGACAGATCGCGCCTGCCTTTGTCATCTCAACCGCCTCTTCCACGAACTGACTGCGATTTGAATCGCGCGCCTCGGGCTCGTACCAGTGGATGAAGAGAATCAGCGGATGCGGTCCCTCCCCCTCTGGCGTGAACAACTCCGCCATGCGGCGATACCCAAATGGGGTTTGAAATACGAGCAGCTTCTTTTCGTAGCCTGCTTCTTTTCGCGCGCCAAGGACGCGTACCTCGGCTGGGTCTAATTTGGGATACTTTTGCATTTGAGGCAGCATACGCTCTCCTACAGGTTGGTTCTCACCATTATAGGGCGAAAATCCATTTCAACGATCCCACTGTGGGAGGAAAAAACGTTCAAGGATTCCACACTGCAGAATGGACGAATTTCTCTTATTTTCCTCTTGACACGTTAGTACATTTGTTCTAAAATCCAAACAACCTTTTAGAACACTCGTTCTATATCAATCGACAAGGAGGTCGAAATGAGTACATACCGTCCTAACCCACTCGGAGATGGATTGAAGCGCCTGTGGAATGGCATCGTCCACAATCGGCAAGTCAACCGGGGTGCCGCCTGGGGCATGATGATCGTCGGCGCCCTGCTGGCGTTCGAAATCTTCAACTTCAGCACCACGCAATACGCCCTGCACGACATGCTTGGCGACCTGACCTTCGCTGGCATGAAGTGGTCCACCGTGCTTGCCATTGCCTTCTGCGGCATCGACTTTGCGGGAATCGCCCGCATCTTCACCCCTGAACAGGGACGCGACGAACCCGCCGAAGTCTATTACCTCTTCGGTGCATGGCTGCTGGCGGCTGGATTCAACGCCACACTCACCTGGTGGGGTGTTTCGGTCGCCATCGCACAAAATGGCGGCATTCAGGGAGCTGGCTCCGTCAGTTCCGCCACCCTCAATCAGGCTGTACCGATCTTCGTCGCCGCCATGGTCTGGCTTGTGCGCCTGCTGATCATCGGGACCTTCTCCCTTGCCGGAGACCGCATGTTCACCACCGCGCAGGTCAATCAATACCAACCACGGCAACAGTACAACAACCCGCAACCGCGACAGTCCACCTATCAGGCTCCACGCCCGACGCAATACAACCAACCATCCAATCAGCCCGTGTTGCGCTCGGCTTCGCAGATCAACCGCCCCGTCAATGCGCCAACACCATCCAACAACTTCCGCCCGGCGCCCAAGCCTGTGCAGTCGCAGCAAAGTTCCTTCATCCCGCCTGAACCGACCTACCATCCCGTCTCTTACGATGCTCGCACTTCCGATGGAGAAGGTCGCCGATACGACGCCTGATCGACCCACGCAGGAATCAGCCCTGCCCTACAACCCAATAACTCATTTCGAGCCCGGGTCCTTTAGACCCAGAAAAGAGAAGAAACCGTATGCCCCGCGCTCGCTCCAAAAAAACTTACTGGCACGACACCCAAGCCGCTCCCCAGGAATACACCGGGAGCGGCTGTTTGTCCGGCTTTATGATCGTCCCGCTCGCCGTTATTACCGTCAGCCTGCTGCTTGCCACTCTCGCCTGGAAAACCGAACCGATCCCATATGCTGCGCCTTTTCAATTGGATGAGACGCCCGATGCCGCCCCTAAAAGTCTTTCCCCCATCTTCAGAGAAGAAGTGCTCTACTGGGCAGATTCTATCGTGAGGTGGGCGTCCGCTTCAAACCTGGACCCGAACCTGGTCGCCACCATCATGCAGATCGAATCCTGCGGAGACCCGCGCGCCACCTCCAGCGCCGGGGCAATGGGGCTGTTTCAGGTCATGCCGTTTCACTTCCACACCAGCGACAGCCCCTACAACCCTGAAACCAACGCCGCCCGCGGACTTGCCTACCTTGTCCGCTCGCTTGACGCAGCGAACGGAGATGCCCGTCTCGCGATGGCAGGCTACAACGGCGGCATCAGCGTCATCCAACGCGGCGAATGGACATGGTCTGCGCAGACGAAGCGGTATGTGCAATATGGTGCGCCCATCTATAGCGATGCGATCAGCGGGGTTTCATCCAGCAGCGCTTTGAACGAATGGTATAGCAAGTATGGTGTCAGTCTATGCCGTCAGGCGCATCAGCGTCTCGGCTTGCCGTAAATCCCCGCTTATTTCAACACATTCAACCAGATCACGAAGGTCGTACCGCTGCCCTCTTTCGACTCAACCTTGATCTGCCCGCCGTGGTGTTCGACGATCCATTTTGCGATGGAAAGTCCCAGCCCGAAGCCGCCCGCCTTGGAGCGCGTGCGCGATTTTTCGGCGCGATAAAAACGCTCGAAGATGTGCGGTAAATCCTCGGCGGGGATGCCCGGTCCCGTGTCGCGGACGATGATGCGTCCCTGCTCCCCAAGTTTGTTCAGGCTGAGGAATACTTCCCCACCTGTTGGTGTGTACTGAACTGCGTTCGAAACCAGGTTCAATAGTACCTGTTTCAGGCGGTCGCGGTCTCCATTGACAATGACCTGATCGATTTCATTCAAATGCACCTGCACACGGTTTCGTGCCAACACACGCATTTCGGTAAACACTTCGGTCAACAGCAGGTCGAGTTCCACCGGCGCAAAATTGAGTGCCAGTTTACCCGAATCTGCCTGTGCAAGCATGAGCAACCCGCCCACCAAACGTGAAAGCCTGCCCGCTTCCTGGTCGATACTGGTCAGGGATTCCTCATCCGCTTCCTTGATGCGGCGCATCAAGTCCACGTTGCCTTTGATGACCGTCAGCGGCGTGCGCAGTTCATGGCTCACATCCGCAAGGAAGCGCTGCTGCGACGTGAAAAGCGATTCAAGGCGTTCGAGCGTCTGGTTGAAAGAGACCACCAGGTCCCCGATCTCATCCTGCGATTGCTCTTGATGCGGAATACGGCGAGACAGATCGTCAGCACGGTTGATCTGATCCACGGTTTCAGTGATCGATTCCAGGGGGAAAAGTGCGCGTCCCAGCACCAGCCACGATCCGAGTCCTGCCATCATCACAGCAATGACAGCAATGACGATCATGGTGGAAAGCAAATTGCCGCGCGTGGCATCCACAACAGATAGACTCGCGCCAACCTGCAATGTACCCACGTTGCGTTCCCCCAGCATCAACGGGACATTCAAGACCCGCAAATGCGCACCTTCAAGGTAGGAATCCTGATACAGCGTCAGCCCAGAGTTGAGCGCAATCGGGTCAAGCGGTTTGGTCAATGCGCCAATGCTCGGCGAAGCGGATACCAATTCGCCATCGCGACTCCAAACCTGCACATAGGCGCTGGCGGTCATGTCCAATTGCGGCAGACTGATCAGTCGCAGCTCGCCCATTGGGCTGACCGTGGTGGCACGGAATATCTCACGCGATACGCTCGCCAGCATGGTATCCACCTGGTTGAGCAGGATGACGTTGATGAGCACATACACCGCCGCGCCGAAGATCAGCAGAATCCCGCCAATGAACGTCGTATAAAGCAATGTAAGGCGCAGGCGCAAAGACATGGTCAGTAGTTTAACCGCTGGAGTTTAAGACAGCGTGAGAATTGCTTCTTATAAAAAAAGCGGCAGTCACCTGCCGCAATCATGTTATGGATTTTCCCTGAGCACGTACCCCACCCCGCGCACCGTATGGATGAGCCGCATCTCACCGTCGGTCTCCAATTTCTGGCGCAGATAACGGATGTACACTTCCAGTACATTGCTCTCGCCGCCAAAGTCATAGCCCCAAACCCGGTCAAAAATGACTTCACGGGTCAGCACCTGCTTGGGATGACGCAGGAACAACTCCAGCAACTCGTATTCCTTGGCAGTCAATGCCACGGTGCGGTTGCCGCGCGTCGCCTGACGCGAACCCGTATCCAGCGAAAGGTCGGCAAATTTCAGGACGGGGATCCGCTCCGGTTGGGTCCGGCGCAGAAGCGCGCGCACACGCGCAAGCAACTCGTCCAGATTGAACGGCTTGACCATGTAGTCGTCCGCGCCCGCATCCAATCCTTGAATGCGGTCCTGCACGGTATCCTTGGCGGTCAACATCAAAATTGGGATCGAACCACCCTGCCGCAGCCGATGGCAGACTTCCAAACCATCCATGCCGGGGAGCATCCAGTCCAAAATGACAAGGTCGGGAGTATGATCGCGCGCCGCGATCAAGCCCATCCGCCCATCGGTGGCGCTGTCCACCGTATAGCCTTCATAAGCCAAACCGCGCTGCAAAAGTTTCAGGATCGCCTGATCGTCTTCAATGATTAGGATTCGCTCATTCATGGCATCGCTCCTTCCTTAAAAATATACCATAATTTCCAATTGCTTAATTGCCTCTCAGCAAGCCCACAGCCGTCTGAAAGTCACTAGGATAGTCCGCTTGAAACGTCGCTCTCTTACCCGTCTCAGGATGGGTTAATGTCAGGGAAAATGCGTGCAACGCCGGGCGGGAGATCACGTCCGTCTCCGGGGCGCTGTAGAGGATATCTCCCAACAAAGGATGTCCCAACGCATAAGCGTGGACCCGGATCTGGTGGGTTCTGCCCGTCATCGGACACGCTTCGACCAACGCCGAAGCTTGGTAGCGTTCCAGAATCTTGAATCTCGTCTCTGAGCGGAGTCCGCTGCGATTATCCACCACCGTACGATGTTTATGCCCCACGTTCACACGCAGCGGGAACTTCGTCACCTTTTCTTCCCACCTCGGCACCTCATTGACCAGCGCATGATAGGTTTTCTCCACCTCATGTTTCTCGAACTGGATGTTCAACGAACGATGCGCCTCGGCGGTCAATGCAAAAACGATGATGCCGCTCGTGACCTTGTCGATGCGGTGTACCACCCAGACTTTCGCATAACGTTCCTCCAACTTCTGCACCAGATACGGCGCAGATTTATCCCAACCTTCGGGCAGCACGGATAAATCTGCAGGTTTGTTGACGACAAGAATGTGCGGGTCTGAATATACGATCTGCATCGTTCAATTGTACTGTATGCTTGACCCCGCACCGCTGCGGCGTTATCATGACCGCATGGACGAACAATCAGCCAATAATCCCTTTTTCATTGACTCGCTCAACCACCCGCTCGCCGGTCCCATCCGCAAGCTGCTTCACCGCGATGGTCGCCGCGAACTGGGTCAGATCCTCATCGACGATGAGGAAAATATTTTACAAGCGCTTGAAGCCGGTATCGAAATTGACTCGGTCTATTACGCAGGTGAAGAGACCATCTCAGAGCCCCTGCGCCAAAAACTCACTGCCGGAGCCACCATCCATGAAGTGGCAAAACGGACGACCAAGAAACTTTTCGAGAACGATAAAATCTCGCGAATCTTCGCCATTGCGCAAACACCCAAACCCATCGCCTTGGAGGCGTTGAAGGATGTCAAGAAGGACCTTGTCGTGTTGGAAGACTTGAGCATTTCAGGAAATATCGGCAACATCACCCGCACATCGCTCGCGCTGGGTATCGGCGGCATCATTCTGCTGAACATGGACCCCATCGACTTATACGACCGCCGCCTGATCCGCGCCAGCCGGGGCTATCTCTTTTCGCTGCCGATGATCACCGCGTCCACCCCAGACTTTTTGGAATATTGCCGAAAAAATAATGAAACCCTGCTGGTCATGGACATGCAAGCGGAAAAAACCATTGACGACCTTGCATCCATTCCCAGTCGCATGTTTATCGCATTTGGCAGCGAGAAAGAAGGCTGTTCTCCTGAAATAGAGAACGCGGCTACGATAAAAGCGCGCATCCCCATCAGTGACCGGGTCGAGTCGCTTAACGTCTCCGCTTCCGCGGGAATCACACTATACAGCCGATCCAAATTCAACCAGACTGTATGATAGCAAAAAGCCAGAGGCGAGATACTCTGGCTTTTTTGATTCGGGAACTTTTTTGACTGTTTATCGTTTTACGAAGAGACACAATTAAAATGGAGAACAACATGAAACAAACGACTTTCTTTTTGATCATACTTTTGGCGCTTCTATTATCCGCTTGTTCGGGCGGATCAATCTCCCCAGAAGGTGAATGGACCCTGGTTTCGTATGGCGCTTCTGCCGCCCCTACCCCTGCCCTGCCAGATGTGGAAACATCCATCAACTTCGGCACGGATGGTGAAGTTGGCGGCACGGTGGGGTGCAATACCTTCGGCGGTGAGTACAAGGTCAATGGTGAACAGGTTACGTTTTCAGGAATCTTTTCCACACTGATGTTCTGCGAAGGGACATCTGATCAGGAAAGCGCAGTGCTCGCCATCCTTTCAGATAAGACCTTGAATTTTTCCATCAGCGGAAATCAGTTGACTCTGATCTCTGAAGACGGCGCATCCATCATCATTTTGGCAAAGAAATAATCAAACAAAAAGACCGCGAGAGTACTCTCGCGGTCTTTTTGTTTAACTGCTCGCGCCGCTATATTGTTTCAAACCGGCTCTCCAAATTCTGGAAGCGAGGAAAAAGCTGACGATGCTGACAAGGATAAAGGTCAGGATTTGCGTCATTTCCAATTCGCCGCGCAAGGCTTGCAGCGGAATCGTCGTTGCAACTGCGATGGGAATGATGAAGGTGACAATGATCCGCAGCCAGACCGGGTAAACCGTGGCGGGATACCGTCCCGCATCGAGCAGGGCTTGCAGGATGGTAACGTTGTTGTCGAATTTGACGAACCAGAAGGTGAGCGCAATGAGGACGATCCAAAGGCTGTAGATGATGATCATGCCTGTGATGGCGAGCAGGATAAAGGTCAGGATTTGAAGCGGGGTGGTCGTAGCAGTAGACATATTCACACCAACCACGATCAGTACCACAGCGAGAATCAAATCCCAAAATCTCCAGACAGTAATGCGCGAGAATGTGACGAGGAACATGCTGTTGACCGGCTGGAGGATGGTGTAGTCCATCGAGCCGTCACGGATGGATTGGTTGAATTTTTCGGTGTTGGGCCAGATCAGCGCGATCATCAGGGTGTTGACGAGACGGAAGACGCCCAGCAGTGCGATGAGTTCGCCCAAGCCCCAACCGCCAAGCGTTTCGGTGTTGCTGAAGATGATATTGAGCGAGAGCAGTTCCCAGCCGAGCCACATGAGGTTAAGCAGAATGTTGACGACCGTATCGGCGCGATATGCCAGTGACATTTGCACGTTCATTTTGAAAAATGCCGAAAGCAATTTGAGGGTTTGCATCTTACGCTCCCACGGCAGAAAAGCGTTTTACGCCTTCGCGCCAGACCCAATTGAAGAAGAGGATCGAGATCACCAGCCACACACCCGCCATGATATATCCTTGAATGATTTGTTCGGCGGAAAGTCTGCCCAGGATCAATTGGATGGGGTAGTACATGAAAAGTTGGAACGGCAGGAACTGGGCAATATCCTGAATGACCTTCGGCATGAGCGGCAGCGGCACGAACTGACCGGAGAACAACAGGATGATCGCGAAATAAAACTCGTGGATGGAGTACACGCGTGTTGTCCAGAAAGCGAGTGAGGTGATGGCGGCGGAGAGCAGGTAACCGATGACGAAGCCCAGGACCATGGCAGGGATGGAAAGCAAAACGCCGGAAAGAGTCACTCCACTGAAATCGGGTTTGAAAAGAAAGAACAAAATGATCCAGATGGGGATCAAGCCCATGATGGTCAGCATTTTGAAGGCGATGTTGTTGACGAGTGCATTTGTCAGCATGGGGTGAATCGGCTTGACCAGTTCGCCAGAAAGCGAACCATCTTGAATTTTGTAGGCAAAGGTGTGAATGATGATGTTGCTGGTGATCTGGTCGCAGATGAGAAGGACCATGTAATAGGTCACGAAGTCATTGGCAGTGAAACCATTGACCTCGCCTTTGACGCCGGCAATGCTCGTCCACACAGCGAGATAGATGATAGGGGAAACCAGCCAGTACAACAGGTACATGAGCAGGTTGGCGCGGTATTGCCACTGCTCCGCCCAGTTGACCTGCCAGAGTCGTTTGAAGATAAGGAACATATGATTCTCCATTCATCGTAGGGGCGACCCGCCCATATCGGCAGCACTCCTCGATAAACAATGAAGGGTCGCCCCTACGAATTAAACGCCTGCTCGATGACATCTTCAATGGGCGGGTCGGCGATGGTGATGTCATGGATGGGCAAATCCGCCAAAAGCCGGGAAGTGACGCGGGTCACATCCTCCGCTTTTACCTGAATGTACTGCTTTTCCCAATCCTCTTCGTTTTGAACTAGTTCACCATACTTGCTGAGGTCATGCGAATTGGATTCCGCCAGCATCACGCCAATCAACTTGAATGGCGCGATCTTCTTCGAGAGGTCACTGATACCACCGTCATATTTCAACTGACCGTGGTGAATAATGATGATGCGCTCGCACAGTGCGGTGACATCTGCCATGTAGTGACTGGTCAGCAAAATGGTCGCGCCGGTGCGCTTGTTGTACTCGCGTAAAAATTCGCGGATGCGCGCCTGACCTGTAATGTCCAAGCCGATGGTGGGTTCATCCAAAAACAAAACCTTGGGGCGGTGCAACAGTCCCGCCGCGATCTCACATTTCATGCGCTCGCCCAAAGACAAGTTACGAACCGGTTTTTTCATCAACGGCTCAAGTTCAAGCAGCTCGTCTAATTCTTTGTATGTCTGCTTGTATTCATTATCGGGGATGCGGTAAATGGCTTGATGCAACAGGAACGAATCCGCCGCAGGAATATCCCACGAAAGGCGGTTGCGCTGCCCCATTACCAATGTCATCGAACGCAGATAGTCGGGCTTGAGCTCCCACGGCGTAAAACCCAATACGCTGGCATTTCCGTTACTGGGATGCAGCAAACCAGAAAGCATTTTGAGCGTGGTGGTCTTGCCCGCGCCATTCGGACCGAGAAAGCCCACGATCTCTCCCTGCTCGATCTTGAAATCCACTCGTTGAACCGCCTTGACCTCCTTGTACTTGCGTTTGAAAAAACCACGGACTGCCGCGCTAAACCCACCTTCGCGCTCTGGTACTTTATACGTTTTACTCAATTGTTGAACATGGATCGTAGGGGACATATTGAAAAATCTCTCCTGACAAGGGAGAGATTCTATCACTACTAGAACATTCGTGCTAGTCTAAAATTCCGACACGCGATACCAAATATCCACATTCACATGGATGATCTTGGTATGCTGCACATCCATGCCGAGGCTGGGCTCTTCGACAGGTGCAGACCGAAATGCCGCTTTCATCTGTGGCTGAAACGGCATTGCCGCTTCTTCATCATATACATTTTCGATCAAGTCGTACACGCCCAACAACTTCACCCCCATTACCTGCGCGACCTTGGCGGCTTTGCTTTTGGCTTTCTCCAAGGTGGTTAGCAACAACGCCTCACGCGTTGCATCGTCATCGTATGTCCATTCTGTTCGCGTTAGCGCGGCATTCTTCTGTGATGCGATCACATCCAAGATTTCCGCAAACTTAGACAGATCATCACAGCGGATTTTCAAACGATAAGATGCCGTGGATGATTTCAACACCGCGCCGCTGGATGTGGATACATTCACGCCTTGAAGCGTCACCGCCTCTTCCTTGACCTGGACCTGACTCAGCGCTTCGAGCAGTTGATTCACTTCCCTGGCTTTTTTCATCGCCTCATTCCCGCTAATCAGCGACGAGCCTTTCACAACTACGTGCAAATCCGCGTGAGTGGCGAATATTTCTTCCTTATGAGATGCAGAAACTTTGATGGTATCGGGTTTGTGTTCCATGATTCCTCTTTAGGTTACTGTCAACTTTTGCAGCGGATACTTCTCGTAACGCTTCTCTTCCATTACTCTGCGGATTCTATCAAAGCCTTCCCACACATCGGCGAAAGAAAGATAGAGCGGTGCGAAGCCAAGGCGCAGATTATCAGGCGCGCGGAAGTCAGGGATGAGGTTCATTTCTTCGATGAGCGCGCGATTGATGCGGTAACCTTCGGGGTGGCGGATGGAGATATGCGATCCGCGCTTGGCAGAATCAAGCGGAGAGCCGAGAGAAAAGCCGAAGGGGGCGAGCCAACTTTCGGTTATGAAAGAGGCGTAATCTGTCATCAAAATGGATTTTTCGCGGAGCGCATCCATGCCTGCTTGGTGAAGCGGTTCGAGGGCGGCTTCCATCGTTAATAAAGAAATCATCGGTTGCGTGCCGACGAGGAAGCGTTGAGCGCCGGGGGCGGGGGTGTAATCGAGGTCGAAGTCGAAGGGATTTTTTTGACCCCACCAGCCCCAGATGGGTGAGGAAAGTTTTTCTTGAATATTTTTGTTGACGTATAAAAACGCCGGCGCGCCGGGACCACCGTTGAGATATTTGTAGGTGCAGCCAATGGCGAAGTCTGCGTTGCAGTAGTCGAGGTGGACGGGGACGGAGCCGACGGAGTGAGATAAATCCCACAGGACGAGCGCGCCTTTTTTGTGGGCGAGTTCGGTGATGCGTTTCATGTCGTACATGTAGCCGCTTTTGAAAACGACATGAGAGAGAGTGACGAGCGCAGTATTCTCGTTGATGGCGGCTTCGAGTGCGGCGAGGTCGGGTGTGATGTCGTTGTCGCTGGCGCCGATGCGGATGATCTCATGGCGATTGCCGAGCGTTTGATTGATGCCCTGCAAAATGTAAAGGTCGGAGGGAAAGTTGAAAGTATCGGTGATGATGCGGGTCTTGTTGGGTTGCAGTGTGAGTGCAGAGGTGGCGAGCTTGAAGAGGTTGACCGAGACGGTATCGCCAACGAGAGTTTGTCCCGCCGCCGCGCCGATGAGTTGACCGATCTTATCCCCCACCCGCGAGGGAGCGTCCCACCAGCCTTTGTTCCAGCCGCGGATGAGGTCTTTGCCCCATTGCTCATCCACAATTTGGCGCGATTTTTCCTGTGCGGCTTTGGGCATCATGCCAAGCGAGTTACCATCGAAGTAGACCAAGCTTGGGTCGGAAATGACAAACGCCTCTTTGAAAGAGGCGAGTTTATCTTGTTTATCGAGTTGAAGGGCGAAATCACGTTCGGTGGAGAAGTTCATCAGGTCACCTATGGAAGTGGGTTTCGCCCGATTGTAACTGGGTTTGGGAAATTAGACGATTGACAATAGACCGTGGACGATTGACCATCGACAATCGTCCACGGTCATTTTTCTACAAACCCGGCTAAGACAATATCCCCGCCATCGGTGTAAAAAAGACCGCCGTCTGTCGTCGGCGGTCTAACCTTGATCTACTCTTCTTTTCGCAACGCCGGGAATAAAAGCACTTCACGAATCGAGTGCTTGTTCGTTAGCAGCATGGTGAGCCTGTCCACACCCATGCCGAAACCGCCGTTGGGCGGCATGCCGTAACGCATGGCGCGCAAATAATCCTCATCGAGCGGATGCTGCTCTTCATCATCGGCTTCGTAATCGCGTCCCATCTCGATGAAGCGCTGCTCCTGATCGAGCGGATCGTTCAACTCGGTGAAGGCATTGCACAGTTCAAAGCCTGCCACATAGCCTTCGAAGCGTTCCACCGTGAGCGGGTCACCGGGCATGGATTTTGCCAGCGGCGAAATATCGCGCGGGTAGTTGTAGAGGAATGTCGGCTGGATGAGTGTCGGTTCGAGATATTCGCCGACGAGGAAATCGATCAACTTGCCGCGAGTGGACTTCGGGTCAGGCGCCGCCTTGGGCAGTTTCTCGTTAATCGCTTTGAGCAATGCCTCAGCCGTGGTGTGATCGGCAATGTCAATGCCGCTGGTTTCAAGGATGCCCGCGCGCATTTCAAGCCTCCGCCACGGCGGCTTGAATTCCAATTCATACTTGCCGAATGTAACTCTGGTCGAGCCGGTCACCTGCTCGGCAGCATATGACACCATCTGCTCGGTAAGTTCCATCACCTGTAAATAGTCGGCGTATGCCCAATAGAATTCCAATTGCGTGAATTCGGGGTTGTGCTTGAACGACACGCCCTCATTGCGGAAGTCACGCCCGATCTCGTAGACCCGTTCCAGATTGCCGACCAGCAAACGTTTGAGATACAACTCGAAAGAGATACGCAAATACATATCCTGGTCGAGTTCGTTGTGATGCGTGGTGAACGGACGCGCCGCAGCACCGCCATACAAAGGCTGGAGGATGGGCGTCTCCACTTCGAGGAAATCATGTCCATCCAGAAAATCGCGCAGAGATTTGACAACCTTGGCGCGTTTGCGGAACGTCTCTCGGACTTCGGGATTCGCCGCCAGATCCGCATAGCGTTGACGGGCGCGGAGTTCCGGGTCGTCCAGCGACGCATAGCGGACGACCGAGCCGTCTTCCTGGGTCACATCCTTGTCGGCAGGAAGCGGCGTGATGGATTTGGCGAGCAGGTTGAAGTCGTGGACGTGAAGCGAAACTTCCCCGGCTTTGGTGCGCATCATCACGCCCGTCGCTTCGATGAAATCGCCGAGGTCGAACATTTTGTTGAAGAAGGCGAGGCGATCCTCCCCCACTTCGTTGACGCGGAAAAACAATTGGATCTTGCCATATCCGTCTTCGATATGCGCGAAGGTCAGCTTGCCTTTGGGGCGCATCGAGCGGATGCGACCAGCAAGTGTTACTTTTACTTCGCTAGTTTCATCTTTTTCAAATTCGGCAATCGCCTGTGTACTGGTATGTGTTCGTTTGGCGCGTGTGGGATACGGCTCCACACCTTCGGCGCGGAGTTCCTCCACTTTTTGCAAACGGATTTTTTCGATGGAGTTGTATTCTGCCATGTTGATATTCTTCTTTCATCCCTTCGCCAACGCTCAGGGCAGGCTTTCTTCTTTAATATTTTGGAGAAAAATGGAAGAAGAAAGAAAAGTTGGTCTAAAAATAAAAAAGCCCCGCTTCCAATACAAATTGGACGCGGGGCAGGTTTCGCGTCCTATGCTAACCGATCTTGATGATCTTGACGTTGTAGGTGCCCCCGGGAGTTTCCACCTTCACCACTTCACCGGTTTTGTGACCTAGAATGGCTTTGCCAATGGGTGACTCGTTGGAGATCTTCCCTTCACGAGGGTTGGCTTCCGCCGCCCCCACGATCACAAATGTCTCAGGGTCGTAGTTGCCTTCCTTGATGGTGACTTTCGACCCAACCTGGATCGAATCAGCCTTCCTGGATTTGCCGTTCTCTTCGATGATTTGCGCGGTGGCAAGCAGAAGTTCCAATTCCTGAATACGCCCTTCCACGAAAGCCTGCTCGTTCTTGGCGGCTTCGTATTCGGCGTTCTCGATGAGCTCCCCGCCCTCCATTGCTTCATGCAGGCGTGCGGCGACTTCCTGGCGCTTGGTGGTGCGCAGGTGGTCGAGTTCATCTTGCAGCTTTTCAAAACCCTCTTTGGTAAGGAAGTTGGTGGGCATGTTATTTTCCTGCTAAATAGAATTTTGCATCCCTTACCGAGATGCAATGACGAAAAATTTCCGGTGGTATCGTCCGGAAAACGCGCATACTATATCATGATTCAGAACGGGTTTCAAGACCCAAAAGTATTGCAGAAATCCGCCTAGGCGCGCATCCAAAAGCGGATTCCGCCGTTTTCGGAGCAATATGTCCGGATTTTCTCGCGCATCTGTTCGACCCCATCGAACAGGCTGGAAATTTGCGATTCGTACTGTTCCACCGCTTCCACCCATGACCTGATGCCTGCTTCGCTGACCGTTTCGACCTTTTCCTTCATCCCAGCCGTGTGCGGAGGGAGGTGTTCCGGGGTGTTGAACAGGTACGGGATATCCGCCACATAATGCAGGGGTCGCCCGAGCAATTCCGCCGCGCGGCGGACCAGGATATGGTCTACGTGTAGACCCACCCCAAATTGGCAGACCAGTTCATCGTCTGGTTTGAGGCGGGCGGAGATGGCAGCAGCCATGCGGGCGGGCAGATCCACTTCTTCAGGGTGCGGGTCCACAAAAATCCCGTGGTACAGCCACTCCCCTTTTTCGTTCTGACGGTAGATGCAGTCCAGAAAGTCGAAATATTGGGTGTTCGCGCCCATAACCTTCGCCGCGCGTTCCTCCTCTACTCTGCGGCTGCGGACGACATCGGCGGCTGCGGGGATGCCCCAATTCAAGTGGAAGACCTGGGCAAAGGGTGAAAGTTCGGTGGTGGTCGGAAACCCGCACATAAAGGTCCAGATTTCAACGGGGTTGCCCGTTTGAACCTGGTCGTAGATCCAACCGCCGGCGGAGAGGGCGGCGTCATCAAGATGGGGGGAAAGATAAATCCAGCGCATGGGCGCATTTTTACCATAAAACGGCAATGCTATCTTGAAGTAACTGCCCTTAAACTTATGCCATCTAAAAAGAGGCATCATGAGGGAACGTCGTAAACAGGAACGAAAAAATCTGGTGGCATACACACAGGTCTATGACCTGTATGGCGGGTTCTTGATCGGGTATCTTGGAGATCTTAGCTTGCAGGGTGCCATGATCATCACGGAAAAGCGGATGAAGCCCGACCTTGAGATCACCCTGGGAATCGAAATTCCAGAATTGCCGGATGTCAAAGCCGTGCGAATGAGTCTGGCGGCGCGGGTGGCATGGTGTGAACAGGACCTAAGCCCACAGTATTTCAACGTCGGTTTTGAGTTCAAAGATGTGACCGCATCGCAAAAAAAATTGATCGAGTCCATCATCAAACATTATGAATTCCGGCGCGATGTACCAGGGTATACGCCCCGACCCGATCAGAAGTGATTTGTTTCGGTTTGGGATTTTTTGAGTGAAATCCAAGGCGATGGTCGCGAAAGTGACTGTCGCCTTTTATGTTAAACTTCGTTCATGACCACTGCCAGAACCTTGTTCTTTACCGCTCCAAAACAGATCGATCTCCGCGAGACGCCGCTCCCTGATTTGAAAGAGGATGAGGTGCTAGTGGAAACGGTTTGCTCCGCCATCAGCGCCGGGACAGAGATGCTGGTCTATCGCGGTCAATTCCCGCACTTAAAGGATGCACATGACGAAGTGAGCAGCGAGTTGAACTATCCGCTGGCATACGGGTATGCGTGCGTGGGACGTGTGAAAGAAATTGGAAAAAAGGTGGGCAGGGAATGGAAAAACCGTCTGGTCTTTTCCTTCCAACCACATACGTCTCACTTTTTCTCAAAGACCGATTTCCTGTATCCCATTCCCCAGTCCGTATCGCCCGAAAACGCCTGCTTCCTCCCAAACATGGAAACGGCTGTGAACCTGGTTCAAGACGGCGCTCCAATTCTTGGCGAGCGGGTTTTGGTTTTGGGGCAGGGTGTGATAGGCTTATTAACGGCGTCCTTGCTAAACGAATTTCCGCTCGAGAATTTAACAGTGGTGGATTCGATCGAACGGCGCAGGAATGCGCTCGACATCGAAAATCAAAAGTCGAACGTCAAAAGTATTGCCCCCAACGACCTTCAACCTTCGACCTTCGACCTGGTGTTCGAACTCACCGGCTCACCCACCGCCTTGAACACTGCCATCGAACACACCGCCTTCAGCGGACGGATCGTCATCGGATCGTGGTATGGGCAAAAACGCGCCGAGATCGACCTTGGCGGTGCGTTCCACCGCTCGCGCATCCGACTCGTATCGTCGCAGGTCAGCACCATTCCGCCTGAGTTATCGGGACGGTGGGATAAGTCCCGCCGGTTCGAGGTGGCATGGCAGGCGCTTAAGCGCATCCAGCCGCAGAAGTGGGTCACGCATCGCTTTTCGCTCAACGATGCGGTAAAGGCATACCAATTGCTGGATGAACATCCGCAAGAGACCATTCAGATTATGTTCACCTATTCGTAAAACGGAGAAAATCTTAAATGTATTCCGGGTTTTGGAAAAGACTGCGAGCCTTTATTTGGGACTATGTTCTCATCAGCGCCTATATATTAATTATTACTGTAATATTTTGGTTGCTTCCATTCAGTCAGCAGTTTTTCGCAGATCGAATTCAAGCCCAGCTATCCGTGTTTTTTGTCCTGACATTCCCCATTATCTTATATTTCTCGATTTTTGAATCATCCTCCAAACAAGGGACATGGGGAAAACGAAAAACCAAGTTGATTACAACAGGAGACAATGGTGACCCCGTCAGTTTTCCACGCTCCTTTGCGCGTACCGTGTTGAAATTAATCCCTTGGGAATTGTCGCATACCTTGATTTGGGAAATCAGATTCGATTCGCATGTAGACCCAACCTTGATATCTATCGGCTTTGGTGTTGTTTACCTGCTAGTAGGGTTGAATATCGCCAGCCTTATAATGACAAAAAAACATCAGACTTTGTATGACCTTATAACAAAGACATGTGTGGTGTATAAAAATCAATGAGTACAAATTTCAAACGCTTCACCCTCGAAACCTGCCATGAAGCAACCGGCATCGTCCTTATCATTGACGTTTTACGCGCCTTCTCCACAGCCGCATACGCCTTCTCGCGCGGCGCGAAGGAAATCCGGCTGGTGAGCGGAATTCAAGAAGCATTGGATTTGAAAGCGCAAATTCCAAACGCCAAAGTCATGGGCGAAGTAGGCGGACTCCCGCCTGAAGGCTTCGATTTCGGTAACTCCCCAACCCGCATCCTCGAACACGATCTGACGGGCATCACGCTCATCCAGCGTACCGGTGCAGGGACACAGGGAGCCGTGCGCGCGGTCAGAGCGGATGTCATGCTGGCAACCAGCCTTGTGGTTGCAGGGGCAACGGTGAGATGCGTCTCGAAATTGGATCCCGCTGAAGTTTCCTTCGTCATCACCGGCGGGATGAACAATGACGAGGATGTCGTCTGCGCTGAATATTTGGAGAAACAGTTCACAGGTCAGGAAATGGATGCGAATGAAATTGCCCGCCGCGTCATTGCTTCGCGCGATGCGCTTCAACACATGCCAGACCATCCACAATTCCCAAAATTAGACCTAACGCTCTGTTCGCGCATCGATGCCTTCGATTTCGCCATGCCCATTCGGCGCGAAAATGGGCACCTGATCATGCGGATGAAAAAGGAAGCAGATGACGTTTGAGATCATCCTGATCATCTCCGCCAGCTTGCTGTTGGTCAGCGTGCTCATCAGCAAGATCTCCGACCGTTCGGGGATTCCTGCATTGCTGCTGTTTCTCGGCATTGGCATGCTGGCTGGCTCGGATGGACCCGGGGGAATCTATTTCGACGACCCAGCCTTGACACAATTCATCGGCATCGTTGCCTTGAACTTGATCCTCTTCGCGGGCGGGTTGGATACCCAATGGAAGGATGTGCGTCCCGTTCTAAAGTACGGTGTGGTACTTTCCACGCTCGGCGTTTTCATCACGGCATTGGTCGTGGGGATCACTGCCCAATACCTGTTGGGATTCACATTACTACAAGGGTTGCTGCTTGGCGCCATTGTCTCTTCCACCGATGCTGCAGCGGTCTTTTCGATCCTGCGTTCCAAGAGTCTCGGTCTGAAGGGCAACCTGCGCCCGCTGCTTGAACTGGAATCGGGCAGCAACGATCCGATGGCGGTTTTTCTAACCATTGGCATGATCCAACTGCTCACGAAACCCGGGGCACAGGTCATAGACTTGTTCGGCACCTTCATTTTGCAGATCATCGTAGGCATTGCGTTCGGATTTCTTTTCGGCAAGCTGCTGGTCTTTCTTGCCAACCGCATCCAACTCGGTTTCGAAGGATTGTACCCCGTCCTCACTCTTTCGATCGTCTTTCTCGCATACAGCATCACCAACACCCTGTATGGGAACGGCTTTCTCGCGGTCTACCTGACCGGGATCGTGGCGGGGCATCAAGACTTCATCCACCGACGCAGCGTCATCCGCTTTCATGATGGCGCCGCATGGTTGATGCAGATCACCATGTTTTTGACGCTGGGCTTGCTGGTTTTTCCTTCAGAGATTCCACCGATCATTACCACGGGACTGCTGGTCGCCACCTCTCTGATCTTTATCGCCCGCCCGGTCAGTATCTTCTTCTCGCTCCTGCCGACAAGTTTCTCCTTGAAGGAAAAAGCCTTCCTTTCCTGGGTAGGACTCCGCGGTGCAGTGCCGATCATCCTTGCCACGTATCCGCTTCTCGCAGGGCTTCCCCAGGCAGACTCCATTTTCAATATCGTCTTCTTCGTCGTGCTGACCTCCGCTCTGCTGCAAGGCGCTACCATTCCATACGTCGCCAAATGGCTGGGTGTGGATGTACCCGTGATCAAGAAGCCGATCTACCCAATTCAATTTACGCCGGTCAGCGGGTTCAAAAACGAACTAAAAGAATTGACTGTCACACCGGGGTCCTATATGGATGGTCGCACCATCGTGGAACTGAATCTGCCGCAAGAATTCCTCATCATCCTGATCGCGCGCGAACACGAATTCATCATGCCCAGCGGCGGGATCACCCTGCAGGCGGGTGACACATTGATCGTCCTTTCGGACAAGGAGACCTTCCGGCTTGTTGAATATAATTTGAAGGCATCGTTGGAAAAAAACATCCTCTCATAAGGAGACCTTTCATGTATACACTTGGAGTTCGCAGGGAGTTCATTGCACGCCATTTCCTGATCGGCGGAGATTGGGGACCGGAGAACTTCCCCAACTCGCATCATTACACCCTTGAATTGGTCCTCGAAGGCAGCGACCTCGACCAACACGGTTACCTCGTAGATATCGTCGATGTGGAAAAGCACCTCGACGATATCGTGGGATATTACAAGGAACAAATGCTGAATGAAAAGCCGGAATTCGCCGGGCTGAACCCATCCATTGAGCATTTTGCACGAATTCTTGCCACCACATTGAACGAACGGATTAAAGCAAAAAATATTACCGGTTTGAAGGTCGTTTTATGGGAACATGCCAACGCGTGGGCGGCATATCGGGTTGAAAGGTTTGCAAGTTGAAAGTTGCAGGTTGTCTTTCCACCTGTACCCTGAAACCTTCAACATGAAACTGGGATTTCTCATCTACGGCTCACTCGACACCCTCAGCGGCGGGTATATGTACGACCGCATGTTGGTGGATTATCTGCGCCAGCAAGGGGATACCGTTGAGATCATTTCGCTTCCGTGGCGGAATTACGCGTCACACCTGACCGATAACTTTACCTTCGCCCTCCCGCACGGCTTGGATATTCTGATTCAAGATGAGCTCAATCATCCCTCGCTGATCGGCGCGAACCGCAGACCACATCCCTACCCCATCGTCAGCCTCGTGCATCATTTGCGCTGCTCGGAATTGAGACCGAAATGGCAAAACGATCTTTATCGCGTGGTGGAAAAAAAATACCTGCAAAGCGTGGATGGATTTATTTTCAATTCGGAGACGACCCGGGGAGTTGTGCGTGGGCTGCTAGCAGGAAATCATTTGCCAGAAGTCGTGGCATTCCCGCCGACGGATCGGTTTGGGGAGGCAATTTCAGAAGAGGAAATAATAGAAAGAGCAAAGAGAAAAGAATTAAACATCCTCTTTCTGGGCAATGTCATCGAACGGAAAGGGCTGATCACCCTTCTGCAAGCATTGACCCAATTAACAACCGCCAATTACCGTTTGAACATCGTCGGCGGGCTGACAGCTGAACCGGAATACGTAACATCCATCCAAACCTATATTGCCAACAACGATCTTTCCTCTTTCGTCTTTCTTCACGGCGCACTCAACAATCAACCTCTCGTCGAACAACTCGAATCTGCCCACGTGCTTGTAGTGCCATCCTCTTATGAAGGCTTTGGGATCGTCTATCTCGAAGGGATGGGTTTCGGTCTGCCCGCAATCGGGACGACGGCTGGCGCGGCGGGTGAGGTCATTGAGGAGGGCGTGACCGGATTCCTCATCCAGCCAGGAGACGCTCAAGGTCTGGCTGACAGGCTCAAGGTCCTGAATGAGAAGCGCGATCTTCTTCTCCAAATGAGTCTTGCGGCACGGAGTCGCTATCTTCGCCAGCCAACGTGGAAAGAGACGGCTGGGCGAATCCGGGAATTTCTGCGTTCGTTTTTGTGATGAACGGCTGAAACTTTGCGGGTGGATTTCCGTATAATGAACATGATGGACGCAATTTACACCTATCAGATCAATGGGATGACCGTGCAAACAGGCGATATTATCTGCACGATGAACGGCAAGCCGGATATTCTGCCAGGCGAGTTTTGGCGGCTGGTGGGTCGACTCGTGCCGGGTGATGTGGACCACGTCGCGATTTATCTCGGTCCGGATGGACGCTGCGCCGAAGCGGGAGCGCGCGGTGTGATCACCTTCAATGTGCCAAACGGTGAATGGGATACTGAACGCATGGCGCGTCAGCGCGGGCTGTTGTTCGATACGTTTTACGGCGTGGCTTCGCCGCTGGATGTATTGGGATATTCTCAAGAGGAAGAAGAACGCCTGCGCATGGCGATTGCAAAGTATGCGCTTGCCCAGGTCGGCAAACCGTATAACCTGAATTTCCTGAACACAGAGACCGAAGAGGCGTTCTATTGCAGCCAGCTGGCGTACAAGGCGTATCAGACCATCGGCATTGACTTGAATACGGGTCTTTCGATGGAACAATTACCGGGGACGAATCAGATCGTGTATCCGCAGGAAATCTGGGACGGGTTTTCGCACCGGCAGGCGGAACTTCGGCTTGTCACAGCGCCGGCATGATCTCCCCCAAACGGGGAGATTTTTCGATTGCAGTTCCCATGCTTTGGTTACGAATCGCAGGCATATCGGGGATATAATAATGACGGAAGTGTTTACTTGTTAATTCGTTTGAATTAAGACTGACCACTTACTATTCGCGTTCAAACGCATATCATTCAGGATTTTATGAATTTCGATCAATTTCATCTCGACCCCCGCCTCAAGCAGGGAATCAACAAGGCGGGCTATGACGTGCCCACCCCCATTCAACAAGCTGCCATCCCCGCCGCCCTGCGTGGACGGGATATCATCGGCACGGCACAAACCGGCACCGGCAAGACGGCTGCCTTTGTGCTGCCGATCTTGAACAAACTACTCAACGGCCAACGCAACACGCCGCGCGCACTCATTGTTACGCCAACGCGTGAACTGGCAGAGCAGATCAACGACGTGGTCAAAACCCTGTCAGCGGGGACAAAGCTGAAGAGCGCCACCATTTACGGCGGGGTCGGAGCGAACCCGCAGATCCAGGCATTGCGCAACGGTGCGGAGATCCTCGTCGCCTGCCCGGGTCGCCTGCTGGATTTAATCGCGCAGGGTCACGCCAAAATGGCGAACATCGAAATCCTCGTGCTCGATGAAGCCGACCGCATGTTCGACATGGGCTTCCTGCCCGATGTGCGCCGTATCGTCAAAGCCATGCCCGCCAAGCGGCAGACGATGCTATTCTCCGCCACCTTCCCGCCGGATGTGGAACTGCTTGCACAGCAGGCATTGACCCAGCCGCAAAAGATCGCGATGGGCATTATCAAGCCTGCACACACCGTGACCCACGCGCTCTATCCTGTGCCGCCGCATTTGAAATCCAAACTGCTGATCGAACTGCTCAAACGTACCGACACGAATTCTGTGCTGGTTTTTACACGCACAAAATACCGCGCACAAAAGGTCTCGCAACAAATTCTGCGCGCCGGGTTCAAAGTGACCAGCCTGCACGGAGACCGTTCGCAGGGGCAGCGTCAGGCAGCGTTGAAAGGCTTCAAGAGCGGGCATCACGATATCATGGTTGCCACCGACATCGCCGCACGCGGGTTGGACATTGAGACCATCTCGCACGTCATCAATTACGACATGCCCGATACCGCCGACGCCTACATCCACCGCATCGGTCGCACCGGTCGCGCACAGCGCACCGGCGACGCGTTCACATTGGTCACGCCGGAAGACAACGACATGATCCGCACGCTCGAGCGCATCATGGGCAATCCCATCAAACGCGAAACACTCGAAGGATTCGATTACACGCTTCCCGCTCCGCCGCGAACAGATTCTGGTGGCAGAGGCAGGGGTGCCCCCCGGGGCGACGGTCACCGTCCACCGAAGCCGGCGCCAACGCCGAAGAGTTACGGCAGGAATCGATTAGCGCCGAGGAAGAAATAAAGAATCAAAAAGGAGCCGGATGTTTTTACACCCGGCTCCTTTTTTGTCAGTGATTAGCTAACGATGGTGACGTTCGCCGCCTGGAGTCCCTTGGGACCCTTCTCGACGTTGAACTCGACCTTCTGACCTTCCTGCAGGCTGCGGTAGCCATCCGCCTGAATGGCGGAGAAATGGACGAACACGTCCGCACCGCCTTCACGTTCGATGAAGCCGAAGCCCTTGTCACCGTTGAACCACTTGACCGTTCCGATAATTCTGTCAGACATTTTTGCCTCCTATGGCAATTGAGATTTTATAGGTAAATCTGTTTGTTCCATCGGAGGATAAAACAAAACGACCCGCAGTCAAACCGCGAGCCGCTGATGTTCTTCAAACCAACGTAACCTACCGTTTTCCTATCTGGCTTCAACGATAACACACATCTCCATTATCCGTCAACCAAAAATCAGCACCAATATTGCGGTTATAATCTTTCGATATGAACTTTTTAATCACCGGAGCCGCGGGATTCCTCGGCTCTTCTCTTGCGAATCATCTCGCTCGTGAGGGGCATCAGGTCCGCGCGTTGGACGATCTTTCCACCGGCGACCCGAAAATGCTTGCCCCCGATGTCCACTTCACCCGTGGCGATGTGAGCGACCGGCCCAAGTTATGGACGCTGCTGCAAGATGTGGATGTGGTCTATCACCTTGCTGCCCGTGTTTCAGTCCCCGAATCCATTTTGTACCCCCGCGATTACAACAACGTCAACGTCGGCGGGACGGTTGCACTGATGGAAGCCATGCGTGATGTGGGAGTCAAGCGCGTCGTCCTGGCGTCGTCAGGGGCAGTGTACGGCGATCTGGGCGATGCCACACTGACGGAGTCCGCCAAGCCCAACCCGCGTTCGCCGTACGCCGTCTCGAAACTCTCCGCCGAATATTACGTCCGCACCATTGGGAATTTGTGGAACATCGAAACCGTCAGCTTGCGGATCTTCAACGCCTATGGACCGGGTCAACACCTGCCGCCTTCTCATCCTCCGGTAGTGCCGCACTATCTCCGACAGGCGCTTCGCGGCGGGACTCTGGTCGCACACGGCGATGGCAGCCAGACTCGTGATTATATCTACGTCGATGACGTTGTCAGCGCGATGGTGGCTGCTTCGACCGCGCCCAATATCAACGGACTGGTCATCAACGTTGGGGCAGGGGTGGAAACATCCATTAAGGAATTAATCCGCACCGTATTGGACGTGACCAACAGCAAAGCCAATGTGGTCTACAACACCCAGACATCCGGAGGCGTCTCGCGCATGAAAGCAGACTTGACCCTCGCCAAAGAAAAACTGCGCTTCACCCCGTCCATTCGTTTGGAAGAAGGTTTGCGGCTTACGCTGCAACGCGACTCGAGATTTAAGTAATTCGCAGAGTTGAACACTTTCACGAAATGATTCTTCCCCGTAAATTTTATAACCGCCCCACATTGACCGTTGCCCGTGACTTGCTCGGCGCGCGTTTGGTCCGCATGCTGGATGGCGTCAAATTGGCGGGGCTCATCACGGAAACGGAAGCTTACTTTGGGTATGACGACCTTGCTAGTCACGCCAAAGCTGGGCGGACGATCCGCACCGACCCGATGTTCGGTCCACCGGGGCATGCCTACGTCTATTTCACTTATGGCAATCATTGGATGTTGAACGCCGTCACCGAGCGGGAGGGCTTTCCGGCGGCAGTGCTTATCCGCGCGATTCAGCCGATTGAGGGGATTGATGTGATGATGGAGCGCCGTCAGGGGCGGGATACGTTCGGACCGGGCAAACTGACTCAGGCGCTGGGCATCACCAAAAGCGAGAACTATGCCGATTTAACAGAATCAAGCTCCAGTCTATGGATCGAAGCGGGGGTTAAAGTCCCCGATAAAAGCGTGACGATTGGTCCCCGAGTGGGTTTAAACACAACACCAGAGCCGTGGTTCTCAAAACCGTGGCGGTTTCTGGTAAGAGGTTGGAAGATAGATTTTTAACTCGGAGGAACCGTTATGGGTTTATTGGAAGGCAAGAATGCGTTGATCTTTGGTCTGGCAAATGAACGCTCGATCGCTTGGGGCATTACGCAGGCGTTCAAACGAGAAGGCGCGAATTTGGGAATCAGCTATGCGGGTGAAATGCTCGAACGCCGCGTCAAACCGCTTGCGGAACAAGTGGATTGCAAATGGGTCGAAGAATGTGATGTGACCAGCGACGAGCAAATTGCCGCGACGGCAAAAAAAGCCGGGGAGCATTTCGGCAAGATCGATATTCTCGTTCATTCGATTGCGTTCGCCGGACGCGATGAGCTGAGCAAACCATATCATGAAACCAGCCGCGAAGGATTCAAGACCGCATTGGATATCAGCGTATTTTCATTTGTGGCGCTGACCAATGCCTTTTTGCCACTTCTGAACCCGGGCGCTTCGATCATGTGTCTGACGTATTACGGCTCGGTGAAGGTCGCGCCGCATTACAACGTGATGGGCGTCGCTAAAGCCGCGCTGGAATCGTCCACCCGCTACCTGGCGTATGACCTCGGTCCGCAAAAGATGCGCGTGAACGCCATCTCGGCGGGACCCATCCGCACGTTGGCGGCGGCGGGCGTGGGCGGTTTCCGCGATATGTACAAGCACTTTGCAGATATGTCTCCCATGCGTGAGAATGTCACCATCGAAGACGTGGGCAATGCCGCCGTCTTTCTTGCTTCGGACTTGTCCAAGCGTATCACCGGCGAGGTCTTGTACGTCGATTCGGGCTTCAACACAATGGGCGTACAGATGACGGGAAAAGAAGAGAAGACTGAGTAAAACATAATAAGTGGCGAGCAAGGGCGGGCTTTACGTCCGCCCTTTTTGTTTTAACGGTAAAATTGCCCTCATGTTCAAACGCAATACGACCCCCGTGGAAACCCCGCAACCCGTCCAAGCCGTGGAGCGCATCACCTCGGTGCTTGGGTCGGGAGTGATCTGGCATGGCAGCGTCAACGGTTCAGGCGGCGTGCGCATCGAAGGCGCATTCGAAGGTGAGATCGCCCTGCGCGGCATGCTCGTCGTCGGCGAAACGGGACGCGTCACCTGTCAGAATGTGCGCGCCAACACCGTCATCGTGGCAGGCGCAGTGCGCGGAAATATCACCACGCAGAAACTGGAAATCCGCGCCACAGGGCGGGTATGGGGTGACGTGGTCACCACGGCATTTGTGACCGAAGAAGGCGCGTTCCTGCGCGGACAGATCCGCATGGAAGAATCGGTCGATCTTAATCTCGAGCCTGCTCCTGAAGCGACACCTTCGGAAGCCGCTCAAGCCGAATCTATTGCGCAAACGCCGATCCAGATCCACCAGCCACAGCCGCAACCAGAGCCGGTGACAGAGTCAACGCAGAAATTGCAACGCAAGAAAAAGACCGAAACACAGTAATGTAAGGGCGACCCTCACGGTCGCCCTTTTTTGGAAATCTCATTCAAGAGGGAGCGGACAGGGGCAATCCCTGTCCCGACAAATGCCATGAAATACACCGACCTCAAAATTCAAACCCAACGGGACTTTCCCAACAATGCACGCACGCAAGGCTTCGGGTGGCTCGTCCGTGCGGGATATTTGACCCGCGAAAATGAATGGTTGCCGCTCGGGGAGCAGATGATTGAACGGCTAAAGAATCTTTCCAGCGATTCTTCTTTCCTCTTTCATCTTTCCCTGCCGCTCCTTCACAACGACCACGAAACCTACTTTCCACTTTCCACCGGAGATTTGGAAATCGCCCACTGCGCAGCCTGTCAATACACGGCACGGCTCGAGCTGGCACAATTCAAAAAGACACCCCTCCCGCGCGAGGAGGAACATCCCCTTGAAAAGGTGCTGACACCGGACTGTCATACGATTGAGGCGCTCGCCAATTTTCTCAATGTGCCCAAAGAGAAGACCGCCAAAGCCCTGATGTACACCCGCCTCGCAGACGGCAAATTCGTCTTTGTGGTTGTGCGCGGTGACATGCAGTTGAGCGAAGCCAAATTGAAAGCACTCGTGGGTGACGTCCGCGCGGCGAGGGAGGATGAAATTATCGGCGCAGGTGCGGTTCCGGGGTATGCCTCCCCCATCGGGTTGAAAGAAGCGTTGATCGTGGTGGACGACCTCATTGCCCAGTCACAGAATCTTGTGGCGGGTGCAAATGAGTCAGGCTATCATCTGTTGAATACCAACCTCCCGCGCGATTATTCGGCAGAGATCGTGGCAGATGTGACCCAAGCAAAGGCAGGCGATGCCTGTGCCCATTGCGGAAATGCACTGGCGGTTTCCAGTGCCATTGCGCTTCGTACAGAAACCGGATTGGAGTTTGGGAATATTTTGCTCGCCCTCGCCGAGACGCATCATGACGACAAAGGTTTAACGCTGCCGGTTTCTGCTTCACCCTTTGCCGTATATTTGATGCATGTCCCCGGAAAGACGATGAACACCGGAGAAAAAGCCGAGGAAATTTACAATACCCTGCAAAGTGCGGGAGTTTCGGTTTTATTCGACAACCGCGATGAACGTGCCGGGGTCAAGTTCAACGACGCCGATCTGATCGGGCTTCCGATCCGTTTGGCTGTAGGCGAACGCGGCTTGCAATCCAATGCTGTTGAGTTAAAGCCGCGTAAGGCTGCCGAAAATCAACTCATCCAACTGGAACAAGTGATTCAAACCATTCGAGATATGTTGTAATTTTCTGCATGGTAGAATGGCGATTTCAAGCAGGAGAGATCCATGGAACAACCAATTCCAACATTCGGCAAGATCATTTCTCACGATAGGAATTTTCAATTTGCACTCGCTCTGACGGTGATACCGATCTTCGCCATCGTCATGTCGCTGATCCAGTCCGGGGTATCGCTGGCGTTTTTGCTGAACATCAGTACGATTTTCCTTTTTGGGGCAAGTATCGTGGGCGCCATTTGGCTCGCCTTTCAGTACATTCAGGTCATGACCACCTTCCGCGATGGAATGACCGTGAAAGGCACTCTGACCCACACCGAACGGAAATCTCAACCTCGCCAGAATGGCAAGCGTACTGCCTATATCTATTATGCCGTTATCGAATATTCCTTCAATAATGAAACGTTTGAAAAACGCTTCAAACTGCCCGGGCAGCCTGAGAGGTACGGGCTGGAAAAAGGCATGACCCTTGACCTGATCCTGCGCGAGGAAAAGCCCAAGACCGTCTTCATCAAAAAACTTTATCTGGATTAATCCCATACAAAATCAAACCATCATCTCTGTCCATGGATAACAAAACCGGGCATTTTCCCCCACCCAAACGCAATGGACTGATCGTCCACAGTGTGATCATCCTCGTACTCGCGATGGTCGCTGTATTCGGATTTATCCGCCAGTCAAGCGTGGATGTGGGACCGGTCTTTTTGATCGCCCTGCTGGTCTCGCTGATCTCGTTCGCGCCGATCCCATTCCTTGCGTATCGCATCTATTCGCTCTGGCGCGCCGACTATCACATCGACCGCGACAGCCTGCTTATCCGCTGGGGGCTGCGGCTCGAGGATATTCCGCTCAGCGACATCGAATGGATTCGCCCCGCCGAAGACCTCACAACCCCGCTCACGCTGCCGAATCTTCCGTTGCCTGGCGGGCTGATCGGAATGCGCCGTCACCCCGATCTGGGCGTGGTTGAATTTCTCGCCTCAGATAGCAAAAAGCTTCTGCTCATCGCCACGGCGAAGCGCGTGTTTGTCATCTCACCCGAAAACCCCGCCGGGTTGACGCAAACCTTCGCCCGCGCCACCGAAATGGGCAGTCTCGCCCCTGCAGAAGCGAAATCAGTCTACCCGTCGTTTGTCGTCACACAAGCCTGGGAAAGCGGACTGGCGCGGTATTTATGGCTTTCCGCGTTATTTCTGAACATTGGTTTGTTCATCTGGGCAAGTCTCATTATTCCAACCACCCCAAACGTGGCACTCGGTCCGCAAGCCGCCGGGGGCGAGTTCGAGATCGTTCCTTCCTCGCAGTTGATCATCTTTCCGGTCGCGAGCCTTCTGCTTGCCGTTTTAGGCTGGATTGCCGGGCTATATTTCTACCGCTGGGAACGCGAACGCATCCTCGCCTTCATCGTCTGGGGCTCCGGCACGCTTACCAGTCTGTTGTTCTTGCTGGCAGTGCTTTTCGTCGTCACAACACCTGTTTAAAAGTTAGAAGGTTTGCAAGTCGCAAGTTAAAACCTTCCAACATCTCAACATTCAAACCTTCCAACATAGTCCATGCAACTACTCCTCGGATTTATCCTCGCTCTCATCATCGCATTTCTGGCTTACAAAGCCCGCAGCCTAAACACCAGCGGAGCCGTCGCAGCCGCCGTCACCGGAACCATCATCTTCGGGATCGGCGGCCTTTCATGGGCAGTTCTTCTGCTCACCTTCTTCATCACCTCCTCCGCGTTGAGCCGTGCCTTCAAAAAACGCAAACGAGGTCTCGATGAAAAGTTTTCAAAAGGACATGAACGCGACGCCGGACAAGTCCTCGCCAACGGCGGACTCGCCACCCTCTTTGCCGCGCTTGGTTTTTTCTTTCCGCAGCAACCCTGGACCTGGATCGGATTCGCCGCTTCGTTGGCTGCTGTCAACGCCGACACCTGGGCAACCGAACTCGGCGTGCTCAACCCGCACCCGCCGCGCCTGATCACAGACTTGAGAAAGACCGTCGAAAAAGGGACTTCCGGCGGCATCTCACTCTTCGGGACTCTCGCCTCATTGACCGGGTCTGGGCTGATCGCGTTGCTTGCATCCTTATTGACTGGCAACTGGTTCCTCCTTCCGCTGGTCACCATTGCCGGGCTTGCCGGCTCCCTCTTCGACTCTTTTCTCGGAGCAACAGTGCAAGCCATGTATTACTGCCCCACCGACAAAAAAGAGACCGAGAAGCACCCGCTGCATTCCTGCGGCACACCCACCGTCCATGTCCGCGGCTGGAAATGGATGACAAACGACTGGGTCAATTTTTTATGCGGCACGGCGGGTGTGCTGGTCGCATTGATGATCTATGTAATCTAAGGACTTCCACCTGATGAACTATCTCCCATCTGAATCCCGTTATACATCCATGCAATACCGCCGCTCGGGTCGCAGCGGGTTGAAACTCCCCGCCGTCTCGCTGGGTTTGTGGCATAACTTCGGCGGCGTGGACACGTATTCCAACAGCCGTGCAATGGTTTTACGTGCCTTTGACCTCGGCATCACTCACTTTGATCTTGCCAACAATTACGGTCCGCCTCCCGGCTCAGCGGAGGAAACCTTCGGGCAGCTATTGGCTAAGGATTTGAAGAATTACCGCGACGAACTCATCATTTCATCCAAAGCAGGCTACACCATGTGGGACGGTCCCTACGGCGATTGGGGCTCGCGCAAGTATCTCGTCGCCAGCCTCGACCAAAGCCTCAAACGCATGGGGTTGGATTACGTGGATATTTTCTATCATCACCGCCCCGACCCGGAAACCCCGCTCGAAGAGACCATGCAGGCGCTCGATTTCATCGTCCGCAGCGGACGTACGCTCTACGCAGCCATCTCGAACTATCCCGCCGACAAAGCCCGCGAAGCTGCGCAAATCCTGCGTCGGCTCGGTACGCCTTGTCTCATTCACCAGCCGGTCTACAGCATGTTCAATCGCTGGGTGGAGGACGGTCTGCTGCAAGCGCTGAAAGAAGAAGGGATTGGCTGCATCGCTTTCTCCCCACTGGCTCAAGGTCTGCTGACCGATAAATACCTCGGCGGCATCCCGGAAGGTTCACGCGCATCCAAGGCGCACGGATTCCTTAAACCGGCGCACATCACCGATGACAAGATCGCCAGGGTACAGGATCTAAACGCTCTCGCGCAGCAACGTGGGCAGTCCCTCGCACAAATGGCGCTGGCATGGGTTCTACGTCACGAAGAGATGACCTCCGTGCTGATCGGCGCGAGCAAAGTCAGCCAGATCGAAGATGCGGTGGGAACGTTAAACAACCTGAATTTTTCAGCAGAAGAATTACAACAGATCGAAGCGATCCTGAAAAGATAACGTGAAATGAGCAGCACTTTCTAACCGCAGATAACGGATTCCTGACGGAAGCCATAAAAAATCCGAGTGAATCTGCGTTCATCTCACGCATCAATTTATCCCCGCCAGATCTTAAACTCCTTCAAACTCGAACCGCCTAAAAACTCGCGCACTATCGAATTACCGGGCACCAGGGTTGCATCCAGCGGCAGGAACCAATCGAGGAATGCCAGCAGCCGCCGCGCTTCAATGTACTCCGGCGCGTTATAGGGCACTTGCCGCAGCAACGGTTCAGCCAGCGGTTTCAACGCCGCCAGTTCGAACACCAGCGCCGAGTTGAACATCACATCCGCATTTTCCTGGTATGGGAAGATATGCCGCTTCTCACCGCGCCGCACCGACTCCCAGCGCGAGATGGTCGCCTGCGCCGAATAACCGCGCTCACGCGCATCGCGCACAATGCGGCGGATGAGTCGTGTATCGGTGGTGGAAACGCGATTGTGCCGGTCGAGGTTGAGTTGGGTCAAGGCGGAGACATACAGCCTGAAAGCAGAATCCGACCAACGGTCCGGGATGAGGCGAGGGTTCATGCCGTGAATCCCTTCGAGGATGAGCGGCTGCCCCTGCTTCAATTGGATCACATCCCCTTCTTCGCTTCTTCCCGACTTGAAGTTGAATCTCGGAAGTTGAACTTTTTCACCGCTGAGAAGTTTTTCGATGTCTTCACCGAGTCGTTTCAGGTTGAGCGCACCAAGCGACTCGAAATCGTGTTGACCATTCTCGTCCAGCGGGGTGGCATCGCGGTCGACAAAATAATGGTCGAGTTCGAGCGGATACGGCGAAATTCCGCGCGCCAACAGTTGGATGGCGAGACGGCGGGAGGACGTGGTCTTGCCCGAGGACGATGGACCAGCGATCAAAATGATGCGTGATTTTTTCTCGAAAATTTGCTGGGCAATATCGGAGACGTTCTGCTCGTGCAGCGCCTCGGAGACGAGCACCAATTCATCGGCGCGTCCCGACTCGATGGCGTCATTGAGCGCGCCGACGCTGTCGATGCGCATGGTTTCGAGCCAGTCACCGTACTGACGGAAGGACTTCAATAGTTTTGGGTATTCGCCCAACGGCTCAAGTTGCGTGGGCGCATGTCGGCGCGGAAATTGAAGAATAAACCCGCCGTTGACCTTTTTGAGGCTGAACCATTTCAAATACCCGGTGGATGGAACCATGTACCCATGCATGTAATCCATCTGTCCGTTGAAATTGTAAACCGTGAGATATTCCTTGCGGCGATGTTTG
>DDSH01000017.1:46328-83272 GCA_002343775.1 Anaerolineales bacterium UBA2395
AATAACCCCGCCGTTGACCTTTTTGAGGCTGAACCATTTCAAATACCCGGTGGATGGAACCATGTACCCATGCATGTAATCCATCTGTCCGTTGAAATTGTAAACCGTGAGATATTCCTTGCGGCGATGTTTGAAAAGACGCAGTTTATCCTCGTAGCCGCGGTCAGCGAAATATTCAACCGCCTCTTGAATGGGAATCTCACGCCGCTCAAAGGGATGGTCTTCGACGATGATCTTCTTCATCTCCTGTTCAAGCGCGCGGATCTCATCTCCGGTGAGCGGGTCGCGTTCCTTGACCTCGCAATAGAATCCGCCGGACGAAACCGAATGGTCAATGTTCAACCGTCCGCTTGTAAATTTTTGAGCAAAGACCATTTCAAGAAGAAAGACCAGCGAACGCCGGTAGATGCGTGCGCCATCCGCAGAATCCATGGTGATGGGTGTGCAATTCGATTCGATGTGGATCGGGTAGGTCAGTTCATGGATCTCGTTGTTGATGATCGCCGCAACGACCGGCGCGGAGAAATCCTCCTGTACCTGTGCGAGGAAATCCCCCACTTTCGTCCCACGCGGACCGGTAAGCGTCTTGCCGTTGGGCAAGTGAATTTGTACTGTTGGGTTGGGTTGGGTGATTTGAATAGACATGGAACACTACGCTGCGAACGATGGATAATGGCTTATCACGTTGTGTGGTTCATTGGTTATCAGAATTATTTTAATTTCGACAATAGTTTTTCAGGTTTTCCCGCAAACTCTTCAAGCGAAATTTTTCCATTCGTCAGAGCAAGCAGGGTTTCGGTCAGCACCTTATTGACCGGCGTGGGAATCCCGTGCGCCTCTCCCTCGCGGACAACGGCTCCATGCAGATACTCCACTTCGCTTTTGCCGCGCCCGGAATGCAAATCAATATGAAAGGATGGCATTTTACCGCCGCGTCCGCCGCCCGCCGCCCGCGAAAGCAATGGTCTGGAAAGCCAAAGCGGAAGGTTGGTGGCAAACGCCAGTGCCTTGACGGGTGTACCGGGCAGGTCTACCACATCGAGACCCATTGCCTTCATCACAGCAAGACATTCCTTCAACATGTCGATCTCGACCTTGTACAGGTCCTTGTTGGCAAATACCTGCGCGGCGGTCAGATCCAGAATCGCAGAAGTAGGGTTCGCCACGAGGTTGGTCAGCATCTTCGACCATTTCATGCTCAAGGCGTGCGGATACAAACGGCAATTGAGAAACCCTTGATCGAACGTGCTGACCAATTTCTCCGAGAGCGGATGTCCCGCCGCAATGCCAACACCCCGCAATTTTTCGAGCACAATGTCTCCGGGTCCTCGCCGACCGATGGCAGAAGTGACCGTCCCGTAAATGACCTTATCCGCACCGAGGGTTTTCGCAATGATGACCTCATTCTCCACCCCATTGGAGAGACAGACAATAGGCGGAAGTTTCTCAGCGAATGGCTTCAAGCCCTCCATCGCAGCGTCGGCATCGAAGGATTTCAAGGCGAAAATCGCCGCATCGAACGGACCGAACTTTAACGCCTCTTCCAATGACGGTTCGATCACGAACGAGCGCGGATCCAACAAATGGGCATCCTTCGTCTTGCGGCGTTCATCAATGGTCAGGTCAAGTCGCAAGCCTTTCGCGCGGAGTTCCGCTACCATTTTTGGCTGCTCGACAAACACAACCTGGTGTCCAGCCAGGGCAAGAGAACCGCCAATATACGTCCCGATGGCGCCCGCGCCGAAGACGAGAAATTTCATTTCAGAGAAATTGGAAGGAAGAGTCATGAGATATTAAAAGTTCCAGGGGATGAAGTAGATTTAATTTAACACGGACTAATCCGTGTCGGGCCAATGAGCATGGTCATTGATCCGGTCGATTGCCCAGCGATGCTGGTTGGGGAAATACACCAGTTGAGCAAATGCCGTATTCCCAAAGCGGAAGCGCGTACCGGCATTGTTCGCCTGCGGTGCCACACCCACCACGGCGTGCATAAATTGATTCAACAGCCCACCATGCGAAACGATTAAATATCGTGCCGGTTCACGCTTGAGCAGGCTGTGCAATGCCTGCCCTGCCCGCAGGAAAAGTTCCCAATCACCCTCACCGTCCGAGCCGACCGGGTCGTACGGCGAATAAAAATCGGGGTGCGAAAAATTCTGGCGTACTTCCTGCGCGGTCAAACCGGAGAACTCCCCATTGTCCCGCTCAAGCCACAAAGGTTCATGTTCCACTTTCAGGTTCAGTTCTGAAGCGATGATCTCTGCTGTCTCTCTCGCACGCGAAAGCGGGCTGGAGATCACATGGTCAAATTGCACCTTTTCACGCAGCCAACGTGCCGCCAGAGCACGCGCTTGTTCGCGTCCCCTATCTGTCAACGGAAAATCTGCCTGCCCCTGCCAGCGAGACTCGGCATTGCCCACCGATTCCCCGTGCCGCAGTAACGTGATGAAAAACAGTTTTTGCTTATTTTCCGTCATCAGGCGTGTTCCCCTTTAAGAGATAGATTGGGCGGCGTTTGACTTCCTGAAAAATGTAGCCGACATACACGCCAATGAAGCCCAACAGGATCATAATGATACCGCTCGCGATCAGCAACACCCCCATCAATGAACTCCAGCCCGGCTCCAGGTTTTGAGTATTGCCGGTCAGCCAGAACGAGAGTACATACACCATCTGCCCGCCCGCCAAAAAGAGAAAAACCAACCCGGAGCTAAGCCCAATGTACAACGGCGCAAGCGAGAAGGAAAAGATCGCATCGGATGCAAGACGAAGCATCTTCCCAAGCGAGTATTTCGACCTGCCTGCGATCCGCGCCGGTTCATGATACGGCAGAATGATGCTGTTGTATCCCATCCATGAGATCATGCCGCGTAAAAATCTATGATACTCGTGCATCGAACGCACACCATCCAAGGCGTTGCGCGAAAGCGCGCGGAAATCAGCCGCACCCTGCACCACCCGTGTGCCGCTGATATTGTTGATCAGCCAATAGAAAAAATTCGAGGTGACTTTTTTGAACGACATTGCGCGCTCGTCTTCGATGCGCTGGGCTTGCACAACATCGTATCCCTGCTGGATGAGATCGATCATCTTCGGGAGCATATCCGGCGGATGCTGCCCGTCGCCGTCGAGGGAAATCATCACATCGCCCTGCGACGCATCCATCCCCGCCGTCAGCGCCGCCTGATGCCCAAAGTTTCGGCTCAGCTGGAGCAGGGTCACTCTCGGGTCGTTCGCCGCGATCCCTCGAAGCGTATCCACCGTCCCGTCGCTTGAACCGTCATCCACATAGATGAAGTTAAACTCATAGGGCAGAACATCCACCACATGGCGGATGTCTGCATATGTCCTTTCGATCGCCTCGGCTTCGTTGTAAACCGGGATGACAAGGTCTATTTTGAGTTTGGATCTTTTTCTGGAAGACATCGGGAGGATTTTACCATGCGCCGGATGCCGCCCCCTTTCGGTTCACACACGGACCCCATGCCTGTCTGACAATAAGCGGAGCGTTCGTTCCACTTCGGCATTTTTCTGCTCCAAACTCCAACCGAGCGCCTCCTGCACCACATCTGCGATCTCAGCCAAAGCGGCGCGGGTCAATTTACCAAGCATGGCGACCATGGTTCGGCGCAGCAAAACATCGTCGAGGTGACTGACCTTTTCGTATTGTGCGAGAAACATGATCTCACGCCTGGAATAATCAGGCAGCGATTCGAGAGCCACATCCGTACCGCGCTTCATGAACTCAGCGATCGTCTCTGCACGCGTACCATATCGTTCAAAGAGGACCTCAAGCCGTTCGCGGGAAAGCCCCGTCCAGGCAGAGAGACCATTCATATATTTAGCACGCTCTTCGTTGGTACGCGGATAATTTCGTCCGCCGCCAATGGGCAATTCCTGCGTCGTTTTGTTGCGTCTGACGCCGAGGAATTGCATGGTCTTGTCTGCAACCTCTTCCGCAAAGGCACGGAAGGAGGTCCATTTGCCGCCAACAAGGGAATAAACGGGGAAGTTCAGGTTGGTCCAATCGCCGCTCAATACTTCAATGTGATGGTCGCGACTGATCTGCCCGGTGGTCTTCGTATTCACACCTGGAAGCGGACGAACCCCTGTGAACCGGAAGACGATTTGTTCGCGCGTCAACTTGATGGATGGGAAGACGCGTCCGATCATCTCAATGAAATAATCCACCTCTTCTTCTGTGCAGCGGGCTTCGTCGGGATGTTCGATCTTGATGTCTGACGTGCCGATCAATACGCGGTCGTACAACGGGAAGAGCAGCACGATCCGCCCATCCTTGTTTTCAAAGAAAAACTCGTTCTCGCCGATGGTCTCGCGCAGTTCGGGATGATCCACAACGAGATGCGAACCCTTTGTCCCGCCGATGTAACGGGTGGATAAACCCAGGCTGTGATTGGCGAAGTCGATCCACGGACCGGCTGCATTGATGAGCAAATTCGGGCGCACTTCGTACGTCTCGTCAGTCAATTCATCACGCAGAATGACCGTATCCTTTTGCCCGCCGACTAAACTGACATAGTTCAAAGCGCGCGAATTGGGGCTGTCCAATTCCGCGTCCAACATGATCTCCAAAGCAAGGCGTTCGGGGTTCGAAATCAAGCCGTCATAATACACCGCTGTGTTGACGATCTCAGGGTTCAAGTGCTTCCAACGAGACAGCGACTCTTTTTGGGAATAGAACGCATGGCGCGGAACCGTGCGTTGTGCGCCGGTGTAGGCGTCGTACATCATCAACCCCAATTTGATGATGACCGAACCACGTTCGGAGGGTTTATCGAGCCAGCCCAAAAATTTGAGCGGCGCGTTGAACAACCCCGAAAAATATTTGAACATGGGAATGGTGGTCGGCAGCGGTTTGACAATGTGCGGCGCATTCTGGATCATGCGATTGCGTTCTTTGACCGCCTCACGCACCAGACGAAACTCGCCATTCTCGAGGTAACGAATTCCACCGTGTGCCATGTGCGAGGACGCCGCACTGGCGCCGGAGCAAAAATCCCCCCTATCAATGAGCAGTACATCCACACCGTTCAATGCCAGATCGCGGAAGGTTCCAATGCCGTTGATGCCCGCGCCAACGATCAGCACAGACACCTGCGGGTTTGCTTTGAGCGAGGAGAGAATTTCGGTTCGGTTCATGTGAGTTCCAGGTTCAAGGTTGAAGGATACAGGTTTAAAAAACTTGAAACGTTCAACCTGTAACGTTCAATTATTTTTTTATTCGATCCAATCAAATGTGCGGGTGACCGCTTTCTTCCAGCCTGAGTATAAACCCGCACGGGTTTTGGCGGGCATGTTCGGCTTCCATTCTTTATCCTGCCCCCAGTTCTTTTTCAATTCATCGGTATCTTTCCAAAAACCGACGGCAAGCCCCGCCGCATATGCCGCACCGAGGGCGGTTGTCTCCGCCACTTTCGGACGCACCACGGGCACGTTCAAAATATCTGACTGGAACTGCATCAGCAATTCGTTGAAGACCATGCCGCCGTCAACTTTCAATGCGCGGAGTTTCACGCCTGAGTCCTTTTCCATCGCGTCCAGCACTTCGCGGGTTTGGTATGCCGTGGCTTCGAGCGCCGAGCGGGCAATATGCCCTTTGTTGACGTAACGGGTCATCCCCACGATCACGCCGCGCGCATCGGATTTCCAGTACGGGGCATATAACCCACTGAAGGCAGGGACAAAGAAGATGCCGCCATTATCATCGACGGATTTCGCCAACGCCTCCACCTCCGCTGACGATTGGATCAGCCCCAAGTTATCTCTCAGCCACTGAATCAGCGCTCCTGTAATTGCAATCGAGCCTTCCAACGCATACACCGCATCCGCATCACCGATCTTGTAGCCAAGTGTGGTGAGAAGTCCCGCTTTGCTTTGGACAGGTTTTTTGCCGGTGTTCATCAACATGAAGCAGCCAGTGCCGTAGGTGTTCTTCGCCTCACCTGCCTTGAAGCAGGTCTGCCCAAAAAGTGCCGCCTGCTGGTCGCCCAAATCGCCTGCGACGGGCACGCCGCGCAAAGGCGATCCTGCCGCTACATAGCCATACACCTCAGAAGAGGACTTGATCTCCGGCAGCATGGAGCGTGGAATGCCCATCCCCTTCAAAATATCCGCGTCCCAGTCGAGGGTTTTCAAGTTCATCAACATCGTGCGCGAGGCATTGGTCACATCGGTGACATGTTTGCCGGTCAGTTTCCAGATGATCCAAGTGTCCATGTTGCCAAAGAGCAACTGTCCCTTTTTGGCGCGTTCTTTTGCGCCTTTGACATTATCCAACACCCACTTGATCTTGGGACCGGAGAAATACGTGGCAAGCGGCAGACCAGTCTTCTTTCTAAACCGATCTTGTCCGCCTGTTTTGGCAAATTTTGAAATGATTGCGTCTGTCCGGGTATCCTGCCAGACAATGGCATTGTAGACCGGCTCCCCCGTTTCCTTATCCCACACCAGTGTCGTTTCGCGCTGATTGGTCACACCAATAGAGGCGATGTCGGCGGAAGAAAGTCCGCTTTTTGACAATGCTCCCGCGATCACTTCCTGCGTACGCGCCCAAATCTCGAGTGCATCATGCTCCACCCAGCCGGGCTTGGGGTAGATCTGTTGATGTTCCTTTTGGTCCACGGCAACCACATTGCCGCCATGATCGAAAATGATAAAACGAGTGCTGGTCGTGCCCTGGTCAATTGCACCGACATATTTGGTCATCTTGAACGCTCCAGAAAAGAGATTATCTAATATTGTAAAACAAAACACATCACTCGCCCCAAAATTAAAAAAAGTTCTTAAGAGCAAAATAGGACGCGGATGAACGCTGAGAACGCGGATCTTTCAATCCTTTTCCGCGTCCATTCGCGCTCGTCAGCGTCCCATATTAATTAGGGGCAACGAGTTTTATATTGCCGTCGATCCAGTTAAGCGAGATCGAACCGATCGAGGTTCATGACCTTGTTCCATGCCGCAACAAAATCATGCACGAACTTTTCTTTCGCATCATCCTGTGCATAGACTTCCGCCAATGCGCGCAACTGTGAGTTGGAACCGAAAACCAGATCCACACGAGAGCCGGTCCAGCGGACTTCGCCGGTCTTGCGGTCATGGGCTTTGAACACTTGGGCATCTTCGTTTTCAGGGTGCCATTGCACGCCCATATCCGTCAGGTTGACGAAGAAATCGTTGGTCAGTTTGCCGGGCTGTTTGGTGAAGACGCCATGCTGTGAGCCGTCGACATTCGCACCAAGCACACGCAAGCCGCCAATAAGCACGGTCATTTCAGGGGCGCTCAAGGTGAGCAGTTGAGCCTTGTCCACCAGCATTTCTTCGGCAGAGACAGAGTAGGTCGTCTTCTGGTAATTGCGGAAACCATCGGCTTCGGGTTCGAGCACGGCAAACGAATTCACATCGGTCTGCTCCTGCAACGCATCCACGCGCCCGGGGGTGAAGGGAACTTCCACTTCGTAACCTGCTGCTTTCGCCGCTGCTTCTACTGCGGCACAACCGCCCAGCACGATCAAATCTGCTAGTGAAACTTTCTTGCCTTTTTTCTGTGCGCTGTTGAAATCCTGTTGGATTGCTTCGAGCGTGGATAGAACCTTCGCCAGTTGCGCGGGCTGATTCACGTCCCAATCCTTTTGCGGAGCCAGACGAATGCGCGCACCATTGGCACCGCCACGCTTATCGGACCCTCTAAAGGTGGAGGCAGATGCCCAGGTGGTTGAAACAAGTTCCGGCGTAGAAAGACCCGAATCCAGAATCTTGGCTTTGAGAGTCGCAATATCCTTCTTCGTCACCAACGGATGATCCACTGCGGGCAACGGGTCCTGCCAGATCAAATCTTCAGTGGGCACTTCCGCACCGAGATAACGGACTTTGGGTCCCATATCGCGGTGAGTCAGTTTGAACCAGGCGCGAGCAAAGGCATCGGCAAAGGCTTCAGGATTTTCGTGGAAGCGGCGCGAGATCGGTTCGTAGATCGGGTCGAAGCGCAACGAGAGGTCAGCCGTGGTCATCATCGGCGGGAATTTCTTCGAGGGGTCGTGCGCATCGGGGATCATGTGTTCGGGTTTGCAGTTCTTGGGCGTCCACTGCTGTGCGCCAGCCGGACTTTTGACCAATTCCCATTCATAGCCGAAAAGCACATCGAAGTAGCCCATATCCCATTTTGTAGGGTTCGGTTTCCACGCGCCTTCAATGCCGCTGGATGTGGTGTGGAAGCCCTTGCCGCTTTCGAGGCTGTTCTTCCAGCCCAATCCCATTTCCTCCAGCGGAGCGGCTTCGGGTTCGCGCCCGACCAAGGCGGGGTCGCCTGCGCCATGCGCCTTGCCAAAGGTGTGACCGCCTGCGACAAGCGCAACCGTCTCTTCATCGTTCATACCCATGCGGGCGAAGGTCTCACGCACATCGCGCCCAGAAGCGACGGGGTCGGGATTGCCGTTGGGTCCTTCCGGGTTGACGTAGATCAGACCCATCTGCACGGCAGCGAGCGGATTTTCGAGGTCGCGTTCACCGCTGTAGCGTTTATCGCCGAGCCAGGTTTCTTCGTTGCCCCAGTAGATATCTTCTTCGGGCTGCCAAATGTCGGCACGTCCGCCGCCGAAGCCGAAGGTCTTGAAACCCATCGATTCGAGCGCGACATTGCCAGCAAGAATCATCAAGTCTGCCCACGAGAGTTTGTTGCCATATTTCTTTTTGATGGGCCAGAGCAAGCGGCGCGACTTGTCGAGGTTGATGTTATCGGGCCAACTATTGACCGGCGCAAAACGCTGATTGCCCGTTCCACCGCCGCCGCGCCCGTCGCCGGTGCGATAGGTTCCGGCACTGTGCCACGCCATGCGGATCATCAAGCCGCCATAGTGTCCCCAATCCGCAGGCCACCATTCTTGCGAGTTGGTCATCAGGTCAGCCAGGTCTTTTTTGACTGCGGCAAGGTCAAGTTTCTTGAATTCTTCCGCGTAATTAAAATCTGCGCCCATCGGGTTGGATGCCGGGGCGTGTTGGTGCAAAATGTTCAGGTTCAGTTGATTGGGCCACCAGTCGCGGTTGGATTGTCCTCGGCTGGCGGAGGTCATACCGGCGTGTCCGGTCACTGGGCATTTGCTTTCGTCACTCATTGGTTACTCTCCTTGTGATGATCAAAACATAGGATATGTCAAATTTTCTGATTTCATTGTATAACTCTGGGTTATAGATGTAAAATATAGAAATCCTATAAACGCAATAGAAAGAGCCTATAGCAAAAATCAATGGAAATTCACCAGTTAACCTACTTTGTAGCCGTCGCCGAAACGGGAAGTTTCAGCCGTGCTGCCGAACGCTGTAACATCGCCCAGCCTTCGCTCAGTCAGCAGATCCAAAAACTGGAGCAGGAGTTGGGCG
The DNA here is from genome assembly GCA_002343775.1 of Anaerolineales bacterium UBA2395. Lineage (GTDB taxonomy): Bacteria > Chloroflexota > Anaerolineae > Anaerolineales > Villigracilaceae > Villigracilis. The sequence goes on from DDSH01000017.1 coordinate 55,725, forward strand.
AACCGCTCTTCGACCGTCTGCCCCGCAAAGTCGTTCTCACAGACGCCGGGCGCACCCTGCTGCCGCGCGCCGTCAGCATCCTCAGCGACCTACAAGACATCAAACACACGCTCAATCAAAATGCAGATGCCGGTCACGGCTTGCTCAATGTTGGCTTCATTCCCACCATTGCGCCTTTTGTCCTGCCGCGCGTCATCCAACGTTTCAGCCAGGAATTTCCCAACGCCCGCCTCACCGTACAAGAGGACCTCACCGAAACCATCGTCCGCAACCTGTTGGACGGAAAACTGGATGTGGGTATCACCAGTATGCCGATCCATCACCGTCTCATCCGTACGCAGGAATTATTGACCGAACCACTGTTGGTCGCATCTGCAAAAGAGAACGATTTCATCACTCGCACATCCATCCACGTCAAAGAACTCGATGACTTCCCCTTCATTGCGCTGAGCGAAATGCACTGCCTCGGCGAACAGGTGCAATCGTTCTGCCATCGGCAAAACCTTGAATTAAAGATCGTCTGCGATACTTCGCAACTTACCACGGTTAAAAATTGTGTTGAAATCGGTTTGGGTGTTTCGCTTGTCCCCCGCGCGTTGGCGCTCAGCGATAAGAGCCAGCAAGTTAATTATCGTCCGCTCAACGGAGCCGTGCCGCAGCGTAAAATTGCCGCCGCCACCCACGCCGAGCGGACCCTATCCTTCCTCGCCAAAAAATTTATCGAGATCGTAAAAGCAGAATATCCCGCCTGAGTTAATCAAGCCAGTTACGCGCGCCCGCCAAAAAGGATTTTCCATTCATCGGCTTTTTCCCCGGCGGCTGCACTTCGTCGAGGATTAAGACCCCGCCTCCCGCCCCGACTGCGGGTTGATTCTGCTCTATGAGCCTTTTGCCCGCCTCAGCCTTGCCCTGCCCCACATGCGTCTTGTGAACCTTGAGCGGTGCGCCATTCCATTCGAACCACGCGCCGGGCCACGGGTTCATCGCACGGACGCGGCGTTCCAAATCCACGGCGGTTTGGGTGAAATCGAGCAAGCCATCTTCCTTTTTGAGCATAGGCGCGTAGGTTGCACCCTCTTCGGGTTGAGGCTGCGGCGTGAGTTTGCCGTCCATGTAGGCGGGCAGGGTTTCAATAAGAAGGTCCGCTCCGAGAGTGGATAACGCCTCGAAGAGTGAACCCGCTGTATCGTCTGGTTTGATACGGATTTTTTTCATCGCCAGCATGGAACCGGTATCGAGTCCCACGTCCATTTTCATGATGGTCACACCGGTCTCTTCATCCCCTGCGAGGACGGCGGCATTGATGGGCGCCGCTCCGCGCCAACGCGGAAGCAGGGATGCGTGGACATTGATGCAGCCGTACTTTGGCATCTCCAACACCTCTTTTTTGAGGATCTGCCCAAAGGCAGCCACGACAATGAGGTCAGGGTTCCATGCTTGTAGTTGCTGCATGGCTTCGGGCTCACGCAATTTCTGCGGCTGCATGACGGGGATGTTCAATTCCTGCGCCAGCAGTTTAACCGGCGGCGCTTTGAGTTCACGTCCGCGCCCCGAGCCACGATCTGGCTGGGTGACGACACCCACAACCTGATAATTTTTTGCAAGAGATCGCAGGGTAGACAGTGCAAAATCTGGCGACCCCATGAAGACAACTCGAATGGTCATGTGCAAATTTTACCTCGTTCTAAATGATCGTTGTGGTTGTGATAAACAGTACCATTGGGTGAAGGTCGTTGGTTGCACATTGAGTGGATTGGTTGTAAAATACTGCAAATCCAAAACCAACTTATTCGGAGGAATAAACCCATGTCTCAAGCACCCATGTCTGACGTCTCTCAGGACGATAAACTGTGGTCGATGTTAGGTTACATCATCCCGCTCATTGCCATTGTTGTTCTTTTCATGGAAGACAAGAAAAATCGTCCTTATGTTAAGTTCAATGCCGTGCAGTCCATCGTCGCGACCGTCGCGTTGACCATCATTTCCACCGTCACGCTCGGTTGTGGTGGTATCCTCTTCCTCGTCATGTTCTGGTGGGCGTATCAGGCGTATCAGGGACAGGACGTCCGCATCCCGGTCATCAGCGACTTCATCCGCAACCAGGGCTGGGCGTAATCCCATTTTTGGAAGCATGAGTTTAGACCCGCGCAAAAGCGCGGGTCTTTTCTTTTCTATACCTTGCAACTCTTGCACGAAGTATCGCGTATTAAGCGTGATAGACTCGCTGATATTGAAAAGGAGAATGCCATGAACGAACAATTTCCGCAATCTACCCCTGCCCCACTCACCCCGCAGGAGGAACGTCAATGGGCAATGCTGGCACACCTGGGCGTGTTGGCAAATTTATTTTCCGGCGTCCTGGGACCTGTTGTGCCATTGGTGATCTATTTCATGTACAAAGACCGTTCACGCTATGTGGCGTATCAGTCATTGCAAGGGTTGATCTTCCAACTTATTTGGTGGGTCGGGGGCGGGGTACTAACAGGCATTGTGTGGGCGATCACTGGCACACTGAGCGCGGTGCTCATCGGTCTGCTGTGTATTCCGGTGGCTTGTGTCGTCAGCGCCATGCCGCTTGTTGCCCTGGTATATGGGGTTTACGCAGGCATCCAGTGCAATCAGGGACAGGATTTCAAATACTGGCTGATCGGTGACTGGTTCCGCGGTACGCTGAACGGTTAATTAAAAGCAACAGCCCCTTCACTTGAAGGGGCTGATTTTTTATCCGTTTTTATGGGATGCTTCCCGCAAGATCCGATCCAAGACGAATCTCGATATCCACGGTCTGGTTCGGGTCGGGGATGAAGCGGATCTGCCGGGCTGTGATCCCGAATGTGCTTTGCAGCCATTTGACGGTATACAGTTTGGGTCCATACACAATGATGAGAGTCTGGCTGTAGGATTCGGGCGAGGCAGCCACTTCGGTCACATTCATGCCATAAGATTGGAAGACCGCTCCTGCACGTTGGTCGAGGCCGGGTGTGAACGTGCCATCCATGACCCGAACACGCGCCTCTTCCTGCTGCATCAATGCGGCGGCATCTCCCTGAGCCAGCGGGCTGGCGGGACCCGTGGTGGTAAAGATCTCATCGCGCAGGATGCGCACCTTGTCCATGATGGGTTTCAGGATGCTGGCATCTTGCCCATTGAGGGTTGTGTTGTCGAAGACCGCCATTCCCTGCTGCGGATCGATCACACCGGTCTTGACGCTGCTTGGGGAAATATCCCTGCCGAGGACTGCCAGCTGAAGCGCGTCGTCGAAGGTCAAGTTGGTTTTGATGCCGCTTCCAAGCCGTTTGTAAAGTGTGGATGCGCGCGCAATGAATGTGGGGAAGTTTTCCGGGGCGAAGATGATCTTCTGCAAAGCAAGGACGATCTCCTGCTGGCGGCGGGCGCGGTCGGCATCGCCTCCGGAGGTTTTGCGATTACGCGCATACGCCAGAACCTTCCAGCCTTCGCACAAATCACGGTAACCACCCGTGGTCAGCCGGACCTTGTCCGTTCCTGAACCGATGGGGTCAAGGATCATATTTTCATTCGGGTAGACTTGAAGACATCCACCGATCTTAATGAGTTCATCTACCATGATGGTGAAGACGTTGAAATCGACCTGGATGTAATAATCAACGGGGACGCCAAGGAACTGGGAAACCGTCTTCATCGCCAGCCCCGGTCCGCCGCCGGGCAATTGCGAACCTTCTCCGCTGGGATATGCAGTATTGATGCGGCTGTACCCAAAGCCGGGAATATTGACCCACATATCGCGCGGAATGGACAACATGCCAGCTGTCTTACTGACGGGGTCGATGGTAAACAGGATCATCGAGTCGGAACGCGGCGGACCGGTATTCTCCTCCAGGTCACGGGCATCCATGCCGATGAACAGGATGTTGATACGGCTGGCGCCGTCCCAAGCGGGCGGCATGTTCGCTTCGGGAATGATCTGCGGTGTGGGCGGCAATGCCTCGGCTATCGGCGTGCCTTCTTCATTGACAGTAAAACCGCCCTCTTCTGCTGTGAGACCGCAACTGGCAGGCGGGATACCCGGCAGGTCGGTGAACGTCCAGCATTGGACAAAGTTGCCAATGACGATGTATACGGTCACTGCCAACGCAAGCGCCACACCCCAAAAGACCATCGCTTTGACGGACGGCTTGCCGATTTTCATGTTCTTTAGAAATTCAGTCATTTTTTGCAAAAACCTCAAGGCTTAATATATACCATATCCAGCCCAAGTCGTTCCAAGCCCTGCTGCGCCCAATATTGGATGACAGCGGACTCGTTTTCATCGTTCAGGCATTTCATCATGATGGGGATGGCGCGGTGATCGCGGATCTCGCCCAGGGCGCGCAAAGCGGGGATGCGGATTCCGTTCCGCGCATCTTTCATGACCTCGAGCAGACCCGGCACTGCCGGGGAACCGATCTTCACCAGAGCCGTTCCTGCCAGCCCGGCGGTGAGCGAATCTTCGTCGCCCAGGGTTTTGATCAGGGCTTCGATGGCTTCTTCACCGGGGTGAGCACACAAGGCTAACGCGGCAGCGGCTCTCACTTCCGGCGAGGGGTCGCTCAAATGGGGGATCAAGCTCTCCGTCTGGGTATGAGGCGATGCGGCAAGGGCGCGAATCGCCCACCAGCGAGTATCCGCGTCAGGCGCATGCGCCAAATCCAAAAGGGGCGCGAGCGCCACCTCTCCCATCTCCACGAGTGCGGAAATGGAGGCTTCTGCGCGTTCATCGTCCCCGCTGGTGAGTGCAGCGAGCAGGGACTCCATTTTACTTTTCGGGCGGTGGGATGGGCAGGGCGTCTTGCGCGGTGTTGACCCACTTGTCACCCTCGTCGATCAGCATGACGGGAATATCGTCCACAATGGGGTATTTGCGTCCGCAGTCCTGGCAGATGAGCCAGGCGTCTTTGTGCAGGGTAAGCAAACCTTCTTTTTCGCGTACGCAGCTGGGACAGCGCAGGATTTCAAGCAATTCTTTACTGACCATGATATCTCCTTGTTCGGGAAAGGATTGTACCATGCGTGAATGACCGTTTAGGAACTCCCCAAACAGATTTTGTTCTTGCGTGCCAGCTGTTTGGGGCTGTCTGAACCGGGACCGTATTGGCAGATCGCCGCCCACGGTTCGTAATGGGTGTGGAATTGGTCGGTAAGATAGACCAAACCGCCCTTCCAAACTGTACGGGTGACGGTGACATCCGCGCCTTCGGCAGCATAATCGACCTGCTTGATCTGGTTCGTGCCGAGATCGGGGTTCTCTTCAAAGATCGGCTCGGGTGCGGGGACCTTGTTCAGCAGCCCGGTCGTTTCCCAGGTGACGCTGCGCCCGTCGTCGGTGGAGTAGATCTTCCACGTCAGTGTGCGTGCCGATACGTTGACATAGGTTTCCATCAGGAGCCAGTATGGTGTATCGTTCTTGAATTTGAAATCCACCAGTGGGAAGTAGACGGTGGCGTCCAACCCGGCGTATTGGGTGTCGATGGAACCACTGGCATCCATCTCATAATAAGAGACGCGGTAGGCGTGTGAATAACGCTCCACGACCGGGAAGCCCGCCATGAAGACCGTACGGAACAACGTGGTGCTGACCTGACACACGCCGCCGCCCACACCTTTGATGGTGCGTCCGCCGTAGATGATGAGCGCTTCGGCATAGCCGTTCTCAAGGCTGACATCCCCAAGCACGCTGCCCATCGAGAACGTCTCGCCGGGGGCGACCAGCAAACCATGATATTCACCCGCCGCCGTGACGATGTTCTGGATACGCGCTTCGCTCGAACCGTAGAAGTAGGTCGTCTGCTGCGCAACCAGCTGCACAATGCCCAACTCCGAGCCGATGGCGGTATCCTGCACGGCGGGTGCCTGCTCCGCGACGACCAGATTGACGTTATGTTCGCCGCGCAACAGCGCTTCGTTGATGGCGGTGATGCTGGCTTCCACATCCATCACGCGCCCAATAGCAGATGCGGCAATGGGTTCGATCACGCCGGCCCCGTCGTTGAAGACGAAGCGCGCGTTCTGCGGGTTGCGATCCACCAACACCTTGAGATCTTCCAACGTCGGGCGCAAAGCTGCCGGGTCCAAACCGACGCGCATGTCCGTCACGCCATTGGTTTCCACGACTTCCACCGACAGCATATTGGCGAGGACGACAATATCGAACGTCCACGGACCGGGGTCGCCTTCGCGATAACTTGGGATACTGATGGTCAGCGGCTGGCTGAGAATGCGACGCGCGGCTTCAGCTTGCGAAGAGACATCCAGCAGCCTCGGCGCGGTTTCCTGAATCACGAGCGGCACTTCCCCGTCGCGGAAGGATTGCAACTGGCTGGTAAGGTAGATCAGTGTCGCGTCGAGGCTGAGCGAGCGCCCCATGCGCCCGGGCTCGGAGACCACGTTCGTTCCATCCACGCGCAGGCTCGCCTCCACCACCGACTGGTCCACCTGAGAAGCGATGTTCTGTAAATAGTTGTATGCCACGCGCTGGTCGAAGAGAATCACGGGTGGCACATCTGCCCCCAACCCGCGCGCTCCCACCTGCCCCGACAACGCGCCGAACAACCCGCCGCTGCGTCCGTGCTGGTAGGCTGCCATCGCGCTGGCAGAGGCATCGAAGACCATGCCCAGCTCAGCAGGTGAAGCCACCCACACCTGTTCCCCATCGCGGAACAACACCTTGCCCGTGATCGGGTAGGAAAGCGTCTGGCTCAACTTCAACGCCGCCTCGTTCGGTGAAAGTCCCGAAAGGTCCACACCCGCCACCGACACACCGGGGAAGATGCGCCCGGCATACGCCAGTTGATAACCGAGCACCCACACGACCAGAATGCTCACAAACAACACAAATCCACCGGCAAGCACGGCTAGGATCTGTTTGGGAAGTTCGCGTTGGGAAATGGTCAAGGCAGTCATAAGGGAGGATTATAACGAAAAACCATGCTTCAACTTTAAGCACAATTAAGTTTAAGATTAGCAAATTACGGGGATGGCAGGGACGCATACGGTACAATCTGAAAAACAAAATCAAAAAATGGATGGAATTAATGAAAAGGCATCTGACTTTATCGTTAATACTTTTGATCATGACCTCATGTACGCTCGCTTCAGCCCCGACCTCGCAGCCGGATCCTGTTTCCCCTGACCTAACCCAACCCGCAACCATCCCCGCCGACCCGTTCACCGCCACCCTGCCCGCGCCAACGGAGACCTTCACGCCCATCCCGCCCACTGAAACCAGCGCGCCGACTGCTACGTTCACATTCACCCCCGTCCCCACTGTGGACAGTCTGAAAGCCACCGTCACCGCCGATAAACTCGTCTGCCGCTATGGACCCGGCGCAAACTATCTCTATCTCATCGCTTTCAACAAGACTACGCCGCTGCGGCTGATCGGACGCGCCGCTGGAAACGGATGGGTGCTGGTCGAGAACGGACAACAGGACTGCTGGGTCAATTCGGAGTTTGTGGAGGTGAAAGACGGCGATCCAAAGACACTCCGCTCTGTGTACCCCGACGGGTACAAGATCCCCGTTTCACCTTATTACGGTCCGACTACCGTTCTCAGCGCCGAACGAAAGGGGAACGAAATGACCGTCACCTGGGTCGAAATCGTCGTCAGCCCGGGCAAATACGAGAACGAAGCCATGTTCCCCTACATCGTCGAAGTCTGGCATTGCCTCAACGGCGAGATTGTCTTCGACACGCTTGGCTCACGCTTCCCCTTCATCACCTTTATCGACGAACCCGGCTGCTCAGAACCCTCGCATGGGCGCGTCTACATTCAAGAAAAGCATGGCTACGCTGGTCCCGCCGAGATTCCGTGGAGCCCTGCTTCGCCGTAACTGCTTCGAATTAAGCAAAAAGTCCCTGATTTTTCAGGGACTTTTTTTTATTGGCTCCTGGCATAGGATTTGAACCTATAACCTAGCGGTTAACAGCCGCTCGCTCCGCCGATTGAGCTAGCCAGGAACGCGAGCGATATTATATGTATAAGCCCGCAGGCTGTCAAGTCAATATCCTAGTAATGGATCGCGCTGAGGTTATCCAGTTTATCTGTCTTGTGTGTAGCGGTGATCTGGCGGACGGTGCCGGTCAGCCCGCGGACGACGAGCGTATCGGTGGTGATGTGGTTGCCATAATAACGCACACCCTTGAGCAGTTCGCCATCTGTGATGCCGGTGGCGGCGAAGAAGACATCTTCCGAAGAGACAAGGTCGTCCATCGTCAGCACTTTGTCGAAATCGTAGCCCGCGTCGCGTCCGCGTTGAAGTTCCTCTTCGTCGCGCGCGTACAGCTTGCCTTGAATTTCGCCGCCCATCGCGCGCAGGGCGCAGGCTGCGATCACCCCTTCGGGCGTACCGCCGATGCCCAGCAGCACATCCACGCCGGATTCAGTCCATGCGGTCATCAGCGCCGCCGCCACGTCACCGTCTGGTATCTGGCGGATGCGCGAACCGGCTTTGCGGATCTCTGCGATCATGGCGTCGTGGCGTGGTCGGTCGAGGATGATGGTGGTCAGGTCTTCGACATCCTTGCCTTTTGCCTTCGCAATTGCCTTCAAGTTTTCGGCGATGGGTCTTTCGATATCGATGATACCTTTCGCTTCGGGTCCGACCGCGATCTTGTTCATGTATACGAACGGTCCGGGGTCGAACATCGTCCCGCGCGGGGCAATGGCTACGGTGGCAAGCGAGTTCGAGCGACCAAAAGCCAAGGGGCGGGTCCCGTCGATGGGATCAACGGCAACATCAAAGTCCGGTTTTGAACCGTTTCCAACTTTTTCGCCGTTGTAGAGCATTGGGGCTTGATCCTTCTCCCCTTCCCCAATGACGATGATGCCATTCATATCCACGGTGCTGAGGACCAGACGCATCGCATTGACCGCAGCCTGATCTGCTCCCTCTTTATCTCCCCTACCCATGAAGCGACCTGCCATCATTGCCGCCGCTTCGGTCACACGCGCCAGTTCGAGCGCGAGGTTTCGGGTGGGTGTTGCGCCAAGAACTTCCATGCTGCCTCCTGTGTTAGATGATGAACCAGACAAGGAAATAATAACCGATAACCGCTCCCCACAACCAAGAGTCGACGCGGTCGAAGAAACCGCCATGCCCGGGGATGATGTCGCTCGAATCTTTGAGCCCGGACTGACGTTTGAACATGCTTTCTCCGAGGTCGCCCAACGGAGGCAGTGAACCGAGCAGGAAGCCCATGATGGCACCCTGCCAGATGGTGATGTCGCCGGTCAGGTTGCCGAACGTGGCAAAGACCCATGCGTAAAAAGCGCCCTGGGTCGTTCCGGTGAAGACACTGGCGGCGTAGCCTTCCCAACTTTTCTTGGGGCTGAGGCGGGGCGCCAATTTATGCCTGCCATATGCCCTGCCGATGGAATATGCGCCGGAATCTCCCGCCATGACGCTGAGCATCACCAGCATGAACCACCAGCCGCCTTCTGGAAGGTTGCGCAGGTCGAGCAGGTAGGCGCCGATCCAGCCAATGTAAACGATGCCCGCAATGGTCACTCCAAAATCGAGCGCGGCAGAGTCTCTGCCGCGTTCGTATGCCAGAAGGTGCCACGCCAGGGCGACGAGGATCGCCGCTGCAAAAACAGGCATGGCAAATTGCGGCAGGAACATGCGCGTGAGCAGGACCAACGCCACGCCCCCCACTGTAATGTGCATCTGCGGCTCGAATTTCACGGCGCGAAACATGTGGATGTATTCCCATGAGGCGCCGATCAAAAACGTGCCCATCAGCAGAAAATAAGGAATGCCGCCAATGATGATGGCAGGCATTCCTATGAAAGCTAACCCAAGGGCTGTGATGGTTCTTCTACGCATTTGATTCTTGAAGTTCTCCCGAGGATACCTTGCCATAGCGTCTGTCGCGGTTGGCGTAGGTTTCCAGCGCGCGGCGGTATTCTTCCTTGTCGAAATCGGGCCAATAGGTGGGTGTGATGTACCACTCGGAGTACGCCGCCTGCCAGATGAGGAAGTTGCTGACGCGCAATTCGCCGGAGGTGCGGATGATCAGGTCCGGGTCTGGCACTCCGGCTGTGAAAAGGTATTTGTTGACCAGTTCATCGGTCACTTCCTCTGAGGGAATGCCGTCTTTGATGATCTTTTGGATGGCGCACACGATCTCGTCCCGTCCGCCATAGTTGAAGGCAACGTTCAGGACGAGCCGGTCGTTGTTCCTGGTCAGTTCGATGGCATTCAAAACCTTTTGCTGGATTTTCGGGTCAAGACGTTCGAGCCGCCCGATGTGGCGCAGTTGAACGCCTTCCTTGTGCAGCTCGCCAAGTTCGCGGTCGATCACATCCTGCAAAATGAACATCAACCCTTGAACTTCCTCGGGGGGGCGTCCCCAGTTTTCTGTGGAAAACGCATAGATGGTCAGATATTTGACCCCGAATTCGACCGAAGCGCGAATGACGCGGCGGAGGTTCTCGGTTCCCGCTTTGTGTCCGGCAAGGCGCGGAAGTCCGCGATGAAGCGCCCACCGTCCGTTGCCGTCCATGATCATGGCAACGTGTTGGGGAATCTTCGCGTGAGGGATGTTCAAGGGGGATTCTGTCATATCCATTCTCTTTTCAATGCCCGGAGACATTGAAAATTCAACCGGGCTAGACTTCCATGATGTCTTTTTCTTTGTTCTGTCCAAGCCGGGCGATCTCTTCGACGAATTTGTCGGTGAGTTTTTGCAGATCTTCTTCACCGCGTTTCAGGTCGTCCTCGGTGATCAGTTTTTCCTTTTCATAGTCGCGCAGGTCGTTGTGCAGGTCGCGGCGCACGTTTCGGACTGCGATACGCGCCTCTTCCAGCCGGTGATTCATGTGCTTGACAAGATCGCGGCGGCGTTCTTCCGTAAGCGGTGGAAGGTTCAAGTGGATGACTTTACCGTCAGAGTTTGGATTCAGCCCAAGGTCCGATGTGCGGATCGCGCGTTCGATATCCTTGAGCGAGCCTGCATCAAATGGCTTGATGGTCAGGGTACGCGGTTCTGGCGCGCTGATCGATGCCAGATTCATGAGCGGCGTTGGCGTTCCGAAATATTCAACGGGCAGTTTTTCGACCAGAACGGGGCTGGCACGCCCCGTACGGATGCTGTTGAGATCGTCGGCTAGGGATTGGATCGCGCCGTGCATGCGGGTTTCGGCGTCTTTCAACAGGCTTTTAATTTCGTCGGTACTCACGATCTTCCTCCTGAAAATGATTGCGAACCAAGGATACCTTAAAACAAGGATTTAGGCTATGGGCTTGAGAGTCGATGAAATTTTTCGATAGACTCTCGGGATTAAAAACTTTCCCCTCTCGTCTTTCGCGTGAAAGAAGAAAGAGGAAAGTGACCAGAAAAGGGGCGGAAGGTTAGGCGGCCACCAGTGTGCCCACGTTTTCGCCGCGTAATGCGCCGAGGAGGGCGTTCGAGTCCCACAGGTTGAGCACGAGGATGGGCAGGTTGTTGTCCATGCAGAGGGTGATGGCGGTGCTGTCCATGACCTCCAGGCGGCGGTTGAGGACTTCGATGTAGCTCAGTTTTTCGAACTTTTTGGCGTCGGGGTTCTTTTTTGGGTCAGAGTCATAGACCCCATCCACTTTTGTGGCTTTGATCACAACATCGGCGTCGATCTCGGTGGCGCGCAAGGCGGCGGCTGTATCGGTGGAGAAGAACGGATTGCCCGTCCCTGCCCCAAAGATGACGACGCGCTTCTTTTCGAGGTGGCGGATCGCCCGTCGGCGGATGTACGGCTCGGCGATGGCACGCATCTCAATGGCAGACATGACGCGGGTATATACTCCCTGCCGCTCAAGCGCGTCCATCAGTGCCATCGCATTCATGACCGTGGCAAGCATGCCCATGTAATCGGCAGTGGAGCGGTCCATGCCGCGTTCGAGTCCTTGTTTGCCGCGCCACAGGTTGCCCGCGCCGATGACCACCGCCACATCCACACCCATTTGGTAGACTTCCTTGATGCGACTCGCAATCGATTCGGCTTCCTGCACATCGATGCCATAGCCCATCGGTCCGCCCAACGCTTCACCGCTCAATTTGAGCAGAATCCTCTTGTACTTCAACTCAGCCATTCATACCTCCAAGTTTTTGTAGAAAAAAAGCCAACCCGAAGGTTGGCTTTCTGAACTCAATTACTGGGCGCGTTCGCCCAATTCCCATCGCTGGAAGCGGCGGACAATGACGCTTTCGCCAATGGCAGCCACGTTCTGGAGGATGAGTTTCTCGATGGTGATCGACTCATCGCGGATGTACGGCTGGCGCATGAGGCAGACTTCGTCCTTGAACTTTTCAAGGCGTCCCTCGACGATCTTGTCGAGCATCTTTTCGGGCTTGCCTTCTTCCTTGGCGCGGGCGCGGGCAATATCCGCTTCATGTTCAAGTTCGGCGGCTGGAATCTGTTCGGCAGTCACGTACTTGGGAGAGGTGGCAGCGATCTGCAACGCGATCTCGTGAGCGAGGGTACGGAACTGCTCGTTGCGTGCCACAAAGTCGGTTTCGCAGTTGATCTCGACCATGACACCCACGCGTCCGCCTCCGTGAGAGTAGAGTTCGAGCATGCCGTTGGATGCGTCGCGGTCGGCGCGTTTGGCGGCGGTTGCCATGCCTTTTTCGCGCAACCAGTCCACCGCCTTGTCAAAATCTCCGTTCGCCTCCTGCAGCGCCTTGCGGCAATCCAACATGGGGGCATTGGTTGCGGCGCGCAGCTGTTTGATCATTTCAGTCGTGATTTCCATTTTGCTATCCTTGATTTATCTACGTGATTATGCTGCAGCAGGAGTATCGGCGGCGGGTTTTTCTTCACCGGCTTCATCCGCCTTGCCCTTCAACTTCGCCAGGGTGGCTTCACCGAGCAGGGCATCGTCCCCTACTTCTTCCTCGGTCTCTACAACTGCCGGGCGAGCCGGGCGGGACTTGGGTTTGGCTTCCGGTTTGACTTCCTCAACCCCTTCCGGTTCCTCTTCCTTGCGCATCGCCTTGCCTTCCAGTACGGCATCTGCCATTTTGGAAACCAACAGTTTGATGGCGCGGATGGCATCGTCATTGGAAGGAATGACATAATCAATATCCTGTGGATTGCAGTTGGTATCCACCAGCGCAACGATCGGGATGTTCAGCAGGTTGGCTTCATGAACTGCCGCATCTTCGCGTCCCACATCCACGATGAAGATCAGATTGGGAACACGCTTCATGCTGCGAACACCGGAGAGGCGGGTCTGCAAGCGAGTGATCTCACGGTCGATCAACAGACCTTCCTTTTTGGTCAGTCGGTTGATGTCTCCGCCGTCGCGCAGTTTCTCGAGGCGTTCAAGTTCCTGAATACGCTGGAGCATGGTCGACCAGTTGGTGAGCATCCCGCCCATCCAGCGTTCGGTCACATAGGGCATCCCACAGCGAACTGCTTCTTCCATCACGGTTTCCTGTGCCTGGCGCTTGGTCCCCACGAACAGCACAGTTCCACCGTTGGCAACTGTATCGCGGATGACGCCATAGGCATGGTTCGCCAGTTTGACGGTCTGCTGAAGGTCGAGGATGTGAATCCCGTTACGCTCTGTGAAGATGTACGGTTTCATACGGGGATCCCACTTGTTGGTGCGGTGACCGAAATGGACGCCGCTTTCAAGCAGGGCTTTCATGGAAATATTAGCCATGTTTCTCCTAAAATCCGCTCTCCGACACGCATCGTTGTGGTGTGGAGCGGAATGAGTTTAGCGGGGTTGATGACCCGCTCAGGGACGCTTGTTGCCCGTCCCAGGCAGAATATGCTCCCTTTTGGAAGCGGCGGGATTATATCACAGGAATCAGACGATGGGCGGCAGACAACATACCAAAAATCTGTCGTCCACCGTCCATCACCTGTGGTCTATCGTCTATTATCCGCCTATCCCACGTAATCGCACCACGATTCGTACTTCTCGACTTTCCCGCGGATCGCATCGTGGTATACCTCCTGAATCCTCCGGGTAATTGGACCCGTCCGACCATCGCCGACCTTGCGATGGTCGATCTCGCTCAGACCGATAACCTCCGCGGCTGTGCCGCAGACGAAGACTTCATCTGCTATGTATAGCTGGTCGCGGGAAATGGGCTGCTCCAGGATCTTGTATCCCAGGTCTTTTGCAATGGTATGGATGGAGTGACGGGTGATCCCCTCCAGCACCGGCGCTGTGGACGGTGTAACAAGCTTGCCGTGCCGCACCAGGAACAGATTCTCACCGGTACACTCGGCGATGTATCCCTGCGGGTCGAGCATGATCGCTTCCTGGAATCCGAGGCGCTCCGATTCGGTCTTGGCAAAAATACTGTTGACGTAATTGCCGGAGATCTTCGCTTTTGTCATGGATACATTTGGGTGATGGCGAGTGAACGACGAAATATTCGCACGAATACCTTTCGCGAGCGCATCATCGCCGAGATAATTATTCCATTCCCAAACCGCGATCATAAGCGAAGGCTTGCCGTAATCCACATTCAAATTCCAGCCGCCCTGATCAAGATAGATCAACGGGCGGATGTAACAATCTGTGAAACCGTTCACCCGAACGGTTTCCTTATGAGCCTCCACCAATTCGTCCACTGTCCACGGAAATTCACGAAAACCCAGCACACTCGCCGAGTCAAACAAACGCTCCACATGTTCGCGCAAGCGGAAGATGGCGGGTCCTTTCGGCGTATTATAGGCGCGAATGCCTTCAAAGACCGCCGCGCCATAATGCAGCGCGGGCGTTAAAAAATGCAGCGTCGCCTTTTCGAACGGCACCATTTCCCCATTTTTCCAAATGAATTTGGATTCCATTCCCATAATCGTGTTCCTCTTTTCTCCTGATTTTTTCATTGACCGCAAGCCGCCGACGGCTGACCATAGTGAGGTCGGCGGTCGGTCGTCATCCGTCTAAAGATTTTTGATGATCTCGTCCGCCATCTGACGGGTCGTTAACCTGCCGCCGAGGTCGGCTGTGCGTGCGCCTTCGGTAATGGATCGATCCACTGCGGCTTCAATCGCAGCCGCTTCCACTTCCAACTTGAACGAGTGACGCAGCATCATCGCCGTCGAAAGGATCGTACCAGTGGGATTGGCGATGCCTTTCCCAGCAATATCCGGAGCGGACCCGTGGATCGGCTCATAAAGTCCCATGACGCTCGCCTCATGGGGCAACCCGACAGTTGATTCGCCCAAACTGGCAGAGGGCAACATCCCCATCGACCCTGCCAAGACGGACGCTTCATCCGTGAGAATGTCACCGAACATGTTCTCGGTAACGACCACATCCATCCACGCAGGACCGGTGATGAGTTTCATCGCTGCCGTATCCACAAGGACATGCTCTAACTCCACATCAGGATTTTCCTTACCCATTTGCGTGGCGATCTGCCGCCATAAACGAGATGATTCAAGAACGTTGGCTTTATCCACCGAAGTAACTTTCTTCTTGCGTCCCTTCGCCAGGCCAAACGCAAGTTTCATGATGCGCCTGATCTCGTAGTCATAATATTCCAATGTATCGACGGCACGTTCGCGACCATCTTTCACATCGCGACCTTTGGGAAAGCCAAAGTATAAACCGCCGGTCAACTCGCGGATGACAAGAATATCCACGCCTTTGAGTTTTTCCGGCTTGAGCGGCGAGCCATCGATCAACGCCGGGTGGACTTTGACAGGGCGCAAATTGGCAAAGACGCCCAAGCCTTTGCGCAGGGCAAGCAAGCCACGCTCAGGGCGGTCTTTGGCTTTCGGGTCGTCCCATTTCGGCCCACCGACGGCGCCCAGCAAAACGGAGTCTGAGGCTTGGCAATCGGCAAGAGCCTCATCGGTCAGGGAAGAGCCGTATTTGTCAATGGAGCAACCGCCCATCAATCGTTCTTGAAAGTCGAAGGTGTGATTGTATTTGCTGGCGACTTTTTCCAGCACCCGTACGGCTTCACCGACCACTTCAGGTCCGATGCCGTCGCCGGGGAGGAGGGTTATTTTGAAATCCAAAATTTTGTCCATTCCGTAGAGGCGAAGCATGCTTCGCCCCTACATTGATTTAATGCGCAACCATCAATCCATATTCCACCGAGTCCGCCAACGCGCGCCAACTGGCTTCGATGATGTTCGTGCCTGCGCCGACGGTACTCCAGCGAGAGGTGGTGTTGCGGGTGTCGATCAGCACACGAGTAATGGCTTCTGTGCCGTGGTCTGAATCCAGAATGCGGACTTTGTAATCGGACAAGGTGAAATTCTTGATCTGCGGATAATAACCGGATAATGCTTTGCGCAAGGCAAGGTCAAGTGCATTTACGGGACCATTGCCTTCGGCGGCAGTGTGCAATACTTCACCCTGCACGCGGACTTTGACCATCGCTTCAGCGAAGATGCCGCGTCCTTGTCTATGCTCCACATTGACGAAGAAATCGATCAATTCAAACGGCGGTTTGTAGCCATATTCCTGTCGCTTGAGCATAATTGCCACCGAGGCTTCAGCTGCTTCAAAAGAGAAACCGCGCGACTCAAGTTCTTTGATCTCGTTGAGGACAGGCACGACTTCGGTGCCTTCCACTTCCACGCCGTGTTCTTCGGCTTTGCTAAGCAAGTTACCGCGCCCAGAAAGGTCAGAGACCACGACTCGCATTTTGTTACCGATCAATTCAGGGTCAATATGCTGATAAGAGATCGCCGAACGACGCATGGCAGCCACATGCACGCCACCTTTGTGCGCGAATGCCGATTTGCCCACAAAAGGCAAATGCTCATCAGGCGTGAGGTTGGCAACTTCTGCCACGAAGTGAGAGAGATCATATAAATGCTGAAGGTTGCCCTTGGGCAAACATTGATAACCCATCTTCAACTCGAGGTTCGCCATGACCGAACACAAGTTGACGTTACCACAGCGTTCCCCCACCCCGTTGATGGTTCCCTGCACTTGAAGCGCACCTTCGCGGACAGCCGTCAGCGCATTAATGAGGGCAGTCTCTGAATCATTGTGCGGATGAATTCCAAATGGATGTTGAATCTGCGCCTTCATCTCGCGGATGATTTGCTCCACTTCCCACGGCATCGAGCCGCCGTTGGTATCGCAGAGTACAACCATTTCCGCGCCGCCGCGAATGGCAGCATTGAGGGTTTCGAGCGCGTAGGATGAATCTGCTTTGTAGCCATCGAAGAAGTGTTCGGCATCGTAGATCACTCGCTTGCCATTGGCTTTGAGGTAGGCAATCGAATCTTCGATGATGCGCAGGTTGTCTTCATAGGTGGTTTGTAAGACTTCGGTGACATGCAGAGTCCACGTTTTGCCGAAGATGGTGCAGACTGGGGTTTGCGAATCGAGCAGCGCTTTGATATTGGCATCGTCTTCGGGTCCGCCTTTGACGCGGCAAGTGGAACCAAAGGCTGCGATGAGCGCGTTCTCCCATTGCATATCACGGGCGCGTTCGAAGAACTCCACATCTTTGGGGTTCGAGCCAGGCCAGCCGCCTTCGATGAAGGACACGCCGAGCCCATCGAGTTTATGGGCAATGCGGACTTTGTCATTTGCCGAAAGGTTGAAGCCTTCGGATTGTGTCCCGTCGCGCAGGGTGGTGTCGTAGATCTGGATAAGGGGTAGGGTCATGTGTTGCCTTTTGGTGATCGGTCATTAGTAACTGGTAATTACCAATCACCAATTACTAATGACGCTTTTGCCTCAAACGCCGTGATGTCTTTTTCGAAGCCCATGATATAGCCGAGTTCGTCCACGCCGTTGAGCAGGCAGGTTTTGCTGAAAGCGTCAATCGGGAAGGTGAAAGAGCCTCCGGGGAAGGTCACGGTTTGGGTGGCAAGATCAACTGTCAGTTCGGCACGAGGCGCTTCTTCCACCAGATCAAAGAGCATCTTGTGAGTCGCTTCATCCACAATGATGGGGATGAGACCATTCTTCAACGAGTTGTTGCGGAAGATGTCTGCGAACGAGGTGGAGATGACGGCACGGATGCCCCAACTGGTGAGCGCCCATGGTGCATGTTCGCGGCTCGACCCGCAGCCGAAGTTGTCTCCGGCTAGGAGAATTTGTGCACCCTGTGACTCGGGCTTGTTGATGATGAAATCTGCTTTCGGAGATTTATCGTCGTTGTAGCGCCAGTTGAAGAAGAGCGCATCAGCGAGACCGTTCTTGTCGGTCACTTTGAGAAATTGCGCAGGGATGATCTGATCCGTGTCGATGTCGTTGACAGGGATGGGGAGTGCGCGGGAGGTAAGCGAAGTAAATTGTGCCATATATTTTCCTTATTGATTTGTTTTATACTTACATTACATATTTTGCTCAAGGAGCGGACTTACAATGGCAATTGTGTATCAAGATGGCGTTGCAGGAAAAGTTTGTGCTAATCCCAAATGCGGTTGGAAGCCTCTCAGTGAATTTCATCCAAGTAGATTGCTTGGGCTTCCTGTTGGCGATGGCTACAAATCACGTTGTAAAGATTGTTTCAATGCACAAAAACGTTCTGAAAGATCTTCAAAACCAGAGAAGTACAAAGAAACTGCTCGACGGTATGTTGAAGCCAATAAAGAACATATTCGCAACCTAAAACGCAAACACCAAGCAGAATATCCCGACAAGTACCAAGAAGCAAGCCAAAAGTACTTGGAATCTAACCGAGAAAGAGTTAACAACCTAGCCCGTGAACGCCGTCAGCAAGATTTGGAACATTACCGAGAAATTGGTCGCAACTCTTACGAACGTCATGCAGAGGATCGGCGTCGATATTCACTGGAATATTACAAACGTTTTCCAGAAAAATCTGTTGCTGCCACCAACCGTCGCCGCGCACTTAAACTTGCAGCAAAGGGCTCACATACCGAAAAAGAATGGCAAGATCTAAAAGAACATTACAACTTCACTTGCCTTTGTTGCCGGAAAAAAGAACCTGAGATCAAACTAACGCGAGACCATGTCATTCCACTTACAGAAGGCGGCAGTGATTCCATCAACAATATTCAGCCTTTATGTGCTCGTTGTAACAGCAAGAAAAACAACAAGCACATTGACTATCGCTAACATTATGTGAGCAAAGTTCGCGGATCAGTTACAGTACCAGAAATAGCTGAAGCCGCAGCGGTAAGAGGACTTGCAAGAAAAGTTCGTCCACCTTTGCCTTGACGACCTTCAAAATTTCTATTACTTGTGGACACACAATATTGTCCAGGAGTTAATTCATCAGAGTTCATAGCAATACACATACTGCATCCTGCTTCGCGCCATTCACCGCCTGCTTCTTTGAATATCTTATCCAAGCCTTCCTGTTCGGCTTGTTTCTTTACATCCTGCGAACCGGGGACAACCATAAGGCGAAGTCCATCTGCAATTTTCTTCCCTTTCAATATACCAGCCGCGAGACGCAAATCAGAGATACGAGAGTTGGTGCAGGAGCCGATGAAGACCACGTCCACTTTTTGACCGAGCAGAGATTGACCAGGCTGCAAACCCATGTAGTTCATGGCTTTTTCGAACGCGGCTTTCTGTGAAGGTTCGCTGAAAGATTCCACGGTGGGAATGCGGTCAGTGATGCCCATGCCCATGCCGGGATTGGTTCCGTAGGTGATCATCGGTTCGATCTCGTCGGCGTTGAGCGTAATGGACTTATCGTAGGTGGCGCCTTCGTCGGTGGCGAGAGTCTTCCAGTAGGCAACGGCTTTGTCCCAGTCGGCACCTTTGGGGGCGAACTCGCGTCCTTTGAGGTATTCAAAGGTCACTTCGTCGGGGGCGATCATGCCTGCACGTGCGCCGCCTTCAATTGACATGTTGCAGATGGTCATGCGCTGTTCCATGGTGAGCGAACGGATCGCAGAGCCGGTGTATTCAAAGACGTGACCCGTTCCCCCACCGGTGCCGATCTTGGCGATCAACGCAAGAATGATGTCTTTAGAGGAAACGCCGGGTTTGAGAGTTCCTTCCACGCGAACTTCGTAGGTCTTGGGTTTCTTCTGCAAAAGACATTGAGTCGCGAGGACGTGTTCCACTTCAGAGGTACCGATACCGAATGCCAACGCGCCGAATGCGCCATGCGTAGCGGTGTGACTGTCACCGCAGACGATGGTCATGCCGGGTTGAGTGCGCCCGAGTTCCGGTCCGATGACGTGGACGATGCCGCGGTGCGGGCTGGTCATACCGTGCAAGGTGATGCCGAATTCAGCGGCATTGGTTTCCATCTGCTTGATCTGCGCCGCAGCCATTGCATCTGCAATGGGAACGTCGATAGGAGTGGTTGGGATGGAGTGATCCATCGTTGCCAACGTTTTATCGGGGCGGCGGACTTTCAGCCCACGAGTGCGGAGACCGGTAAAGGCTTGAGGAGAGGTCACTTCGTGGACCAGGTGCAGGTCAATGTAAAGAACCGCGGGGGCTCCTTCCTGTTCGGTCACAACGTGTGAGTCCCAGATTTTTTGAAAGAGTGTTTTAGCCATAATAAATTTTCAATTTACGATTGACAAGTTTCGTTTTCAGCGGAGTCGTCGGCTTCAGATGCAGAATCAACTGTCGGTGTGGGGTGAAGCGCGCTCAAGTCCCAGCCAGCAGGGTACATGGGAGCAGTCGGATATTGGTCAAATGATTGATGATCATAATGGGCGTTTTCATTGTAGGTATTCATGGGTTTCTCCTATTTTCAACAGATGGTCTGTGACACTTCATCATCCGAGCATGACGCCGAAATCGTTCTTCACTTTTTCGACGCCTTCGGTTTGGGCGATGATGAGTTTGTTCAGTGCGTTGATGTATGCTTTTGCGCTAGCAACGATGATATCTGAGTCTGCGCCGTGCCCGCCGTATACACGGATGTACTGAATTTCACTTTGCGCATCCATGGTGGTGGAACCTTTTTCACTCTGAATGCGGACGGTGACTTCGCCGAGCGCGTCGATGCCTTCGGTGATGGCGTGAATGTTGAACTCCAGCAGAGTACATGGCACATTGACAATTTGATCGATGGCTTTGTAGGTCGCATCGACTGGACCTGTGCCAATGGTGGCAACCGTGTGAATGACACCATCCGGTCCGCGCAAACGAACGGTGGCAGTGGGCATGCCCATCGTGCCGCTCGTCACCTGCAAGCCGTTCAGTAAATATACATCGCGCGGTTTGTAGAATTCATCGGCAATGAGCGCTTCGAGGTCGAGGTCGGTGATGACCTTCTTGCGGTCGGCTAAATCTTTGAAGCGTGCAAACGCTTTATCGAGTTCGACATCATCGAGCGAATGTCCCATTTCGGCAAGGCGATTACGCAACGCAGCACGACCCGAATGTTTGCCCAACACGAGATTGGTCTGATTCACACCGACATCTTCGGGGCGCATGATCTCATAGGTGCTCTGATGTTTGAGCATGCCATCTTGATGAATGCCCGCTTCGTGTGCAAACGCATTCGAGCCAACAATGGCTTTATTCGGCTGAACCACGATGCCTGTGTAATTACTGACCAGTTTCGAAATACGCGAGAGTTGCTGCGTTTCGATGCCAGTTTCCAAGCCAAAGACCGGGTGACGTGTCTTCAATGTCATCACCACTTCTTCGAGGGATGTATTGCCAGCACGTTCGCCGATTCCGTTTACAGTGACTTCGGCTTGACGAGCGCCAGCGCGAATACCCGCCAAAGTATTGGCAGTCGCAAGACCAAGATCATCGTGGCAGTGAACAGAAACCGTAATGCCTTCATGCATGCCCGGTGTGTTCTTAATGATGCCATCGATCAGTTTATAAAATTCATCGGGCGTGGTGTAACCAACAGTATCAGGAATGTTCAACGTTGTCGCACCGGCTTTGATGGCTTCACCCAACACGACATACAAAAATTCCGGTTCAGAGCGCCCTGCATCTTCGGGGCTGAACTCCACATCGGCGCACAAAGACCTGGCATACGTGACCATTTCAGAAACACGTTGAATAACCTCTTCCGGGTCCATCTTCAACTTGTGTTTCATATGAATAGGCGACGTGGCAAGAAACGTATGGATGCGCGGTTTCTTCGCGCCTTGCACTGCCTCCCAGGCTTTATCAATGTCGGGTTTGTTTGCGCGTGCCAAGCCTGCGATGACAGGAACGCGCGCCTCAGACTCAGGGTTGGCTGGGTTGCCCACTTCGAGCGCAATTCGTCTGACGGCTTCGAGGTCATCCGGCGAGGCGGCTGGGAAACCGGCTTCGATAATGTCCACGCCGAGGCGGGCGAGGTTGTGCGCCACTTCCAATTTCTCGGCTGAGGTCATCGTCGCGCCGGGAGATTGTTCGCCGTCTCTTAGTGTTGTGTCGAAGATCTTTACATAATTGGTCATAAGAACTCCTGTAAATCGGTACATTGGGAATTGGTAGATTGGGAAAACCAACTCACCAATTTACAAATTTACCAACCTACCAATCTATTTCTTCCAGTTTTCAGGGCGCAGTGAGCGGACGGCAGCACCAGCACGCCACATTTCAGACTCACGAATGGCTTTGAGTTCTTCTTCCAACTTGGCGCGGTAATCGGGCTGGCTGTTGGCTTCGAGAGTGATGCGGGCTTCATTGCCGCTTGCTACGCTTTCATATAGATCCTTGAACACAGGCGCAGTGGCATCGCGGAACTTATCCTTCCAATCAAGAGCACCGCGCTGAGCCGTGGTCGAGCAGTTGGCGTACATCCAGTCCATACCGTTCTGCCCAACCAAGCGAATGAGAGACTGCGTCAATTCTTCAACCGTTTCGTTGAACGCTTCGGAGGGAGAATGTCCGTGCTTGCGGAGTTCGTTGTACTGCGCTTCCATCACACCGGCGAGAGCGCCCATGAGAATGCCGCGTTCGCCTGTAAGATCGGAAAGCACTTCCTTTTCAAAGGTGGTCGGGAAGAGATAACCTGCGCCGATGGCAATACCCAAGGCAATGGTGCGATCTTTTGCCTTGCCGGTTGCATCTTGATGGACAGCAAAACTGGCATTGATGCCGGAGCCTTCGAGGAAGTTCGCTCGCACACTACGACCAGACCCCTTGGGGGCAACCAACGCCACGTCCACGTGCGGAGGCGGGATCACTCCAGTGTCATCTTTGAAGGTGACAGAGAAGCCGTGAGAGAAATAAAGCATGTCGCCTTCGTTGAGGTGCTCCACGATCTTGGGCCACTGCGAGCGCTGACCAGCATCCGAAAGCAGGTACTGAATGACGGTACCTTTCTCAACCGCTTCTTCCACTTCGAAAAGAGTCTTGCCTGGAACCCAACCATCGGCAATGGCTTTATCCCAATTTGCGGTTCCCTTGCGCTGCCCCACAATAACCTTGATACCGTTATCGCGCATGTTCATCGCCTGAGCAGGTCCCTGCACGCCATAACCGACCACAGCCACTACTTCGTTCTTCAATACTTCACGCGCCTTCTCAAGCGGAAACTCATCGCGAGTTACCACATCTTCAATCGTTCCGCCAAAATCGATCTTTGCCATGTTTCAATTCTCCTGAGTTGTTTAAGGTTTAATGTTACAAGTTGCAGGTTTTTTTTATTCTGCATTCCTCATTTTGACTTCTGAATTTATTACGGCATCATCTCCGCCATTTCCATCACGTCTTCATACCGGCGTCCATCCATGCCGGGCATGCGCCGGACGCCATCATTGGTACCGCGCGTCATCGAGATCTGTCCCGTGCGCACCATTTCCACAATACCGATCGGACGTAGCAGTTCGATCATGCCTTCGATCTTGTCCTCCGTACCGGTGATCTCCACGATGACGGAGTCAGGCGCTACATCCACAATGCGGGCGCGGAAAATTTCCGCCAACCCGTTCACCTCAGCCCGGCGTTCGGGACCGACCCGCACCTTGATCAGCGCCATGTCACGGGTCACTACGGGTTGATGCGTAACGTCCTGCACATCGATCACATTAACAAGTTTGTACAAATTCGCTTCGATGCGATGCGCATCCACATCCCCATTGGGGCAGTCCACCACCACGGTCATGCGCGAGACTTCGGGGTTTTCCGTCCGCCCGACCGCCAGCGACTCGATATTGAAATTACGACGTCGAAACAACGATGCCACACGATTTAACACGCCAGGTTTATTTTCAACTAATGCGATGAAGGTGTAGTTCATTTGCGTTCCTTGTTCTTTCTTCCTTCCCCATTTCTTTTTATGAAAAGAGAAATGGGGAAAAATTCAAATTTTATCCCGCCGTCTTTACCGGTCTGCGGATCATCTCATGCAGCGCCGCGCCTTGTGGGACCATCGGATAAACCGCTTCTTCCTGCTCGACACGGAACTCCAATACGGTGGGACCCTTGATGCTGCGTGCCCACTCAATCGCTTCATGGACTTCCTCGCGCCTAGTCACACGCTTCGCAGGGACTCCGTGCGCCTCTGCCAGTTTGACAAAGTCCGGCGCAATCATGTTCACTGCTGAATAGCGCTTCTCGAAGAAGAACTCCTGCCACTGACGCACCATGCCAAGGAAACTATTGTTCATGATGGCAACCTTCACGTTCGCGCCTTCTTGAACAGCAGTGGTCAACTCGGCAGCAGTCATTTGGAAACCGCCGTCACCAGCCACCGCCCAGATCTCCTGATCTTTCGCAGCGAACCACGCGCCAATGGCGGAGGGCAGACCGAAGCCCATCGTACCCGCGCCGCCGGAGGTGATCCAGCGATTTGGCGTATCCAGTTGATAATATTGCGCCGTCCACATCTGGTGCTGACCGACGTCCGTCGTCACGATCGCACCACCGCCGGTCGCCTTCCAAATGTCAGCAATGAGATGCGCGACGTACAGTTTGCCGTCTTCTTCCCAGTTCATGATGGAGCGCGAATCAGACTCATTCTTCCATTCATTGATCTCATTCAACCATTCGTCGTGGTCGTATTCATCTACCAGTGGGATCAGGTCGCTCACTACATTTTTCACATCACCAACCAGGGGTACATCCACGAATACGTTTTTATGAACTTCCGAGGGGTCGATCTCAATGTGGATCTTCTTTGCCTTCGGTGCATAGGTCTTCAACGTTCCTGTGACGCGGTCGTCGAAACGCATCCCGAAGGCAAGGATCAAATCTGAATTTTGAATCGCCATGTTCGTGTACGCTTCGCCGTGCATTCCCATCATCCCCAAACTCAACGGATGGGAAGCAGGGAATGCGCCTAAACCAAGCAGGGTGCTCGCCACAGGCGTCTGCGTTTTAACCGCGAACTGCATCAACGCTTCCTCCGCTTTGGAGACCAGCACGCCATGTCCGCACAGGATGATGGGCTTCTTCGCCTTTTCGATCAACCGCACCGCATCGTCGAGCAAATTACGCGGCGAGCGTGTGACAGGTTGATAGCCCGGCAATTTCACCTCTTCGGGGTACACAAACTCGCAAGATTCCACCTGTGCATTCTTGCAGATGTCGATCAGCACCGGACCCGGTCTGCCGCTTTTTGCGATGTAAAACGCCTCGCGGATAGTCCCAGCAATATCCTCGGCGCGGGTTACCAGATAGTTGTGCTTGGTGATCGGCAAGGTGATGCCCGTCACGTCAGTCTCCTGGAACGCATCCCCACCGATCAAATGCGCCGCCACCTGCCCGGTGATGAACACCACCGGTACCGAGTCCATCATGGCGGTAGCAATACCGGTCACCAGATTTGTTGCGCCGGGTCCCGAAGTTGCCATCGCCACTCCGACCTTGCCCGAAGCGCGGGCATAACCATCCGCCATGTGAGCCCCACCCTGTTCATGTCGCACCAACACATGATGAACGGGATAATTCAACATCGCATCATAAATGGGCATATTCGCCCCGCCCGGATACCCAAAGACCACTTCCACGCCTTCGCGTACCAGACATTCCCAAACAATTTCTGCACCTTTGAGTTTCATACAAAAAATCCTTTCAAATTCATCATTCTACATTCATCATTCTGCACTTAAAACCGCACCCGTATCTGCACTGGTTACAAAATGTGAATATCTCTTCAACCATTTGGATGTGATCTTGGATTCGAACTTCGGCAACGCTTCGAGCCGACTCTGAATCTCCGCCTCGCTTAACTTGACGTTGAGCGTACGTGCCACCAAGTCAATTTGAACCAAGTCCCCAGCCTTGAGCGCCGCGATCGGACCATGCGCCGCCGCCTCGGGAGAGACGTGACCGATACATGCACCGCGCGTGCCACCGCTGAAACGACCATCCGTAATGAGCGCGACCTTGTCGCCAAGTCCCTGCCCCATGATGGCGGATGTCGGCGAAAGCATTTCCTGCATACCGGGTCCGCCTTTGGGACCTTCATAACGAACGACAACACAATCACCAGCCTTGACCTTGCCCGCCAGAATTCCAGCCATCGCCTCATCCTGCGACTCGAAGATGACAGCGGGTCCTTCAAACTGCATCATCGGCGCACTTACACCACCGACCTTCACCACTGCCCCATTCGGCGCAAGGTTGCCAAACAAAATGGACAAGCCTCCGCGTTTGGAGTGAGCATTTTCATAACGTCGAATCACTTCTTCATCTTTGATCTCTGCATCTTGAATCGATTCCCCCAAGGTCTTGCCAGTGACCGTGATACGGTCTAAATGCAACATGCCCGTCCCCCGTTGAACTTCCTTCAATATCGCCGGGATTCCGCCAGCACGATGCACATCTTCCATGTGCCATTTGCCTGCGGGACTAACCTTACAGATGTGTGGGACTTTATCCGCCACAGCGTTGATGCGAGTCAGCGGATAATCCACACCGGCTTCGTTAGCTAATGCTAACGTGTGCAGCACAGTATTAGATGATCCACCCATCGCCATGTCCAATGCGAAGGCATCGTCAATGGCTTCGGCGGTGACGATATCTCTGGGCTTGATGTCGCGTTCGATCAAGGTCATGATCTGAGCCGCGGCTTTTCTCGCCAATTCTTCACGTTCTGGAGTCTTCGCTAATGCCGAACCGTTGAAGGGCAGCGCCAATCCCAATACTTCCATCAAGCAGTTCATCGAGTTGGCTGTAAACATCCCGGAGCAAGAGCCGCAGGAAGGGCAAGCAAACTTCTCCAGCAGAGTGAGGCGCTTTTCGTCTATCTTGCCCGCTGAAAACGCACCCACACCTTCAAAGACGGAGATCAAGTCAATCGCTTCGCCATCGGGAGTCATACCGGCTTTCATTGCGCCGCCCGAAACGAAGATGGTCGGCACGTTCACGCGCATGGCAGCCAGCAGCATGCCCGGCACGATCTTGTCACAGTTCGGAATGCAGACCATCGCATCAAAGCGATGCGCCTCAATCATCGTCTCCACACAGTCGGCGATCAATTCACGAGAAGGAAGCGAGTACTTCATCCCCAAGTGACCCATCGCAATGCCGTCGTCCACACCAATGGTGTTGAACTCGAATGGCACACATCCCGTCGCGCGCACGGCTTCTTTCACCAGCTTGCCAAACTCTTGCAAATGTACATGCCCGGGAACAACGTCCACATAAGAATTAACAATAGCAACGAAGGGCTTGTTGAAATCTTCGTCCTTCAAACCGGTGGCACGCAGCAATGCGCGGTGCGGTGCTTTTTCGTACCCTTTCTTGACTGTATCTGAACGCATA
>DDSH01000013.1:0-86947 GCA_002343775.1 Anaerolineales bacterium UBA2395
AACATGGGGGATGTGATCAGCCTGCTTCGTCGTGCCGGCTATCCCTACGACACCCCCGGTGAATTCTATGCCGTGGCGATCCGCGATTTCTCGACCTTCCTGCTCGTGGGCGGGATGTTGGCGGGCGCTTTAGCTGCCATGAACATCATTGTTGCCGCGCCGGTGATCGCCATGATCTTCATTCTGCTTGGACTGCGCCGACCCTATGTACGCTTGAAGACTCTGGCAAAGAAACGCGCTGAGTCGCTGCGCAATAACATGTTGATCGGTTTATCTGTGTTGAGTTCGTTGTTGTCCTCTGGTGTGGGTGTGCAGGAAGCCTTGCGCCGCGCCTCGACTGTGGGTGGTCCGTTTTGTAATCTATTGGGTTTACTGGTGGCACGTATGGAAGTGGAGGACTTTACCAAAGCCATTGATGTCACACGCGCCCACCTGCCTGATCCGAAGGATGTGGAGGCAAATCTCTTCCTGCGCGACATCTATGACTTCTTCGCCAACAATCGTCCGGTCTTGTCCAGCGTGCAGGGTTTGCAGGAGTCGGTACATCGTTCCGTGGTGGAGTCCACTGAAGAACGCGCGGCTTTGGTGCGCCAGCGCGCCGGCTTGTTTGGTGTGATGGCAGTGTTGGGTTTGGTGTTGGCGATCATCGCGCCGTTTATGGGTTCGGGATTGATGTAATGCCAGGTTCACGAACTCCGAATATGTATCATCCCTTCTGGCGTTCACTTGCCTACTGGATCTTCGTCACAGCGGCTATGCTCGCTGCGTTTTTCATCGTCCGCAAACTGACTCTCTGTTGGACCCTGACTGCCCTGCCTGGTGTACCACCTGCAGAGTGCGCCTTCCAAAACCAGTCATCTTCCGATCTGCCGGCGCTGCCCGATCCTGCTACTGCAAACAATCTTCCAGTCGAATTATCCGCACCGGAAATGGAATTGCCCAAATGGGACGGCGCCAGCCGGATCAACATCGCTTTCTTTGGTTTGCGTGGCGACGATGGACAAGGGGAAGGCTGCCCGACCTGCACCGATACGATCATGGTTTTGACCGTGGACCCCGTCACAAAAACTGCCGGCATGTTGTCCATCCCACGTGATATGTGGGTCAACATTCCCGGCGCAGGATACAGCCGCATCAACACCGCTTGGGCAATTGGCGAGAATGCCAAACTTCCAGGCGGTGGACCACAACTTGCAATGCAGACCGTCTCGCAATTCATCGGCGTGCCAATTCATTACTATGTGCAGGTGGATTTTGGGACGTTTGTGTCGTTCATCAATCTGATCGGCGGCATCGATGTGTATGTCGAGGAACGTATGGTGCTCGATCCGCTCGGCGCGGGACAGGATCATTTTGTATTGAAGCCGGGAGATTATCGCCACCTGACCGGACCGCGCGCCCTGGCATATGCACGCTGCCGGCATGAATCACAGGGCTGTTCGGGCGGGGATGTGGGTCGTGCCAAACGCCAGCAACAGGTCATCCTTGCGATCCGTGACAAGGTACTGGAAGGGGAAACCTTTGCTACCTTGATTACCCAGGCACCGCAGTTGTATGCAGAATTTTCATCAGGCATCCACACCAACCTGTCACTGGAGGATGCAATCCAACTGGCAGTGTTGGCGAAAGACATTCGGGTGGATGACATCAAGAGAGGCGTGATCGATTCGACGATGGCGAACCCGGCGGATACAACCATCAACGGTGTGCAGGCAAACGTCCTGCGTCCAGTCCCGGATCTTATTCGCATCCTGAGGGATGAAATCTTTGTCCCAGGCGGTCCACTTAGCCCAATGGCGCAAGGTGATCCAGTGGCGCTGATGCAATCTGATCAGGCGAAGGTCAGGATTATCAATAACACCTATACTGCCGGTTTGGAGCAACGCACAGCCACCCTCCTGACCGCGCAAGGTATGCAGGTGGTGGAATATGGCGTGCCAACCGGCGCATCAAACACCACGAAAATAATTCTTTACTCTTCAAAGTTATATGCCCTGCGGTATTTGACGGAACTCCTTGGGGTGGGAAGTCAGCAGATCACCATCCAGCCTAATCCAGCGTCCACAGTGGATATGGAGATCCGACTTGGAGAGGATTGGGTAGGCAGAGTCCCGAGCGGGTATTAGCCCATCCACTGGTTCTAAAAACAAAAACGCCCCGTATCCGTCGGAGCGTTCGAAGGGAGAAATTCAAAGCCCATTTTTATTTGAGAAAATGCTTGACTTTTAATTATTCCTGTTCTAAAATACAATTTAGATTAGACTAAATTTATCGGCTTTATCTGTATTGGAGGCATGTATGAAAAACCAACTAAGTCGGCGGGATTTCCTGAAACTGGGGGCTTTTGGTGTGATCGGGGCTGGAGGCGCAACTGCCATCATGCAGTCCAAAGGTAAATCCCACTCACGCCATAACCTCCCTCCCATGCAAGACATGGATCATGGGGGCGGTGTCATTCCTGGTACGGGGGATGTGGACCATGAAAAAAACGGCTTTAATCCGGGAGACATACTCACTGACTTCGACTATGGAAAAGTATCCATTCTTCCCGATGGCAGAACCCTGCGTGAATATGAAATCACGGTCATCAACAAGAACATAGAAGTTGTGCCTGGCATCGAATACCCCGCCTGGACGTATAACGGGCGCATTCCGGGACCGACCATTCGTTGCACGGAAGGCGACTTGATCCGCATCACGATGACCAACGGAAGCAACCATCCTCATAGCATGCACTTTCACGGTTTCCACCCGGGCAACATGGATGGCGTGCCCGGTTCGGGACCAGGCGGATATGTCGAACCCGGCGACAGTTTTACCTACGAGTTTGATGCGGAGCCATTCGGTCTGCATCTCTATCATTGTCATGTCTTTCCGCTGGCGCGCCATATTGCCAAGGGTTTATATGGCACGTTCATTGTGGATCCCAAGGAAGGTCGCTCACCCGTGGATCGTGAAATGGTCATGGTCATGAGCGGCTTCGATGTGGATTTCGATGATGTCAACGATTTCTATGCCGTCAATGCCATTCCCTTTTACTATCAGAATCATCCGATCCAGATCAAAGTCGGCGAGAAGATCCGCATCTATCTTGTGAACATCCTGGAATTTGATCTGCTCAATTCCTTCCACCTGCATGCCAATTTCTTCCATTACTACCCAACAGGTACCAGCCTGACCCCCTCCGAGTTCACGGACACGATCATTCAAGGTCAAGCCCAACGCGGGATACTGGAGTTCTCATACAAATATCCCGGCATGTACATGTTTCATGCTCACGTAACCGAATTTGCCGAATTGGGCTGGAACGGCATGTTCGAAGTAACCGAATAGTTTAGAGGTATGTCATGACTCAAAGTCCATCCAATCGCTTCACCTTCCGGACCTTTATCCTGCTGCTCATCCCGATCATTCTTCTCGTCGGCGTGATCGTCCTCTTCCTTTCCACAGGGGGAGGATTGAATCTCGACTCTGCCGCGCCGGTTGAGAATCTGGATATCGAGCGGTATGTTCTCAAACAAGGCAGCATCGAATTGCAGGTGCGCAACACGAGTCCGGAGGAAATTACCATCGCCCAGGTCATTGTGAATGATGCGGTCATGCCATTCGAGGTGTATCCAGATGCAGTCGTCCCTCGATTGGAGCGTGCCACCATTACCATCGCTTATCCGTGGTCGTATGGTGAGGCATATGGCTTGATCATCTTTACCGGAAATGCCATTCCCTTCACAGTGGACATCCCGGTTGCGTTCGAAACGCCTCAACCGGACACCGCCACCTTCTGGGGATTCACACTCATCGGTTTGTATGTCGGCGTAATCCCGGTCTTTCTGGGAATCTTCTGGTTTCCGGCGTTGCGACAAATGGGACGCCGGACCATGACCTTCCTGATGGCGGCAACGGCGGGTCTGCTGGTCTTTCTTGGGCTGGACACGGTCGCAGAAGCGCTGGAGTTTGCCGGGAAGATCCCTTCCTCCTTTCAGGGGATCGGCTTGATCGGAATCGGTGGAGTGGCAACCTTCCTGTTGTTGGAGGCGATCTCGAAACGCCAGTCTGAAATCACCGGCAACGAAGCGGATAAGCGGCTGGCTATCGCCTTTGTGATCGCGGTCGGCATCGGCATTCACAACCTTGGAGAAGGGCTGGCAATAGGCGCTGCTTATAACGTCGGCGAAATTGCTCTGGGCACTTTCCTGGTGGTGGGTTTCATCATCCAGAACATTACTGAAGGATTGGGCATCATTGCGCCAGTCCTGCGTGATAGACCCGGGGTCGGCAGACTGGCGATCATGGGGTTGGTCGGTGGAGCGCCTGCCATTCTGGGAGCCTGGATCGGAGGATACACCCCCTCGCCCTTCCTGACGGTGCTGTTCCTGGCCATCGGCGCAGGCGCGATTTTCCAGGTGATCTACGAAATCGCCAAACTGATTCAAAAGGATACACAGCGTGAAGCCATGCCCATGATTGTCTTTAGCGGAGTCCTGACCGGTATGATGATGTTGTGGGTCACCGGGTTGTTGA
Source organism: Anaerolineales bacterium UBA2395 (assembly GCA_002343775.1). Lineage (GTDB taxonomy): Bacteria > Chloroflexota > Anaerolineae > Anaerolineales > Villigracilaceae > Villigracilis. Next base: position 4,522 of record DDSH01000013.1, read on the forward strand.
TCAAATAGGAGCCTTCCAATGGAATCGTCCCTGACCATATCCATTCAGGATTACCTGAAACATATTTACGAGTTGACGGAAGGCGGTGAGAATGCCAGCACGAATGCCCTTTCCGAACGGCTCAACGTCAAGCCGGCATCCGTGACGAACATGGTTCAAAAACTTGCCGCCGCGCAGCCCGCCCTGGTCGAATACCAAAAGCATCAGGGCGTCACGCTGACCAAAGAGGGCAGGAAAGCCGCCTTGGAGGTTATCCGGCATCATCGTCTCCTGGAAGCCTGGCTGGTGCAGACGTTGGGCTATTCGTGGGATGAAGTCCATGAGGAGGCAGAACGCCTTGAGCACGTCATTTCGGAGGATTTTGAACGGCGGATGGCAGCGGCAATGGGACATCCCCTGCGCGACCCGCACGGGGAGTTGATCCCCACCGCCGATCTGGTCATGCCATTGGAGGATTCGACCCCTCTCTCCGCCCTGCGCCCGAAACAAAAGGCGAAGATCCAATGTGTAAAGAATGCAGATGCGGAATTGCTCCGCCATCTTGAAGGTCTTGGACTCCTTCCCGGCGCACAGATCGTGATCGTTGACTATTCATCGTTCGATCACAATCTGACCGTGAAGTCCGGGACAAAGGTCAGCGTTCTTGGACTAAATATTACCGGCAAGATATTTGTTGACTATCTTGGTTAAGAGAGTTGTATGTTGAAGAAAAGTATTTTCCTTTTAATATTGGTTTTCCTGTCAGCCTGTCAGTCCGGCGGACCGTCCACCAAACTCACAGTGGAGTTGAGCGATTTTGCAATTACCCCCAATCAACTGTCCGTGCCAGCCGGTGCAGAAATCCAGATCAAGGTTGTCAACAACGGCACCGTGGAGCATAACTTTTATATCATGCAATATGGCGTGGATGTCGGTGATATGTTTGATGAAGAGGATATTGCCAATGCGTACTGGGAGGTGGATGCCCAACCAGACGAGAGCGTGGAACTAAGTTTCACAGCGCCCGACCAACCGGGTACCTACCAGATTGTCTGTGGGATGCCAGGGCATTTGCAGGCAGGCATGGTTGGAACCTTGGAAGTGGTCAAGTAGTTGAATTCGATGCCACTGATGAACTCTCACATCTCTTATGAATATTCATGCTTTATATAGTTATGGATGGCAGCCTGTAGCAGGGTGGATCTGATTCTTTTTGGTGGTTTGAATCATGGCGGTTGCGCTGCTCGTCCTGATCACTCCAACCGCGCCCAACTTCAGGAGATCTTGCCTGCTGTTTTTTTTCACAATGCCTCCTAAAGTAGACAATTCGGATCAATTCAACGTCCTTTAAATAGTATTTAGAGGGCGTTGAATTTAAGGTCAAGGCAAAAATGATAACAAACGTGTGAATTTACCTCTCAGCAGTTTGTGAAAAACGTAACTTTTTCTGTGCGCCGACGACTATGAAAATGGAAACATATACACACCGGAAAGGAAAAAATGACTAAAACTCTTCTCTCAATTTTGATCGCGCTGGCGTTCGTTTTTGGCGCGGCAGGCGTTACCGTGGCTGCGGCACAACAAAGCCAGCCAGGTGAACCACTCTATGCACTGCGAGCCTAGAGCGCGCAAATGCTCCACCCACAGAACAAAATGCAAATTTCGGGACGGATGGAACAAACGATCCAGACTCAATCGGGCATCCATGAGATAGAGATCACCCAGACGCCGCAGGGCCCCGCGCCGCTTGATGTTTGCGACCAGCCCGGGACGAACGGGCGGTGTGGATCCGGTCAGCATGTAGGAGCGGATCATGCCAACGATCATCCTCATGAGGAGGAGGCGAACGATGGAACCGAGCATCAGAACGGCGGAACCAACCATGAGAGCGACGGTTCCGACCATGAGCAAAACGACCATTAGATCAAGCAGTGTGGGGTGATATTCCAGGCGCAAATCTGTCAGTTTTACAGAACAATAGTGACCCTGGAGTTCGTGATCCAGGGTCGCTTCGACAATATTGACTGAAAATATCGAAGTAGAGGAACAGTTTCAGATCCCAGTTCGCGATAAGATCCACTACTTTGTCGCCTACAAATTTCTTCATAAAGCAACTTTCTTGCTGCTACAGTGTTTCTCGTTTCAAATGCAACCGAGGATTTAAAGTTATGCAGATTCTGATTGGCATTGCGGCCGTGGTAATAGGATATATCTTGGGATCCATCCCCTTTGGCCTGTTGATCGTCAAAATCAAAACGGGTAATGATGTTCGAGAAGTGGGAAGTGGACGCACCGGGGGGACGAATGTCGTGCGCGCTGCAGGGTTTTGGGCCGGTCTGCTGACCGCGATTCTGGATATCCTAAAAGGAGCGGCTTCCGTTTGGTTCGCCCAGTCCCTCAGCCCGGACAGTCATCTCATATCTATCCTGGCCCCAATCGGAGCAATTCTCGGCCATAACTATTCCATCTTTTTGATCAGGCGTGATGAAAACAGAAAATTGCGGTTCCACGGTGGCGCGGGCGGTGCACCGGCGCTCGGCGGCGCGATGGGCTTATGGCTTCCGATATTTCCCATTGTATTCACAGCAGGTGCGCTGGTCTGGTTTACAGTGGGTATTGCATCACTCACAACCATAACCATTGGATTGATTGTGATCATTGTATTTACAATTCTCGCCTGGGTTGGTCTGCATCAGTCCATTGATATTTGGTACGGTGTGCTGGCAGAGTTGCTCCTGATCTGGGCACTGCGACCGAATATAAAGAAGTTGCTGGCCGGCAATGAACGTGTCGTTAAATTCAGTTTGAACGGCTGGCTAAGGGCGAAGAAAGAGGCACGAGCTGCATCGAAAGAATAGTTCCCTCCTCTCAGAACATTCCATAGGCTTGGTCAAGTTGTTGAAATTGGCAAAAGAATTTTTGCGTAGATCCGACCCCGCAGCCGTCCAAATAAACGTCAATATAGCTAGAGAGAGCGCTCCTTCACTCGTCGCGAGAATCTGTTGCAACGCATTCGGCTGATGCGCCGCATGTACCTCCAGATGGTTATGCCTCGGCCACCTGTAACAGACACGAAGCCCGACGTGGCGATCAAAACAATTATTACCCACCTTAACGGCGCTGGCAATAGTCAGGAATTTCTTGGGAATCCAGGGGGGATTCGTGACACAATTTTTGGACGGTGTGAGTTAAAATCCGTACTCAATGTTCAGGCTATCGTTGCTCCTCAAGAACAATCGTTTCGGTATTATCAGTTGGACGATCACGTTGGCTCTCGTCGCAAGCATGGTGGGTGTCGCGCTGAAATGGAGGGAGTCCACCAGCGTCATCCCTGCCTTGGCGTTGGAACCGACTGCCGCACCGGATGAGAATCCACCCGAGATCAGCCTGCCAGCCTTGGGCGTCCCTGAGGCGCTCGCCTCCATCGAGCGGGAAATCCAGATCAAGACCACTATCCCTGCCGACGATCCACGCCATGAAGCCGAAGAATACCGAGTGGCGCGTGGGGATTCGGTCTTTGCCATTGCTGACATGTTTAAATTAAAGCCGGAAACCGTATACTGGGCAAACTATGAGGAGTTTGATGGCAGCCCCGCGAACATCCAACCGGGCCAGGAACTTGTGATCCCGCCTACAGACGGCGTATATTACAAGTGGAAGGAAGGCGACACCATTGAATCTATAGCCGAGAAATTCGAGGTTGAGCCAGATAAAATCATCAGCTGGCATGGAAATCGTCTCGATTTAGCGGACCCAATTGTCGAACCCGATACGTATGTTATGATCCCGGACGGGGTGGACGATGATCAACCCTTGTTCATCCAGGTCGTCACTCGCGAAAGCACCAGCGCAGGGAGCGCATGCGGTGGCGGTTTCCAGAGCCGGGGGTTTTTCAGCTGGCCCTCAGGGGCACGTTACCTTTCCGGCTATGACTTCGGCCAAGATGGTCATAACGGCATCGATATCTTTGCCCCGGAGGGCACAACGGTTTGGGCGGCAGATAATGGTGTGGTGACGATGGCACAGGGAGGCTGGAACTATGGGTATGGCAATGTCGTTCAGATCGATCACGGCAACGGGTTTGTAACGATCTACGCACACCTGAGTGCAATCTCTGTCGGGGAATGCCAGAGCATTTCAGCCGGCGCACCTATTGGAGCGTCTGGGAACACAGGCAATTCCCAAGGCGCACACTTGCACCTTGAGATCCGCCAGAACGGGTCTCCGATCAATCCCTGGTTGCTCTTACAATAATTTATAAGACTTTAATAGCTTTCCAAAAACATCTCGGGGCTTTGCTTTATGAATCAAAACGAGCGGTCGTTTGCTATTTGCTGGCTTCGATGGAAATACTTCCGTTCTCCGTCTCGACTGTCAGTTGGTTGCCGCCATTGTTCATTGTGCCTGTCTGCTGGCTTCCCTTCGTTGTGTCTGTAAGTGTGACTGTTATTGGGATTTCGGATTCGATTGAGCCAAATCCCGTTTTGAGGTCAACATTGAGCGCCGAATCCGCAGGGACGGTAATATGAATCTCGCCGAAGCTCGAATGAATATTATGAGGTCCATCGCCGAGCGAGCCTTCGAAATCCACCGAACCACTCTTGGTATCCAGGTCAACCGTAACATTCTCTGCATTCTTGATGATAATGGAACCAAAATCAGAGGTTGCCTTGAGTTTGCCCTGGGCGCCGTCCACTGTTACCGAGCCACTCCCGGCCTGTAGATCATAAGATGTTGCTTTTGCCTGTTCGAGTTCGATTTCCCCAAAGTTATTTTGTACTGTGAGTGCGCCGCGGAGATTGAGTTGACCAAGGCTGACTTTTCCGCCTTTTGTTTCAACGGTCAGTAAATTCGAGGAGCCGTTATTGAAGAAGATATCGCCAAAGTCAGTGGACATTTCAATATCCCCGGAAGCGCGTACATCGTTCATTTCCAATAAGCCGCTGTTTGAATAAAGTTTTATATCCTTGCCTGTGGCTTTTTCAAGGGAGACTTTTCCAAACCCGGAGGACAAGTCGATGCTCCCATCTCCCGCGTTGATCGAGGAGGCATCCACTCGACCTCCTTTGGTTTCGACATTAACTGTGCCTTCAATGTTTTCAACAATCACATCGCCAAAATCGTTGAAGATGATCACATTGCCATTCGTGCCTGAAACATTCACCTCACCCATTCCCGCATTCACATCGACAATCACTTCGTTTGGGACGGTAATGATGAAGTCAACCGTATCTACATCCCTGGTGTTGATTCTACTGAGATCATAAGTCAGTGTAACCACATTGCCATCCTGCTCGATCTGATATCGGATGTTCTTGAGATCTTCCGCTGCACGCGCTTGTGTGAGGGCATTACTCGTCTTTACAATTTTGACCTCAACCGTTTCACCTTCTCCACCGACAATGCTCACATTCCCTGCATCATCCTGCACCTTGAGAGTGACACGACCCTCCACATTCAAGGTCTTGCTTTCTTCAGCCGTGGCAGAGACTAGGCTTTGGTCGAAAACAAAGCCCCTGCCACCGCGATCGAAAGTAAAGAAGAGTACTGTGCCAATACCTGCAAGTACGAATACAAGTGCGACTATCAGGAGAGCGATTACGAGGGATCTCTTCATACTCGTTCCTTTTTTCTAAGGGAGGATTAAGGCTTCCACGCTTTAATTTTGTTCTTCTCACTTTGTTTGACAGGCAAACGAAGAAATAGTTTCAAACCTACCTCCTCTGGTACACTTTTCCGAATGTCAAAAAGAAACATACTATTCATTGGTGCCGGATTGCTCCTGCTCGCCATTTTGATTCTTCAAATCCCAGCGATCAACAGCCGCATCGCATGGCGATATGAAGTCGCAAAGACCTATGTAAGGAACGTGCTCAATCCCGTCGGTGAGGCGCCGACGGCGATTCCAAATACACCGGCGCCTACCAGCGTTGCAAGCCCAACCAGCCAGATTACGCCGACTAACGAAGTCATTGCAACACCCATCTCATCCACGCCGACTCTGGCGCCGCCTCCGCCACAAGCGTTTCTTAGCTCCCCTCCTTACGAAAAGCAAACCCCGAACAACTGTGGTCCCGCCGCACTTTCAATGATGCTGCACATGTTCGGTTGGACCGGTGACCAGAAGACCATTTCAGATGTCATCAAGCCCGTCAACGGCGACCGCAACGTGAATCCTGAAGAGATGGCTTATTGGGTACGCAATTACGCAGGTTGGCTCCGCATCGAATACCGCGTGGGCGGCGATATCGAAACGCTCAAACGCCTGATTGCCGCCGCGTATCCCGTGATGATTGAAGGGACTACATCCCTCAATCCCGATGACACAGGCTGGCCTGACGATGATCTCTGGGCGGCACACTATCTGCTTCTCACTGGATACGACGATGCAACCCAAACATTCACCGTGCAAGATGCATATCGCGGGCCTGATAAAAAGATTCCCGACGAACAACTGGAATCGGAATGGAAGCCGTTTAACTATCTGTATTTGGTAGTTTATCTCCCTGAACAAGAGGAGGGGGTCAAAACCCTGCTCGGCTCAAACTGGGACAGGGAACTGAATCGGCAAAACGCCTTAGCCATCGCGCAGGCCGCTACCGCTCAAGACCCATACGACGCGTTCGCGTTGTTCAACGTGGGCAGCAACCTCGTGTACTTTGAACGATACGATGAAGCCAACGCGGCCTATGACAGGGCACGCGAGATTGGCTTACCACAACGAATGTTCCGCTACCAGTTCGGTCCATTCATCGCGAATTTCCAGACGAACCGAATAGATGATTTATTGGCTCTGACAGAGTATGCCCTGCAACGCACGGAAATGTCCGAAGAGGCCTGGCTGTGGCACGGATGGGCGCTTTATCGCAAAGGCGATACCACTGGCGCAATCGAAGACTGGCGCAAAGCCCTATCCATCCGTCCGGGCTATGAGGATGCGTTGTATGCGCTCAACTTTGTAGGCGCGATGCCGTAGATTTGATGGCTGCCGGCATGGCTGAAGGTGAGATCAAAGACCGAATAAACAGCTCATTATGTCAATCACTGAGTGTATCGCTGCGTCGATCACGTGTTTGCTTATGAGGCAATCATTTGATTGGCAACCGATATCTAACCGAAGATGTTTTGCCCTCACGAATCAATTCACCGGATTCCACGAGTTTTCTGAATAACGCAATTGCCTGCCCGTATCCAATTCCAAGAAGCAAGCGGCACTGTCTGTTGGTAATAAAGCCGTTTTGTATTACGAACTTAATCACTTTTTGCCTGACGTCTTGCGTGACTTCAAAATTGGTTGTTGAGTTCATTCTACGGTTTTCCGTTAATTTTCTTTGCTTTGTTCAATGAATTGTCATGCGATCAAAAGGCGAAGCTCTTGGTTCATTTTTTATGGAGTAATTACAACTTGTGTTCCGTACCCGGGAGTGTAAATACGATCAGGCCCATGAACAGGGCGCACCCAGCGGAATAACCATTTGGCTTCCTCGGTACGCATGTTTATGCACCCGTGACTCATGGGTGTCCCAAAGTTATCGTGCCAATAGGTTCCGTGAAACGCATGGCCAGCTTCCGTAAAAAAACAAGTCCACGGAACGCCGGGTAATTCGTAATCATCCACTCCGGCAAATAGACTTCCGTTTCCCATATGCTTCGATGGGTACTTTGACATGATTCGGAACTCTCCAGTGGGTGTTTTGGTCGAAATTACGTTGGGACTTGGGCGACCGGCGGGGATTCCGGAGGAGATGGTTGTTTCAAAAGCAATGAGACTATGCTCATACGCAGTCAGGGTTTGGGTACTTAGGTTGACTTCAATTCGTTTATTTTCCAATGGTGCTGTGGGGTTTAGAGGTTCCCAGTCTGTGAATGGGATGTGCCTCAAGTGTATCGCTTTCACGTGATACGTAAAGCCAATTAATTCATCAAATATCCGGTACCACGGTTCGCCATCCGGGCCTTCCTCCACCGCTTCGATCCAATGAACCGATCCGTAATATAACCGCAGATTCGGCTGCCAGCCGTAGGTCTTGGTGTAACGCATGGCTTGTGTATAGGGAACGGTTATTTCAGCCACCTGCCGGGTCCCATCCACGATGTTGGTCAGAGGTTGGTTATAAAGGACCTTGACCTTTTGCAGCCGACTCCTGTGGACATATCCGCCCCACACACGATACCAGATTGGATTATAGGCCGGACTCCCTGAATTAACCTCTTTATATATGTGAATCAACTCATCCCGAAAAAACTGCCCCACAATCTGGCTATCATCATTAGGCTGGCTATATACGCTGACAGATTCTGTTGTCACACGGGCCAAGCTCGAGTCGTCAAACGAATCAAAATACGCCCCGAACGGTAGAAACGTCAGCCCACTCAAGGTGGTTGCGCTTACCTTTAGAAAATCACGTCGGGATAACCTTCTCATAATCCAAAACATTCATCCAAATGCAATAAGTCACCACAATCCACAAGCTCAATCATTATTTGCTGACACCCCATTCCTGAAGTTTGGTGATGCCTGGCTCGAAGTTCGGGTTGAGGCGCACCGCTTCCCGGAGATCTGCAATGGCGCTTTCTAAATCGCCAAGCGCATACTGCGCCAGTCCCCGCCAGTAGAGACTTTCCTCAAGTGTTGGATCAGCGATGGTCTCATTGAGAGTAGTATTTGCCAAATCAATCACATCCTGATATCGACCAGAATAGTAGTAGGCCCAATAAGGTCCTGTTTGATACCACATGATGCGATAGGGGCGGGTTTTCTCGTTCTGATCCAATCTGGCATAAACTGAGAATGCCAGATCATAGGCTTCTGCAGCCTCAAAATACTGTTGTAGAGAGACATGGCTGGTTCCTTCGTTAAACAAGGCAAAGAATCTCTCATTATCTGACAGGGTCTGAACCTCGGCGTTCGCGATCTCAAGTGCATGTTGATTTGCCCAGGTTGAATCGTTCCAGGGACCCAACAGATTCGAGACCTCGGCTTCGCGCTCAGGCGGAAAGACGACCAAGAACAGATAATTGAATCCGCGCCAGCCTTCGCGAAACACATCATATTGAATCGTCCGGTCCTTGCCACTTTCCCCTTTAGGCGGATAGGTCTCCTGATAGATGAACACACCCGCTTTTTCATCATATCCAGTTGTAAAGGCATAATGTCCCAACCAGCCCACCTTCCCTGTGTAATCCCTTTCGTAGTACCCTTTTTCAATGACCACCGGAAGACCCGCGGCAATCAGGCGCTTAACCAAATCAATCTCTCCCCCGTAACGAATGATCGCATCGAATTCTGTGTTATCCCGAACGTAGTCAGCCAGTTCGTAGGGCATAACGTTTTTATCCCATTTGCCGCGCTGAATAAAGTCAAGCCGCGGATCCTGAACACCGGGTTTCACAATTCTGGCAATATCATCACGGTTTCCCGTCCATCCCCAATAATTGAGGGCCATTGCAAGGGTTGCCGGGCCGCAATAATTCCAGCGTTCACTCTGGTCGACATAGGTAAAGTCGGTTAATGAAATTGACTCTGGCAATGTGCTTCCTGTCAGTGTTGGAGTAGGATTGGGCAAACGGGGATAGGGCGTTGGGGTCGAAGGGATAATGCCAGGGGTTTGCGGTAGCTCTGAAGCCTCAGTTGGGGTTTTAACCAGTTGCCCGGGCTGGAAGATGGCTTCGTCGGGCGGATTAAATATATACATGCTCTGGACGCGCAACTCATCGATGCGTCAAAGGAGGCGGTTATAGACAGGAGGCAGGTTGATGGTGATCAACAAGAGTATCAACAGCCCCAAAATAACAATTCGATGGCGCACCGTTTTTGACATATCTGGTTTTCCAATCAGACAACTTGTACTCTCGTGCCATCACCTGGCAGATGGACATAATCCACATCCGGCGGAACGGTGGGCTTGGTCCAGCGATAAATGAATTTTGCTGTTTCCGAGGGGAGATTAATGCAACCATGACTGCGTGGACGTCCGTAATCGTTGTGCCAGTACGTTCCGTGGAATGCCTCACCATTGCCCGTGAAGAAAGCACACCACGGCACACCGGGCAGGTTATAGATATTCTCGATTGCATCGCCCTGGTTGGTCATGTGGATGGATGGACCTTTATGATACGTCAGGAATTCGCCCCTTGGTGTTTCTGTTCCTTTTGCTCCGCTCGAACAGCGTGCTGACAACACCATTGTTTCGCCCTCAAAAGCCGTCACCAGTTGTGTGGCGAGGTCCACGTGGATGAATTTATCGGCGTCAGTCACATTCGGGGAAAGTAGAGACAGTTCATCGTCCGGAACGAGGCGCATGTTGTACGTCGAAACATAAAAGGTTTTTTTCAGGAAGTCGTCATAGATCTCATACCAGATGCTTTTTTCCTCCCGCGTAACAACAACCCTCTTTACCCAGTGGGTACTGCCGTAATACAACCGATGGCCCTTGGAGGCGAACACATACGGGGCAAGCCGCGTTTCGCTGACGGGAACAACAATCTCGCCCAACTGCCCCTTCGTGGGAACATCAAAGATCGTTTTCTGATAACGGGTTTCCACGGGCTGAATCCAGCCTGAATAGGTATAACCATTATCCACCTGATACCAGATATTGTTGTATGGGTTGCCATACCCATCATCGCCTTCCACTTGGGCAAGGATTTCCACCACCTGATCCACACCAAAGCGGTGGATTTCCCTGGCTGTAAATGCTGGAGCGTCGTACAGCGATACTCCGCTCCAGGTCACGCGCCCCTGCGAGGATGGTGGGGAAGCCAGGACATCGCCAAGACGCAGTTCTGAAAGGAAGAATCCGAGCGCACCAGATGCGGAGAGCTTGAGGAAATCCCGGCGGGTGAGTTGATTCAGGAGTTTCATTCTTAAATTATTTTGGGATCTCCCCGGCAAGTTCCATGTCGATCACTTGCTTAAATGCCGAAATTGGTTGAGCGCCAACGATTGCCAGTCCGTTGATGAAAAAGGTGGGGGTGGACTGCACGCCAAGGTTAAGGGCAAAATCCGAATCCTGCTGGACAAGGTCTTTGTATCTGCCTGTAGCCAGGCATTCTTCGAAGGAGTCGGTATCTAGGCTGAGGTCGGCGGCTATCTGCAAGTATAGGTCTCGCCCAAGTTTGTCCTGATTTTCAAAGAGTTTGTTGTGATATTGCGGGAAGGCATTCTGTTCGTTGGCGCACATCGAGGCTTCTGCCGCAGGGAATGCTTCAGGGTGGATGGAAGTCAGGGGCAGGTGGCGATAGACAAACCGGATCTTTCCGGGATAAGCATCCATCAGTTGCTGATAGGTCTCATCGTAGAATCGTTTGCAGAACGGACATTGAAAATCGCTGAACTCGACGATCACAATGGGCGCGTCTGCAGGTCCAATGCCTGGGAATCCGTCTGCTGGAATATCATAACGGGTGAATTGGGGCGCCTGGGTGACAGCGGGCGCTTGAACGACGGGCTGATCATTCGCCGCAACCTGGGTTTGAGGCGATGTACGTCCCCAAACGACATACCCGGTCAAGATTCCAACCGCGAAAGCCAAAACCACAAGTACCGAATAAAAGTGGGAACGCTTGAAAGTGATTGTGTCTTCAGAATTTGTAATAGTTTCCATGAGCTTCCTGTTCTGATCATTAGGATTTCTGTATTGTATGTCCGCTCAGATAGCCGAGATAGGCAGGCACTAGCGGAAGCACACATGGGGATATAAAGGAGAGCAACCCCGCGACAATGGCAGTGAGATAAGTGGGCGTGGCGGCATAACTGGAAAAAGACTCAATGTAATATCCATTCTTGAATGCCCAGATCGCGATCAGGCTCATGGTGTTTGTCAACAACAATATCCCAATTGCCATGATGAAGATGCCGCTGGCGATTTTGTAATATTTTTGATAAGGCCTCATGCGTTTGAGCCAATCCGTTGCGCGTTCCAATCCAATTGCCATCACCAGAAATGGAATGCCCAAGCCGAGCGAATATCCCGATGACAGCCACATGGCTTCCCCCACTTTTTGCTGGTTAAGTCCCATTGTGAGGATCGCTCCCAGGGTCGCGCCAATGCACGGGCTCCAGCCTGCCGCGAAGAAAATGCCCATTAATGCCGAGCCGCCATACGTTCCGCGTTGACCCGAGTATTGTGCACGTGTATCAGCATAAAACCACGGAATACGAATCACTTCCAGAGTCGCCAATCCGAACATGATGACGATCACACCACCGACCTGTGCAATCACCCGTTTATACGCGCCAAATAACTGACCCAGCGCTGTCACCGAGCCGCCCCAGCCGATCACGAAGACCAGCGAAAAGCCAAGCACAAAGAGCAGCGCATGGAGAAACACCCGCAAACGTTCATTGAGAACAGGTTGGGACATTCCAGGTGTAGAACTTGATATTTTTGTCATTAAAAATCCAATCTGGTTTGCATCGCCACGATCTTGTTGGAAAAACTTATTTTGTTTCAAACCTCAATTTGGGTTACGGATGCAATCGTGCCGTGATCGGGCCATGTCATGCGTTGTTCGCTTTGGGCGAGGGAAATATGGGGAGTTGTCCAGCGGAAAATCCACTTGGCATCTTCGGGTTTAACATTGATACAGCCGTGGGATCGGCGTTCACCAAAATCATTATGCCAGAAGGCGCCATGTATGGCGACGCCCTCGCCGCTGATCATATTCACCCAGGGCACAGCCGGGGTGGAATAGCCAGCTCCCGAACTGCCGCCGCTCATGTTGAGCGAAATGATCTTCCAATGGGTGCTCAAATCGCCTGTTGGAGTTTTCCACTTATCGACCCGTTCACCATAGGCGTTAAACTCCGCCCCGCTTGAAATACGACAAAAATAAACTTCCCTTAAACCTTCGAAACATCCCAGTGTTTGATAGGTCAGGTCCACACGGATAATTTTTTCGTTGGGATCCACATCCGGGCTGATTGGGGCAACCTCTTCCTCAGTCAATATTTTCAGCCCCGCGCCATCCGCCCAGAAGATATCGCCTGGACCATAACCATGTCCCGGCGACTCATTCCAACGGTAATACACCACCCCGCTTGGATCCACTCGAACCTGATCGATCCAAACGACCTGACCATAATACAAGCGCGGCGGAAAGTTATAACTGATCAGACTTTGAAGCCAGGAGGAGACAACGGGACCTTCCAGGGCGAGGTCGATATATGGAACGGTGACTTCCGCCCAAAACCCCGAAACACCAGCAGGCATCGCTGTGATCGGCACGTTGGGCAGGTTTCTCGTTGGTTGTACCAAAGAAGCCCAGACATACCCCTGCGGTGTTTCGAGGAATCTTTGGTTGGTCAGCCCAACCGCATTTCCCACCACTTCTCGTCCCCATTCAACAAGATTGTCATCGTACAACGTCCCCAGAGCAGAAGCCTGCAGCGGATCGTTGCTTGGACGATTCGTGACTTGCGTTGTGCCAAGAATGCGCCCGATAATTTCACTGTTCGGGAATTGCGGCAAAGGCTTGGGCGTGTAATATGACTCAAGGTTGAAGGGGCGAAAAGCCAGCGCACCCAAACCTACGCCGGCAAGTTTGAGAAAATCGCGGCGGGAAATTGATCGTCTCATGATGACCTTTTCAAGCAGGGCTGATCCATATCATCTGCCAGCCTCATCATTCTTTTTTGAGTGTCAACCCCGCTTCTTCCCAGGCAGTGGTTCCTCCATCAAGCATCCAAATATTGGTATATCCCAGGTCTACGAGGGATTCGACTGCCTTCTTCGCCATGCCCGATGTCAGGCAATACACCAGAATCTTCGCGTCCTTCTCCACCGGCAATTGATCCTGGTTTTCTGAGATCTGATCATACGCCAGGCGGGAATCCGTTTGTGGAATATCACCCTGCCAGGGTGTGTGAACATTGATCATCGTGAAATCCTTGTTCTCGAGCATACCTTGTAATTCCTGAACCGAGACAACACGGTAACTCCCGCCTTCGATACTTACTTCTTCACCAACACCACTCGCAGATATGGATTGACACGCGCTAAGCACAAGCGTTGTGGCAATCATAAATAGTAGAAAAAATTTGTTTCCTGCAAACATACTGACTCCTTCAAAATTCGAAAAGCCCTACGGCTCGGTTGGATAACCCGCTTCCATCCACGCATTGAACCCGCCTAAAACAGGCGAGACGTTTGTAAAACCATTGTCCAGCAGAGTACGCGCCGCACGGGCGCTTGATTCTTCGCTGGGTCAGGTACAGTAGGTGATGATCCATTGGTTCGGGTTAAGCTCGGTAAGCCGTGACTCCAATTCGGCAAGTGGGATGGATAACGATCCGGGTATATGGCTCATGTTGTACGCATCGACTCCACGTACATCCACAAATACAGCTGTTCCTGCATCCAACGCCGCTTTCGCATCCTCTAGTGAGACGCGCTCAATTTCAGGAAATGTTTCCTCCTCATGTTCGCTCGACACAGCGGGTTCGGAAGATGTTGCCGGAATGCTTCCGTTTTGCAAACCTAACATTACGGCAGCCACAATAAGCAGGAGCCCGCCTCCGGCAAGAAGCAAAACCGGGAATTTTCTTGCTTTTCTTTTCTTCATAAATTCTCCAAATAGGTACAATGATAACAATGATAACAATCCCGCTCGCGCGCAATTGGAGCGCAACAGCGGGAGAGCGCCAGTTCCATAACAGGCGCAAGAAAAATTGAATTAGTTGAGTGTGGGAGGGTGTGGAATCCGGGTGGCGTGTTTCTGCGGAACCTGGCTGGATGCGTAAATCAAACCAACCAGGTTGCTTTCCGGGAGAAGCGGCAAAATCACGGAAAGAATAATCCCTGTTTGCAGTTGGCATACCAGGCAAATGTCAAAACCTGCCGCGCGAGGCACATCGCCAGCCCGATCTGTGCAAACGCAGAGGGAGGTCGCAGGAATTGCATGCGCTGCCAAGCCAAGTAAGAGTGCACCGAGGATTAATGTCAGAAAAAGCAGTTGTTGTGTCTTCATACCATACGGTTGTCTTCCACAAATAGGATTATATCAGCAGGCTTGTATCCAGAGTTAATCTTGGATTAGGGTTTCTTCGGGGCGCGGAAATGGTGATGCCGCTGTCATGTTTTGCAGGGTACTGCCAAAATGCATGCGATGGATCGAAGTCAGGTTCATACAAATGCCTCTCTCTTGGGCTGTTAACTAGCCTGACTTCCATCGCCGGAATATCCTGATTTCCAGGCAGGAATGCCAGACCTATCGCGATTACCACTGCAATCAATATCCAAACCAGGCAAGTAAGACGGCGCCGTTCCTGCCAGCGGGTTGCGCTCTTATGCGAACCTTGGATTTTCGACACTGAGGGCTTTTGCCTGTCCGACATCATTATTTCTCCAAAATATCAGCCTCCTCAGGGCGATGGATTAAGAGGCGCAGGTGTTTGCAGTTCCTGAAAGTATTTTTCCAGTACGGTGGGATAGATGACAAAGTTGGCCTGTTTGAGGAGTGTCTCTTGAAGTTGGACCATTTGTTCATCATGTTTTTGCTGGGTAAGTATTTCTTCTATATATGGCTTGGCTTGCTCAAATGGCAACTGTTCGGGACCACTGCGTTCAATAACTTGGACAATGTACAAGCTGTCACCAAACTGGAAGGGTTGACTAATCTCATCTGGCTGTAATGCAAGAGCCACTTCGTGGAAGGGATGCAACTGAACCTCCGCCAGAATGTCGTCGCTTTCACCAATCCATTCAGAAAGCTCTCCACCTTGCGCGGCTGTTTCGGGATCTTCAGAGTATTCCTGGGCAATTCCAGCGAAGTCCGCGCCTTGTTGGAACAATCCGGGAACGAGTTTTTTGTAGGCTTCGTCAGCGCGAGCGCGGGCAGCTTTTTGTTCATCCTCTGTCTGTCCCAGGCCAATGCGGATGTAGCGGATACGAGCTTTGGGCGGAAGAGCCATCAAGTCAATGTTTTCGTCGTAGAATTTTTGCAGCTCTTCATCAGTGACCTGGATCTTGTCATCCACCTCCTCCTGGTGCATCATCTGTTTCAGTACTTGCAATCTTGACTCATCCGATAACGGCTTGTTCTGCACATCGAGCAATTGGTCGTATGTATCCTCAACAAGCAACAGGCGCTCGATCAACGCTTCAGCCAATTTCTGCATACCATCCGCGCCGGCATATTGAGACTGCGTCGAAATCGGCAGTTCCTGATATTCCTGGTAAAACTCACCCAGTGTATACCCTTTACCTTTGACCGTGAAAATGGTTTTGCTTGCATTGGCGGCGAACCATTCATCCGTTTTCTGTTGTTGCACAGCTGTCAACACCTCAGTACGAACTTCGTCCAGGGATTTTGTGCGAGCCGGCCGAAACTGGTTCAACCGCACAATATAAAATGAATCCCCAGCGCGAAACACGTCGCTCAATTCACCATCGGTCAGCTCAAAGACTGCGGCATCCCATTCCGGCTCACGAGTTCCTTCGGGTGCGGTTATGTCGCCTTGAAAGGACGCACCAACGATGGTCTGCGCGACCTCCTCAAATGTTGCACCCGAGCGGATCTTGAGCAGCGCGTCATCGGCGTTTTTTCGAGCCGCCGCTTCATCTCCTCCGATTGCGAATTGCAATTCATCCACAAGGACCTGGCGCGGCAGTTGGAATTGTTCCAGGTTGACGTCGTAATAACGGCGCAAATCATCTTCCGAAGGCGCTGGCACATTGAGCAAGTCGAAGTTACGGCTGATGGAGGCGTTATCCTTCAGCCGCTGAATGTATTGGTCAATATAGTCTTGCTCACGTTCAGAGACAAGTGTTTGGCGAATTTGCTCGCGCACCTGATCAAGCGTCAAATCCCCAAACTGAGCTTTGTTGGACTCGTAGTATGCCTGGATTTCACTTTCTGAGACTGGAATTTCATTTTCGTGCAATTGAAGGTCGAGCGACTCCAGGTTGAGACTTTCATTGATATGCTGCATGGTATGGCTGAACGTTTCATCCTGATCCGGCTGACGTGCAGCTGCCCAGCGTCTTGTCAATTCGTCCGTGACCATATCCTCGATTACAGCCAGCAGTGTTTCCGGTGACCCCGCCACGGATTGGTACTCCTCCGGCAGGAGCAACTTCAAGTGGGCGTCAACATCTGCGATCGTGATTTGCCCGCCATCGAAGGTTGCAACAACATCGGAGGCTGGCGGCTTTGGCGCAGTGAGACGCAGCCACCAGAAATAGACATCCGGCGCCCAGCGATAGCCGCCTGCAAACCAGAAGGCGGCCAGTAGAATAATCGCCATCAACAAATAAGATCCCCCCCTGTACAACCGACGCATCCAGACCTGACCCGGTGTCGGACTTGGCTCCAGAATAAGTTCGCCGGAGGGTTCCAACGCCTCTTTGGACTCCTCGATCAACGAACTGGCAATCGTTTCTTGATCATCTTCGATAGCCTGATCTTCGAAATTAGATTGCTGCGATTCAGACGGCTCCAGGGATGGCGCAGCTTCCCCTTTCGCTTCCGTGCCTCTCAGGGCGTTTCGTATGTCTTCCCAGATTTGCTTCCAGCCTTCAGCCATTATTCACCTTTAGGGTGCGGGGACAGGGGTCGATGCGGGATTCCCGAATAAACGGAGGTTCACCGTTCCATTCTCAGTGTCCACCGTATAGATCTGCACTCGTGGCAGGATTTTTTCAAGCACTTCAAGGTACAGCCGGTAGCGGGTCACATCCTCGCCATAGATTTTGGAATTGGTTTGATACTCGGCCAGCACAGCCTCGAACGCCTGCGCTGCGCCATTGGCTTGTCCAAGCACATTCGAGCGGTATGCCTCGGCGTCTGCCAGAATTTTTTCAGCCTGCCCGCGCGCTTCGGGAATGAGGCT
Organism: Anaerolineales bacterium UBA2395; assembly: GCA_002343775.1. Classification (GTDB taxonomy): domain Bacteria; phylum Chloroflexota; class Anaerolineae; order Anaerolineales; family Villigracilaceae; genus Villigracilis. The sequence goes on from DDSH01000013.1 coordinate 22,334, forward strand.
ATTGGCATAACCCGATGCCTCGTTGATGGCGCGGTTTTTGTCTTCCTTGGCGCTGTTCACGTCTGTGAAGGCGGCGGACACTTCGTCGGGCGGGAATGCCTTCTGCAAATTGATTCCGACTACAACAAGCCCGCTATTGTATTCGTCCAATCGTTTCTGTGTTTCGGCGCGAATATCGTCCTGCAAAGCCTGTCTTTCCGTGGTGAGGATGGCATCCACCGGCTGCTGACTCATAAGCGTGGTCACAGCCTGCCTCACGGCATCACGTACAAGTCTATACGGCGCGTATTGCACATTGAGCAGATACGCCTGTGGGTCACGCACCTGATATTGAACGACAATCTCCACATCAATTACGTTGGTATCGCCGGAAAGCACCTGGAGTTTGGACGGCGGCTCGGGATGTTCATGTCCTTCCTCGGGTTCAACAACACCCACGACTTCACGGCGTACATCACTGACATTGACAACATCCACCCGGTCGATTGGCCACGGCAGGCGGTAGTGCAGACCTGGCGCGGCGCGCGGTTCGATCACCGCTCCAAAGCGGCGCACTACGCCAAGCTCACCGGGCGCGACCACATAAATTCCTGTGGCGAAGTAACCGGCGAGGGCAAGTCCCAATATGCCCCAGACAATACGACGAGGGTTAAGGTGCCCGAAAGCAGCGCGCAGATCGTCCACGGGAGATTCGCCATCGCCAATGAGTATGCGTATAAAACGAGCAACTGCTTGAGTCACTCGGCGATATGCGCCGCGCCAATCGAACGAAGGTGGAGGTGTGGGAGGGTTGGTGGTCATCGAAGCCTCCTAAGGGACTACGGGCGGTGGAACGGTGACATTGCCCGGGTTGAGGTACTGCAAAAGTTCAGAGTCTGAGGGCAGGATGAGGGTGGTATTACCGTCAATGAACGCCTCATAGGATTGCAGGGTGCGGAGAAAGCGATAGAATTCCGGATCCTTCCCGAATGCGGCGGCGTAGATGGCGATGGCTTCCGCATCCGCCTGCCCGCGAATCTCCGCCGCCTGCTGGTTGGCATCCGCCAGAATTTTGGCTTTATCAGCATCCGCGCCGGCGCGAATTTTTGCGGCTTCCTCAGTGCCTTCCGAACGGAATTGGCGCGCAATTGCCTCCCGTTCGGCTTTCATTCGTTGAAAAACGCTGGTGAGGTTGGCTTGCGGGAAGGTGAGCAGTTTGAGGCGAACATCTGTTACAACGAAGCCATATTGCTGTGTGCGAGCAGCCGCCCCCTGGGTCACGGTCAGAAGCGTATCCCCCAATTTCAATTGCGCCGCATCCACAGTGACCAATTGGCTGAGTTCCACCTGCCCGAGAGCGGTGCCAAGTTCCGACGATACGATGTCTGCCAGGCGCGTCTCCGCACCCTGCGGATCGTTCACGGTCTTGAGGAAGGTCAGGGTATCGGTCACTTTCCAGGTGGCGTAGGCTTCAAGGACGATGTTCTTCTTGTCCGCGGTCAGAAACTCGGTCTGCGGCAGATTGTAGACACGTAGTTGGTTGTTGATGCGGGTCACACTCTGGAATGGGTCGGGCAGTTTGGCATAGAGTCCAGGACTGGTAATGACGTTCACGGGGTTGCCAAACTGAGTTACAACTGCATACTCAGTTGCGTCCACCTGGAAAAAGACCAGGTTGACTGCTAGAAAACCCAGAGCAACAATAATAAGGATGATCGTACGCAAAGATTTCATAGGTCACTCCATAGATCAAAGAATATGTGTTTGGCGGTGAAATTCGTTTCAAGGCTGGGGAGGAAAAGTCTGGGTGTTTCCGAGACCGGGGAACCACAAGTCGGTGGTCTGTAATTTCACAGCGGCATCCAGCACGAACTTGCGCGCGCCGGGGAGAACATTTTCGATGGCTTCAAGATACAGGCGCAAACGGGTAATATCGGGAGCTTGAGCGTATGCGCCTTGCTGACTGGCAAACTGCGATGCTTCACCTGTGGCTTGCGCTATTTTCTCGGAACGATAGGCGTTCGCCGCCTGGATGATTTTCTCCGCATCGCCGCGCGCCACCGGCAAGATCTCGTTTTGATATGCCAATGCTTCGTTGATAAAGGTGTTCTTATCCTCGCGGGCGCTGGCAACATCACGAAAAGCATCGGCAACTTCCGGAGGCGGACTGCTTTCCAGCAGTTGTACGCCCACCACCTGTAAACCGGAGTCGTAGTTGTTCAAGGACTCCTGTGCAAGCAGCGCCGCTTTTTGCTGGATGGAGGCTTTGTCCACGGTCAACAAGGCATCCACTGCCTCGTTCGCCACTACTTGTCGCATCGCGGATTCGGCGGCTTGCTGCACCAAGGCTTCGGGGTCAACCACATTCAGCAGAAACTTGGCGGGGTCGGTAACAGTGTAATGGACACTGAGACGAACATTGATCAGATTCTCGTCACCGGTCAGCATCAGACTGGAGGGAGCCTCAGCGCGACGGATGGCATTGAGTGCGATCACATCCACGCGACCCACCGGCCAGGGCAGGCGATAATGCAAGCCGGGTCCGACATTCCCGGCAATCACACTTCCGAAACGGCGCACTACTGCTGCCTCGCCCGGTCTCACGATGTAGAAGCCTGATAGCATATAAAGTGCGAGCAGCGTCAAGGCAGAAACGGGAATAAAAGCGCGCCATATCCCGGCCGGCTCGTGGACATGCGGTTGACCGCTCTCGCCTTCGATATCCAGCGCCTGGCGGTGACGCAGAGCGCTGATCGCCGAAGAAGCGATTTCATAGCCGGAAAAAAGGATGAAGACAACAACAACTGCCGCAGCCGCCCGGTCCAGATTGGGGAGCCCGAGAGCCGCGCCGCCGAGTCCCGCCACCACCACGATGGAGGCATAGATATCCATTTGAGAATGGTAGCCTCCGGCGATCAGCGCTGGCGAGTTGGTCTGCCTGCCCACGTAAAGTTTATAGCGCGCAATAAAGTAGGCAACTGCCACCGTGACAAGCGAAGCGAGGGTAATGGGACCCAGATTCTTAAGTTCGGGAGATTGACCACCGAGGACTTCGACCACAATGTCAAAGCCCACGTAGAAGATGGCGGCGGCTACCGCCAGAGCCACCCAATTTTCCACTGCGCTCACCTGTCCCTTGCGCCGGTTGCGCGCGTCATCCCAGCGGCTGATCCAAAGACCGATAAGGACAAAGCCGCCAATCGTTGCATCCGCGATGGAGTGCAGGGCACTGGCGCGTAATGCCAGACTGCCGGAAGCACCCGCCAGCCAGAACTTGAAAACAATGAGCAACGCGTTGATGATAATGGTAACAAGTACGGTACGTTCTTTTCGGTTCATGCGATCACAATCCTCCAGGTAGTAAGAATTTAAGCTCAGCCCATACGATTTTTCTTGCGGTCTTCAAAAGAGTTCCGCATAAGCCAATGGCGATACCCATTTCACCTGCTTTCTTCAAACGGAAAATCCATGTCAATATCAACTTTATATTTTTCAGGCTCTTCATCGAAGGCTATTGTGCATTCGAGAGAACAAAAATAGTAAGTACGCCCCAGATATTGGTACTTATATGTGACAGTGCCCGGGTTTAACTTTGTTCCACAAACCGGATCAACTACAGGGGTTTCCATATCTACGCATTTCCAGTATCGGTCAGGGAACGTTTGCTGGTGACTCTGCCCGAAGCGTATCCGGGCGCTTTTCCAGGAGAACGCTTATTTCCAGGGTTTCGCCATCCCGCAATACAGTCAGATTCACCTTCTGACCCGGACTGGTTTGCATTGCGATGTAGATTAATAAATCGTCAAAGGAGTTGATTGGTTGACCATCAATTGCTGTGACCACATCGCCTCCCACAGGAATCACGGACCCGTTAATTGTTTTCGATTCGTTTGCACCACGCACTCCAGCTTTTTCTGCAGGGCCGCGGGTTGTCACTTCCAGAATATACGCGCCACGCTCAACCGGCAGATTCATGGCGTCAACCAAAACAGGAACAAGGTTTCTACCGCGCACTCCAAGCCAGGGCCAGTCATAACCACCCTTCTCAATTAAAATCGGGACAACCCGTTCAACCACGTCTACCGGAATGGCAAAACCTACACCGCTATTACTACGACTCGTCCCATCCGTTTCGATCTGAGCATTCACGCCAATGACATGTCCGTGCAGGTCAAGAAGGGGTCCTCCAGAATTCCCCGGATTGATCGCTGCATCGGTTTGAATGGCATGCGGAATGGAAAAAGGCGTCAGGGCGGGGATCGTGCGCCCAAGTGCGCTGATAATTCCGCGTGTTAATGTTCCGTCCAATCCGAAAGGATTACCAATCGCAACGACGGTTTGTCCCACCGCCAGTTCTGCCATATTACCCATTGCAAGCGGACCGATACCAATGGGAAGTTGATCCACTTTAATTACAGCCAGGTCGCTGTTCAGGTCCTTCCCCACAATGTCTGCGTTAAGAGTGGTCCCGTCGAAAAAGACAACCTCCAGCTGTTCCGCACCATTGACAACATGGGCATTGGTGATGATATTACCGGTTGTGTCATAAACAAAACCAGAGCCCTGTCCAATGGGTACAATCTGCCCGCCATTCTGTCCATCAGTAATGGGATAAACTTGTCCATATACGAAGATGCCAACCACCGCCGGATTTGAACGAGCATATAAATTTACAAGCACCATCTCCTCTTCAGTCACATCGCTCGGTATGTCCAATTGAGTAGGAGTTGGCAGAGCCATGTTAATAACAGACTTCTCGATGGGTCCGGCAGCAGGTTGACGATTGATTGATGTCACGATGGAACAGCCTAGAACCAGGATTGGCAGCAGCAATAAAATCCAAATCCGGCTTTTGAAACCGATTTTTGCAGGTTGCGTCATGATTATCCTTAGCCTTGCGCTTAGGGGTTGCGACCAATAGTGTGCATGCAAAACCTACCAGACAACTGGTTCCCTGCGCCCTCTATGGCACACGGATTACCGTTAATACACCGCCAGAGTTGACGGCTGAAACATTTGTAAATCTTGCATGCACACATTTATATTAAGCCCCCTGACTAAGAAAGTTCTGTATTAATTCTGAATAAATGGTAAGAGACTAATCAGCGAGGGCTGGCAAAGTGAGAGCTACAGTCGTACCCTTGTTCGACTCACTTCGAATATTCACTTCGCCCCCATGCTCACGCACAATCCAGCGGACGATTGCCAATCCGAGGCCCGCACCTGGGATGCGCTTACCGATTGTAGGTGCACGAAAAAAAGGTTCGAAAATTAGTGGGATCAACTCTTCTGGAATGCCAGGACCATGATCGCGGACCGTGACATGTACACAGCAATCCCTGATGAAAAGACTGATAGTCACATCTCCACCAGGCAACGAATATTTCACCGCATTGTCAATCAAATTCATGAACACCTGTCGCAAGCGATTGGGATCGCCGCGTACAGAAACTGGATCGCAACGTTCAAGCTTCAAATTAACATTTCCAGCGGTCAACATTACCGACTCATATACATCGATGAGAAGGTCATCAAGCGCAATCGCTTCAAACGACGCCAGATGCAAGCCGGTCTCGGCTTGTGCGAGAAGCAGGAGGTCATCCAACAAGCGTGTTACGTGTCTTCCGGTGCGTTGGAGTGCGGCAATGGTCTCGCGCCTCCGCCTTACATCATCACCAAAAGAAACAAGCAAATCGACATTGCCAAGCATGGATGCCAGCGGAGTCCGCAATTCATGAGCAGCCTCAGCAAGAAATTGCCTCTGACCTTCGAACAATGCCTGCAAGCGATTCAACATCTCGTTAAACGTTGTTGCCAGTGCGCCAACCTCATCAGCCGGACCCGTGTACGGAACGCGGTGAGACAGATCTTCAGCCTTCACAATATCCTGGGCAGTCCGCGTAACTCGCGCTACAGGACGTAAGCCCAGCCGGGCAAGAGTCCACCCGCCTACCAGTCCAAAGAGCAACACGGAAACCGCGCCGATGGTATAGATAAGACGCAGACGGCTCAATGTGGATTGAAGTCCAACCAATGACTCACCCACCAGAATCGCCCCTGCTATTTCCCCGTCGCGTTGAATCGGTTGGAAATATAACTGCACAGGAGAACCTGAAATTTCCGCCGAGTCATAGAAACTCTCACCCTTCAACACGCGATTGAGATCCGAGGCGGGTGCATGGATTTGCTGAATTCCAAGGTTAAATGAGCGAGCCACAAGCGTGCCCTCCGCATTGAATATCTGCACGTAAACCCCAGGCGAACGAAACTCGTCGGTGGCTTCCTGTGACACTCCCTCAATTGGCCGGTTGGGGACGATGGCAACCGCATCTGCGACATGCCTGGCTCGTTCTGCCAGTGTATTGTTCACCTCCGCGCGCAGGGATTGTGACAAGGTCTGGTAGGAAATCAGAAGCAACCCTACCAGACCAAGAGCGGTCAGGCTCAAATGCCAGAGGGCCAGTTTCCACCTCAATGGGATCATACTGTCTCCTCCTTCAGTACATAGCCGATACCGTATATCGTGTGAATGAGCGGTGGTTCACCGATTTTTCGGCGCAGACGAGCGATGTATACATCCAAAATATTGGGTTGAATCCCGGCATCTTGTCCCCACACATTCAAAATGAGTTCTTCGCGTGTCAGCACTTGACGAGGATGTCTTAGAAAGTAGTTTAGCAGATCAAATTCTGTACGAGTTAGGGGAATGGGTTTTCCTGCACGGTGGGCTGCATGGAGGCCCATATCAAGTTCCATATCGGCAAAATTGATGGAAGATGTTGACGCCCCAGTGCGTCGCTGAAGTGTGCGTATGCGGGCCAGCAATTCTTCGAATGCAAACGGCTTGACGAGGTAATCATCCGCGCCAGAATCCAGACCCAGCACCCGGTCGGGAATCGCGTTGCGAGCGGTTAACATCAATATCGGACCCGTGAAACCTTTTTCCCGGATTCGACGACAGGCATCCATGCCGTTCATGCCGGGCAGCATCACGTCAAGAATGAGGAGGCGGTGTCGGTCCTGGTCGAATTTTTCCAACCCCTCTTCCGCACTGTGGGCAAGGCGTACTCTATATCCAGCATATGTCAGCCCGCGTTTGAGATAGTCGGCGAACTCCGCTTCGTCTTCAATGAGCAAAATATCTGCTTCCATAAACCACTCTTTAATCCGGGGGCAACCGCTCTTCGAATATATTAGACCATCCAGCCGATTACTCTTCTCTAACCGAGGCTTCTATCGTCAGACTACCTACTTCTTTGAAATTCAATACGAGTGTGATGGTGTCGCCAACCTTCAAATCCTGCGTCAAGCCAACGAGCATGACGTGCAAGCCGCCAGGTTTGAAAATGATCTCCTGTTGCGCAGGGATAGGCAAAGCCTCCTGCATTTGCATGGACATCACGCCATTGTCATCCATCATACTCATGTGAACCTCGGCAGCAGATGCAACGTCCGTGCTGACACTGAGCAATGTATCATCCGCGTCGGTCGCATTACTGATAATGAAATATACCGCGCCGTTATCGCCCGAAGCGGCAGGGCGAGCCCAGGCATCCATTACCTTGAATTCGCCCGACTTTGCACATCCACTGACCAACAATGTTGCCAGCAGGATTGCGGAAATCAAAAGTTTGTTTTTCATATGTGTCCTTCTTGAAAATAGAATTTGACTTTCATCGTCTACTTTGAACCTTTGGTTCGCAGCAAGACGCCTGGATAAACCAGTATTGTTCAGTCGTTTTTTTTGTCAATGACAACCTCATCAAGGCGACATACCCTCATGATTCGTTTCTGTCGGTTCGTCCGTTACAGGCGGAAACCCTTTACGAACCAGAAGGTCCTGCATGGCAGCAATTTCGCTTGTTTGTGCATTGACGATGGATTGTGCTAATGCCAACACTTCGGGGCTTTTGGCGCTCTCCAGCGCCGCCTCCCCCATGAGCACTCCACCACGGTGGTGGGCAATCATCAATTGCAGGAATAATCCATCGGCTTCCACACCCTGCAAATCGCGTAATTCATTCAACTGCGCCTGGGTGGCCATCCCAGGCATTCCACCATTGACAGGCATGTCCATCCACATCATAGCCGGGTCGGTGCTGGCGATTGGATATTGCCATACTGCCAGCCATCCCTGCATCTGACCAATCTGCGCTTGTTGTGTCAGCATAATGTCCAGGGCAAGCTGGCGCATTTCCGGGTCTTCTGTCCGGTCACGAAGCAGTGTAGCCATATCCACAGCTTGCGCGTGGTGCATCATCATGTCCCTGGCAAAGCCTACCTCAGGAGAGTTTTCGCCGGGCGCAGAGGACTGCCGTGTGCCCAGCCAGAAGGCAAGCACTGCCACAATCACCAGCAATACAGCGAATGATAAGAGCATGAGAGCATCAAACGTGCGCACCGCGCGGGGCAAGGATGTCTCAGGCGGTAATTGTTCGGTCATCATCATCGTGTCTCCTAGCCTGGCTGCCCCACTCCACCCGTGCAAGGCGCTCCCGGCTCAGGTCCTTGTGGGCTCAGTTCGTATTGTTCAATAAAGTCCTTTAACCTGGGATCATCAGCCTGCTCCACCTGAAGTTGATATCCCCAGGCAGAAATCACAATCGGGCTGGGCAGATCTGGGTATGGACTTAGCAAGCGAAAACCGCTTTGACGGGTAAGTGTCTGTAATGTCTGAACTTCCAAGTCAGGCAGGTCAGGTCGGTAGGTGATCCAGACCGCGCCATGTTCAAGGGAGTGAACTCCATTTTCATTCGCGATGGTCTCGGTATACACACCGCAATTCTGCCAGACAGGATTGTGAGATCCCCCGACAGGTGGAGTCTGGTCGTAACTTACGGTTTCACCGACATGGTCCCGGCTAAGAGCGGTATATTCCGTAACCCCATCGATCTGTTGTTTCACCTGCTCCCTGGCGTTGAACATGAGAAAAATTACGATAATGGCAGCTAAAACCAGAGTGCCGGAGATGATGCCATTACGCAACTTTTGGCGGCGGCGTTCCGCTTGGCGCACTGCCTTTTTTGTGGAAATGGATTTCTTGTTTTTAGGTTGCATTGGTATCCTCGTAATAATATAACTTTAAGATTGAATATCTGGATCGAAGATTGCTAATTTGACTCTTTCAAGATCTGGCGAATATCATCTGCAATCTCTGTGGCAGTCGTACCATACGGGAAGGTCATGAACAGACTGCCACTCTGATTCAGAACATACACACTTGCCGTGTGGCTTACCAGATAACCAGCTGCGCTACCTGATTCCTGCTTCTCAACAAAAACTCCCAACTCCTTCCAGATTGAAGCAAGCGCTGTCATATCGCCACTCAGTCCTATGAATTCAGGATTGAATCGCGCAGCATATTCGGCAACTTTATCAGGCGTATCACGGTCCGGGTCTGCGGTAATCATCACGAAACGAACCTTTTGCGCATCCTCCCCCAAGTTATCATTGACCTGTTTGAAGGTTGCCAGGGTGACGGGACAAACATCGGGACAACTGGTGTATCCAAAAAATAGCAATACAACTTTGCCTTTTTGTTCACTCAGACGAAACACTTCTTCGTTGGCAGTCTGGAGGGAAAAGTCTGTCACAGGCAATGGAGGGTCGATCACCGTGCCGTGAAAGGAATAAGGTTTTCTAAATACGACTTCAATCAGAACTCCCAAAGCTATCGCTGCTGTCAAGATAAACAGCACAAAATGCGGATTCTTCTTAATCATGTTTCTCTCTTTTATCCATTAATTTTCTCGCGCCAAACATCCCAAGCCCAAGGGCTGGCACGGCAAGCAGGAACAAGATATATCCATGACCCTGCCACGCCAGTACGATGCCTGCGATAAGCATGAGCAGGCTAAGGGTGACCATTGAGATTGCCAGACCTCCCTCCACATGAACTGTATCAAACCCAAATATGGCGACGGAAAGCAGGCTGATCCCCGACAATATCATCACCACAACATCCACGGAGTGCGGCAAAATTCCTGGGATCGGAACGAGCACATACAGCCCAAACCCGACAAGCAAGACAATCCAATGCCACTTAATCAATGTTGGTACCCATTCGTGTTATCAATGTTTTTCTCCTTCGCTTTTAATTTCAAATGTGGCAGGAACCTTGGTACCCGTGCCGCGTAGACTTGCCACTCCGCGCCGAATCTCTCTTCCAGCGAACTCTCTTCGCGCCGTGCTCGACGAGAGAACGAAGGCACGGTCATTATCAACAACACCAACGGCGTCCATGTGAGATATGTCAACAGGATTCCGAACATCACCAGCCAGTAGCCGAGATACATGGGATGGCGGATGAAACCATATGGTCCGCGCTGGACGAGGCGATGCCTCTCCTGCAACGGTGCGGACGAACCTGTGCTCACACCATACATCGCGCCCAATGCCCGGCGAGCCCACAGGGTGAGACACAGCCCGACGAGAAAGATGATCCGCCCAAGGGGACGCGCGAGCGATATTACAGGTTCGGGCAATCGCAATGGAAGAGGAATCCACAGCAGAAATCCAAACCAGATAAAAAAGGCAATCGCCGCAAATCCGAAGACGACCTGCGCCCAGGCAGGAAAGGCAAACCACCCGCTCGAAATCAAACGTGGCGCATCCAGGTGATGGATACTGCCCAGCCAACTCATAACGACGGCAAGACCCAGGGCAATTGCGCCCATGACAATAATCAAGTTCGTAACGGCTTCGAGGTCCATTGGATGGTCGAATCAACTCAACAATTCAAGCAGGAAGACTGCCAGAAAGCCAACAAAAAAAGCGGAGGTCAACAGCGGATTTTCCGCCACCTCATGGGCTTCGGTGAGTAATTCCTCCGTTACTAGAAAGAGCAACGCCGCCGCTCCGAAAGCAATCACGCCCGCAAGCAAAGCTCCGCTTATGAGTGAAAGCGCCGCGCTGCCTGCCACAGCGCCAAAGATAAACAATCCCGATAAGGCAATGATGCTGGAAAGTATCCGACCGCGCGATATCCTGCCTTGTTTGAGTTCCAGTACAACCGCCAAACCAAGCGAGATTAATTCGAATGCCAGCGCGACGGTCAACAGAATACCCTGCTTTGCGCCCGCCGCAAAGCCGATGCCCAGCATCAAACCATCCACGACGATATCCACAGCAGTCGCGACGATCAAACTTCCCGAAGCTGTTTCGCTTTTTTCGAGATTCTTCTTCGCCCTTGTTTCGCTCCACAAGCGGACCCCGAGCATGGCGGCTGTCCCCAGGGTGAATCCAACCGCCGTTGCCAGAACAGAATGTTCGTGAACGAGATCGGGCAGGAACTCGACTGCGACAACGGCAAATACCACGCCCGCCGCGAAATGCATTAAGGCGCTGCGCAGGTTCTCGCCAGGCACGCGCAAAGTAGCCCATATTCCCGCGAGTGTCATCGTTGCGGCAGGGATCAAAGCATAACCGAGCAGTTGAAGAATGTTGTTCACACGATAACTCTGCTGTTATGTTCGTTAGTGACCGATTTCATTCGCAACAGCGCCACCGAGCACACGATCACCGTCAGTTCCGTGACTTTGGATAGGGTATCCAGCACGCCGATCTCTTCGATTTCACCTGCCATTGGACCAAGCGGGTTGCCGATGGTGCGCGCAACGATCCACATGGCGATGATGGCAGCGTTGCCGAGGATGCCTGCCCATAACACCGTGCGATGGATCGGACGGTCGGCAAGCACGACAAGCGCCCACAAGACCTGGCAGACGGTGGCAACCAAGAAGAAAATTCCGTAGCCCACCCACATTTCAAAGTGTTCGGGCATGTAGTAGGCATGGATGATGCCCGCTGTTGACGATGCGACCGCTGCTATGTAGAGCCAGCGGTTATACGTTGACGCGAAAGCCATTCGTATGTCCATGATTATCTCCTTTTACCGAATAAAAGATCGAGAGTTGCACCAGTATCTATTTATTATCTTTTATACTCAAATATGCGCATCCTTATACCCCAACAACCTCAACGCATTTGCCACAACGACCAACGTACTGCCTTCGTGGAAGATGATGGCAATTCCGATGCTAACGATGCCTGTTAGGGAGGTGATGATGAGCAGGGCGATCACACCTAGCGAGATGAAGAGGTTCTGAACGATAATTGCACGCGTGGCGCGACCCAATCCAACAGCAAATGGTAGCTTGGAGAGATCATCACCCATCAGGGCAACATCGGCGGTTTCAAGCGCAACGTCCGTGCCTGCGCCGCCCATCGCAATACCCACTGTCGCGTTTGCCAGCGCAGGCGCATCATTCACGCCGTCGCCAATCATTGCAACCTGACCATACTCCCTCACTAAATCTCGAATGACCGTCAGTTTATCTTCCGGCATGAGGTCGGCGCGATATTCGGTCAAACCGATTTCATGGGCAATGGCGGAGGCGGAACGCGTGTTGTCGCCTGTCAGCATGATGGTATGCGCCACGCCTGCGCCCTTGAGGGCTTTCATCGTCGGGGCAGCTTCGCGGCGCAACGTATCGGCGAGAGCAATCAAACCGATGGCAGTCTTCTCTTCGGCGATCCACATCAGGGTCTTGCCCGTTTGCTGTAATGCGTCAGCTTTTTGAAGCGCATCGGCGGGAATCGTCACCATTGCCTCATCCATTAATTTGCGATTGCCGATCCAGATCGTTTTGCCGTTCGTGACCGCGCGCAGACCGCGTCCCGTCAGCGCCTCGACTTCGTCCATAGTGGAAGCAGGCACACCCTGTGTCCGAGCCGAACGGACAATCGCTTGAGCAAGCGGATGTGCAGATCGAGATTCCGCGCCCGCCGCGATGGATAGAACATCCGCCTCTTTCCGTCCCGATTCCTGAATCGCCACCACATCCGTTACCTCAGGCTGACCATGAGTCACTGTGCCCGTCTTGTCGAAGGCGATGGCTTTGAGCCGACCGAGATTTTCGAGATGCGCTCCGCCCTTGACCAGCACGCCGTTACGCGCAGCTTGCGCCACACCTGCAAGGATCGTGGCAGGCGTGCCAAGCGCGAGGGCGCAGGGGGATGCCGCGACGAGGAGGGTCATGGCGCGAAGAAATGATTCGTGGAAAGGGAAGCCAAGCAACGGAGGCACGATAATGACCAACGCTGTAACGATCAACACGGCGGGAACAAAGACGCGCTCGAACTTTTCGACCGTTTGCTGGGTGGGTGATTTTTGCGCCTGCGCCTCTTCCACCATTTTCATGACACGCGCAAGCGTGGAGTCTTTGGCAAGCCGTGTCACTTTTACTTCCAACGCGCCTTCGCCGTTGACCGCGCTGGCAAATACTTGATCGCCCGGAACTTTATCCACCGGGAGAGATTCGCCTGTGACCGAGGCTTGATCCACGCCAGAGTTTCCTATCAGGATGACGCCATCCACAGGAATACGCACACCAGGGCGGACAATCACAACATCTTCCAATTGCAGGGATTCGACGGGAAGTTCCTGCTCTTTTCCATCACGGCGGACAAGAGCGGTCTTCGGTGCGAGGTCTGCCAACGCGCGTACAGCAGCGCGGGCGCGGTCGAGGGCGCGTTCCTCCAGCGCGTGACCGAGGCTAAAAAGAAAGAGAAGTAGCGCGCCTTCGGCAAACTCGCCGAGGAACGCCGCGCCGAGCGCCGCCATGACCATCAGCAAGTCGGTGTCGAAATGTTTCTCTTTGATCGCGTGCCAGGCGTGTTGCGAAATATCCCAACCGCCGAAGACATATCCGCCAATATAGAGCGTAGTTGCGATCCATGCGGGCAGACCGAAAAAGGTTTCCCCAAGCCAGCCGATTATTAGGAGCAATCCTGCTGTGAGACTGAATACAATTTCACGATTCTCTTTATACCAACTGCGGAATCCTTCTGCGGGAATTTCATAGCCCAGGGATTGAACGCGCTTTTCAATGGCAGGACGATCTACCTTATGCTTGTCATATTCCACGCGTAAACTTGCGGCGGCATAGTTGACATTTACTGCCAGTACGCCGTCCATGCGACCAAGACCATGTTCGATGACCGTCACGCAGTCCGAACAATCCATGCCCTCGATGGGCGTGAAAAGGTGATGGTAACGGTTGGCAATACCAGCTCCTGCACGCTGTGCCAATCGCTTCACCTGTTCGAGGGTCAGCAGGTTGGGATCGTAATGCAGGCACAGATCCACGGGCGTTTTCTCGCGCTCGAGATGGGCGCGCAGGATGCCCCTTTGATTCTGTAGAGAGACTTCGAGACGGTTGAGGCATTCATCCTGCTCATCCTTCACATTGGGCAAAAGCAGGGGTATTTCCAATTCGATTGTTTTTTCCATAAGGTATGTCCTTTTCAACTAGCAGGTACGGGAAATGGTTAATAGCCCTCGCCTTGAAAAGGCAGGGCAACAGACTGAAAGGTCAAAATTAAACTGTTGGTGGGTGGGAAATATTTTCGTGCAAACACCAGGGAATAATCTGATCCGGCGTTGGCATTACGGAGACATCAGGTTTGGTTTGTGATGACTTGGGCTGTTCTGGCAGGAGAATCCCGGCATGGATGACACAGACTGACTCACTGGAAGCGTGAGCCGTGATTTTGGCAGTGTTCACCCAATGCCCTGCCATCCCGATCAGGATCAGGAGGAGCAGGAGGGTTAGCACAACTCGTTGAATGGTGTTCTTCATAATTAACCATGCAGGACGTGATCAAGTCCGCGCTTGAACAGTTCGATCACATGATCGTCATCGAGACAAACGAATACATTACGTCCCTGTTTGCGGGTGCGAATAAGCCGCTTGTCACGCAGTCCACGCAACTGATGCGAGACCGCGGACTTGGTCAGCCCCAGGCGCTCCACAAGTTCACTGACGCCGACTTCCCCATCGAGCAAAGCGCTGATGATGAGAATGCGCGTCGGGTCGCTCAACGCATCGAACAGGTTGGCGAGATCGGAGGCGACTGCAGGGGTGACCTTATCCTTTGCCACGATTAGATCCAGCGGCGAACACTCATCTGGTACTTGCGGTAGTCCTCGCCATATTTCTCTGTGAGGAATGCTTCTTCCAGCCGCACTTGAACATGGATCAGGACAAAACCAAGTACGGTAACGGTCAGGGTGGCTGCAGTGGGCAATAACAATAGCAGCCCCACCAGCATAATCAGCATCCCCAGGAAGATGGGATTGCGCGAAATGCCGAACAAGCCATGCTGAACCAAAGTGGATTTGCTTTCTTCGTCAATGCCGATCCGCCACGAGTCGCCCATTTGGATTTGGGCGACCAACACCCAGATCAAAGCCAGTATGAGCAATGCGATCCCGATCACTGTCAACGGGGAGGAAATCATCCATGTGATGGGCGAAAACCATTCATAATAACCTTCCAGGAAGGAGAACACGAACACGATCAGCGCGGTGGCGATCAGGGTCAGGCGGAATAGTTTGCCAACGAAGTCATGAACGGTATCGCCATTGCCAAGTTTGTAGGGGTTGATGCCTGTTCGTTTCCAGGCAATATACGAGCGCCAGAACATGGCGAGTCCAAAGAACAGCAGGAAGTAAACGGGGAGAAAGATTTTCAAGAAGGTATCCATAGACATCTCTAAATAGTTGAATAGTTGCTCAACTATTTGCAATCATACCCCCTGCTTGAAGATTCGTCAAGATGGCAGTGTGAACCCAAACGTTGTTCCCTGCCCTGACTGACTTTCCGCCCGTACTTTCCCGCCGTGCGCCTCTACTAATTGTTTTACAATCGCCAGCCCAATCCCCGATCCGCCGCTGGCGCGTGAACGGGATTTGTCAGCGCGATAGAAGCGGTCAAAGACAAAGGGCAGATCATCAGGTGGAATGCCCTCACCTGTATCAGATACCGTGATGAGGAGGCTCTGGGTTTTATCGTTTCTGCATGTCACTGTAACCCGTCCCCCTGCAGGTGTGTGACGCAAAGCATTACTGAGCAGATTGCGAATTACCTGGGCGATACGGTCCGCGTCCACACTAATAGATGGCAAGTTGGGCGCAAGTTCCAATGCGAGTTCAATCTGGCTGGATTGTGCCTGCAAACGGAACGGCTCGACTGCCCGCATAATGAGTTCAGCGGGATCGATCTTCACGCGTTCCAGCTTCAATTGACCCGCTTCCGCCAGCGAAAGCAATCTTAAATCCGAAACGAGACGAGTCAATAATGCTGCTTCATCCCGCAGTGTAGCAATTTCTTGTGGACTGGCGGGCAGGACTCCATCCAACATGGCTTCCAGATTCCCCTGAATCACCGTAAGCGGAGTGCGCAGTTCATGGGCGACATCCGCGATCAGATTGCGGCGCAATTCTTCATGTTGTGCAAGCGAGTCCGCCATTTGATTGAACGCAGTTGCCAGCGTACCAATTTCATCCTGCGCTTGTGTCGGAATACGTTGATGCAAATCTCCCGCCGCGATTTTTTGAGCGGCGGAGGTTAGTCGTTGTATAGGCGCAACGATATGAAAGAAAAGCAATGAGCCAAGCAGCAACGCAACAACCGCGGCGATGATACCCGCCCACCATGTGGACCGATTGACCGATGAGACAAATTCCCCAGCGGGGCTGGTTGCATTTGGACTCGCATAAACAGGCAGAAGCGTTCCCACCTGCTGATTTCCTGCAATGACAGGCACACCTGCTGCTAAATCCGCTGATGAAAGACTCTTTCCAACATCCTGCGCGGCGCTATCGGCGATAATCGTCCCCTGCGCGTCGGCAAGCAGGAGACGCACTCCCATCATGTTCCAGGGATTGGAGGCAGAACCCATCATATCGCCGCCCATTTCCATTCCATTTCCTTCCTGCCACATGCCCCAGTTGTCCTCTCCCATCATCCCCATGCCATCATTCATCATGGATGTTCCCCAGGGATTATTGAGCAAGTTCTCCACACCCTGCCAATTCCCCTGACGACTGTAATACTGGGCAAGAGTGGGGGCAAGTTGCTGCGCAAACACCCGTCCATTTTGATCGATGTATTGGCTGAATTGTGTCTGCGTCGAACGGCTGACCAGGTAGGTGTCAATGCCGCCGCCGACCACAACCACCAATAAAAATGCACCCATTAGCTTGAGCCACAAACTACGCATCATGGCGAAACTCCGCAGAAAACCGATAACCCACACCGAACACTGTTTCAATGAAGCGCGGCGCGCGGGCGTCGTCACCCAGTTTGGCGCGCAAGTTTTTGATGTGCTGATCCATCACACGCTCATACCCTTCATAAGCCACGCCCTGTGCGGCTTCGACCAACTGTAATCGGGTGAATGCCTGCCCTGGATGACGCATGAACGCGGCAAGAATCTCGAATTCGGTTGGAGTCAGATCGAGGAGCTGGTCATCCTTGGTCGCGGTATGCGCTTCGAGGTCCAGAACGAGTGTATCGGCGCGCAGGATGGGCGGCGGCTGCACCTGTCCCCGGCTTCGGCGCAGAACGACGCGCACGCGCGCCGTCACTTCGCGCGGACTGAACGGCTTGGTGACGTAATCATCCGCGCCCAATTCCAGCCCGATCAGTTTATCGCTCTCCTCACTGCGGGCAGTAAGCATGATGATAGGTGTATCCGTTTCGCGGCGGATCTGGCGGCAGACCTCCCAGCCGTCCACGTGCGGAAGGTGCAAATCCAGGATGACAAGATCGGGCTTTTCATGCCGAAAGGCTGGCATTGCCTGTGCGCCATCAGAGATGATGACAACCTGGTAGCCAGCCTGTTCGAGATACAACCGCAAGGTGCGGGTGATTTGCGCTTCGTCTTCAACGACCAAGATTTTGTCTGCCAAAACCAATCTCCTGCTATTCGAGCATGCCTAGGAAGGGGAAGACTGCTTTTGCGTTAGTGTGCGTACCAGCCAAAAAATGCCTCCGACGATGAGCGCAAGCACGCCAAGTGGAATGAGCCACATGAACGCCATGCCGAGAAATCCAAAAGGCATTCCCCAACCGCCCATCATCATCGGCATGTACCCGCGATAACCCATCATGTTTCCGTAGCCGTTCCAGCCGTCACAGCCATAACCATAGGCGGAATTGTTCCATCCAAAGGGCATGAACATGCCACCAACCAAGCCAAGAGCAAACAGGGCGACTACGCCGATCACGATCCAGAGCGCGATATTTTTCATTGTATCATCTCCTTATTGTTGTTTATTTTTGAAATGGTTAGTTGTTTTGAGTGCCCGCTGCGATCCAATCCAAAATGGTTTGGATTTCTGCTGGAGTGAGGGGCGCGCTGCGGAAAGGCATGTAGCCGCTGTACACGTAGTAAGCAAGGCGGCTGTTGTAGACATCGCCAGGGATAATGACTGCGCCACTGGCGCCGCCTTTCAGTGCGTTCTCATATGTATCGAGATACAAGCCGTTCGTCCCGCCGTGACAGGCGACACATCGCGCTACAAAGATGGGCTGAACGTTATCTCTGAATGAAATGGATATTGAGGGAGTGGGAGAAGTCGGTGAACTGTTTGGCACAGTCGGCGTAAGGTTCCAGTTAGGGTTAGCCTGCCAGCCACTGCCATTTCCGTTCATCATGCCGCCATGCATACCACTCCAGTTATTGTCGTTCCAATCGTGCATCATGCCCCAGCCTTGTTGTCCCTGTTGTGAGTAGTTCGGATTCGTCATCCAACCATGCTCCCATTCTCCCTCTGGACTCATCATCCACCAGCCTGGTCTCCACTGTCCCTGCGGAGGAATGGCGGGCGGTGTCGCTTGTGGAATGGATGTTGCTTGGAATTGTTGCGGAACTATCGTCGGTTGAATCTGTTGTGGAACGAATGTCGGTTGGGCAAATTGTTGCACTGGGGCGCTGATGGCGCGCATCTGTGTGATGAAAGTTCCTGCCATGAACCCGCCCACCAGTACGGTTCCAGCCGCGACCAGTCCGAGAAGGATTTTTACGAATTTCATGGGGCATCTCCTGTTTGTGAAGTTACGCACAGGATAATCCCCAGATATATAGAAGTTGTGTAGAACAAGTGAAAAAGCCGTATAAATCCTTGACAGTTTCTCCTCTCGGGGTAAAATATCATTAAGTACTGATATAATGATATGAGGAACTATGATTATGATCTCTGCACCTTCCAAAACCGACCTCCAAGCCAAACTATTCCGCGGCTTCGGCGATCCGTCTCGTCTGGGAATTCTCGATGCGCTACGCAATGGCCCACTCACGGTGAGCGAAATCGTCGAGGCGACCGGCCTCTCGCAGCCTAATGTCTCGAACCATCTGGGCTGTTTGCGCGACTGCGGCCTTGTGGTCGCTGAGCAGGAGGGCCGCTATGTCACCTATCATTTGAGCGATGATCGAGTGGGTGAACTGTTGGCTCTGGCTGAATCGCTTCTGGCGGATGTCGCGCGCGGGGTCTATGAATGTACTCGTTACAACATCCCGCGGACAGAAAGTCGCAAGTAGATATGAAACTGCAACTTCGTTTTCTCATTGCACTACTTATTGCTCTTGCAGTTGATGGGCTGACCAAAACCTGGGCCGAAAGGACTCTGTCGCTTTATACCCCCATCCCTCTCATCGGACAATTCTTTCGTTTGACGTTGGGCTACAACACAGGTGTGGCATTTGGATTGTTCGCGAATGGCGGGATTGGACCACTGATACTCACGGGACTCATCATTATCGTCCTGGCAGTTTGGATGGTGCGCGCGCTGCGTGCGGGTGAGATTCCGCCTGTTGCAGCCTTTCCCATTGGGATGATTCTCGGTGGCGCAGTAGCCAACTTTGTAGATCGCCTACCCGATGGCCGCGTCACAGACTTTCTGGATATGGGCTGGAGCGCGGCTCGCTGGCCGACTTTCAACCTGGCAGATGGTTTTATCGTGCTCGGCGTCTCTCTCTTGATGCTGACAATTTCCAAACAAAGCCGCGATGATGCTCTTGTGGGTGAAGAATCTTTCACATGACGGGGTCGAGAATGAAAGTGGGCCAAGTCCCGCCGATTGTTTGTTGGTTATCAAAACAATTTTACGATTTTATCTGATAAGGAGAATAGAACATGAACGATGATCGCACCAACTATATTCCTGCCCTGCGATATGAATGGCTGACTGGTCTCTATGACACTGTGATGGACAAGTTAATGCATGAAACTGAGTTCAAGCAAGCTCTTGTTCGTCAGGCTCGGCTTGCTAAAAATCATCGCGTTCTGGATTTGGGTTGCGGAACAGCAACACTTACGCTCATCATCAAGCAATCTTTCCCCAATACGGAAGTGACTGGCTTGGATGGTGATCCCAAGGCCCTTGGAATCGCGAAAGAGAAGATTTCCAGATCTGGTCTAAACATTACTCTCGACGAAGGTATGGCATTTGATCTGCCATATCCCGACAACTCGTTTGATCGTGTGTTTTCTGGTTTGCTCTTCCATCACCTGACGCGTGAGGATAAGGAGCGCACTTTAAAAGAAGTATATCGAGTCCTGCGACCTGGCGGTGAATTACATGTAGCAGACTGGGGAAAGGCAAATAGTGTGAAAATGCGGCTGGCTTTCTTTCTGGTGCAATTTTTGGACGGTTTCAGTACAACTTCTGACAACGTGAATGGGCTGCTGCCGGTGTTTTTTAACAAAGCTGATTTTCAGGATGTCACGGAGACGGCTCGATATGCAACGATTTTCGGCACTATGTCGCTGTACAAATCCAGAAAGCCCGCTCATTCGTTCATGACTGCTACATGAAACGGACAGGACGTTTCTTGCCACGGAGATCAGCCCAATGACATTCTACATTGTCATCAGTCTACTTCTAGTGGTTTTAGTGTTGGCGAACCTGTGGTGGCGGTGGGTAAGCCGTCGCCACTCCATGCCCTGTCCGACTTTCTTTGCCGGGGCATTGGAAAGCCCATTAATGAACTGGCTGATAAGCACACAGACAACCCTGGATCGCATTGGGCTGCGACCGGGACAGCGCGTATTGGAAGTGGGCCCTGGCCCGGGCCGGCTGCTCATCCCTGCCGCCCGGCGAGTGCTGCCCGGCGGCGAAGTTATCGGCTTGGACATCCAGCCTGGAATGATTGAACGGCTCAAAGCGCGTGCAGCACAGGCTGGCGTGTCGAACCTGACGCCAATCCTGGGCGATGCAACGCAATCGCATTTTCCGCCAGATTATTTTGACGTGATTTATTTCTGCACCGTGTTGGGCGAAATCCCAGACCGGGCAGCAGCGCTGCATCAATGCCAAGCGGCGCTAAAACCCGGTGGTCTGCTTTCGATCACGGAAATCTTCCCCGACCCGCACTATCAATCGCGAACGACGGTGCAGCGGTTGGCAGAGTCGGTGGGCTTTCAACTGCAAGCCATACATGGATCATGGTACTTTTTCACGGCGAACTTTGTGAAAGCATATGTGTGATCGTTCTCCTCCGCATCCAGCGTGAAGAGCGCGCGATGATCGAAAAATTCGGCGACGCGTATCGCGAGTATATGAAGAGGACGGGGCGCTTCTTGCCGCGAGTGATACGTTGAAAGGCGGCCATGTTCAACGGCCAATGATGTCGAAAGTTAAAACTCAAATTGGAAACAAGTCAGGAGACATGACTTTGAGCGAGAATACTCTACAGTTGTTGCTCGACGTGCGCAAAGCCAGACAGCAAGGGCCGGCTACGATAAAGCAGCGGCAGCGCAAACGCCTTGCCGAGATGGTGGCCTATGCACGTGCCAACTCACCCTACTATCGCGAGCTTTACAAAGGCTTGCCTGAGCGGGTCGAGGATCCAACCTTGCTGCCGATCACCGACAAGAAGAAGCTGATGGCGCGTTTTGACGACTGGGTCACCGACCATGAGGTGACGCTTGAGAAGGCTCGTCACTTCGTTGAAAACCCCAATCTGTTCGGAAAGCAATTTTTGGGCAAGTACCTTGTAGTAACAACGTCTGGAACTACCGGGACTCACGGTATCTTTCTTGCAGACAGGCGATCCCTTTCCGTGGTCGGGCCACTCTTCTTAAACATGTTGCACGCCTGGCTCGGTGTCCGCAACATCCTCCGGATCATCACCGCCGGCGGACGCATCGGATTAGTTCTTGCAATGGGCACTCCAACCGCCACCGGCGTCGGCATTAGTTACTTCGGTGCGCGGCTCGGCAGAATGTTATGTCCCCTGTCGGTACGCGCTCCCCTATCTGATCTTGTGGCTGAACTCAACACATTTCAGCCCCTCATTCTCGTAAGTTATGGGACTGTAATGAAATTGCTTGCCAACGAACAAGAATCCGGCCGTCTGCACATCAAGCCGGTACTGATTATCGTGACAGCTGAAGGACTGGCTCTGAACGAATATGACCGCATTGCCAGTGTGTTCAACGCCAAAGTTGGTAATATGTATGCTTCCTCTGAGTGCCCTTTCATGAGTTATAGCTGCGAACACGGATGGCTGCACGTCAATAGCGACTGGGTGGTGCTCGAGCCGGTTGATGCTGACTACCAGCCTGTGCCGCCCGGTATACAATCGTACACGGTTCTCGTCAGCAACCTCGCCAACCGGGTGCAACCGATCCTGCGCTACGACCTCGGCGACAGCGTCCTGGAGCGCCCCGATCCTTGCCCGTGCGGGAACCCGCTGCCTGCGATCCGCGTGCAAGGTCGCGCCGCTGATATGCTTGTCTTTCCTACGGATCATGGTGAACGGATTACGGTTCCGCCGCTGCTGTTCGGCACCTCGATTTATCACATCCCAGGCATCGAGCAGTTCCAGGTCTTGCAGACCGCGCCGTTGAGCCTGCGCGTGCGCCTGCGCCTGGCACATGACTCCGAGCCGAATCGCGTGTGGGATGCGGTGCATACCGAGATCACATGCCTGCTCGCCAACCATAAGCTCAATCACGTTACACTCGAGCACGCCGATGAACCGCCGGAGCAAACGCCAGGCGGCAAGTACCGCGAGGTAATTTCGTTACGTTAAGTAGAGCACTTGTTGCTCCGTTAGATTTACACATTTACCTGCATAGGAGTAAACCAATGAACACCAAACAACTCGAACTTCGTGTCGCCAACCTTGATTGCGAACATGACGCCGCCGCCATTGAGCGCGGCCTGCAAGGCTTTCCCGGCATTGCCGAACTGAAAATCTATCCTAAGTCCGCCAAGGTAGCGATCACATATGATCCTGCCTCCACCAAGCCCGAAGCGGTGAAAGAAAAACTGGAATCACTCGGCTTCCCTCCGCAGAAGGGGATGGAGATGGCAGAACAACCAAAGCCCTGGCGTAACCCCAAGGTATTAACATCAGTTGCGTCAGGTGTGTTTCTGTTAATTGGCTGGTTACTTGGGCTGGCAGGTGTACCCGCAATTTTCTCAACCGTCGTCTACATCGCGGCGATTCTGATTGGCGGATACTATTTCGGACGTGAAGCGATTGAAGAACTGATCTTCGAGCGTGAAATTGGCATTGAGTTGCTAATGAGCACAGCGGCTGTCGTTGCTACGATCATGGGTCTGGCAGGCGAAGGCGCGATGCTGGTATTCCTCTATTCGATCAGCGAAGCTGCCGAAGGTTATACCGAAGAGAAAACGCGCGCTGCCATCAAGGCGTTGATGGATCTCGCACCAAAAGTTGCGCTTGTGCGCCGCGGTGGAGTCGAGCGCGAAATCCCTGTGCAAGAACTGGAAGTTGGTGATGTGTTCATCGTCAAGCCAGGAGAGGCGATGGCAACGGATGGCGAGATTCTTGTTGGTGCTTCCAGTGTTAATCAGGCGCCAGTCACCGGTGAAAGCGTGCCTGTGGAAAAACAGCCCGGCGATCCTGTGTTCGCCGGTAGCATCAACGGCGAGGGTGCGCTGGAAGTACGCGCCACCAAGACCTTTGCCGATAACACGATCAGCCGCATCATCCATATGGTTGAGGAAGCCCAGGAAAAGAAGGGCAAGAGCCAAAGGTTCATTGAAAGATTCGGCGCGCGCTACAGCCCCGCTGTGCTTGCGATTGGAATTCTAATTGCGATTGTGCCGCCGCTATTTTTCAGCGCGGATTGGGTCACTTGGATTACGCGCGCAACTGTATTCATAGTGGCAGCCGCTCCATGCGCGCTCGTCATTTCCATCCCCATCACTTTGGTGGCTTCCTTGGGTACTGGCGCGCGGCAGGGAGTGCTCATCAAAGGCGGCGTGTATGTCGAGGAACTGGCGAAAGTCAAGGTAGTGGCGCTGGACAAAACCGGGACGCTGACCCGCGGCGAGCCGGAAGTGACGGATGTGGTTCTGCTGCGCCAGGACGCGGATCGAATGGCGAGCTCACAGCAGGAATTGCTGGCGTTGGCGGCGGGCATCGAGCGGCGCAGCGGCCACCCGCTGGCGCAAGCCATTGTCCGGTATGCGGAGGACCAGGGTATTCAGCCATCTGAATTGGCAGACTTCCGCTCACTGACCGGTGCCGGAGCTTCTGCCAGGCTCGACGGACGCACGATCTATGTCGGCAGTCCAGATATGTTCCACTCCCGCTTCAACGTTGCACTTGACAGCGTATGGGAAGATATCAACCAGCTTCAAAGCCAGGGCAAAACAGTGGTGGTGCTGGGTGATGAAGAAGCTCCCTGGGGCCTGATCGCCATCCGCGATAACATCCGTCCCAATGCGGCGAAGGCGATTGATGCCATCCACACGGCAGGTGTGGAAAAAGTGGTGATGCTGACGGGGGACAACGAACGTACTGCCCAGGCGATTGCGCGTGAACTGGGTATTGACGAAATCTACGCTGATCTGAAACCGGAAGACAAAGTAACGAAGGTGCGCGAACTTGCTGAGTGTTACGGACACGTGGCGATGGTCGGCGATGGCGTGAATGACGCTCCTGCACTCGCTGAGGCAACAGTGGGAATTGCAATGGGTGCGGCGGGAACAGATGTGGCGCTCGAAACCGCTGACGTGGCATTGATGGCGGACGATCTCGAAAAATTGGCGTATGCGCTCAAGCTGGCAAAACGCAACCAATCGGTGGTGAACCAGAACCTGGCGCTGTCGGCCATCGTGATCGGCGCGCTAGTCATCGGCGCGATTGCAGGTGTCTTTTCATTGCCGATTGCGGTGCTGGGACACGAGATCAGCGAATTTATCGTCATTGGAAGTGGGTTGCGGATGTTACGCGCTTGAGGAGTTAGAGCAATGGAGACAAGTACTTTAGAGGTCGTGAAACGTAAGAAATCTGGCGCAGTGATCGCCAATCGCATAGTTTATTGGTTGAGCCGGAATTGGTTACTAGTTTTTAGCCTGGTCTGGGGTCTTGTGATTGGGCTGCCTTGGCTCGCACCGGTGTTCATGAAGCTAGGCTGGACAGGCGCAGCAAAGTTAATTTATCTGATTTATGCGCTGGAATGTCATCAACTTCCGGAGCGATCTTACTTTCTATTCGGGCCAAAGATGACCTATTCACTCGCAGAAATTCAAGCAGCCTGGCAGCCAACCAATAATCCGCTGATCTTGCGCCAGTTTTTGGGTAACCAGCAGATGGGCTGGAAAGTGGCCTGGTGTGAGCGAACTACGTGGTGGTATGGGAGCATATGGGTTACCGCGCTCACATATAGCTATATTCGTAGACGGTTACCCACCCTTACTTTTCGGGCCCTTCTCTTGTCAGCATTGCCTATGGCATTGGATGGTGGCACGCACTTCATCAGTGACATTATTGACTTTGGCAACAGTTTCCGTGACAACAATGCCTGGCTTGCCACACTGACCAATCACATTTTCCCAGCCACATTCTATGCAGGCGATGCATCAGGTTCTTTCAACTTGTGGATGCGGTTAATTACTGGCGTGATATTCGGAATCGGTATCGTTTGGTTCTCGTTTCCGCAAGTGGAAGTTACCATGAATGATCTAGCCCAAAGGATTGAACTCAAATTTCAGAAAGCGGGTCTACTTCTGTGATCGTTGCAGCAACACAATCGCCGATATTGTCATCATAGAAATTCAGCGAGATTGTTGAAGCAGGAATAGAAACCAGGCATTTAGAAGTACATAAACTTTCATACGTAAACGACACACCACAACCTCCCCCAGGCGCGAATCAATATATTTCGGCTGGCAGAAACTTCTGTCAGCCGATTTTTTATTTCAAAAAGGAGATTCCATGTTCACTTTGTTCAAACGTTTCGTCCGCGAAGAGGATGGTCAGGACTTTGCCGAATACGCCCTGATCCTGGGCGCCATCGGTGTGGTCGCGATTGCCGTGATCGCCCGCTATCGCAACGAACTGATCGCCGCCTTCGAAGCCGGCATCGAAGCCCTGCGCATGGCGCGAGGCGGATAGAGATGTTCCGCTGGAAGGAAAAGGGGCAAACGATGGCAGAGTTCGCCCTGGTCATGCCGATTCTAATTCTGCTTATGTTCGGCATGACCTTTGCCGCGTTCTATGCCTTCCGTTCCGCCTCCACGGATTGGGGCGTGTTCATCACGGGTGTCGCTTCCGGTTCATACAACACACCGGCGACCGAACATGCCCGTGACAATGTCTTATGGCCCGATCTCGCGGACCGGATCAATGCCGGGCAGACCGGTCCGCGTCAGGTGCGTTCGTTGATCAGTGTGGAGGACTCACGGGATTGGATCTTTGGCATTCGCCTGATCGAAGCGCAACGGGCCGAGACCAACTTTCGCCTTTGGCGCTTCTATCCCGGCCCGCCCCCTGCTGGAGGGTTCGAATGAAAACCCCGTACCGAAAAGGCGAACGCGGACAAGCCTTGGCAGAAACGGCTTTGTTCGCAATGCTGGCAGTCATTATGGCATTCGGTTTGCTGGCATGGATCCCAACGCATCGGGCTCGCACCGCGGCGACTGCAGCTGCCTATGCCTGTTCACAGTTCCTGTCGCAATCGCCTGATCCCGCACGCGCCCGAAATAATGCGGTGAATGTCGCCTGGCAAACCCTGAATGCGGATTGGTCCGCATCAGCGGGCGTGCAATATCGGGTGCAGGTCTCGCCGCCCAGTGGACCGGGAGAGCCGGGTCAGTGTCTGGTCTCGTTTCAAGCGCCGACCTTGTTCGACGGTCTACTGAGTTTGAGTGAAAGCGGATGGAACAGTGAGTGGTTCATCTCGCGCTCGGAGACCTGGAAGGCAAAGTGGCGATGAAGATCAAACTCAAAGAACGCGGACAATCTGTCGCCTTGTTCGCCATCCTGATGCCCATCATGTCGCTCTTTCTGTTGGGCATCCTCGATTACATGGTGACCAATGCGCGCGTGATGGAGACCGTTGCAGCCGCAGACCTTGCCGCTCATGCCGGCGCACAGGAGATCACAGTCTTGCCGGATGGGACCATTACCGCCACCAGTGCTGGCAACGGGATCGCCGCTACTTACTTCAATTCACAGCGACCGGGATCCGCACAACTTACCTCGGTCTCCTGTGGACGACATCAAGGGCGGCCTGCCTGTTATGTCACTGCGCAAGTTCAATCGGCGGGGTACTTGTTCCCCGCCCGCTGGGTGACCGTGCGCGCCATTGGATATCTGGCGCATGGCGTGACCCGCGAAGATCAATAATTTTTTTGGAGAAGAATGAATTCGCTATGGAAAACAATCCTGGATGGATTGACCTATAAAGACCTTGCCGGGAAACGGCAACCCCGCATTTACACCGTTGTCACCGGGCTGATCCTATTATTGCTGTTCGTGGCTGGAGGGATGGCAGGCTTGAATCGCTATCTATTGATGAGCCGTGTACAAGCCACCCCGGAAGCAGTCACCCTCCCGACACAGACAATGGAACCAGTGGCTACGGAAACCATTGTGACCAGCCCATCGGGTGGCGTTGATTCGTTTGGCTGCCCAACCGATTCGTCGGAGTGGTCCTTTACACCGACCATGATCAGCGAGAATTATCAGATTATCCAGCCTGCCTGTGTCTATCAAGGTTTGGAGAAAAGCATTGCCTGGGCGTTGGCAGTCCGTGAAGGATACAGCCGCGCCGAAGCCACTGAGCTGCTTGGGTTCACAGAGATGCCCATGCGCCAGATGGAAACTGTCACCCTGCCCAGGGATGCAAACGATCTTGTGGATGTACCGGTCAGTTTCATCCCACCCAATCCCGATTTCAAGGAGTGGCGTTTGAATGCCAACGGTGAAGCCGCAGTCACGTATGCCTTGCGCGGATGTTTTGAGACATCCTCGGTCAAAGGCAATCGTGTCGAGATCTGGGGCGGTGAATATCCCGTGATCTGTCTGGTGGTGGAGGATGCCGAGAACACTCACATCCTCTATGCGTTGAATGATCACATGTACATATCGCCTGCCACGCCCATGCGTTCCTTTCTGCTCTTTGGATATCTGGGCGATGGGCAGTGGGTCTGGCTGGGCACACAGACGGAACCCAAATTGGAGATCACCGACGCAAAGGAAAATGCCAGCGACCGTCTAACCGTGGCAACCTTGTACGACTCCCAACCCTGGGATGCCAAGTGGCTGAGTAACACTTGGCATCTTGACATGCAACCGCTGCCGGAAAACTGGCAGTCTCTCACGGATGAAAACGAGAAGCAGTATATCCTCTCCGTGTTATCGGGAGCCGCGCCATGAAACGCGCCAGTCTATTTCTTCTGCTGATCGTCCTACTCTCCGTTCAACCTTTATCCGTCCTGGCACAGTCTGCCCCATCCTGTTCCTTTCAACCGGATGGAAGCATCATCTGCACCACAGGTGGAGGAAATGAAGGCGGCGGAGAGGAAGGCGGTGGAAATAACAATAACAACAATAGCGGTGGCGCTTGCACACCCGGCAATCATCTGGCATTCCAAGTCGTTGAATATTATTCGGAAAGCAGTTCCTGCAAGGTGTTTCCCATCCGGGTGGATAACTGCACCGGGCAGGTCCTGCATATCATCGAGCAACCGGCAGTCATGCCTTGTGAACTGCCCAATACCACACCGCCTCAACATCCCTGTACATCGTTCTCTGTGACGGCTGGCGGTATCACCTGTACCAACAACGGCTGGAACGTAAGTGCGCGTGTTACATTTCCCGAGATCTATCTGGATGTGCGCCCATATCCTGCGACTCTTGTTCGCTGGCCTACCGTTGTCCGCAATGGCGGTATGCCTGAATCCTCCGGATCAGGTGGCGTGAACTATATTCCCAATGGCGGCGGATCGCCCAGTCATCCACAGGTGGGCGACTGGCAAAATCTACGCCTGATTCTGACCTTGCGACCTGCTGGTCCCATGTTTGTGACTCTGCCTCTAGTTGGAGACCTGATGTTATCCAATGGCGCAAGCCAAACCATTCAATGGGAAGTACCATCCCATCCGGCTGTGGGAGCGACCACCCTCGCAGGGAGTGTCAGTGGACTGGATGAACTGCCTGGGGACATGCCCCTGTTCGTTGGCAACGGACGCGCTCCGTACAAGTTGTTCTGGGAGTTGCGTTATCAGGAATATGAAGCCATCGAGGGCTGTCTTGCCGGTCCGAATGGCAACGGTAATTACAACTGCGGCGGCGGAACCGGACATCGTGGCATCACTGGGTATGAATGGAAAACACATTCCAGCGGAGGCGAGATTCCCCCATCTGCCGTGGCAAATCTACCTGCCGCAAGGATGGCGGATATCAACAACGATGGTACGCCGGACGCCTATTGGGATACCAACCTAACCCTGCGACGCATGGATGATGCCGGCAGTATCAGCAATCCTCAATACCAGCGTTCCTGGAATTGGGGCGGGATCATCTATTGGGCAGTGCGCGAAGGGCAGGGGCAGATTGGCTGGCCGGGACAGTAACCATTCATAACAATCGTTCCGGCATAAGCAAAGGCTTGCACGGATCAATCACTGTTTGGATCGCACGATCCAAAAGCTTGTAATAACGCTTTGTGTCCAACTTTCCGGAGTCCAATGCCTCCTCCAATTCCCAGGCATGGACTCCGGTTCCATTTCGGGCAAACAGGAATTCCAGCGATTGACCGGGAGCGAACTGCCTGCCATGCGCTTGCAACTGCAAGGCGGCATGCGCAGCTGGAGAGGGAGTCTTATATGCTTCAATTGTCTGACTTAACCTTTGACGGATAACCAATTCATCCAATGGAACACGACCAATTCTGAGTTCACGTTTTGCATCTTCCATCAAATTCATAACATCTGGAACGCGGTTGGCAAATTCACGCGGAGTATTCGCACGTGCCAGAATTTCCAACGCCTTCAATTGAATCTTTCTCACCCACAGGGTCGTGTCCCTTCGACGCAACTCGATGCCGCGATATTTGAGCGTGCCATCCTGAAAGGCACCAAAGTATTGGTTGGGCACAGGCACACGTGCATCCCGCTTGGAAGCCAGGAATGCGACCCACTTGAAGACTCCCTCCAATGCAATGGGGATGCCTGTTTTTTCCTCGATGGCATTCATAAGTGGCGTAAATTCTGATGGCTTGTGAAACCCCTCTTGCTGGACGAACAAACAATCCACATACATATGAATGACCGTGAATCCCATATCTTCAGCAACTTCCTTGGCTTGCAGCATCAACTCGCGGCTCGTGGCGGTCACGGCTTCATGGGATTCGATTTTTCCAAAGCGGGCATTCTTGTATCCCAAATATCCAAAGCACACCACCAACAACCACTTGAGCGCCGCAGCACGGGCTTTGAGGATTTCGACTCTACAATCGCGCGGGTCGAGATCGGAGAGGATGTTCTTTAGCATTAGGCGTTTTTCCAACAGAGGTCGCAGGGTTTTTGGTATCAATCCCTCTGGCGCATTTTCCAGCCCAACGGTCTCCGGAGAGATATTGTGTTTCACCATGATTGCAGGATACATGGAAGAGAAATCGATCTGTGCCACATTACCGTGGAGTCCGATCAAGGGTTGGTAGATCAAACCGCCATGATCAGTACGGATCAATTCGGACAGCGTCTTCGTCCCTTCAACCTGCTGCTTTTGAACAGGAACCATGACTGCGTTGCATAACGCAGTCAGCATCTGCATGGCAGTGATGCCTGCGCCAGGAGATTTACGCGCCATCTCCTGCACACCAATGCCTGTGACACGCGCCTGTTCCATCGCGCCTTCCAGCCCATATTCCCCAAAAGACATGGCATTTTTGCGGTCAATGTGCCAGCGTCCGAACAGATGGGATTGTGCGCCGCGATAAGTGACTTGACCATAGGCAAAATAACTATCGGCTTTGCGCGTCATGATCTGTCTGTTCTCATCACGATTCGGATTCAACTCAATGCCGGTTTCCTCGGACCATGCACCAAGTTGCGGGAACAACCAGGTATCACCGTAATCGGTCAGGATCAGGTCGGGATCAAGTCGCTGCAGGTCGGCTTTCAAGCCGATCAGGAAGGGTCTGGGTGAATCAAGGGACAGACTGTATTCCCTCTGCCCGTATTTCACATGCAATTGTTTGGGTTTCCGGATCGCAGGATTACAGTCCGGTGCAAGAGTCAGAATGCGCAATGGGATGGGAGTCGGGTCGATCTCCCAAGGCGAGGACAAAGGCTCGATGGATTGAATCCATTCATCATCAAACCTGACATGGCAGCGCCCCAACAAATAGGTATTTGTCCGGGCAATAAAACGCAGGGTGATGGGAATATCTGCATCGTAGTAATCCAGGGATGGGAATTGTCTTTGTAGTTCCCCGAACATTTTTTGAAGACCGGCTGGATTGGATGTAGTGACTGCCATTACATCCCGTTCTCCAAGAAAGAGATCGCGGCGAACGGTTCGTTCCAATTTAACGTCTTTTTCTTTCAGGTATTTCCACACCTGCCGTAATAAATTGAAGTCCCCTGCCGCATAGAACGTGATGTCAAATTCCATATGCAGGTGTAGGCGTTTGTCATCATCGGTCAGGAGCCATAGGTTAATTCCATCATCCTCCGCATATACATCCAGGAGCCAGCCAATTGCCTTAGCCATAATTCGACACGGCTCCGCCAGTCAACCCAGATTTTTCTTTTTCAGTTCATCAAGTTCCTGCTGAAGCACCGCGATTTCCTTGGATTGCTCCAATAACATGGCAAGCAAGGCAGTTTCAAAAGGCAATAGAGACTCCGCCTGCCCGATGGCAGCGATGTGCCGACGCGCAGCGGCAAAGAGACCATCGAATATATACTGATCACTGCGACGCAAGGTACGCCGAAATGCCGAAAGGTTGGCTTCGGTTTCTGTCAGAAGTTGGGTGATGGTGACGAGAGTGCGACCCATATCATTCAGAAGAGCGACGGTTGGGTGGGTTGGCAGGCGGGCGCTTCCTGGATCATCACTTCATCCGCCTGTCTGCAGACTTGTTCAAGCAGGAAGTCACGTTCCTCTGCCAGGGGCGGGGCGAGAGTCACAACGACAGGTCCGGAGAGTACAAGACGTTGAATTTGACTGAGACAGGATTTCAAGAGCCGGTAGGCTTCATAGGTCGGCACATGATCGTCATAGAATGTGTTCAACAAGTCCAGAATCAAATAAGGTTGGTTAAGGGATGGAGTGGAACTTAACAAGGTATTCATTTCATAACAGGTAAAGGCGCGCCGGCTGAACAAGCGGTTTGCTGCCGTTGAAATATCCACCGTTTTCGTGCGCAGTAATTTAGCAACCTGATACGGACGATACCGGTTACCGCCATCCATGATGGTGACTGCGCCGCGCAAGCCAAGTTCAGCGATCAACACCATGCTTTCGGTGCGTGCAGCGTCCGATGTGTAGATCACAATTAGTTTGCCGGTTTTGAGAACGGGAAGGATGTCCATCCCGACAGAATACAACCTCCCCTTCATATATGATAGCCCCCACCTGGGTGTCAGATGGGGGTGTTTTGGGGGTACTGGATTTGGGGGGAGGGTCGGAGTATGGGTCTATCTCTGCCGTTCCCACTCGTTGAAATCCCAATGGGAGAACAGAGCGCGCAGATCATTGCGCTTGTTAATATTAAACTTGCGGAATACGGACGAGATGCGGTCCTTGACGGTATCCGGGGAAATGTTCAAACGGGCGGCGATCTCACGGTTGGTATACCCCAGACAGACGAGTGCGGTCACATCCCGTTCACGGGGCGAGAGGGATTCCCACCTGTCCCACAACCTTTCATTGGCGGTGTATTGTGTCAGACCTGCGGCCAGGATATCGGGGATCAAATCGTGTTCAGGACGGCCTTCGTCAGAGGATAGGGTGGAAAGCGTGACTTGCAGGCTTTCACTCGCATCAAAATGATAGGTTCGAGGACCGGGCGTTGGACGCAAGCCTATCAGGTACAGAAGACGATCCCAGATAGACATACTGCTGGGATAATAACAGAACAAATGTTCTTATGTCAAGCATCACGCATTAAAAATGCAACGCCCAGGGTGAGGGGGGCACCCTAGACGTTGCTAAGATATTTTACCAAATATTTCATCCAGTATAAAACTTCTGTCGCCAATTCCGATCATGGGCAAAAGCGACACATCCACCATACCCTTTCAAATTCTTCAATATCATGAGCAACCAATGACCTGGTTGCTTTTTTATCTTCTGGCTGTAAGCCTGTATGACCTGCGTACCCATCGCATCCCGAACTGGTGTACTTATCCATTGATGCTTGCGGGCATGATCGCGCATTTCCCCGGACATATGGATTTGTGGCTGGCATGTTTCCTGCTGTTTTCCGCCTGGGCAAGCGGATGGATGGGCGCCGGGGATGTCAAACTCTGGATGGCAGTTCTTTGGGCCTTGCCCGATTCCAATATCCCCTCCCTGATCCTGCTTGTATTCCTTTCCTTCCTAATCACCAGCATCATTCAGTTCTTCTGGAGATTCTTTCAGAAGCAATCTCTCACCGGTATGAAATCCCCCGCCGCCTGGCGAACGATTCCATTTCTTCTGATGGTCTGGCATGTACACTGATCTCTTCCTTGCCATGCTCAACCCCAAAAACGCGCGCGGGAATCCCATCCTATCTGCGCTGGTTTACACCTTCTGCCCCGCTGCCGCACGTTGGTGGCTGGTGGGCGCCGACCCTACCCCGCCCTTCGATCCCGTCTGGAAATCCCTCGAAGATCTATCATCCGGCGGGACTCTGCTCGAATTCTTGATCAAGTATGACTTTGACTCTTTGATCGAGGAAATTCGAACCTACATCCGCGAAGTGGAGGAATATAGAAGGCAACATAATAATCTTCGCGCCCCGGAACTTATGCCCCTCTTTCGCGGCGGGAATATCTCCATGAGTCGCCGGTATGGTTCCCAGAATGCGATCAATCATCTCGGCGGCGATTGGCGCAACCTGTTTATTTACGTTCGCACCTGGGCGTTCCTCTCCCAGGATTGGCGTGCCGCGATGCTGATCGGACGCGACGCTGGCTACAGCCTGAATGCGGAGAAAGTCTGCCTGACCCTGCCTGGAGTACGCCTACCTGTCCAATTCGATACCTGGGTCTGGCAAATCCCTGTGGGACATGTCACGGAAACCAGGATTGGTTCACTCATCTCCAATGGCGAACAGGATCAACTACGCTTTTCCTTGTTAAACCGTTGCACTACCCTGGAAAAACAACCCTGGTCCAACACGCCTGCAATCTTTTCTTTGGATCGGGAAACCGGTGAAGCGAAGCATTTCGATCAACTCCTTGCCAACAGGGATCTGGAAAAAACAGTGGAGTCCCTATCCAACCTTGCGAAGAAAGGTCCGCACCCACCCATGAATGCCCTGCAGCAACCATCGATCTGTAAACAATGCGGATACCAGCAATTGTGCTTTACAAGAAACTATATCTCCCAACACGCACTGAAGGACTTATGAAAAAACTTCGCATCCTCATCATCCTGACCATCTTCCTTGCCATCCTGCTCCTGAGTGAAATGACAATGTCTACGACGCCAGTGTATGCCTCCAACGCAAACCTGCTCCTGACTCCCACACCCACTGTGACAGTCACAGTCACGCCGACTCCACCCACGGGAGGTGGAGGAAATACCACAACCACCATCTCACAGATCTTCAATCACCTCATCTTCCCCGCCGAAACCATCTCCGAAGCCCTGGCGGGCATCTTCGATAAAGCCGCCGACAAGGAAGTGCGCGCCATGAGTGAGGAGGTCGCTCGTTGGACACAGGTGGTCGGTGAGATTGTGCAAGCTCCGAGTCAGGGAGATTACAGCACGGTGGCACAGTCCAGTTTGCCGGTCGCGGCGGCATTGGCACCTGCCTTGTTTCTATTACGACTGGCGCTGTATCACTGGGGAAGGCTACTCGGTGATGATGACAGTGGCTTGCGCGTGGTTGGGGATTGGGTTACTGCCGGTGTATTGGCGATTGCATCCGGTCCATTCTTGGATCTGATCGTCCGACTCGGGTGGTGGATGGTTGGGAAAGTAATTGGTGAAACGGGAGGACTGGCGATCAGCTTCGTCGAGAACACTACAGCAACTTCCATTTTATTGGGTCTTGCCAACCAGACCTTCCTTGGCAGTTTACTCAACATCGGTCTATCGATTGGTTCGTTACTCGCCATCGGCGGGATGTTGTTTGCGTTTGCGTCCGCCAATGCCGTTCTTTTCATCCTCGCTGTTCTTGCTCCACCACTGGCTATTGCAAGTGTTCTGCCTCAAGCAACCTGGTTGCGTTCGTTATGGATGAAGGCAGTGATCCTGATCGCGCTTCTTCCCATTGTTGCGGGTGGAGTCTTCAAAGCAGGCATGGCCGCCAGCACCTGGATGGGTCAGCAGGGATTATTGTCTGCCATTCTACGTGTGGTCTGGTTATGGGGCGCGACCGGATTGTTGCTGTCACTGGCAGGCATCCTGGGCAAAATGACCATCTCCACCACAGCAGATGCCTTTGGCGGGATGATCAAGGCAGCGCAACAGATCGTTTCCATCGGGATGCTGGCTGCCAGCGGCGTGGGAGCCGCGGGAGCTGGTGCGGTTGGCGCGGCAGGAGCCACGACAGGTGCGGGCGCATCTGCAACATCTACTGCCACGAGTGGCCTCACCGGCGCGGAAGCCGCAATGAGTCATTTGAATGCAGCACAACAATTGACACAACAAGCCGGAAATTTGGAAGCAATGGGATTGCGTGCCCCGGCTGCCTATAATCGTTCCTTGGCACATGGGCATGAACTGGCGGCGCGGCAGGCGGAATTGGGGGAACGGATGCAACGCTTCAATGGCGCGCCGCCCTCATCACCTTCGGATGATTTTGGTTTCTCGCCATCGGTGAATGCCTCCATTCAATCCCACTTCAACGGCTCCCCCCAGGAATTCCAGCAGGGCTTTCAAGCCATGTCCGCAGACATCTCTCAACATGGGATGGACCCGAATGTTTTCGCCGCTCAATACCCGCAGGAAACGGCGCAGATGACACGAGCTTATCTGGATCATTCGGAAGAGATCATGACAGCACGTGATCCATTGATGCGCGCTTCTGAAATCGGCAACGCAACACGGGTGAAGGAGATACTCACATTCATGCCAAACTCCAGGGATGAAGAGGATCGCTCATGACCCTAGCAGAAACCTTTGCGCTGGTCTCCTTTTCCATTTTCAGCTATGCCGACCTGCGCTATCGCCTGGTTCAAGGAATCGAAGTCTTTCTGTTTGGAACGATCCTTTTGACATTTCCCGCCACACCCATTCAGACCGGGATCGTACTGTTGGCATGTTTGTGGAGCATCTTCCGTAATCTATCCGGTTGGTTTGCCATACCCTTGTTGTTTTACCCACCTGTCTGGCCGGTGTTGTTCACCGGATATGGGTATCGCAAGGGCATCATTGGCAGGGCAGATTTGCTTGCGATTAGCGGGCTTGCCTGTCTTTTTCCTTTACCTGCCGTATTGCTGTCTCTTCTGGGATTGGAACTCTGGCGCAGGCTTTGGATACGCAGACAACAAGGGAACATCCCTGCCCTGCCAGGTCTGTTGCTTGGATTGATCGTCTATCTCTTATTGCGTTTATTCCTACCGACTCCATAGCGACACGAGCACACATCCCCCTTCCACAATTGAATAAGATGACCCCATGCCACGCTCTGGAACTTTGGGCAATCCCCAACCATACACTCCCTTTGGTGTCTTCGCTGGCCTGCCTTTCTGGGGCGGCGGCTTGACCTTGCTCGCCGCAGCGCCAGGAATCGGAAAGACTTCCTGGCTGCTGCGGATGATCTTCGAGTCTGCCTGCCTGCATATTCCATCTGCCATTGGCTGTTATGAACACACCCCGGAAGAATTGCGTTTTCGCCTGTTTCTGCAAACAGAGGCAATGACTGATGGACCTCATACGCAACCATTACAACCCGTTGTGGAAGCAGCCCTGGCACGCGCCAGTGAAGCAGTATTGCTGTCGCTCAACTCACGTGAGGATACCGTGCGCGCGTTGGAAGACATGCTAATCCATGATTACGCCTTCCCTGTCAAAGGACCAGCGCTGATCGCCGTGGATTACCTCAACCGCGTGCCTGTCGTTGGCTTGACCGGCATGATGAACGAAGAAGGTCGCAGCGGCGAAGCCGCAGCCGCGTTGCGTGAGATGGCACGTCATCATGGTTGGGCGGTCATCGCGGCAGCCGCCTTGAAATCCGAACGCTTCAACGATGGTGATGATCTGTCTGCTCTCCTTGGCGACGAACGAGTTCCGTATGAAGCGGACCGTGTGTTGGTGGTCAACCGCACCGGGGATGTCCGCGATTGCGGCTGCGCTCCGCTGGAAGTCCTGACCATCAAAGATCGCACCGGACCGGCACGGCGCTGGCCCATGCAGTTCTGGGGTGAACGTTTCTATCCCGCGCTCGAAGCGGAATTCCATAAACATAATCCGATGGCATTGTCATGAGTGAAGTCACATCCCTTTTATTGACCTTCCTGCGCGAAGCCTGGGTTGCCCTGGCAGGCGCATTTGTCGCCTTCGCGTTGCTGGCGGGTATTGCCCAGATGTTGCGCGTGAGTTCCGCCTCTGTATTAGGCGCGAATCTTTGGGTGTGGGAATCCATATCTGCGCTGATTTCCATTCTGGTGTTGGGCTTGTTTGCCTTCCTTGGAATTCCGCAGATCGTTAGTGCCTTGCAGTCCTCATTACCCGGTGCAGGTGGGTGCGGACCGATCAGTGAATTGGGCACACTTGCTTCTGGATTGATCGGCGGATTAGCAGCCTTGCGAATGCTCAAAGCGGCATTCACGACGATGTTGTCCGCTTCGATCGGTGGTGCATCCTCATTTGCCAATGCTCTGATCGAAAGCGGTGAAGCGCTCTTTGGCATGATCCTTGCCAGTGCCGCCATTCCTCTGGCTGCCTGGTTTCTCGGTACTTGTTGAAAATTCAAAGGAGAAGATATTTATGTTCGATCCCATCATGGAACAAATTCTGGCGATTGCCCGCGACGCCTGGGCATTCATGGCAGGACTCTTGATCGTTGTGGCCTTGCTCGGTGGTCTGTATTTCATTCTGCAAGGCACAGCGGGTATGGCCTTCGGCGGCAGCCGCATGACCTCGATGGCAATCATTGGCGTCGTCGGTCTGGTCATTATCGTGCTGTTCGCCTTCCTCTTCCTGCCACAGTTGGGTGAGATGTTGAAGAACTTCCAACCCAAACCACCATTTTAGGAGTGTCATGTTCAACGACCGTGATCTTGGCATCCTTGGCGCTGGCGCATTGCTGGCTGTTCTATGTTTATTCCTTCCGCTATCCTTCACCGGAAAGGTGGTGATCGGTTTTATGGTCTTGGTCGGGTTCATGGCGTTGGCACTTCTGCGCCTTGGACCCGACCGCGTCCCACCTGAAGTCTGGTTGATGCGTCGCTTTCGCTATTCGATGCAGACCCGGCAGTATGTCAACCAACAAGCAGCCACCCGCAAAACAGAGGGCGATCCGTCTCCGTCCAAACAAAAGGCACAGCGTCCAACAGTGGAGCGTGAACGTCCTGCTCCTTCATACCAACCACAGATGCCGCAAATAACCATGCGCCCTATTGACCTCGCATGGAACGAAGTCGGAGTCTATCCGCTGTTGACTGTCCTGCTGGGAGTTGTGGGAATTTATTTTGCAGTCTGGCTGGCAAACGGTGGCGCGCAGGAGCTCGCATTCTGGTTTACGTGGAGATAAGATGATTACGTTGATTTCAATACTTGGCGCCCTGGCGCTGGCAACTATCCCCATCGCCTTTGGCTGGCGTCGCACCGTGGACGAAGCGGGAATGGCGCGTGCGATGGGCATTGCGCAACCGAAGAAAAAATTCGATCCCGAAAAGTTTGCGCGTCAGACTGGAACAGGACTGGCGTTCAACCAGATCGCCTATGGCTTTCTGGCTTGGGTAGGTGGCGGACTGGCAGGCGGCATGTTCCTCGGATTCTTTCCTGCGATCCTATTTGCGATTGCAGGTGGCTTGCTGTACGCAGGAACACTTTCCGATAAACGCCAGGAATTTCGCTTGAAGCAGGCGAAAGATATTTTACGTGGCTTGGGTGTAGTGGAGACATTGTTATCACAAGGTAAGCCATTGGGAGATGCCCTCGATGATGCGGCGCAAGCAGTGGGACCGGATGGCAGGATGGTGCTGGGTGATTTAGTTGTGCGCTTACGGACTGCACCCGCCGATGAAGCGGCTTTAGCTGTCCGCGAATGGACAACCGCCTGGGACAATCCCGCCGTGGATATTGTTGCCACTTCATTATTAGCATCCATCGAAGGACGTATCGAGATCGGTCCGCTCGTTGCATCCCTGCGAAAGACTCTTGGAACAGTAGTTGAAGTCTTATCCCGCGCTCGTGCTGCAGCGAAAGGTGTGGAATGGCAGGCGCGTTTTCTTGCTCTTTTCCCTCCTGCCGTTTTGGTATTGATTGCCATCACCACTCCCGAAGTCGGGAAGTTGTATTCAGGCAATCCATTGTTTCTCTCGCCTGTCATCCTCGGTTCTGGTTTTTCCTACTGGCTCTCGATGCGCATGATCCGCAACGGCTTATCTATTGAAGCCTCGATGGGCTTGCAAGCCGGACAGCAGGGCGAGATCCGCCTGGATCGTCTTGGGCGGGTCTTGTAATGAAAGGTTTCTTCCGATATTCCATTGCCTTGATGACCGCCCCGTTGTTATGCGGGGGGGCTTTGGTGGTGGGTTATGTCATGCTGGTAGTCCTGACCATTCCGCAACTCCCGGCATGGGCGCAGCCTGGTGTTGAACAGTGGTTGTTCGATATCCCCCAGTATGCAGAGACCAGCGACAACGGTTCGTATGGCAATTCGATTCCATCCGGAATGAGCGCTGTTCCCTTCGATGGCTATGTTGGACCCGGTTCTGATATCTATGGTTTGCCCTTGGAAGACCCCATTCCACATTGGGGTGATATCTATGACAAGCCATTATTAGGATGTAAGTTCCAAGACCCACATTACCAGACCCATACTGGTAGTGACTTTCCCGTGAATGAAGGTACGCCGATTCATACGACCATCGCAGGCAAGGTCGTGTGGGCTGGCTCGAACGGTCCGTGGGGCAATCTGGTGGTGGTTGAGAATAATGGTTATCAGGTGTGGCTGGCGCATCTGAGCAACGTTCAAGTTATGGAAGGACAGATCCTGAATTACGGCGATGTCGTTGGATTGAGCGGCAACACTGGCAACAGCACCGGTGCGCATCTGCATTATGGCATTCGCCAGAAGACAGGCGAACAAAGCGCCGTCTGGCTGAACCCTCAAAACTATTTTACGGTTGATGAGTACATCAACATTGGATGTTCGGATTAACCCATGACCGTACGACTGGGTGATGTAACCTTCTCTGATTGGATCAGCCTAAAATTTGAAGGCGGCTATACTGATACCTTCATATTCGATATTGACGCCTTGAATGGATTGCCACCATTTGACTTTCATCCCCTCTTGCAGCGCCTGGTTGCCGAGTTGGATAAAAAAAGACCCGGTGCGTCTCTTTGGATCCGTGTGACATCTCCTGGGGAATGGTATCTGATGGAGGTCAAACGATCCATGACAGCCGGGTTTTCCATTCCATATGTTGTCACTTCAAAAGACAAGACACCGGATTATCGCAGTTTCTCTTTTGGTCCAAGATTATTTTCTTCTTCACTCCATCATCCTCCCAAGGTGGATGATGAGATCTCCAGTTTTTCTCGTGAAGAGTTGAAATGTCTCCAGGTTTTGACCAGAAACCGGAAAGGGATTGAGGAGGAGATCGCTTCCTTGACAGGTCTTCCTGAATCAATGACCTATGATGTTTTGCAAAGGCTTCAAAAGAGCAAAATGGTGGTATTCAAACTTGGCGGGCAGTTCCAAAAAGACAAGTCAAAGCCAAAGAAAATGGATCCGTACTGGATGTGGCATCCAACCCGTAAAGGAGTATCCGTTGCTTTACGCAGTTGGGGGGCATCAAATGGAGTAGATTTTAGCGGCGTGAAGGAATTGAACCCGCACTTAATTGGGACATCACATAGGACGAATTCCCGCAGGTGGCCGGCATGGTTACGATCCGCCTACCCACAAGTTGAAATATGGACGGGATGGACTGAAGTGCAACTTCCTGAAACGGCAGTGCGCCCTGATGCACTTGCCTGGGGTCGGATTCAGGGTTTCGAGACATTGTTCTGGCTGGAACTTGGAGATGGACATAAAAAAAGAAAAGATATAGAAAGAATAACCAGAATACGGCTGGCATCCGCACTAGAATTCTGCCAGCAGACAGGCGTCCGCCTTGTGTACGCCCAGGTAAGCCCAAAATGGGTACAGAAGGCGGCCGGTATGGCGCTCGGTCCCTTGCCACCGGATATGGCGGCGGTGATGGCAAATATACGCAGATTTGGGAAATTGCCGACGATTGAGTGGGGTATTGTAACCAGCATCTAGCTTTGAATTGATAAAATTCGTAGAGAAGTTCATCGTATTTACTGAAACCTGAGTTTTGGCTGTTAAAATTTTTAATGTGATTGCCCTGGACTGTAAACGAAATAGCAGAGATAAGCAACTAGCGTGTAATATAATCAGACTAATGGGCACACAGATTCGACTGTCTGAGATTTACAAATCCTTCGATAGTAGCATGCAGGCACTTTATAAATTGC
Organism: Anaerolineales bacterium UBA2395; assembly: GCA_002343775.1. Lineage (GTDB taxonomy): Bacteria > Chloroflexota > Anaerolineae > Anaerolineales > Villigracilaceae > Villigracilis. The sequence goes on from DDSH01000013.1 coordinate 64,256, forward strand.
ATATCGCTATTCAAGATTCATTGGGCGAAGATGAGTGGAAGGTAATTGAAGGGTACTATCAAGAAGTGTTTTCCTTGTTTGAAGGCTACGACCCGCTTGAAATTCAAATGATATTGGAGCGTCTGATACAAATTGATATCGAGGACGAGACACTTAACTACAAAAAGATTTGGGAAGCTATTAATATTGACCCGAATGATGCCTTGAGGCTAGAGAATGACAGGGAAGTGTTTGTGAAAGAAATTCAAGATGGCTTGAAGGAATTCGCCATACATTCCCCTGAGAAGGCAAACAAATTTTTCCGTGCATTCCTTAAGTCACAGCGTGAAGAACCACTCAAGAGTGAATTATCGCGTCACGGGTTGCTATTATCGGCGGCTAGCCAATTTGAATTTTTACTATTACATTTACTGAGAGCATATTTTGTCTATCACGAGCATGACCTCGAGCTAAACGACAATTTCACGATTGAAGAATTAGACGACGAAATCACACGAAGGGTTGGTAAAAGACTAAAGAGTTTTTCGATATTTGAAAAACTGGACTTTATTTCCAACAAATTTATTTTGCATGAAGGTTATGCCAGAGATGCATTAAAAGAGATTTTTGAGAAACGAAATGTTTTTACACATCGAAGTGGACGTGCAGATGAAACTTACGTTCACTACAACAACAAGGTGCGTGTGGGGGATAGATTAAGAATAAGTCAGAATTACATGAAATATGCCATAGAGTATTTGCACTTGTGGGGATTGGTAATGTGCATAAAGGTCTGGGAAAAACTAGATTTACCAGATCAAAAGGAAATGGCAAAAACAGTATCGGCAACCGCAATGCAGCTAATCCGGGAACATCGTTACAATTTTTGTGCATCGGTATGCCAGCAGATCTTCGCTAACATCCACTTCGAATCTCATAACAGTAAAGACATACTAATGATAAATTATGCGATTTGCATGGATAAACTTGGGAACGAAAAACAAAAGTTGAAAATCCTGGCAGGAATAAGACAAACCCCACGCGAATCAGTGCCAGGAATAGAAAAGTTTTCAAACCAAGAGCCATTTTTGTATGTAATACCTATGGCGGTAAATGCGTTAATGGGGAAGAAACACTATGCTATTGAATTACTTGAAAGAGCAACCGATTCAAATCAGGTCACATTTTTAGATCTTGATTATTGGGTTATCTTTGATTACCTGGCTGACGAACCTCGCTTTCAGCAAATTAAGGAAAACTTAGAAGCCAAGGTGAAAATAGCATAACCTTCCTGCTATAAAAACGAATCTTCTCAATTCACCTTATGTGATCACATTATTGATATACACACTATAATTGTCTCATGCGTGGAAGTGAATGGCTATCATTAAAAAGATGTTTGGCAATTGTTCGACGATTGCAGATGGGGTCGGCGAAGCCGTCTGAACTTATTGCCTTTGTCACGAAAACAGTGGGAGAAAGAGCGTATCCAGCATTTGCATCAGCACGCGAAAAAGCCTTCAAGAGGGACCGGGAAAATTTGAGAAAGCGATTGGGCGTGGATTTTTCCTATTCCGCTTCACTCGGAACATATACATTATCGGATACGGGTCCGCTACTAAAGTTACATTTATCAGATGAAAGTTTACGAGCCATTTATTTGTTATCTCAATCCTTTGGCGGGCATGTTGGGGAGCACTCCAATATTCAGACATTGCTTCAAGAGATTTTTTCCTATCTTTCGGCTGATACAAAGGTTCGGCTTGAAACGCCGGAAATGGGAATAAATTTGGATTTCCTCCAAGATGTTGACCCAAATCACATATCGAAAAAAGTTTGGGAAATTACTCAAAAATCCATACGAGGACATCGTAAATTAACGTTTAATTACATTTCTCCAACGTACAGAGATCGGCAGAAACGCTTGCATCAGGTTGTGCCAATCCGTATTCAGTATCAATCAGGCCATTGGTATTTAAGAGCATATAGATTGCTTCGTCGGGATACAAACGGCGATGAAGATAGGCAGGAAGTCCATCTGAAATATCGGTTGAGTTATATACAGGACGATGAAAAATTATCTGTGTCATCCACAGTTGTGCCTACACCTCCCGATCCACCAAAATACTTTGTCCATTATCGATTACTTCCACCTTTATCCAAAGGGATAATCAGCGAGCATTTTATTGATATGACAACAAACGTCCTCGATGATGGCAGTGTTGAGATCAAGGGATATTCCGATGATGCATGGGAAGCTGGGCGTTTACTTCTTACCTATGGCGAATATTGTATTGTGCTAGGGGGCGATGAACTGAAGGCATGGATGGAAAAAACTTTAAAAGGCTTACTATCGAATTACCCACATTTGCTTAGGTAGCCCTTATATGCGGGCTGGTCACAGGTGTAAAATTTTTATCAAGTCTGTGATCACATGGCTCGGCGTTTATAAGGGGATCGCTCCGGGCGGGGACCGAAAAATGTCACCATGTTGCTTTGGAAATATGGTGACATTTGTCGATTTTTGGATGATAACAGTCTGTTATACTCGTGAAAATTGATGCAAAATCGCATAAGGATTAGGGCAAATAAACATGATTGCTCCCTCTCGCAATATTCCTGAACAAGGTCAAATCGTGACAGTGCGGCAGCGCCGATATGTGGTTGTGGATGTGCAGGAAAGTACTCTTTCGGTTCAGCTACTATCTGTGCAATCCAACAAAGAAGGGCATCATCTACTAACCCTTAACTGTATTGAAGATGACGCCCTTGGGGAAACCATTCAGGTATTCTGGGAACTGGAGCCCGGGACAAGCATTGAAGAGAAGGTTGGATTGCCGCAGCCCAATGGATTCGATGCACCAGAACGGTTGGATGCATTTATGAATGCTGTGCGTTGGGGGGCAATATCTTCGGCTGATATGCGGGCATTGCAGGCTCCTTTTCGAAGCGGAATCGAGATCGAAGACTATCAGCTTGATCCATTAGTGCGCGCCATTCAGATGCCGCGCGCTAATTTATTAATTGCAGATGATGTAGGTTTGGGGAAAACCGTTGAGACAGGGTTAGTCATTCAGGAATTGATCGTGCGCAACCGTGCGCGGACTGCCTTGATTATTTGCCCAGCCGGTTTACAGACGCATTGGCGCGACCAAATGCGTGACAAGTTTGGTTTGGAGTTTCGTATCGTGGACAGCGAGCTCATGCGAACTCTGCGCCGTAGTCGTGGAATTCATTCGAACCCGTGGACACATTTTCCGCGTTTGATTACATCCGTTGATTTCATCAAACGCGACACACCTTTGCGGTTATTTCATGAAGTGTTACCCGCGCAGGCAACGTATCCAAGACGGTTTGACATTCTGGTTTTGGACGAGGCGCACAACGTCTCCCCTTCTGGGAGTGGACATTACGCGATCGACTCGCAACGCACACAGGCAATTCGTGAACTTGTCCCGCACTTTGAGCATAAATTATTCCTTTCAGCGACGCCGCACAACGGATATTCTGAAAGTTTCTCGGCGTTGCTGGAGTTATTGGATAATCAACGTTTTGCACGTGGCGTAGCGCCTGACCGTAAACAGTTGGAAACGGTGATGGTACGGCGTTTGAAATCTGACCCTGAGTTTGTGACCTGGAATGGTGAACGCCGTTTTCCGCAACGCCAATTGGATGTGATCGAAGTTCCTTATACAGATGAAGAGAAGCAAGTCCATCGCTGGCTGAGGGAATATAGCGAATCAAGACAGAACAACGCCAAAGACAACGAAGAGCGTTTTGCCGTTGAGTTTGTGTTGAAACTCTTAAAAAAGCGTCTGTTCTCTTCGCCGGCTGCATTTTCATCAACACTCTCCAAGCATATGCAATCCATCCAGGGCAGCGGCAAGAAGGCTCAGCCCAAGCAGATGTCTTTGGGTGTGCTAAGACGACAATTGGCGCAAGTGGATGAAGAGTACGCCAATGATGACGAATATGAAGAAGCAACTACGGGTGCGGTAGAAGCGGCGTCTCCGTTGCTCAATAAAATTACTGCGCAAGAACAAGCCCTATTAAAGAAAATGTACGATTGGGCAGAGCATGCTTCGAACATCCGCGATAGTAAAGCGAAAACTTTCATTCAGTGGCTCAAAGATATTGTGAAGCCAAACGGAAAGTGGTCGAATGAACGCGTGATTATCTTTACCGAATATCGCGCTACTCAGAATTGGCTGCAAACACTGCTTGCCGCCGAAGAATTGACCGAGGGCGAGCGGTTAATGACGCTGTTTGGCGGCATGAACGATGAAGATCGCGATCGGATCAAAGCGGCGTTTCAGGCGAATCCTGAACAAAGTGATGTGAGGATTTTGCTGGCGACCGATGCAGCTTCAGAAGGCATTGACTTACAAAATTATTGTCATCGCCTTGTGCATTTTGAAATCCCCTGGAATCCAAATCGCATGGAACAGCGCAATGGTCGTATTGATCGGCATGGGCAAAAATTCGAGCCGTTGATCTATCATTTCGTGATGAAGGGCTATAAAAAACACTCCAAGGAACAAGCCGCTGTTGGCGAGTTGGAAGCCGACCTTGAGTTCTTGGCACGCGCGGTTGAAAAGGTGGATACGATCCGTGAGGATTTGGGTAAAGTTGGCATGGTGATTGCTTCACAGGTGGAGGAAGCCATGCTTGGTAAGCGCAAAGGATTGGACACTTCATTGATAGAGGATGACGCCCAGGCGTTGCGCAAGTTATTGAAATTCGAGCGTGATTTGAAAAAGCAGGTTGAGCAGCATTATGACCAATTGCGCGAGACTCAACATAATCTGAATCTCTCCGCTGAGAATATTCGCTCTGCGGTGCAGGTAGCATTGGAGATCGCGGATCAGCCGCCCTTGCAGCCGGTACCTGCGAATCATCCATTAGCGGGGAAGGCGTTCTACTTGCCACAGGGATTTCGTGGCAGTTGGATGTATACCAATGATGGCATTCTTCACCCGCATACGGGAGAGATTCGTCCTGTGGTGTTTGACCATGAACTCGCAAAGGGACGCGATGATGTAGTGCTGGCGCATCTCAATCATCGGCTGGTGAGTATGGCGTTGCGACTCTTGCGCGCCGAAGTGTGGACTCCCGAAGGGCGCCAGGGATTACACCGCGTGACAGCAAGGACGGTTCCCAATATTGCATTGGAAGGTCCCGCAGTGGTGGTTCATGCGCGGTTGGTGCTGGTGGGCGGGGAAGGAATTCGCTTGCATGAGGAAATCATCTCAGCGGGTGGATTGATTCAGGATGGCAAGGGATTGCGCCGTTTCAATGTTGGCGATACGCGCTCTGCATTGGAGGCAGGAACCTCAAAAGAAGTTTCGGCAAGGATGAAGAATGAGCTGAAAGGGATGTGGGGTAAGCTGGAGACGCCGTTGGTACAGGCGATGGAAGCGCGCATGAGGGATCGTCTGGAGAGTATGCAGAAGTTACTGGAAGAGCGCAAACAGAAAGAGATCAACGATACGCGTGCAGTCTTGAATGAATTGAAGACCATGATCGAGCGCGAACTGGCTGAACCAGATTATCAGCAATTGGAATTGTGGAATACCAGTGAACGTGACCAATACAACCGCAATGTACAAGCGCTAAGATTACGCTTAAAGCAGATTCCTGATGAGTTGGAGAAAGAAATCGAGTCGGTGAATAAACGTTACGCCGACCCGCAGCCGAGGTTGTTCCCTGTGGCAGTGACGTTTTTGGTGCCGGAGAAGTATGCATGAGTTGCGAGTTATAGGCTACAAATTACAAGTTACAAGTTGAAAGTTTCTGTTGAGCTGCTCTTTCCACAATGCAAATCCAAAATTGGAGTCTCTAAAATGACGAAACAAAATGGCAAAAAAGCCGAAGGTGAAAGCAAGGAAGTTGCGAACACCCTCCAAAACAAACTTGCCGAAAAAATGATGGGGTTATTTGAGTTAGTGGTTTCTGACCGTAGCGGTTATTTTGCCAAACACCCTGACGAAATCCCTGACAAAAAATCTGTTCCATCTATCATCAATTCGTATTCCGTAACCAATGCCGCTATTTCAGGTGGCGCAAGCCTTGTGCCAGGTCCCTGGGGCATGGTTGCCGTTATCCCTGAAATCGCCGCTGTCATCCGCAATCAGTTAGCGATGATTTACGATGTCGGTATGGCATATGGGAAAAGTAAAGTTTTGACCAAAGAGTTATTGGCAGGTATTCTTATAACTGCGATGGGGGCAAGTGCAGGCTCATTGCTGGTTATGCAGGGCAGCAAAGTTTTAGTAAAGCGTGTTGCTTTACGGGTGTTTCAGAGAATTATTACGATGTTAGCTGGAAAGATTACGCAACAAGCCCTAAAATCGGCTATCAGCAAATGGCTTCCCGGTGTTGGTGCGGCGGCTATGGCAGTTTGGTCAAACTACTTGACGCGACAAGTTGGCAAAAAAGCTATTGAGATTTTTGAAAAAGAGATTGTGCTTTCGGAAGAAGTTATTGAAGAAATACCGCTGGAAACTGAATCCGTATCTGTCCGAACCGCTGCCATTAGCCATGCGTCTATCCCAGGCATTAGCCCTGACATGCAAAAGGTACAAACGCTTATAAATCTTATAAAAATTGATGGAACAATCAAAGCGGAAGAACGCGAGTATGCGCAAACCATCATAGACAATGCGGACTTAACGGAGAGCGAAAAGACCGAACTTAGGCAGGCAATAGATAAAAGCGGAAAGTTTGTCGTAGACTATTCAGCGTTTGCCAGTTCACCTGATGACGCGATTGGTTTGTTGGTAGATATGGTGACCCTTGCAAAACGCGATGACACTTTCCACATTACCGAAAAGATGTTTGTAAAGCAGGTTGGTAAATTGCTCGGCTTTTCGGAGAATGATATTGATGAAATGATGGTAACTTCTGGTTGATTCCAATGGCGGCACAACAAACATTTTCTGGCTTCAGTTTTTTTTCTACAGTTCAAACATTATCCACACTCGCCCACACGCACGCTTCGCGAACGCAAACAGTAGCTAATGGAAATTACGTGATGTCGTTGAGAGGAGATTGCTTCGAAGCGTAGAACAAGAGCGCTCCTCGCAACACTTGCACCAGCACCTAAGTGCAGGTGTGACATATAAAGGTTAATTTATTTATGGCAAACCAAATTACCAAAACCCACGCTGACTGGTTATCCCTGATCGAGATTTCGGGACCATTTGTTTCGATGCCGATTTTATCGGAGGTGTTTCCGCAGGGATTAGATGATGTGCCGGCGGAATTGGCGCGGTCGCTGCGGGCGGATTTCGAGTTTTGGCAGGAGAGTGCGGGGGATGTCGCGGTACATTCGGCTTGGGTGCGGTTGGTGTTGGAGTCTTTGCTGAATTATTCAAGTGAAGTGTTGCTTTCGGGGCAGGCGATCCCTGCGGGGTTGAAGGCGGAGTTTCCTGAGCATGAGGAAACGGTGCGACCTGATTTTGTTTTGGCTGAACCGAGTGCGGGCAGTGGAGAAAGAAAACCGAAATTATTAATTCAAGTGTTTCCGCCGACGCAGGATTTGGGGAAGGCGGTGAGCGGTTCGCGGTGGGCGGCTTCGGTGGGGACGCGGATGATGGAGTTGCTGCATGCAACGGAAATCCGTTTGGGGTTGGTGACGAATGGTGAGCAGTGGATGTTAGTAGATGCGCCGCGCGGGGAGACAACGGGGTTCACGACATGGTATGCGTCGCTATGGTTTGATGAGCGTTCGACGCTTAATGCGTTTCAGAGTCTGTTGGGGGTACGGCGGTTCTTTGGGGTGGCAGAGGATGAGACGCTGGAGAGTCTGCTGGCGCGCAGTGCGGATCATCAGCAAGAGGTGACGGATCAGCTGGGGTTGCAGGTGCGTCATGCGGTGGAGATTTTGATTCAGGCGGTGGATAAGGCGGAGCAGAATCGCGGGGCGAAGACGAGCCGCATCGCGCCTGAACTGTTATATGAAGCGGCTTTGACGGTGATGATGCGCCTTGTGTTTTTGCTTTCGGCGGAGGAGCGGAAGTTGCTGCCGATCGATGATGACCAGTATTCGAATTATTATGCGGTTTCGACTTTGCGCGAGCAGTTGCAGACGTTGGCAAGTGATTTAGGGGAGGAGGTGTTGGAGCGTCGCTTTGATGCGTGGAGCAGGCTGTTGGCTGTTTTTCGGGCGGTGCATGGGGGCATTCGTCATCAGGAGTTGAATTTGCCGGCATACGGAGGAAGTCTTTTTGATCCAGATCGTTTTCCGTTTTTAGAGGGTCGAGGGAAAGGGGAAGAAAGAGGAAAGAAGAAAGAAGTTCCGTTGGCGATTGATAATCGGACGGTGTTGCATTTGTTGGATGCTTTGCAGTTGTTGCGGGTGGACGGGGAGATGCGGCGGTTGTCGTTTCGGGCGTTGGATGTGGAGCAGATCGGGCATGTGTATGAGGGGTTGCTGGATCATAAGGCGGTTCGGGCGGTTGAGGTGATGCTGGGGTTGGGCGGAGCGAAGCGGCTGGAGCCTGAGATGGCTCTGTCGAAACTGGAGCAGGAACGGGTTAAGGGCGAAGCGTCTTTCGTTGCGTGGTTGAAGGATGAGACGCAGAAATCTCCCGCAGCGTTGAAAAATGCCCTTGCGATAGACATCCAAAAAGATGCTTTGAAGTTGAGTCGTTTGCGGAGCGCGTGCGGGAACGATGATGCGCTGTTGGGTCGGATTTTGCCGTTTGCGGGGTTGATCCGCATGGACGATTTTGGGAACCCTGCGGTGATCTTGCCTGGGAGTGTGTATGTGACGGCGGGGACGTCGCGCCGCGCGACGGGGTCGCATTATACACCGCGCAGCTTGACGGAGCCGATCGTGCAGCATACGTTGGAGCCGCTGGTGTATGCGGGGGTGGCGGAGGGGCTGCCGCGTGAGGAGTGGAAGCTGCGTTCGGCGGCTGAATTGCTGGATTTGAAGATCTGCGATATGGCGATGGGGTCGGCGGGGTTCCTTGTGCAGGTGGTGAGGTATTTGGCGGAGAGACTAGTCGAAAGTTGGCAGGTTGAAAAGTTGGAAGGTTCAAGCGCTCAATCGTTCAAGCCTGAAAACGTTTCAATGACCGATGAGGATTTGCTGAACTATGCGCGTCGTCTTGTGGCGGAGCGTTGCATTTACGGCGTGGACAAGAACCCGCTGGCGGTGGAGATCGCGAAACTTTCGCTGTGGCTGGTGACGCTGGCGAAGGAGAAGCCGTTTACGTTTTTGGATCATGCTTTGAAGTGCGGGGATGCGTTGGTGGGCACGAGCGCGGAGGATTTTCTGCGTTGGGCGAATCGCAAGCGGACGGCGGAGATGTCGCTGGATCAGGAGGTGCTGCGCGAGGAGTTGGATAAGGCGCGCGGACTTCGCAAGCAGTTGGAGTCTTTTGTGGCGTTGGATGTGCGCGACGCGGAACGCAAATCTGCTTTGCTGGTGGAGGCGGATGCGGCGATGGAGCATGTGAAGCGCGGAGCCGACTTGCTGGCGGGTGTGAAGTTGCTGGGACTGAATGCGCAGGATGCGGAAGATTTGCAGTTGCGGATGGTAGACTCGTTTCTTGCGGGTCAATTGGATGGCGCTATTGACGCGGACAAACACCCCGACCCTGCGAGCGCGTTAAGTGCCGCCAAAAAGGAACGCGCCTTTCATTGGGAATTTGAGTATCCCGAAGTGTTCGAGCGCGGTGGTTTTAGTGCGTTTGTGGGAAATCCGCCGTTTTTATGGGGCATGAGGATTTCAACAACTTTTGGGCAAAACTATTATAGTTACATAACATCTAGTATTGAACGTAGCGTTGGCGCAGCAGATTATTGTGCTTATTTTCTGCGTCGAGCAGTTGACCTTCTTAGAAAAGAAGGCTCTTTAGGTTTAATAACCGTTGACACCATTGCCCAAGGCGATACTAGAGAAATAGGGCTAGATGAAATTACCAAGGATAATAACAATGTAATATTTAATGCGGTTTCAAGCCAATTTTGGCCAGGAACCGCTAACGTGAAAGTTTCCAGAGTCCATTTATATAAGGGCGAATGGTATGGGTATCGCCTTTTAGATAATTTACAAGTATCACGAATTAGTTCTAGGCTTTTAGAGGAAACAGAAGATACCCTGCCTTATTCTTTGAGCAGAAATGCGGGTAAATCCTTTGTGGGACATTATTTAATGGGACAAGGATTTGTTTTATCAGCAGAAGAAGAAAAAAATCTTCTCGCCACTGAACCTGCCGCAAAAAAGATAATTTTTGACTATCTTCGCGGAGAAGATATAAATCAACGCCCTGACCAAAAGACATTAGAACGGGTCATTAATTTTGGCACTACGCCCCTAGAAGAGTGTGAGAAAAAATACCCCGCAACGTTAAGTAGAATTAGAAAACTTGTAAAGCCTGAAAGAGATTTGCAGAAGCGAAAGGCTAATCGGGAGAAATGGTGGCAATATGCCGAAACTCGCCCAGGTCTGACGTTGTTAATTTCTCAAAGAGAAGTTTTACTTGCTCAGCCTTTTACCACCAAATACATTGCGCCTTGTTTTGTAAATGCAAATCAAGTTTTTGCTTCACCGTTAGTAATTATTGATGTTTCAACTTTCGATAAATATGCAGTATTGCAAAGTAATTTCCACGATTCATGGGTTCGTAAATATTCCTCAAAAATGGGCGACAGGGTTCGATATGCCTCATCTGATTGTTTTGAAAATTTTCCCTTCCCAATGAATTTTGAAGGCTTGGAGAAAATCGGCGAAACCTATTATGAACATCGTCGTCAAATCATGCTGTCGCGACAGGAGGGGCTGACTACGACGTATAACCGCTTCCACAAGCCTGAGGAGGGCGCGGGGGATATTGTCCGCTTGCGAGAGTTGCATGTGGAGATGGATAAGGCAGTCGCGTCCGCGTATGGATGGGAGGATCTGTCACTGGGGCATGATTTCCACGAGACTGCGCAAGGGGTGCGGTTTACGGTGAGCGAGTCCGCGCGGCGGGAGGTTTTGTCACGGCTGTTGAAGTTGAATCATGAGCGGTGGGAGGAAGAGCAAAAGGCGGCAGGTGAGGCGCAGAAGGCAGAAGGCGGAAAGCCGAAGAAAGTGAAGAAGAAGGCGAAACCCAAGTCCACGGATGGGCAGATGGGGTTGCTGTAAAAAAATGGAGGAAAGATGACAGATTTATCGTTGCCGCTTGATGCCTATGTTGTAATTGACAACAACGCAATCGTTGGATTGTGTGATTTTCACTGTGACAGACACAAAGAACTGCCGTTTCAAGATATGATAAAGAATGCATGCACTGATATTGCTTCTGCATTTGACGGGCTTCGTCGCTTTGCTCTTGATGACAGAATTTTTACCACTGCTTGTGTACATGAGGAATTTAAACCCGAAAACAGCGATCTTTCCAAACGACGGGATTATGACAAAATCCATTGCGAAGCGCTCAAAACGGCTGTAAAAGGGCAAGTTGAACCCTTAGATATTAATATGGAGGCTATTCAAAGACTCAGAAAAATGAGTGGTGCGCCTAAAAAACTGGGGGATGAATTATCGCGTTTATCTGATCCTGATTTATCCTTAGTAATCCTGGCGCTGGGTATTATTAATGAGAAGAAAAAAAGGGTTTATGTGTTGACGGATGAGGAAGATTTGCGGCTTTTTATAAGCTGGGCTAAAACTAAGCCTGAGATAAAGGAGATATGCCCTAGTTCTCAGTTGCTGGAAGGATTGCACAGCATGATTTACATGGATAGCGCTCATCGTCACTGCGCTTTTGCCACCGTTCAAATTTATGAAATGTTCGCTCATTATCAGCAATCTCAACTAAAGCGGATGGCACTTGCTGGAACTACAAAATTTGGGATGATTGAAGTTACCTACCAACAAATAAAAGAGGCGATTCGTGCTTCTGGAAAGATTAAACAAGAAAATTTAGCAGGTGCAGCATGAGCAACAAAATGACAGATTCGTTTGACGATTTTATGTCTCAAATTTCGGCGTCTCTTCAAAGTCCGTCGGGAGATGTAGCTCTTAGAAGAATAAATGCAGAGCGAGTACTTCGATTAATGCTTGATGAAATTGTCCAGCAAAGACACGATTTGCAAATCCGCGTGCTTACCGATAATAGAATTTCGGGATATTCAGGCGCTGACATTTTGATGCAAGTTGACGACTATGAAATCCGTATTGAGTTAAAAGATGTTTCAGAAAACTCTCCTACTTTAAGCATGGATGAACTGGCTATTTACAAGAAAATTTTTGAAGAAAATCCGAGCACTGAGGCTTTAGTGATTGCTTGGATTGCAGATGATTTACCATCACAAAGTTTATCTCTTGTAACAATAGATTCTTTGATTAACGAAGAACTTATCAATGACTTTATCAAAAATGCCCGTCCTTTGTCTGATGTCGTACAAGAAATCTTGTCCAACCAGATGAAAGTATGGGAAGATATTCCGTCTCTGTCTGCTAACACGTCAGATACCACTACAAATATAGCCAATATCTTTAGTGCCTATTTTAAAGATGCGCTTAAAGACGAACAAGAAAGATCTTTTAAATTAGAAGAAAAGAAAATCGCCGTTAGAAATTTCCCTGAAAAACGAGAAACTGACCTAGTCAAAAGTGTTCTCCAAGACGCGTTAAAGGAAAGTTCAGTTGAAAAACTATCCGATCGATTGTCTCAACTCCCCAAAAGAGGTGCAAAATGATTGTTGAAGTTGAAATGATCAATTGGCGTGCTTATGATCATAAGTCCTTTAAATTTATTGCTGGTCTCAATTTTATTATGGGACCAAATGGCAAAGGCAAAACCTCGATTTTAGAGGCAATTTCCTATGCTTTAACAGGTGATGTGTCAGTAGTGGATAATCCGAAGGACTTATTACGAGATCCCCAAAAACCTGGAACTGTAAAACTAACTCTTGCCATTAATGGAAAAAATTACCTGGTAGAGCGAACACAGCTTCCCCAAAGAGCAGGTGATGCCTCCTTATATGATGTAGCTGAAAATAAGCAATTGGCAGTCCACCATAAAAATGTTAATTCCAAAATTGAAGAACTTATTGGTGTTTCTTCTGATTTTTTGAAGCGGATTATATATATGGCTGAAGGAGATGTTTTTCGTTTCTTACAACAACCCCCTGGAAAAGCACTAAATCAACAGGTTTATCGTGTACTCGGATTAACGCAGCTGGACTTATTTAAAGAAGCAATCAAAGCTGCTAAATCCAAATTGCGCGATCAAGCGAAAGACCTAAAACTAATCCAAAAGAGAATACAAGACTTACCAATAAAGAATTTAAGCCTGGAAGATATTATTTCTGGCTTGGATGAAAAACGTGAAATTATGTTAAAACAGGTGCTTGAATCTCAGGATGCGATCTCACGTTTTGACTCTCAACATCAGAATATTTTCGATCTACGGCAAAAGATAGAAGGAAATCTTAGCTTCCTCAAAGAAAGCAGTCAATACTGGAGCGCGCTTCAGGACAAACCTTTTCTTTTGTATTTTGATGAATTGCAGCAAATTACAGCCGAGCAGCAGCGCTCACTTTCAGAATTGGAAAAAAACCTAGCAAGACTTAAAGGCCAACAAGACTCCTCAAAGCGGGTGTTTGATCTTTTGTCGTTGATTTCGGAAGGTGAGGACGATGTCTTGTGCCCTATATGTAAAAAGCCGATGTCTCACGCTGAAAAACTGCAGGTAGTTTCGGATGTGACAGCGGATATTTCGCGAATCGAAGCTGACATTGCAAAACAGGAGAGGCAGGTTGCTTCCGCTTTAAAGACAAACAAGCAAACGTCGCAATATGCTGACAGGCTGAGAGAGTTGCGTAATGTAGTGGTGCATAACCAGATTAATTTTATACAGCCCCAGATGACAATTCAAGAAATAGTTGACGCACTCTCTTTGAAAGAGGAAAATGATCATAGCCAAAACTTGAAAGACAAACTGCGGCTAAATCGTGATCAATTAAAAGATATAGAAACACAACGAGCCGACTATGTTGCCCTAAAGAGTCAATTGGAGCAACGCAGCTTTTCAGATCCCGAAGATATTACTGATGCGCTAGTTCAAATTGAAACTAGGCAAATATCTCTTGATGTTGCTGCAGAGTCTGCTGAAAAGACGTTGGCAAACATGCGTGATGTTCAGTTAATTTCCATATACAAACAGATTGCCGATGTTTGGAATAATTTTGTGAAACACGGAAAGTGGAAATTGAGAATGGATGTGGATGGAAAGCCATTGTTGGCAGAAGAAAACGAAAGAGAATTTGAGTTTGGGCAATTTAGCGGCGGTGAAAAAACAGCATTGCTCGTTGTTATCCACACAGTTATTGCTCATTACTTCTCTGGGTGCAATTTTATTCTAGTCGATGAGCCGTTGGAGCATCTTGATCAAGTCAATAGAAGATCCTTGATGAGATTTTTCATGGCCGCTTCAAAAAATAATTTCTTTGAACAGGCTTTAGTTACGACTTATGAAGAATCTTTGGTCCGCAAATATATGTCGGAAGACAATGTTAATATTTTGCATGTTTAACCTCGATTAATCAACTTAAAAGCAATAACCTATAGAGAAACATATGCCAGAATCAAATTCGTCACAAATCACTGTTCAGAAACTCATTACCCCACATGATCAATTCATACGGGCTGTGTTCAATACACAGCGTTCGTATTATATTGATATTTATCAGCGCGAATACAAATGGACCGATGAACAGGTCAAGACCCTTCTCAACGATCTGGAAGTCCGCTTTGAGCTTGGAAAGCGCGGAAAAACTGTCCCTAGAGAAATCCAGCAGGACGTATTGGAAAACTTTGAGCCTTATTTTCTGAATACTTACCTAACTCACACTTCCCCGACTGCCACCAGCATTGTGGATGGTCAACAGCGGTTAACCACACTTCTGTTGATGCTCATCAAGTTATTTCGCATGTTGCAACACATCGATTCAGTACCCGAGTCGCTTAATAAGACATTCAAACCCACTGCCATTAGTCCTTTGATTTTTGAAGCTGATGATTTCGGGGGTGCGACGCGCTTTAAGATTTTCAACCCCAACCGTGATGCACAATTACGAGCATTGGTAGATGGTGTGGACTTCAATCCCATAGATGAGACCCAGAAACGGCTCAAGGAAAATTTTGTCTCGATAAGCAACTATTTCGATAACTATTTCCATTCCGACGCAGATCCCAGTGGTTTTGACCTGCCCAAGCTGACTTATTACATCACCTACCTGCTCGACCGGGTCTCCATTGTTGAAATCCGTATTGAGCGTCAGGATAATGTCGCCATGATTTTTGAAGTAGTCAATGATCGTGGGCTGGGTCTGCGTCCCTATGAAATCTTGAAAGGTAAATTCATTGGCAACCTGCCGCCCAGAGAGAAAGAAGAGGCGAATCAAATCTGGGTAATGTTGCAAGACTTGTATTATCAAACTGAGCTAAGGAATACGACTGAATCGCGCATCGACCTGGATGATTTCTTCCGGATCTACTTCCGTGCCAAATTTGCCAAGAACGAGACTGAATATGTTGCGTTAGAGCGAGACTATCATTATGAAATCTATCGCCGTACCGACTTGCGTACCCATTTTGGAGAATTTCGTGATCACTCCGTTCTATTCGGTCGCATCAAAAATGAGATCCAATATTTCGCAACCTTATATCAAGAATTACGAGCTGATTATAGGGAAGATCGTCCACATCTGCTTTATAACAAATTGCAGGATCAAAACCAACAATATTTGCTAATCATGTCTGCTGTTGAACTTAACGATCCACAGCGTGAAGCAAAAATCCGCACGATCTCAGCCAAGTTCGACCAGTTACTTGTTATTCTACGAGTTCTCGGAGCTTATGACAGCAATTCCTTTCAGCGGCTTGTTTATGGATTGAACGATAGTCTCCGTAATAAGAATGAGGCGGAGTGCCGTAATATTTTTGACAAGCTGATTATCGAAACTCTTCAAAATGAAGAACGGCTGGAAGAGACTTTTACTGGCGGTGTGGCTGATATTTTCACTTATGAGCGTTTCAAAAACGCGCGGAACAGTACGACAAATTTCAGCAAATATTTGCTCATGCGCATTGATCGTTGGCTAAGTGATATGCTGGATAAGCCCAGCTATTGCAGCGAATCCGCGATTGAACTTGAAGACCGCTTCAATCGGTCAAATCGCAAACGCTATGGTATGCATTTGGAGCATATATACGCACACAACGAAGCCAATCGAAATCTATTCCTCGACCCTATAACTAAAGTAGTTGACGCGGCGCTATTTGACCAAACCCGCAACTACCTTGGTATGGTGCTGTTGTTGAAAGATTCTCAAAATATCAGTAGCAGCAACGACCTTTACAAAGATAAGCTGGATGATTACGCCACCAGCAATATTATCTGGAACGAGTTGCTGGCTGGTCGATTGCCTGATGTGGATGAGAGGAAACTCCCTCCGCTATTCCAAAACGCGGCGATTGCTGCTGATTCAAATGGTGCGTTTCCAAGAGATCAGGTAGAACAACGTCAAAAAGTCTTTTTCGAGGCTGTCAAAGCAATTTGGTCGCAGGTATGATATCAATGTGTAATAATTCCGCTAATTCCATTGATATATTTGGTGTTTAAAAGGTAACATTTATGAGCCAACTTGAAAATGTAAAATCACCTCTTGAACTTCGTACCGAACTCCACAAAATGGTGGTCGCTGATTTATTAGGTCCCGCAGGCGGTGAAGATGAAACGGTGGACGAAGCCACTGTCCGCTCGCGGTATGTAGTCGGCATGTTGGCGCCAAAAGGTCAAACCGCTTTGCCAGAAGATGATGATGGTGAACTTGCTCTCGCGGGAACTGACACTCAAGACGGCAAACCATCCTCGCCCACGGCGGCAATTCCCACTATGATGCCCTCCTCGCTCGGCATGACCTTCTCCGTCTCCACACAGGCGGCTTCGGTTCAAGTCACCGCCCGTTGGGGGCATTACTTCCGCGCCCGAAGTGAAATTGTCAAAGACGACAAAGGCGAACCCAAACTTATCTGGAAGCGTCAGCAGATTCAAGCCATAAAAGAGATACCACTTAAGCTTGGCAAAATCCAACCGTGGAGTCCAAGCGCAGATTTCCCCGATGTGCAGGTCACAGGTTTAATGCGCAAATACGACGGCACGTGGACCGTAACATTGTTTCTGGTCAACGGTCAACAGGAACCCAAAACGCTGATAGATACCGCTTGGGTCTTTCAACCTGAACTGATTGTCAACAACACGGATGGTGAGGCTATCTTCACCCCGCGTAAACTCGATGTGCAAGTTAACGATGAGCCTGAAACCAAATCCATGTCCATGATCTACAGGCGACACAGAGAATTTGCTGTCGGCCACGGCGCTGGTATCCACGCCGAAAAACGTGCAGGCGAATGGAACCGGGCGTATGAGATTCGTACCGCCATCATCCCTATGCACGAGGTCGAACAGGTGGACGCACCCAGTGCGCAGGAAATCCCCGCCCTCGCAAACGTTCAACTCGATATGCTTGTACTCTCCCAGTTGGATGGAGCTGGATTAGTCGCTGCCCTCGCACCGTTAGCGGATGCCTATGAAGCGTGGATTCTCGAACAAGAAGCGCGCCTCGCCTCTCCCTCCCCCGATCTTGTTCCTTACATCCTGCCAGCAGAATCATCGCTCGAAACCTGTCGTGCTACCCTTGGCAGAATCCGTGAGGGTATTGCGCTCCTCGCCTCGGATGAGAAAGCTGCCGAAGCCTTCCGCTTCGCGAATCAGGCAATGGCACAACAACGTATCCGCACCATCTACACTCGCGAAATTCGCCAGAAGAAAAACGATAAACTCAAGGTCGAAGAATTTGACCTCCCGAAGAATCGTTCATGGCGTCCATTCCAGTTGGCATTCATGCTGCTCAACATCCCCGCACTGGTTGATCCAACTCACCCCGACCGCATAGACCCAACCTTTGCCAAAGCCGATCTGTTATGGTTTCCCACCGGCGGTGGCAAGACCGAAGCCTATTTAGGTGTTGCTGCTTTCGCAATGGGCTTACGCCGTTTACAAGGTGACATGGATGGATATTCTGGAGCGGCCGGCGTAACAGTGATCATGCGCTACACGTTGAGATTGCTCACCCTTCAACAATTTCAACGGGCCACTGCTCTCATTTGCGCCTGTGAATTGATTCGAAGAAATGATAAGAAATGGGGTGATGAACCCTTTCGCATTGGTTTGTGGGTTGGTCAAAAATCTACACCCAATAGAACGGAAGACGCCGCACAAGCGATTCAACAAAATCACGGTCAATGGATGGGTCTAGGTAACAAAGGCACACCAATTCAGCTCACCAATTGTCCTTGGTGCGGGAAACCCATCACTGCAAATGATGTCAAAGTGGAATCATTCAAATCTGGTCGTGGTCGCACCTTCCAATATTGCAGCGATCCAATGGGAACTTGTGCTTTCTCAAAACGCCAATCGCCAGATGAAGGTCTGCCCATCGTGGTAGTGGATGAAGAAATTTATCGCCGCCTGCCAACGCTGCTCATTGCTACTGTAGATAAATTCGCGCAAATGCCTTGGAAGGGTGAAACACAAATGCTCTTCGGCAAGGTCAATGGATACTGCCCGCGTCATGGCTGGCGCTCCCCACAACTGGAAGATACCGACAGCCATCCTGCCATTAAGAGCAACCCTGAGAAATTCCCTGCCGTCAAAACGAAAGCCTCCAATCCACTCCGTCCACCCGATCTCATCATCCAAGACGAGTTGCATTTGATCAGCGGACCGCTTGGTACGTTAGTTGGTTTATATGAAACGGCTGTCGATCGCTTATGCTCATGGGATTACAAAGGTGTTCGGGTACGGCCCAAAGTCATTGCTTCTACGGCAACCATCCGCCAGGCAAACAAACAAGTCCATAACTTATTCCTGCGCGAAGTGCAGATATTCCCGCCCTCTGGTTTGGATGCAGGTGACAACTTCTTCTCACTCCGCCGTCCTGCCGCGCCTGAGTCGCCTGGCCGTTTATACATCGGTGTGTGCGCGCCTGGTACACGTATGAAGACCCTGCTCATCCGCGTTTATGTCGCCTATCTTGCAGCTGCGGAAAAACTCTACAAAGAAGTTGGCAAACCCGCCGACCCGTGGATGACTCTCGTAGGATATTTCAATGCCATGCGCGAACTAGGCGGAATGCGCCGCGTAGCAGAAGATGGTGTTCGTACTCGCTTACGTACAATGGACGAACGTGGTTTGGTCAAACGCTTTATCGAGTCTGATGCCATCGAGGAACTCACCTCGCGTAAATCCGCCACCGATATCCCTCGAATTTTAGATCGCCTTGAGGCGGTCTTCGACCCCGCCGACAAAGGCAAAGATCGCCAACATCCTTATGATATTGTCCTTGCTACTAACATGATCTCTGTCGGTGTGGATGTAAATCGTTTAGGTCTGATGGTTGTGGCAAGTCAACCCAAAGCCACATCCGAATATATTCAAGCTACCAGCCGTGTCGGTCGCGCTTTCCCTGGAATGGTCTGTACTGTGTACAACTGGGCACGCCCACGCGACCTCAGTCACTATGAGCGCTTCGAACATTACCACGCCACATTCTATAAACAAGTCGAGGCGTTATCTGTTACACCCTTCTCGCCCCGCGCGTTGGATCGCGGCTTGAGTGGTGTGTATGTTTCGCTGGTGCGGTTGCTTACCGAAGAATTCAATAAAAATGAGGGCGCGGGAAAATTTTCCACACCTAATGAATTGATCGCCGGCGTCGAAAAAGATATCCGCAATCGTGCGCGCGGAGTAGTGGTTAGTGAAAAGGCAGAAGACTTAGTGAAATCCATGCTTAAGACTCGCCGTGACGAATGGCAAAGCAAAGCATCCAATTCAATGAGCGGAAGTGTTTTGACCTATAACAAATATGGAAACGAGCGTGCCGTACCTTTGCTAAAACAACCCACCGAGCAGGGTGCAACTGAATTTTTCTGCCTCAACTCCCTGCGCGATGTCGAGCCGCAGATCAAATTGCTACTCAACGATCATGATATGGATAACAGACCTGAGCCAAGAGAAGAAAACTTAGAACCCAAAAGGCAGGATGAATAAATGACAAATCCAACACAGATCAATCGCGTCGGCGAAGTGCGTCCCAGCCAGTTGATGTTTACGTACGGTGTTGGTGCACTGGTTGACCTTCCCAAAGTCTCAGTCATTGTCTCTGGGCTGGATGACTGGCAACTCAACCCTGAGTATTGTCATACCATCGCCGAAAGTCGCTTGCTGCAAGCAGTTCAATTCCATCTGCCCAATGTCGAGAAGATGGTCACGCCTCCGCTTGTAACTGATGATAGCGGTGATACCAATCCCGACTCACCAACATTTTACGTGGGTGTTCCCGTCGCAACCTTCCCACGCTGGATGGTCTGTCCACGTTGTCGCTTGCTTGCACCATTGAGCTCCAATCTTTTCAAGTTAGACGCTTCGCTCTATCATCCCGAC
The DNA here is from genome assembly GCA_002343775.1 of Anaerolineales bacterium UBA2395. Taxonomy (GTDB): domain Bacteria; phylum Chloroflexota; class Anaerolineae; order Anaerolineales; family Villigracilaceae; genus Villigracilis. The sequence continues at coordinate 84,745 of DDSH01000013.1, forward strand.
CAGACTTGTTATCGGCATACCAACTGCTTAAAATGGAATGAGCCTGAAGTACTGCCAGCCCGCTTTTTAGCCGCCTGCGAAAAAGGTCACCTCGATGATTTCCACTGGGTGGAGTTTGTTCATCGTGGAAAAGAAACAGTCTGCAATGCGCCACAACTGCGGCTATTAGAACTGGGACCATCCGGCGAAGCCCGCAATCTCGAAGTTAGCTGCGAGAATTGTAAAGCGAAGCGAAGGATGAATGATGCATTTGGTATTGAAAATCGTGCAAAACTTCCTGAATGTACGGGGCGCCGGCCACACTTAAGAGACCATGATAGTGAAAGATGTGAACTGCCAATTCGCACCATCACCTTGGGTGCTTCTAATACATGGTTTCCGGTCTCACTCAGCGCAATCGCAATTCCAGTCTCTGCCGATATTGTCATGCAGTTGGTAGAGGAGAAATGGTCAATACTCAGCGCCGTGAAAGAAATAAGCACAATTGAATTCTTAAGGAATGTAGGCAACCTTGGCAGGCTCAGCCAATATCCCGACTTAAAGATATTCGAGGCGATTCAAGCATTCAAGAATCAAGAGATCAATGGTGGCACAAGAAGAACAAAGCCCGATTTGAAAACACCTGAATGGAAAGTCTTTGTGGAACATGATTCCATGTTGAATGATGGTGAGAATTTCAAACTCCGAGCGGTGCTGCCTCCATCAAATGCAAAAGACTTTCTCAAGCAGGTGGTTCTCGTTGAGCGCCTGCGCGAAGTGACCGCGCTGGTCGGCTTCACTCGTATTGATTCTGGCGGTGAGCAGGAAGATCCCGAACTGGATATTCCTACGTCAACAGCACCGCTTTCACGCAATGCACCCACCTGGGTTCCTGCCAGCGAAGTGCGAGGAGAAGGTATCTTTGTTGAGTTCAACGAAGAACGAATTCAGGCATGGCTTGAAAAAAAAGAAATTCAGGAACGCAACGCGCTCTTTTTTGAGGCACATAAAAAATGGTGTGAGACTCGTGGTATTGAAGATCCAGCAAAAACCTTCCCTGGTATGAGGTATATCTTGCTACATTCCTTCTCTCATGCACTGATGCGTCAACTCTCATTAGAGTGTGGCTACGCTGCTGCCAGCATCCGTGAACGTATTTATTCAAGTTCCCCAACTGCAGATAAAACGGCGATGGCCGGCATTCTGATTTATACTTCTGCGCCCGATAGTGAAGGTACACTGGGTGGATTGGTGAATTTGGGTGAACCTGAAAACCTCGGGCTGCATATAGCACAGGCATTGGAACACGCCCAGTTGTGTGCCAGTGACCCCTTGTGTGCGGAACATGCTCCCAGCCAGCATGGACGCACCATTCACGGTGCAGCCTGTCACGCCTGCCTTTTCTCGCCTGAAACATCCTGTGAGCGTGGCAATCGTTATCTTGATCGCTCGACGCTGGCGAAGACAGTCGAGCAGGAATTCATCACATTCTTTAACCAAGCATGAAGAACCCTACCATCCAAGAAATTGTCATTCGATTCGTGGAAGATACCCCCGCCGAGTATGTTAGTCGCATCACCAATTTGCTTCAACGCGAATCGGAATTTGATAGTGAACGAATCTTGCACCGCATTCAAACTTTGATTCCCCAAGCTGATGTTCAGGATAAGATTCGGCAGTTCGTAGGAAATTGGAGAAAAGCGAAGGATGTTCCATCCCCTAAGGAGATGGCATTGATGATTTCTGCGGTGGACTCTTCGTTGGATTATTACCATCAAAAACAATCCATCGAACTGACTTGGACAGGTCCCAAGACACGCGAAGTCAACCTCCGCCGCACGGATCAGGCATTGATCGAATTAATCAATTCTTCCAAAGAGAGGATCGTCGTCGTTAGTTTTGCAGTGTACAAGGCTAAAACCATTATGGCTGCATTGGAAAAAGCAGCTAATCGTGGTGTCAATATAAACATCATTATAGAGTCCCCTGATGCAAGCGAAGGGAAGATTGCTTACGATACGATTGCTGCTCTGGGCATGGTCATGAAGTCTAGGGCCAAGATATTTATCTGGCCGCATGCAAAACGAGAAGTCACCCCCAATGGAAAATATGGCGCTCTACACGCCAAAGTTGCAATTGGGGATCAAAATATCCTTTATATTTCTAGCGCCAATCTCACCGATTATGCCATGAGTTTGAACATGGAAATGAGATCGGAAGAGCG
>DDSH01000013.1:87148-87529 GCA_002343775.1 Anaerolineales bacterium UBA2395
CATGGAAATGGGTGTTCTTATTTTTGGCGGCGATTTACCGGTTCAAGCCCAGATTCATTTCGATGAATTAATTACCAATGGAGTGCTAGTTGAAATTGAAAAAGAATAGTTTATTAATATCCCAGTTTATGTTAGCTTTCAGGGAATAGGTACTATTCAAGACAAGTAAAGAAGCTTATGAAAAAACTTGATAAGAATTACCTTTCGCTCCAATTTCGAAACCACATTCGTTCAAAAAATGGATCAGAGTTCCAAAGTTTTTTCGAGAATATTATGGAAAAATCCGATCCGAGTTTTGATAAAGTAAAGCCTTATGGTAACAAAGGTGACAGCGGCAATGATGGTTATAAAAGCGAGTCGGGTGTTTTTTACCAGGTTTAT
>DDSH01000013.1:87707-88012 GCA_002343775.1 Anaerolineales bacterium UBA2395
TCGGGTGTTTTTTACCAGGTTTATGCTCCAAACGTACCGAGCATAAATAAAGCAAAAGCTGCAAAAAAATTACGTGATGACTTTCAGAAACTAAAAAAGGGCTGGAGTCAAATCTCGACTATAAAAGAATACAACTTTGTGTTTAACGATAAATATGAAGGAACCATTCAAGATATAGATCAAGCGCTATCTGATTTGAGAAAAAATAATGGGAAAATAAAATTTAAGAAACTTCTTGCTAAAGATTTGGAAAAAATCTTTTTTAGCCTAAACGAAGACGATATTTTCGACTTAGGGTTTCACAC
>DDSH01000029.1 GCA_002343775.1 Anaerolineales bacterium UBA2395
GGGGGCGATCCCGCCGATGGTGGGTTGGGCGGCTGCGACGGGCGAACTCACGCTGGCAGCGTGGATCCTCTTTGCCATCATCTTTATGTGGACTCCGCCGCATTTCTGGGCGCTGGCAATTGTCCGCAAGAGTGATTATGCCCGTGCAGGTGTCCCCATGCTGCCGGTGGTGGAAGGCGAGGAAAAAACCCGCAAACAGATCTTGATCTACACGGTGGAGCTGATCGCGGTCACACTTCTGCTTCCCATCCTGAATCTGGCGGGGACGATCTATCTTGTCTCAGCCATTGTGCTGGGCGCATTTCTATTCTACGCCGCTTGGAAGGTATTCCGCGTGGGTGGCAACAAGGTGGCTTGGATGATGTACCGCTGGTCGAGCATGTATCTGGCGTTCATTTTCCTGGCGTTGATATTGGATGCGGTCTTGTAAAAAAATAAACCCCGGCAAATCGCCGGGGCTTTTGATTCAAGGCTGTGTGAATAAAAATATCCGCAGGTCATCCCATTCTGTTGCAGTTTTGAGCATGTAATTTTCCGACAAAAATTCGAGATGCGGATGAGTCTCAAACCCCTGGGTTGTATATTCTTCAATGGATTGTGTGAAGATGATGAGCCAGATGCGCTTTGTCTGGATGGCTGCTTCTTCGATGCTTTCGTATTCCGTTAATTGGAACGCTTCGCGCACCGCTGGAGAGAGGGTATCCACATTGCTGTTGGGCGGATCTACGATGAAGCCTTGTGCAAGGTCCGGGTCAGTGGCGAAGGCGGGCAGGTAGGAGAGCTTGCTGGAGTGCAGGATGATATCACCATTCCGGGCTTCAGCGCGAAGATAATGATTCAGATTCGCATAGGGTGCATATGGAAAACCTGCATAGTTGACGTGCTGCACAATCCCCATTCCTGCGGTTGTGAGGATGAGAGCCGCAGCCACGCCTTGGATGAAACGCGGGGTCTGTGTCTGCGTGAAAGCCCATGCCAGCCAGATACAGAACATGGCATGAGCAGGCAGCAAGGCGCGTTCAATGTAGACTGGAACGAATTGTGAAATGAGCCAAAGCAAAAGAGGCGGCGTGAAAGCGAGGTAAGCCGTCCATAGGGCGGGGCGGATGTTTGAGATTTTTTTCTTCCATGCGAGGTAGGTTTGGAAGACAGCCAATGTCAACACCATCATTGCAAGGAAAAAGCCCACCATAAGCTGAATCCCCCCAAGCGGCAAATGCGGCAGGTAATAGAGGAGGAGGGTAAAGAATCGCTCGAAGCCAGGTCGCTCTACCCAGAACGCGGAACTCACTTTTGCAAGTTGCGCGGGCAGTTGCAGCATCCAGGGGAGATAAAGGCACAAGGCGGCGAGTCCCGCCCAAGTCATGGCGCGAAGCGTTTTCCAATCCCGCTGAAACAGGGGGGTGAGGGCAAGTGGCAGGAGATACATCGCGGCGAGATTGTGCGTGTACTGAGCCAGCGCGGCGGATGCAGCGAAGACGATCCACCACTTTTTTGAGCCGGAGCGGGCGCGCAAAAATGCAAGCGTTGTCAGCGCCAGCCAGAGAGCCAACATGGCGTACATGCGAAGTTCCTGCGCATAATGGATCTGGAACGGCAGCACGCTTGTCAGTGCGGCGGCAACGAGCGCAGTGGTTGGGTCGAATAGGGTTTTGGCGATCTGGTAAATCAGCAATACAGTAAGCAGGGAGAGGAAGATGGAGAATAACCGTGCGGATACGATGGAAATGCCGAAGAGTTTGAACCAGCCCCACAAGCCGAAATAATATAGAGGTGGGTGTTCCTCGGCAGCTGAAGAATCGGGGTCTGAGAAGAGTGTATTGTTCAGGATCTCTGCCGGGCTTTGTTCAGCAAACAGCAGCGAGAACGCTTCATCGTACCAGATGGGGCGGGATTGGAGCCCGATGAGGCGCAGGGCTAGCGCGACGAGCAGGATCATCAATATTGGATGGGTATTTTTTTTGTCCATGCGATTGGCGTTATTTGCGAACAAGGATGACAGCCTTGTCGTCTTCGAAGGCAGTTTGCCAGCCATGTGTTTGCAGTACCGTCACAATGCTCCAATGTGGTTCGAGCAGGATGAAGTTGACATTCCATTCATCCAGAATGGAGAGGGCATTTGCTTCGGCACTCACTACGTTTTGCCATTGCTGGATCAATTCCTCGTCGTACATGTCGGCGCGTCCGTCGATGAAGACGGGATATTCGGGCAGGGTCCACAGCAGGTAGCCGCCCCAATTGTAGGAGTTGAACATCTGTCCTTCGGGTTGGTTGGTCTTGATCCATTGGATGGCGGCGGTGGGATAGTTCTCGTCCACTTTTTCGGGGAGGGATGCGAGGTAGGCATTGCCAAGCGCGGCAGCGAGGAGGGTGAAGCCAAGTGCGGCGTTGATGAAGGTTCGGAGAGTCAGCGGCAGGCTTCGGCGGGGAGAGGGGCGGGAGTCTTTCATCAGATGTTGAAGCGCGGCATTCATCCAATCTGCGAGCAATGGTGCGGCGACAATGGCGGCGATGGCAACGTTCCGCTGGGCAACGAAGGTGAGATAGGAGAAGCCGAGGATTTTGATGATCTGTCCCCAGGCGGGTGGTTTTGGTGCGAAGGGCGAAAGAAACAGGAGCAGGAAGAGCGTCCAAAGGAATGGGTGGAAATCGATGCCGTGAAAATCTGGCGAGAGCCATTCCTGGATTTGCATGGATACGTTGACCTGTTGGAAGGGGAGCGCCCAGATGGCGATGCCGTTGGGGTTCAAGCCGATTGCCAGCGCGGATAGTGCAGACCATGACAACAGGCTGCGTGTTTCCCTCCAAATTTCGGTGCGGGCATCTGCTTGAAGGAAAAGCGAGATAAGGTTTCCAGCAATGTGAGCCGCGATGAGGAGGTAGCCCCAGATCCATCCGCCGTGGATGTTTGCCCAAACTGCAAAGAGGATGGGCAGCCACCAATGCGGTCGTTTGTTTACGAGCCAGGTATCCAGCAGGGCGACGATGAAAAAGGAAAGGATTTGCGGACGCGGTCCCCAGATTGGCGCGGCGGCGGTGGCGGCGAGGATCAAGGTGAAGCCATTGATGAATGGATTGCCATTGAGACGACGCGAGAGCAGATAAAATGTCGCTGCGCCGGTGAACGAAACGAACATGGTCAGGGCAAAGTACCCGCCCAGCGAGTACAATGCGGCGAGAAGGATTTCGGAGACCCAGAACGCGTTCACCCATGTTACGCCGGGGCGCGTATAACCAAAGACATCGGTGAGTAGAATTTGTCCCTGCTCGATCATTGTCTGACCGGCGCGCAAATGCCACCACAGATCCGCATCTACGGGTGTGCGGGTGAGCAGGATAAAGATCAGCAAAATGCTGATGAGGCGCACAAGACGTTCAATGGTTCTTTCTTCGGGAGCATGGGTGGATGTCATTGTGAGTTGAGCCAATTATAATGGTGTGAACGCCGATCTTCCTTATGGTGCAATGAAATGGTAAACCGCTTGAATTTTTGGAGCCGTCTTTCAACTGAATGGAGATTCGCTATCTCCACTTTTTTAGTGGCGCGGGTGTTTCTCTGGTTGTGGTCGTTGGTTGTGTACGCGATATTCCCGGCGTCACTTAGTAACCTTGAATTATCAGGCGAGCCGGTGCTGGCTTTTTTCAACTTGCATACTGGCGAGCGTGTGCTGTATTCCCGTCAGGTTGGCGGGGAGGTGTTAACGTTCCGTGCGCTGGATGCAAACCATTCCATTGACCTGCAAACCGGCAGTGTGTGGTCCATGCAAAGCGGACAGGCATTGGAAGGCAGGTTATCTGGCACAAATTTATCCGCTTCATCGCGAGATGTAGAGGAGGTGTTTCCGTATCTCGGTGTGCCACCTGCCCGCGGTCTTTTGTTGTCTTTGTGGCAGCGTTTCGATGTAAACTGGTATCTCAAGATCGCCGGGCAGGGTTATCATGAAAACGACGGCAGTACTGTGTATTTTCCTATTTATCCCATGTTGGTGCGGGGTGTGTCGCTGGTCCTTCCGCCCATGCTCGCGGCGGTCATGATCTCAAATGCAGCGTTGATCGCCGCGCTGGCGTTGCTTTATCGCCTATTTTCCCGCATATCAGATGAAACTGTTGCCCGTCGGGCATTGGTTTACTTTTTGATATTTCCCAGCGCATTTTTTTTGACAGTTGCTTACAGCGAATCTTTGTTCCTGTTGTTTTGCCTCGCTTCTTTCGATTGCGCTTCACAGCGACAGTGGGGCTGGGCAGCCCTTTGGGGGGCTTTCTCTGCGCTGACACGTTTACAGGGCGTGCTGATGGTCATTCCGCTCGTGTATATGCTCTGGCGTGAATTGCGCGGCACGACCCTGAGCATCCAGTTACTGCGGGCGTTGCCGTTAGGTGTAATTCCTTTGGCAACCCTTTGCTTTCAAACAGTCACGAATATGTCCATCCTGAATGTTTATGAAGGCATGCTGCGCGCGCAGTTCGTCCTGCCATGGGAGAATGTTTGGGCGGCTTTCTCGCTGGCGTTGCATGGCAGCGCTTCAGCGGTAGATGTGATAAACCTGTTGGTGACTGTGGGGCTTGTGGCGGCGATGTTTACTGTCTGGAAGAAACTTCCGTTCGAATACACTTTGTACGCTCTGCTGATGTTCGTGGCTCCCATGTTGCGTATGACCACCACTCAACCTTTGGTCAGCATGCTGCGCTATGCGCTGGTGATATTCCCTGTCTTTTTTGTGCTGGGATCCTGGGGCAGAAACCCTTGGGTCAATCGTATGGTCCTTTATTTATCTTTTCCCTTGCAACTTTATCTTTCGGCGCAATTCATCCTGTGGGGTTGGGTGGCATAGCCCCTGTTAATTGGCTGGACCTTTTTACCAGCAGCCATGCAAGCCCTGCGTATAGGACGTATGGCAATACGTAATACAACGGGGTAAGAAGCAGGAGCAGCAGTGAAATACCCAAAGGCAGGTACGCGGCGCGGTTGTCATTCCATGTCAGGAGTGCCAGGGGGACGAGTAACAAGGTCAGGTCATGGTAGTGCAAATGAGGCGCAAAAAACAAAGCGAGAATGAGTGATGCACTAATTTTTTTGATGCATGGTGCTTCTTTTTGCCATAACACCACGGTCAGAAAAATTCCGGCAATATAGCCAATCCAGCCCACTGCACGGATGACGTCAGATTGTACGAACGGAAACAGGCGCGTAGCCAAGCCAATCAAGTTGACCATATCGGTTTCGTGCATCCCATGCCAGGTCCCGCCTGCGCTGATTTGAAGAATGGTTAGGAATTCGAATGTTCCATCTTTTCCGAGTAACAGCAGGCTGATCAGGACAAGAACGCTCACAACCGCAAGAAACCGCCAAAAAACGCTTCGATGATAAAACAGAAAAGGGGCTGCCAGCACAATACAAAGATGCGGGCGCACGGACGTCAACGCCAAGCCAATGCCCGCCATCCAATCCATTTTTTTTGTCATACCAACGACCCAAAGCACAACCCCCAGGAATAGAAAAGATGTATCCTGTCCAAGCAGCAAGCTTTGAAAGAATGGAAAGAATAATATGTTGCCAAAGAGCAAGACTGATCGGGATGTGTTTTTTATACTACCGAGAAGCAGAACCACCGCCATGGTGTGAATAATGAACAGCAATGCCACCCAACGAAGAAAAGAGCCTACGTAATCTGCAGAGACAAGCGAGGACAGAAGCGGAATCAAATATGGGATATGGTTATAGAGCAATACCTGCCCCTGCACCAGCGGGAATCCTACCACGCCCTCCTGTACTTCCTGTTGTAGATCAATATTGTATGCGTTCGAATATCCATGCAAATGTGCCACCCTGCCTGCGGCATAGAACGCCATGAAATCCGTGCCTGTGCGCAGGCTGGGAGAGGCGATCATGGTTGCCCACTGGGCAACATAGACCAAGGTCAGTGACAGTATGGCGGTAATCTTGAAAACGAACGTGAAATCAAATGTTTTTCGGGGCATGTGAAAGCCATTATAAAAAAATAGACCATCCAGTTCAAGGGATGGTCTAAAAAAGTGTAAACCTTTTATTCGCCCAAATAATCACGCAGTTTCCTGCGGATGGAAGGATGGCGCAACCGACTAAGGGCTTGCGCTTCGATCTGACGCACACGCTCGCGGGTGACGCCCATTTTTCGCCCCACTTCTTCAAGGGTGTAGGCTTGACCATCCAGCAGACCGTAGCGAAGTTGCAGAATGCGTACTTCACGCGGCGGCAGGCTGTTCAACACTTCACCCAGATGCTCACGCAGCAGATTGTACGTGGCGGTATCATCGGGTGGGGGGGCTTCATCGTCTTCGATGAAATCACCGAGCACGGAATCTTCTTCATCATCTGTCGGCGTTTCCAGCGAGAGCGGACGGCGCGCCACCTGGATCATGTTCTCCACTTTCTTGGGAGGCACATCCAACGCGTCGGCAAGTTCTTCCACGCTGGGTTCACGCCCGAGGCGCTGCGTCAGTTGATGCTGGACGCGCAGCAGCTTGTTGATCTGGTCGCCCATATGCACTGGTACACGGATGGTGCGTCCCTGATCGGCGATGGCGCGGGTGACTGCCTGACGGATCCACCATGTGGCATAGGTCGAAAACTTGTGACCACGGCGGTAATCGAATTTCTTCGTTGCGCGGATGAGACCGATATTGCCTTCCTGGATCAGGTCGAGGAAGGGGACGCCGCGCCCCATATACTTCTTGGCAACTGAGATCACCAGACGCGAGTTCGCCGTGATAAGGTGCTCACGAGCCGCCCAACCGTCTTCGATGAAGCGGCGGAGTTCGAGCCTGCGCTTAGGAGAAACACTGCCATGGGCGAGTTCTTCGCGGGCAGTGCGTCCACGTTCGATGCGCTGGGCAAGTTGCACTTCCTCGGTGGCGGTCAGCAATGGTACCCGGCTGACTTCCTTCAGGTACAAGCCGATGGTATCGTCTGTATCGATGTTTGCCAGATAATCGTCGAGCGAAAGGTCGGGTTCCGGTTCGGCTTCACCGCTTTCCTCAACTGCCACCAGTTCGTCTTCGGTGGGTTCCGGCATGACGGTATCTTCAACGAAGGGGATACCCGCGCTCAAAAGAGCCGAAAACGCCTCCTCCAATTGTTCGACATCCTGTTCCGCCTCGGGGAAAAAGTGAAGAATATCATCCAAAGTTACATAGGATTTTTGCCGCCCCAGTTCGATCAAACGCGCTATCGCGGGAAACTCTTCTTCATCATCACCAATCAATATCTTTTCTACATCCATTCGCACATCCATTTTCAATAATGATTTGTCTTACAATTCACAAAGTTAGAATACACTTTTTTTAGCCGAAAAGCAATAGGTTTTCGGCTTTCAGATGCTTTGCAATGCTTCTGTATTACGGCTGTCTGGATGTGTCTCCAGACAGCCGTAGGTTTTATGGGGTTGGGGTCGCTTCTGGCGTAGATTCTGCCTCGGTGGCAGGAACCGCTGTCGCCGTGGGAGGAAGCGTGGCAGTCGCCGTTGGGGTTGGCGTGTTCAAGTAAGGCGGCGCAAAGACGAGGTTGGTCAGTGCGTCGATGCCCGTCATCGTGACGATGAACATCTTGTCTTTGTCCAGCCGCACATAGTAGCCGCTGTTGGTTGGGGTCACATCACCGACCTCGAGTGTGCCTTTGCTTCCATCTTCAAACTCGACGGTGATGACAAAAAGAGGCTCATCGAACCCGAAAATGGAGGGATTGCCGTCGATCTCGCTCGTAATGAGCAGGGAGGTGACTTGGGAAGCCGCCGCTTCCGCCAGACCCGGATCCGCTTCGATCTCAAAGGGCTGGGTGATCACCCAAGCCTTGTCCTCATCCCGCTCAACCTTGACGGTTTCCCCTTCGACAGGTTTGACCTCGATGCTTGTGACGTTGCTGGCTGAATCAAAGACGAAAGCGGGTTCACTTGTGGGTGTGGCTGCGGCTGCCGCTTTTTCCTCTTCTGTTTGGATCGGGTTGCTGTTGAGGTAGAAGATCGCGCCGACAACGGCAAGGAAGACGATCAACGTGACCCAGGTTCCTGTCCGAAAGACCGGTTTGGAAGGCTTCGGGGCGGCAACGTCCTTGGGTTTGGAGCGGGTCGTTGTGGCGCGTTTGGTCCGCGTGGTCGATTTTGTAGTGGGTGTTTTGCGCGGTGCCATGCTTAACCTCGCTTGCGGCGTGAAATCCAGGAGGAGATACCGAGGAAGACGACTAGCCCGGGCAGTACGATCACGGTCATCAAGATGATGGTGATGAAGCGCAGGTTGGTGATTGGTTGCAAGACGCGCTGGGTCTGCGGGCGGGTGGTGATGTTCAGCAGGTCTTCCTGTTCGGCTGCCCAGTCTACTGAGTTGACGAACATGTTGCCGTTGCCGTACACTTCAAAGTTGCCATCGACGGCGAAAAGCGAGTTTCCGAACACGACCACGCGACCGGTGGTGGCGGAGTTTTCACCCACCACAGCCAGGTAGAGCGGTCCCTGGGTATCCACTTCCGGGTTGTTGACGACCTCGTTCACGAGGTCGGTTTCACCCCAGGCGGTTTCGATGGTGCTGATCAGCCAGGTTTGGGTGACGTTTTCCTTCTCGCCAGTGATTGCTAGGCTGCGTGCCTGCGGCAGAACGACAAACAGGTTGCTGGTCAGGTTCTGGGTAATGGGGTGACCCGAATTGTAGAGTGAAGAGACCGCCTGGAAGGGGTTCTGCGAGTTGACTGGGTCGATGACCACATCATTGTTGAGGGTAATGCCCCAATCTGCGGTCAAATACTCGGCGAGCGGGTCGGCAGCATCTCCAAATTCGGTGAAGAAGACCGGGTCTTGCATCACAACGAGGCTGCCGCCATTGTCCACATATTCCTTCAGCAATGCTACTTCATCTTTACTGACCGGTTTGGCGGGACCGGCAACGACAATTGCGAGCGCATCTTCGGGAATGTCGCGGGTAGTCAACAGGTTCAGCGAGTTGACAGTGTAATTTTTGGCTTCGAGCGTGCTTTTCGCCACAGAGTAGCTGAGATCTGCGCCGGCTTCGAGATTGATCTCGCCATGCCCCTGCAGGAAGTAGATGACACGCGCTTCAGGGCTGATGAGCCGAATCATTGTGCGAACCAGTTCGGTTTCGCTGGCGAAGGAGGCAACTTCCTTGGTTTCACCCATTTGCAGCAGAATCTTGCCGTCACCGGTGATACCGGCATCGCGTGCTGCCATTGGGTTGAGGTCTGGGTTCACGAAGGTGTAGTCGAACTTGCCGTCGCTGTTGTCTTTGAATTTTTGCAGAAGTTCCTGCGCCGAGTCGCTGTTCAGGCTGGTGGAATAGAAGCCTGTGGCGGTGACCTTCTCTGGCAGTGTGGCGAGGACCTGCAAGGTCTCTGGTGCAAGCGTGTTGGATTGGTCTGCAGTGAAGTCCCAGGGGGCGCCGAACAGATCCTGATTGTTGTAAACGATGTAGTTGACCGCGACCAGGATGCCGATAAAGGCTACGGTGAGGATCAATGAATTCGAGCCGTACCGAGCCTGTCGTCCGGTAAAGATGCGGCGGATCGTATCCGGCGCGAGGAAGGCGTACATGCCCAGCCCGACGAATAAAAGTCCGATACTGACCTGCAAGACGATGTCAACGACATTCTGCTGGGTTTCTTCCAGCGTGAACATGCCAATGCCGGTCAGGACATTGGTGGAAGCAAGCAAACCTGTGGTGATACAGGCGAGCAGGGCAAGGAGCAGCCCGATGAATGCATACTTGGCGTAGGGATTTTTCTTTTTGCCAGCCATTAGCGCCATCTCCGAATTTCGATTGCGGTGGTGCCGATGAACAAGCCCAACGCGGTGAGACTAAGGTAGTAGGTGAGTCCTCCGAGGGTTAGCGAGCCGCTGTTGATGTCCTGCGAAAAATGGTAGGACAAGCTGAGGTAGTTGAGCACATCACCACCTTGGGGCAGCAGGCTTGCCGGGAGACCGATCATAAACCAGAGGAAAAAGAATAGACCGAGGGTGACAAAGTACGCGGCGAACTGGTTGGTGAAGATCGCGGAAATACCCACGCCCAGAGCCAACATGGCGGAGGTGATCAGGATCATGCCAAGATAGGAAGCGATCATTAACTTCCAGTCGATGCCGGGAGTGATCAGGTTTTCCAGGATGATCGGGAAGACCAGCGTCAGCAGGGCAACTGAAAGTACGAACATCATGGCGCCGAGCCATTTTCCTGCCACCAGTTCAAAGTCGCGGATCGGGGCGGTCAACATCAGTTCGAGCGTGCCCATGCGGGCTTCGTCGGAAAGCAGGCGCATCGTCAGCGCGGGACTGAGGAAAACCATCAGGAAGACGAACAACCAGTTGATCTGGGTGCTATTGGGGGCGGTTCCGCCGCCCATAAAGGCATTCTGCGCGCTAAAGTACAGGATCGCAGAGAAGTAAATGCCCAACGGCAGCAGGATGGAGAACGCCACCACATACGCCAGCGGGCTGTTGAAGTAATTATCGTATTCGCGTTTTGCGATTGTCCAAATATTTTTCATGGTTCGTCCCTCTATTTCTTTTTGGCATCGTTGCCGGTGAGTTCGAGGAAGATCTCCTCAAGGCTCATGCCAAGCGGACGCAGTTCGAGCAGGTCGTAGCCATCTTTGATGACCTGTTTGGCAACTTCGGGGCGCAGGTCTTTGCCGGAGGCAAATTCGAATTCCACAGCGCCATCTTCGAGGGTTTCGACTTTTCGCACCCCCTTAACCGACTTGATCGAGTCGGCGAGTTCATCGGCTTCACCGCGCACGCGTACGATCACACGTTCCGCGCCGAGCAGGCGGGCTTGCAGGTTCTCGGTCGTATCTTCTGCAACGATCTTGCCTTTGTTGATGATCAACACACGGTCGCACAGGTTCTGTGCTTCATGCAGCAGGTGGGTGGAGAGCAACACCGTGCGTTCCTTGCCGATCTCGCGGATGAGTTCACGCACTTCCACCACCTGACCCGGGTCGAGACCGATGGTCGGCTCGTCGAGGATCAACACTTCCGGTCGGTGCAGAAGCGCCTGAGCCAGACCCACTCTCTGGCGCATGCCTTTGGATAGATTACCGATAAAGCCGTTGGAGCGGTCGAGCAACCCGACCATATCCAAAACTTCTTCCACACGGGCATCCACGTTGGGGATGTGACGCAGCTCGCCCATGTACTTCAAATATTCGAACACAACCATGTCGGTGTACAGTGGCACCGTCTCTGGCAGATACCCAACCCGCTTGCGCACTTCGAGCGATTCCTCGACCACATCGTACCCGGCGACAACCGCTTCACCATCGCTGGGCGGCATGTAACCTGTCAGAATGCGCATGGTGGTGGTTTTCCCCGCGCCATTGGGACCGAGGAATCCCACAATTTCGCCCTGCTGCGCATCGAAACTCAAATTGTGGATGGCGCGCCGGGCACCGTAGTCTTTGGTCAGACCACTAACTTTGATCATTGCCACTCCTCATCGTTTGTAAAAAATGGGGCTATATCGCAAGAAAAGACACAACCCTGACGCGGGCAGTGCCTTTTTTTACCGCAGAATACTATACAATATATGAAAGAACAAAGTCAAGCGGGTTGCAATCTTCTAATCCAATCCTAATCTGAATCCATCGGCTATAATGGGCGGCATGACCGAACTTCTCTACCAAACCGACTCGTATCTCAAGGAATTTACCGCTACGATCACATCTGTCGATGCGGAAACCCGCGCCGTTATTCTCGATCGCTCCGCGTTTTACCCCGGCGGAGGCGGTCAACCCTGCGATCTTGGGATGCTGGAAACGGGAGGCATTGCCTACCCGGTGGAAAAGGTCAAGAAACAGGGCGACAACGTCCTGCACTTCCTCGGTGGGAGTGCGCCATTGCCCGTTGCCGGTTCCGCTTCACACGGGACCTTGGACTGGGTGCGGCGTTTCGAGCTGATGCGCACTCATAGCGCGATGCACATCCTGTGCGGGGTGGTCTGGCGCGATTACGGGGCGAAAGTCACAGGCGGCGATATGGACCCGCTCAAAGGTCGCATGGATTTTGAATTCGAGACCATGCGCGGGGAACTCGTCCGCGAGATCGAGATGGCGGTCAACCACGAGGTGCGACAAAGCCGTGAGGTGCGAGTCAACATCCTCCCGAGGGAAGAAGCGTTCCAAATTCCCGATCTGATCCGCACCAAGATCAATCTTTTGCCTGAAGGCATCATGCAAGTCCGCACGGTGGAGATCGTCGGGCTCGATCTGCAAGCCGATGGCGGGACGCACGTTGCCAATACGTCTGAGGTAGGGATCATCAAAGTGGTGGATTATAAAAGCAAGGGCGCCATCAACAAGCGCATTTATGTCGAAGTGGAATAGCCCAAATAGGGGAGAGGCTTTTCATTTGCATGATTGTATAATGTCGATTATTCTGGAAAGTAATCAACAAAGGAGAATGCAAATGAAATCGAAGAAATTTTCCATCCTGCTGGCTGCTCTTGCCCTTATTGTTGCGCAACTGGCTTGTGCAGTGGGTGAACCCACTTTGAGCAATGTGCGCACCGCGCGCGATTCTGACGGTGCCCAGCCTTCCACTACGTTCGGTGCGTTCGATACAGTGTATGTCGTCAGTGACCTGAGCAACGGCGTTGCAGGCAACATCATCACATCCAAGTGGTATGCCGAGAGCGTGGATGGCGTGGATCCGAACTTCCTGATCGATGAAGCCGATATCAATGTTACGGAAGAATCCTTCAACGGCACCATCTATTTCTACTTTGAGCCGCCCACCGATGGTTGGCCCGCTGGAACCTATCGCGTCGAAGTGTATTTCAATGGCGCGTTGACGGGCACGGTTCAGTTCTCTGTTCAATAATCTTTGCCCGACGGAAAGCGGTCATCAGTGATGGTGACCGCTTTTTTGTTGTTATATAATTGAAGCGGAGGCAGGAATGAACTACAAAAAACTGGGCAGGACGGGCGTGAAGGTCTCGGCGCTATGCATGGGGACAATGCAATTCGGCTGGTCGTTAGGGGAGGAGGATTCGCATCGAATTCTGACGGCGACGTTTGAATCTGGTATCAATTTTCTCGATACAGCGGATATTTACTCCAAATGGGTAGACGGCAACCCGGGCGGCATCTCGGAAACGTATATCGGTAATTGGATGAAAGCGAACCGCATCCGGCGCGACCAGCTGGTGATCGCCACCAAAGTGCGCGGCGATATGGGAAGGGGACCGAACGACGAAGGTTTGAGCCGCGCCCATATCATGAGCGCAGTGGAAGCGTCTTTGCGCCGTTTGCAGACAGATTACATCGACTTGTACCAATCCCACTGGACGGACGATGATACTCCCATCGAGGAAACGATGCGTGCTTTCGATGATCTGGTACGGCAGGGCAAGGTGCGGTATGTTGGCGCTTCCAACTATGACGCTTGGGAGTTGATGCAATCGTTGTGGGTATCAGACAAATACAACCTTGTCCGGTATGACAGCCTTCAACCGCACTACAATTTGATTCACCGGGAAGAATTCGAACGTGAATTACGAGCTGTGTGCCATACTTATGGGATCGGTGTGATCCCTTATAGCCCATTGGCGGGCGGATTCTTAACCGGCAAGTATCGTCAGGGCCAGCCGTTGCCTGCCAGCAAACGCGCCGAGGGACGCAGAAAGGTGATGACGGAAAAGAATTTCAACCTTCTTTACGAAATGGAACGCATGGCGCTGCTGCACAAGGCGTCAATTGCCCAGATCGCTCTGGCGTGGATGCTGGCTGACCCGGTGGTGACCTGCCCGATCATTGGGGCAACGTCTGTTGAGCAATTAAATGAGAACCTTGGCGCGCTTCAGGTGAACTTGACTGCGGAAGAGAGGGCTACCTTGAGCACCATGACGGATTGGAAAAGCGGCTAGTTTTTATCGATTTTTCGTTTGGTACAATACCCACAACCAAGGAGAGAGAATGACAGGATTACCAGAATCCAAAGAGAAACGTGTATTTAATAATGTGCTTGGCGCGATGGGGAATACGCCGCTTGTCAGACTGGAGCGGATCGGGCGTGACCTGCCGGTTCCACTGTATGCAAAACTGGAATTTATGAACCCTGGCGGTTCGGTCAAAGACCGGGTGGGGGCGAACATCATTGAACAGGCAGAGAAACGCGGTGAGATCAAACCCGGCGGCACCATCGTCGAAGCGACCTCGGGCAATACGGGGGTGGGGCTCGCCATCGCTGCGGCGTTGAAAGGGTACAAAACCATCTTCGTCATGCCCGACAAGATGAGCAATGAAAAAATACTACTGTTGCGTGCCTATGGCGCAAAGGTTGTTATCACGCCCACGGCGGTCGGACCGGATGACCCCCGTTCTTATTATGAAGTGGCGAAGAAATTCGCGCGTGAAACCCCCAATGCCATTTTGGCGAATCAATATCACAACCCCGATAACCCCAGAACCCATGAATTAAGCACGGGGCCTGAAATTTGGGAGCAGACCGACGGCAAGGTGACCGATGTCATCATAGGCATTGGAACCGGTGGAACGATCACTGGTGTAGGGCGCTATCTTAAAGCGAAAAATCCGAACATCACCATCGTCGGTGTGGATATCGAAGGCTCCATCCTGACCGAGATATGGCAGAACAAGGGCGTCATTCCCCCGGGCGCATATCCAAAAACCTATAAAGTGGAAGGTATTGGCGAAGACTTTTTACCCTCTACCATGGAAATACAATATGTGGATGCCATCGAGCGCGCCGGAGACCGCGAATCGTTTTTGTGGGCGCGTCAGCTCGTGCGACAGGAAGGCATTTTCGCGGGCGGCTCGTCCGGGTCGGCGATTGCAGGTGCGATCAAATACTGTAAAAAGTTGAGCGGCGACCGTTTGCCGATTGTCATTTTGCCGGATTCGGGCTCACGCTACCTTTCCAAGTTCTATGACGATAAATGGATGCGCGAGTTCGGTTTCCTTTCGATGGAATTCGGCGAAACCGCGCTCGGTGACCTGTTGATCGCGAAACCAAATAAATCTCTGATCACCGCCACGCTGGGCGACTCGATCCGCAAGGTCGTATCGGTCATGCACCAGAATGCGGTTTCGCAAATGCCCGTCGTCGGTGCGGATGGCATGCTGGTGGGGCTGATCGAAGAGGTGGATCTGCTCAACCATATGCTCGAAAAACACGACCACAGCCATGATGAAGTCATTGACTCGCTTGTGCAAAACGCCGGAGCCGTCTTCCCGCCTGAGACACCGCTCGAGGAAGCCATGCCGTCGCTCACGGCTGGATACGCCCTGATTGTTGTGGATCACAGCAAACCGGTGGGCATCCTGACCAAGATCGATGTGCTGGACTATGTAGCGGGGAAGATCTAGCCTCGGACGAGAGAGATATTTCGGGTTGTCTGAAGCGAACCCGCCGGAAACGGCGGGTTTTTTTCATCTGTGAAAAAAATCCTTAATTTGAATTAGAACATATTTTCTATTACAATAAAGACAACCTACTTTAATCAAGGAGAGAGAAATGGACTTTAGCACTGTAAATTGGCTGGCTGTGGTTGCAAGTGTTGTGGCGAGTATGGTCATTGGTGGCGTTTGGTTTGGTCCCAAGACCTTTTTCCCCATTTGGTGGAAGGCAATTGGGAAACCCGAACACCAAGCCCCCGGCGCAGAAAATGCGGGCGGGGGAGCCGGGATGGCAATGGTGTGGGTTTTGCTCGTTGTGGCATCAACTGTTCAGATCGTTGCCATGGCATTGATGGTACATGCGTTGGGCAGCCTCACCGGTGGTGTGACATTGGTTTCGGGGGCGTTGACGGGTTTTTTGATGTGGCTGGGTTTTGTGGCTCCTGCCAGCCTCACCAATAAACTTTTTGCCGACCAGCTGAAAGCCTGGGTGATCGAAATGGGGAGTCATCTTATTACCTATGTGGTTATTGGTGCGATCCTAGGGGCGTGGCGCTAAACTCGATTCAAGATAAAATAAAGCGGACGGTTACACCGTCCGCTTTATTTTTTTGGAGAGAGATGATCAGACCCTATCGAGAAGAAGATTTTGAGACTGTTTGCATATTCTGGTTCGCAGCCATTGAGTTTGCCGAGCCTGAGATCGTCCAGCGCATGGGCTATGAATTTCAGGGTGCGCGTGAATATTTCCGCAATGTGATCGTGCCGGAAAATAAACTTTGGGTGTACGAACTCAACGGCACACCTGTTGGTTTCATTGGCATGCAAAACGATTATATCGACCGTCTGTATGTCGACCCGAAGTTCCATCGGCGCGGAATCGGCTTGGCGTTGCTCGACCATGCGCGTTCGATGTTCCCGGATCATCTCTGGCTAAAAACCGATCAAGCCAATAAAATTTCACGCGCCTTCTATGAAAAGAACGGATTTGTCCCCGAAAAATTTGGCGTCAGTCCACCGCCCGAATCCGAACCCGATGTTGAATATCACTGGTATAAAAAATAATGCGTCCAACCTATCTTGAAATTGACCTTTCCCAACTCAAAAAGAATCTTGAAGCCATTCGTAAACATGTCGCACCGGCGAAGGTCATGCCGATGGTCAAAGCCAATGCCTACGGTCATGGCGTGGATGGCGTTGCGCCGTTCATCGAACCGTATGTGGATGCCTTCGGTGTTGCGATTGTGGAGGAGGGGATTCACCTTCGCAATCTGGGAATCACAAAACCGATCCTCGTGGCTGGCGGGACGTTGATCGAACAACTGCCGTTGTTCCTCGAACATGATCTAACCCTCAGCGCTTCGTCACTGGACCTGTTAACAGCCGCTGACCATTTGGCTGAAACCACCCGCAAGCGGATGAAAGTCCACCTGAAATTCGATACCGGCATGGAGCGGGTTGGAGTCCACGAATACGAAGCGGAGGAGTTTCTAAGGAAATCAATTGCGTGTAGTCATTTAGAGGTGGAGGGAATTTATACTCACCTCGCCAATTCCGAAAAGGTGGATAGAAAATACTCGCTTTTGCAATGGGAGCGTTTTCAGGAGGTTTTGCATTTCTATGAAAAGAACAGCCTGCCTGTACCCATGCGTCACATGTGCAATTCGGGCGGCATATTGAACCTGCCCGAAGCGCATTTTGACATGGTGCGTCCCGGTGTGCTGTTTTATGGAATTTATCCGGGGCGCGACATTGAAAGAAAAGTGGATGCAAAGCCGATTGCAACCTGGAAATCGCGCGTCTCGTACAGCAAGATCACCCAGCCTGGGCGACCGGTCAGCTATGGGTCGTTGTGGCAGGCTGAGGGGAGTCCGACGCGCATAGCGACCATCCCATGCGGTTATGCCGATGGATACTTCCGGCGTATGACCAATCAGGCGCGGGTCATCATCAACGGCAGATCGTATCCGCAGGTGGGGCGCATCTGCATGGATCAGTTCATGGTCCATGCAGGTGAGGATGAGGTGCGGGTGGGGGATGAGGCGATCTTGCTCGGTGGCGGCATCGCTGTGGAGGAACTGGCAGACTGGGCGGGCACGAACGAATATGAGATCATGACCAACATTAGCGCGCGCGTGCCGAGGGTTTTTGTGGGTGCGGTACAATAAGCCGACTTTTCTATTGAGGTGAGCGTTGTATTCCAAGTTTATGAGTTATTTTTTGTTCTTTGGCGTGGCGGGCATCTCGATCGCCCTGGATCAATGGACAAAATGGTGGGTTCGAACGAACATCGAATTTGCCGGGCAATGGCTGCCGGAATGGTTGGCGTGGCTCAGCCCGTATGCCCGTTTTGTGCATTGGTATAACAGCGGCGCGGCGTTCGGCATGTTCCAAAATGGGAACCTGGTATTTACGATCCTGGCGTTTATCGTCATTGGCGCGCTCGTATATTACTTCCCGCAAGCCGAGCAGGAGGATTGGACGCTAAAACTGGCGATGGGTTTGCAGTTGGGCGGCGCGACGGGGAACTTGATCGACCGCCTGCTGATGGGAAAAGTGACGGATTTCATTTCCATCCTGCGGCTTCCCGTGTTCAACATTGCAGACGCTTCGATCACGGTGGGGGTGTTGGTGCTGTTGCTGGGAGTTTGGATCAACGAGCGGCGGGAAAAAATGAAAAGCGGCGGAACCCCTCCTGCAGTGGAGGCTCCCATGGATTCAGTGAAGGAAGGGTAGTGGTTTAATGACGGAAGATTTGAATGTGCAGGAAAAAAATCAGCCTCGCAGCAGGCGATTTTTTATCCTTTTTCTTGTGGCGGGTGTGTTGGTGGCGCTCGATCAATGGACAAAATGGCTGGTAATCCAGAACATCCCTTTGAATACCTCGTGGCTGCCTGAGTCGCTGGCGTGGCTGGAGCCATATGCGCGCCTGCGTCACATCCAGAACCGGGGTGTGTCGTTTGGCATGTTCCAGGATGGAAATATGATCCTTACCATTCTGGTCTTCCTGATCGTTCTCGGGGTGCTGTATTATGTCTTCACGTTGGAAAGCGAGCAAACGTGGACATGGGTGGCAGCTGGGTTGTATCTCGGGGGCGCGGTTGGCAATTTGATCGACCGTCTGACCATCGGCGCGGTGACAGATTTCGTTTCGGTGGGGAATTTCTATATCTTCAATGTTGCCGATGCAAGTATCAACGTCAGTGTGGTGATGTTGCTGATCCTGTTCTGGGTTCACGAACGAAATTCCCCTCAGAAACCCGACCCGCAACCTTCAGAGGAAACCCATGAGTGACCGTATCGAAACCTTTCATTTCGACGAACAAATCTCAGACCGGTTGGATAAATACCTCGTCTCCTGCCTGCCGGAGTTTTCACGCGCACGCATTCAAGGATTGATCGCGGACGGATTTGTCTCGGTCAACGGCGTAGTTGCAAAGAAAGCCGGGCAAATGCTCGAAGATGGGCATGAGATCGAAGTCCGCATTCCACCGCCTGTGCCAAGTGGACTTGTCGCGGAGGAGATTCCGCTCGACATCATCTTTGAGAACGACGACCTGATCGTAGTCAACAAACCGGCGGGGATGGTCGTCCACCCGGCGGCAGGACATTACTCCGGCACGCTGGTCAATGCCGTCCTCGGGTATGACCCGGATATGGAGGGCATTGGCGGCGAGGAACGTCCCGGTCTGGTGCATCGTCTCGATAAAGAAACCTCCGGTCTGATCGTCCTTGCCAAGAACGAACGTGCGCACAATTGGCTGCAAGACCAATTCCGTTTACGAAAAGTGGAAAAGACCTATCTCGCTCTTGTGGATGGCAAACCGCCCACACCGAAAGGTCGCGTGGAAGCGCCAATTGGACGCGACCCAAGTCATCGCAAAAAGATGGCAATCGTCCAACCGGGCAAAGGGCGCGAAGCCGTCAGCGAATACAAAACGCTCGAAACTTTTAAAAATCACACATTGTTGGAATTCCATCCTCTGACCGGGCGCACGCATCAGATTCGTTTGCATTGTCAGTTTTTGGGGTGTCCCATCGTCGGTGATTCGGTCTATGGCAGACGAAATTCAGGCTTGGATATTACCCGTCACTTTCTGCATGCCTACCGTCTGAAGATCCTTTTGCCGGATGAGAAAAGTCCGCACACGTTTGAGGCAGAGTTGCCGGATGAGTTGAAGAATGTGCTTGAAGAGGTGAAGAGATATGAGTGATATGGACTACATCGATCTCCGCTCCGATACCGTCACCAAGCCCACGCCTGAAATGCGCGAAGC
The DNA here is from genome assembly GCA_002343775.1 of Anaerolineales bacterium UBA2395. Lineage (GTDB taxonomy): Bacteria > Chloroflexota > Anaerolineae > Anaerolineales > Villigracilaceae > Villigracilis. The sequence continues at coordinate 19,666 of DDSH01000029.1, forward strand.
CATGGCAGAAGCCGAAGTTGGCGATGATGTCTACGGTGACGATCCAACGGTCAATCAACTTCAAGAGAAAGCCGCCGAAATGCTCGGCAAGGAAGCGGCGTTGTTCGTCCCTTCGGGGACGATGGGCAATTTGCTCGCGCTCCTCGTTCACTGTTCACGCGGCGAGGAAGTCATCGTCGGCGATAAGTCGCACATTTACGTCAACGAAGCAGGCGGGATGGCGGCGTTGGGTGGGATCTTTCCGCATCCGGTGCCGAATCAAAAAGATGGCACACTTCGGTTGGATGACATCCGCGCATCGATTCAACCCGACGATTCTCATCGCACCATTACGCGTTTAATTTGTCTGGAAAATACCCAAAACATTTGTGGCGGTGTGCCGCTCACAGCCGGGTACACTGCGCAAGTGGGGCAGATCGCCAGCGAGCATGGTTTGAAATTCCACATCGACGGTGCGCGGATTTTCAACGCCGCTGCTGCCTTGGATGTGGATGTGAAGCAATTGGTCGCCCCTGCTGATTCGGTCATGTTCTGTTTGAGCAAGGGCTTGGTCGCGCCAGTCGGGTCGATGTTGGTTGGGTCGCAGGACTTTATTGCGCGGGCTCATCGTCTGCGCAAGATGCTGGGTGGGGGGATGCGCCAGGTCGGTGTGGTGGCTGCGGCGGGACTCGTCTCGTTGGAAAAGATGACGGGACGCCTTAAGCAAGATCATGCCCGGGCGAAGATTCTCTTTGAGGGGTTGAAACAGGTTCCCGGTCTACGGCTTGAGGCGCAGCCTTCCTCCAACATGGTGTATTTCGACCTGGAAGATCAGATCGAATTAACGGAGAATCAGATCATCGCAGAAATGAAAAAACACGGTGTGCTGGTGGACTGGTCTGCACCACGCCAGTTCCGTTTGGTGACGCATTATTGGGTGGATGATGCCGGGGTGGAAAAAACAGTGAATGCATTTCGCAAAGTGTTGAAATAGTTATGGCGTGGGTGCGGCTTCGATCTGGTCGCGCCCGCGTTCTTTGGCAACATAAAGACGGTGGTCTGCGAGGTCGATCAATTTTTGAACATCGTCTGTTTCGTCGGGGAAAACTGCAATTCCCATGCTGATGGTTGGAACGGGGATGGGGTTATGACTGTCGCCGCTCATTTTGAATTCTGCCAGCGTTCCACGGATGCGCTGCGCCACTTGCCGAGCTTGCCCGGATGTGGCGTTTGGCAGGGAGATCGCAAATTCTTCACCACCCCAGCGCCCCACCGCATCGTTTTGTTTTATGTGGCTGCGGATGATGCTGCAAAGATTGACAAGGACTTCATCCCCGATCGTGTGCCCGAATGAGTCGTTGTATTGTTTGAAGAAATCGATATCCAGCATGATGAGGCTGAGCGGCTGGTTGAGGTTTCGGCAGGTCTCCGCTTGTTCCCGAAGAGATCGAATGAAATAACCATGATTGAGCACCCGGGTCAGACTGTCGAGCCGGGCTTGTTCCTCCACCAGGGCATGGTGATAGGTATTGTCGAGGGCAAGGGCTGCCCGTTGGGCGATGTTGTTCAGCAGTTCAAAGTCAGCGCGGCTGAAGGCGTTCGGACGATAGGAAGCAACTGCGATGATGCCCTTGACGTGCGAGCCGGTCATGGGGATGCCCATCCATGAAAGCGATGGCTGTTGCTTTCCGATGACGACCATGTCGATGCCATCGAGGTTCAACGGTTTCCTCAAGTCTGGCAGGAAGAGCGGTTTTTGGTGCTTGATGACCCAGCCGGAGAGCGAGCCTTCCAGTTTGTATTTGATATCTGGATAGTATTCACCATCATCGTAGAAAAGCTGCATCTGAAGGCTGTCATTTTCCTGGATGCCTATGTAGTAGGTATCGGTCTCCAGGGCGTTGTAAAGCGCGGCATTCAGGAGGCTGATGAGCTGGCTGGTTTCGAGCGTGGAGACGATCTGTTTGCTGATCTCGTTGACCACCTCCAGCCGGTTGATCTGGTTTTTTGCCAGGGTCTTTACCTGCAAAACGGTCTCGACGATGACCAGCGCCGCGACGATCAATACACCGTGTACCACCCATGTGATCAATGGAGTTTGGTGAAGGATATGATGAACCGAATGAAAGAATGCGACGATTCCGATCAGCGAAAAAGAGGGGGTGCGGTCTGAGACGACAGCCGAAGAAAGGGAGGCGATGAAAACGAGAGAGTGGACCAGATAATCAAGTTCTGGTGGGATGAAGTCGATGAACAGCCCAAGCGCTGTCCCGGCGATGATGGCGTTGACCCAAGTGTAGATGGCTTTGTTGGGGAGGGTGGTGTATATCCAGTAATAGATTCCGATGTAGCCGCAGCCAGCAATGGCATAAACGATCAGAATTCCCCTGTTCATCAGCGACAAGTCCGGTTGGATCAGCAGGGTGGCGGCGACTGTAATAATCAGGTTCAGCATCCCTGCAATGATGGCGGGAAGGATGGGGATGATGTTTTCCTGCGGGTGAGAACCGAAACTGCCTGACGCTTTTTTCATCGGTTATTCTGGCAATAATAAACTGGCTTGATTCTCGACGACCATCTTCTCGAAAGCAGCGACCATCTCTGGATCAAAGAGGATGCCCGCTTCTTCCCTTAGATATTCGAGCGCTTCAGCAGTGGAGATCTTTTGGCGATACGGTCGATTACTGGTCAGGGCGTCGAAGGCATCCACCACTGAAAACAGGCGCGCCAGCGGCGGGATTTCCTCGCCTTTCAAACCGCCGGGATAGCCCGTCCCGTTCCAGCGCTCCTGATGATGACGGATGACCGGGATGGTATCTTGCAGGAATGGGATCCCCTCCACGATCTTCGCGCCGATATCGGGATGCATTTTCATGATCTTCCACTCGGCTTCGTTCAACGGTCCCGGCTTATGGAGGATGGAGTCGCTGATGCCGATCTTGCCGATGTCGTGCAGAATCGATGCGCGTTCCAATATTTTTAACTGTTCGGCGGAATACCCGAGAGATTCACCCACTTTCACTGCCAGGCTGCTTACCCTCATGCTGTGACCTTCCGTTTCGCGGTCGCGCGCATCCAATGCCGAGATGAGCGAGGCGAGGGTTTGGTCGTAGGTTTGCTCAAGCATATCGTAGGCGGCTTTGATCTCCACTGCCTGCCGGCGGGATTCGACCAATAAGAGCGAGCGCTCCAGTGCAATGGCTGCCTGGTTGACGAGCGCTTGCAGATCGTTCGGGTTGGTGGCAGGTTTGTGACCGGGGTCATCGGGCGCATCCATCCAGACCGCGCCATATTTGCGGATCGGGGTTTGGATGGGCATGCAGGTTCGTAACACCGATTGACCCGGTGAAAAGTAGATCAATTGACCGGATGCCATTGCATCCATGACCAGTTGCATGGGGTGTTCGATCGTATCCGGCTTGCCCGCCGAATCGATCCTGACTTCAGCTGCGATGCTATCGTCGGGGTTGAACAACACGATCCCGGTGGAGGTACTCCTGGCGAGTTTGTGAGCGGTCTGGGCGATGTCGGAAGCGGCGCTTTTGAGATCCTCTGCCAAAATGATCTGGTTGCTCAACCGGTATAGCAGGGAGGTGATCCGCAGGGAAGCGCGCAGTTCCTGTTGCAGCCATGTGCTTTCAAAAGCGCCAGCCGCCTGAATGGAAAGCAGCTCTGCCAGCGATTCATCATTCTCGGTAAAGAAGACCTCATTCTGTTTCCCGAACGCGAAAATACCGCCGATGTTCACCTGATGCCAGCGGATGGGAATGGTGAGCATGGACCGCAGACCGGGGTTGTCGATTGCCAGGTGCGCAGTTGCAGCATACTTTCTGATGTCGCGCACTCGGAAGGGTTGAACGGCTTGAAATGCGATCTGGATGATGTTTTCCGCTTCGATCGAAGCCGTGAGCGACTCGAGCAACCGGGGCGCATTTCCGGTGGAAGCGCTTTGGATGAAGTTCCGCTCCTGTCCCAGTTGGATGTGAACAAAGGTGAATTTGGCTTGCAATATCTCCTTTGCGATTGCCGCCACATCCTGCGCCGTGGCGGTTGGATCCACGACCGAGGACAGCTGGCTGCCTGCCTGGATGAGTTCCATCAGGCGCTGATGGTACCCGGAGCGTTCCCAGGCACGGGTCAATTCCGCTGCGATCGCTTCCGCCAGACCGACATCCACGCTGCTGAAAGCATTTGCATGCTCGCTATTTAGAACGATGATGCCATTGACATGCCCATTGTAGAGCAGGGGAATGGTGACGGCGGATTGGTTGTTTTCGTTCTCGAACGGGATGTATTCCGCATCCAATCGGATATCGTTGATGATGTGGGTCTTGCGCTGGCGGAATGCCCTTCCAAGTGCGCCTCTGGAAGCGCTTTGGCGATAGCCGGGTGGGATAAGGCTTGTCTGTCGTCCCGCCGCCGCCAGCAACATGAATTCCTTCCGCTCTGGCTCGTGGAGATAGATGGTGACCAAGGAGCAGTTCAAGGCTCGTTCCAGTGTGTTCACTGCCAGCTGTGCTGCTACGGGTTGGTCCAATTGGTTTTCGAGCTGCTGACTCAGTTCCATGAGCAGGATCAGCTGGGAATTTCGCTTTTTTTCGATGGCGATCTGACGCGAGAGCGCCTGGATTTGATCTGCCTGGGCAATCAGGCGGAACCGTATCCCTTCGCGGGTCAAAACGAATGGTTTGATGTAACGCGCCAGCCGGGAGTTCCAGACGGAAGTGCGGTTTTTTAAGACATCTTCCTCGTCTTCCTCCTCTTCCTCGCGGGTCAATTCCTGCATCAACCCGTTGATCGTCATGAGCACGGTAATGACTTCATAGTTGACGACAATGGCGACAATGATGAAGAACAAGACCGCCGCTCCGCGTGCCGATACGAACATGGTGTGATCGATATTCGGCGATCGATCCATGATCACAAGTAACGCGCTCAGGAAGATCAGGATGGTCAGTTCGATGGTGGCGCCGACCATAAGCACCCTGCGCCCAAGGATGTCATTTTCCGGTATTCGGATTTTTTCCCATGCCATGAAATCCTTGAATAGGATCAACAGAACGATGGCTGCCGTTATGATCAGGCTGCCCCACTGCCCATCTTGAATGCACAGGATACTCCATATCAACCAGGGGAGCGCCTGTAATTTTGAGAGAAGCGGACTGTAACGGAACGTTGGCAGGGTTGCTGCGCTCGCACCCGCAAAGGCGGTGACGAGAAACATCACTGCAAGATGGGTGGAATAACTGCTGGTCAGGAGATACCCTTCCGGGTGTTTATTCAAGGCGAGGTCGATCCCGGCGGTGAAGCCAATCAGAGCCAGCGTCACACTCAACAGGTCGATCTGTGGGAAGCGTTTGGAAATGGGCAGGAGAATGACCAATTGCACGATGCCCGAAATAAAAAACACCCCCCCTTCGATGGCAAATCCGCTTTGCAGGTATATCCATGCAAAAACAAGCAAAAATGCGCCGGCAAGAAGCTGGATGAGGATAACCCGCCAATTGGGGACCGGTAGTATGGTTATGATTTGCAAGGATAAAGCGAGCGCGAAACTGATGATGCCCGGCAGGATAAACGCCCAACCCAACGGGTCGAAAGGAAACGCCTGTATCTCGCCGGGAATCAACAGAAGGCTTATGCCCATGCCCCCCAACAGAAACGACGTGAATAGGTTAAAGTTGTTTTCGGAGGGGTGTTCCATTGCGCTTGAGGATAGCATAAGAGAAGGATTTTATCTACCTTTTGCTGTCTGGTTTTCGAGTGCCGGATCTGTGGTGTAAAAAAGCATGCATGCGATTTCTGATATAATGCCGAAGCAAATTGGCGGTTCGTGGGGATGAAGCCAGATGCAAATTCACTACTATGGAAAGCTACGAATGCAAACTTTTATTTCCCTCGCTCAAATTGATGAAATTGCCCAAAAAATAAAGAATCAGATTTCGGTCCAGCCGATGGTTGGGATCATCCTCGGGTCCGGGCTGAACGCGCTGGCGGATTCCGTCCAGAATGCCGTTCACATCTCATACAGTGACCTGCCGGATTTTCCCGTCTCCACGGTTCATGGGCATGTCGGTCGTTTTGTGATCGGTCTGCTGGAGGGCAAGCCGGTACTGGTGATGCAGGGACGCATTCATTACTACGAAGGGTACACCATGGGGCAGGTCACCCTGCCTGTGCGGGTCATGCAGCGCCTTGGCATTCAGAGTATGTTCGTTACGAACGCTGCCGGTGGCGTGAATGCGGAGTTCTCTCCTGGCGATGTGATGTTGATCACCGACCAGCTGAACCTGATGGGCATGTCTGGGTTGAATCCGTTGATGGGACCGAACCTGGATGAGATCGGTCCGCGCTTCCCGGATATGAGCCAGCCCTATGACCGCAGCTATTGCGACCTTGCACGTCAGGTGGCGCAGGATAACAATATCACCCTGCGCGAAGGCGTTTATGCGGGGTTAAGTGGTCCTTCGTTTGAATCACCAGCTGATTTGCGCTTCCTGAAACTGGCTGGCGCCGATGCGGTTGGCATGTCCACCGTGCCGGAGGTCATTATTGCGCGCCATGGGAATATGCGTGTGCTTGGTATCTCTGGTATCAGCAACAAAGCCAACCTCGACGGTTCGACCATAACAACCCACGAAGAAGTGATCGAAGCCGGCAGGGTGATCACGCCGAAGATCGAAACGATCCTGCGTGGCGTTCTGCGCAGCTTCTAATTAAATTTCTCGAATGGCGGATTTTTATAAGTTCCTCGCCTCCTACGAGGTGTTGATTTACATCGTGCTCGCGATCGGCGGGTTGTTTTCCTTTCGCTGGTTGTGGCGCTCGTGGCGTGAGTGGCGGGTGGCGGTCTTCAGTCTTGAGCGGGAATTTTCCGCCCGACGGCTGGGGCGTTCAACAGCGATCTCGGTTCTGATCGTCCTTCTGTTTTGTGCAGAATTTTTTCTGGCGACCTTCATCATCCCTGGTCTCCCCGCGGATGTTTTCGTTTCCACGCCCACATTGGATTTTATATCTACGCCAACGGGTACACTATCTCCTGAGATGATGACCCAGTTTGCAAACTTGCCTGCGGGAACGCAATCGGTGGCGAATGCCGGATGCGTGCCCAATCAGATCGATCTGACGTTTCCGCAGCCGGGTGATGAAATCAGGGGCGCCATCGAATTGACTGGCACGGTGAATATTCCAAATTTTGGATTTTACAAATATGAGGTTGCTCCGGTTGGCAGTGATACCTGGGCGACCATCGCCGCCGGGCGGACGGTCGTGAACGATGGTCCGCTTGGGCGCTGGGATACGACGGCTTTGACCCCCGGAGATTATCAATTGCGGCTGGTGGTGGTTGATAATCAAGGTTCGATCCTGCCTGCCTGTGTCGTCCCGGTGCGGGTGGTGCCGCTGCAATAGATGAACAGGAATTATTTATGTCGGAAATTCAACTTCGTCCCACCATTGCTTCTGATCTTTCACGTTTGATGGCGTTCGATCATTCCATTAAGAGTGATTCTGTCTGGCAGCTGGAATTGCGTCGGGATACGGGGCAGGTGGTCACCACTTTTCGGGAGGTGCGCCTGCCGCGCTCAACGCAAGTGGAATATCCACATAACCCGTTCGCTCTTGCGGATGACTGGGTGCGCAAATCCATGATGTACACCGCTCTGTTTGGGAACGACCCGGCGGGGTACATCAGCCTGCTGGAGAGGGGGACTGCTTCTGTGGTTTGGATCACGGATCTGGTGGTGGATGCCGCCAGCCGCCGTCGGGGAGTCGGAAGCGCGTTACTGGCAGCGGCTCAAGGGTGGGCAGAAGCGCGGTCTCATCGCCGCCTGATCTTTGAGGTCCAATCCAAGAATCTGCCGGGTATTCGTCTTGCCCAAAAATTCGGTTACGAGTTCTGCGGGTATAATGACCATTATTACATCAATCAGGATGTCGCTTTGTTCTTCTCCAAAGTGTTAAAATAAGCGACACGCAACGTTCGCTAATGAATTGCAAGTCATTTATTGGAAGGGTAACATGATTAACGGTTGGTCGGATACGTTTCTGGCGGGGATCCAGACCTTCAACCAAATACTGACGGCGGGGATCGCCATCACGGCGTTTTCGCTTTTCCTCTACGCGCTTTCTTTTAATCTGCGCGACAGGGTGGCGCGTTCCTTTGCCATTATTCTGCTCTGTGTGGTGGTTATTTTTACTGCCGAGGCGTTGCAGGATAATTCTGTTTCCACCCAGGCTCTGGATCTGTTGCTGCGTTTGCAATGGTTCGGCCTGGTTTTTTTACCTGCGGCGTATTTGCATCTTTCTGATGCCTTGCTTGTCACAGCAGGGCGCCCCTCGCGCGGGCGAAGACGGATCGCCGTGCGGGGCATGTATGCCCTTTCTGTTGGCTTCCTCAGTTTGCTAGCGGTTGGTGCCCTGCTGGGTTCGCTTGTGCCGGATGGAAAACCGGCTCCCTACCTCCTGCGAACGGCATGGACGGAATTGTTCACCATCTTTTATGTAGCTGCGATGGTGTGGGCGGGTGTGAACTTTGCGCGTGCCTACAATTTGATGTTGACCCGTTCCGGGCGCCGCCGCATGCTGTACCTGATGGCAGGTGCCACAGCCCCCGCGCTGGGGTCTTACCCGTATCTTTTGTTCGGCTCCAGCATCGCCGCACAGCATCAATTCCTTTTTTGGATTTCGGCAACCGTCATCAACATCTTGGTGGGTGGATTGGTGGTGGTGATGGCGTATGCAGTGGCGTTCTTCGGCGTCTCCTGGCCCGACCGTGTGATTAAGAGCCGCCTCTTCAAATGGATCATGCGCGGACCGGTGACGGCTTCGGTTACGCTTGGGCTGATGACCATCGTCCGCCGTGGGGGAGAGTTGCTTGGCACACCATACAGTGCCTTTGTTCCATTTACAGTGGTGGCATCGGTGTTGTTGATGGAACATGCCATCACCTTTGCCGCGCCATTATGGGAACGCTGGTTGTTCTTTGGTCGTGACCGCAAGGAACTGGAACTTCTTCAAAACATCGAAGAACGCCTGCTGACGCAAAGCGATTTGCAGCAATTTCTCGAAGCCGTCCTTGCCGCCGCCCGCGATCATTTGCAGTCGCCGACGGCGTTCGTTGCCGCACTGGATGACGAAACGCTTTCCCCAATTGTGGTGGCAGGGAACCGCTCTCTGCTGGACCAGGAAAGTTTGACCGAAGTCCTGGGGCATGTCAACGGCGATGCGCGCATGGAATTCCTGTGGGGTAACTTCTGGGTGCTGCCTTTGCGCCTGCGTAGACGCTCCGACATGGACCGCGACGAATTACCGCCTTTGCTGGGGCTGCTCGGTGTGGCTCACCGTGAGAATCAGATGACGATGGAGCGCGAACAGCGCGAAGCCTTGTGGCTGCTTGCCGAGCGGGCTGCCATTGCCCTGGAGGACCGTCAGTTGCAGCTGCGTGTGTTCCGTTCTTTGGCAGATCTGCAGCCTCAAGTCGAGTTGATCCAACGCATGCGCGCCGCCGGGCGCTATGACTCACGTGCCAGCTTATTAATGGAACCCCTTCCGCATGAAGCGGATCTGGCAAATTGGGTCAAGGATGCGCTGACGCATTACTGGGGTGGACCGAAGTTCACGAACAATCCGCTCACCCGGCTTCAGGTGGTGCGTGAACTGGCAGAAAAAGAAGACGGCAACCTGGCGAACGCTCTGCGCGCCTTGTTGCGCCGCGCCGTGGATCAGGTCAAACCGCGCGGAGACAGAAAATTCACCACCGAATGGATCTTGTATAACATCCTTGAGATGAAATTCATCGAAGGGCGCAAGGTGCGGGATGTTGCTTCGCGCCTTGCCATGTCTGAAGCGGACTTGTATCGGAAACAACGCGTGGCGGTTGAAGCCGTTGCCAAAGCCATCCTCGAGATGGAAGTGGACACCCTCGACCGTTGAACACATGTCATCGAACTCCAAACGCGATTGCAACCTGCGCAAATTGAAAAGAGGGCAGCAGCAGGTTTCAACTGTGGACATTTTATTTTTGTTGAAGAAGGAGCACGTTATGGCTGGTGGAAAATCAAAGTATGAGAACGCAATGCCCGTGATCGACGACGGCTGGTGGGCGTCGGTTTTGGCGGAAGAGAATCGCTTCTCGACGCCGGCACCCCGCTATGCGGAGCCGCCCAAGCGCGAGGTCCGGGAGGAAGCGAAAACCACCGAACCGATGGAGAAGAAGGTGGTCGTCAATTGGAATCAGGTCAAAGACCTGTACATGAGCGACAAGATCATCCAACTCACGGTCACAGGACACAACCGCGGTGGGTTGTTGGTGGAGGGTGATGGACTGTATGGGTTCGTCCCTTTCTCGCATCTGATCGAACTTGCGGGAAAGGCAGATACCCTCGACCGTGACCATGACCTTGAGCCGTACGTGGGGCGTTCGCTTCGCTTGAAAGTGATCGAGTGTGTGCCGGAAGATGGACGGGTGGTTTTCTCTGAACGCGCGGCGCAGACCGAACCGGGTAAGCGCGCCGAATTGTTCCACTCGCTACATGCCGGGCAGAACGTCAAAGGCGCGGTCACCAACATCACCGACTTCGGCGTGTTCGTTGACCTGGGCGGGGTGGAAGGCTTGATCCACATCTCCGAACTTTCATGGGGACGTGTATCGCATCCTTCGCAACTCGTCAAACTTGGCAGCGCCATCGACGTGCAAGTGCTCGACCTTGCGCCGGAGCGCTGTCGGGTTGCACTGAGCCTGAAGCGGCTGATGCCCAATCCGTGGCAGACTGCCGAAGCGGATTTCCCCGTGAATTCCATCCGACCCGCCACCATCACCAGCGTGCTTTCCTATGGCGCGTTCGCACGTCTGAACGATTTCGGAGTGGAGGGGTTGGTTCACATCTCCGAGATCCCGCAGGCGGAAGGAAAACAATTGAAGGAAGTTCTGCATGAGGGCGATGTAGTTCAGGTGCGAGTCTTGCACCTCGATGCCTCACACCAGCGCATGGGCTTCAGCATGAAATTCGACTAACCAAATGCCGCAAACCCGATCCACCCACAACCGCGAATACCAGAACGACTCGCCGCATCCGAACGATTGGCTCGAGCGGCTTGCCCGCATTAATGCGCAGTTTGGGCGTTTCTTAAGGGATGCTTTTGGCGTGCTCTTCATGGCGTTTGCTGTGATGATGTTGTTTGCCATCTTCGAATCCATTTTCGACCAGCTTGCCGCCGGCGGTGAAACCTTCACCAACGACCTTGCAGGCGGGTTTGTCTTAAACCCGCTGACAAGGCTGTTGCGGAACTGGTTTGGCATTGGCAGCCTTTTTCTTGTGTTTGGGATTGGAACCATCGGATTTGCCCTGCTGCGACGCGGTGATCATGAGATACGCTGGGGACGCATCATCGCCCTCGAACTCGCTTCTTTCCTGACCCTCGGCTTATTCGCCGTCTTCGGAGGCAATGACCTCCTCGCAGCGGAGTCCGGCTGGTACGGCGGGACTCTCGGCTGGGGGCTGGTCACCCTCATGTGGCGGACGATGGGACAGGTCGTCGGCACGCTGGTTCTGATTCTGTTCTGGCTGCTGGCGGTCGCTACGGGGTTTGGGCTGTGGGCAAAACTGGAAGTGTGGCTGATGACCCTCGCTGGCGATGCCGTTCCTGTATCTGTTTCGATGCCTGTGGCGCAAGAACCAGTGAAGGAAGAAACGCAGACCGCGAAACCTGCGCCAAAGAAGAAAGCGCCAGCCATCCCGCCGGAATTTCGCACCTCGCTAAAACCTGCCGCCAAAAAGGAAGAGAAAACCCTCAAACCGCCCCCGCGCGCAGACGATCTGCCGCCCCTGACCATTTTGATGGGCGATACCGCCACCCGTGCTGATGAACGCACCATCAACCAAACGGCGGGCTTGATTATGAAGACGCTCTCGGAATTCGGCATCCCCGCCACAGTCATCGGTTATCGGGTTGGTCCATCGGTGACGCAGTTTGCCGTGCAGCCGGGCTTCATCAAGAAACCGGGCACAGATGAAGAAGACGTGCAGCAGATGAAAGTCCGCGTGGCGCAGATCGCAGCGTTGGAAAAAGATCTGGCGTTGGCGCTCTCGGCTCAACGTCTAAGAATTGAAGCGCCCGTGCCGGGCAAGCCCTACGTCGGTATCGAAGTCCCGAATACGCACAGTTCCGTTGTCCGCATGAAGACCCTGCTCGAGTCGGATGCGTTTTACAAAGTTGGCGCGCCGCTTGCCGTTGCCCTGGGGCGTGATGTCTCGGGCAATCCGCTGGTTGCTGATCTGGCGCGCATGCCGCATCTTTTGATCGCGGGCGCGACGGGTTCGGGCAAGTCGGTTTGTATCACCTCTATTGCCGCATGTCTGGCGATGAATAACACGCCGGAGGAATTGCGCATGGTGATGATCGATTCGAAGATGGTCGAGCTGATCCGCTTCAACGGGTTGACGCATCTCTACGGCAAAGTGGAAACGAATCTCGACCGCATTATGGGTGTGCTGCGTTGGGTGGTGGTGGAGATGGAACATCGCTACCGCTTGCTGGAAGCGGCTCACGCTCGCGATCTGAATTCGTACAACAAGAAGATTTCGCGCACCGCGAACGGGCAGCCACTGCCGCGCATCGTGGTGTTGATCGACGAGCTTGCGGATCTGATGATGTCTGCGCCGGACCAGACCGAACACAACCTTGTGCGTTTGGCGCAGATGGCGCGCGCAACTGGTATTCACCTGATCGTTGCCACCCAGCGCCCGTCCACCGATGTGGTGACGGGGCTCATCAAAGCCAATTTCCCGGCGCGCCTGGCGTTTGCTGTGGCATCCGGCACGGATAGCCGTGTCATCCTCGATTACACCGGCGCTGAGTCGCTGCTTGGGCGTGGTGACATGCTCTTCCTCAACCCGGAGGTCGGCAATCCCGTCCGCGCGCAGGGTGCGCTCATTACCGATATGGAGATCGAGCGTATCATCGCGCACTGGCAGAAGAACAGCGATGCCTCCTCGGTGGTGGACGTTCCGCCGTGGGAGAAATTATTGCAGGAACCTGGCGAGGATGAAGACGACGGTTTGGTGGAACAGGCGATCTCCATTGTCCGGCAGCAGCAGCGCGCCTCTGCGTCCATGCTCCAGCGCCGCTTGCGGATCGGGTATCCGCGTGCGGCTCGTTTGCTCGATCAGCTCGAGGAGATGGGTGTGGTGGGTCCTTCGCAGGGCGGCGGCAAGGAACGCGAAGTTTTGATTGGTGAAGATGACGACATCCCCGGTACCGGGGAATCTGAAGAATAACTCTGCAAGGGTCGAGAATCCACATTTCAAAAGAATAGATTTGATGAATCCCAAACCTACTTTCACAGATAGATTGCGCATCATTTTCAAGGGAATTTTGGATCCCATCGGTATGTTTCTCAACCGCATGGGGCTGACCCCCAACTCCATTACTCTGCTGGGGCTGGCAGGGACGACGGTGGGGGCGTACGTCATTTCGCAGGGGCACATGACAACGGGGGCGTTCATCCTGCTGGCTTCGGTGCTTGTGGATGCCTTCGATGGGACGATGGCGCGTTTGCGCGGAGAGCCCAGCGACTTTGGCGGCTTCGTCGATTCCGTCAGCGATCGGTATGCGGAGTTGGTCACGTTCGGCGGGTTGGTCTACTTCTTCCTCGTCCGGGAAGATGCGCTGGGCGTGATGGTTTCGTTCATTGCAGCGGCTGGATCAGTGCTGGTTTCGTACGTCAAAGCCCGCGCCGAAGGCTTGGGCTTCACTGCCAAGGTGGGCATCCTGACGCGCGTGGAACGTTATATTGTGTTGATCCCGTTGCTGGTTTTCAACCAGCCGTTCATTGCGGTGGCGGTCATCGCACTGCTTGCCAACATCACTGCCTACCAGCGCATTCTTCATGTCCGTGTACAGGGGCATGAGCGTATGAAAACGGAACGGGAAAAGCGGGAGGCGTTGAGTTGACGGAAGGCTTGTCGCTCGGTCCGCTCGTCCTGCGCTGGAATGGACTCCTGCTGGCACTTGGGATCGCGTTTGGGATTCTGCTCTTTGCCGTCGAAGTGCATCGCCGCAGGCAGGACCCGGAGATTGTCTACCACCTCTTTTTGCCCCTCTTCGTCTGGGGGCTGATCGGGGCGCGGCTGTGGCATGTGTTTACACCGCCATTGTCCTCGGTGCAGTTGGGACTGACTACGGCGCATTATCTTTCCAACCCGCTCGATATGATGGCATTTTGGGTGGGTGGGTTTGGTTTTCCTGGTGCGCTTTTGGCAGGTATGGCGGTATTGTTCGCTTTCTCGCGTCGCTATGAATTTTCCTTCCGCGAACTGGCGGATATGCTCGCGCCCGGGCTGGCGCTTGCGCAGGTGATCGGGCGATTGGGAAATTACTTCAATCAGGAATTGTACGGTTTGCCGACAAGCCTGCCGTGGGCGATCTTCATTCAACCTCCCAACCGTCTGATCGGGTACGAAGCGGTGGAGTTTTATCATCCGTTATTTGCATATGAGATGATTCTAAGCCTTGTAAACCTGGGGATTTTGCTTTGGCTTTCCCGCCGAGTATCCGCTTCGCTTCGCCCGGGTGAGTTGTTTCTGGCGTATCTGGCGTTCTATTCCGCTGTTCGTTTTCTGCTCGAATTCCTGCGGCTGGATGTGGCGCTGGTGGGGGGCTGGAATGTCAATCAGGTCTTTTTCGGTGTGCTTTTAATCGTGGCTATTGGAATTTTCCTCTGGCGTCGTTGGCGTATTCAGGAACTGTAAGGTTTTTGTGAAGAGGGGGATCGGGGGCGGGTAATAAAATAAGAAGTGTCCGTTTCTTTATTTTGAAGGAATCTCCCATGATAGAAACCCAGGATCTTGGCAAACAATTTCACGATTTTATGGCAGTGGACGGGGTCAACCTCTCGGTGCAGCCCGGTCAAATTTTGGCGTTGTTGGGGCAGAATGGCGCCGGGAAGACCACCACCGTCCGCATGTTGACGGCGCTTTTGCAGCCCAGTCGTGGGTGGGCGCGTGTGGCTGGTTATGACGTTGTCAAAAAAGGGCACGACGTCCGCGCTTCGGTGGGGGTGTTGACCGAGCAGCATGGTCTGTACATGCGTATGACAGCCATTGAATATCTTGATTTCTTCGGTCAGGTCTACAGCCTTTCGCCGTCTGCGCGGAAGATGCGTAGTGAGAACCTGCTCGACTATTTTGGTCTTGCGGAAGCGGCAAAGCGGCGCATCGGCGAATATTCCAAAGGGATGCGCCAGAAGCTGGCGTTGGCGCGCGCAATGATGCATGAGCCGGGGGTGCTGCTGCTGGATGAGCCCACTTCGGCCATGGACCCGGAGTCGGCGCGGCTGGTGCGGGATGAAATTGCGCGCCTCAAATCGTCGAGCCGGACGATCGTCATCTGCTCGCATAATCTGACCGAGGTGGAGGCGCTGGCAGATAAGATCGCCATCATCTATCGCGGGCGGATTTTGATCCAGGGTTCATTGGATGAATTGAAACGTCAGGTACTCGGCGCGCCTGAGTATGAGATCAAATTTGCCGAAGCATGGGATGCGCGCGGGGTGCAACTCCCTCATGGTGTGGAAACAGTTTCGGTAACGCCGACCAGTCTCAAAGTCCGAGTGGAAGCGCCGGGGGATGCCAATCCGCAACTGTTGAAAAGTCTATCTACGGTGTCTGCTCCGCTTCTTGCTTTTCAGGAGGAGACGCGCACGCTCGAGCAGGTGTATCTCAAAGTGATGGCGGAAGCGAAGGGACGCGAATATGTCCAGTAAATTACGACCTGTGTTGCTCGTGGCGTGGCGCGAACTGCGTGACCAGTTGCGCGATTGGCGTGTGTTGATGCCGATGGTGATCCTGACTCTTTCCTTTCCATTCCTGATGAATGAGTTCGCGAAACAGACGGTGGATTTTCTGAACCAGTTCAATGCCAACCTCATCATCGACCGGCTCGTGCCGTTTTCGATCATGATCATTGGTTTCTTTCCGATCACGATCTCACTGGTGGTGGCGCTTGAGTCGTTCGTGGGGGAGAAGGAGCGCGGAACCATTGAGCCTTTGCTTAGCGCGCCCTTTGATGACTGGCAGTTGTACTTTGGTAAATTACTGGTAGGCGTTGCAACGCCGTTGATTGCCAGTTATCTTTCGATCGGGTTGTACTTGATCATGGTCTCACGCCAGGGGATTGCATTGCCTTCGTTTTCGGTGATGGTGCAGCTGCTGTTGTTGACGACGGCGCATGCCGTGTTGATGGTCAGCGCGGCGATCGTGATTTCGGTGCAGTCCACTTCGGTGAAGGCGGCGAATCTGTTGGCGTCTTTCGTTGTGATCCCGGTGGCGATCCTGATGCAGGGCGAAGCGGTAATGTTGTTTTGGGGCAATGAACAGGTGCTCTGGCTGGCGGTGGTGGGAGTGTTGATCATCGCGCTGTTATTGATCCGTGTGGGGATTGCGCATTTTCAACGCGAATACCTGCTGGGACGCGAGATCGATACGCTCAATTTCCACTGGATGTGGCGCACTTTTTGGCGGAATTTCATCGGCGGTGCGGCTTCTCTTTGGGATTGGTATGGCAGGGTATTGCGCGACTCGCTGCGGCGGATCCTGCCGGCGCTGGCGTTTACTCTGCTCATTGCGGGAGTCAGTGCATGGTTGAGTTATGCCTGGGTAATGGACAATGTTTCGGATACCATTTCGAAAGCGTCACCGGAGTCGCTTTCGAGGTTTGAGGAAAGCCTCGGTGAGCTGCCTGACCTATCGAGTTTGGATGGAAAACTCAACGCCTCTTTCCTGTTTTTGAACAATACCCGCGCCGTGGCAGTGATCTTCCTGGTAGGAATGTTTTCCTTTAGCGTTTTGGGTGTACTTATTTACATGTTGAACATTGGGTTGATCGGCGGCTTGTATGCCTTGTTCGAACTGCTTGGGTTGCAGCCGCTTCCGCTCTTCATGGCGGGAGTCGCGCCGCACGGGATCTTCGAATTGCCCGCCCTGATGATCGGAAGCGCGGTGGTGCTGTACATCGGCGCTGCCATTGTCACGCCGCAGACGGGTAAATCGATGGGCGAGGTCATCCTCGAATTGATGGCGGATTGGGCAAAACTGTTCATTGGTTTGGTGGTGCCGCTGCTTGCCATTGCGGCGGTGATCGAAGCCTACATCACACCGGGAATATTGTTGAGCGTAATTGGGGCAGGATAGGATTTCCTCTCTCTCGTTCTTGCTGTAGATCAAAGGGATGCTGATATGGATTTCAACTTCGATGCACTGGACCATGTGTTTTTTATGCGTGAAGCGCTCAAAGAGGCGCAGCTGGCGATGCAAGCAGGGGAAAGACCCATCGGAGCCGTGATCGTGCATCGTGGAAAAATCGTAGGTCGCGGACGGGCGGAACATCAGGGGCGACCCAGCCGCCTTGCTCATGCCGAGTTGAATGCCCTGTTGGCAACTGCAGCAAGCCTGTACGATTTCCCACACGACAACGGAGTCATATACACCACCTTGGAGCCGTGCGAGATGTGCCTGGGGGCAATCGTCATGAGCGATGCGGTGAACCATGTGGTTTTTGCACTGTCAGACCGTTGGATTAATCCACAACCGATGTTCGATATCCCTCATGTCCGTCGTCATATCCACAACTATATGGGCGGAGTACTCGAAGCGGAAAGCATTGCACTCTGGCAGTCATGCAGACCCGATGAACTAGCCTTACTTCGCGGGATTAATTCGTAAAACGGGATTCGGTATACGTTTCCGGGAATCGAAAGTGAAATCCAATTAAGATATTCAAGCGGGGGAAATTCTGTTAACATTGACTCATGTCACGGGTTATCATCCTGGGTTCGTCCAACGCGATTCCCACAAGAGAGCATGAAAACACACACATGGTTGTTGTGGGGCGGGAGCGCATGCTGCTGATCGATTCGGTCAGCAACCCTGTTTTGCGTTTGGAGCAGGCAGGGCTGGATTTCAACGACCTGACCGACCTTATCATCACGCATTTTCATCCCGATCATGCCTCCGGCGTCCCGCTTCTTTTAATGGATATGTGGCTGATGGGCAGGCAAAAGCCACTCAATATCTACGGCTTGCATTACACGCTCGACCGTGTGGAAGGTTTAATGGGTTTTTACAACTGGTCGGAATGGCCCAACTTCTTCCCCGTGGTTTTTTATCGGCTACCCTCGCGGGAAATGACCCCCGTCCTGACTTGTTCCGATTTCATCGTCCACGCCTCGCCGGTGCATCACATGATCCCCAACATCGGCTTGCGGATCGAATTTCCCGATAGTCAAAAGATGATGGCATATTCCTGCGATACCGAGCCATGTGATGAAGTCGTCCGCCTCAGCGCCGGTGCGGATGTCCTCATCCACGAAGCGACGGGCGCGTCACAGGGACATTCCTCGGCGGCGCAGGCGGGATCCATCGCCTCGAAAGCGGAAGTTGACAAACTCTACCTTATCCACTATCCAACCGGCAGGTTCGCCAAAGGCGACCCGGTCGGCGAAGCGAAGAACACTTATTCGGGGAAAATTGAACTGGCAAAGGATTTTATGACCCTGGAATTTTAGCAAAACCCCTCTCGAACCGAGAGGGGTGGAGTTTACCAGCCGGAGATGAAAGGCTCCCACTCGCGATTATCCGCGAGATGTTTGCCGAAAATATATGCCGCCTCGGCCGGGGGCTCTTTTGGGATGTGCAGCAAATGCATGTGCGCCTCCTCTGCCTTGCGCCCGCCCTTGCGATGATTGCAGGAGGAACAAGCCGTCACCAGGTTCGTCCATACGTGCCGTCCACCCATGTGGCGCGGAATGACGTGGTCGATCGTCAGGCTGACCTCACGTTTGCCGCAATACTGGCAGGTATAATTGTCGCGGCGAAAGATTTCCCGGCGCGTTAATTTGACGCGCGGACGCGGTCGATGGATTTGCGATTCGAGCCGGATGACAGAAGGACGCGGCAGCAGCTGTGAGATTGTTTTAATATGTCCGCGCCCGTTCGCGATCATCCCTGCCTTTCCCGCAAGGATCAAACCAATTGCCCGACGTGTCGTACAAACGTGGATCGGCTCAAAATTTGCGTTGAGCACCAAAACGGGTTCGTTCATGGTTTCTCAAATAATCTGCGTGATTATACATCCAGTTCGCTAAATCCGTGAAAACCCCTAATGAGAATTCAATTTTGGAGCAGGATAATTCAATGAACATCATGATCTCAGGCGGAACGGGTTTCCTGGGCAGCGCCCTCACCCATTCTTTTCTTGCCGAAGGGCACAAAGTCCTCATTCTCACGCGCGGCTCACGCGTTCTTCCAGGCGCGCAAGCAGTGCAGTGGGATGGGAAGACGACCCAGGGTTGGGGGCATCTCGTCAATAAAATGGATGTGGTGATTCACCTCTCCGGGAAGTCGCTTTCCTCCTTTCCGTGGACCAAAGCGACAAAGCAAGCCTTCCTTGATTCACGCATCCTTCCCGGACTGGCGCTTGGTCAAGCCATTCGGGAAGCGACTCAACACCCGAAGGTTTTTGTGCAGGCGTCTGGCATTAACTACTATGGTCTGCGTGGAGACCTCGCCGACGAAACCACCTCGCCCGCTGATGATTTTCTTGCCTCTATCACAATTCAATGGGAAGACGCGACAAAATCCGTGGAGGAGTTGGGTGTGCGAAGAGTCATCGTCCGTACTGCGCCTGTTCTCGCGCGTGACGGTGGTCTGCTCGGGTTGATGGCGTTGCCCGTCCGTCTTTTCGTTGGCGGACCGCTCGGCTCGGGCAGGCAAGCCATGCCGTGGATCCATCTCGCAGATTGGGTCGGATCTGTCCGTCACCTCATTGCGAATGAAACTACCCAAGGCGCGTACAACCTCATTGCTCCCACTCCCACGTCGAATGCTGAGTTCAATAGAACATTGGCAAGCCTTTTACGCCGTCCGTATTGGTTTCCTACACCCGCCTTTTTATTAAGGAACGTTTTGGGTGAGATGAGCGTCCTCATCCTCGAAGGGCGCTTTTCCCAGCCCAAACGGCTGCTCGACTCCGGGTACAAGTTCCAGTTTCCGGGTCCGCGTGAAGCGCTGAGCGACATATTGAAGTAAATCCAAAGGAGTACATACATTCCATGAAGAAGTTTATCGTCCTGTTATTGGTGTTCCTGACCGCCTGTGCGCCATCTGCGCCGGAAGCGGTGGTGTTGCCTGCTTTCCTTCCCACAGCGACGGCGTTTATTGCTGAATCGTACCCAACGACGGAGGCGGCGATAGCGGCGGCAGATCAAACTGCAAGCGGGGTGGATGTGCGCGTGGAGCGCGCGTGGATGGAAGGCAAGAACGTCAATGCTGATGTGTGTTTCACGCTGCCCGATGCGTCGGATTGGTCGATCTGGTCTGCCAGCCTGACGTACGCCGGAACGATCTTGCAGGAATATGGTACGACGCTGGTCAGTTTGCAGGACGCGGCGGATGGGCAGCCCGGTTTGCGCTGCGATACGTTGACCTTTGTCGTCCCGCCGGATGCAGATCTGACGAATGCTGTCATCGAAATTGGCGCAATTGCCGCGCCACCGCAACAGGATGACTATTGTTCGGTGTACATGCCGAAAATCCAGCAGGCGATGATCGACCGCAGTATTGGTATTACGCTTGATTGTGTGGATGTGAACGGAGTCTTGACCATGCAGATCATCAGCCGTCCACCCGAAATGACACAGGAACAGGCGGAGTTGATCGTGTACAGCGATGAGTTCTACTCTGTGGAAGGTCCGTGGAGTTTTCCTTTCAATTTATCTCAATAGCGGTATAATAGCCGCATGTTTGGCAAGCCAACCTCCCGCTTTTATTACTATCACACCTGCCCATAACCTTGCGATGGTGTGATTTGAACGCGCCCTTCATCATCGCGGGCGCGTTTTTGTTTGCACAGAACGGGAAAGTTGCCGATAAAAATTCCACGAGAGGGCGCGCTCGTGACCTTCAGGAGGCATGAATGAACATTGAGGAACAAGTTGAATTATTGATGCAGGGCACAGACTATGGCGATGAAGATCTGCAAAAAGCCATGGCAGCCGAACTGCGTGAACGATTGAAGATCGCGGAAAAAGAGAACCGTCCGCTGCGGGTGTACTGCGGCTACGACCCAACCTCCACCGACCTGCATCTCGGTCACACCATTTCCATGCGCAAACTGCGCCAATTTCAGGATCTCGGTCATGAAGTGACCTTTCTGATCGGCAGTTACACGGCGTTGGTGGGTGACCCCTCGGATAAGAACAAGGCGCGTCCCGTACTGACCGAAGAACAGGTCAACGAGAATGCCAAGACGTACGCCGAACAAGCCTTTCGCGTTTTGGATAAGACCAAGACCATTATTCGTTACAACGGCGAGTGGCTCTCAAAATTATCGCTGGTGGATCTCATCCGCCTCGGGCAGAACTTCACCGTGCAGCAATTCCTGGCTCGCGAGAACTTTGCCAAGCGGCTCGACAAAGGCGAACCGATCTATTTGCATGAGACCTTCTACGCACTCATGCAAGGCTACGACGCAGCCGCGATGGAAACCGACATTCAGGTTGGCGGCTCAGACCAGCTTTTCAACATCATCGTGGCGGGACGCAAATTGCAGGAAGCGCTCGGGCAAAAACCGCTGGTGGGCATCATCACGGGCATTTTGCCGGGCACCGATGGCACGCAGCGCATGTCCAAATCCACGGGCAACATCGTGCCGATCAATACCGGCGCCGATGATATGTTCGGCAAGCTGATGTCTGTGCCAGATTCGGCGATGGGTACGTACATGCGCCTGGTCACACGTTGGAGTCCGCAGGAGATCGCCAAGACCGAAGCCGAAGTCGCCTCCGGCACACTGCATCCGCGCGATGCCAAGATGGCAATGGCGAAGGAGATCACCAGCATCTTCTACAGCGATGCCGAAGCGGCAGCGGCTCAGGAGCATTTCGTCAAAATGTTCCAGCAGAAGGAAATCCCCGACGAGATGCCCGAGTTTGAGATGCAAACCGGTCAAACCGTTGTGGAGGTCATCCTTGCGGCGGGCATGGCAGAGAGCAAAAGCAAAGCCCGTCAGTTGATCGATCAGAAGGGGGTTCGCCTTGACGGCGAAGTCCTGGAGCGAGGCGATGCCCCGTTCCCACATCCCGGTGTTTTGCAGGTTGGGAAGCGGCGCTTCGTGCGCGTGAAGTAGATAAAAAGAAGCGGTGGATGAAGTTCACCGCTTCTTTTTTGTTTTGGCTTTTTTCTGACCATCGGCTTTGGGCTTCGCCTTGGGTATATCGGGGAGTTCCTGCGGAAAATTGGAACGGATGAATTTTGGGCTGCTTTTCAACATCCTGAAAAACGCCCGGACGACTTCCGGGTCGAACTGCCTGCCTGAAAGCCCGACGATATAGTCCATGACCTTTTCCTCCATCCACGCTTTGCGATAGGGGCGGTCGGAGAGCAGGGCATCCCACACATCCACCACGGCGAAGATGCGGGCAGCCAAAGGGATTTCACCCCCCTTCATCTTGTTGGGATATCCGCTGCCATCCCACCATTCGTGATGATAGTAGGGAATTTCCAGTGCAGGGCGCAGGTAGGGGATGGGGAAGAGCAGGTCGAAAGCGTACTGTGGATGCATCCTCATTTCAGCCAGTTCCTCATCGGTCAGCGGACCTGGTTTGCGAAGGATGTGGTCGGGCACGCCCATTTTGCCGATGTCGTGCAGCAAGGTTCCACGGCGGATGTGGATAAGATCGGGTTCAGGAATGCCCATTTGCCGCGACAGTTCCACGGTCAGGTTTGTGACGCGGCGGGTGTGTCCCTGGGTTTCCTTGTCGCGCAATTCAAGCGCTTTGCCCCATCCTTCCAGGGTCGTATCATATGCCAATGAAAGTTCCTGGTTGGTGCGTTGCAGATTTTCGAAGAGCTGCGCGTTGTCGATGGCGATGGCGGCTTGTCCTGCCAGGGTTTGGATAAAATCCACCCAGTCTGGATTGGGTGTGAACGGTTCTTTGAAGTATGTTTCCAAAATACCGCGGGCGGCGCCTTTGCTGGAGATGGGCACGGCGTAGTAGCTCTTGAAATTTTCGGAAGGATGCAGGTTGAGGGTATAACCTGATTTTTCCTTGGAGAGATCTTTGACATGGAAGGGGTTGCGGTTCAGCAGAATCTGACCGGCAAACCCATTCCCAATGCTGACAGACGCGCGGGGGATGTCGGGATTTTGGAAACCTCGTGCGGCGTAATAATCCAACATTTGGCTATCGGGATTGAAAACAAGAATGGCGGCAGCGCTGGCTCCCATTTTTGAGGTCAGATGTTCGGTGATGATGGCAAGTGTGATGCGCAGGTCGAGGCTGGAGGTGATGGCGGTATCCATCTCCCGCAGTGTGGTCAACCGCCGGATCTGTTCCTCGCTGCGTTCGAACAAATTGGAACGATGGATCGCGTTTCCGGCAATTTCTGCAATGGTCGTGAGCAGCCGTTGGTGATGTGATTCGATCCGTTTCGGTTTATGAGTGCCCACCACGATCACGCCGATGATCTCGCTTGTAGTGCGGATGGGAACGGCAAAGCTCATCCAGCCTTGCCCGATAAATCGGGTATTTTGGTGGTTCGCCAGAGGGTCATCAGAATATTCCTCGCTGAGACGAGGTTCGCCTGAGACGAACACTGCGCCAACAATGCCCTCGCCGCGCTTGAATGTGGTTTTGGGCAGGTCGATCAAATTTCCGCTGGCGGCTTTGGGAATCAACAATGCCTTGTCCGCTTCGTAGATCCAGATAGCGATTTCATTTGTGTCCACGCTTGATTTGATTTCATTCAGCAGGATGGGGAACATTTCGATCGTATCGTGCGCCGCCCGCAGCGCAAATGAGATCCGGCTGACCATTTCCAGTTCCTTCAGCCTTTGACGGGTTTCAGTGTAAAGCTTTACATTCTCAAGGGAGGTAGCTGCCTGCTGTGCAAACGTCTGTACGGCGATCGCATCGTTTTGGGAATAGGTATTGGGCATGCGGCTGTCGATGGTGATGTACCCGATGACGCCCCCTCGTGCGATCAAGGGCACACCGATCCACCCTCGCACATGTGTTGCCTCGCCCCATTTTTCGAAACGCGGGTCTTTGCTGCAATCTTCGATGATCAAAGCTCTGCCGGTCTCGTTCATGATCATGCACAGAACATTATCGAGGGGATAGGCGTTGGCAAGTGCTTTTTCCGGATTCGGCAACCCTTGTTCGGCAGTGAGGCGAAGATGATCGCCCTCGATCTCAAGGATGGAAGCACTGTCGAACGGCGTAATTTTTTGCAGCCACTCAAAGATGGTTCGGTACAAGGCTGGCAGGTTCAGCGGATTCGTCAATGCAGTGGTCGCCCGCCTTACCGTTTCGGCAGTTTCTCTTCGTTTCTTCTCGAGATCGAAAAGACGTGCTTTTTCGATCGCAATTGCAGATTGATTGGCAAAGATTTGGACAAGGGCGGCATGCTCTTCCGTAAAAGCTCCTGGGGTGCGGCTGTCGAGGTTCAGGAACCCGATAAGTTTATCCTGTACGAACATTGCGACGGCGATCCAGCCGTGAATGTATTCGCTTCCAGCCCATTTCTCGAAAATCTCATCTTTTTGGGCATCCACAACCAGCAAAGGTTTTCGGGATTCCATAACCATTTGCCATTTGGGCGTGAACGGGAATTCGCGCCCAGCCTGGAACTCCTTGGGTAAATTCCAATGAGCAACGAGTCGAACCGTATCTCCCTGACTGAGCATGATGGAAGCGCTATCGTGCGGGACGAGGGTTCTGAGCCATTCGAGGATCTTCGCGAATAGATCATCCATGTTGAGTGTATTGGTCAGGGAGGATGTGGCAATGCTGAGGTTTTCTGCTGCCATACGCTGACGTTTTTCCAATTCGAACAGGCGTGTATTTTCAATGGCGACCGCTGCCTGGTTCGCAAAGGTTTGGGCAAGAGCGGCATGTTCGTCGTTGAAATAACCCGGGGTGCGGCTGTCAATGTTTAGATAGCCGATCAATTTGTCCTGCGCAACAAGCGGAATGCCCATCCAGCTACGGATATAACGGGTCTGATCGAACTTTGTAAACCTGTCATCCGCTTGTACATCCGGGATGATGATGGGCTGTCGCGAATCTTTCAGATTCCCCCATTTGTCAATTTCAGAGGCGTATTTTATTCCGATCAACTCCGCCGGAATGTTTTTTCCCGCTACGATCTCGAAGAATCCCTGAGCGAGCATTTCGATCGATGCGCTGTCGAACTTGATCAGTTTTCCCAGCAGGTCGAATATCTTTTCGAGAAGTTTGTCTGTTTCGAAGTATGAGGTCAGTTTGGCGGTTGCTTCGCGCAGAATCTCGGCTTGTTGCAGCCTTCTCTGATTCGTCTCGTAGAGTTGGATGCGCTCCATGGTATTTGCCATCCCGCCAGCGATGGTATTCAGGAGTCTTTCATCTTTTTCAGTGAAGACATCCAAGATTTTGCTTTCTACATTCAGTACGCCGAAAAGTTTTGCCCCACTGATAATGGGAACACAGAGAGCAGAGCGGATGTCCTTGGATATTTCGAAATAGTCCGGTTCCAGAGCAACGTCTGCCACCCGGCAAGATCTCCTGTCCCGAACTGCTCTACCGTACAATCCTTTTTCTATTGACAGGCTGCTAAACATGCTCTTTAGATCCACCCCCCGATATGAATAGTGCGGAGATAACCTGTCCTGTGTCTCATTCAACAACAGGACGCCACAATTGTCCGAATACAGGGTGTCGCTGATAATGTTTGTTACCTGCTGGATCAACTCGTCGATCTCTTTGGCAGTGGATTCGGTCAGCGCAACCGAGTGAAGAACGCTCAACTCGCGCAACTGTTTACGCAGCGCCTCTTCATATTGTTTTCTGGCGGTAATATCCTGCGAGATGGCGATCAGGGCTACTTTTCCATCATATATCCCTTTGAACAGCCGCACATCCTTTGGAAAGATCTCCCCGTTGCTGCGGATTCCCCAGAATTCAAATTCTTGTGGAGTACCCTTGAACGCTTCCTGGATTGCCCGAGTAACTTTTTCCAGATCATTCCTGCCAGGCGCTCCAAGAATCTCAGGCGTTTTGCCTACAAAGAACTCCTTTGGGTACCCGTACATCTCCACGGCGCCATCGTTCACATCCAGAAAGTAGCCGTCCTGATCCTGAATGTAGATGGCATCTCGGACGGTGTTGAACAATCCCCGATAGCTTGTCTCGCTTTGCTGCAACGCCTCCACAAATTGTTTTCGCTCGATTGCTGTTCCCATGGTATTTGCCGCGGCGCGTAACGCTTCGATCTCCGCCTCAGTCCATTCGCGCTCCGATTTGCAATCATCAAAGCCGATGAAGCCCCACCAGTCGTGTCCTGTTTGGATCGGGATGCAAATAAGGGAAAGGATCCCTTGCCCGCTTAGAAAATCCTGTTCCTCGATGGGGAAGTCCTTTATCGGACCGTAAATGGGAAGTCCCATATCGAAATGATTCACCCACCTCGTAAATCGCAAATCTTCCATGCTGATGTTTTGCATTTCCGGGCGGTGAATCTGTTCCTCCACCCCCGGCTCGCACCATTCATAAATCAGCGATACGGTCGCGGCAGGTGCCGTGGTCTGATCCTTTTGGAAGATGTACACTCTGCTTGCCTCAGTCGCCAGACCGATTCTCTCCAGCACTTCGTTGACGTTCACCTCCCAGCGAATCGACTTAAGGAACTCCTCTGCAGAGAAACCAACCGCTTTTAAGATCGCTTCACGACGCTTGAGCGCATCTTCCACCTTTTTTTGTTCAGTGATATCCAAAAGGATACCCTGCCAGAATTGGGGTTTGCCATCCTCGTCGAATAGAAGTGTCGCATCTTCCTTGACCCAAATATAGTACCCATCATGATGGCGGATTCTATACTCGATGCGGAACGACTCCTTAACAGTGTTTGTGCGATTGTCCTCAGCAAGGACTCGCTCCAGGTCGTCCGGGTGAATCGACTTTTCCCAAATATCCTTGTCTGCTAACCATTCTTCTGGGGTATGTCCGAGCAAATCCGCAATGCGCGGACTTATGTAGTGAGTCGTTTGCGGAGCATCGAACTTATCCATGAACACAACCCCCGGCAACCCCTCAACCAGCATCTGATATTTTTTTTCCGCCGTGTCTTGTGTATTCTTTTCCTTAGCCTCGTTCGTCCGGAGCAGGTTGTAAAGCAAAAGGGAGGTTACAACCACATAAAACCAGCCCTTGTACGTCTGCGCAATGGACAGGCTATGTGCATCTTGAAACAGCAATTTTAAAAGATTATCTGAAAACAGAATCCATAACACCCCTACCACGAAATAGGTAAGCGAAATCCTTACTGTGGTGAAGTTTTTTCTTTTTGCCATGTCAATCTTAATAATATTAATACTCAACCCAACTACATTATAGACTTATTTATAACTGGAAGCCATGTCAAAATGATTTTAATCGTCAAACTCGTACTGTTTTGGTAATGGAAATAAAAAAAAACGGATCAAAAATGATCCGCTTTTTTTTCTTGAGGCGTCGACGGGATTTGAACCCGTGAATGAGGGTTTTGCAGACCCTTGCCTTACCACTTGGCCACGACGCCGTGTACATAAAAGGATTGCCGACCGAATTTTATTTCAATCTGCAATCCTCCATAATGTGAGCGGGCGATGAGATTCGAACTCACGACCTTCTCCTTGGCAAGGAGACGTTCTACCACTGAACTACGCCCGCATCTTTCTTCGACCTTGTTGACTGGCCGAGAGTGCCGAGACCCAGGATCGAACTGGGGACACCGCGATTTTCAGTCGCGTGCTCTACCAACTGAGCTATCTCGGCTAGATCAATATCCAATTGTTAAGCGCCCGTGATTTTACACGCACTTATATAGATTGTCAAGAAATGAGGCGGGGAACTATATCCATCGATAATGGTATGTGTATAATGCTTGACTTTTCCTGCCCAATTCGATATAATTTTAGGTCGCTGTCCAAAGGGACAGTTTAAGTTGTTAATAACCCAGCCAATCCAAACCCAGGAGAGAAGAATGGCATCTTCTTTGCCCCAAAAAAGTTACGCACAAATTCCGGTACAGCTTGATCTTCCCAACTTGATTGAAGTACAACTTGATTCATTTGAAAGGCTCAAGAAAGAGGGCTTGGGCGATCTCTTCCATGAAATTTCCCCGATCGAATCATACAACAAAGGGATGAAATTATTCTTCCCTAGCCGCAGCCCCGAATCGCAGCAGTGGGGATTGAAGTATTGGTTTGGTGACCCCAAACATACCATTGAAGAATGCGTCGAGCGCGACCTTACATATTCCAGCCCGCTTTATGTATCCGTTTTGCTGGCTGGTCCCGATGTACCCGAACCGATCAAACAAGATATTTTCCTGGGCGACTTCCCGGAGATGACCGACAAGGGAACATTCATTGTCAATGGCACAGAACGTGTGGTCGTTTCCCAGTTGATCCGTTCTCCCGGTGTTTATTTCGAAGCCCCTGCCGACCGCGCAACAGGACGCCTGCTTTCCATGGCAAAGTTGATCCCGGATCGCGGCGCCTGGATGGAGTTCGAAACCCGTAAATCCGACTACATCATCTTGAAGTTCAACCGCAAGCGCACAGTTCCCATCACGGTATTCCTGCGCGCGCTTGCCGCTGTCGGCGACGGGTTGAAGGATTCGCCCATCAAAGTTGGCTCTGATGAAGAGATCCTTTCCATCTTTAAGGATGTAGACAACAACCCCGAACGCCTGTTCATTGCTTCGACCATCAAGCAGGAGCCGGATTGGGATTTGACCAATCACACCATTGCTGAAGCCGCTTTGATCGAGTTCTTCAAGCGCATGCGCCCAGGTGATCCTGCTACGTTGGAAAATGCCCGCCAGTTCCTCGAAGAGCAATTGTTCGATCAGCGCCATTATGACCTTGAACGCGTCGGTCGCTACAAGCTTAACCAGAAACTTGACCTCAACATTGCGATTCCTCACCGCACGGTCTCCAAGAGCGATATTATCCGCTTGCTTCGCCGCATGATCCAGATCAACAACGGCAAGGAACGCCCGGATGATATCGACCATCTTGGCAATCGCCGTGTCAAAACGGTGGGTGAGTTGATCCAGAACAAGCTGCGCATCGGTCTTCGCCGTATGGAGCGCGTCATTAAAGAGCGCATGTCCATCCGTGACCAGGAGCAACTTTCGCCGGTGACGTTGGTCAACATTCGCCCCGTGGTGGCGGCGCTGCGCGAATTCTTCGGGTCTTCGCAGCTTTCGCAGTTCATGGACCAAACCAATCCACTGGCAGAATTGCGTCATAAACGAACGCTATCGGCGCTTGGTCCTGGCGGTTTGCGCCGTGAACGCGCAGGCTTCGACGTCCGCGACGTGCACCACTCGCATTACGGGCGCATCTGTCCGATTGAAACACCGGAAGGTCCCAATATCGGCTTGATCGGTCGCCTAGCGTCCTTCGCCCGCGTCAACGAGTATGGCTTCATTGAAACGCCATATCGCAAGGTGTTCAAATCCCTTCCTTCTGACAGTGAACTGTTGGATGGACGCACTTTGCGCGAGGATGTGTACGATCCCAAATCTGAAGAGTTGCTCTTCAAATCCGGCACCGAGGTTGACTCCAAGGTGATGAAGCGGCTTGCCCGTTTCGAAGCGGAGATCGGCGTTGTTCCATTCGTTTCAGACGAAGTGGTCTTTCTCTCTGCCGATGCTGAAGATAAATACACCATCGCTCAAGCGAACGCCGCTCTGACTGAAAAGAAGGAATTCTCCCGCGAGCGTATTTCCTGCCGTTACCACTCCGGCTTCTTGTTCTCGAACCCTGAAACCATCGAGTTCATGGATGTAGCCCCGCATCAGGTGGTGGGCATCAGCGCCGCGTTGATCCCCTTCCTTGAACATGACGATGCCAACCGCGCGCTCATGGGTTCGAACATGATGGCGCAGGCTGTGCCACTGGTTCGCCCGGAGATTCCGCTGGTTTCCACTGGCATGGAGAAGCACGCCGCACTGGATTCCGGTCAAGTCGTAGTGGCCGAGGCGGACGGTGAAGTTGTCTCGGTAACAGGATCCACCATCACCGTCAAAGAGAAGCGAAGCGGGAACCGCGTCTATCAACTACGTAAGTACCAGCGTTCCAATCAGAGCACCTGTATTGACCAGCGTCCCTCTGTCGTCAAAGGACAGCTGATCAAAGCCGGTGATATCATCGCCGACTCTTCTTCCACCGATAACGGTCATCTGGCGCTCGGGCAGAATGTGGTGGTTGCCTTCCTTTCCTGGGAAGGTGGCAATTTCGAAGATGCCATCCTGCTCTCTGAACGCCTTGTTCAGAATGACCGCTTCACGTCTGTGCATATCGAAAAATATGAAGTGGAAGCGCGCGACACCAAACTCGGACCTGAAGAAATCACGCGTGACATCCCAAATGTGGGTGACGACGCGATCAAAGACCTCGATGAAAATGGAATTATTCGTATCGGTGCCGAAGTTGGACCGAACGATATTCTTGTCGGCAAGATCACGCCCAAAGGCGAAAAAGAACTTACTCCTGAAGAACGTTTGTTGCGCGCCATCTTCGGTGAAAAATCCCGCGATGTGAAGGATACATCCCTGCGCATGCCGCATGGGGAACGTGGCAAGGTCGTGGATGTGAAGGTCTTCACCCGCGAAGATAACTCCGACCTCGCTGCCGGTGTGGATATGATGGTGCGTGTCTCGGTTGCGCAGCGCCGCAAGATCACCGCGGGCGACAAGATGGCGGGGCGTCACGGAAACAAAGGTGTGGTCTCGAAGGTTGTGCCTGTTGAAGACATGCCCTTCCTCGAAGATGGTACGCCCGTTGACATCATTCTTAACCCGCTCGGTGTGCCAGGTCGTATGAATATCGGTCAGGTGCTGGAAGTCCACCTTGGTTGGGCAGCCAAACGCATGGGCTACCGTGCAGTCACCCCCGTGTTTGATGGCGCTTCAGAAGAGCAGATCGAAGCCGAGCTTGCTCGTGCCTGGATCATGGATCAGGCATGGAAGGAAGCCGCTGAACGGGCTTGGGAATGGATCAAAGAGCAAGAGGAAGACCCGAACTCCATCGAAGATGACGACGAAGTTCGCCGCCTCTACCTTGAGAACTGGTTGGACAAGCGCCGATATGACGTATACAGCTTGAATGACCCGGCGTATGCGCGTCGCGCCACCGCCCGTGAATGGTTGCGTGAAAAAGGGTATTCCGACCCGGATGAGATCCTTCTGGAAGACCGCAGCATTGTAAATCGCGACCCCAAGTTGGACGAAAGCACCATTCATACCTGCCTGCGTTTGTGGCTGGAAGTAAATGGCATAACACGTCGAGTTGCCGAAGATAAATTATATGAAACCGCCCAGGAACTGGCGAAAGAAAAGTCGATCCCGTTGCCTATTCTCGGAAAACAAACCCTGCGCGATGGCAAGACTGGACTACCGTACGATCAGCCCGTGACGGTCGGTGTCATGACCATCCTCAAGCTGCATCACCTGGTCGAAGACAAGGTTCACGCCCGTTCCACTGGTCCATACAGCTTGGTCACCCAGCAGCCGCTGGGTGGTAAGGCACAGTTCGGTGGTCAACGCTTCGGTGAAATGGAAGTGTGGGCGCTTGAAGCGTATGGCGCTGCACACACACTTCAGGAAATGCTTACGGTCAAATCGGACGATGTTCAGGGTCGTGTGAATACCTACGAAGCCATTGTCAAAGGCGAACCCATCGAAGAACCCAGTATCCCCGCATCCTTCCGCGTGTTGGTTAAGGAATTGCAATCCCTCGGTCTCGCTGTGGAAGCCATCAATGAGAATGGGGATGTGGTCAAGTTTGGCAAGGACGAAGAGAAGACGCATCCACCCAAACACGACACCGGCTTGCTGAGTCTGGGAGAGAACCAAACCCGAAAGAAGTGAGCATTTTCTATTGACTTGATTAACATGGCGTGATAAAATGACATGCCTTTGTTAAGGAAGAGGAGCGGCATCTAACCCCCCGCTCACGGAATATCTCAGGCAACTACAAATGAGGCCATCAGGGTATGTTGTTGATGGTCTCATTTATTGCGAATACGGAAGTAGAAAACAAGAAGAATTTGAAATCGGAGGCGAACTGTGCCGACAGTAAATCAAATGGTCCGCAAGGGCCGCAAGAATAAAAACGCAAAAAGCAAGGCTCCGGCTCTGCAGTTCACATTGAACAGCTTCAAGCAGCGCAGATTCCGTCAAGACAAGGGCGCACCGCAGAAACGCGGTGTTTGTACTGTTGTCCGCACCATGACACCCAAGAAGCCGAACTCCGCGCTGCGTAAGATCGCCCGTGTGCGCTTGAGCAATGGCATCGAAGTAACTGCTTACATTCCGGGCGAAGGTCACCAGCTGCAGGAACACTCCGTGGTTCTGGTCCGCGGCGGACGCGTGAAGGATCTTCCCGGCGTTCGTTATCACATCGTGCGCGGTTCGCTGGATACCACCGGCGTTGCCAACCGCAAACAGGGTCGTTCCAAGTACGGCGCGAAGCGTCCGAAGTAATTCATAGATGGAGAAGTAAAGCATGCGTAGAGCAAAACCAGAGAAGCGGGATATCATCCCCGACATCCGCTTTAATAACGTCAATATTCAAACCATGATCCAGCACGTGCTCAAGAAAGGCAAGAAGAGCGTTGCCACCGGTCTGGTTTACGATGCGATGGATATGATCAAGGAACGCACCGAGAAGAATCCGATGGAAGTCTTCGACGGAGCCCTCAAGAACGTCAGCCCTGTCATGGAAGTCCGTCCGCGCCGCGTGGGTGGTGCCACCTATCAGGTGCCAATGGAAGTTTCCTCCGAGCGCCGCGTAACCCTCGCGATTCGCTGGATTCTCGGTTCTGCGCGCGAGCGCTCTGGCAAATCCTTCTCCGATAAGCTTGCTTCGGAATTGATCGACGCTTTCAATGAAACCGGCGCTTCCATCCGTAAGCGCGATGAAACCCACAAAATGGCTGAAGCCAACCGGGCTTTCTCTCACTATCGTATTTAATTGTTCTTAGACTTGTAAAGGAATCAGGTAGCAGGTAGCATGGCACGTGTTCATCCGTTGGAGAAATATCGAAATATAGGCATTATTGCCCACATTGACGCCGGGAAAACGACCACCACCGAGCGTATCATGTTCTATACGGGCATGACTCACCGTATCGGTTCGGTCGATGATGGCAATACCGTCACAGACTGGATGGTCCAGGAACGTGAACGCGGTATTACCATTGTTTCGGCAGCCGTCTCTGCGGAGTGGAAAGGCTATCAAGTCAACATCATTGATACCCCCGGGCACATTGACTTTACTGCTGAAGTCCAGCGCTCTTTGCGCGTTTTGGATGGCGGTGTTGTAGTTTTTGATGCCGTTCAGGGTGTTGAGCCCCAGTCTG
The DNA here is from genome assembly GCA_002343775.1 of Anaerolineales bacterium UBA2395. Classification (GTDB taxonomy): domain Bacteria; phylum Chloroflexota; class Anaerolineae; order Anaerolineales; family Villigracilaceae; genus Villigracilis. The sequence goes on from DDSH01000029.1 coordinate 53,093, forward strand.
AAACCGTTTGGCGTCAGGCTGACCGCTATGGTGTTCCCCGCATCTGTTTCGTTAACAAGATGGATCGGGTTGGGGCTTCTTATGAACGCACCATTGAGACCATCATTGACCGTTTGGGTGCCAATCCCATCCCCATGCAGGTTCCGATCGGTTTTGAAGCCGCATTTAAAGGCGTTGTCGATCTGCTCTCCATGACTGCCCTTGTGTGGGAAGATGATCTTGGAAAGGAACCCAAATCCGTCGAAATCCCTGCTGATCTGAAGGAACAGGCTGAGTCTGCTCGCGCCAAGATGGTCGAAAAGATCGCCGAACTCGACGATGAACTCACCATGAAGTTCCTCGAAGCGCAAGAGATCAGTGTGGACGAACTCAAAGCTGCGTTGCGAAAAGGTGTCATCGCCAATAAGGCTACCCCGGTATTCTGCGGGTCGTCCTTAAAGAACAAGGGCGTTCAGGCAATGTTGGATGCCGTGGTGGATTACCTGCCGTCTCCGGCGGATATCCCCTCGATTACCGCTTCGGAACCGGGAAACCCCGAAAATACTTTTGAACTCCCCACCAAGGATGATGCGCCGCTTAGCGCCCTTGTATTCAAGATCGTAACAGACCCGTATGTTGGTCGTCTTGCGTATATCCGTGTGTACTCTGGCGTGTTGAGCCAGGGACAAACCGTTCAAAATAGCACCAAGGGGCGCAAGGAACGCATCGGACGCTTGCTCCGCATGCATGCTGATCGCCGTGAAGATATTACCGAAATCCGCGCGGGCGATATTGGCGCCGTGCTTGGCTTCAAGGAAAGCTTTACCGGCGACACACTCTGCGATTCGAAATCTCTCGCGCTCGAAAGCATTTCATTCCCTGAGCCGGTGATCTCCATTGCCATCGAGCCAAAGAGTTCCAACGATCAGGAAAAGATGGGGGAGGCGCTTCGAAAACTCGCTGAAGAAGATCCTACATTCCGTGTAAATTCGGATGAAAACACCGGTCAAACCGTGATCCGCGGTATGGGTGAACTTCACCTTGATATTATCGTCGACCGCCTCTTGCGTGAATTCAAAGTTCAGGCAAACGTTGGCGCGCCGCGCGTTGCGTACCGCGAGTCCATTACCAAGCCTGTCAAGGAAGTCAATTACAAATATGCCAAGCAATCCGGCGGTAAAGGGCAGTACGGTCACGTTGTATTCTCCCTCGAACCCGGCGAACGCGGAAGCGGCATTGTCTTCGAAAACAAGATCGTCGGTGGCGCAATTCCGAAGGAATACATCCCGGCGGTCGAAAAGGGCTTTAAGGAAGCCGCCGAAAGCGGTGTTCTCGCTGGTTACCCCGTTGTGGATTTGAAGTTTACCCTGTTCGACGGCTCCTATCATGAAGTCGACTCCAGCGAAATGGCGTTCAAACTAGCCGCCTCCATTGGTTTCAAAGAAGGTGTGCATAAGGGCAACCCCATTTTGCTCGAACCGATGATGAAGGTTGAAGTCGTGGTTCCCGAAGAATATCTCGGCGACGTAATGGGTCAGCTCAACAGCCGCCGCGGTCTGATTCAGGGTATGGATGTTCGCCCCGGCAATGCCCAGTCCATCCGCGCGATGGTGCCGTTGGCGGAAATGTTTGGCTATGCAACTCAACTCCGTTCCGCCACACAGGGACGCGGGGTCTTTAGCATGGAATTCGACCACTACGCGCCCGTCGCGCAGTCGGTTGCAGAAGAACTTTTGAAAGCGTAACCAACGGTTTTTATCTCTCAAGGAGTTTCATTATGGCGAAGGAAAAGTTTGACAGA
>DDSH01000016.1 GCA_002343775.1 Anaerolineales bacterium UBA2395
CCCACCATCGGCGGGATCGCCCCCGCCCCGCCGCCAATGACAATATTTTGAACCGTTGCTTTCTTCAGCCACACGCTATAGAAGAATACATAATAGAAAATCCCAGCCAACGAAAGCAGCGCGGCAAGGAAATTGACATACCCAGCCATCACATAATAACTGACCAGGCACAACGCCAACCCATACGAAAGCCCTTCGGCGGGGGTCAGGCGACCATCAGCCAATGGACGCTTGGATGTGCGCTGCATGTTCTTGTCGAGTTCACGGTCGATGTACTGGTTCAAGGCGCTCGAACCCGCCGCTGCCAACGCCCCACCGAACAAGGTCCAGAACGTTAAAGAGGCGGATGGCCAGGCTTTGCCGCCTGCCACCAAACCACCGTACGTGGTTACCAAAAGCAACAGCACGATCACCGGCTTGGACAGGATGAAGAAATCCTTCACCCGATCTTTGAATGTCCCCTGATAGTCCGCAACACCATCTTCTTTCAAAGTTCCAGAGATGAAAACCAGCATCGCAAGCGAAATCCACAAGGCAATTGCCGTCAAAGAATGCAGCACGACCAAATGGAACGAATATGCATCAGTGGTGCTCAATGCCCCTACCAATGACTGCCCCAGAAACAAGACACCCGTAATGGTCGTCAACGGCAGCAGCACGGCATGATGACGCTGCTCACGCCATGCTTTGCGCCACACATCCAGCATCACCAGCGAAGCCATTCCCACCAGAATGAAATGGAACAACGTCAAATATCCGATCGGCTCGGTGGGAATGCACAAGGGCCAGCCGGAACAGAAATGCGTGGCGCCAGTCAACACCACCAGCCGCCCCACCACGGTGAGCATAAAGGTTGCTGCCAGCAGCAGCAGGGTCCTGCGCGCAAAAGAGGTCCGCAAGGAATACTTCATTGGTTAATCGTCCTGCTTTCTCAAATAGAAGGGATAGCCAACAAACAAAATGGTCGCAAACGTGAACCACTGCAAAGCATACCCGAAATGAGACCCTTCCGTCAATTCGATCTCCGGTTGGTATGGAATGGGCGGCGTGGTATCGTCCGGCGCAGGGTTCGGTTGCACAAACACATTCAAAATGGGATAAGAAAACTGGGCGGACATCATGTCCAGATCGAGATTATTCCACACGGCGAGTCTGGTTCCATCCATCGGCAGCGCATCGGCAACTCCGCCGAAGGCTGGTTTGCCCTGCCCAAGGCGGATCTGCCCCGTCACCTTGACAATGCCCGCCTCGTCGTAAACGCGCCAGTCTTCCGGGGCGGAGTCGCTTTCAGCGGGGATCCAGCCGCGGTTGACCAGGATCACTCCTCCGTCGAAAAGAAGCGGGGTGATCAAATGGAATCCGTAAATGCCATCGTTGTATTGATTCCGCATGGCAACTTGATTCTCGAAATCATATTCCCCTGTCACCGTGACTGCCCGCCACTCCATTGTGGCAAGGTCTGCAGGGACATCTGCATTTAAATCCAAGGGGTCCTGCACACGCATGTTCTCCACCTGAGCGTTGAAGGCGCGACGCTGGTCGAGCCGGTCCAATTGCCAGATGCCAAGACGAACACAAACCGCCGTGCCTGCGAACACCAACAACGTGGTCACCGCCCACTTCAGCGAAAACATTCTATGCAGGACGGTCATTCGTTTCCTTTTTCTTTCCGGAGGGAATCAAGCCGCTATACACGGCGAAGATCATCGAAAGCGGGAAGCCCGCAAAAAATATGCCATACACGCGTGTGCGCCATGTGACCGGCTCTTGAACGGTAAGCCCAAAGTAGTTATCCGGTTGGAAGGTACATTCATAAACAAGATGCTGCTCTGCCTCGAGCTTCAGGCTGGCAGATGAACCGGCTGGAATCCAAAGCGGACCCAGGATGTGGTTCTCGCTATCGTTGTTGATGACTTTGATGGTATCGCCAACGACGAATTGCATATCGTCGGGGATGCCCAATTGCCCGCCCTGCCCCTGCCGGATCTTTTCCGCCGTGCCAGATGGAATGAGAATCTCGACCACTGTCGGGGCGCGGTTCTCTTTTTTAAGAAAAAAATACGCCAACTCGGTGGTCAATGCAGCAAGCACAAAGCCGAGGGCGAACGAGATCAGGATGCGATTCAAGGTGAAATTCATTGCTACTCCAACAGCAATTTTATATCATGGACGATGTCTTCGACAGGCGTCTGGTAGGCATAGGTGAGGCGCAGGTTGCCGTCCAGATCCACAAGGAATAGACGCGCCGTGTGGTTGATAATATCCCCGAATGCCGAGTCGCTTTCCACCACTTCGCGGACAATCGAATACCCGCTCCAGATCGGTTGTAGTTCCTCTTCTGAGCCGCTCAAGCCAATAAAGGCTGGATGAAAGTGATTCGCGTACTTCTGAATTCTGTCAGCGGTATCCCGCTGCGGGTCCACGGAAACGAAGACAACCTGCACGTGCTGCGCATCGCCCCGCAGCGCATCCATGACCTGCTTCATCTCCGCCATGGTCGTCGGGCAGACATCCGGGCAGGAGGTGTAACCGAAAAAGAGGAGGACGATCTTCTCTTGCTGCTGACTTAGGCGGAATTCGCTGCCATCTGCTTTTGTGAGGGCGATCTCTGGAGCAGGCGGGAACGGCTCCGCAAAGCTCGTGCCGCGAAAAGAGGGCGGCTGCCAAAATACCAAGGTGAGAATAACAGCCACCCCAAGCACAAGCAGGATGCCGCCTCCCATCCAGATTAATTTTTTATCCATACAACCTCTCAGTCCGAAAAACAACTCCGCCGCCTGTTCGGCGGCGGAGTTGTTTTCATTTATACAGCCGTGCCGATCAGATACAGCGCAGGGTAGAAGAAGATCCACACCAGGTCTACAAAGTGCCAGTAGACCGCGGCGGCTTCCACACCCCAATGCTGTTCAGCGGAGTACACACCTTTACGGGCATTGTTCCAAACCACGCCAAGGAAGATGAGACCGGTCAGGACGTGGAACGCATGCATACCGGTCATCATGTAGAACACGCCTCCCACCGGACCAACTGACGGGTTGCCGAAACTGGCGGTCAGACCTTCGTGTGCGGCAATGCGCCATTCCACGAACACCACGCCGAGGAAAAAGCCCAATCCTAACACGAAGGTGACGAGGGTGTTATTCATGAAGGCTTTTACGTCACCGTGCTTCATGGCGGTCTCGCCGCGGTTCATGAAGAACGAAGAGACAAGCAATACAGCCGTTACAACCAAGCCCAGCGTCTGATTGAGATGCGGGCGGGTCATCCCAAGCAGGTTGGCGCGCATCACCATCAGACCGGCGAACACGAACGCATCGGAAAGGAGGAAGAGCCACAAGCCGATGCGGTTCGTACCGGTCTTGTAACGATAGGAATGCTCGTCATCGCCATCATCCGCATTCAGCTGGTAGATATGCATGTAGTAGTATACAACCAGCCCGGCTTTGATCACTGCCACGACGATAAGCAGGGGCACTGCGTCGAATGCGACGGCAATGAAGTACTCGATCACGGTCAAGACCGCGAGATAGACAAAGATCACCACACCCTGCATCAGGGCGGACGATTTATTTTGTGAATGGGTCATTTTCTCGATCCTCGCCTTTATTTGTGTGCGCTTTTGGCAGATTCAACAAAACGGACATATGTTGAATCCTTCAAGCCGTAGTCATAAGGTTCCCCGACAACCTCAAAGGGCTGATCGTAGTTATGCACCGGCATTGGGGAGGGAACCTGCCATTCGGGCGAGCGCGAATTCCAAACATTGCCCTCGGCTTTCTCGCCTTTTTTCATGCTGACGAAGAAGTTATACAGGAAGATGATTACCGAAATGGCGATCAGATAACCAGCAATGGTCATCAACAAATGATAAAAATCGATGCCAAGCGCCGGGTCGTAGTCTGCGATGCGGCGGCGCATCCCGATCAGACCGGTGTACATCATCAGGAATGTCAGCACGAAGAACGAGGGGGTCATCAACCAGAAGTGCAATTTGCCGAGCGTCTCGTTCATCTTGCGACCGGTCGCTTTGGGATACCAATAATAGATGGCGGCAAAGAAGGGGAAAACGAAGCCGCCAAAGATCGTGTCGTGGAAGTGCCCGACGATGAAATAGGTGTCGTGCAGGTGAAGGTCTGTGGAAACAGTGGCGTTCGGAGGTCCGGAAAGACCGCCCATGAGGAAGACCACGATCGCACCAAGCACGAATAACATCGGGGTCGGGGTCGAGATCTTGCCCTTCCACATTGTAGCAACCCACGAGAAGAATTTCACGCCGGTGGGGACAGCCACCAGCAGCGTGCTGTACATGAACGGCACACGCAGGTATTCGTTCATGCCGGAAGTGAACATGTGATGCGCCCAAACGACGAAGCCGACGAGCGCGATCCCCAAGGAGGACATCGCGATCCAGCGGTAGCCGAACAACGGCTTACGGACGAAAACGGGCAGCAGCTCAGAGATCACACCCAAGCCGGGCAGGACGAACACGTATACCGCCGGGTGGGAGTAGAACCAGAACAGATGCTGGAAGAGCACGGGGTTGCCACCCTTGGCGGGGTCGAAAAAGCCCATGCCGAGCAAACGTTGGAACATGACCAGCTGGAAGGAAAGACCGATCAGCTGCGTGGCGGTCAGGGCGATGAGGGAGGTTGCAATCGCCGCCCAGACAAAGATCGGCATTTTCATGGCGGTCATGCCTTTGGCGCGCATACGCAGCACGGTGACGATCACGTTCAACGCGCCCAAAATGGATGACCAACCCGCCACGAACACACCCAGGAAGAACATCTGCATACCGACCGGGGCGCGGGCGGAGAGAGGAGGATACCCGGTCCAGCCGGTATCGAAACCACCGAGGAACAAGCTCATCAACAAAAGCACCGCCGCAGGGACGGCGATCCAGTAGGAAAACGCGTTCAGGCGCGGGAACGCCATATCCTGCGCGCCGAGCAAGAGCGGAACCACATAGTTGATGATGCCCGAAATACCGAGCAGAATGGATACGATCATGATCATGCCATGCAGTGACATCAGCGTGTTGTACAGCTGCGGTCCGTTCTGGCCGAACAGTTTGATATCTTCTGTCAGGAATTGCAGCTCGGAAGCGGCGAGTTCGGTGCGGAAGATCAACGCGAACAAACCACCGATGCCGATGAGCACCAACGCCACGAGTGTGTATTGGATGCCGATCACTTTGTGGTCGAGGGAAAGGTTGATGTACTTTTCCCAGCCGGTATGATGGTCTTCGTGATGATCGGGCGTATCAATGCCGCGCGCCCATTTAATCCAATCACTCGTCACACCGGAGCCGACCAGGAAGAACAAGGCGCTGATAAACCCGCCCAGAACCCACGCGGGTTCGGTAAAGAAGAAGGTGTCTGTAGTGCTCAAGCCCATCAATGCGCGGATGCCCGTGACCAGCCCCGCCCCCGCCAGAAGACCGATCAACTGCCAGAACAAGCCGCGCGCCAGGGCGCTCGAAAAGAATTTCTTCATAGGATTTCCTCTTCCAAATTATTTAAGCGTTTGAATGTACGCAATGAGGTTTGCGATCTCTTCATCCGTCAAATTCGGGTATGGCGGCATGACAGAGGGGGATGTGAAGCCGGGTGCGATCTTTGCATTCGGATCGCGGATCGACTCGGTGATGTACGCTTCGTCCACGGTGATGGTGGAACCGTCCAACACGGTTTGTTCCTTGCCGAACAAACCGAACCAGGTCGGACCAGTGAGCGGTGAACCATCTGCCGAGTGGCAACCCACGCATCCATATTGGACCGCAGCAAGTTTACCCTTGCCTTCGGGGGTTTGAGCTGCCGCGGCAATTGCGATCTGTTCGGCGATCCAGGCATTGTAGCCTGCGTCATCAGTGACCACAATGGAGCTTTCCATTGCATAGTGAGAAACGCCGCACAATTCCGCGCACCGAACTTTGAAATTGCCCTCCAGCGTCGGGGTGATACGGTACTCGGTCACACGACCCGGCACAACGTCCTGTTTGACGCGCCATTCAGGAACCCAAAAGGAATGGATAACATCCGACGATTCCATCTTTAGGACGACCTGCTTGTTTAGCGGCAGGTAAAGTTCGGTACTGACGATCCCATATTCCGGGTATTCGAAGACCCAGGTGAATTGCTGGGCTTTAACATTGACCACAAACGCCTGTGGATCCACCCGGCGGACTTCGCCCAGTGAGTACGCACCAAGGTAGGCAAATATCACTACGATGATGAGCGGGGCGACCGTCCAGCCGATCTCAAGCGTGGTATTACCTTCGATGTGCTCGGCGTCCGTTGTATCATCTTTCCGACGGCGGAAGACGAGCAGGCTGTAAATCATTGGCACAACAATGAGGGAAAACAAAAAGGAAATAACGATGATTTCCAAGTTCCATAGCTGGTCGATGGAAGCTGCCTGGGCGCTTCCTGCCACAGGGTGCATTTGTTTTGCAAGCCCAATGGCATCCAGACCCAGATACGTGAGAATGGACATCAAGATGACCAGGATTCCCACAATCACAAAATGTTGCATAGTCTCTCTCTCCTGAAAAGATTAGCACGGGGAAAGATCCCCGATGATTGATTAGGTGTATTCGGATATTTACCGTCTAATTTGTCTCAATTTTCACAATTTCCGATTATATCAAACTCCATCTTTATTGTCACGAGTAAGAATAAGAGATGCTTAAGTTTCTTACCTTCACATCATCCGATAAAACTGTTCAATTGAACAATCAAGCCGACGGTTCCTAAACCCGTCGGCATCATGACCAATAAAGAGATCACCCACCTACCCCAACTCAGCCAGCAGCTCCGCGCTGTGTTCTGCCGGGCGCACGTTTTCATACACCTTTTTGATATTACCATCACCATCGATCAGGAACGTTGTACGCAGTACGCCTTCATATTCCTTACCCATGAATTTCTTCGGTCCCCATACGCCATACAAGTCGCAGACCTTATGTCCATCATCCGCCAGCAGCGGGAATTGAAGTTGATACTTCTTCTTGAACTTGGCATGCGACGCAACCGAATCCGGACTGACGCCGAGGATGACCACCCCGGCTTTTTCGTACGCTGAATAATCGTCGCGGAAGTTGCACGCTTCCTTCGTGCATCCGGGCGTATCGTCCTTCGGATAGAAATACAACACGACATTTTTTCCGCGATAATCGGAAAGCTTTCGCAGCACGTTGGTATCGTCCAACAATTCGAATTCAGGTGCGGGGATACCGGAGGAAATAGGCATGTGTGAAGAGTCTCCTTAAGCCGAATGCGCGCTATTATAACTGCAATTGTGGGATTGTTTGAGCGCAGCGTCACAAAGCGCAGCGGGAATCGCAGCCGCCGGAAGCCCTTGCGCAGAACTTATCAATCCCAAGGTTAGGCAGTATAATTGCGCCCGCCTGTTGGGCGTAAAATGCTCCACCCGGGGATGTGCTGGAATTGGCAGACAGGCATGACTTAGGATCATGTGTCGCAAGACGTGTGGGTTCGACCCCCACCATCCCCACTGAAATCATTTATAAAAGAACCTTAAGTCGCAGAAAACTTTGGGTTTCGGAGGAACCGTTGAACATCGAAAAGCAATATCAGGAAGATCATTCCGTCAAACTGGTCGTGGAAGTGGACCCAGCCAAGATGGAGACGTATAAGAAGCGCGCGGCAACAAAAATCTCCTCGCGCGGCAGCATTCCCGGCTTCCGCCCGGGCAAGGCGCCCTACCACATTGTCGTGCGCACGTACGGCGAAGGCGCGATCACCGAACAGGCTGTTGACCTGTTCATTGACGCAGAATATTCCAACATCTTGAAAGAAGCGGATGTAAACCCCGGCGCTTCGGGCACGCTCGAAAACATCGAGAGCCTCGAACCGCCCAAGTTCGTCTTCCGCGTCCCCCTCGCTCCCGAAGTAGACCTCGGCGATTATCATGCCGTTCGCATGGAGTATGAATGGAATGCTCCCGACCAAGCCGCCGTGGATGCCGCGCTCGAAGACCTGCGCCAGATGTACGCTTCCACTGAGACTGTCGAACGCGCCATTGAGGTCGGCGATTATGTGCTGCTGGATGTTACCTCTGAAACTCCCGAAGTCAACCGCACCGGCTTTGCCACCTTCGTCCGCAATGAAGACCGTGACACCGAATGGCCCTACAACGGCTTTGCGAAGGAACTGGTTGGGTTGAAATCCGGCGAAAGCAAGACCATCGAACACACCTTCCCGGAAGATTGGGAATTGGAAGACTTGCGCGGCAAGACGGTCAGCATTGAAGCGACCATCAAGACCGTGCGCGGCGTGACCCTGCCTGAACTGAACGACGACTTTGCCAAGACAACCGGCGCAGGCGAAACGCTCGAGCAGTTGAAGGAAGCCGTTAAAAAGGATGTGGAAGCCCGCTCTCAGAACGAGTACGACGACAAGTATTTCGTAGACCTGCTTGAGAAACTCAAGGAAGGCGTGACGATCAAGTTTCACGAACACACGCTCGAACACGAAGGCGAGCATGTCCTCAACGAGCTTGCGAACCGACTCTCGCAGCAAGGCATGGACCTTGAAACCTATTTCAAGATGCGCAACACCACGCGCGAGCAGTTCATTGAAGATGAAGTGAAGCCCGTGGCAAAGAAGCGCCTCGAACGCGGGTTGATCCTGGACGAAATCGTCAAGCTGGAAAAGATCCAGATCGATGATGAAGCATTGAATGCGGAATTCAACAATACGCTCAATAACCTTGTCATGCAGGGCGTGGACCTGAGCAAGCTAGGCGGCGGTCGCAAGGGACAGCAGCAGTTGAGCCAGTCGATTGCGATGGATGCCGCCAGCCGTGTGATGACCCGCAAGGCGCTGGACATGCTCAAATCCATTGCGACGGGTACCTACAAGAGCCCGGAAGAGCGTGAGGCAGAAGCGCAAAAAGCCGCCGAAGCCGTGGAAGCGACAGACGAATCCACGCCGCCAGCGGAAGAGCAGGAAAAGCCCGCAGAGTAGTTCACCTGCTGATGGGCTGACAGGCTCAAGGTCAGAAAATGAAGCGCGCGCCGCACCAGACAAGTGAGTTCCATCCACTGTAGCCGGGTGCGGCGCGTTGTTATATCACCTACCGAACTCTAATATAAATCCAATACAAGTTCGGTAGCATTGTCCCAACCAAACAAGGAGACAACCATGATCCCAGATTTTAAGAATGTAGTCCCGATGGTCGTTGAAAATACCGGACGCGGCGAACGCGCTTACGACATTTATTCGCTGTTGCTCCGTAACAATATCATCTTCCTCGGCACCCCCATTGATGACCAGGTGGCGAATGTGATCGTTGCCCAGCTATTGTTCCTGAATCATGAAGACCCCGAAAAAGAGATCCGTATGTACATCAACTCGCCCGGCGGCGTGATCTACGCAGGGCTGGCGATCTACGATACGATGCAGATCATTTCGAACCCGATCAGCACCGTTGCCGTCGGCGTGACCGCTTCTTTCGGGACCGTGTTGCTGGCAGCTGGAACCAAGGGGCGCCGCTATGCTCTGCCGCATGCGACCGTCCACATGCACCAGCCGCTCGGCGGCGCTCAGGGTCAGGCGACAGACATTGAAATTCAAGCCAAGCAGATCCTGCGCTTGAAGAGCCTGCTAAATGGCATTATGTCGAAGAACACCGGTCAGCCGCTGGAAGTGATCGAACGCGACCTTGACCGCGATTACTACCTTGATGCGCAGCAGGCTGTGGAATACGGCTTGGTGGATCAGGTGATCGAAACGCCTGAGAAGGCTTTCAAGTAGTTGGTAGTTGGTAATTTGACGAGACCCTGAGGAGAAATCTTCGGGGTCTTTTGTTTGTATCGCACTTGGGTATTATTATGGGTATAATGCCGCTGCGTTATTCGTGAAATCGAAAATCTAAAATCGCAAATCGTAAATCAAATGATTCTTCCCTCAACCATCAAAGCCCTTATCCTCGATATGGACGGCGTGATCTGGAAAGGTGACGCGCCTATCGGCAACCTGCCCGCCACGTTCCGTCGAATCCGTGAACGCGGGTTGAAATTTGTATTCGCCACCAACAATGGGACCAAGACTCCCGAAGAGTATCAAAAGAAACTTGCCGATCTCGGCGTGGATGTGGACCCGGAGCAAGTCGTCACCTCGGCGTTGGGCATTGCCTTTTTGCTGGCACAGAAACATTCGCGTGGGACGAAGATCTTCATGATCGGCGAAGATGGCATCCGCGTGGCACTGGAAGAAAAAGGCTTTGAAGTCCTCGGTGTGGAGCGCGCGCCCGAAGCACAGGCGGTGGTGATGGGCATCGACCGGGGGATCAATTTTCAGAAAATTGCCGAAGCGACCTTGCTCGTGCGGGCGGGAGTCCCTTTTTACACCACCAATACCGATCGCACCTTCCCCACCCCGCGCGGAGAGATCCCCGGTTCGGGTTCGTGGCTGGCGGTGGTCATCTCTGCCACAGGCGTGCAGCCGACCGTTGCCGGGAAACCCTTCCCCTATTTGATGGAACTGGCGCTGGAACGCTTGGGCACATCCAAGCAAGAGACATTAGTGGTCGGCGACCGCCTCGAAACGGACATTGCAGCCGGTCAGGCGGTGGGATGCCCCACAGCGTTCGTACTGAGCGGCGTATCCACCCGCGCAGAGGGCGAGACATGGAAGCCTGCCCCCACGCTTGTGGCAGATAGTTTGGAAGATTTGGTGAAGTAATTACAAAAGAGACCTGCGATTGTGCAGGTCTCTTTTGTATGTATTATGGATAAGAAGAAGTTGTACTCGTTGCTGTTGGGGCTGTCGTTGCAGTCCCAGCTGTTGCGCCGCCCACTTTGACCTTAATATAGAACGAGGTGCCGAACTTCTCGCCGTTGTCGTTGGTCAGAATCCAATAGCCGATGACATCGCCAGCCGTGGCTGGAGCCGTCATCTTAACCGTAACATCCGCAGACTGCCCCGGCGCGACAGAGATGCCAATCGGGGTGGTCACACCTCCCATCGCATTACCCGAAACAAATGTGACGTTGTACGTCGCGGTCCAGGCACAGGAACCGTTGTTCAGCAATTTCCATGTCTTCGTCAGGGCTTGCCCCGGCGTCACCACCGTATCATCCGGAAGGGTAACATCTGCCACATATGCCGAGTTGTTACATCCCACCGCCCCCGAACCGCCGCCGCCGATTGGCGCAACCGTGTTGGTCACCAATGGCTGTTGAATGAAAGTCGTCGGGCTGACCAGCGGCGTGATGGTTGCAGTGGGAGTCTCCGTCGCCAGCACCGGCGTAATCGTCGGCGAAGATGCCGCCAGGGTCATCTGCTGAACGGCAAGCGTCTCCGCCGCATTCGTATACACCGCATTGACCTCATCCGCGCCATCGCTGCCGCTATTGAACGAAGCGATCAAAGCGATCAACCCGGAAATGACGAGCAAGCCTACCAATCCCCACAGAATTACATTCCTTGGAATGGTTGTTTTTGGTTTCATCGATTTCAACATAAAATCTCCTTTGTGTTCATGCAAGGCTTAGGATTATATTGGGGAAAAATTAAGAAAAGGTAGGAATTTCCCTACGACTTGCCTACTTTTTTCATACGTCGGTTCTCTTTTGACGAAAACAGGCAGGATTTCGTTCCACGAGACAGTGTATGGAATTGGGAGGGTGCTGGGGTAAAATGCTCTTTGCGCTTCTTCATAACCCGTATGCTTATTTACGACCTCAGCCTCCCCACCCTCGAAATGCTCCTGCAAGAATGGGACGAACCCGCCTACCGCGCCAAACAGATCTGGCAGGGGCTGTATCATCATCTCTATTCTTCGCCCGAGCAATTCACCAATTTACCCAAATCGCTGCGTGAAAAAATGACGCAGCATCTCACATTCTCCGCGTTCAAAATCAAAACCTATCTCGACTCGTCCGATGGCTTCACCCGCAAGACACTTTTCGAATTGCCCGATGGCAATCTCATCGAAGCAGTGTTGATGCGCTACGGCGACCCCGCCGATGACCCGCAAATGGCAACCTCCGCCACAAACCGGCGCGGTGCAAAAAATCGCCGCACCTTGTGCATCTCCACCCAAGCCGGCTGCGCCATGGGATGCGTGTTCTGTGCCACCGGTCAACTGGGTTACAAACGCAACCTCTCCAGCGGCGAGATTGTGGCACAGGTGATGTACTACGCGCAGATGTTGAAGGAAAAGAGCGAAGCCGTCAGCAATATCGTCTTCATGGGCATGGGCGAACCGTTCCACAACTACGAGAACACCATGTCTGCCATTGACCAGCTCAATGACGCCGATGGCTACAAGTTCGGCGCGAGGCGCCTGACCATTTCCACTGTGGGGCTCGCCCCGCAGATCCGCCGCTTTGCGGATGAGGGTCGGCAGGTCAATCTTGCCATCTCGCTCCACGCCGCAGACGATGATGAACGTCTCGCGATCATGCCGGTCAATAAACGGTACAAGATCGACGATGTCGTCGCAGCCTGCAAATATTACATTGAAAAAACACATCGCCGCGTGACCTTCGAGTGGGCGCTCATCAGCGGGGTCAATGACTCGCCGGAGGTGGCAAAGAAACTCGCAGCGCGACTCAAGGGATTGCTGTGTCATGTCAATGCGATTCCGCTCAACCCCACTCAGGGCTACAGCGGCGAAGCGACCGATCGTCAGCGGGCGGCTCAGTTCAAAGAAACGCTTGAAGCGGCAGGCATCCCCTGCACCATCCGCATGCGGCGCGGAATCGACATCGGCGCGGGTTGTGGTCAACTGGCGGGGGCAAACAGCCAGGGGGTCGAATGAATCCACCATCGGGTGGTCAGAAGCGTTGTAATCATCCTGTTATAATGCCTCTCACATTTGACTAAACTTCCTCCAATATCATTCGTCAACTCATTTCTCTCTAACTTTAGGTGAAATTCAATGGATTCAAAACGTACCTGGCTGGACCGTCCGATACATTCCTCACTTCCCGCGATCACAATTGAGATCGTGATCTTCGCGACTGTGATCCTTTTGGCTGTGGTCACGCGCTTCTACGACCTTGAGTCGCGTGTGATGAGCCACGACGAAAGTCTGCACACGTACTTCTCCTGGCTGCTCTATCGTGGGCAGGGCTACGAGCACTCCCCCATGATGCACGGTCCGTTCCAGTTCCATGCGCTTGCGCTTTCCTACTTCCTGTTCGGCGTCAGTGATTTTACTTCGCGCATTCCGGCGGTGTTGTTCAGCATCGGCACGGTTTGGATGGTGTGGTATTGGCGGCGGTATCTTGGCAAATGGGGGGCGCTCATTGCCGGATTTTTACTGGTTATTTCGCCCTACATGCTGTACTATGGACGATACGTCCGCAATGAGTCGTTTGTCGCGTTTTCCGGTGTGCTCATGCTGTATACCATGTTGCGACACATGGAAGTTGGTGGGAAAAAATATTTGCTGATGCTCGCCGCGGCACTGGCGCTGCATTTCACCTCGAAAGAGACCTCCTTCATTTATACCGCCCAGGCATTGCTCTTCCTTGCCTTCTACTTCATTGTTCAGGTGACGAAACGTCCCTGGCGCGAGGCAGAAGGCGATTATCGCGGTTTCATCATTGCCTTGAGCGTGACTGTCCTGCTGGCGGGCGCGGCTGCCGGGTATGGACTGTATACCCGCGATGCGGCAACGATCTCTGGGACAGAGACTGCGGCTCCCGCCAACCCAGAGATGATCTCGCCGGCTGCTCCGCACGAGGCTGCCACGTTTTCCGTGACCATGATCCTCGCCATAGCCGCTGTGATCGCGCTGGTCGTGACGGCGTTCTTCCTGATCCGCGGGTACACCTGGGAACGCATCCGCAATGACCGCTCGTTCGAATTGTTGATGGTGGCTGGCACCATCGTCCTGCCGCAGCTCTCCCCCTTTCTCATCAACCTGACGGATGTGACCATCCCCACCACCGCGCCCGAGATGCAGGCGCTGATAGGCAGCTCGCGCAATATTTTGATCATCGGTGCCATGCTGATCCTGACGTTCATTCTTGCAGTGGTTGCCGGTCTGATCTGGAATGGTGAAAAGTGGCTCAAGACGGCGCTGGTTTTCTGGGTTCCGTTCACCATCCTTTATACAACCGTATTCACCAATAGCAATGGTTTCTTTACTGGAGCCATCGGTTCGCTAGGGTATTGGATCGTGCAGCATGATGTGGAGCGCGGCAGCCAGCCCTGGTATTACTATCTGCTGATTCAGATACCCATGTATGAATTTCTTCCGGCGTTGGGTTTTCTTCTGGCTCTTTTCCTCGGTTTTCGCAGAAAGGCTTCAGCCAAGCCCCAACCCGCCGAAGATAAGGAAGCGGTTGAAGTCCTCAAACTGCTGGATGCCGAGGATGTCGAAGATCCGCAGCAGAGAAACTTCGTTAATACATTTAGTCTGTTGGTGTGGTGGAGTCTTTCGAGTTTCCTCGCCTTTTCGTTCGCGGGTGAGCGCATGCCCTGGCTGACGGTCCACATCACCCTGCCGCTGATCCTCATCACCGGTTGGGCGCTGGGACGCATTGTCGATACATTGGATTGGGAAAGCCTGAAACAGAAAAATGTGCCGCTGACGATCGCTGCGCTGGCGATCTTCGTCGCCAGTACAGGCAGGGCGTTCGTGCTGGCAAGCGAACCCATCCGCCCGTTCCAGGGGCAGGGCTTGGAGCAGTTGCAGGCAACCAATGCCTTTTTGCTGCCGATCATTGTTGTGATCTTGAGTGCGGCAGCTTCGGTGTACCTGCTGCGAACATGGACGATGCGGGAGTTCCGGCATGTCTTTGTTTTGGTGTTCTTTGCTTTTCTTTCTGTGTTAACCATCCGCGCTTCCTTCCGCGCGGCATATATCACCTATGACCAGGCAACGGAATTCCTCGTCTACGCTCACGGCGCAACGGGGATCAAGGAAGTCATCGAACAGGCGGAGGAGATTTCAAAGCGCACCACCGGCGGCATGGGCGTGGCAATCGCATACGACGCGTCTGCGCCGGATACAGGTGTTTCGTGGCCCTTTGTCTGGTACTTGCGCGACTTCACAAACCAGCGTTCGTTCGACCAACCCACGCGTTCGCTGCGCGACTCGGTCGTCATCATTGTAGATGAGAAGAATTTCGACAAGATCGAGCCCGCCATCGGCGCAGGCTACTACCGCGTGGATTACATCCGCATGTGGTGGCCCATGCAGGACTACTTCAGTTTTTCGTACGACCGTGATGCCAGCGTGCCTTTCCCTGAAGAGTATGCCTGCAAAGGCGCGTTGGGCTTCTTCAAACTGTTCAAATCCAAGGATTATTCCCGCTTCTGCGAAGGATTCACCGATCCCCAAATCCGCGCGGGAATCGTTCAGATCTGGTTGAATCGGGATTACTCGCTGTATGCGCAGGCAAAGGGACGCTCCGACCTCGACCTTGCCAACTGGCAGCCCGCCGACCGAATGCGCCTTTACATCCGACAGGATGTAGCGGCACAGATCTGGAATTACGGCGTCGCGCCGACCATCACCGAAGCGCTCGAAGATCCCACCGAGGGAAAATATGTGTTGCTCGCGGCAGACCTGACCTTCGATGCCTATCGGGCGAACCCGATCTTTTTCAATGCGCCGCGTTCGCTCGCCTTCGCCAAGGATGGAACAGTGTACATCGCGGATTCGCGCAATCATCGCATCGTGCATCTGGACCTTGAAGGGAATCTCCTGCACGAGTGGGGCGTGTACGCTGACGGCGTCGCCTCCCCCATTGGAGACGGAACCTTCAACGAACCGTGGGGCATTGCGGTCGGACCGGACGGTTCGGTCTATGTGACCGACACATGGAATCACCGCATTCAAAAGTTCTCTTCCAGCGGCAGATTCATTCGCACCTGGGGAACGTTCGGTCAGGGTGAAACACCGGAATCCTTCTATGGTCCGCGCGGACTGGCAGTGGATGCTGACGGGCGTGTTTACGTCACAGATACCGGCAACAAGCGCATCGTCGTGTTCACAGCCGACGGTGAATTCATCACCCAATTCGGCAGCGCCGGATTCGAACCCGGTCAGTTCGACGAACCGGTGGGCATCGCCATCGACAAAAACGGGACGGTCTATGTTGTCGATACGTGGAACCAGCGTATCCAAACTTTTACTCCAGTGGAAACGGAAAGCGGCTTGGTCTTCCTGCCTGAAAAACAATGGGATGTGTTCGGCTGGTTCGGTCAGTCGCTGGATAACAAACCGTTCATCGCCGTCAACGATGACCTGCATGTCTTCGTCACCGACCCGGAGAGTTACCGCGTGATCGAGTTCACCCCCGAGGGTGAGGTGGTGCGCGTCTGGGGTGATTACGGCGATTCAGAATCCAGCTTTGGTCTTACCTCCGGCATTGCCGTGGATGCGGAAGGTCATGTTTGGGTCACGGACGGCGTCTTCAACCGCGTGCTGCGCTTTACACTCCCATAGTAGTTCGTTCCAGTCATATGTTGATGAGCAGGGATGCCGGCTGGGCATCCCTGCTCTTTTGTAACTTGTCTGTATTTTTATGGTGGTATAATGCCGATGCTTTTAAGCAAAAAAAATCCCCCGAGGGAGCATAATGAAACTCCACGAATATCAATCCAAGAACATTTTCTCAAAATATGGCATCCCCATTCCGAAGGGAAGGGTTGCGACTACCGCTCAGGAAGCAAAGCATATTGCAGAAGAGTTAGGTGGTCGCATTGTCATTAAATCACAGGTGTTGGTGGGCGGACGAGGCAAAGCCGGCGGCGTCAAACTTGCCAAAGACCCTGTGGAAGCGGAACAGCTTGCCACCCAAATTCTGGGCATGGAGATCAAGGGCTTGCCCGTCCGCAAAGTACTGGTGGACGAAGCCTCTGCCATCGACCAGGAAATCTACTTTTCCATTACCAATGACCGCGCTGCCAGAAAGCCGGTGATGATCGCATCCGCCGCAGGAGGCGTGGACATCGAAGAAGTCGCCGCCACCAACCCGGAGAAGATCGTCAAGGTCCACATCGACCCGCTGCTCGGTCTGCGTGAATACCAGGCACGTGACGTGGCGGTCGCCATCGACTTGCCCCGCGATTATTGGAAGGATTTCATCAAGATCGCGGCCGGTCTGTGGAACGCCTACAAAGCAACCGACGCCACGCTGGCAGAGATCAACCCGCTCGTCATTACCAAGGAAAAGAAGTTGATCGCGCTCGATGGAAAAATGATGATCGACGACAATGCCCTCTTCCGCCTGCCCGAACTGGCGGAAATGCGCGATACCGACGAGGACGCCCCCGCCGAGATCGAAGCGCGCAAGTACGGTTTGTCTTTCATCAAGTTGGATGGTGACATCGGCTGCATGGTCAACGGCGCCGGTCTGGCGATGACCAGCATGGATGTGATCAAACTCTTCGGCGGTGAACCCGCCAACTTCCTCGATGTAGGAGGCGGCGCAGACGCCAAAAAGGTCGCTGCCGCCATGCGCATCATCCTGACCGATCCAAACGTCAAAGCCGTGTTGTTCAATATCTTCGGCGGCATCACCCGTTGCGACGAAGTTGCCAAAGGCATCCTCACCGCCATGGACGAAGTCAAGCCCAATGTCCCCATGGTCGTCCGTCTTGTCGGCACCAACGCTGAAGAGGGGCGCAAACTGCTCGAAAATGCAAACATGATCACCGCTGAAACCCTCGCCGATGCGGCGAAAAAATCGGTTGAAGCCGCAAAGAAAGGCAAATAAGCAATGAGCATTCTTGTAGATAAAAACACACGCCTCATTGTGCAGGGCATTACCGGCAACGAAGGCTTATTCCACACCACACAGATGGCTGCCTATGGCACCAACGTCGTCGGCGGCGTGACCCCCGGCAAGGGCGGCGAGTGGGTTCTCGAGAAGATACCCGTCTTCGATTCGGTCAAAACCGCCAAAGACGCCACCGACGCCAACGCCACCATCATCTTCGTCCCCGCCCGCTTCGCCCCCGATGCGATGTTTGAAGCCGCCGACGCAGGCATTCCCCTCATCATCTGCATCACCGAAGGCGTCGCCGTACAGGATATGATGCGCGTACGCAACTACCTCGACCAGAAGCGCGTGCGCCTCATCGGTCCGAACTGCCCCGGTCTGCTCACCCCCGGTGAAGCCAAGGTTGGGATCATCCCCGGCAATATCGCCATACCCGGCAATGTCGGCGTGGTTTCCCGCTCCGGCACGCTGACCTATGAAGTGCTCTATGCCATGAAGAACCTTGGCATGGGCGCCTCCACCTGCGTTGGCATCGGCGGCGACCCGGTCAACGGCACGAACTTCATCGACGTGTTGGAGATGTTCGAGCACGACCCCAAGACCGAAAAGGTCATCATGATCGGCGAGATCGGCGGCAACGACGAAGAAAAGGCAGCTGAATTCATCGCCTCCAAGATGACCAAACCCGTCGCATCCTTCATCGCCGGACAAACCGCCCCTCCCGGAAAACGCATGGGGCACGCCGGTGCGATCATCGAAGGCGGCGCAGGCACCGCAGCCGACAAGATCAAAGCTCTCGAAGCAGCCGGTGTCAAAGTCGCCAAACACCCGGAAGAAATCCCGACCCTTCTGCAATAAAAGGCAAGGACACAGCCAGACGGTTACAGAATTCCCCAAAACGATCCGCTGTGCCCAACCGTCAAAACCTATCAGAATCACATAGAGCCGCCCGGCATGGGCGGCTCTACGGTTATAATCCCAAAATCAATTACTTCCTGCGTGCGTCAATGTAGGAAACCGCTTCACCCACAGTGGTGATCTTCTGCGCATCCTCATCCGAGATCTCGGCACCGAACTTGTCCTCGAACGCCATGATCAACTCGACCAGATCGAGCGAATCGGCTTCAAGATCTTCGCGGAATTTGGCTTCCATTGTAATCTTCGCTTCATCCGCACCAAGCAGGTCCTTGATGATCCCTTTAACTTCATTGAATGTGTCTGACATAACATCCTCCAAATTGGTATTTTAAAATCAATTGTAACCGCCTGACTTGCACTGTCAAGCCGGCACTATCAAACACAGGAACACCCCCCCATGACAAAAGTTGCGCCCATTGACCAGCGAAAAGCCGACCACATTAAGATCAATTTAGAACAGGATGTCCGCTCCGCATTGACAACCGGACTCGAAACATATCACTTCGTCCATGAGGCGTTACCGGAACTCGACCTGAACCGCATCGACACAACCCTCAACCTGTTCGGCAAAACCCTGACATCACCCACCCTTGTCAGCTCGATGACCGGCGGGACAGCCGAAGCCGAAACCATCAACCTGCGGCTCGCTGAAGCCGCACAGGAATGCCGCGTTGCAATGGGCGTCGGAAGTCAACGCGCCGCCATCGAACACCCTGAACAAGCGCAGACGTTCCAAGTCCGCCGGGTCGCGCCGGATATTTTACTCTTTGCCAACCTCGGAGCCGTGCAACTCAACTATGGCTACGGCGTGGACGAATGCCGCCGCGCTGTGGACATGATCCAAGCCGACGCGTTATACCTGCATCTCAATCCGCTGCAAGAAGCCGTGCAAGACGCAGGCGACACAAATTGGATCGGCATCGCAGCAAAGATCGAAGAGGTCTGTAAAAAACTCGAAGTACCCGTCATTGCAAAGGAAGTCGGCTGGGGCATCTCGGAAAAGACCGCCAAACTTCTCGCAGACTGCGGCGTGCAAGCCATCGACGTGGCAGGCGCGGGCGGCACAAGTTGGTCACAAGTCGAAATGCACCGCGCCCCCGACGAATTCACCCGTCAACTCGCAGCCACGTTCGTCGGCTGGGGCATTCCAACAGCAGAATCGATTCTCAATGTCAAAAAAGCCGTTCCCGGAATGACCATCTTCGCCAGCGGCGGTCTCAAAGACGGACTCGACATCGCCAAGTGCATCGCCCTCGGTGCGACATTGGGCGGCATGGCAGGTCAATTCCTCAAATCCGCAGCGATCTCAACTGAGAAAACCGTTGACATGATGAATATAACCAAACGCCAGATCGCGGTCACAATGTTTGCTTGCGGCGCAGCTTCATTCGAAGATCTACAGAATACGACCTTGATCCACGTATAAAATTATGATAGAAAAAAATCAGAAGGTCACGCTTCTTTTGCTTCTGATATTTTCCATTGCACTTGTTTGGGTGCTTCTGCGCGGATCGGAAAATCTGCCATTGCTCACCCCAGCCACAACCTCCCCGTACGCTGACTTCACCGTCCACATTCCACAAAAAGCGCTTTTGAAAAACTACCTGGTCGTTTCGCTCGAAGCCGCACCTGGAACGAACTGCAAACTGACCTTCGTCCCGCCATCAGGTGAAATACAAGAGATGAACACAATTGCCGGGGAGGATGGGTTTTGTAAATGGCGCTGGAAGATCGACGAATCGCACGGAGCTGGCGACGGAAGATTGATCTTCACCGTCGATGGCGCGAGCGATACGCACTACATCCAGATCTTTGCAGAATTCTAGTAGCGCTCCATGTAGAGCAGGATCGAGAAAATGATCGCCGTCAATAGACCTATGATGGAAAGTACGATTCCTGCCAAAGCTGTCTTTTTACTTTCCGAACGCCGCCCTAAAATTCCAAGAATGATGCCCGCAACGCCAAAGAGCGTCCCTGCGACGGGAATCAACCCAACACACAAGCTCAGAACTCCCAACGCAGCGGACATCAGCGCATAGAATTTATTCATCCGTTCTTCGGGGTCAAGGGAAGCGGGATCGGTCTGCATGATATTCTCCTTATCAAAAACCCCAAAGGTTTTGAAACCTTTGGGGTTATATTTTACTCTTCTTCACCAGAGAGCAACTTAATCCGCTCCCACGGCTTCAAACTTTCATCTTCCGCCAGCAGGCTCTTCAACTCGTACAACTCATCGCGCAGAGCCGCCGCCTTCTCGAACTCCAGGTTCTTCGCAGCGTCTTTCATCTGCTTTTCCATCTCATGCACGATCTGGCGCAGTTCGTTGCGCGGAAGGTCCCCCTTGCCCTTCACCTTGTACTCGCCCTTCATCTCGCTCACAGCCTTTGCAGACATTTCCTCGGTCAGGTCATGGATCGCTTTGGTGATGCTGAACGGAATGATGCCATGCTCATCGTTATATTGCTTCTGCTTGGCGCGGCGGCGGTTGGTCTCGTCGATGGCGCGCTTCATTGAGTCGGTCATGCGGTCGGCGTACATGATGACGCGTCCATTCACGTTACGAGCCGCGCGCCCGATGGTCTGGATCAGCGCCGTATCTGAGCGCAGGAAACCTTCCTTATCCGCGTCGAGGATCGCTACCAGTGATACTTCGGGTAAATCCAAGCCTTCGCGCAGGAGGTTGATGCCCACCAGCACATCGAAGTTGCCGAGGCGCAGGTCACGCAAAATGCCGACACGTTCGAGCGTTTCCACTTCCGAGTGCAGGTATTGAACTTTGACTCCCAACTCAGACATGTACTTCGTCAAGTCTTCTGCCATGCGCTTGGTCAGTGTGGTGACGAGGATACGCTCACCTCTTTCTACCCGTTGCTTGATCTCTCCGACCAGATCATCGACCTGCCCCTTGACCGGGCGCACGACAACTTCCGGGTCGACCAACCCCGTCGGGCGAATGATCTGCTCGACGACCTGCTGGGCATTCTTCATCTCATAGTCCGCCGGTGTCGCGGACGTGTAGATGGTCGAGCCCATCACCTGCTCGAACTCATCGAACTTAAGCGGGCGGTTATCCAGCGCGGACGGCAGACGGAAACCATATTCAACCAGCGTTTCTTTACGGGCGCGGTCACCGTTGTACATGCCGCGGATCTGCGGCACGGTCATGTGACTCTCATCCAGTACCAAGAGATAATCGCTTGGCAGGAAGTCGATCATCGTCCATGGGTGTGACCCGGCTGGGCGTCCATCCAGATGGCGGGAATAGTTCTCGATGCCGGAGCAGTAGCCGACTTCCTTCAACATCTCCAAGTCATAGCGGGTGCGCTGTTCAATGCGCTGCGCTTCGAGGAACTTGCCCTCACTCTTATACAAAGCAAGCCGCTCCTCAAGTTCCTTTTCGATATTCTTGATCGACTCCTTCAAACGTTCCTGATCGGTGAGGAACTGCTTGGCAGGGTAAATGGACACTTCCTTCGGCTCTTCAAAAATTTCACCCGTCAGCGGGCTGAACTGCATGATGCGCTCCACTTCATCGCCGAAGAAGGTGATCTTGTAGCCGCGCTTCTCTTCATAAGCAGGGATGATCTCCAGCGTATCGCCGCGCACGCGGAAGGTGCCGGGGCGCAATTCCATATCATTGCGCTGATATTGGCTCTCGATCAGTTGACGCAGCAGCGCATTGCGGCGGTAGATCTCCCCCACTTGCAGAGTCACCGTCCCTTTGCCGAATTCTTCTGGTGAGCCCAAGCCATAAATACACGACACCGATGCGACGATAATGACATCGCGGCGTGAGATGAGCGCCGTCGTCGCCGCCAAGCGCAGACGTTCGATCTCTTCATTGATCTGAGTCTCTTTCTCAATGAATAGGTCATGGCGCGGAACGTACGCTTCCGGCTGGTAGTAGTCATAATAGGAGACGAAATAGGAAACAGCGTTTTGTGGGAAGAACTCTTTGAATTCAGCGTACAACTGCGCGGCAAGCGTCTTGTTGTGCGCCATGATGAGCGCCGGTTTCTGCAACTGTTGGATCACCGACGCAATGGTGAAGGTTTTGCCCGTGCCTGTCGCGCCGAGCAGCACCTGATGTTTAAGACCACGGTTCACGCCGTCCACAAGTCCGCGGATGGCTTCGGGCTGGTCGCCCATCGGTTGAAAGGGGGCTTGAAGTTTGAAATCCATATGTTTTTTCTTTTCAGAGATAAAGGGAACGCGTGTTCTATTTTACCCCAAAACAGCGGAGATTATAATTCAGCCCATTATTCGAGGCAAAAAATACAACATCGGAGTCCTCCCTTTTATGAAAGTAAACAAACAGAAATTATTTCCATTAACCGTACTTGCCCCGGTACTAGCGGTCCTTACTTTGTATGGTTACATTGGCACCTATAACCGCCTCCTTGGCGATAGTCTCTGCTCATACTATTACGCCGAACGGCTGGGGCTGCTACGCTCCATTTGGTATTGGCGTATCACATGGAGCGGAAGGTATTCCGCTTACAGCTTCGACTGGCTGTTATCGAAATTTTTCCCCCAACAATTTATTCCATGGTTTATTCCAATCGCCCTGCTTGTATGGGTGTCTGTAAGTTTTTTGGTTGTTTATTTTTTTCTACGATCCAAAACACCAGAGAATCAAAACGCGTTGCTGGCTGCCGCCCTGGGTACCGTGGCAGTATTCTTTACGCTGACGATAATGCCGTCGATCGAGCAATCTTTTTTCTGGGTGGATGGGTTTCGGGCGTACACACTGCCCCTGATCCTCCTGACCCTCTATGGGTTGATGTATCAGTCATTCGGAAATCGAATCAAGAGCCGGTCTCAAATCGCCTTTGCATCTCTTATTTCTTTTATCCTTTTTCTATTTAGCGGGGGGTTGAGCGAAACCTTTGCGGTGATCCAATCTGTTTTGCTGTTTTTCTTGATTCCATACTCATGGCTCACGGAAAAAAAGCCTCTCATCAACAAGGATTTTTTCGTTTACTTCTTTGGGCTTCTTGGTGCAATCGCGGGCATGGTCATTGTCATTACCGCGCCGGGGAACGTGGTTCGGCAAAGTTTTTTCCCGCCGCCGCCGGATTTATTTAAACTGATGAACATATCCATCAATGGATATCTTGCCTTTCTAACACGCCTGATGTCTCCCAATGACCTGATGACCCTAATCAGCAGCGTCATGTTTTCGGTTTGGGCGGGAAGCAATTACAGGGATGCTTTCCAATTCCACGGGCGTAAAATCCTGTTCCTGATTGCCGGTGCTTTCTTGATCTCCTTTTCCTGCTTCCCTCCCGGGGTGTATGGCTATTCCGAGCCGCCACCAGACCGGGTATTGAGCATTGCAGTCTTCGTGACCGGCATCATGCTTATGTCCGCAGGTTTTATCGCCGGAAGTTTTCTACATGGGAAATTTCTGGGCCGCACATCGATAAAAAATATCTTCATCACGATCTCGATCATCCTGCTTTATACCTCGTCGTGGATGAATTTCACCAGCCTATACGCCGCGAGGGATACATACATCGAGTATGCCAAAGTGTGGGATGAAACCGACGCGATCATCAGGCAGGCGAAATCGGATGGCGAAGAGTCCGTCTCGGTCATACCGAACGCAAGTTGGGCTGGGATGGATTTGCTGAATAGCAACCCGAAGCACTGGGTAAACGAATGCTACTCGTTTTATTATGGCATTCAGGTATTTGGAAATCAGTAGAACTTCACACGTATAATGGTGTTATCGAGCCATTCGTTTAACCTGCCAACGAAGGAGAGAGATGATGATCTGCTACAACTGTAACACCCGTAATAACGCCGAGGACATGGTTTGTTTCAGCTGTGGAAAGACACTGCTCACAACACCCTTCACGACCAATCAACGAACATGGCATATTTTTAATGCAATCGCTCCGATCGTAAGTTTGGCGTTTCTCTATTTTTTCCTCCAGTTCTTCATCGGCATGTCGTCCCGCTTTAGCGGGGATGCCGCCTTCGGGCAAATTTTCAATCTCACCTGGATCATCATCGCAATCGCTGGCGTCATGAGTGCGGTCAGCCTTTATAAAAACATCATGGATCTGATGGGCGGGGTGACCCAAAGTCACACGGCGCGTTTGATGCGCAAATATCGCTCTGGGGGTGGTGGAGGGCGAAGAGGGCAACGAAGGTATTACGCTGAATTCGAACAGATCGGAAAAGTAACCTTGCAATCGACCATGTACTCGCAATTGGAAGAGGGAGCCACATACAAAGTCACCTTCAGCCCGAACACAAAACGCGGCTGGGAATTCGAGCAACAATAAAATAAGACCATGCAAACCAAACCGCTTACACTTGAACAACAAAACTGGTTAAGGGTCAATGCGTACCTGCCCTCGATCCTGATCCTCGTCCTGCTGGGCGCACTCGGCGGAATATTCCTTTGCCTGTTGATAAATTTCGCCGGGAGTCTTTTCGTACAAATCCTAGCCTCCATCGCCGGTTTGATCGCGCTGTTCGTTCTCATCGTCACTGGCATACATGTCCGCAACAACCTCTTGGACATGCACGACGGGGTTACCCAGGTGCGCGTGGAGCGGTTAACGGGAAAACGCGAAACAGGGCGCGCACCCAAAACATACTACATCGAGTTCGAGAACGCGGGGTCGATCATCGTTACAGGCGAAGTATATGAAAAACTGGAGCAGGGGCAGACCTACAAAATCACATTCAGTCCGCGCACCCGGCATGGTTGGGATGTGGAACCGCAACCTTAAACCAAATTCGCCCCGGCAAATCGTCGGGGCGAAAATTATTCAGAAAACCGGATCAGGCATCAGGTCAGTTCGAAGCGCCGTTCAATTGCGAAAGCACATCCAGCAGTTTTGCCGTCCAGACTTCTTCCTTCGATAATGTCACCCAATATTGACCTCTACCGCCTCTCACACCGTTGGGCAGATCAGGCAGGCGCTTCGCTTCGGACCCGTCAGTGGGCTGCGGATACTTGAGTAGAATCTGCCCCGATTCCCATCCGACCGAACTCAAACCGTTCTTCTCTGCCCGCAGCTTCACCCGCATTTGATAGAAGAGATTCTGTACCATCTCAGGCAGTCGACCGAAGCGGTCGCGGAACTCGGAGCCAAGCGCATCGAGCTCGGTCTCATCGCGCAAGTCTGCAATACGACGGTAGAGCCGCAGACGCAAGTCCTGGTCTGAGATGTAATGGGCGGGAATGCCAACAGCAAGAGGCAGGTCTACATTGACAGGAATGGAAAGCGGCAGGTTGAACGTGGAGAATGCGGCGTCCAGCTTTCCGCTTTCCACTTTTAGAACATCCGATGCAATGCGTCTGAGTCTTCGCACCGCATCTGCCAACATTCTTGTGTAAAGGTGGAATCCGACTGATTGAATAAATCCATGCTGACGCGTTCCGAGCAGTTCGCCTGCGCCGCGAATTTCAAGATCGCGCATGGCAATGGAATAGCCCGCGCCAAGTTGCGTATTTTCTGCGATCACTTCCAACCGCTGCTGCCCCTCTTGTGTGGGTGACATTTTGTTATGGCGGAAGAAATACGCGTACGCGCGCATGGCGCCACGCCCCACGCGCCCGCGCAGCTGATACAGTTGTGCCAAACCGAAGGTATCGGCGCGGTCCACGATGAGCGTGTTGGCATTGGGAATATCCAGACCGGATTCGATAATGGTGGTGGAAAGCAAAATATCGATCTCGGCATTGGTAAAGCGGCGCATCACAGCCGATAACTGCGCTTCATGCATTTGCCCGTGACCGATGTCGACGCGCGCTTCTGGAACAAGTTTCTCCAAATGCGCTTTCATCGCGTCAATCGTTTGCACGCGGTTGTGGACGAAGAAAATTTGTCCACCGCGTTCTATTTCACGCAGGATGGCTTGACGAACCAAACGCGGAGAATAGGGTCCCACATGCGTGATGATGGGCAGGCGTTCTTCTGGCGGCGTGTTGAGGTTGGAGATGTCGCGGACGCCGGTGAGAGCCATGTAGAGCGTGCGCGGAATCGGCGTGGCGGTGAGCGTGAGCACATCCACTTCGGTGCGCAGTTTCTTGAGGTGCTCCTTGTGCGTCACACCGAAGCGCTGTTCTTCGTCAATGACCACCAAGCCCAAATCTTTGAAAACAACATCAGACGAGATGAGGCGATGCGTACCGATGATGATATCGACCTCGCCCACCGAGAGTTGATGCAAAATTTCCGTCTGTTCGCGCGGGGTGCGGAAGCGCGAGAGCATTTCCACTTTGACCGGGAATGCCGCGAGACGCTGCGAGAAGGTTTCGAAATGCTGCTGCGCCAGAACCGTCGTCGGCACGAGCACTGCCACCTGCCTGCCGCTCATCACGGCTTTGAAGGCGGCACGTAAAGCGACTTCCGTTTTGCCATAGCCCACGTCACCACACAAAAGTCGATCCATCGGGCGGGCGCGTTCCATGTCGCGCTTGATATCCACGATGGCGCGTTTTTGATCTTCGGTTTCGACGTAGGGGAAACTATCTTCGAGTTCCTTTTGCCAGGCGGTGTCAGGAGAAAAAGAGAATCCTTCTACCACTTGCCTACGCGCATACAAGTCAAGCAGGTCTTCGGCAACCTTTTGCACCGCTTCCTTGACACGCGACTTGGTCTCTGCCCAAGCCTGCCCGCCGAGATTATCCAAGGTCGGCTTTCCGCCATCCGCGCCGACATACCGAGTGAGCCGATCCGCTTGATGGACGGGGACATAGAGAATGTCGCCGCGCTCATACTCCACGGTGAGATACTCTCGCTCATGCCCGTCCAACTGTCGCTGGATGAGACCCGCGAAACGCCCGATGCCATGATCGACATGCACCACGTAATCCCCCACTTGCAAGTCCGCGTACAACGATTCAGGCGTATCCGCAGTTTGACGCTGGCGTGTGCGCGGCTGCGGGCGTTCCCAGCCAAAGACTTCGGAGTCAGTGATCAGATGAATGCGAGATTGGGGATCGATAATTGGTAATTGCGGGTTGAGCGTAAAGCCTTCGGAAAGAGAGGCTTCGGTGAATTCAAGATTCGGATGCTCGGACGTGGGGTAATGTTCAAACCACAACTCACGCAACCGCTGTGCCTGACGAGAGACGATGAAGACCCGTTCACCGCCATCCACAATTGGAGCGAGATAATCAATAAAAGGTTTGAGCCGTCCGCCAAAGCGTTCATCGTGACCAAAACACGCCGATAATGAATCCTCTGATCCCTCAATCTCCAATCTCTCTTCACTTGTCGAATGTCCCAACTCGATAAACGGTTTTTCATGCAGCTCATCAAACAACTCAGACCACGGCACATACGGCACAGGGAAACTCTCCGCCAGCGTGCCTTCCTTAATGCTCTCCTGCCGGAACTTGACCGCCTGCTCTTCCACTTCATTCGCCATCGCTTCAATGAGACTGATGTCATCCACCAGCACAAGCGTTTGTAGCGGAAGATAATCGAGCAAGGAAGCGGGCTGCTGATGAAGCAGCGGGATATGAAATTCAGAGAGTTGCGTTTCTGTGTCGGTCGTGTCGGCTAGGAATTCGCGTGACGGCGTAATCAGAACCGACTCGCGTTTTTCGAGCGTACGTTGAGTCGCCGGGTCAAAACTGCGGATGGTTTCGATCTCATCGCCAAAGAAATCGAGCCGCACAGGATTAAGTTCAGTGGGCGCCCACACATCGAGGATGCCGCCACGCCCGGAGAACTGACCCGGCTCCAGAACCGTGTTGACACGCTGGTAGCCGATCCGCGCCCACTCGCGCATCAAGGCGTCGGGTTGGCTGGTCTGGTTTACTGACAGTTTTTTGCACGCTTTGAGAAAGTCCCGCCGCGGCAGGGTGCGCGTCATCAACGAACGGACGGATGCGACGATGATCGGGGGTGTTTCCGGTTTGGGAGTAAATGGTAAGTGGTACGAGGAAAGTACAGTGAGCGTTTGCAGGCGTTCGCGGCGAGTGGTGACCCCCCAGGCGGCTTCTTCATAGAAGAGCGGATTCGGCTCCGCAAACAGGAAGCGCGGCGACTTGACCCAGAACCCCAACTCATCGAACATCGCCAGCGCGTGGTCGGCGCGGTCAGTGATGAACAGGATGGGCTGGGTCACATTCGCGTGGAGGGCGGCAAGGATGGGCAAACGCGCAGACCGTGGAAGTCCCAGTCCTGAGATCGGTTTGCGCGCGGCAAGATCGCTCGACAGGCGCTGGTATGGAGGCAGGGCACGAAGGTGTTGGAGGAGAGGTTGCATTAGTTAAAAAGGATTCGAGACTGGAGATTTAGGGAAAAAGAAAGAGGAGAGTATGCTTGCAACTGTTCACTACGTTCCGAACCTCTACTCTCGAATCTCGCCGTTGTACTTATTCATTGCCGCATTCAAGCCGTTCTCCACGAATTCGATGGCGGCGTCACTTGCACGGGTGAGGAGTTCGGGCAGGAGTTTGAGTTCGTCCTTCGAGAAATTTTGCAGGACGTAATCTTTCGGGTCCATGCGCCCAGGCGGACGCCCAATGCCGAGGCGCAGGCGCGGAAAGTCTTTGGTGCCGAGCAGTTCGATGGTATTCGCCATGCCGCGCTGACCGCCCGGTCCGCCAGTGGGACGGATGCGAATCGTGCCGTAAGGCAGGTCAAGGTCGTCATGGGCGACGATCAGATGCGAGTGGGGAATCTTGTAGAAGTGCAAAAGTCCCTGCACAGAATGACCGGAGAGATTCATATACGTCTGCGGTTTGGCGAGGATGAGTTTTGTCTCCTTGAATAAACCGGAGGTGACGATGGCTTTTGATTGCACTTTCATGCCGCGCGCGCCGATCCGTTCTGCCAGATGGTCAATGAGCATGAAGCCAAAGTTGTGGCGGGTGTCTTTGTATTCACGCCCCGGGTTGCCGAGACCGATGATGAGGTAGGGTTCTTGATTCATGTGTCAGGTTCCAAGTGTCGGGAATCAGGTTTCAGGAGTTTTTGCGCAGACGAAGGATGAGCGAAAAGAACAAAAAAACCACAAGGATGAAAAGCGCGCTTTGCCAAAAAATGGTCAGGATGGAAGCGGTTGTCAGAGATGCGGGGTTGGCAGGCAAGGGCGTAGAGGTTGGATAAGAGATGGCAGGGGTTGCAGTTGATTGGGCTGGCGCTCCGGGTGTTTCGTTCAAAGGTTGAAAATCGAAATCCTGCAAAGTCGGCGGGACGGTTGCTGTGGGAAGCGGTTCGTCGTTGCGGATTTTCAGGTCGCTGACAAGGGCGTCTTGAAAGGTGCCGTCCTGAAGGAAAACCCGCAGCCGCAGGGTGTAGTCGCCGTCGGTGATGGAGGTTGTGTCCCAGACGGTAAGGGCGAAATCCGCTGTCGGCTGGGGAAAGGTCTGGATGATGAACCAGTTTCCGCCGGAGTCCGAAGCGTTCGAGGCAAAGGTGAACGCCAATTCGGCAGAGGCGAAGTTCGGGGTGTCCATCCTGCCTTGAATCTGAACCTGCCCGCGCAGCGTCTCGCCGTTTTGCGGGGCGGTGAGGGCGACCGGTGCGTCCTGAAAAAGCAGGAGGAGAGTCAAAAAGACCTTGAGCATGGCAACCGTTAAGTTTACTATGAAGGTGGAAGCCGGTCAAATTTTTTCTCATTTTGGCTTATTTTTGAGGTGAATCTTGTTTTGAAATGTGGAAGCAATTCTCGAATGGGGTTTTTTCTGGTAAACTCTACCCGTCCAAAACATTAAGTATTTGCTCCAGGAGACCCTATGGCACCATCCCGCGCTGAACAAATCGTGGAACGTCTTCGCAATATGCAAGCCGCCGCGCCCGATATCGAAGCCTCTGCCGTTGTTTCGGTGGATGGGTTGATCATGGCTTCTGCCCTGCAACAGGGTGTGGAGGAAGACCGTGTGTCGGCGATGTCTGCAGCGATGCTGAGCCTTGGCGAACGCATCTCAGGCGAGTTGGGGCGCGGTGTGCTGGAACAGGTTTATATCAAAGGCGATAAAGGTGCGATCATCCTCACTGCCATCGGCGAGGAGGCAGTCCTCACCGCCATGGCGCGTCAGGAAGCAAAGCTCGGCATGATCTTCCTCGAAATGCGGCGCGCGTCTGAAGATTTGGTCAAACTGGTCGGATGAAGCGCAGGAAATCCTTCGACACTCGATAAGGTAACCCCGGAATGGGGAGGGCAGAACGCCCTCCCCATTCTCTTTGTATATTTACCCTCACCCCCTACCCCTCTACCACTTCGTGGCACACGTCCCAAGAGGGAGAGGAGAGTTTTTCAGGAGAAGAACGAATGGCAACAAAGTATTTATTTTTTACCGGTGGCGTGGTTTCGTCCGTTGGGAAGGGCGTGACGGCAGCGGCAACCGGTTTGCTCCTCAAAGAGCGTGGATTCAAAGTGGCGGTTCAAAAACTGGACCCATACATTAACGTGGACCCTGGCACGATGTCGCCGTATCAGCATGGCGAGGTGTACGTGCTCGATGACGGCGCAGAAACGGACCTCGATCTGGGTCACTACGAACGCTTCATTGACATCCGCCTGAGCCGCGTCAGCAACTTTACAACGGGGCAGGTCTACGCGGAGATCATCGCGAAGGAACGTCGCGGCGACTATCTTGGTGGGACGATCCAGGTCATTCCACATATTACCAATGAGATCAAACGCCGCATCGGGCTGGTGGAAAAAGAGACCGGCGCGGAGATCGTCATCCTCGAAGTCGGCGGCACGGTGGGCGATATCGAATCGCAGCCGTTCCTTGAAGCGCTGCGCCAACTCCGCAACGAGGTGGGACGCGAGAACTGTCTCTTCATCCATGTGACCTGGCTGCCGACCATCGGCGCGACAGGCGAGATCAAGACCAAACCCACGCAGCATTCCGTGGCGGCGCTGCGTTCCATCGGTATTTCACCCAACGTCATTATTGCGCGCGCCGATCAAGACATTGACCAGGGCCTGTGCGACAAGATTGCCCTGTTCTGCGATGTGGAAAAGAATGCGGTCATCCCGATGAAGACTGCCAGCGTGCTGTACGAAGTGCCATTGCTATTGGAAGAACTCGGCGTGGGCGACTTGATGCTTGGCAAGCTCGGCTTGAAAGCCTCCCGCCAGCCAGACATGCGCCCGTGGAAAAAATTGGTCGAGGATGTTAAGAAAGAAAAGCCAACCGTCAATGTGGCGCTGGTCGGAAAGTATGTCGAGTTGCAGGATGCCTACATGTCGGTGCGCGAGGCGTTAAAACATGCTGCGCTCGCCAACAGTGTGGAAGTGTCCATCAGCTGGGTTCATTCCGCTGATCTTGAAAAAGACAAAGGGTGGGAGATCATTAAAAAAGCGGATGCGGTTCTCGTGCCCGGCGGGTTCGGTTCGCGCGGGGTGGAAGGAAAGATCCTAGCGGCACGGTATGCGCGCGAGAACAAAATTCCTTATCTTGGGTTGTGCCTTGGGATGCAGGTCATGTCCATCGAATTCGCCCGCAATGTGCTGGATCTGGAGGAAGCCAATTCCTCAGAGTTTGACCGCGCAACAGAACACCCCGTCATTGACCTGATGCTCGACCAGCGCTCCATCACCGACATGGGCGGGACGATGCGCCTCGGACTCTACCCGTGTCTGCTTCAACAGGGGACGAAGGCTGGCAACGCCTATGGCGTTCCCAGCGTGGACGAGAGACATCGGCATCGGTTTGAGTTCAACAACGCATACCGTGAGCGCTTTGAGAAGCATGGCATGGTCTTTTCCGGTCTTTCTCCCGACGGGCGTTTGGTGGAGATCATCGAATTGAAAGACCACCCGTATATGGTTGCCAGCCAGTTCCACCCTGAGTTTTTATCGCGCCCGATGAAACCCCATCCATTGTTCGTAGGTTTGCTGAAAGCGGCGAAGGAACGCGCCAGGAATTAAGAAAACAGAGACCTCCGGAACGGAGGTCTCTTGCATATGTGATTTGGAATCCCGAAGATTCCACGTCCGTCGGAGTTTGCGACAGTAGAATTTTCAGGCTCCTTTGCTATTTTTGCACAACGACCGTCAATGCAAGGGTAGCACCGAAGGCATTGATGCCATCTGTGAAGCGCCAATAGGCGGTGTAGGTTCCTTCTTTTTGCGGAGCGGTGACGATCACGGATAGTTCCGCCCACTGCCCGGGGTTGACGATCTTCCCAAGCTTGTTCCATGATGAATCAAAGTAAGGGTCGTTGACAATGGATAGGGTATATACATACTTCCAGTCGCAGGTGCCAGTGTTTTCGACCTTCCATGTTTTGACGAAATCTTCGCCCGGCGCGACAACCGTCCCGCTTGGGTAATTCACATCGCGAACGAAGGCAAGGTTGTTACAGCCGTATCCCAATGAACCTGAGTTTACGGTGGCGGTCGGCAGGGTTCCGGTGATAGACGGTGTCAGCAATATAGGAGCCGGGGTGAATGTGTAGAAAACAAACGTTGGGGTCCATGCAGCTGGTTGTGGCTGGGTATTGGCAACTGTGGATGTGGGGAGGAATGTATTTGTCGGGAGTGGTGTATTCGTGCTGAGGGGTGTCGGCGTGACCATGGCGGTCTGGGTCTCGAAGAATCCTGATACCATCGTTCCAACGGCAAGGGTCATAAAGGCATCTTCGGTGGTGATTTGTTCTTCCGGTTCGGCACTGCCGCAAGCGGAGAGGATCACCACCACAAGCAACAGGATCGTCAGATTTTTTCGATTATGTTTCATTCAGAGAACCTCACTTTTGTCCGTAATAGACGAGGTTCATTATAAAAGAAAATAACAGTTCAGATTCGATCCGCTTGGTCGGCAAGCATGTCTACCCAAATCCTTTTGGCACCTCGGCGTAGACTCCACGCATGGTGTCGGGCAGTTCGCTGGCGAGGGCAAACATCACACGGTCCATAAGCGCAAGCGGAGTCTCGCCAGGTTTGGGGAGGATTGGCGGAAGAATCTTGATGATGACAGGATTCCGTCTGGGGAAGCGTTTGAAAAAGTTATCGGTGCCGACCACTGCCATGGGGACGATGGGACAGTTTGCGTCGAGAGCGAGGCGGGCAGAGCCGGTTTTGGCAACGCCGAGTCCCTTGCCTTTGGAGCGGGTCCCTTCGGGGAACATGCCAAGCACTTGTCGGTTTTCCAACACACGCGCAGCATGACGAAGCGCCCATTCATCCTTTTCGCCGCGATAGACGGGAAATGCACCCAGATCGCGGATGGCGGCTTCAAAGATGGGAATCTTGAATAAGCTGGCTTTGCCCATGAAGAAGATGGGACGCGGAATGCTCAGCTGCATGGGGATCACGTCGAAATTGGTGACGTGGTTGGCAGCCAGAACCACCGCCCCATCGGTGGGCAGGTTTTCGACACCCTGAACATCCAATTTCATAACGAGTTTGAAGATGCTGCCCAGCAAAAAAACAACGGACTTTCGAAACGGGGTAGATCGAAACGAGAAATGTAATCGTTCTCGAGGGTCAAAAAACGCAGTTTCAGACAAGATTTTCCTCTCACAAGGTTTGGGATTATACTTGAAGCAGGTATGGAGACCAGACGGTCAATTCCACCTAACATTCCAATTCAAAACCAGTCTAGATGATTCAAAAATAGGGTCTGGTTTTAGATAATAACCCCAGGAGTACAAAATGGACACAACGATTGAAAGCATCTCCGCGCTGGAAGTTCTCGATTCACGCGGCAACCCCACTGTGGAAGTGGAAGTCGTCTTAATGGATGGGTCGTGGGGGCGCGCTGCCGTCCCGTCGGGCGCATCCACGGGCGAGCACGAAGCGCTTGAAATGCGTGACGGTGACAAGAAGCGCTACCTCGGCAAGGGTGTGGCGAATGCGGTCGCCAATGTCAACGGCGTGATTGCAGACGCGCTCTTCGGTTGGGATGCTGCCGAGCAGAAAGCCATCGACATGGAATTGCTCGACATGGATGGCACACCGAACAAATCCAAGCTCGGCGCGAACGCGATTCTGGGCGTGAGCCTGGCAGTTGCCAAAGCCGCTGCCAATTCCTTTGGCATGCCGCTCTATCGCTACCTCGGCGGCGTGTACGCGCATGTGCTGCCTGTGCCGATGATGAACATCATGAACGGCGGCGCTCACACTGGCTGGCAAAGCACCGATATGCAGGAGTTCATGGTCATGCCGTTCGGCGCATCGTCCTTCTCTGAAGGTTTGCGCTGGGGTGCGGAAATTTACCATGCTCTTAAATCTGTCCTGAAGGAAAAAGGCTATAGCGCGCTCGTCGGTGATGAAGGCGGGTATGCGCCTGCGCTGAAGGCGAACAACGAAGCGATTGAACTGATCCTCGCTGCGGTTGCGAAAGCCGGATTCAAAGCTGGTCGTGGTGAACAGGTGGCGATTGCGCTCGACCCCGCCGCTTCGGAACTGTACGACGAGAAGACCAAGAAATACAACCTGCGCAAGGAAGGCAAAGAATTGACCGGCGATCAGATGGTGGAATTCTGGGCGAAGTGGGTCAAGGACTACCCCATCGTTTCCATTGAAGACGGTCTCGCGCAGGATGATTGGGATGCGTGGAAGTTGATGGTTAAGACCGTCGGTGACAAGTGCCAGATCGTCGGTGATGACCTGCTCGTCACGAATCCCGAACGCGTCCGCA
This sequence comes from Anaerolineales bacterium UBA2395, assembly GCA_002343775.1. Lineage (GTDB taxonomy): Bacteria > Chloroflexota > Anaerolineae > Anaerolineales > Villigracilaceae > Villigracilis. The sequence continues at coordinate 35,217 of DDSH01000016.1, forward strand.
GGGCGATCAAGGAAGATGCTGCGAATGCTCTGCTTGTGAAGGTCAATCAGATCGGTTCATTGACCGAGACCATCGAAGCCGTGGATCTTTGCCATCGCGCGGGTTGGCGTGCGGTCACGTCGCATCGCTCTGGTGAGACGGAAGATGCCACCATCGCAGACCTTGCTGTGGCGCTCAACACCGGTCAGATCAAGACGGGCGCCCCCGCCCGCTCGGATCGCGTGGCGAAGTACAACCAGCTCCTGCGCATCGAGTCGGAACTGGGAGATACTGCCAGGTATGCCGGTTGGGATGCGCTGAAAGTTAAGTAAACAAACGGAGGACGGCCGCTGCAAAACGACCGTCCTCTTTTTTCAGCGGGGATCAAATTCACAGGAACAGAATCAGGTTCAACGTCTGGTGTGAAGCGGGTGTTGAACCTGAGATTCTTTAATTAATTTGACAAACTTTTCCAAATCACTATAATTAGTTTGTTGCTCCAACATACTAATTCATATGAATACTAAAATCACGGCAGACCAGGCATTCGTGCGCGAGACCAACCTCTCGTTGGTTTTGCGCCTCATACACAATCAGGCGCCGGTTTCCCGCGCGCAGCTGGCATCCATCACGGGCTTGAACAAATCCACGGTCTCGAGTTTGGTGGATGAACTTCTGGAGCGAAACCTTGTTCATGAATCAGGCAGCAATATAGGCGGCGCGGGTCGCCCGGCAACCTTACTGGAAGTCAACCCGCAGGTGGGGTATGTCATCGGCATTGAACTCGGTGTGGATTTTGTATCTGTTGCGGTGACGGACTTTCTTGGCAGTATCGTCTGGCGCAGGCGCGAAGACGCTGACCCATCGGAAGATCAGGATAGGATGATCAACCAGACGCTGCGCATCGTCAAAGAGGCGATGATCACCGGTAGAAAAAAGAATTATCATTTTTTGGGAATGGGTCTTGCCACACCCGGAACCGTGGATGTGGAAAAAGGGATCTTAATCTTCGCCCCGAACTTGCATTGGCGAAACGTCCCATTCGTAAAGATATTTTCGGAACAGACCAAGCTAAAGGTGTTCGTTGAAAACGATGCAAACGCAGCGGCGATCGCCGAGCATCTCTTCGGCGCAGCGCGGCAATGTCAGGATTTTATTTTTGTGTTTGCAGGGGTTGGCATTGGCGGGGGGCTGTTCCTGAACGGAAAACTGTACCGCGGCAAGAACGGGTACGCTGGTGAGATCGGTCACTCCCCCATCATGGCAGAACCGTCGCAGAATGTCTGTCACTGCGGAAACCGTGGCTGCTGGGAAACCTATGCCAACCAATATTCGATCATTCAGCGGGTGCAGGCACGCCTGGAAGTGAGGCGCTCCAGCATTATTCCCAAATTGATGTCGGAGCACAATTCGCCCCTGAATATTCCGCTCATTAAACAGGCAGCAGATGCGGGTGATGCCGAAGCCATTGATTCGTTCGCGGAAGCTGGGCATGCCATGGGGCAGGGCTTTGCCAGCCTGGTTAACATCTTCAATCCTGAAAAGGTTATTCTCGGTGGACCGTTGAGTACAGCCGGAGAGTATCTACTGCCGGCCGTCAAAGAAACGGTCAGACGATATTCCATGCATGAGATCGGTCAGCAGGTGGAAGTGCAGCTTTCCACCTTTGGTCCCGATGCCAGCCTGATCGGCGCGATCGCCATCGTGGTGGACGACGCCCTCTCGCATCCAATAACCATCGGACGGAGGTGATCGCGTCCCGGGGCATACTCTTTTGTTTTTCCACAACCCACGACTGATCCTGCGAGGAGAGAACGCTGTTCCTCCCAACAGGGGTTTCCTGCGCAATATGCCGCAGGTGTTCACAGGCTAACCATTCCCTGGGCTGGGTGACCAGCCCTGTTATTTTCCAATGCAAAAATCAACCAGACTTAATACCCTCCTCCTGACAGCAATCTGTTTCTTCGCATTCTTCATCTTCGGTTTTACCGATAATCTCAAAGGTCCCACCCTGCCTTCCATGATCGCCGAATTGAACATCGACTATGGCACCGGCGGGAATATCTTCTTCGGTGAATATCTTGGCTTCCTGATCGCCACACTCCTTACCGGCATCCTGGCAGACCGCTTCGGTCTCAAGATCGTCATGGTGATCGCAAGCATTTTCCTCGCAATTGGCGTCGGCGGTTACAGCACCCTCGCAACCGCCTCCCTGCTGGCAGCCTCGCTCTTTATCATAGGCTTGGGGTTGGGCGCTTTCGAACTCGGTCCCAATGCCATCATCGTCAGCGTATACCGCGAACAAAAAGGGTTGTACCTCAACCTGATGGCAGTGATGCACGGGTTGGGCGCCATGCTCGCACCGCTCTTCGCAAGCTGGATGTTCGGGATGGGCGTCTTCTGGCGTGACATCATCCGCTGGGACCTGCTGCCCATCGGCATCCTTTTGCTTTTCTCACTGCTTCTGCGCTTCCCAAAAGCGGAAGAAAAAACCTCGCTCGATTTTCGAAACATACCCAAAGTGGCTTTTAAGAATCACCTGCCACTCTTTTACGGCGCAATGTTGTTCTACGTTGCCGCAGAGATCGGTCTCGCCTCCTGGCTGGTGGCATATCTTCAGGACGTGCGCAGTGTCTCCGTGGAATCAAGCAATCAGGCGCTGGCATTCTTCTTTGGAATGCTCATGGTTGGGCGTCTACTTGGCGGTTTTGTCGTTCACCGGCTGGGATATCTCCGCTCGGTGCTCACCGCCACGTTGCTTGCCGTACTCAGCCTGACGCTCGGCATTTTCACCGACTATCACATTCTGATCCCATTGACAGGTTTCTTCTTTTCCATCATCTTCCCCACACTCACCGCCGCTGTCTCCGACGCGCAGCACGAAAACCTCAACACCATCCTTGGCGTCTTATTTGCCTTCTCCGGCTTGGGCGGTATGCTCGGTCCGTGGCTCATCGCTTGGAGCAGTGATTTCTTAGGACTGGAAACCGGCTTCATCACCACCATCATCCTCGCTGCATTCACCCTCTTCTTTGTCTTCATTTTGAACAGGAGGACAGACCATGGAAAAAATTCTTAACTGGGGACTGCTCTCGACGGCAAAGATCAACCAGGAGTTGATCAAACCCCTGCGCGCTTCAAAACGGACCCGCTTACTGGCAGCTGCTTCGAGAAGCCAGGTCAACGCCGACGCCTACGCCCGCGAGTGGAAGATTCCGCGCGCGTACGGAAGTTACGAAGCCATGCTCGCCGACCCGGAGATCGACGTCATCTACAATTCGTTGCCCAATCACCTGCACGCCGAGTGGACGATCAATGCCTTGCGCGCTGGAAAACATGTCCTTTGCGAGAAGCCGTTCGCGCTCTCCCTCGCCGAAGTGGATGCGATGATCGCCGCCGCACAGGAAACCGGCAAGGTACTAACAGAAGCGTTCATGTATCGGCATCATGTACAGACAATTAAAGTAAAAGAGATTGTCGATAGCGGCGCACTTGGCAAATTGCAATTAATCAAGGGAGCCTTCAGCTTTATGCTCGCCCGCCAAGGGAACTATCGCAACATAAAAGAAATGGGCGGCGGCAGTCTCTGGGATGTAGGCTGTTACCCGATCTCGTATGCGCGCATGATTCTCGGGGAGGAGCCGCTCGAAGTTTTCGGCTGGCAGGTTGAAGGTCCGGGTGGGATCGATGAATCCTTCCACGGACAAATGCGTTTTGGGAGCGGAGTCCACATGCAGTTCGATTGCGGCTTCAAATCCCATTCCCGCTCGCACATGGAAATCGTCGGCACAGAAGGTGTTCTATACATTCCGCAGCCGTTCAAACCAGGGCTCAAAACCGAGATCCAACTCACCCGTGGAGACGAGCAGCAAAGGATCCGCATTAAAGGGAGCGAGTTGTATCTGGGTGAAGTCGAAGATATGTGCGAGGCGGCTATCGACGGAAACGCCCCGCGCATTTCTCTTGCCGACAGTCGTGGAAATATCGCCGCCATTCTGCGCCTGCTTGAATCGGCAAGAACCGGAAAACCCCTGCAAATGTAGGGGTTTTTGTTTGACCAGACAACTAAATCCGTCTTCCAAAGCATAGGTCAAAAAACGTTCTTGTGATTATAATAAAAGCACCATATTCTTAAGACTGGAGGTCAATCATGGCAAGTGTTACGTACAAAAATGTAATTAAACGATTTGGTGATCTGGAGATCATCAAGAGCCTCAACATTGAGGTTGAGGACAAGGAATTCCTTGTATTGGTGGGTCCATCGGGCTGCGGGAAGACAACCGCCCTGCGCCTGCTGGCTGGATTGGAAGAGATCACCGAAGGTGAGATATTAATCGGTGAGCGCGTGGTGAATGATGTTGCGCCGAAGGACCGAGACATTGCCATGGTTTTCCAGTCTTATGCTTTGTATCCGCATCTCTCCGTGTACGACAACATGGCGTTCGGCTTGAAGCTGAGGAAAACCCCCAAGGATGAGATCCAGCGCCGGGTCAGTGAAGCGGCGGAGATTCTGGGCATCACCGATCTGTTGCAGCGCAAGCCGCGCCAGCTTTCGGGCGGTCAGCGTCAGCGTGTTGCGGTTGGTCGCGCCATCGTGCGCGAACCGAAGGTCTTCCTCTTTGATGAGCCGCTCTCCAACCTTGATGCGAAACTGCGTGTTCAGATGCGCGCCGAGATCAGCAAGCTGCACCAGCGCCTGCAAACCACCTTCATTTATGTGACCCACGACCAGACCGAAGCCATGACGATGGCGAGTCGCATCGCGGTGATCAACAAGGGTATCTTGCAGCAGCTGGATACGCCGCAAAATCTCTACGACCGCCCCAATAACCTGTTCGTGGCTGGGTTCATCGGCTCGCCTGCGATGAACTTCTTCCCGGCGACGCTGGTAAAGAGCGGGGAGAAAATGTATGTGGAGACAGGCGACTTCAAGGTCCAGATTCCTGATGCGCTTGCCGCGCCTTATAAATCCATGGATGGCAGGAAGGTTGTTTTTGGAATCCGCCCTGAAAACATCCACGATCCCGAATTTGCCCCGCCGAATATCCACGGTGAGAAGGTGAATACCAAAGTGGATGTGACCGAGTTGATGGGTAATGAGACCTTCCTCTATCTTGTCAACGGAAAGAATACGTTCATCGCCCGTGTCGATCCGCGCTCGCACCGCCGCGTGGGCGACGAAACCCAGGTGATCTTCGACATGGACAAGTTCCACGTCTTTGATGCAACTACCGAAGAAGCGATTCGATAATCGAACACCGTAAGGAGGTGATCGCCCCTACCTGATAAAATCATCATTTCGACTCCACCGAAAAAGAAAGCAACGTTTTCAAATCATTTCAAGGAGTAAAAGAGAATGAAAAAGAATTTTCTCGCTTTGTTGAGCGTGTTGGTGATTGCCTCCCTCGCGCTCGCTGCCTGTGGCGGCGGTGGCGGCGCCTCGACCACCCAGGGTGAAGTCACCTTCTGGCATGCCTACGGCACCGGATCCGCTGAAGAAGCGGCTCTCGCCAAACTGCTCGAGCAGGCGAAGACCGACCTGCCGAACATCACCATCAATGTCCTCCAGGTTCCTTTCAACGACATCTTCAACAAGTATGACACCGATGTCGCTGCGGGCGGCGGTCCGGACATGTTCATCGCTCCGAACGACAACCTCGGCGGACAGGCCCGCGCTGGAACGATTGCAGATATTACCGCCCTCGTTGAAGGCAAGCTCGGCGATTACAGTGAACTCTCCCAGGGCGGCATGATGTACGACGGCAAGATGTACGGTATCCCCGAGTCGATGAAGGCTGTCGTCCTCTGGTACAACACCGATCTGATGCCCACTCCTCCCGCCACGACCGATGACCTCAAGGCGATGATGGAAGGCGGCACGCCGGTGGCTGTGTCCTTCGGCTGCTACCACCACTGGGGCTTCTTCGGCTCCTTCGGCGGACAGATCTTCGATGACCAGTTCGGTTTTGTGACCGGTGCTGACAACCAGGCGAAGGTTGCCGATGCGATGTCTTACCTCAACGACCTGTACCAGATCTCCGTTGAAAACGGCTGGCCCCGCAATGACAGCGATGGTCTCGCTCCCTTCACCGAAGGTTCTGTTGCCGCAATCACCAATGGTAACTGGGCAATGGGTGACTACCGCAATGCGCTCGGCGACAAGCTCGGCGTAGCCCCGATCCCCGCCGGTCCTGGCGGCGCTTCCAACCCGCTGCTCGGTGTGGACGGCTTCTACTTCAACCCGAACAGCCAGAACACGGAAGCTGCCATCGAGGTCGCTCTCTACCTGACCAACACTGCCGCACAGCAAATGATGATGGACGAAGCCGGTCACGTTCCTGCGAACACCACTGTTGAAGTGACCGACCCGCTCATTCAGGGTCTGCTCGATGCGTTCTCCACTGCCTACTTCCGCCCGCAGGTGGAAGCCATGGGCAATTATTGGGGCAACTTCTGCGGAACCGACCAGGTCTTCGATGCCGGAACCCCGGCTGCCGACTGGGTCGCGACTGCCTTCGAAAGCGCCACCAAGTAGTTTCAGATTTTCGTAAAAAGGGAGCGGACAAGGGAACTTGTCCGCTCTCCCTTCATTAGTGGAAAAGATTTACTGAGGAGACAACCATGGCAGTTGCCAAATCTTCCTTCAAAAAATCGAAACAAAAGAACGCGGTCCTGCCATATCTGTATCTGTTGCCCGCCTTTCTGATCATGGGGGTGATCACATTCTACCCGCTCATTTACCAGGTCATCATTTCATTCACCAACTTCGAATCCAAGCACCTGTTGTTGGGACTGAAATCGCCCGAGCTGGAATTCATCGGACTCAAAAACTACATTGATATTTTCACGGCTGCCCTGCCGGTCGAGAACTTCAATTTTTTCCGCGTGCTTACCTTCAATTTCTGGTGGGCGATCAGCAATGTATTTTTGCATGTTCCCGCCGGTGTGTTGATCGCCGTCCTGCTTAATACCGAAGGACTCTGGCTGAAAAGAATCTATCGCGCGGTGTATATCCTTCCTGTCGTTGTTCCACCGCTCGTCGTCGCCACCGTCTGGACGAACATCTTCGATGAACGGTACGGGGCAATGAATCAGCTGCTTACCTCGCTCTCAATGGCTTTCTTCGGCGGAACAGACCCGATCTACATTCGCTGGTTTGAAGACGTGCGCCCGCCCATCCCCGGATTCCTGCCCGGCGCGCCGCTCACCCTTGCCTACTACGCGATGATGATCGCCAATTTCTGGCTCGGCTGGCCCTTCATGTCTGTCGTGGCGACCGGCGCCTTGCAATCCATCCCCAAAGATTTGTACGAAGCCGCCTCCATCGACGGAGCCACAGGCAGCCAGCAGTTCTGGGGCATTACCGTTCCGCTGCTGCGCCCTGCCATGATCCCCGCCGCCGTGTATGGCTTTACCCTAACGTTCAATCTTTTCAACTTCGTATTCTTCATGACGGGAGGAGGTCCGGCGCGTACAACCGAACTCCTTGTCACCTTCGCGTACAACCTTGTCCGCAACCTGCGCTGGTATGGTGTGGCAGCGGCATTCGCAGTCATCATCTTCTTTGTGGCACTGGTGGTCTTCCTCATCACCAACCGCATTACACGCGCCACTCAAAACTACCAGGAGGCGTAACATGGCTGTTCAACCTCAAACCAACAAAAACCCAATCGTACGTTTTTTGAACATGAACACCTCCGGTCAAACCGGTGGACGCAGCCTGCCACTCTGGCGCCAATTGCTGCTGCAAGTGGTCGCGCTTGCCATCCTCATCACGGTGATGTTCCCCATCATGTACATCGTCACCCTGTCGTTCAGTTCGAAAACCACACGCCCATCGCAGCTGGAAATCCTTCCCAAGGAAATCTCCTTCGTCGCCTACCAGCAAGTGTTGGACAAACCCACCGGCAACCCGGTCACATTTATCGAACTGCTCAGGAATAGCTTCGTCCTCTCGATGGGCGTTGGCGCGGTCGCCCTGTTCATCGCGGTCAGCGCCGCCTACGCCTTCTCACGCTTCAAATTCAAAATGCGCGAAGTGCTCATGGTGCTGGTATTCATCCCGCTGCTCATGCCAGCCGTGGGGTTGAGTACGCCGCTGTACCTGTTGCTCAACCAGGTACAGGTCAAACAATGTGCCGACAACACCGTTGCCATTCAACCCATCACCACCTGTGACGATGGCAAAGGCAGGGTGCAGTTCAATCTGCGCGACTCGCTTTTCGGCGTCGGCATCGCCATGACCGCCTCCGCCCTCCCGTTTGCAGTCTGGAATCTGAAAGGCTACCTAGACACGATCCCGCGCGAACTCGAAGAAGCCGCCGCCATCGACGGCGCGGACGCCAACCAAACCTTCTGGCAGATCGTCATTCCGCTCGCCATGCCGCAACTCGCGGTCACCTTCTTCCTGGGCTTCATCGGGCACTGGCAGGAGTTCGTGCTGACATGGCTGTTCCTATCACAACCCAAAGATTACACCCTGGCGATGACCCTCTACAACATGACCGGTCAATACGCCAACAGCATCCCGTGGAACCGCTTCGCTGCCATGGCGGTCATTGTGGCGCTCCCGGTTGCAGTCGTGTATATCGCCCTGCAAAAGCAGATCGTCGGCGGTCTTACCACTGGCAGCGTCAAAGGCTAAGCCACATTCAGCGCAAAACCCACATTTCCTCTTTCTTCTTTCACGAGAAGGAAGAGGAAATTTTTTCCCTTAGGCTCATACATGGTTAAGCGACTTTTCTCCACCCTTTTGCTTTTAACTGTTCTATCGGCTTGCGCTTCTCCCGCCCCGAAAGCGGATTCAACATCCCCAGCCACACCTACGCCGCAAATTCGCACCAGCGACTGGTGGAACAACGCAGTTTTCTACGAAATCTTCGTCCGCTCGTTCTACGACACGGATGGAGACGGCATTGGCGACTTCAACGGAATCACCCAAAAACTGGATTATCTCGAAGCGCTGGGGATCAACGCCATCTGGCTGATGCCCATCCACCCCTCCCCCTCCTATCACGGCTACGACGTGCTCGACTACTACGCCGTCAACCCCGAATACGGCACAATGGGCGATTTCAAAAATCTCCTGAATGAAGCGCATGAGCGGGACATCCGCATCATCATAGACCTCGTCATCAACCACTCTTCCAGTCAGCATCCCTGGTTCTTGGAGGCAAATTCCAATCCTAATTCACCCTATCGAGAATACTACGTCTGGGCAGAGGAACCCGGCGCAGGCAGTTGGCATGAGACAGAGAACGGCTATTACTACGGCTACTTCTGGGAAGGCATGCCCGACCTGAATTACAACAACCCCGCCGTGACGGAGGAAATGCTCAAGATCACCGATTACTGGTTGAACGAAATCGGCATCGACGGCTTCCGCGTAGATGCGGTCAAACATCTCATCGAGGTGGATGGAAAATTGGAGAACACGCCTGCCACCCATGCCTGGCTCAAAGATTTTTACACGGCATACAAGGCACAAGACCCGCAGGCTTACACCATCGGTGAAGTGTTCGGTGCGGGCTCTTCAGTGGTGAAAATGTACACAGGCAGTGAACTCGACCACATCTTCAACTTCGAAATGTCGAGCGGATTTGTGAACAGCACAAACGGCGGCGCAAACTCCGGCATTGTCAGCGCGATCAAGTTCGCACAAATGGATATGCCCGATTTCAACTTCGCCACCTTCCTCACCAACCACGACCAGAACCGCGTCATGTCCGTTTTCAACGGGAACATGGACAAGGCAAAGATGGCAGCGTTCTTGATGCTGACCTCGCCCGGAACGCCATACATCTACTACGGCGAAGAGATCGGCATGCAGGGGCAAAAGCCGGATGAAGATATCCGCCTGCCAATGCAATGGAGCGCAGACGAGTTTGCAGGCTTTTCCACGGCTGAACCTTGGCGAGCACCTCGAATTGACTATGCGCAAAACAACGTCGAGACACAAACCGATGACCCGGCTTCCCTGCTGGAGCATTATCGGACATTGATCCGTTTGCGGAAGGAATTCTCCACATTACAAACTGCTGACATCCGCCTGTTGGATGCGGGAAATTCTGGTATCTTTGTCAACCTGCGTGCAGATGCAAGTGGAACCTACCTCGTTCTGGCGAACCTGACCAGGGAACCCATCAACGAGTATGCCATTGACCTCAACCAAGCCGGGCTGGCGGAATCCTTTGCCGGCGTGGAAACGCTTTTTGGCGAGGGTCAGGCTCAGGTTCCGGAACGAAGCAGTGACTCTTTTCAGCCGTACCAACCGTTCGAGAGTCTGAATCCGTACGCAATGTACGTCATCAAATTTATTCCATAAGGACGAGAAACTTTATGACCACACCAAACTGGGTGAAGGATGCCGTTTTTTATCAGATCTTCCCCGACCGTTTTGCACGCAGTAAACAGATGCCCGATCTTGGGTTCGAAGCATGGGACAGCGCGCCCACTCATCATGGATTCAAGGGCGGCGACTTGTATGGCGTGATCGAGAAGTTGGACTACTTGCAAGACCTGGGAATCACCGCGATCTATTTCAACCCGGTCTTTGCGTCGGCTTCGAATCATCGTTATCACACCTTTGATTATTACAACGTGGATCCGCTCCTGGGCGGAAATGATGCGTTGAAGAAGTTGTTGAAGGAATCGCACAAGCGTGAGATCCGTGTGGTGTTGGATGGCGTATTCAATCACGCTTCGCGCGGGTTCTGGCAGTTTAGTCACGTGCTGGAAACGGGTGCGGCATCCCCATACAAGGACTGGTTTCACTTCGATGAAGAGCGACTGAGAGGACGCAAACATTGGGGCGCGTATCCTTCGCCGCATGAGCAGAAATTATTGGGGCAGGAAGACAGCCTGACCGCGATTGGCTATCGCGCATGGTGGAATTTGCCCGCGCTGCCGAAGTTCAACACGAATACACCCGCTGTGCGCGAGTTCCTTTTCGATGTGGCGGAGTATTGGATCAAGTTTGGCATTGACGGCTGGCGGCTGGATGTTCCGGGCGAGATCGATGACGATGAGTTCTGGCGTGAATTCCGCCGCCGTGTGCGAGCGGTCAACCCGGAGGCGTACATTGTCGGCGAGATCTGGCATGAGGCGCAGCGCTGGCTTCAGGGTGACCAGTTCGATGCGGTGATGAACTATCTCTTCACGGCAGCTGCGTTGAGTTTCTTCGCAGATGGTCACCTCAACATGGATATCATTCATCAAGCAGGCGGGCTCAAAGATCGCGTCCATCGGATGCATGCCAAAACTTTCGCAGACGAAGTGGATCGCATCCTGAATTTGTATCCAACCGATATTACGTTCGCGCAGCTCAATCTGTTGGATAGCCACGATATGCCAAGATTCCTTTCGTGTGCCAACGGTGACAAGAACTCGCTCAAACTGGCATGGCTGTTCCTCTTTACCATGCCCGGCGCACCATGCATCTACTACGGTGATGAAGTGGGTGTGGATGGCGGGCACGACCCGGATTGCCGCAAGGCTTTCCCGTGGGATGAGGCGAAATGGGACATGGACCTGCTCAACTACGCCAAGGCATGTATTGCCCTGCGAAAAGGTCAAAAGGCGCTGCGACGCGGCGAATACAAACGCGTCCACACTGAGGATGATCTGATGGTCTTCGCCCGCACGCTCAAAGATGACACGGTCATCACGGCGTTCAACGCATCGAACACGAACCGGCATTTTGAATATGATTTTGGAAGAACGCCGAAGATTCTGTTTGGGACTCCGGTCATCGATGGCAATCGCATCACCCTTCCACCGCGCAGCGGAATCGTGCTGAAGTAAAACCAGTTCACTTTCGTGGGTGCCAGGCAGGCTGAAAAATTCTCTACCCCGGAATACTCCGCGCTTGCAACACGTTCTATACGATTGACCACTGCCCGCCGCCGCGGAGAGCGGCGGCGGGTTTCGCTTACAAAAAAACAGATTAACAGGTTTTGACAGTTTTCCCAATAAAGTAGATCGACCAGTTTGCAGCATCTTGTTGTTGATGCTCGAGAATTGGATGTGCAGTTATGGTTTTGGTCGGGCAGAAAGATAGTGATATAATTCACATATCTTATTTCAATCCTTTGATCTTATAGGAGCTTTTTCAGAAAACATCGTTTAGCGGCATACACGCACTTTCATAATAATTTTTTTCAAAGCCTGGAGGCTGATTATGAAAAGCAATTCCGAATCCAAGCAAACGATAAAAGCATCAGATATATGGTCTGGCGGATACTCCTTCGCCATTTTGTTATTATTCTTGTTGGGGACTGCATTAATTGTGATCGGGACATTGGGCTTCCCAAACGGCTCTTTAATGAATGTAATTCTCGTCAATACAGGGGTAGCGATGGCGCCATCCGCCATAGTCGCTCAATTATTCAGACTCTTTCTATTTCAAGAAATTAAGTTTGAACTCACCCAACCTGTATTGAATGAGGTGAGAGACCGTCTGGGCCCGGAAATGCAGGAGCAAATAAAACAAATGCTCCATGAATACCGGGCTGAGAACACAGAGATCCTGGATAAATACAGGAGTGAAATAGATGTTTTGAAGTCTTTGGAAGATGCTGGAGTCATCAAGCCTTTCAGGAATCGGGAAATTGCCCTCGCAGCTTTTTCATCAGCTATCGACGCAGAGACCCGGGAAATCATGATTGTTGGATCGTCCCTAAAAGGTCTTCTCAAAAAGGATAAGTACAAGGAACTTGCAGATAAACTTCACTTCAAAGTATCGCAAGGGGGCGTAGCTGTCAAATTTCTCTTAACCCATCCTGTTGTTGCCGACCTTAGAGCCGGTCAGGAAGGGCGACAATCATCTGATATTGGAGCGGAAATTTTGGAGAGTTTGCGAATCTTGAGAGATTGGAAAGTTCCGCCGGAAAATGTAAGGCTGTATAGGGGAACCCCAACCTGTTTTGCAGTAAAGACGGAAAACCAAATGCTGTTGAATCCCTATCCATATGGCGAAGTGGCATATGACTCTCCTTGTTTCATCGTGAAAACGACCCAGGATAACCCCAGTTATATTTATCATGAATTCGAAAAATCACATTTTGGAGCATGGGATACAAAGGTAGCCGTAAAGATCTACAACTTTGACGAAAGCATCTCAGATCTTGAAAAGAGTTTAAACAAATACGCACAGACTGTTTCGCAAATGTTCAGTTAGAATAGGCAGGTCATACCCTCTTGGGGTAGACCTATCTCATGAACCATATTGCGACTTCACTGAAACGCTTTCTACTTGTCGAACAATGTCCTGCAGATTGGAAAGGCTTGGACCTGTATCTATTTCGAGATCAGGATGTTGTATTTTACGTCGGGCAATCGCACCTTGCCTTTGCGCGCGTTTGGGAGCATTTGCTCAGCGGCTTCAAAGGGCATTCCATCGTTGGGCGTTTCGTCTGGTGCAACTGGCCCCAGTCCATGAACTTCACAATTGAGTTGCTGAGTTCGCGCGCCGAACAATTCAATGAGGTGGGGAATGATTTGAACGCCTCGGAGCGGCTACTCATCCAGCATTTCACACCATGTTTCAACATCTCTCAAAATAGCCTGCCAATCCCCATCCCCCCACACTATTTGCCGCCCAACGCCCCGTTCAGGCGCAGGCGTAGTTTGAACATGCTCCTCCATGAAGCAGAGCGGGCGGTGAAGGCAGAAGACACAAAACTCTGGATGGATACGCTGGAATAACCCCGCCTGCCAAGACGTTTTAGTTCGCCCATACTGCCTTCACCAATTCCGGCAGAATTTCCCCCGATCTTCCGTGGAAGGCAAAATCCACGTTGGGGGTCAGCGGTGTGGGCTCGGCGTTGACTTCGATAACTACAGAACCATTGTTCCGCGCGGCATGAGCGAGGGATGCCGCAGGTTGTACCAAGCCGGATGTGCCGATGGAAAAGAAGACCTGGCACGCCCGCGACGCCTGCACCGCGGATTCGAGTTCCGCGCGCGGCAGCGCTTCACCAAACCAGACGACGTCTGGTCGCAACAGTCCCCCACAGATTTCACAAGCCGGAACCATTTCGGAGTCATCGCCCCAGGTTTCGGTGAACGTTCCACACGCTGAACAGCGCACGCGTTGAATATTGCCGTGCAATTCCAGCACATTTTTACTGCCTGCAAAACGATGCAATCCATCCACGTTTTGGGTGATGAGCGTGAAGTCGTGAATCCGCTGTTCCATTGCGACAATGGCATCATGCCCGGGGTTGGGTCGCACGCCCTTAACCGCCTCCCTGCGCCAGGCGTACCAATCCCAGACAAGTTTGGGTTCGCGTGCAAAGGCTTCAGGGGAGGCTAGATCTTCTGGCTTGTACTGCGCCCAAAGTCCGGTTTGAGCGTCTCGAAAGGTGCGCAACCCGCTCTCTTGCGAGACTCCAGCCCCGGTCAGCACAACAACGCGCGTGGCGGCTTTCATCAATCGAATAAAATCGGCGGGAAAATCCATCACGGTCTCACAGTGGCGGAAGTAGGCGTGACGGTGGGGATGCATTCCAACATTTTTACCCGTTCCTTGAAGATGTCTGTACGCCCGATCTCTTTGCCTGATTGGTTGGTCGCGACGATCTGAAATTCGATCCATGCGGTTTGGAAGAAGGCATCTTCAAGCATTTGGTCGCTGGAAAGGTCGTGGAAGTAAGTTCCTGCGCCGATGGTCTGCATGGAGATATTGGTCCATTTGCTGGCGCGTTCCGAGGTCAGGCTTTTGAAGCGGGCGAACAACAACACGTATCGGATGGTATCGCGATCCAGAACTTGCGCGGAGATTCGCACAGTCAGCGGCTCGCAGACGGAGCCTTTATAGATCTCGGTTTGGGAAATGTTGATGAAGAGAAAACCGTCCATTTGAATGGTGGGTGTAATGGTATCTTGTGGGGGTGGCGTGTCGGTTGCCAGAGAGGTCGCTGTGATGCTCGGCGTGAATGTGGCAGTTTTCAGACCGATCAACGTGGGCGTGGAGGTAAATGTCAGCGTCGGCGTGACCGGCGTTGCCGTGGGCAGCGGGGTATGTGTGATCGTGCTTGTGGAAGAAGGCGTGGCGGTGGCTTCAGCCGGAAGGAATTGCCCCACGGAGCACGAGAGTGAAAAAAGAATGAAGATGAGGAGCGTGGCAATTTTTTTCATGGGTTGTTCGGCTTGACGGTAGGCGGGCATCCCGTGGTTGGGTCGAGACACAGGCAGGGGAAGAGCGAGATCATATCGGTAAAAATACGCGAGCGTCCGATCTCTTCGCCTTCGATGTCGGTGGCGACCAGTTGAAAGAACACTCGCGACCTGAGGTAATGGTTATGCCCCTCGATCTCGCTTCCGATCATGCGATAGGTGAACAAACCGTTGCCGTTGTTGTACATCACATTACCGGATGTCCAGGGGGTGTAATCTTCAGCGTTCTCGTCTTTGACGCGCGTAAAGATGACCACACTGACCACGTCATCCGGATCATCCACAGTAGCGGTGATGGTCGCTTCATTATGTTTGCATCCGCCCCAGTATATTTTGCTTTCCGAAACCGTGACCGAATCGAACCCGGCGCCGGGTCCCACCGCGGTAGGGAATGGAACCTGTGAAGCAGCACCAGCTGCCGTGAAAATCGGAATGGGTGCGAACGTCGCCAACGGCTGGTTCGGGTCCTGCGTCGGAATCCGTACGATGGTGGGTGAAGGGGAGGGAATGGGTGTACTTGTCGGTCCTGCGGTATTGATCGGGGTAAATGTGATGAACGGTGACGGGCTGGGAGTAGGCGTGCTGACGGGCAGAAAGAAAATATCATTCATCGAACATGCCTGCATCAAAACCGCCAGCAACAACACAACAACTAGCTTACGCATATCAAACCTCTTTACACACGACTTATTTGGAGAGATCGTTCCATTATCAACAACAGTAAATGCAATTTTCGACCGTGGGTATTATATAATATTATGAAATCCAACCTTGTAATTTTACAATATTATGACCGCTATCGAAGTCAACCAACTGACGAGAGCCTTTCAATCCAAACGCAAAGCCGCAGGCCTGGCGGCATCGGCGCGCGCATTGTTCCAGCCGGAGTACAACACTGTCGAAGCCGTGCGCGGAATCTCCTTCCGCATGGAGGCAGGTGAACTGCTGGGCTTCATCGGTCCGAACGGTGCGGGTAAATCCACCACCATTAAAATGCTCACGGGCATTCTGCACCCCAGCAGCGGCGGAGCAAGGGTACTCGGCTTCACACCGTGGAAAGAACGCGAAAAACTCGCCTTTCAGATCGGCACAGTCTTCGGGCAGCGTCCACAACTTTGGTATCACCTGCCAGCCATCGATACTTTCCTTCTGTTCGGTAAGATCTACGAGTTGGATGACCGCGAAACACAAAAGCGGATCGACCTCCTTGCCGAGGCGTTTGAAATACGGGATCTGCTGGAGACTCCCGTCCGCAAACTATCGCTGGGGCAAAGGATGCGCTGCGAAGTTGCCGCTTCGCTTCTTCACCGCCCAAAGTTGATCCTGCTCGATGAGCCTTCAATTGGGCTGGATGTGGTTGCCAAGCAACACATCCGCGACGCGATCCGCCGAATGAATCAAGAGGAAGGTGTGGGAGTGCTGCTCACCTCCCACGATGCGGGAGATTTGGAAGCGCTTTGCAAACGCGTCATCATCGTCAACCACGGGCAGATCGTGTACGAAGACAAGGTCTCGAATCTGAAGCGCAAACATCTCACCACCAAACTGGTCGAAGTCCGCTACGCCGAGGAAGTCCCCGCCAATTTCCGGCTCGACGGCGTGGAAATCCTCAAAGTTGGGCGGTACGGCGTGAAACTGCGCTTCGACACCGATCAGACCGCTGTAGATTCCGTGCTGGCACATCTTTCCGGTGTCGGCGAACTGGTGGATATCACCATTTCCGACCCGCCGCTGGAAGAAGTCATCGCAAAGATTTACAGAGAGGCGGCGCCGGCGTCCTCATGAAAAAATATCTCGCCATCTTGAAGATGCAGGTCATCAATAACCTCGCCTACCCTGGTGATTTCCTTGGTCGTTCGGTGAGCATTGCTGTCTTCCTGTTCATTTTTGCCGGTCTGTGGCAAACGACATATATCATCGCCGGAACAGCCTCGATCAACGGGCTGACCTTTGCCAACATGATGTGGTACCTGATGATGGCAGAGACCATCGAACTGGGCAGACCGCGCACGAACCGTATCATTTCTGAGCAGGTCAAGAATGGCGAAGTGGCATACATCTTGAGCAAACCGTACAACTTTGTGCTGTATCACTTCTCTTTCGGGCTGGGAGATGGGCTCATGCGCATCGTCATCAACATCCTGGTCGGCATACTCGTAACCTGGCTGCTGGCAGGACCGCCGCCGAGTCTGCTTGGCTGGGGCATGGCGCTGATCACAATGGTCGGCGCGTGGATCCTGCACTTCTGCATGATGGCGCTGATCGGTCTGGCAGCGTTCGTGGTGGAAGAGACCAATTCGTTCGAATTGATCTACCAGAAATTCGTCTTCGTCCTCGGCGGGATGATGCTCCCGCTCGACCTGTTCCCCCAGTGGCTGCAAGAGATCGTGAGAGTACTCCCCTTCCCCTATATGATGTACGCCCCTGCGCGCCTGTTCGTAAAACCGGAATTTGACCTTTTTTTGCAAATGCTTGCAGGGCAATGGTTCTGGGTGGGTGTACTGGTCGTCTTGCTCGCGTTGGCATATCGCGGCAGTGAAAAAGTCCTGACCGTGAACGGCGGATGATATGAAAAACATCAAATTTCTCTTTGCCCTCTGGAAAGCCAACCTGCAAGCCGCCCTAGAATTCCGCGCCGCATTCCTGACCCAGATCATTTTCATGATGATCAACAACGGCGCCTATTTCATGTTCTGGTTCCTGTATTTTGACAAATTCAAGAACGTGCGCGGCTGGACGTTACAGGACATGATGCTGTTGTACGGCATTGCCGCCACCGCCTGGGGGCTGGCGGCATATTTCTTTGGTCACTTCACCACGCTGGGAGAGGTCATTGCCAATGGCAGGTTGGATTACTACCTGTCGCTGCCCAAACCCGTCCTTCTGCATGTGCTTGCTTCCAAAAGCCTTGGCAGCGGCATGGGAGATGTCATTTACGGCATTGGCAGTTTCATCTTATCTGGATATCTCTCATGGGATGGCTTCCTTCGGTATGTGCTCGGTGTTCTGGCAGGTGTTTGCATCTTCATCTCATTCCTGACCATCATCCAAAGCCTGTCGTTCTGGCTCGGGAATACCGTTGCGTTAAGTCAGATCGCCTTGAGCGCCTTGTTAACCTTTTCGCTCTACCCAAGCGCGTTATTCAACTCCGCGACCAAGTTCGTTTTGCTAACCATCATTCCCGCCGCGCTAGTGGGAACCGTCCCCGCCGAATTCGTGCGTTCTTTTACCTGGAGCAGCTTGCTGCAAATGTCCGCTGGAGCGTTGATATTCCTCGTGTTGGCAGTATCCATGTTTCGATCTGGGTTGAGGCGGTATGAATCTGGAAGCGCGATCCAGGTGGAGGTATAGTGAACAAGCAAGAGATCGAATAGGGTCTTAAAATTCACTTACGCTTCTTTTGAAGTAGAATCAATTCTAAAAAATGATAATAAACATTATCTTCTTAATGAATAAAAAGAATGGATGAAAGGATTGCGAGGTGAAATAATGAAATCATTCCATCCGATCTATTTTTTTCTGATTAGTATGATGACTTTTTCATGCACGATGCCAGCTACCACTGCAGAGGATATCAATCTCTTCTTTGGACGCCCTCAGGATGGAGATGTCATCATGGTCGGTGAGACTTTCGACATGCTTGCGAATGGGGTTAACACCGGAGGACCTATATCCCGCATTCTGTTCTTTGCGAATGGAGTTCTGGTCGGGGAGTCACCAAACGCAGCCGGTGAAAACATCGTCGCTTCGCACAGGTGGACGCCATCTGAGCCGGGGCGGTACACTTTGCAGTTTTCAGCACAACGCGGCAGTGAGTATCATTATTCACCTACAATTGTAGTATGCGTTCTTCCATTTCAAATTGCACCGGGGCATCCTACTGATATCTATGCTCACGGCTACGAAGGCGATTGTGTAATTCCCACCCCAGCAGATTCAACTACCTCAGGAGATCCGACAACAAACACAGTGAGCGCGGGTCCTAACCCTTTAACATACGTGCCACTCTATTACGAATATTGCCCAGACAAAACCCGCATTGTTAATTTTAAGTTTTACATAAATGACCCGGGGGACGATGTAGTTTTCACAGCAATCGATATCCAAATGGATCCTGCCCTGTTCGGCCGCATCAGCGGCGAGACTACATTAGCACTGACCCGCATTGCAACTGTGCCGCCGAGCACCAAACAATTTGCAGGCAGCCTAGACATGCACATCTACCTTAGCCGATCGTTGACTGTTCCGGAAACTGGCGAAGGACTTAGTGGAAACTTGACCTGGAGGGCGCGTGCATTTGACCGGAGCGGGGAGATCATCCTGGAAGAAGGTCCATTCACCATACCCGTCACGCCAACAACATGCGAGGACATTCCATTAGCGACTTTCACACCTACGACAACCCCTGCCAGTGTCCCTACCATAGAAGAGGCACAAATTACCGCTACACCCGCTAGCGCAGCACAATGCCCACCCGGAAGTTATTATTCTGAAATTACAAAAAAATGCTACCAAATCGCCATCCCCACCGCTACAAAAAAAGTAAAGGATGATGGAGGAGGCTCGGCATGTGTGCAACCTGCATCTTGCAACCAAAATGAAATCTACAATGGATGTAACTGTGTTCCCATATCTTCACCATAAAGGCTATTCCGGAAATTTCGCAAATGAATAAAGCAGAATTGGGAAGAGAGCTGGATGAAACCCATCGCCGCTTCATTGACCTTGTGGAGTCGATCCCGGAATCCGATTATTCTCTCCCCTCTGACAACCCGGCATGGACGGTGGGCGACATCCTTTTCCACATCACGCTGGGTCCGCGGGCACTGGCTCTGGAGGTTTGGATGACGATCTACGCGGCTGGGCTGTACAACCTTCTGATGCGGCATTTTCCTTCCCGTTTTTTCAACTCGGTCAACGCCTGGTTCGGCAGCGGACGCAGCGCACGAGTCAACCGTCAGAGTTTGCTCAAGGTATACGGGGAGGCGCACGCAGTCATAAAGTCCAGATTGAAGCGGACGCGGGAAGAGGATTTGGCAAAAACGGCGGTTTATCCCCTGGATTATGTGTCCGATCTCAAAGGCGAGGTCAGCATCGAGCGGCTTTTCCGCTATGTGACCGGGCATTTTGAGGAGCATGAGCGGGCATTGAGGCGCGATTCTCTGGTATAATCCCTCCCCGTGACTGGTCCTACCGACGGTAAGCCCCTTGGGGAACGCTATCGGCACGGAGACCTGCAAATTTTTGAGAAAGGAGACGCATACGTCATGCCGCTCGCAAAGGAAGTTAAGACGAAGGCGATCGAAGATTTTCATCGCCACGACAAGGACACCGGCTCGCCTGAAGTTCAGGTTGCCATCCTCACCAACCGCATTCAGCAGTTGACCGAGCACTTGCGCAACAACAAGCAGGATCAATCCTGCCGCCGTGGTCTGCTCAAGTTGGTGGGTCAGCGCCGCCGCTTGCTCACCTATCTGCGCCAGAGCAATTATCAGTCGTACCTCAGTGTCACTGAACGTTTGAACTTGCGCCGCAAGTAAGAAAGTTAGACCCTAAAGGTCTTTGAGACCTTTAGGGTCTTTATGTAAACCCGCCGTCAGGAATTGAACAGCGCGAACAACTCGGTTGTTCCCACTCTTCAGTCCCTGACCCCGAGGCGGGAGTTTTCAGGGGCGGCTGTGTTTCGCCCACATTTAGGAGACAATTAAATATGAAACCCGAAGGTAAACGTTATTCGGCTGTCGTTGGCAACAAGACAGTAACCATCGAAACGGGTCGCTTAGCCGGACAGGCTGGCGGCGCTCTTACGCTTGGAATCGATGAAGCGATTGTGTTCGCCTCCGCCACCATGGGAGGTGTGCGCGATGGGATCGATTTCTTCCCCCTGAGCGTGGAATACGAAGAGAGACTCTATGCAGGAGGGAAAATTCCCGGTTCGTTCTTCCGCCGGGAAGGTCGCGCCACAACGGATGCGATCCTCACCGCAAGATTGACCGACCGACCTTTACGCCCGCTCTTTCAGGATGGCATGCGCAATGAAGTGCAGGTCATCATGTATTCCTTCTCGTCTGACGGGGTGAACCCGCTCGACATCCTCGCCATCAACGCCGCTTCGGCTGCGATCATGATCTCGGACATTCCCTGGGGCGGACCTGTCGGCGCCGTCCGTGTGGGGCGTGTGAACGGCGAGTTCGTGATCAACCCGACCTTCGCCGAAATGGACGCCTCTGACCTCGACCTGCGCATTGCCGGCACAAAGGAAGCCATCCTCATGGTGGAGTGCGGCGCGAACGAGATTCCCGAAGACGTGATGGTGCAGGCGCTGGAATTGGGTCACGCTTCCATTCAGCCGATCATTGACTTGCAATTGCAAATGGCTGCCGAGATCGGCAAGCCCAAGCGTGAGATCAAATTGTTCCTTCCGAGCGAAGAAGTTAAGAAGAAGGTCTTCGACCGCGTCAGCGGACCGATGAATGAACTGCTGGACAAGCCGCTCTCCAAAGTAGAGTTCTACACTGGCATGAGCGCCATCAAGGAAGCCGCCGAAGCCGAATTCTGTACTGTAATCGAAGGCGGAAACCCCGCCGACGCCATGCCCGTTAATGAATTCCGCGAGGCGTTCGAACTGGCAGAGCAGGCAATCGTCCGCGAGCGCATTTTGAGCATGGGCGCCCGCCCCGATGGTCGCAAACCGACTGAGATCCGCCCGATCTGGTGCGATGTGAACGTCTCGCCCCGCGCTCATGGAACCGGTCTGTTCACCCGTGGCGAGACCCAGATCCTCTCCTTTGCAACGCTCGGCACTCTCGGCGAAGCGCAGGAATTGGACAACCTCTCCCCTAACGACACCAAGCGCTACATGCACCACTACAACTTCCCGCCCTTCTCCACGGGTGAAGTCAAACCCCTGCGAGGACAAAGCAGGCGCGAGGTTGGTCACGGTGCGTTGGCTGAACGCGCGCTTGAACCGGTCATCCCGACCGAAGAAACCTTCCCGTATGCCATCCGTGTGGTATCCGAGGCATTGTCTTCCAACGGCTCGACCTCAATGGGTTCGGTCTGCGGTTCGACCTTGGCTCTCATGGATGCGGGCGTGCCGATCAAGGCGCCTGTCTCTGGTGTGGCGATGGGTCTTATCACCGATGAATCTGGTCGCTATCAAATTTTGACCGATATCCAAGGCACCGAAGATCACCTAGGCGACATGGACTTCAAGGTCGCAGGGACATCTGCGGGTATTACGGCTCTGCAGATGGATATCAAGATCAGCGGCTTGAGCGCCCAGATGATGAAGGAAGCGCTCGAACAGGCTCGTGTGGCACGCATGTCCATCATGGACAAGATGTTGGCTTCCCTCGCGGAACCGCGCAAAGAACTCAAGCCGCACGCCCCACGCATCATTACCGTCAAAATTCCCGTGGACAAGATCGGCGCGCTCATTGGTCCGGGCGGCAAGAATATCCGCGCCCTGCAGGATGAAACTGGCGTCAAGATCGACATCGAAGAAGACGGCACCGTTTACATTGCCTCAACCGATGGTGTGGGCGCGAAAATTGCTCAGGAACGCATTGAGGGCTTAAGTGAATCCGCTGTGGCTGGCAACATCTACACGGGCAAGGTTGTGCGCGTGGAAGCCTTTGGTGCCTTTGTCAACATCATGCCTGGTGTGGATGGTCTCGTACATATTTCGCAGCTCGATAGCGAGCGTGTGGAAAAGGTCGAGGATGTCTGTGTGGTCGGTGATGAACTGACCGTGATGGTCACCGATGTGGATGCTGGCGGAAAAGTCCGCCTCTCACGCCAGGCTGTACTCGAAGGCTGGACACTCGAAGAAGCCCGAGAAAAGGATAAGGGCGGCGGTGGACGCAATGGCGGCGGGCGTGGCGGTGATCGGGGTGGTCGCGGCGGCGGACGTGGTGGTGATCGTCGTGGCGGCGGGGACCGCGGCGGACGAGATCGCCGATAATCAACAAAATCGCAGTGGACGAGGAAATCCTCGTCCACTTTTTTATTAATTTGCCTGAAATAATCCGACACGCTTGCTCATATTTTGGGGTTATAACAAGCATAACTCCATACTCGGAGTAATAGACCAACAGAGGAGACAAGACCATGCAAGAGAGTGTACTTTCGAACGTTGTTTTGCCGCTCGCCATTATCATTATCATGGTGGCATTGGGCATGACCCTGACCATTGCCGATTTCAAGCGCGTCTTTACCCAGCGCAAACAGGTATTGATTGGGCTGTTATGCCAATTGGTGCTTTTGCCGATATTGGGCTTTCTTGTCGCAGGCGCTTTTGCGCTCCCAGCCGTGTATGCCATTAGCATCGTCCTGCTGGCAGCCGCGCCCGGTGGAGCCACCTCAAACCTGATCGTCCATGCCGCCGACGGTGACCGCGCCTTGTCTGTTACACTGACCGCCATCTCTAACATGCTGGCTTGGTTCACCATCCCCTTCCTGCTCGGCATCGCCTACACCACCTACGGCAGCGGCGCGTTGGACATTGACTTCCCCGTAGCAAGCACTATGATCCAGGTTGCCGTATTAACCGTCATCCCCGTCATTATCGGTATGGCGATCCGTAATTGGAAACCGGATTTCGCCGAAAAGAGCAAACGCTTCAGCCGCATCTTTGCAACCATCTTCCTGTTCCTCGTCATTCTCGCACTCATCATCCAAAACTGGGACGTAATCGTCAATGACGGTCCGCGCTTTGCTCCGGCATTCATCGTGCTCAACATCGCCGCGCTCGCGGTCGGCTATGTCGTTGCCAAACTTGCCAAAATCAACGAAGTGCAAACTGTGACCATCGCCATCGAAACAGGCATTCAAAATTCCACAGTCGCCATCACGGTTGCTTTGACGATCCTCAACAACAACGAAATGGCGGTCATCCCCGGTCTGTATGCCATTTGGATGTACGTCACTGGCTTTGCGCTGGCTTTTTGGATGGCACGCCGGATCCCGGCAGGCTCCGCAGAACAGGCAGCTGCTTAATGATAAAAACGGATGGAGAAAACTCCATCCGTTTTTATTGGATGCGTCTTTATGTGCTAAAATCGGCATTCTGCTTTTGGAGTAATTATGTTGATCGACGCACAAAAAAACCAGTTTCCTTCCCAAACCAACCCCATCGCTTCGCGCCGGACCTTTGCCGTGATCTCACACCCGGATGCTGGCAAGACCACCTTGACCGAAAAACTGCTCTTGTACGGTAACGCCATTGAACTGGCGGGCAACGTCCGAGCCAGAAAAAATCAACGCGCCACCACCTCCGACTGGATGGAAATGGAACGCGAGCGCGGCATTTCCATCACCTCCACCGTGCTGCAATTCCCCTATCGTGGACACACCATCAACCTGCTTGACACGCCGGGACATCAAGACTTTTCTGAAGATACCTACCGCACCCTCTCGGCAGTGGACTGCGCCGTCATGGTCATGGATGCCGCCAAAGGCATCGAGCCGCAAACGCTCAAACTGTTTGAAGTCTGTCGCAAACGCGGCATTCCCATCTTCACCTTCATCAACAAAATGGATCGTCCCGCCCGCGACCCGCTCGACCTGCTGGACGAGATTCGCAAAGTATTGGGCATGGAGCCCGTCCCAATGAATTGGCCCATCGGCGACGGTCCGCAATTTGTGGGCGTGTATGACCGCGCAGAAGACGGCGTATATCTCTACGAGCGCACCGAGCGCAACGAGAAGATCGCGCCGGAAGTCTTTGTCCGCGTGGACGATCTTGAAAAGCAAGGCTTGCTTTCAATAGAAAAAGTAAAACATCTCAAAGAAAGCATCGAATTGCTGGATCTCGCGGGTGGTACATTTGACCATGACGCCGTACTCAAAGAAAAACAGACCCCCGTCTTCTTTGGCAGCGCACTGACCAACTTCGGCGTGCGCATGTTCCTCGACTCGTTCATCCAATTTGCGCCGCCGCCGCAACCCTACCCAAGCGATTCGGGGTTGGTCTCGCCGGAAGATGCCGAGTTCACCGGCTTCATTTTCAAAATTCAAGCCAACATGAATCCCAAGCATCGCGACAGTGTCGCATTTCTGCGCATCTGCTCGGGCAAATTCGAGCGCGGCATGGACTTGCTCCACGCGCCATCCGGTAAAACCCTCAAACTGATGCGCCCCTACAAAGCGTTTGCCAATGAGCGTGAGATCATCGAAGAAGCCTACGCCGGCGATGTGTTAGGGTTGCCAAACAACGGAATTTTCTCCATCGGAGACACACTCTGCTCTGGAAAAACGCTTCAATTCGCGCCGATCCCTAGATTCCAACCCGAACATTTTGCCCTGCTGAGAAATCTCGACGTGGGCAAACAGAAGCAATTTGCCAAAGGCTTGCAGCAACTTGAAAGCGAAGGCGCGGTGCAAATTCTGTACAACGTCAACGCCTTCAAACGCGAACCGATCCTTGCCGTCGTTGGTCAACTGCAATTCGACGTGGTACAAGCCCGACTCGAATCCGAATACAACGTCAAAACCGAGTTGGAACGACTCAATCACAGCCACCTGCGCTGGGTCATCGGCGAAGACAAAGACATCGAATCCCTCGCCAACCGTGGAGACGCCATCCTTGCAAGAGACTCGCGCAATGCCTGGGCAATGCTCTTCCAAACGTCTTTTTTACTCAAATACTACAGCGAAAAAAATCCCAGCCTGCGCTTCGTAGAGATCACCGAAATGTAATTATGCGGTACTCACTATGGCGGACGAAGGGAAACCTCCGTCCGCTTTTTCGTGTTAAACTTCAACCTAACCTCACTGCCATGAACAGACAAACCTTCGAACGAACCGTAATCGAAAACTGGACAACCCATTTTGGATGTCCTTCTGAAACAGCCAATATATCCGGCACAACCCTTTTACCCGAAAAAAAATATGAAGGCGATAAGATCATCGCATTCTGGCACATCGGGAAACACACCTTTGTCCAACTTGACCCCGGAATACTCCCCCGGCTGGATGAACTTGTGAAGAGCCTGCCTGCAAATACCCCCTTATTAGGCGAGCACGTCCAAACTGCCTGGGGAGAGGAGGCGATCCTCTCGCGTGATGTGGGTTTGGCGTATTATCTCTTCCCATCCGACCTGCCAGACTACCTCCCCCCGGAGCCATTCACCCTGCGTCAATTGACCGAAGCAGATGCGGATTTCATGTCCGCGCTGAACGCGGCGAACACCCCCGAAGACGTGGACGAAGCCTATGTGGAAGTCACGCATCAGATCGCCTTTGGCTGTTTCCACGGTGAAATCCTCGTCGCTGCCGCCAGCGGCTACGAACGGACAGGCTTCCTCGACCTCGGCGTACTCACCCACCCCGGTTACCGAAAGAAAGGCTTGGGCAAGGCTGTTGTGGGTGCGTTGTGCAATTGGGCAAATCAAAACAACCTCATCGCACAATATCGCCATAACATTCTAAATACCGGTTCACAAAAGGTCGCCGAATCATTAAATTTCCAGATGTTCTTCAAGTCTGAAGGTATTTCTCTCAGGTAATTACTTGAACTCCAAATTCAAATCTCTTTACAACCAGTATCCCCGTCAATACTGGCTGATGACTCTCGGCATCGTCATCAGCACAGCGGGCGGGAGCATGGTGTGGCCCTTCATGCTCATTTACGCGGGCGGCAAACTCGGGCTGCCGCTCAGCGCGGTGGCTTCCCTTATCTCCATCAATGCAGGCGTGGGGCTGTTCGCATCCATCCTCGCAGGCACACTGGCAGACCGCATCGGGCGCAAAGCCGTGATGGTCGTCAGTCTTGCCATGATCGGTGTGGCATATTTCTTCCTCGTGCAGGCTGAAACGTATCTACAATTCGCACTGCTGATGGGTTTGGTCGGTCTATCGAATCCGCTCTATCAAGTGGGTGCAGATGCCATGCTGGCAGATATGATCCCCTCCGAGCAGCGCACCGACGCGTATGCCATCAACCGCATTGCCAACAACGCTGCCTTCGGCATTGGTCCTGCCATCGGCGGGTTTCTCGCGTCCACATCATACAACCTCGCATTCTATGGAGCATCCGCCGGTTTTCTGATCTACAGCGTCATCTGGTTCTTCTTTGCCCATGAGACCCTCGACAAAACCGTCAGCGAAACCACAGCTTCCGCTTTAGCCCGGCAGGATTTGGCGGGGAATGACGCGGCGCGATCCGATGGCTATGGGCGTGTGTTCAAAGATAAACGCTACATGGCATTCGTCGCGCTGGTTGGGCTGGGTTTGATCGCGCCTTCCATCTTATGGATCCTCATGCCGGTGTATGCCAAAACAAACTTCGGCGTGCCCGAAGCGATTTATGGATGGATCCCCACGACCAACGCGTTCATGTGTGTGTTCATTCAATATGCGGTCACGAACGTCACGCGCAAATACAACACGCTGCCGGTTGTCGCGGTGGGAATGCTGGTCTATGCGATCGGCGCGGGAAGTGTCGCGCTGATGACGGGCTTTTGGGGTTTCTGGTTGAGCATGGTCATCCTGACGTTCGGCGAGCTGACCATCGTACCCACCGCCAGCAAGTATGTGGCAGACATTGCACCGGCTGACCTGCGCGGGCGATATATGAGCATGTATTGGTTCGGTTGGGGCGCTGCGCGCACACTTGCCCCGCTCATCGGTGGATACTTGAACGACAATATTTCCCCGCGTGCCATTTGGATCGGAGGTCTGCTCATCGGGCTGACGAGTACCCTTGGGCTTTTCCTGCTCAATCAATTTTCTCAACGCCACATCAACGCATCGGATTACGCCGAAGCGTAAATCTCACCATCGATTTTTTTTCACGCCGCATTCCCGCGCGTGGATAAACCCACACGCTATCTCTACCAACCCCGCTAAAGCGGACTAAACCTTCCTAGTTATGAAACAATCTCTCGCACACATTACGTATCTGGTCCGCGATTACGATGAAGCCATTGAATTCTTCATCGGCAAATTGCAATTCGATCTGATCGAAGACACACCGCTGAGCGAAACCAAACGCTGGGTGCTCGTCCGCCCACGTGGAGGGAGCAGCTCTGCCCTGCTGCTCGCCCAAGCGGATTCCCCCGAACAGGCGCAAGCCATCGGGAACCAAACCGGCGGGCGCGTGTTCCTCTTCCTCCACACCGATGATTTCTGGCGTGATTACAATGCGATGCGTTCGCGCGGCGTGCAATTCATGGAGGAACCGCGAGAAGAAGAATATGGCACGGTTGCCGTGTTCATAGACTTTTACGGGAATAAATGGGATCTGTTGCAACCAAAGCGCCTTTTATAATCTCGAACATGGCAGGTAAAAATCTGCCCTACAAACAGGAGAATATATCTATGTCTGCCCTCACCGTTGGTCAAAAAGCCACCCGCACGCAAACCATCACGGACGAAATGGTCCGCACCTTCGCCGCCCTCACTGGCGACTCCAACCCCGTCCACCTCGATGATGGCTTTGCTGCCACCACCCGCTTTGGGAAACGCATCGCACACGGGATGCTTGCCGCGAGCATCATCTCTGCTGCGCTCGCCAATGACCTGCCCGGTCCCGGCACGGTGTATCTGAGTCAGTCGGTGCAATTCAAAGCGCCCGTCTACCCCGGCGATACGGTGTGCGCCATCATCGAAGTCAAATCGGTGCGGGAGGATAAGCCCATCGCCACCCTCATCACCACCTGCGTCAATCAGGATAACGTCACTGTGATCGAAGGGGAAGCCGTGGTATTGCTTAGCTCATAACTATTTTTCGTACTTCGCCAGCATCGCTTCCAGATTTTTCTTCACATCACCCCACTCCGAATCGATAATGCTGTAAAACACAGAATGGCGGATATATCCATCCGGCAGGATCATATGATTGCGTAACACGCCTTCCCGCTTTGCGCCGAGGCGTTCGATGGCGCGCTGGGAGCGTTCGTTACGCGAATCTGTTTTGATCTGCACACGGATGGCTTTCAACGTCTCGAAGGCATGACCCAGTAAAAGATATTTACATTCCGTATTGACGGCAGTGCGCTGAAATTCCGGTCCATACCATGTGCCGCCGATCTCAAGTCCGCGGTCTTTTGGAAGAATATTCAGGTAGCGGGTCGCTCCTGCCACCCTGCCCGACTCAAGATGGATGACCGCAAACGGCAGGTCGCCGCCCTTTTTTTCACGCTCCAAAATATCGAGCACCCAGTTGCGCATATCGTCTTCGGTGTTCATATCACCATATAGCATGAATTGCCAGAAATCCTGACCAATACCGATCTGCGCCAAACCGGGGATATGCGCCTCGCTCAACGGTTCCAAGCGGATGTATTTTCCCTGCAATGTCACGCGCGATACCCAGTCTGTCATCCTTTCAGCCACTCCTCTTCCTTTTTATCCTGCGATGGCAGGTAGGGCATGGGCGGACCCTCCATGCCTAAAAATTCCGCCAGTGCAGCTCGCATGGCAGTGCGGTCATCCCAAAGATATTCGGTCTTCCCAAAACACATGGATTGTTCGTGTCCCTTGCCGCATGAAAGCACGATATCGCCCTCCTGAGCCAGTCGCAGCGCAAACTTGATGGCTTCGCCGCGATCCGGCACACGCCAGAAGGTCTCGCCTTCGCGCCCACCCTTTGACCTCATCCCTGCCGCCATTTCATCAAGGATGCCATCCAGCGACTCGATGCGTGGGTCTTCGGCAGTCAGTACGGTCAGGTCTGCCAGTTCTGCAGCGGTCTCTGCCATCATGCGGCGCTTTTCCTTGTCTCGCAAGCCTGCCGATCCAAAGACAGCGATTACCCGTTTATTTGTCATTGTCCTGCCCGCTTCAAGCGAGACTTTTAGCGCATTCGGGGTGTGAGCAAAATCCACAATAGCGGTGAAGTTTTGCCCCATGTCGATGCGTTCCATGCGCCCGGCGATGCCCTCCAGCGCAGCAATACCCCGCGCCGCCACCTGCGGGTCAATGCCCAAGCCGTAGATGGTCGCTGTCAATGCCCCGAGGCAATTCGAGACGTTATATGCACCGACTAATTTACTCGAAGTGACTATGCGAAAATCCTTCGAGGTCGCGGTAAATTCAATCCCAGATGGACTATATGTGACGTTCATGCCCAGTACATCCGCGCCTTCACCCAACCCGTAATTAACCTTATTTGTCTTTACGAACTCATTCAAAAAGTCGAACGACTTTTTATCGTCGAAGTTCAATACCGCCAATCGCGGGTTTCCCTGCGGTTTTGTCCGCGTCCATTCCAGGCTGCTGAACAGCCGTGCCTTGGCAGCGCGGTAATTTTCGTAGCCGCCGTGCTCGTCCATGTGCTCGTGCGTGATGTTGGTCACCACGGCGATGTCGAACTCACAGGCATCAACTCGATGTTGGGACCAGCCATGGGATGTCGTCTCCAGCACAACGTGAGTCAGACCCGCCTCCACCATCCTCGCGAGATAACGTTGGACATCGTGCGCATCTGGCGTGGTGACATGGAATCCTGTATCCAGAACTTCATCACCAATGACGGCGTTGACCGTGGAGATCATGCCGGCTTTGAGTCCCGCTTCAACAAGGACTTTGTAGATCAGATTGCTGGTGGTGGTCTTGCCGTCGGTACCAGTCACGCCGATGACGGTCAATTTCCGGGCGGGAAAGCCATGAAACGCCGCTGCCAGCCAGGTCAGGGCATGACGCGCTTCTTCGAGTTGAATATATGGGACGGAGAATCCGTTCAATTCCCGATCCCCCACCACGGCAGAGGCGCCGTTGGCAATGGCGTTCTGAATGTACTTGTGACCGTCCAAATCGCGCCCACGCATGGCGACAAAGAGATCGCCGGGTTTTACAACGCGGCTATCGATGGCAATGCCTTTGATCTCCGCCGCAGGCAGGTCTGCCGGGTGCGAAAAGGGAAAGTCGACGAATAAATCCCTCAGGTTCATTTTTGTTTTTTTCTCCATGAAGACAGGGTAACAAAAAAGGGTTTTGGTTATTGTACCAAAACCCTTAATTGACTACGTACGCCTGGAACGGTGATTACTTCAACGTGGAACGCAGACCTTCGAGTTTGCCAGCCACAGAGGCATCAAGCACCTTGTCACCAACTTTGATGACCAGACCACCCATGATGGAGGGGTCGACCTTGAAGGCATATTCCTTCGCAGAAATATTCTTCTTGACGACATCCTGCTCTTCGCTGGTGAGCGGAAGGGCGCTGGTGACTTCGGCGGCATCACCGGAAAGGCTTTCACCGACCACGACCACCTTGCCAGATTTGACGCCGGAGAAGAATTCATCGATGAGGGCGCGCTGCTTCTTTTCGTCGAGCGCTTCGCCGACGAGTTTGTTGGCGGCGGCGATGGCGAGAGCGGCAACCTGTCCACGCAGGTCGCCGAGGATGCGGTTGCGCTCGAGTTCGGCTTCGGCCATGGCGGCTTCGCGAGCCTTGGCAGCTTCCGCTTCAGCGGCAGCACGAACGTCCTTGCCCGCGGATTCGGCGCGTTCAGTGGCTTCACGAACGACCTTGCTGGCTTCCGCCTGTGCATCGGCAATGATCTTGGCGGCTTCTTTTTCCGCGTTGGCGCGGGCTTCCGCAGCCACGCGTGCGTCTTCGAGACCCTTGGAGATGGTCTCACGGCGCTTTTCAAGCAAGCCCATGATTGGACCGACAATCCATTTTGTGATCACCGTATAGACGATGATCAGGTTGACGATCTGAACAAGCAAAAACGGGAGGTTAACGCCTAATGCTTCCAAGGTAGCCTCCGACTAGAAAACGAACAGAATGAGAAGTGAAACCACCAGACAGTAAATGGCGACGGCTTCGGCGAACGCAATGCCGAGAATCATGTTTGTCTGGATGGTACCGGTCATTTCGGGGTTGCGAGACATCGCCTGCACCGCGCCGCTGGTCACCACACCAATACCAGCACCCGCGCCAATCGCTCCGATCATCGCCAGACCCGCGCCAATCAATTTTGCTGCTTCTGCTTCCATGGTAGAAAAATCCTCCGTAATAGATTCAAAATAAGGGGTTACCCGGGCGCATCGACGCCCGAAATGTTGACTTGTTAATGAGCCTCTTCGTGGTGCTCACCGTGACCCTGCGTGGCTTGCGACATGAACACCATGGTCAGCATACCGAACACGATCGCCTGGATGAGACCGATAAAGAACTCGAGCAAATAGAACATGGACTGGGCAAAGACCGGAACCAAAGACCCGATCACGAACAAAAGCACTGCGCCCGCGAACATGTTACCGAACAAACGAAAGGCAAATGAAAGAACTTTCGAAATTTCAGAGACAAGTTCAAGGATGCCCACGCCGAAGTCGATCACGCCGAAGATCGGTTTGCTGAACAAAGTTTTGGTGTTCCAGAACTTCGTCAGGTAGCCCAAGCCCTGTGAACGGAAGCCAAAGACCTGGATCATCACTACTGCCACGATCGCAAGGGCAAAGGTGAAGTTAAGGTCGGTCGAAACCGGGCGCAGGAACGGCACAATGGCGTACTCTCCGTGATGCTCCCCATCGTCAGTACCCTCATCCCAAATGGTGGTTATCGGTCCAACTTGTTTAAGGTCGTACCCGTGATCATAATGGTGGATGAGACCGACAGTCTCATTACCAGGGATGAGCCCAGACCAGTTGGCAGCCAGAACCAAAAGGGTGATGGTGGCGAACCAGGGGAAGATCTGTTTCGTCCACTTTCCGGCTGTCCCTTCCGTGATCCCGTGCAGCATTTCAAGCAGTGCTTCCACAGCGCCGCTGATGCCCGTCAACACAGTTTTTCCGCTTTTGACGCCACGGGAAACGCCGATGGCGATCAGGATGACGACGATGTCAGCCAAAAGAAGACCAACCAGGGTGTTGGTTGGGTATAAACCGGCAATCCCAAACAATGGGGTCTCGCTCAGTTTTTCGCCAGGCAGATACACATGCGGCATGATCGGCTTGATTCCCAGTCCGATTCCAAAGAAACCGGTAAACAGGAACAAGCCCAAGATGATGGCCGCAAGCACAACCCAGCGCGCCCACACTCGTTTCATGGGTTTTTCACTCACGATTCTTATCCTCCATAATGGATTCCGTTTTTTCCGAAGGTTTTATGCGGCTGGTCGCCGCGCGTACGATACGAAACATCAAAATAACCGTGACCGGCACGCTTGCGATCATGAATAAAACGGTGAACATCGGCTTGGTATTCAGGGAATTATCCAAAGCCAGCCCGCCGATCAGAGCTATCGCAATGACGATCAGGGTCACAAACCCAACCTGCCCGGCAATGGTCGCCAAAGCCAGGTTAAGCGTATATTGCTTCCGGTCTCTCTTATCTCCTTCGTCTTGACGGTTCATGGTTGAGCATTATATCACAAGGAATAGTTGCGTCAATTGAAGAGAACGAACACACCGTCAGACGACCAACCGAACCAGGGGGCGAACACCGTGCCGATCAAGACCACGCCAACAACCAGCATTACAAGCGCAATCGTGTATGGACGGGTCAACGGGACTGGGTGCTGTTCCTCATCCTCGCCCGGCATACGGTACAGATAGACATACTTCAACACGTTGAGGTAGTAGTACACGCCGATGATCGAGTTGAGGATACCCACGATGACCAGCCAGACGAAGTTCGCTTCCACACCTGCAGCAAAGACGAAGACCTTCGCCACAAAACCACCAAATGGGGGCATGCCTGCCAGCGACAGGAACGCAGCCAGCATCATCAGCGCCAGCAAGGGGTTGCGGCGGCTCAGACCGGCATAGTCAGTGATCTCCTCCAACCCGGTAATGCGGCTGAACGCCATAACGATACCGAAAGCAAGCAGGTTCGTTGCAATATAAGCGGCAAGATAGAACACCACGCTTGTCGCGCCAAGTTCACTAAAAGCCACCACGCCAATCAGGGCATAACCCGCATGGGAGATCGAAGAAAACGCCAAAAGACGTTTGATGTTTGTTTGCGGAAGCGCGAGCAGATTCCCCACCGTCATGGAGATGGCGGCAAGCAGAGCGAGGATGGGCATCCATACCTCGGAAAAATCGGGGAAGGCGATGAAGAACAGGCGCAACACGACAGCAAACCCCGCCGCTTTCGACGCCGTGGAAAGATAGCCCGCCACCGGAGTGGGAGCACCCTGATAGACATCCGGCGCCCAAAAGTGGAACGGCACTGCAGAGACCTTGAAACCAAGCCCAACCAGGATGAGCACCAGAACACCGAACCCCAACAGTGGGGAGAGATTGCTCGAGGTGAACATCGCGGCGATTTCAACAAGGTCGGTAGTTCCAGAGAAACCATAGACAAGGCTGAAGCCATAGAGCATGACAGTTGATGCAACGGTACCGAACAAAAGATATTTGAAACCCGCTTCGGTCGAGCGCTCGTCATTGAGCA
Organism: Anaerolineales bacterium UBA2395; assembly: GCA_002343775.1. Lineage (GTDB taxonomy): Bacteria > Chloroflexota > Anaerolineae > Anaerolineales > Villigracilaceae > Villigracilis. The sequence continues at coordinate 69,727 of DDSH01000016.1, forward strand.
GGAAGCCGGAGAGAATATACAATGGAATGGACGCGGTTTCAATCGCGAGGTAAAGCATGACCAAATCTGAGGAAACCGCCATCAGATTCATGCCAAGCAGCGAAGCGAGCAAAAGCAGATACGCCTCACCACGTTTACCAGCCTTCTCGTGATCCATCAAAAGCAAAGCCGTGGCTGCACCTGCGAACATGAAGAGCATCTTGAGGAAGAAACCCAGCCAGTCAAAGCGGATCATGCCGCCGAGGGTGGCTGTCGGTTCGCCGGGGCGACCGAAGAGCAGGCTGACGATCATTGTCACGAGCAGTCCACCCGCAGTCAACCAACCTGCGTTGCGACGCTGGTCTTCCTTCCAGAACGGCTCAAAGATGAGGATCAAAAGCCCAAGGGCAAGGATCAAGATTTCGGGGAGGATGGAGGCGAAGGTTATCGGGGTAAACATTATGCACCTCCCAGCAGGCGCATGATATTCTCAACGCCCGTCGAAACCATCGGGACCATTACACTGGGGAATAAACCGATGGCGATCATGAACAAACACAGGGTCACGATGGCAACTTTGTCGAGAACAGTCACATCACCGACATGACCTTCCAGGTTTTCAGGGAGTGGCGAGAAGAACACTTTGCGAATATTCATCATAATGTAGGCTGCGGTAATGACGATGGAAATGCTGGAAATAACCGCCACCAACCACTGTTCGCGCCACACACCCATGAAGATGGGGAACTCCGCAACAAAGCCTGAGAAGCCGGGCATACCCATCGAAACCAGGCCGCCGATGATAAAACCGATGGCAGCGAAAGGCATGATCTTCGCCATGCCGCCCAGTTCAGGGATCATACGCGTGTGAGCGCGGTCATAGATCATACCGGTCACGGCAAAGAAGAGAGCCGTCATCACACCGTGTGAGAACATTTGCACGCCTGCGCCGACCAGACCAGTCTCATTGAGGGTGGAAACGCCAAGCACCACCAAACCCATGTGTGAAACGGACGAGAAACCGATCATGTATTTCAGGTCGGTTTGGACGAAGGCGATATAGGCGCCATACACAACCGCGACACCTGCAAAACCCATGATGAGGGGAGCCCAGGTCTTCGCGCCTTCGGGCAGGAGCATCACGCCCACACGCAAGGCGGCGAACGCGCCGAGTTTCATCAGCACGCCTGCATGGAACATGGAGACGGCGGTCGGCGCCGCAACGTGACCATCTGGCGACCAGTTGTGGAAGGGCCAGATACCGCCCAACACTGCAAATCCCAAAAAGACAGGCAGGAACCACAGGTTTTGGAAAGCGGTCGAGAAGCCTGCGGTTTCCATATCGAGCATGTTGAAGGAAAGCACGCCAGTATTCTGGTATTGCACCCAGTACATGGCAAGGGCACCGACGAGGGCAACCACGGAACCAATGAACAGGTAGAGGGTCAGTTTCATTGCGGCGTACTCGCGGGTCTTGACCCAGCCCCAAATGGCGATGAGCAGGTACATCGGGAAGACGGCGATCTCATAGAAGAAGAACAGCATGAACAGGTCTAGCGAGACGAACACACCGAACACGCCACCTGCCAACAAGAAGAGGAAGGCAAAGAACTCACGCGGACGGTCTTGAATGCCAGACATGACATGCGGATCGTCATCTCCCCATGAGATGAGCACACCCGTGAACATGACGATACCCGTCAGCAGAACAAGCGGGGCGCTCATGCCGTCCACGCCGAAGAACAGGGTGATACCCAATTGCGGCAGCCAGTTGTATTGCTCCAGGAATTGGTAACCGGTCATGTCACCGAGCAGGTACTGAAGATAGACCCAACCGGAAAGCAAGAGATCGATTGTTGCCGTGGCAAGCGCCACGGCGCGGGTCTCATTCTTCCGCGCGGCAGGCATCATCAGGATGATGACCCCTGCAATGAAGGGAAGGAATGTAATAACACTTAGGATGGGAAAATTCATCATCCACCTCTTAGAACAGAGCCACTACGGCTTTGTTGATTACTTCGAGAAGCCACGCGGGCCAGATGCCAAGAATAAGCATCAGCGCCATAAGCGGAACGATGACAAAAAGTTCGCGCGTGTTAATCTCGGTCAGTTTGTGTTCGCCGTGTGCCCAATGTTCGTTCATGGGTCCGTGCAGGACGCTCTTGATGCCCTTGAGGATGTACGCGCCTGTGAAAAGCAGACCAAGCATGGCAATGACGGTGTATATGGTCAGCACGGGATACGCGCCTCGCACCACCATGAATTCTGATACAAAGCCATTGAGACCGGGCAACCCCAGCGAAGCCATTGACGTGAAGATCAGAATGCCGCCATAGATCGGCACCAGCGGGAACAAGCCGCCGAAGTCGTTCAGGTTGCGGGTGTGTGTCCGTTCGTAGATCACACCCACGAGGAAGAACATTCCCGCCGCCGACAAACCGTGATTGAACATCTGCAAGACCGCGCCACTCATGGCGATGTGCGCATCAGCGGTACCGGCGGCAAGTCCAGCCGCGGCGATGCCAAGCACCACAAAGCCCATGTGATTCACAGAAGAATACGCGACAAGGCGTTTGAAGTCCGTCTGACCGAAGGAACCGAATGCACCAAAGACGATTGCGCCAACAGCGAGAACAGCCAGTACTCCTGCGAAGATCTTCGCTTCGAGCGGATAGAGCGGCAGCACAAGGCGGATAAAACCGTACGCACCGAGTTTGAGCAGCACGCCCGCGAGGATCATCGACCCAGCGGTCGGGGCTTCGGTGTGAGCATCGGGCAGCCACGTATGGAAGGGCCACAGCGGAACTTTCACCGCGAAGGCGATGGCGAACGCCCAAAAGGCGATCGTCTTGACCGTGCCGACCGACATCCCCAAGAGGACAGAATCCGCTGTCAGCGAATTCCAACGCTCATAGAGGGCAAGCAGGTCATAGGTCCCGAAAAGAACGCCGAGCATTTGCACAGCCAGCAGCAGACCGAGCGATCCGCCCATGGTGTAGATCATGAACTTGAGCGAAGCGTAGTCCCGGTTCGCGCTCCCCCACTGGTTGATGAGGAAGTACATCGGAACCAGACCGATCTCCCAGAACACGAAGAAGATGAGCAGGTCGAGCGCCATGAACACACCGAGCATGCCTGTTTCGAGGAACAGGAAGAGCATCATGTACGGCTTGACGCGGTCGGTCACGCTGAACGAGGCGAGGATGGCAAGCGGCGTGAGGAAGGTGGTGAGCAAAACCATCGAGAGCGAAATGCCATCCACGCCGAGGTGGAAGGAAGAATTGATGGCTTCGTACCAGACATATTTTTCTTCGAACTGAAAACCGGTGGCGTTCGGATCGAAGTTATTCCAAAGCACAAGCGTGAGCACGAAGGGGATCAGGCTGGTGGCAAACGCAAACCAACGCAGAAGTTTCGTCTCGCCACTCGGCAGGAAGAGCATGATCAATGCCGCAATGGTCGGCAGGAAAAGGATCAGGCTAAGGAGATGATCGTTGATAAATTCCATCTTGTGCTCCTATGCCAGCAAAAAGAAGTACAGCAGTCCGCCGACCACGAAGATCACGATCAGCGAAAGGATGAGGTACTGCTGGATACGACCCGTTTGAATGGGGCGAAGATTTTTGCCGACCCACCATGTGGCGTCTGCTGAACCATCCCCGATCAAACGATTGATAATGGGCACGTCGAAGTAATTGCGGATCGCGCTTCCGACTCCGCCGGTAATGGGTCCAAAGATATGAAGGATGCCGTCGATGAAGCCTTTGTCCATCCATTTGGAGACGAAGACTTCAGAGAACCACAGCGCAGGCTTGATGAAGACCGCATTGTAGATCTCATCGAAGTACCACTTGTTCTTGAGGACGGGGATCTGAAGTTTGTCTTCCGCCGGTGTCTTGACGTTGCGATAGACAAAGTAGCCAGCCGCCAACCCGCCGAGCGCGACCACAATGGAAGTCAACAACGGGATCCAACTGAATTCGGGAGCCTTTGGTACTTCCGCAAGCGTGTGACCGACAAAGTCATGGAACCAGTTGGGGAAGATGCCGCCGATGAGCGGGAATTTTTCAGGAATGCCGACCCAGCCGTAGGTGATGGCAAAGAACGAAAGCACCACGAGCGGGGTGGTCATCGTCCACGGGGTTTCGTGGGCGTGTTTCGCTTCTTCCGTGCGGGGTTCGCCAAGGAAGGTCAACGTGATCTGGCGCATGGTGTAGAAGGCTGTCAGGAAGGCGGCAAGGGCAAGCGTTCCGAACACCAGGTAGTGATGGTGATACCACGCATCCGCCAGGATTTCATCCTTCGACCAGAAACCAGCCGTCACCAGTGGGAAGCCAGAGAGAGCAAAGCCGCCAATGAGGAAGGTCCAGAAGGTGAAAGGCATCTTCTTGCGCAGACCACCCATGTTGAACATATCCTGCGGGTCAACTTTATGGTTGCCCGTGTGCAGAACACCATGCTCCATGCCGTGAATGACGGAGCCAGAGCCGAGGAAGAGCAGCGCCTTGAAGAAGGCATGCGTAATAAGATGGAAAGCAGCCGCCACATATGCGCCGATGCCCAGCGCGGCGATCATGAAGCCGAGTTGGGAAATGGTCGAGTACGCCAGCACGCGTTTGATGTCGTTCTGCGCCACGGCAATCGTTGCGGCGAAGATGGCAGTGAACGTGCCGATAAACGCCACGAAGGTCATTTCAGGCGTCAAGCCATGACCTTCATATCCAGCCGTGAGCAGCGGGAACATGCGGATGACCGCATACACGCCCGCCGACACCATCGTTGCCGCATGGATCATGGCGCTGACGGGGGTCGGACCTTCCATCGCGTCGGGCAGCCAGACGTGCAAGGGGAACTGAGCCGACTTGCCTACCGTGCCGATAAACAACAGGACGGCGATCAAACCTGCCGCAGACAGACCAAGCACACCCGTCGGAACTGAGGCGAGCGTGTGAAGGGTTGTTTCATTGAAAATTTCGCGGAAGGACAGAGTCCCGGTCACGCTATAAAGGAAGGCGATGCCGATCAGCATGAACACGTCGCCGATGCGGGTGGTCATGAAGGCTTTGATCGCCGCGTTGCGTGCCGAGGGTTTGCCGTACCAGAAACCGATCAACAGGTAGGAACACAAGCCCATGATCTCCCAGCCTACGAACATGGTCAGCAGGTTGTCTGAGATCACGAGCACGTACATACCGAAGGCGAACAAACCGAGAAAGGCAAAGAAGCGTGAGTACATCGGCTCAACAGACGGGACAGTATGCCCGTGAACGGTTGCGCCATGCGGCGGCAGTCCTGCGTGGTCATGGTCACCTGCGGGCTGACCAAAATTATGGTAGCCCACGCTGTACAGGAAGATCATGAAGATCGTGATCGCCACAAAGAACAGCACTGCCGCACCAAGCGGGTCGATCAATACGCCGATCTCCAACCAAGTCTCGCCCGTAGGCAACCAAGGAATTGAAGACTCAAAGGGATGTTCGCCAAGATGCTCCACGCCCAGCGCGCGCACGAATACGATCATCGCGCCCAGGAACGAGAGGAATGCCGCGCCCACGCCCACCGAATGGCTGAGCGCCTTGCTTTTATTCGTGAATAACACGATCAAAAAGAAGGCAAGGACGGGCGGGAGGGGAATTAGCCAAATCAATAATTCAGTCGTCATGCGTCCCTACCACTTCAACATATCGAGTTCATCTGCAACCACCGTATTGCGACGGCGGTACACAGAAATGACCAAAGCCAACCCCACAGACACTTCCGCAGCGGCAACGGCAAACACGATGACGGCAAACACCTGTCCCGCCATTGCCATCACGTCGCTGTAGCGCCAAAACGCCACGAGGTTGATATTTACGGCGTTGAGCATCAACTCCACACCGAGCAGGATCGCAATGGCGTTGCGCCGCGTCAGCACACCGAACAAGCCAATGCTGAACAACGCCGCTGCGAACATGAGATACCAGGAAAGAGGAACCATATCCCTGCGCCTCCTATTTCTTATCAGACCGGGGATTGAACGCGACATACACCGCGCCCACCAGCGCCGCCAACAAGAGAACGGACGCCACTTCGAACGGCAGGACGAACGCCTCCGGCGAAGTCAACGCCTCGCCCAACAAGCCGATCGCATCGAATTCAGCCGGAAGTTCGGCGGCGATATTCCGAAAGCCGCTCCAACCCGAAAGCAGGAACGCCAAACCGGCAAACACCAACACTGCAACGAGCGCGCCCGCCCACCAGTTCTTATTCATCTGCGGACCGCTGTCGCGCATATCTTTGCGGGTGAGCATGACTGCGAAAATGAAAAGGATGGCGATGGCGCCAATGTAGACCACCACCTGAACCACCGCAATGAAGTTCGCGTTCAGCAGCGCATACGCCACTGCCACACCGAACAGCGTGGATACGAGCCACAAAGCCGCATGGACGAGGTTACGGGTCGTCACCACCATCAGCCCGGAGCCGATAGTATACGCGGCAACAATCATGAAAATAATCTGTTGTGCTGTCATAGGAATCACCTTTAGTGATGCGCCTCCACAGGGTTCTTCACACCCTCCACCTGCATGCGTTCCTTGCGGGTGACAGAGCGGGCGATCTCCAGCGCGACCCAACCTGTGACCACGTTGGCGAGCAACATGCCAAGAACGTAAAGCCAGGTCGGGGCACCAGCGAGCAGCGCGTTCATCAGCGCCGTCACCAGCAGGAGGGCAAACGCCAGCGGGGTGAGGAATTTCCAATTGAAGCCAAGCATCTGGTCGATGCGGATGCGCATCATGGTGTACTTGACCCACATGATGACCCAGTAGCCGATCATCGCCTTGATGATGAGGATCAGGATCGCAAGGAATGGGCTGACCTGTTCCAGACCGAAGAAGCGATACCCCCCGAAGAACAGGATCATCCAAAAACCGCCAAATGTGAAGGCATGCAGAAGTTCACCGGCATAGAACATGCCGAACTTCATGCCGGAATATTCGATGTTGAAGCCGGAAACCAGTTCAGACTCGCCTTCCGCGAGGTCGAAGGGAGCGCGTCCCAATTCGGCAATGGCGGCGATCAGGAAGATCAATGCACCCAACGGAGACAAGATGAAGAAGGGGATCGGGTCTTGCGCCTGAATGATGGTGTTCATGCTCATCGAACCCGCATAGATGGTCGGAATCATCAGCATGGTCAGCATCGGGATTTCGAACGAAACCATCACCGCCACCTGACGGAATGCGCCGATCATCGCGAACTTGTTGTTAGACGACCAGCCCGCCATAATGATGGAGAGCGTCCCGATGGCTCCGGCAGCGATCAAGAACAACACACCCACGTTCAAATCCACGCCGAGCATCACAGGCGCGAGCGGCACCACCGCCCACAAGATCAAGACCGACATCATCGAGAGGATCGGCGCGAGGTTGTACACAACCTTATCCGCCCCGCCGGGGGTCGTATCCTCTTTGATGATGAGTTTGATGATGTCTGCGAACGGCTGTATCAAACCGAAGGGTCCCACCCGGTTCGGACCGACGCGATCCTGGAAGCGAGCCACCACCTTACGCTCGATCCAAACGAGGAAGATATCCAGCACCATCAACAATGCGATGAGCAGGAACACGCCAAGGAAGGCGACCAGCACATGGGCAAACACTGCATCCAAACCCCAGCCGGTCAGGAGTCCCTCAAGCCAATCCGCGGCAACTTTCAGGGGGTCATTCCAAAAACTCATAAATCACTCCTGTTGCCCTCACCCACCCATGAAAAACGGGGCAAGGGATTTCCTATTACACAAAGAAAAGGCTGAAAGGAAAGTTCCGTTCAGCCTTCTCTTGATTTTCTAAAGATTTACACCCATTCCAACATTCCCTTGCGCCAGGTGTAAACCAGACCAACCACGAGGATCGATACAAAAATGATGCCCTCGATCACAACATACAAGCCGAGCTGCCCGGTCTTCACCGCCCACGGGAACAGAAAAACAGCCTCCACGTCGAACACGAGGAAGACAAGGGCAAAAATGTAGTATTGAGCCTTGAATTGGATCCACGCATCCCCCACCGCTTCGATACCGCACTCGTAGGTGGACTCCTTGATAGGGTTGGGTTTCTTGGGTCCGAAGATGAAGCCCGCTGCAATTGCGCCGATCGGGATGATCAAACCAACGACAATAAACAGGGCAATATACAACCACTCATTCATTTGCTCGCTCCAATGGGAATTTCTTACAACGTATGGGGCATTGTACCATAAAGGACAATTCGTCTCCCATTAACCCGTGCCCATTTTTGGGGTGATATTTGTCATATTTTCCGTGATGTTTTTCCAGGTTTTCTGCGCCGCTTGCTAAACCTGCCCCAAACGAAATTCACGATATCTTTGAAGAAAGGAAACCCAACGACAACACCCAACACCGACCCGACCACACCAGAAGTCCGCACAAAATTGGTGGAAAAGCCAAAGAAATCCACCGCTTCGATCTCGACAATTTGAGCGGATACCGCCATGCGGCTTTCTTCTCCGCTGGAGCGTTCGACAAAGACCAGATGCAGCCAGATGGTGCCGCGATACGTCCCCACCTCCTGCGGTCGGATGCTCCAATAAAAGGTAACCGACTCTCCCTGCCGCAGCATCTGATACGTGGCGCCAGGCGGCTCAACCTGCATGCCCGCAATGTCAAACCGCGCCTCGGCGGTGACGGTGTGCGATTCGTACAAATTAGGGATTTCAATGACCTCGCCCTCCACCACATTACCTTCGAATTCGGCTGTCGGCGTGATGTTGCCCAGGTCATCCACCTCCAGTGTAAGGCGGACAATGTCGCTTTCTGCCCCGGCTTTGACGCGGGACGGGTATTCCAGCGTCAGGCGGCGGGTTTCAGGGATGGCAGGCTGGGCAAAATCACCCGTCATGGGGAAGATCGGCGTCGGCGTGGAGAGAACATCCGAAGTTGGCTCGGCGGCAGGCGCTTGGGGGGTTTCGGGAGCAGCAGACATCGCGCCGCAGGCAGCAAGTGCAAGAGACAACGTCCACGCGGCGAAGAGCAGGAAAAGCGTTCGGGGAGAAAAAAATTTATAGATCATGCGACAGGCTCAAAGTCGGGGTGAAGCGAGGTGGGTGTGGGCAGTTGCATTTCGGTTGGGGAGATCTCCCGGATGCGTGTTTCACGCGGGTTGGGCGAGAATCCCCAGATCAAAAATGCGACGGAAATCGTAAGAATGATAATTGCAAAAATGAGCCTGATTTTTCTGATCATCGATCCACTTCTTCCACTTCAATGTACCACTTGACGCGCGTGCCGACACGGTCGCGCAATTGCCAAGCAAGCGGTTTTGGCATGGTTTCAAATGTTTTCAAAATCTCTTGCACACGGCTGATGATGGTCTGACGTTCCTCCAGCGAAAGTGGCAGATCCGGTGATTGGACGAATTCCTCCACGCGCCGCAGGTTGATGGAGGTTGTCTTGTACAAGCCCCAATCGTGGCTGCACAAACGCGCCAGGACGGGCAGGTTGATCTTTTCATTATCGTCGCTGCCAGTTTCGTTGTTCAATAAAATGGAGGTGATGTCGAGCAGGTCCTTTCGGTTGAGTTCGAGGATCTGCGCTTTTGAGAGCAGCAACTCCGCCAGCGGAATGGTGACCGGGTCGAAGGGAAGGCGGTCTTCGAGCGGGATCTTGTGGCACATTTCGAAATCGCCGATGAAGATGTCGATCTTCATGCCGTTTTTTTCGTCGTTATAGATCTGGCGCTGCGAGCCGTTGAGGATGTTAAATTGTTTGTCCGGGCTGTACCCGGCTGTGGACATGAAGGCTTCGAACTCGCGCCGCTGTTTTTTTGCGACCACAAAATCAAGGTCGGCAAAGTCACGCACGAACAGCGGATGATTGCGTTTGTTGTGTGCCTGAACCGCCAGCCCGCCAATGGCTCGAATTTGGATATTCTTTGCATTCCCCGCCTCGATCAACCGATGCATTTCCGTCAAAATTTCCTGCGAAGTTAACGCCATCCATTCACCTTGAAAAAATCACCACAGATGAACACTGATGAATGTGTTTTCTCACAACCATCAATGTTCATCTGCGTTTATGTGTGGTTTGTCCCCTGTACTTTATTCGACCGGGATTTCAGCCTGCACCTTGCTCAGGTCGATGCCTTTGCCCTTGCGGTAGGCTTTGAAGCCAAAGTAGATGATCGCGGCAAGCACGTAGTTTCCAAGCATGTAGTAGATCGAACTGGTATTGCTGATCCCGATCCCATACAGGAGGTTCGGGTCAAAGATCCACTGATACAGCAAGTAAACAAGGAAGCCGCCGAAGATGACACCCGCCACGGTGATGAGCGGAATGCCGAGTACATTGTACTTGGCGATCGGAGACGACTTGTACAAGTCGGGTTTGGTATATGGCAGCAGGATCGCTGAAACGGTCGTACCAAGGAAGGTGACGGCAATGACCAGCGTGGAGCACAAGGTCAGCGAGGCGAAACTGAACAGGTTGTAGTTGAACAGGTACGCGACGACCACCGACGGAACCACCATCAACAAGAGCGCGTTGACCGGCGTGCCGGTGCGTTCGTCCACTTTGGCGACCGATTCGGGCAGCAGGCGGTCGAATGCAGCGGCGAAGATGACGCGCGTGGAGGAAAGGAACACAGTGGCGCACCAGCCGAACCACCACAAACTCATCAGCGTAACCACAACAAACTGGATGAGTTTATTCGTCGTCAGGAAGGAAGCGAGCAGCGCCGGGTATGGCCAAATGGGAAGCGCCGGAGCGACATCGGTGTAGCCCCAAGCGTAATTCCACCACGCCGCGCCCGCCTGCACATAGAATTCCCAACCCATCGTGTTGCGGATGGCAAAGAGCAGGACAATGCCCAACAGGGTTGTAATGCCAAGCGCCCAACCCATGCCCGCCATGTTGCGTTTGAAATCCGTCGCGCCGCGCACTTCACCGTAGAGCGTCGCGCCCCAGTTGGGCCACAAATTGAAGAAGACCATGTAGGGAATGACGAGGAAGACCACGCCCAACGAACCACCGGCAAACGGCGTGATCGCGCCCGCATCGGTGCCGAGTTGGACTGTCGCATCGTAAACGCCGGGAGCCGCGCCGAACATGGAAGTTACATTCGCTTCCAAGCCCGCTTTGAAGGCTTCGGGTGAACCGGTCAGCAACAGGACGATCACGATCAACAGACCGAGCATCCCGCCGTAAAAGGAGAACTTCTGAATACGGGCATAGGTTTTCATGCCGAGCATGATGAACAGACTGACAATAGCCAGGGTGATGATCGAAGCGGTGAACGCGCCGTTCTGCGTACCTGCGAACCAGAGCGCCACATCCTTCAGCCCAAGCACACCCAAAATGGGAACCAGCACAATGTGACGGAACATGTCACCATATAGCGGCACCCACAACCACAGGATGAACCACCAGCCGGTTACTGCAAGAACGAATCCAATGCCCCCGCCGAGGATGCGGCTCTGCCAGACGTAATCACCGCCCGAGCGGGGCATGACAGCGATCAACGCGGCATAGACCACCACTTCAAAAAAGATGAAGATCGCGCTGATGATAAGCGCATTCACCATTCCACCCTCAAAGTAGTACATCTGACTGAAGCTGTACAGACCGAGCGTGATCAGGTTGATGGAAAACAACGCGTAGATGAACGCATCCATGACCGACCACGAACGCACAAGCCCAGTCGCTTTGCGGACAAACAAGTTGCTCATAACACTCTCCTTTGGTGTTTGTATTCACATAGGGACACGATAGGTCGTGTCCCTATGAATTAACCTGTCGTCAGAACGTAATCTTCCACCTTCTTTTTTCCAAGACGAACGATCGCACCGAGCAACGTCCCCTGTTCATACATCGAACCGGGGTTGATGCACAACGTCTTACCGATGCGCGAAACACCGCGCCCTTCGTGGATGTGACCATGCAACCCCAGCAACGGCTGAGTCTTCTCGATCACTTCGCGAAGCGCAGTCGAACCGACCGGCTTCAACGACTGCCCCGCCATTTTGGGGCGCAGGTTTTCATCCAACTCCGGCGCTTCATCCAGATTCGATTTGTACGGCGGCACATGGATGTTGAAGATGGCGTTATGCGGTTCCTTGAGTTGCGAGATCATCGCCTCATACCGGACTTTGAGTTGATCCTCGTCCTCTTCACGATGCGTATCCCAGGGTGTGCGGTTGGACCAGCCCGAGGCGATCATCTCGTGCCCACTCTTCAGGTTCGTCACCCGCCCCTCTGCCAGCACCACGCTCTTGCTCGCACGAACGATCTCATCCACTTCGTCCATATCGTCGTTGCCCGGGCAGCAATAGACGGTCATGCCGGTGCCTTCAAGTTTTTTATCCGCCAGTTCCATCCACTGCTGAACGACCTTGAGCACTTCCTGTAAGAAGATCTTGCCTACACGCTCCGGGTCTTTTTCCAACTCAGCGATCTCGTCTGGATCGGTCATATACGGATAGTAACCACGGCTGCGGACGCGCTTTTTCATATCCGTCAGTTCGTCTTCGTTCGTAATATCAAACACCTGTTCCAGCAAAGTGACACGGTAATTTGTTCCACCCTGATGAATAAAGGGGACAACCGCCTTGCCCGTCATATCCCCGCCAAGGATCAATTGATCCGCATTATAGAACTTCCCCGCATTGAGAAACTTGCTCCAGCAAATATCCGACCCATGAATGTCTGTGGCAAAAAATATGGTGGTCACATGCAAATCCTTTGGCTTAGATTTTCCAGCATGGTGATGGAATGGCTTGCAGAGGTGGTGCGGAAGGTCGGATTAATTATACTCATGAGAAGTGGGAATGCAACCACCTCCAAAAAATGGATTTTGCCACTACATATGCCTTTCACCGGATCAAAATCAGCAGCCAATACAACCCGCCAGCGACAGCGCCGCTGGCAGGGATGGTGATGATCCAAGCGGTGATGATCTCCTCCGCCACGCTCCAGCGCACCTTGGCAAAACTTTCCGACGCCCCCACCCCAATGATGGCAGAACTGACCACCTGCGAAGTGCTGACCGGCAGCCCCAAAAACGACGCCCCCAGAATCACAAAGCCCGAGGTCATTTGCGTTGAAAAGCTGTGAATGGGACGAATCTTGAAAAACCTGCCACCCAGCGTGCGGATCAACTTCCAGCCGCCAAGGGCGGTTCCCAACGCAATGGCAGCAGCGCTTAATGTCACCACCCACATGGGCACATGGAACTGATCGATCTGCCCGCTGATGAGGAGGCTGAGCGTGATGATGCCCATCGTCTTCTGCGCATCGTTCGTGCCGTGACTGAACGCCATCCCCAGGGCGGTGACCAGCTGTCCGCGTTTGAAAAATTCATTGATCCCGTTCGAAGCGTCGCGGGCGAGGAAGTAAATGAGGCGGGTGAAGATAAATCCGATCCCAAAGCCGAGCAGCGGCGAAGCGATCAGAGCAATGATCACTTTTTCGAGTCCTCCCAATTTGATCGCCCCCGCTCCGGCACCGGCTAGAACCGCTCCGATCATCCCGCCAATGAGAGCATGAGATGAGCTGCTCGGAATCCCCAGAAACCAGGTCAGCAAATTCCAGACGATCGCCCCAAACAAACAGGCAACCAGCACATCCAAATTGAGCGCATTCGATTGCGCCACTTCGTCGCCGATGGTGGTTGCCACTGCTACGCCGAACAGGAAAGGACCGAGAAAATTCGCGATGGCAGTCAGCCCCAGGGCGGTGCCCGGACGAAAGGCGCGCGAGGCGATCATCGTCGCCACAATGTTGCTTGAATCATGGACGCCATTCAAAAAGTCGAATAACAATGCCAGACCGATCACGAGATAGAGTTCCAAGGGCATACCAACCTCGCTTTTTCCAATCATATCCTGAAATTCATGACATTTGTTACACCACCAAAATAAAGAACCGCTATAAAATAGCCTTGTCATTGGAGACCGAATGGCAACACACAGGGGCACACGCCAGGCTCGCTACCCAAAATTTGACGCAACCTCAAATTTCAGGAGAAAAAATGACCAAGCCCCCCTATCCACCCGAACCGTTCCGCATCAAAGTGACTGAAGCGATTCGTCTCATCCCGCCTGAGGCGCGAGAAACGGCGCTCAAGGAAGCAGGTTACAACCTCTTCCTGATGAAAGCAGAAGACATGTTCATTGACCTGTTGACCGATTCCGGCACAGGCGCGATGAGTTCCGAGCAATGGGCGGCGCTCATGCGCGGCGATGAGTCGTATGCAGGCGCACGCTCGTTCCATCGCCTGAAGAATGCGGTTGAAGATGTGTTCGGCTTCAAGCACTTCGCCCCCACCCATCAGGGACGCGCCGCTGAAAACATTCTGGCTGCGTGTCTCGTCAAGCCGGGGCAGTGGGTGCCAAGCAACATGCACTTCGACACCACCGACGCCAACATCCGCGCGCGGCAGGGACGCCCCGCCAATCTCGTCATTGACGAAGCCAGCGACCCTGAGAACCGTCATCCCTTCAAGGGCAATATGGATATTGCCAAACTCAAAGCCTTTATTGCAAAGTATGGACGCGAGCAAATTCCACTGGGCATGATCACGGTCACGAACAATGCCGGGGGCGGTCAGCCGGTTTCGATGGAGAACCTCAAAGCCGTGGCGCAGGTCTATCGCGAGAACGGCATTCCCTTCTTTATAGATTCTGCGCGATATGCCGAGAACGCCTACTTCATCAAACAGCGCGAACCCGGCTATGAAAATAAATCGGTCAAAGAGATCGCGCGTGAGATGTATTCGCTGGCAGATGGCATGACCATGTCTGCCAAAAAGGATGCCATCGTCAACATTGGCGGGCTGATCTGCATGAACGACGATACACTCTTCCAAAACGTGAAGAACGAGTTGATCTTGCGTGAAGGTTTCCCCACATATGGCGGGCTTGCCGGGCGGGATCTGGATGCAATGGCAGTGGGATTGTACGAAGGCTTGGATGAAGACTATCTGCGCTACCGCCTTGGGCAAACGGCATATCTCGCTTCACGCCTGAACGAAAACGGGATTCCCACCATTCAGCCGACCGGTGGTCATGGCGTCTATGTCAATGCCGGGGCGATCTTCCCGCACATTCCCAATTACGAATTCCCCGCTCAGGCGCTCGCCGTTGAACTCTATCGCGAAGGCGGTATCCGCGGCGTGGAAATTGGCTCTGTCATGTTTGCCTGCCTCGACCCGGAAGATAATACATGGCATTACCCGGCACTTGAGTTGTTGCGCCTTGCCATTCCGCGCCGCACATACACACAAAGCCATCTCGACTATGTGGCAGATTGCCTCGTTGCAATCAAAGCGCGTGCCGATAAAGTGAAAGGCTACAGGTTCACCTACGCCCCAGAGCTTTTGCGCCATTTCACGGCGAGGTTCGAACCGCTGTAAAATCAAAAGGGGACAGTCACTTTGAAGGTGACTATCCCCTTTTCATCCAGTAATTTTTTCCAACGCACCAAATGCCGCACGCCAGGCACGCTCCTGCCATTGCATGGCTTCGACCCATTCCGGTGAACTTCGCCAGCCTGAATGGATCAAATGCAGCTGAGTTCCACTTTGTGTGGGAATAAAAAACACCACCACATGCGTCAGCGGGTCGGCTTGGTTGGCAAAATGTTTGAACTGCTTCGGGCTGCGCCACTCAAACGAGAGGAATTGATCCGGCTCCAATGCCGTGATGCGGCATCCAATGGTGCTGTTGTTTTCGCGGTCATCCGGCTGCCAGAATAATTCGTAACGCCCACCGACTTTCAATTCTACTTCGGCAACTTCAGCCAGCCATGTTTGAAGTTTGGCGTTAACGGTAAACGTTTCAAAGGCTTGGCGGGCGTCACAGGATAGATGAGAGGATGCGTGAATAATCCGATCCATTGGACACTCATTCCTTTTTTCAATTCACAAGATTCGCATACACTATGCAGTTGGTTTGTAATCCGGGTCGTGCTGGTCAAACATGATCGGGTTGTCGTCTGGGTCGGTCAGGGTGATGTAGGCAGGACCCGTTGTAGATTCGTCCGCTTCTTCATTCAGTTTTATGCCGTTTGCCTTCAAGTGTTTCTGTATCCCCCGCACATCGGTTGGGACAAAGGTCAGCAGATTCTTTTCGAACATGCCCTGGAATAGTCCAATGACGGTGTCTCCGTTTTGCAAGATGACCCAGTTCTCGTCACGATGGTCATCGAGCAAGGTAAAGCCCAGTTTCTGGTAAAAGTCCAGCGAGGCATGGATATCTTTCACGGTCAAGCTGAGGGAAAATTTTCCAAGTTCCATTTGAATCTCCTTTGACTAAATCAACCGGATAAAGTTGGTCTATTATAGAACATTTTTTCTATTTCAGCAACAGGATTAATTTAATCGCCTTTCTGGGTACAATCGCAGGGAAGACGTAAAACCGCAACCCAAATGTGAGGAACTCATGACCCCTTCCCTTTATTATTCCGATTACCTGGAACTCGATAAGATCCTCGGCAGCCAGCACCCAAAGAGTAGCCTCAAAACCGATGAGATGTTGTTCATCATCATCCATCAGGCGTATGAACTGTGGTTTAAGATGGTCATCCATGAACTGGACCGTGTGCGCGAGATCTTCGATACAGACAAGGTTCAAGATAATGCCGGGGAGATGAGCATTGCTGTCCATAAGTTGAAGCGCATTGTGAGAATTTTCGAAGTCATCAACCGTCAAGTGGATATTCTCGAAACGATGACACCGATGGATTTCCTCGAGTTTCGTGATCTGCTTGTGCCATCTTCGGGATTCCAAAGTCTGCAATTCCGCATCATCGAAGCGAAGTTGGGACTCAAAATGGAACAACGCCACAAAGCCAACTACTACAAGAACACCCGTCCGGGTGGATTCAACCAACGGGACTACGATGCAATCTCCGCCGTAGAGTCTGAGGCGACGCTCAAAGGGCTGGTTATGAAATGGGCAGAGCGAACTCCGTTCTTTGATGAAGCCTTGTGGCGAGACTTCCAATCCAAATACCCACTCGAAGAGGGCGAGCAAAAATTCTGGAGCGATTACAAACAGATTTACAAGAACAGTCTTTCCGGTTCGGTGGAATTGCGTCAGTTCGATGAGTTGGAACGCATTTTTTACAAGGAAGGGTTGGGAGAGTTTTCAGTAGGCGCGATGCGGTCGGTCTTGTTCATTATGATGTACCGCAATCTGCCCATCTTTCAACAGCCGTTCGACCTGCTTTCAACGTTGATCGACATCGATGAGATGCTTTCGCAATTCCGTTACAAACACATGCTGATGGCGCGCCGCATGATCGGTGTGCGTATGGGCACTGGTGGCACAAGCGGAGCAGGCTATCTTGAAGGTGCGTTGCGACAGCACTACATTTTCAAGGAGCTCACCGAAGTTTCGACCTTTTTGGTGGATCGCAGTCACCTGCCAGAATTGCCCAAAGCCGTCAAAGAGAAAACAAGTTTCAACGCATAGAAGACCATCGTCTTTTCTTCAGTGGATAAACATGCTCCGTCTCATCTCAATCGGCAGTCTTGCCGCACTCTTCTTTAGCAGTACCTTCGTCATCAACCGCGCCTTGAGTTTACAGGGCGGTCACTGGGCGTGGACATCTTCCCTGCGTTTCGGTTTTATGCTATTGATGCTCGTTGTGATTCTTCTAGCAACGCAGGGCAAAAAAGCGCTTGCTGATGTGAAAGATATTTTCTTCAAACACTGGTTGTTCTGGGTTCTCTCAGGCAGTATCGGCTTCGGCGTGTTCTATGCGCTCATCACATTCAGTTCACAATACGCAGCGGGCTGGGTGGTCGCCACCACCTGGCAAACCACCATCCTTGCCACACCGCTTGTGCTGCTGTTGTTCGGGCGCAGCGTCCCGCGCAATGGATTACTCTTCACAGGCATCATCTTCATCGGCATCGTGCTTGTCAACATCGAACACGCCACGCTGACCAGCCTGCGCGAAGTGCTGTTGAGCGCATTGCCCGTCCTCGGCGCGGCATTTGCCTACCCGATCGGCAATCAACTCGTCTGGGAATCACGCAAGGGGAATCACCCCCGCCTGCCGCATATTCAACATCCGATTTTGGATAACGCCTTTGCACGAGTCTTGCTGCTGACTCTCGGTTCACTCCCCTTTTGGGCTGGGTTGCTACTAGTGACCTCTCCCCCTGCCCCAAGCGCAGACCAGTTCATCAGCACCGCGCTGGTTGCATTACTCTCTGGTGTGATTGCCACCACGTTATTTTTATACGCCCGTCATCTGGCACACAAACCCTACGAAGTCTCCGCCGTTGATTCGACACAATCGCTTGAGGTCGTCTTCTCGCTCGTTGGGGAAATCATTTTCCTCGGCGCTGCCCTGCCCGGTACGATCGGAATAGCAGGGATTGCGCTCACCGTCCTCGGGTTGGTGGCATATATCAGTTTTCAGAACAAATCACTTTAGAGGATAAGAGACATGATATCGAATACATCACGTTTTCTGACATACGCCTGCGCCGTTTTGTATGGGCTGACTGGTTTACTGTTATTCATGTTCCCCGAAACACTTGCGCCGGTCTTTGCCTGGAAGGTGACATCATTCATGGTCATGACCATCGGCGCGTGGAGTTTGGGCAACGCCTGGCTGGCATTCATCAACGCCCGCCGCTGGGACTGGAGCCTGAATCGCACTTCCCTGCTTTATCTTTGGCTGTTCGGGGTTGGAGAACTGCTGGTCTTATTTGCCTTCCGTGCAAAACTTGTTTTGCAGCATCCCATTGCGTGGCTGTATCTGCTGACCCTCGTAGTCAATGTTTTAACCGCCGTCGTCGGCACAACAGAGATCATCCGCCTGCACCCGAAAAGCACGCCCAATGGAGAGATATTAAACCCTGCGCAAAAAATCCCAGCCGTGCTGTTCGTCATCTTCGTCGGCTTTCTCGGCGTATATGGCATCGTAGCCCAGATCGGTGATGTTGGCACAAATGGCGGCATCTTCCCAGAGATCATGTCACTGTTCACCCTGCGAAGTTTTGGCGTATTCTACTTTTCGCTGGCGCTGGCAGTCATCCCTTTCTTCTGGCAAATCGGATACAAAACCGTGCTACACCACGCCTTCGCTTCGTATGGGCTGATCATCTTTATCACGGTTGCTGCATTTATCAATATTTCTCTATTTGATTTTTCACAACATCCCGGCGGGCTTTTATATTTCGGCGCATACTTGATCGTGGGCATTCCACTGGCATTTTTATTCCGCAAATACGGAACGAGATAAAATCAACTTATGACTCGCTGGCTTGACCCTCATCCCGTAGAAATCCCCGCCTCTTTCCAAGCCTTGGGCTTGCCCCCCCTCATCGCACAGACTCTCCTCCGGCGCGGAATCCACTCCCCCGTCGAGGTTGAGGCGTTTTTGTATCCTGAAAAGAATCCATCCTCGCAATTTCCCGATATCCAAAAAGCCGTCGACCTTCTCAATCTGGCTATAGGCAGCAAAGATAAAATCTGCGTCTGGGGCGATTTCGACGTGGACGGCCAAACCTCCACGGCGTTGCTAGTGCAAACCCTGCAAACACTCGGCGCGAACGTCATCTACTACGTACCCATTCGCGGGAAAGAAAGCCACGGCGTTCACATCGAGTCGCTCAAGCCGATCATTGAAAACGGCGCAAAACTTTTACTAACATGTGACACCGGTATCACCGCCCACGAAGCAATCGACTTCGCCAACTCGCACGGACTGACCGTCATCGTTACCGACCATCACGACCTCGGTGAAACGCTCCCCAATGCAAAAGCCATCATCAACCCAAAACTTCTTCCAGAAAATCATTCTCTAAGAAATCTCGCTGGCGTTGGTGTTGCATACAAACTTGCCGAAGCACTCTTAATCGAAAATCGAAAATCTGAAATCGTAAATTTACTTGACCTCGTCGCCCTTGGCTTGATCGCCGATGTTGCCTTGCTCCAACGCGAAACCCGCGCGCTCGCCAAACAGGGCATTGAGCAATTGCGAAACACCAGCCGCCTCGGCTTGCGCGTGATGGCGGAACTGGCTGGCGCAGCCTTCGACTCGCTCACCGAAGAAACCATCGGCTTTACGTTCGCGCCGCGCTTAAACGCTTTGGGAAGATTGAGTGACGCAAACCCCGCCGTCGAATTGCTCATCACGGATGACCCCGGTCGCGCGCGTGTGCTCGCCGCCCAGATCGAAGGATTGAACGCGCAGCGGCGCATGCTCACCAAACAAGTCTACGACTCAGCGGAAGCGCAACTCAAAGAAAATCCCAGCCTACTCAACGACCCCGTCATTGTGCTCTCTCATCCCAACTGGCCCGGCGGCGTGGTCGGCATTGTGGCGAACAAACTGGTCGAGCGTTATCACAAACCGTCCATTCTCTTCAACGAATCGGAAGATGGCATTCTGCGCGGCTCGGCGCGATCCATCGAAGGCTTGCACATCACCGAAGCGATCACCACGCAAAAAGATGTATTGCTCGGCTTCGGCGGACATCCCATGGCGGCGGGCATGGCGCTGAAAAAAGAGAACCTGTCCGCTTTCCGAAGGGGTCTCGGCAAAGCGATCGAAAAGCAACTGGGCGACATCGTCTTTGAAGAACCCACGCTTCAGATCGACGCCTGGCTGGGGTTGACCGACCTGAACCTTTCTCTCGCCGACAGTTTAGAACTGCTCGCCCCATTCGGCGCAGGCAACCCAGAATTGACTCTCGCCACTCGCAATGTGACGTTAAAATCTGTCAAAGAAATAGGAAAGACGAAAGAGCATCTGCGCCTCGTCGTTGAAGATGAAAACGGCGAAGCACAAAGTTTCTTATGGTGGGGCGGCGCAGGCGAAGACATGCCTCCCGCCGACACGAAGTTCGACATCGCCTTTACTCTGCGTGCCACCTCCTACCGCGGACAGCGCCAGGTCACCCTGCAATTCAAAGAATTCCGCATCACTGAAGAAAAGCCTATCGAAACACGAGAGTCGAAACTCGATGTTCGGGATATGCGTCTCCAACCTTCAACCTTAAACCTGCAACCTTCCACTCTCATCTGGGCAGAAGGCGCGGACAAAGCCAAAGGCAAGCCACGTTTTGAATTGACCGAAGCCGACGAACTCGCCATTTACACCACGCCCCCATCTCCGGCAGAATTGCGCATGGCGCTCGAAGTCGTTCGTCCAAAAATCATTTATGTTCTTGCCGTTCCACCTGCAGAAGAAAAAACTGACGATTTTCTTAACCGTCTTGCCGGTTTGTGTAAGTTTGCCCTGAACAAAAAAGAAGGCAAGACCACGCTCCACGAACTGGCAGCAGCGATGGCAGCGCGAGAAATCGCTGTGCAAATCGGTTTACAATGGCTCGCGGCGGGCGGTCAACTTTCAGTGAACATTGACGAAGACATCGTGCTATTATCAAAAGAGACGCAGGAAAAGAATCCCTACCTGCAAGCGGAGTTATTCACCGCCCTGCGCGGCGTCTTGAACGAAACAACCGCCTATCGAAAATATTTCACAACCGTCAGTAATCTGGAAACCATCATCAAGCCATGACCGATAAAATTCCCGCCGCATTTCTAGACCTTGTCAATTATCC
This sequence comes from Anaerolineales bacterium UBA2395, assembly GCA_002343775.1. Lineage (GTDB taxonomy): Bacteria > Chloroflexota > Anaerolineae > Anaerolineales > Villigracilaceae > Villigracilis. The sequence goes on from DDSH01000016.1 coordinate 91,287, forward strand.
GCGTGTGGCAGCCCTCACCACGCTCATGCCCGATGGCTCTCCACAAACCACCCCCGTCTGGTGCGACTATGACGGAACCTACGTTCGCATCAACACCATGCGCGGCTTCCGCAAAGAGAAGAACATGCGCGTCAACCCCAAAGTCACCTTGCTGTGCTATGACCCGCGCCAACCCTTGCGCTCGCTCGAAATCCGCGGCGAGGTTGTTGAGATGACCGAAGACGGCGCGATGGAACATCTGGATAACCTCACCTTCGGCTACATCGGCAAGAAACCTTATTTCGGCGCGTGCGTCCCTGCAGAATTAAAAGAAAAAGAGATCCCGGTCTTGTGCAAAATTCTCCCGACCCATATCGTGACATTGGATGCGCGAAAGAAGGAAGCAGTTGCATGAATGAAATCCCCGCCTCACATCTGGACCTGTTGACTCGCCCCGTCCATGGAGTGTTGACTACGCTGATGGCGGATGGTCAACCGCAATCGAGCCTCGTGTGGTGCGACTACGACGGCGAATGTGCCACGATCAACACCTCGCTCGAACGCAAAAAGGGACAGAATATGAGCCGCAATCCCAACGTGTCTCTGCTCATCGTGGACCCCGAGAATACCGGTCGCTTCATCCAAATTCGCGGTGAGGTGGAGTTGGTTACCGATGGCGCACTCCCCCATCTAGACGAAGTCACCCGCCAGTACACAAAGCATCCGCAGTATTACGGCTATGTCTTTCCAGTTGAAAAACAGCAGCAAGAAACCCGCGTCATCTGCCGCATCCATGCCAAACGGATCACGGTGGATGCCATTCATAATTGAATATGCCCAATACTATTTTATTTATCTGCACAGGAAACTACTACCGCAGCCGATATGCGGAGATCTTCTTCAACGACCTTGCTTCAAAAATGGGCATCGACTGGAAAGCAGAGTCCCGCGGTCTTGCCGCACATGAAGGATACAATGTCGGTCCCATCTCCAAATTTGCGCTTGAACGCCTCACCCAACATGGAATTTCGCCCGGCGACCCAATCCGCTTCCCCATGCAGTTGGAAGAAATAGACCTGCGAGAAGCAGGTCACATCATTGCGATCAACCGGGTGGAACATCAGCCCATGATGGAAAAACAATTCCCCGCCTGGGCTGAGAAAGTCATCTATTGGGATATAGCAGACCTGCATCTAACGAACGCCGAGAATGCATTGTCTGCAATAGAAAAGCAGGTCCATTCGTTGATGGAAAATATCAATTCCAATCCGTGAATCTGCGGGCACTTTAATCGAAGAAATCCATCACCCCAAAGAAGTCTTCAAAGTAGGAGATCAGCCGTTGAGCCTTCTCGCGGAAGGGCGCATTTTCCGCGCTGCGGTCTTCTATTTTCGTGAGCAATCGTTCTCGAAAGCTGACCGTCCGTGAAGCGGGCAGAAAATTCTCCAGTTCTCGAATCAATTCATGCGCATGTTGAATCTTCTCCATCGCTTCCGGCAGGGACGTTTTTTCATCCACCAGTTCTTTGAACTGTTTGCATTTGTATCTCGCACAACTGCGCGGATAATCCGGTGACGTGTATACGGTGCAAGTCCCATCCCATACTGCGCATGGCTGTAAAAATCCGCGTTGGCGCGGGTCATCACGAATGACTTTGAGCCCGAGTTTTTCCACTTTATCGAGTTCGTTGGCGTCGAGCCGTACCCAGGCGAAGAGATGCCCGGAGCAGCACAGTCCACAGGCTTTGCAGAGGAGGTTGGCGGGGGAATCGGTCATGCCGAGGGTTATACCAAAGATTCAGAAAACAGAAGCAGCCATCCGTTAAGTAAAGAAGCGTGAGACCGGATGAAGTTCCATCCGGTCTCACATCAAAATCTATTGGCTACGTCTCACCATCTAATTAATCGGCAGACCCAACTCCATCAATTTTTCCTTGGTGGGATAACCCTTCTCATCCCAGCCGCGTTTTTCATAGAATTCGGGCAGCATCTTATCAAGCTCGGCGACCATGCCCTTGGCGGGACCATCCGGCAGAGGCTCGTGCAGCATACGATACGGAAGCACATCCCACTCAGGACCGGAGCCCGCTTTGATGAGGAACATGCGCTCGAGCGTGTACACGCGGTCGGCGGCTTTCATTACTTCTTCGGGAGTGTAGCCCGCGCCGGTGCTGAGGTTCATCATCGCGGCAAGTGTCTGGGGCCAGATCAAGCGATTCTTGTCGAAGACGTAACGGATGGCAACGAACACGCACAGACCCGAGGAGTCGATCAGCGCGAACGAATCCTGGAAGTGCTTGACGAGCTCCGGTTTGCCTTCGGTGCTGTGCGGGTTTTCCTTCACCGGCACACCGAAGACTTCTTCGTACGCCACATCGCCTTCCATGTGAGACGCGCCCTTGTTGGACGTGGCATACAGCAAGCCCATGCCCTGCGAGCCGCGCGGGTCATAGCCGGGGAATTCCTGTTTGCGGGTCGTGACTGCCAGCTCAGGATGACCGTATTTTTCCGCAAGGCGGTAACTTCCCATCGCAAGGTCTTTGCCGAAGCCTTCGTTGTACGCCATCTTCTTGATCATCGCGATCATCGCATCGTGATCACCGAACTTGAGCGGCATACCAATTAATTCTTCAGAGATATACCCCTTCTCGTACATTTCCATCGCAACGGCAATGGTCATGCCGGTGGTGATGGTATCCATGCCGTATTCGTTGCACAGATAATTTGCCTTCACCAGCGCGGCGAGATTGCTCACACCGCAGCCCGTGCCAAGCGATGAGATGGTCTCATATTCAGGACCTTCACCCTTGCCTTTGTACGGACCATCGGGCACTTCGGTGAGGCGTCCGCACGAAAGCGGACAGCGATAACAAGGCGTGTGACGGATGAGATATTGATCTTTGAGCGCATCGCCATCCACATTGTGGACGTGCTCAAATGTCCCTTGCAGGAAGTTGCGCGTCGGCAAAATACCGAGTGTGTTCGTCACCTGCGGCACATACGACGTACCGTAAATGCGCATGTTCGAACCCTTCTTCACATCTGCACCTACGTTCTTGGATGTTTCCACGCTGATGGCTCGCATCCCTTCGGTGTCATGCAGAGGCGGGTTCTTGTTCCCCATCGCCACCACGGCTTTGAGGTTCTTGCTGCCCATCACCGCACCCACGCCGGAGCGAGCCGCGGCGCGATGTTTATCATTCATGATAGCAGCCATGAGGGCGAGGTTCTCACCCGCCGGTCCGATACAAGCGACGCGCGCTTCTTGGGATGTCTCTGCCTTGAGGATGTCGGTGGTCTCATGCGTATCCTTGCCCCACACATGCGCCGCAGACCGGACCTCAACCTGGTTTTCGTTCACCAAAACGTACACTGGCTCTGAGGCTCTGCCTTCAAAGATGAACAGGTCGAAGCCGGTGCGCTTCATCCATGTGGGAAATTCGCCGCCGGAGTTGGAGTGAGCCAACGCGCCCGTCAATGGTGACTTGGTGACCACCATGTAGCGGTTGCCCGTCGGCGCAGGCGTCGCCGTCAGCGGACCGGTGGCGAAGATGAGCATGTTCTCCGGCGAGAGCGGGTCAACAGCGGGATTCATTTCCTTATACAGATAATGGATCGCCCATCCGCGTCCGCCAAGATAATCGCGCGCAATCTTCGGGTCAACATCTTCGGTTGTGACCTTGTGGGTGGTGAGGTTTACTCGCAAAATTTTGAGGTGCCAGCCGTACATGGGTACTCCTTAGAATGGGTTTAAGTTTACAGGTTGAAAGTTGAAGGTCATTATCCGCCTGCGATCGCAGAAAAGGCAGTGACCATATCCCCTTCTTTGAGCGGAGTGTTCAGATCAACGGTAAGACCGTTCAACACGATCACGCTTTCATCATTGAGGGGAATGTCGAAGCGTGAGATGGCTTCGTATACCGTGGTTCCGTCGGGGACGTCGATCTCGATCACCCCATGTTTTGCCTCCGGCGGCAGAACGGCGCGGTAATTGGCGATCATTTTAATGCGGATCATCATCTGACCGATTCTAGCACGGGGAAGGAAAGATTGGCAAACCCGCTTTGCCCGCATTACAATACCCGTATGAAACGGCAACTTCCCTATCATGGCTGGTGTTTCGTATGCGGAAACGAAAATCCGCACAGCATTGGAATTACGTGGTTTATCGAAGACGACGGACGGCTCACATCCGAGTTCACACTGACAGAAGCGCATCAGGGTCCGCCCGGTCATGCACATGGCGGCGCATCTGCGGCAATATTGGATGAGGCGATGGGTCTGGTCGTTTGGGCGGCAGGACACAAGGTGGCGGCGGTCAATCTGGAGATCAACTATCACAAGCCGCTGCCGCTTCATCAGCCCATCTTCATCGAAGGACGCATCACGCAGGTGGATGAGCGGAAAATCTTCAGCGTGGGTGAAATTCGCATGGCAGATTCAACCGTCGCCGTGAGTGGACGCGGGATCTACGTCGTGGCGCCGAAGCTTTTTGAGCATGTCCGCTTGGGCAAGGAAAAGAAGGAATGAGAGCCATCCTGTACTTTCTTGTTTTCATTCTGCTGAGCGCCTGCGTCCCCGCGCCTACCGCGGAACCAACCCCCACCACGGTTCCACCCTATCGCATCACACCAGAGGACAATCGCTACGCGCCACAAACCGGGGATTTGGGTATGACCATCGGCGGTGTGACGCTGACCTCGATCAGCCTTTCGGAACGCTTCGACCTGGACCCGCCGCGGGTGGTCATCCGGTTTCAAGGCTCCATGCCGAGCGTGTGCAACGAACTGCGCATCGAAGTAAATCTACCGGATGAGCAGGCGCGGATCTTCATCGATGTATACAGCTTGATCAACCCGGATATAGAATGCGATAACGTCTTTCAACAATTCGAAGCCAGCGTGCTGCTGGGTACTTACTCGAGCGGCAGGTACACCCTCTGGGTCAACGAAGGACTCGTTGGTGATTTTGTCTCGTATTAGGAACTTTTCCGCTCCTGACATCGTCACCTTGATTGAAGGAGAAAACCATGAAACGTCTGTTTTACACTTTAATCACGTTGACCCTCGTTCTCACAGCGTGCGCTCCCGCTGCAAATGATAACGCGGTGAGTTATCCAGATATCAGTTATCCAGATGGAAGTTACCCAAATGATGGAGGGGATGTGTCAGAACCACCTGCCAGCGGATACGATCCCAGCCCGGACGATGCAGCACTGACTCGCGGACCCGCTTTTGTGGAGATGACCGACCTCCTGACGCTGGAAAGTTTCCCGCTGCAATTTATGCTACACGTTGCGGGCAACCTGCCCACGCCTTGCAACGCATTAAGGATTGCCGTCAACCCGCCGGATGCGGAAAATAACATCCATGTGGATGTGTATTCCGTCAGCGACCCGAACAAGATGTGCGTCCAGGTTTTGCAACCATTTGATGTGAATGTCTCGCTCGGTAGTTTTCCTGCCGGCACCTATATCCTGTTCATCAACGGCGAGCGGGTGGCAGAGTTCCAAGCGTAATTCCCAGTTCGATATTTAAAAAAAAGAGGGCAGAACTTTGGTTTCGCCCTCTTTTTTTATACGTCCTGCCGACTTACATTCCCGAACTTCGCATGGACCAGTGACGCAAGATCAGCAACACCCAGTTGAACATTCAACCCGCGCTGCCCGCCGGAAATGAAAATCTCCCCAAACGTTTGCGCCGACGAGTCAATCACCACTTGAAACCCTTTGTGAATCAACGCCAGCGGCGAGATGCCGCCCGCCTGTAAACCGGTCAACTGTTCGGCTTCACGCTCGGTCGGCAGGTACATTTTCTTCTCACCCAGGAACGCAGCCAGAGCTTTCAGATCCACAACCTGCGGACCGGGAATTACCGCCAGTACCGGCTTCCCCTTTTCCCTTTTGGTAACAATGGTTTTGAAGACCTGCCCGGCTGGCACATTCAAAATCTGCGCCGCCTCCAATGCGCCAAGTTTCTCGGCGGGCAGGTCATGCGCCGTGTACTTCACTTTGCGCGAATCCAAAAATCGAGTGACATTATTTGTAACCGTCATAAGGCATAAAATCCTGTACAATTATAAACACAATGGAGGCTGATATGTCCGATAAGGAACAGGAAAGACTCAAACGCCTTCGAGACAAACAAATAGCCACCCGCGATCCACTGGTCAAACAGCGTAAATTTCAGCGCGACATCGCTTTGAAAACAAAACGGATGCGCAAGCCCTTTTCCTTTGCCAAGGCGTGGAGCGACATCCCCCACATCATCAGATCTCCGTTTTACGGACTATTGCTTGGGGTCATCGTCATCTTCGTTCTCCCCAAAGTTTGGGATTCACCTTACGCCTTCCTCGCCGGAGCCGGCGTCACCTTGATCTTTATCATCTTTGGACTCATCCTCGGAAACTCACTCGACCTCCGCGACAATATTCGGAACAACCTCAAATAAGCGCTTCACCCCCGACCCGCAACCTGACTCAGGTAAAATAGGTGTACCTACGCCAAAACAAAGGAGACTCACCATGATCAGCACGCAAACCCTATCGCAATTCAACCTGTTCAACGGACTGCCCGAACCGCTTCTCAAGGAAATCGCTGCCATTAGCACCGAGGTCAAGGCAAAGCAGGGAGAGATCGTCTTCCGCGAGGGAGAAAAAGCGGATAAACTGCATTTCCTCCTCAACGGCAGCGTTGCCCTGCGTGTCAAACTCACTTCGCGCCCCGAAAGCGTCACGGTCTCCTTTGTCTCCATGCCGTATCAAAGTTTTGGATGGTCTGGCATTGTGGCGCCCTTCCACTACACCTCCAGCGCCGAATGTGACGAAGACTCAACCCTGCTGATCATCCCCTCCGAACCGTTCATGAAACTGCTGGAAGCCCACCCAGAAGCCGGTTTCCAGGTCATGAAACGTGTGACCGAGATCATCGCCGACCGTCTGCGAAACAGCCGCCAGGCGCTGCTAAAAACCCTATAGAAAGAAGACATCATGATTGAAATCGAAGAAATATTGGAAAACGAAGAGAACGAGAAGGTTTACAATTTTGACCGCCTGCTGCAATTGACCACCTGGGCGAAGATCGTTTCATGGATTCTGATCGTGATCGGCGTGGTTTTGGTTGCGCTCGTCCTGTTCATCATCGTTACCGGGTTCATGGAATCAGGCATGCCCGACGCCTATAATATGGTAACGCTGCTGGCTCTGCTGGGAATTGGCTTCCTGCCGGTCTTCCTTGGGCTGATCCTGCAATTCTTTATCGAGGGCTCCTTCCTGCTGGTGGATATCGAACAGAATACGGCGGGCGAAAAGGCGTAGTTCAAACTACCAGAAACTGAATCAGGCTTGGGCACGGTCTGAAGCGCTCAAATCAGGCGGTCTCTGCGCAAGGGATCGCCTTTTTCGTTCCGCGTAGTACAATTATCCGCGATGAAATCTGTTATTGCCGCCATTCCGCTTGAAAAACTTCTCGAACAACTCCCTGAAAACTACATGGTTGCGGATCGGGAGTTGGTGGTGCGCGCCTATCACATGGCGGAGGAGGCGCACCGTGAGCAGAAGCGGCATTCGGGCGAACCGTATATCAATCATTGTATTGCGGTCGCAAGCATCCTCTCAGATTTAAAGGTCCCTGCGGAAGTGGTTGCCGCCGGATTGCTGCATGATACAGTGGAAGACACCCCCATTACACTGGCGGACATCCGCCGCGAATTTGGGGATACGGTTAAACTGCTCGTAGACGGGGTGACCAAACTGACGCAGCTGCCGCGCGTCTCGCGCGGAGACCAGCACGCCGAAGCCGGGGAAAATGGGAATGATAGTGAAGAGTTCGAAAACCAGTCGGCTTTTGGTCGAAATCCAGACATGGTCTCCGAGACGCTGCGCAAGACCTTCCTTGCCATGGGCGAGGATGTGCGTGTGGTGCTGATCAAACTCTCCGATCGGTTGCACAATATGCGCACGCTCGGTCACATGCCGGAGCATAAACGCAAGCGCATCGCGCAGGAAACGCTTGATATTTTTGCCCCGCTCGCCAACCGTCTTGGTATCTGGCAGTTGAAATGGGAATTGGAAGACCTGAGCTTTCGGTACGTAAACCCGGAAAAATACAAGGAGATCGCGGAGCAACTCGCCGAACGCCGCCCCGATCGGGAAAACCAGCTTGAGGAAATCAAGGACAATCTGGTACGGCTGCTTGAAAAGAACAACATCAAGTCCGAAATCAGCGGACGTCCGAAGCACATCTATTCGATCTACAAAAAGATGCAGAAGAAGGACAAAGCCTTCAACATGCTGTACGATGTGCGCGCCGTGCGCCTGATCGTGCCGGATGTGCCTTCCTGTTACGCAGCGCTGGGGGTGATCCACACCACCTGGCGCCCCATTCCCGGCGAATTCGACGACTACATCGCCGCCCCCAAGGACAACTTCTATCAATCCCTGCACACTGCCGTCATTTACGACGACAAACGCCCCATCGAGGTGCAGATCCGCACACAAGATATGCACTTGAACGCGGAGTATGGCATTGCCGCCCACTGGCGCTACAAGGAGGGCAGCAAACACGACCGGAATTTCGAGCAGCGCATCAGCTCGCTGCGCAAGATGATGGAATGGCGTTCGGATGTAAGCGACGCCGCCGAATTCGTCGAATCGATGCGCAGCGACGTATTCCGCGACCGTGTGTACGTCTTCACCCCGCGCGGCGACATCATCGACCTGCCCGCCGGATGCACCCCCATCGACTTCGCCTACCACGTCCACACCGACATCGGACACCGCTGTCGCGGTGCGCGCATCAACGGCAAGCTCGTCCCACTCTACCAGGGACTCAAAACCGGCGACCAGGTGGAGATCCTCACCGCCAAACGCGGCGGTCCCAGCCGCGACTGGCTGAATGTTAACCTTGGTCTCGTACGCACCCAGCGCGCGCGCGCCAAGATCAAAGCCTGGTTCAAAAAACAGGAAGACGAGCAAAACCTGGCACAGGGACGTGACACCCTCGAGCGGGAGTTGCAGCGGCTGGGCATCACAGAGATCAGCTTCGAAAAACTGGCACGCGAACTCGGTTACAAAATGCCGGATGAAATGTTCATCGCCCTTGGCACAGGCGACCTGTCCATCGGCAAGGTCATCAAGGAATTTTCGCAGGATGAAGAGATCAAGGACATCCTCGAAGCCAACGCCCCATCCGCGCCGGTCACCTCCACCGACGCCGTGGAAGTGGTGGGGTTGAAAGGCATGCTTTCCACCATGGCAAGATGCTGCAACCCCATGCCAGGCGACCAGATCGTAGGCTTTGTCACCCGTGGACGCGGCGCCACCATTCACCGGCAAGACTGCCCGAACGTCCTCAAAACCAAAGACCGCGAACGCCTGCTCAAAGTAGGTTGGGGGCATGTCGAACGCACGTACCCGGTTCCCGTCAAGATCAAGGCATATGACCGGCAAGGATTGATGAGCGACGTCTCCATCCTGCTGGCAGACGAAAACATCAACATTGCAAACGTATCGGTCAACGTCAATCGCAGCATTGCCGACCTGCGCCTCATCATCGAAGTAAAAGATATCACCCAACTCAGCCGCATCCTCACCCGCATCGAAAACCTGCCAAATGTAATGGAAGCGCATCGAACCAACCCCGGTTAAGCGGATAGTGTGGGGTATAATCGCGGCGTTTTCGTATGCTATCCGTGAACGAAGCGCGCGAGCGCATCCTTTCCAACTTTCAAGCCACCGCAACAGAACATATCCCGCTGGTTGCCTCTGCCAACCGCGTCCTTGGCAAAGACATTGTCTCCGACCAGGACTTCCCCGCCTTCAACAACTCCGCCGTGGATGGGTTCGCCATCCGCGCTGAAGATACAACCGCTTCCCCCCGGACCTTGAGCGTCGTCTCCGACATTCCAGCCGGCACTTCACCGACAGTGATCCTACGTCCGGGTGAAGCAGCGCGCATCATGACCGGTGCGCAACTTCCGCAGGGAGCGGATGCCGTCGTCCCGGTGGAAGAGACCGATTTCCAAAATCACCACGCCGGGGTCGCCGCCCCAAAGACAGTTACACCGACCAGGCAAATCAAATCCGGTGACAATGTGCGCCTGCGCGGCACCGACATTCGCAGCGGCGAAGCCGTCCTCGAAAAGGGACGCGTTCTCCAACCACAAGACCTGGGTGTACTGGCGATGCTTGGCATACCAACCGTCCTGGTGCATAAAAAGCCGCGGGTGGCATTGCTCTCCTCCGGCGACGAGCTGCTGGATGTAAGCGCCCCGCTCGAACCCGGCAAGATCCGCGATACGAATTCGTACACGCTGGCTGCCTCCATCGAAAAAGCCGGAGCAGATGTTTTGCGATTGGGTGTGGCACGCGACACGCGTGAGGCAGTGCGCGCGCTGCTCGACCAAGCTGCAAATGCACATGTAGACTTGATCCTCTCATCGGCGGGCGTGAGCGTGGGCGCGTTCGACTTTATCAAGGAAGTTATCGAATCGAACGGCAAAATGGACTTCTGGCGCGTGAACATGCGCCCCGGCAAACCGCTGGCATTTGGGGAATACAAAGGATTGCCGGTCATTGGGCTGCCGGGCAACCCGGTTTCAGCCTTCGTCGGCTTCGAGGTTTTCGTCCGCCCGGTGCTGGAGCGGCTGGGCGGCAAACTGGACAGAGACAGGCTCAAGGTCCGGGTACGATGCGCAGAGGAAATTCTTTCAGACGGACGGGAAAGCTATCTGCGGGCAAACATCCAGATGCAAGAGGGGCAGCAAGTCGCAAGGTTGACGGGACATCAGGGTTCGGGAAATCTGCTGTCTTTGGTACAAGCGGATGCTTTACTAATCATCCCCGCTGGTGTAAAATGCGTGCCTGCTGGTCAGGAAGTTGACGCTTATCTTTTATAGAGGAAGCATGGATAAATGGATGGTTCGCGCATCGGTTGCGTTGGCAGTGATCGGTGTACTGGTTTCGGTCTATATGACCATTTACAAAGTGACCGGAAATGAAGGCATGTGCCTTGGCTCGGGTGATTGTTCCACTGTGAATGCGAGCCGCTTTTCCGAAGTGAACGGAATCCCCGTAGCAGTCATCGGTGTGATCGGATATCTTGCGATCCTGGGCGTGCATCTGTTCGAAAACCGCATCGCGTTCATCCGTCAAAACGCCACATTGATGCTCTTTGGAATGGGGCTGGTCGGCTTTGTCTTCACCGTCTGGCTGGTGTATGTGGAGATCGCCATTCTGAAAGCCCTGTGCCCGTTTTGTGTGACCTCTCAGGTTGCAATGACCCTCATTTTCATTCTCGCCGTCATTCGCCTGGTCAGAAACCCCCAAGTTTAGGAGGATGTTGAAAAATGCCCCGCATTAAGTGCCACTATGCAGATTGTGTTTTTCTGGACGAAGGCTATTGCTCCGCCGCCGCGGTGGAGTTCGACCCGGATACAGGGTGTGTGACCTATTCTCCCGCCGACGGCGCCGCAGCCGCTGGCGATGAATGGGATGAGGATGATGAGTCGGATGAATGGGAAGATGAAGATCTGGACGAAGAGGAAGATGATGAATGGCTCGACGAAGAAGACGAGTTCTAACCCTTCCGCTTCCCTTCTAACTTGTGTTTGATGCCACTCCCCAAGCCTTCTCCAAGCGAGAGGGCTTTTTTATTTCCGGCAAGCATTCCGGCGATGGGGCGTCATAATTCAAGCCCTGCGCGGCGTTGCCGTTGCCGAAAACTGGCTTAATCTTTTGTGAACGCGTACAACAACACCCCTGCCGCAACAGACAGGTTCAACGAACTGACGCGTCCGCGCATGGGCAGCGAGAGGGTGACATCGCAGGCATCGGTCTGTTCGCGGGACAAGCCCTTTTGCTCATTGCCCAACACCAACACCCACGGGGCTTGCGGAACAAGGGTGTGATAGTCCACATCCGCTTTGGCAGATGTGCCGATCAGTTGACAGCCCCCCATGCGCGCCCAATCGACAAACTCAGCGAACGCGGCTTGCACCACGGGCTTCCAAAACAACGTACCCATGCTGGCGCGGACAACGGTGGGATGATACAACTCCACGCCGCCATCGAGCAAAAAAAGCGCATCAACACCAACGGCATCCATCGTGCGTAGGATCGTGCCGAGATTGCCCGGGTCTTGCGGCGAGACCAATGCCACCGAACGGGTTGTGGGCTGGATATCATTCAAGATAAAGTGCCGCTGCCGCACCACTGCCAGAATGCCTTGCGGGTTTTCCTTGTCGGCGAGAGATTCCATCACCGCAGCAGAAACAGGCTGAAGTCGAAGGTCGAGGCGGGAGGCGTGTGCCAGCAAATCCTTTGCGAATCCGCTTGTCAACAGTTCAGGCGCATACACAACCGCATCCACATCCCACCCCGCTGCAATGACCTCGCCAACATGATGAATCCCCTCAACGAGGAAGGTATCTGTTTCCAGGCGGTTTTTTTTCTGGTGCAGCGCGCGGACTTGTTTGATGAACGGATTCGCCGTGCTGGTGAGGATATCCATGCGCAGAATTGTATCCGAAAATGTCCGTTTATAATTGTCGGCATGATTCCTTTTCGACGGTTCGCGCTGGGACTCGCGTTTTTGCTTACAGCCTGCCAGCCTACTGCCCCCCGCCAAATTAAAATTTTGGATGGAGATATCGCCCTCACAGTAACATCGTCAGAGCGCGTGCCTGTGCTGATCCTCGCGGAGGCAGGCATCGCACCGCAACCGCTCGACCGTGTGCTGGTCAATGGGATCTCGCTTGGGTTGGACGAACCTATTCCAGAGAGCGGCGACATCACCCTGCAACTACGCCGCATGGTAAACGTGACGCTCATCACGCCGCAAGGCGAGCAGAGGCTGCAAACTTCCGCACTGACGGTGGGAGACGTACTGAGCGAAGCGGGATTTGAAATTGGGGTTCGTGATAAAGTGAATCCGCTTCTTTCTACGCCGGTAATGGATGCAATGACCATCGAGTTTTTTCCCGCCCGAGAGTTGACCATTTCTTCAGGCGAGATAGTGACCACCATTCGCTCGGCGGCAGGGACGGTCGGCGAAGCGCTGGCTGAGGCGGGGATTCCGCTCATGGGGTTGGATGTCAGTGTTCCGGCGGAGAATGACGCGCTCCCTGCCGATGGGCAGATCCGAGTGGTGCGAGTGACCGAGTCCATCAGCGTCGAGGTAGAATCGATTCCCTTCGACACAGAGACAACGGTTTCAGACGATATGGCGTTTGGCGAAACGGAAATTTTGCAACCCGGCGTGAACGGTGTGGCGATGCTCCGCACGCGCATCCGCTTTGAAGATGGCGTTGAAGTCAGCCGCGAGGTGGAGGGTGAGACCGTGTTGCAACAACCGAAAACGCAGCGCGTGGCAAGCGGATCGAAGATCGTGCTGGCGCCCGTCGGCGGGGATGCGCCCTATCAATACTGGTATGCGACTCAAATGTACGCTTCCTGGTATTCGCCTTGCAACTCTGGCACGGGCGGCTGTTCGTATGGAACCGCCAGCGGTGCGCGCGCAGGCTACGGCATTGTGGCAGTGGACTATTCGTATTATTCCTATCTTGCGGGGATGAGAGTGTACATCCCCGGCTACGGCGTGGCAACCATCGGCGATACCGGCGGCGGACCGATCATCGAGAGCGTCTTTGGCGTGCCGCGCTATCAATGGATCGACCTCGGCTATGACGATAACAACATCGGCGGGCTTTCGGGCTGGGTGACGGTCTATTTCCTCGAACCGGCTCCAGCGGAAATCCCTTACTTCTTCCAACAACAATGACCAAACTTCAACGTGTGATCGTGACCTTTCTTTCCATCCTTGCGGTTGCATTGGCTGCCGCGCTTGGGATGTATGCCTACCAAACCTACAACGCCATTGCCGCCCAGCCACTTGGACCGCTGCTGCCGATTGGCGCACAGGAATTGCCGCCCACATGGACGGCTTCGCCCGGTCCATCCCCCACCTCGGCAGGATCGGTGACTCTTGCCCCCACCGTTTCCTTCACCACCAGCACGCCCGCTCCGCGCTGCGGCGGACCGGCGCTAATGAACGTCCTCGTCGTCGGCGCAGACACACGCGGCGACAACTACACCTACGGCTTGGCAGACGCCATCCGTGTGGTGCGCGTGGACTTCATCACACCGAAAGTGACCGTGTTGGAATTCCCGCGCGACCTGTGGGTGGAGATCCCTCACATTGCAGATAACCTCGACGGGCAGGATCACGAAAAACTCAACCAGGCGTTCCTGTATGGTCAGCCCGGCTTCAAATATTGGGACGACCCCAGCGAAGGCTCTGGCTTGCTGGCGCTTACGCTCAACCAGAACTTCGGCGTGAAGATCGATCACTACATAACGGTCAACATGCGCACCTTTGTCAATATTGTCAACGCTGTCGGCGGTATCGATGTGGTCATCCCAGACAAGGAAGCCTCCCGCTCTGCCAACCTGCCCATGGGAACCAATCATCTCGACGGGGCAGAGGCGTTAAAACTTGTCCGCAACCGCGAAGGCGGCAGTTTCGACCGCGCCGATAACCAAAGCCTCGTCATTTGTGCGCTGCGGAAGAAGATCACCAGCCCCGCCATCGTGACTCAAATTCCGGCGTTGATCGAAGCATTCGAAGATAACATTCGCACCGACTTCACACCCGAACAGCTGAGGCAACTCGCCTGCCTCGGCACGCAAATGCCGCCGCAGAACATCCAGCTCACCAGTTTTCCCGAAGAACTCTTCAAGCAGACGCGTGAATTCGACCCGGTCTTTGACAAACGCATCGCCATCCTCGATGCCGACTTCGCCATCTTGCGCGATTATGTCTCCCGATTTCAGGCAGGCACCTGGCCCCAAACCACCTCCTCCGACTCTGACACTGAAGAAGAAGATACCCCCATCATTTGCGAATGAACCATTCCACCATCCCCCCACTCAATGCTGTCGCTGTGCTCAAACGTTACGGTCTGCGTGCCGATAAACGCCTCGGGCAGAATTTCCTGCAAGACCCTTCTGCCCTGGAGAAGATCGCCAACGCCGCAGAGATTCAAGCAGATGACTGTGTCCTGGAGATTGGTCCCGGGCTGGGAAGTTTGACCCGTTATCTGGCGGTCTCTGCCCGGCAGGTTACAGCGGTCGAACTGGACCCGGATCTGCTCGCTCCCCTCAAAGCGATTCTCACGCCGCATCCGAATGTGCGCATCGTCCACGGCGACATTTTGGATTTATCCATCGCTGACCTGGTGGATCAAACCGGATACATCGTCGCGGCGAACATTCCCTATAACATCACCTCGGCGATCATCCGTCACTTACTGGAAAGTCCCTCCAAACCGCGCCGCATCGTGCTGACCATCCAAAAGGAAGTTGCAGAGCGCATCTGCGCCCAGCCCGGTGATTTGAGCCTGCTGGCGTTGAGTGTGCAGGTGTATGGGCAGCCAAGCATCCGCGCGAAGATTCCCGCCGGCGCCTTCCACCCCGTCCCCAACGTGGATTCCGCCATTCTGCGCATCGACATTTACGACGAACCGCTCATCCCTGCAGAAATGCTGGATAGATTCTTCAAACTCATCAAAGCCGGGTTCAGCCAGAAAAGAAAAACCCTGCGAAATTCGCTTTCTTCCGGGCTGCACATCAAACCAGCAGAAGCGGAATCCCTGCTTGCATCCGCGGGCATCGATCCCATGCGCCGCGCCGAAACCCTATCCATTGCGGAGTGGAGAGGGCTGTGCACCATTTTTCCACAGTAGTACCAACGTCCATTTTTCGAATAGTACCAATTGCGCAGCTCCTCTCATGTTTTCTCTTATGAACCTATGTCATAATTGGAATCAAGGAGAGAGACATGTTTCGAAAACTATTAACATTAACGACAAGCCTTTTTATGGTTACTGTTCTGGCAGCCTGTAACCTGCCCAGCGCAGATTCGGAATCCACCCCCACGCCAGATAGCGTAGCATTGACTATTACAGCCATTAGCGCACCCAACACAGACACCCCTGCGCCAGTCATCCTGGATACTGCCACACCGGAATTTACCGCCACGCCGGAATTCACTTCCACCCCATCCATCCCGCAGGTGACCGTCAGCGTGAACACCAACTGCCGTACGGGTCCGAGTACGCAATATGACATTATCGGCGCATTGCTCGTCGGTCAGGTCGGAACCGTTGTCGGCAAGAACACCCAGACCGGTTACTGGATCATCAACACCCCCGGCTCTACCGGCACCTGCTGGCTATTCAATGGTTACGCAACTGTAACAGGCAATACCGCCAACCTGCAGGAATATTCCATTCCGCCCACACCCACGCCTTCGTCTACGCCGACTGCAACTCTCACACCGACGCCGTCCATCCCTGCCCCGGTCAATAATCCTACCATCACCAAAAACTGCGCCGTGGTCAATCCTGTCCCGCCGCAAACCTTCCTTTATCAGGGTGTTCTAAATTGGGAAGATGGATCCAATAACGAAGATGGATTCAATATCTACCGAAACGGCGCTTTACTGACAAGCGTTCCAGCAAATACCACTTCATATAATCTCCCGCCGTTTGGTCCTTTCCCGATCAATCTACCCGTACAATATGGTGTAGAGGCATTCAATACAACAGGCAAAGCAGCCATCAAAGTCGTAATTATGACCTGTCCATAGAAAAAAGCCTTGCAGAGTTTGCTCTGCAAGGCTTTTCTTCACGAAAATAGTCGACCATTGGCACAGCCATCAACCCAAAATCTATGATGATCATGCGGCTTACGGAAAGGTTATCGAAGAACATCATCTGGAATAAAAAAATCGGAGGTCTGTAGGACCTCCGATTTTTTTGGTAACTACGTTCCTTCTTCCCAGGAATTGAGATAGTGCAGCTGCTCGTCGGAAAGGACATCGATCTTGACGCCCATCGCGTCGAGCTTGAGGCGGGCGATCTCGTTATCGATCTCGGTCGGCACTGAGTAGACTTTCTTCTCCAGTTTGTCGGCATTCTTCGCCATGTATTCAGCGGAGAGCGCCTGGTTCGCGAAGGACATATCCATCACAGAAGCGGGGTGACCTTCAGCAGAAGCAAGGTTGATAAGACGGCCTTCGCCAAGCACGTTGATCTTGCGTCCGTCTTTGGTGGTGTACTGATCCACGAACGGGCGGACGAGGTTGGGCTTGCCAACGCTCATCTTTTCCAGTGCGGGGATATTCAATTCGACATTGAAGTGACCGGAATTGGCAACCAATGCGCCATCTTTCATCACTTCGAAGTCGTGACCGTCGATCACGTTCAAGTCACCGGTGACAGTGCAGAAGATGTCGCCGACTTTGGCGGCATCGATCATCGGCATGACCTGATAGCCATCCATCACCGCTTCGAGCGCCTTCATCGGATCGACCTCAGTGACAACGACATGAGCGCCCATGCCGCGAGCACGGGAGGCGAGACCGCGTCCGCACCAGCCGTAGCCAGCCACGACGAAGGTCTTACCAGCCAACAAGACGTTGGTCGCACGAACGATCCCGTCAATGGTGGATTGCCCGGTCCCATAACGGTTATCGAACATGTGCTTGGTGAGCGCGTCATTCACGGCAATGACCGGGAACTTCAACACGCCGTCCTTTTCCATAGCCTTCAAACGGATAACGCCCGTGGTGGTCTCTTCGGTTCCGCCGATGACATTCTTCAACATCTGCTTGCGTTCTTCGTCTTTCAGGGTCTTTGCCCATTCGGCAAGGGAGGGCTCGAGTTTCTCGAAGCGTCCCATCTCAATGAAGAACAGCGAGGAAACGAGGTCGGCGCCGTCATCCTGGGTCATGTGAGGTTTGTGTTCAAGCGCCGCGCGGATATGCTTGAAGTAAGTGACTTTGTCCTCACCTTTGATGGCGAACACAGGGATTTCGTAGTTGTTGACCAACGCCGCTGCAACATCGTCCTGCGTGGAGAGCGGGTTGGAAGCGGTCAGCACGATGTCTGCGCCGCCTTCGTGCAGGGTACGCATCAGGTTGGCGGTTTCGGTAGTGACATGCAGACAGCAGGAAAGGCGCATTCCCTTGAGGGGTTTTTCCTTGGCAAAGCGTTCACGGATGGAACGCAGAACGGGCATTTCGCGTTCCGCCCACTCGATGCGGCGGCGTCCGCCTTCTGCCTGGTTGATGTCCTTGATATCGTAATTGCTCATGTAGTGCTCCTTCTTTTTGGTAATCAGAGAATTGGAGATTGGTGTTATTTCAACAACACATCCAGTTTACCGCCATCATCGAAATGCTTGCGGAAACGCTGGACAAATTCTTCACGAGTGTAGGTATGGTTCTGCGTGCCGCGCTGTTCGAGGCAGTAGACTGCGGAAAGCGAGCCGATCTCGCCGCACAGTTTCCAGTCGAAACCATGCGAATAGCCCGCAAGGAACCCGCCGCGGAAGGCATCGCCTACGCCGGTGGGATCGACCACTTCATCTTCGGGCACGGTCGGGATGTGGACGGTCGTGCCATCGGAGTACAGGTCCGCGCCGTCCTTGCCGCGGGTGATGACCAACACTTTAACGTGGTCGAGGATCTGGTCCAGGCTCCAGCCGGTCTTCTTGGAGATCAAGCCGAATTCGTAGTCATTGCAGAAGAGGAAGTACGCGCCTTCCATATCGCGCGCAAGTTCCGCACCCTCAAGGCGCAGGACCTGCTGGCTGGGATCGTACAAATACGGGATGCCCAACTCGCGGCATTCGGCGGGGAACTTCATCATCGCATCGGGCGAACTGGGAGAGACGATGACAAGATCCGGTTTTTTATCCAACTCTTTGAGCGACTGTGTGGCGGAGTGCGCCATCGCTCCCGGGTAGAAGGAAGCGATCTGGGCAGAGGCGTGATCTGTCGTGGCAAAGAACGAAGCGGTGAACACGCCGGGTATCACTTTCATCAAGTTCGTATCCACGCCTTTGGAATCAAGCCAGGCGCGGTAATCCGAAAAATCTTCGCCGACGGTCGCCATCACGCGCGGTTTGCGTCCAAGCAAAGCCATCGTGTACGCGATGTTCGGGGCAATGCCGCCACGCTGCTTGGACATTGAGTCAACCAAAAATGAAAGGCTGATGGATTCCAAACGTTCGGGCAGTATCTGTTCCTTGAAGTGACCGGGGAAGGTCATCAAGTAATCGTAAGCAACGGAGCCGGTTAAGAGAATATCCATGTACTACTCGCAGAAAAATGCGCACCCTTGCGAGTGCGCTGGAATATAAGACAGGCGGGAGTTTATCACGAGGTTTTTGGAATGTAAAGTTTTTGACATTGCAGTTTTTAAGGTCAATCTTCAACCATTTTTTGCAAATTGATTTCAAACGGCGGATAGGCAATGCCATTTTCCGTGACGATTCCCGTGACCAACCGCGCCGGGGTGACATCGAAAGCGGGATTTCTCGCCTGCGCTTCGAGTGGGGTGACACGCTCGCCTTTGAATTGAATATCGAGCACTTCGTCAGGATTGCGTTCCTCGATGGGAATCAGATCGCCGCTTGCCAGCGACAGGTCGATGGTGGAGGTTGGTACAACCGGATAGAACGGAACACCGTTGTCATGTGCGGCGAGCGCCAGCATGTAGGTACCGATCTTATTTGCTACGTCGCCGTTCGCGGCAGTACGGTCCGAACCGACAAAGCATTTCTGCACCTTGCCCGCTTTGAGAAAATAGCCCGCCATGTTATCGCTGATAATTTCATAGGGAATGCCGTATTGCTCCAACTCCCATGCGGTGAGACGCGCCCCCTGCAAACGTGGACGGGTCTCATCCACCAGCACACGCACGCGCTTGCCCTGCTCATGTGCCGTGCGGATGACGCCGAGCGCCGTGCCCCAATCCACAGTGGCGAGCGCGCCTGTATTGCAGTGATGGATGACCGTATCGCCGTCGTTTATCAATGCCGCGCCATAGTCTGCCATGCGTTTGTTAATTTCAACATCTTCATCGGCAATGCGTTGGGCTTCCTCCAAAACGGACTGACGCAAATCATCTGCGCTGCTTGTTACGGATAATGCAACACGCAGGACCCGATCGACTGCCCATGCCAAGTTGACCGCCGTCGGTCTTGAGGCTTTCAGGGTGTTCGCTGCGGCTTGAAGGTCAGCGACCAGTTCCCGGGTCGAGGAAAAGGCGGATTCATATCCAGCCAGCGCAAGCCCGAAAGCTGCCGAGGCGCCAATGGCAGGCGCGCCGCGCACAACCATATCCTTGATCGCCTGCGCCACATCGCGATGATTTTTATACGCGATCACTTCAAAGCGCGCGGGGAGGATGCGTTGGTCGATCATCTTGAGTTGGTTATCTTCCCAGAATACGGTTCGCATGGTTTTTCCTGATTCGCAGGGGCGACCCACCCATGAAGGTCGGATAATCTGCCTCCAATGAGCGGGGCGCCCCTATCTATTTATTGCTTGATCTCTGTCCAAATCTCGTCGTAAAGCAGGAGAGCTTCGCCAAGGTCAATGACCTCGTGACCCTTTGCAAACTCTTCAGCGGGAGTATTGGTGATGGGCGAATTGATGTACGCCTCATACACATCAGGTTGATTTGCCTGAGCGTATTCCAGCGCGGCTTTGTTCGGGTTGGTGTAGGGATAGTCCACCAGCGTCAGCCAGTTGGTGTCGCCTTGCAACAGATAGTTGAACCAGGCATACGCGGCATCGGGATGCGGCGCGGTGGGCGGCATCGCCATACCATCGTAGAAAATGATCGAACCTTCTTCAGGGAAGACATATTCAAAACGCGGGTCTTCTGTCTGCGTCAAAAATGCTTCGCCGTTCCAAACAATGCCGAGATCAACATCCCCCGCCACAAGCGGAGTCTTCGGACTGTCGCTATCGAAAACGCGGATGTTCGGCATCAGTTCGATCAGTTTCTGCTTGGCTTCTTCGAGATGCGCCGGATCGGTATCGTTTACGCTGTACCCGAGTGTAAGCAGTGCCGCACCGATGATGACGCGGTTATCGTCCACCGCCACGATGCGCCCTTCATATTCCGGGTTCCATAAGTCAGCCCAGGAGGTCGGTGGGGTTTCCACGGTCTCGCTGTTGTAGATGATGGCTTGCGTGCCCATCTGATATGGCACGATAAAGCTGGTCGCATCGCCGTACGCCGCAACCAACCCGGCATCGAGATTCGATAAATTGGGCAGCCTGCCGGCATCCAATTCTGCCAGCAAGCCTTCACGGATCAGCACGCCGATCATGTAATCACTCGGATGAATGACATCGTACGGGTTGACATCTTCACCGAGTGAAACCTTTGAATACAACTCTTCATTCGACGAGAAGTAATCCACGTTCACTTCCACGCCGTAGACCAGACCAAAACAATCGAAAATATCGGCTGGCACATATTCGGTCCAAGTAAAGATATTGATCCTTTCGCTTTCGAATTCAACACGCGGACTCGGTTCCGGGCAGACAAATCCGGTGGACGTGACAAGTTCGTCCGTTGAGGCGGGCTCTCCCCCTGCTGCGCACGCTGTCACGGCAATCAACAGCACGCTCGACAAAATCAACCGAACCAAACGATGGATTTTGTGGTGTGTGTTCATTTCACTCCTTTGCATATATATAGCCCTGCCCGAATCAGTGGACTCGTGCAAGGCTTAGGATGACGTACAAAAAGATTATAGTGTATCCACCCTCTGAATACAATCTTTTTTACCTCCCGATTACGTTGAAAAATGAGAGCCGGCTCACCCCTTGCTTGACGCTGATTTCATTTACCAGTATAAAAACGGGATGAAGAAACTCCGCCTCGTTCTTGGACTTTGGCTGATCCTGTCCATTTCGGCTTGTTCTGTGCTGGAGAATATCCCCGCCATCCCCCCCGGCTGGACGGTGACTCCCAGCCAATCACCCACTCCCGAAGCGACGTTCACCCCAACGGTCTCGCCGACCCCGCAGATCACGGCGCGCGTCGGCGTGGGAGACCTCGCGCTCCTGAACGGCGACTACGACTCCGCATTGCTGCAATATCAAACCGTCCTGCAAGATTCGCCCGATCCGCTTTTGAGGGCGGCAGCAAAGTGGGGCGAAGCCAGAATTTACTACGCGCAAGGACGTTTCAACGAAACCCTGACGGCGCTGCAAACGCTCATCAACGAATACCCTCAGTCACCGCAATTCCCGCAAGCCTACTTCCTGCAGGGATTTGTCCATTACCGGCTGGAGAATTACTCCGCCGCCGCCGCTTCCTGGCAAACCTATCTCACCTTGCGCCCGGGCTATCTGGATGCCTATGTGCAGGAATTGCGCGGCGACGCGCTCTTTAGCGCGGGTAACTACGCCGAGGCATTGCCCGCCTATACGGCGGCGATCCAAGCCCCGGCTCTCGGCGACGATGTGCTTCTCGACCTCAAGGTGGCAGGTACACAGACGAAGCTCGGCAATTACGACACGGCGCTGGCGTTATACGACGGCATCATCGCGCGCGCGCCGAACGATTACATCAAGGCTCAGGCGATGTACGAAGCCGGGTTGGTGAATCAACTACAAGGTCAGAATGAAGCGGCGGTCGAGAAGTTCCGATTCGCCGTGGAAAACTATCCGCTTTCCTATTATGCCTATCTCAGTCTCGTGGCGTTGTTGGACGCGGGCGGAACCGTGAGCGAACTGGATCGCGGCTTGGTGGATTATTTTGCCGGGCAATACGCTGTTGCCATTGCCGCATTCGACCGCTACCTGCAAACCAACCCGCCGGAAAACAACGGGACGGCATACTACTATCGCGCGCTGTCTAAACGCAGTTTGAGCCAGTATGACGAAGCCCTGCTGGATTACGATACCTTCATTGGGAATTTTTCGGCGCACCCCAGTTGGGGTGATGCCTGGGGCGAGAGGGCGTTCATCCTGTGGTCGCAAAAGGGAGAATACACCCGAGCCGCCGAAACACTGTTGGAGTTCGTGCGCATTTCCCCTGCCAATTCGCTCGCCGCAGAGTATCTGATGAGCGCAGCACGCATTTACGAACGCGATGCGCAATACGACAAAGCCATTGAAACCTGGTCGCGCGTCCTCATTGAATACCCAGGTTCACAATCCTCCTCGTACGCTGCTTTTTTGATCGGCGTGGTGGAATACCGGCGTGGAAATTTCCAGCCAGCACTGGAGGCATTTACGCGCAGTCTGGCGCTTTCCACTTCACCCAGTGACCGCACACGCGCCATGTTGTGGATGGGAAAGTCGCAGGAAAAACTGGGCGATATGAATGCTGCCGCCAACATCTGGCGCGAAGGGCAGAACCTCAACCCAGGCGGATATTACAGCGAACGCATACGCGACCTGTTGATGGAACGTGCGCCTTTTGAGGTGTCCGCTTCCACCAACCTGACGGTGGATCTCGCACAGGAACGTAACGACGCCGACGCATGGATGCGCCTGACCTTCAGCCTTGGCGACGATGTGGACCTGAACAATCTCGGTCCGCTCGCAGCAGATTTGCGTGTGATCCGTGGCAGGGAATATTGGGATTTGGGCTTGTTTGAAAAAGCAAGGCTCGAATTTGAAAATCTACGCACCGAGTTGGCAACTGCCAACGACGCCGTTGGCAGTTACCGGCTCGCCAATTACCTGTTGGATCTGGGTTTATACCGCACATCCATCTTCGCCGCCCGCCAGGTGTTGACCATTGCCGGGCTGGACGAACACGCCGAGTCCATGATGGCGCCTGCCTATTTCAGTCACATCCGTTATGGGTTGTATTATCCGGATCTTGTCATTCCCGAAGCGCAGAAGAACGGCTTCGACCCATTGTTCGTGTACAGTGTCATCCGGCAGGAAAGTCTCTTCGAGGGCTTCGTCAGTTCGAGCGCGGGCGCCCGCGGGCTGATGCAGGTGATTCCCACCACGGGTGCGCAGATTGCATCTGAACTTGGCAAGCCCATCGGATACAGCGCGGACGACCTGTACCGCCCCTACGTCAGTGTGATGTTCGGGACGTATTACCTCAACAAGAACCGCAGCCTCTTCAACGGCGATCCCTACGCCATGCTGGCAGCTTACAACGGCGGACCAGGCAACGCCCTGCAATGGAAGGAACTCTCCGGCAACGACCCCGACTTGTTCCTTGAAAGCGTGCGCTTCGAAGAAACGCGCAATTACATCCGAAACATTTATGAGATCTTTGTGATCTATAGAAGACTTTATGGGACGGGCGAACAATAGATCGCACGTACCCGATAACGCCACCCTTGGGCTCCTGAAGTCCGTCTTCAGGGATTCAAATAACAAAAATTGAATCAAAAAAGGCACGGGCTTGCCCTCCAATAGAACAGGGACAAATCCGTGCCTTTTCGGTTTAAGAACGTTTAGTCCATGTGCGCCACAATGCGCTGATGCGCGGTCTGGGCGTCCATATCTAAGATCGAAACCAATTTATCACGTCCGTTTTCCCCCGCCACAATTTCAATACGAGACTTGGGCACACCCAACACTTCGGAAAGATACGCGATCAATTCCGAGTTTCCATCGTCATCGTCCGGATTGGCGGCAATATGCACCTTGACCGTCCCATCATTCATCACACCGACGATCTGATTACGGCTTGCGCGCGGAGTGATACGCAGCGCCAACGCTGATCCGCGCTTGCCATCATGAAGGACATATTTTCTTGTCATGGATCACCTCGTTACATGGATTGAAGAATGACGATCATCACCCGCGCCAACAGGTCAACCGCCAGGATGAGTACCAATGGGCTGAAATCGAGCCCGCCTGCGTTCGGCATCAGATTACGGATCGGGTTCAGGAAGGGGGAAACGATCCTATCCAGCGCTTCGCGGATCGGGTGATAGGGTGAAAGGAAGAACGAAAGCAACGAGGAAGCGACCACAACCCAAATAAAGGTCTGGGAAATCACCCGCACAAACAAAATCAAAAAATCAACACTCATTCCGTCTCCGTTTTGTAATGTCTGGGACCCACGATCGCCGTCCCAACTCGTACGAATGTGGCACCCTCTTCCACCGCCACTTCATAATCTGTACTTGTTCCCATCGAAAGTTCCGTAAAATCCGCCTGCGGGAATTGATCCGAAAGGAACTCCTGCAAGCGTTTCAACGTTTGGAAGAACGGACGCGAAAATTCCGCCGACTCACCCAGCGGCGGCATGGACATCAACCCGCGCACCCGCAAATTCGGTAGCGAGAGAACATCCGCCACCTCTGCCAGCAACCCCTGCCAACGCGACTCGTCCGAAGCCTGCCATCCGCTTTTGCTTTCCTCGCCGCCTATATTGAACTCCAACAGCACGGGCAGCGTCCTGCCGGCTTCACCAGCAAAACGATCCAGCCGCCGCGCAAGTTTCAGGCTGTCAAGGGAATGCATGAAGTTAAAGTTCGCAGCCACCAGCCCCGCCTTGCGGCTTTGCACGTGACCGATCATGTGCCATTCTACCGCAGAAAAATCCCGCATAGATTGAATTTTCATAACGCCTTCTTCGGCGTAGTTCTCTCCCAAAATGGCGGCACCCGCTTCAACGGCAGCCCGTGCCACCTCCACAGGCTGCGCCTTCGTCACCACCACCAACTTGACCGACTCAGGACTCCGCCCCGCCCGTTTCGCCGCCGATGCAATGACATCCAGCGTCGCCAGATACCGTTCCCGGATGGATACAGATAATTCACTCATGACTTAATTTTACACCGCCTCAGTCGAGACCCGAAGCCTGCGCCCGTCACCCCAGATTTGCACCTCACCGACAATTTTCCACAATACTTATGTCAGCGCGATCAACGCCCCAAAGCGCCCGGTCTTGCCTTTCTCGGCACGATGCGAATACCAATCTTCCAGGTGGCTGGCGGTACACAGCCCTGATACTTGAATCTGCTCCACGCCCATCTTCTGCAATTGAATGACGTTCGCTGCCCACAGGTCAAGAAAGATTCTTCCATCCCGCGTTTGCAGCACACGCTCTGAATCACCGCCATATTTTACGCGGAACTGATCTGCCACATCCTCGCCCACCTCGTAATGCTCCACGCTGATGGACGGACCGATACCCACAACCACATCCGCCGGATCGGAACCGTAGCGCTCCTGCATCCCGCGAACAGACGCTTCTGCCACCCCTTTGACGGTTCCCATCCATCCGGCATGGGCAATACCGACAACTCCCTTTTGGGGGTCATGAAAGAGCAGTGGCACACAGTCTGCGAAGCGCATGAAGAGCGAGACCTCGGGATTGTCGGTGAAGAGAATATCCGCCTTGTGCGGGTGCTCTTCGAGCGGGCGGGGGCTGTCAGCGTAGATAATGTCTGTGCCGTGAACCAGCCATGCGTCGTGGATCGAAGCGGGGCTGCGTCCAAGCGCTTCGAACGCGCGGATTCGGTTCGCCGCCACGCGGGCTGGGTCATCCCCCACTGAAATGCTGAGATTCAACGAATTCCACGGCGCCGGGCTGACACCGCCATGACGCGTGAAAACCGCAGTGAGTACGTTCTTCGGAAAAATATCGAACTGGTAGTAACGCAGCTCACTCTGTTCGTGAAAGAGCATTATTCCGAACCCTGGTTGACCGCAAATTTTTTGACGTAGTACTGGCGGGTTTCGCTCATGGATTCTTCGATGTTGGGGTAGGCGAACCATGCTGTGGCAATGCCAAAGAGTGCGCCGGTTAGGACGCGCAAGAAGGGTGTACTTTCACGATACGGGACAAGGGTGGAAAGCCATTCCCAATCGAACTGGCTGAAGAGCTGCGAAAAACCGTCCAAACCAATGGGACCGAGGCCGATCAGGATCCAGAGCATCCAATGGAGCGATTTGAAGCGCCTGCCGGTTAGCCCGAATGTGACGCCGAACAGGAGAATGGCGGCATAAATGGCGATATCGCGTTCGCACAATGCGACCTTGTAACCGACCGTTTCATTGCCAATGTAGTTGCGCGCATCGAAGCGGGTAAAGCTATACGGGTCGTCGAGGTTGACAATGCCTGAGACCTCCTCGAAGGTTTTGTAGCCGAGCACCCCCGCCTCTGCCAGCGGATAGAAGGGCTGTTCGCCGAACAGGAAAAACGAACGGAAGGCGAATTGATGACAAAGCGGCTTGTACATGCGGTAGATGATGTTGGCGGGTAACTCCGCGCCCAGCTTCATCAGTGTCGGCGCGAGAAGCGGCAAACCGACGTAGAACAGCATGAACAGGTTCAAAATCAATAAGTATTTCCTGGCGATCCAAAACGAGACGCGGTCTCCAGTGGTCACGTTTTTTCCTTTCTTTACTCGTTGTTTGTAAATGGGATCATCCAGCTTCTCGAGCTGGTTCTTGCGGTCGGATGCCGCCCCGAGTGTCATCTGCAGTGTTTGGCGGGTGATGGGCGCTTTCAGGCTGTACGGACCCACCTCTACCACGGGAATGATCGTTCCAAATTTTGCGACGAGCGCGGCATCGGCATCAATGTCCACTTCCACCAGGCGGTGGGGGTACTGTGTTTTGAGTTCGTTCAACTCCGCCTTGACCTCGTCGCAGAGTTTGCATTCCTTGCGGGTATAAAGGGTGACATTTAGCATTAGGGCATCCTATCTGTATTGAAAATCACAGGTGACAGTCGCACATGGGAGGACTGTCACCTTGACGATTGATGAGACGTTTAAAAGCGGGTTTACAAACCGAAGTCGATCCAGAAGAACTGTCCCTGTTGGGCGATGAGTTCGAAGGTGCCAGTGAACAGCAAGACACCGACAATGACCAGAATGACTCCCATGCCAATCTCGACATAGCGCATCACTTTATTATATCGGCGCAGGATGGTCGTGACCCAGCCAATGCCGAGGGCGGCAAGCAGGAAGGGAATCGCAAGCCCCGCCGAATAGGAGGACAGCAACGTTGCACCTTGCGAAACCGATCCGCCGTTGACAGCCAGCGTGAGGATCGCACCAAGGACAGGTCCCACACAGGGAGACCATCCCGCCGAGAAGAAGACGCCCATCATCGCGGAGGAAACGTATCCCAATTTCGGGTCGGGAGCCTGCTGCACACGTGTGTCATACGCCAAAAAGGGGATGTGAAACACACCGATCATGTGCAAGCCGAAGATGACCACGACCACCCCACCGATCTTCGCCAGCCAATAGCGCAGGTCGTAGAGCAGCCCGCCAGCAAAAGAAGCAGCCACGCCG
The DNA here is from genome assembly GCA_002343775.1 of Anaerolineales bacterium UBA2395. Lineage (GTDB taxonomy): Bacteria > Chloroflexota > Anaerolineae > Anaerolineales > Villigracilaceae > Villigracilis. The sequence goes on from DDSH01000016.1 coordinate 119,366, forward strand.
AGCAGTACAAAAACAATGCTGAAGCCAAGCACGAACGCCAGTCCATGCGAGAACGTGAGCCAGCGGCTGGGCTGCCCGCCTTCGCGGGCCGAGATCCCGCCAAGGTAACCGACATACGCCGGAACCAGCGAGAACACGCACGGGGATAAAAAGGATGCCAAACCTGCCAAAAAAGCCAGCCAGACGGTAATTTGGGAAATATCCATTGAGTCTCTCTTGAAAAAATGATGCGACAACCGGCATTCAATGCCCGCTGCCTTGTGAAAGTTAAAGGAACTTCGTTTCTTCCGAGGTCACGATCGTCCCATGGTCGGGGAGCGAACGACGATCTTCACCCTGCATAAGGGTGACATAGGGCGTCGTCCAGCGGAAAATCCACTTGGACTCTTCCGGTGTGACATTGATGCAGCCGTGCGAACGGCGCTCACCAAAAGCGTTATGCCAGAACGTACCGTGAATGGCAATTCCCTCTCCACTGATGAAGGTACACCACGGCACGGCGGGTGTGGAATATCCCGAACCGTCCGAACCGGCGGTCATGTTCTTGGAGACGATCTTCCAATGGGTGAACAACGTCCCTGCCGGTGTGGAGTAATCGACCGGAAGCCCGGTGGAAGGGTCAAGGTACTTCAATCCACTGGCGATGCGGCAGAAGAAAACCTCGCGTCCCGCCTCGAAACAGGAAAGGGTCTGATAATCCAGGTCCACCTTTATGGTCTTTTCGTTCGGGTCCACATCCGGGCTGATGGGGGCGACATCCGCCTCGGTCAGGATCTTGAACGCCGCGCCATCGCCCCAAAAGAATTCGCCATACGCGCCATAACCGTAACCGCGCCCGTTGGCGTCTTCATTCCAGCGATATTCCGGGAAGCCGCTGCTGGTGCGTACCTGATCGATCCAGACCACCTGCCCGTAATACAAACGCGGCGGGAAGCGGTATTCGATCAAGTCCTGCATCCACGGCGAAGCGACCACGCCTTCGTGAGCCAAGTCCACATAGGGAACGGTTACCTCCGCCCAGAAGCCCTGACCATTGGGCAGTTCGGTCACCGGTGTATTCGGCTGGTTGCGTGTCGGCTGAAGCATCGAACTGTAAATGTAGCCTTGCGGCGTCTCTACATAGCGCTGGTTGGAAAGCCCGCCCACCACATTGCCGATCACCTCACGCCCCCACTCCACCAGCGTATCTGCACCCACTGTCCCAAGCGAGCTATTCAGCCCGGGGTCGTTGGTGGGGCGATTTCGGATGTCCACATCCGGCACCACCACACGCCCGATGATCTCGCTGCCGGGGAACTGCGGCAGGCGCTTTGGAGAGGAAAACGCCTCCAAAACAGCGTCATAGTCGTTCGGTCGAAACGGGTTCAACGCCAAAGCCCCCAAGCCAAGCCCGGAAATCTTTAGAAAATCACGGCGGGAAATAGGTCGTCTCATCAATTCACCTTATGGAATAAAATTCGGAGTAAGCATACCTGCAAAGTTTTGGAGCGTCAACCGCGCGGTGAGAAAAAGATTAATTGCCGCATCTCAATCTTGAAAAGCGCGGCTACCCCAAATACGTTTCCAACGCGCGCAAACAACCTGAGCTCAGCTTGTGCCCCACTTCATCCTCGCAATAGGTAATGGTTGCGCCCGCCTGTTCAAGCAACTCCATCGACGCGCGAGCGCGATCAATGGGCACCATTTCATCCTGCGTGCCATGCGCCACAAAAACATTTTTCCCGGTCAACGGTTTCCGGGCGATATGATCGTCCAAGCCGGCTGGGACAAACCCCGCCAACACCCCCATCTTGCGGACTCGCTGCGGATACAGCAGACCGAGCACGTTGGTCATTGCCGCGCCCTGGCTGAATCCCATCACATCGAAATGAATCGCATCCACCTTAACCGCAGCAGAATACTCGTCAATGAGGCGGATCAACCCCTCAGCGGCGGGAAAAAGCGTCTCGAGGCTGGGACGCCCGAACGTCGAGGCTTGAGGCGGGCGCCAGGAAAAACCCTGTGGCTCGGCGGCATGTGGCGCGCGCGGAGCGATGATCCAAAAATCAGCGGGCAGGCGACGTGCAAAGACCCACATCGAATTTTCATCGCCTGTCCAGCCGTGAAGCATCACCAACAGGCGCGGATTCGCAATCGATGCAGCGCGGACACGCATCGTCCAGCCATTGAATTCGAGGAGTTCGGTGTTAGTCGCGGTTTGCACGTTTTACGATCCAATCCAAACCGAATAAGAAAAACAGGATCAAGCCGATGGGCACGGAGGCGCCCAACAGGCAGAGAAACCCGCTGACCGCTGCGCCAAAGCCGTAGATCGCCCAGATCAGCCCAAGCCCAACCACGAACAATAAAAACAGCGCCCCAACAGCAATGCGCGCGTTGGTGTCTTTCATATATTTGCGAAGGTCACGGCTCATTAATTGACTCCAAAAAGTCTGCGGCTCAGGCGCGAGGTCCATGAAACGACGCGTCTCAATTCCGGCAGAACTTCTTCCAATGCCTGTTCGCCCATTCGGGCAACATCCGCGATGACAACTTTATCGAGCAGGCTGATCTCATGCACATCTGGGCGGACGATGACCTCTGGTTTATCGAGTTGCAGGCGGAAGTGTGAGATGGCACGGCTGCTGACATCCACCGAACGCAGGAAAATATCGAGCGATTGCGCCAGCGAAATGCGCGTGATACGCTCGGCAATGGAACGTGGCAGGATGCTGGGGACCGGCAGCGCGTAGCTGCGAACGGGTTTTTCCATCGGGTCGTTCAACACAACCGCAACGACCGGCAAACCGGGCGATAACAAGCGCGCCACCGAAACAGGAACGGGATTCAACACACCGCCATCCACCAATTCCCAGCCGTTGAGACGATGGACGGGGAAGATCCCCGGCAATGCGATTGTGGCAAGGACCGCGTCTTGCAGGCGCCCTTCCATCAGCGTGACTTCGCCGCCCGTATTGATGTCCACTGCCGTCACCGCGCAAGGGATGCGCAGGTCAGCAAAGGTCTTTTCGCCCAGCACACGGTTGAGCAGCTGCCGTACGCCGCCCATCCCCAACAGCGAGGGTCCGTCCTGCGGCACACGCGCATACAAATGGGTTTGATCCACCGATTCGAAAATCGCTTGAATTTCATTTGGAGAGCAACCCAGCGCATATAAAACCGCAATGATGCCCCCATAACTGGTACCTGCCACCGAACGAATTTTGAAACCTTCTTTTTCAAGGCGGCGCAGAACGCCAATGTGAGCATTTCCCTTGGCGCCACCGCCGCCCAATGCCAATGTGATATCCATAAATGAGAGTAGAGCCTTTCCTTGTGATAGATAGCGCGAAGAAGGTCGATTTTACCTTCGACCTCTTTTAGTTCGGGTCACGGATGAGCCAGACTGCCATGCCCGCGCCCACAAACGCCGCGACAATAAGTACCACCACGAGGATACGCGACGAAGCCGGTTGCGCAGGTTGAGTGACAGGTTCGCTGGCAGATTCACTATCCGCTTCTTCCGCCATCGTGGGCATGATTCCCAACGAAGGCGCGGAGGTCGGACCCGCTGTCATGGTTGGCGGAGTCACGGCGGCTGCCGCCTGCGTCGGCGTGGATTCCTGCGCCGGTGCGGCTTGTGTCGCGCCCACCAATACCAATAACTCCTGCCCTTGATATACGATCAAGTCCTCGCCGAGGTTGTTCAATGCCTGAATATTCTTTATGGTCGTACCATAGGCAATGGCGATGCTCCACAATGTTTGACCATATTGCACTTTGTGATAGACGCTGCCATCGGGTCTAGCCGTACCGATGGTGACCGGCACCATATACTGGCTCACACCTGCCGCTTCACCCGAGGAGCCGCCGGGAACGCTGGTCAACACCGTGGAGGCACTTTCCTGCATCTGCCCGCTGCCGGTTGCGGCGGCGGTATCCACCGCATAGTAATATTGGCTGCCTGATTGGGAAATTCCGGCACCGATATGCGTGAAATTCTGCGAAAGCATGGTATTCATGTGCGCGGCATCCTGCCAGGCGCCGGGCACACCGTTCCAATCCAACGGTCCATTGGATTGGATAATATTCTCCGCGCGAAAACCACCCAGCGACAGATCACCCGCCAGCGGGAATCCCAGCGAAAGCAACTGCTGTGTATAGGTAATGCCGCCGGGGCGCGAGTGTGTCACCTGACCGGTTGCCGCCATGTAATCCGCCTGCGATTGCGCCGACTGCATCAAAATGGAGTGGGATGTCAGCGGGGCTAAGCCGTAGGAAATGCGCAGGTTATTCACCGCCTCGATCAACTGCGACGGTGAGGTGATCTGATACGACTGCGGGCTGGCAGAGGCATCTCCCGGCTGGGAGAAAAGCATCGCCAGTGCAAGCAGCAAGAGTAATGAAATCAGAGTAATCTTTTTCATACTTTTTTACAGGTAACGCTTAACGCGTCGATCAAGACATCCATATCGCGGCGGGAATTATATCCCTGGACGGAAAGGCGGATGAGTTTGTTCCCATGCCAGTCGATGAGCGGAATCTCGACCCGGAATTCATCATACAACCTTGCTTTGAGCGCGACGATGTCAGTATCCGCTGGGAGGGAGGCAATGCACATTTGGGCGAACCAAATTTCCGGGTCGGGATGAAGCGGATTCATTTTCGTTAGCCGATGGATTCTTTCCCACGTCTCCACGGCTAGCTCATGACACGCGCTTCGTACCTTGACCCAATCGTGGTCCTGTTGAAATTGAATCGCTGTCGGGACGGTTAAGAACGCAGCCACGTCACGAGTGCCCCACCACTCGTGTTGGTCGATGAATTCTGAGCCGCTCGAAATCTCCGGCTCGTAGCCCCACGAAACCACCAACGGCTTGAGCAAATATTGGGCGGCGGGATGTGCGTACAAAAAACCGGCACCCTTCGGCGCACACAACCATTTGTGCAGGTTGCCGCCGTAGAAATCTGCGCCGAGAGAGTCGAGATTCAGCGGAAGTTGCCCCGGCACATGGGCGCCATCGACGATGGTCAGAATGCCGATGGCGCGCGCCCGCTGGATGATCGCTTCGACGGGAAAGATTGTAGCGGTGGGAGATGTGAGATGGCTTAGAAAGATCACGCGCGTACGAGGCGAAACCCCGCGCCAAAACGAATCGACAACGTCTTCACGCGAGGTCAGGTCAACGGGCTGGTTGATGTATGCGAAGCCGCGTTCCTTTGAGAGAAAACGCCAGGTGCGATCCATCGCGCCATATTCATGATTTGTCGAGAGCACTTCATCCCCTGCGCCCAAATTCAGCGAACGAGCCACGATGTTCAGAGCAACGGTCACATTCTGGGTGTAGACGAGGTTCTCCGCACTCGTACCGAAATAGTCGGCAAGCGCCTCGCGCGATGCCTGCATCAAGTCATTGTGGCGTCTTCCAAGAAATTCCACCGGCTGATTTTCGAGTTCCCGCTGCCAGCGTTGATACTCAAGAAAGACGGGCTTCGGCGTGGCGCCGAACGAACCGTGATTGAGAAACGTAACTGAGGGGTCGAGCAGAAAATGCCGTTTGAGATTAAACATTCAATCATTATAAAAGAATCGCCCGATCCCTGCCGTCCCGGAGAGATTGACAACAAAGCCCCAGCCATAAGGCTGGGGCAAACAATGTAGGTTCCCCTACCCCATCTACATTTTGGGAGGGTGGCGAGGTAACATTTTTATTTTACGATCTAATCTTGAAATGTACAGCAAATAGGTTTAGACTTGACTCAAAAAAATTTTTGAGTCATTTTAACGAAGGTTTGGAGTTTAATGTCATGGAACGCAAGGAATTTGGATTACTGGTTGCCATGCTGCGCGAAGATATGGACCGTACGCAGTTTCAACTGGCTGAAAGTGCGGGGATCGACGTGGCAGTCATCAGTCAGATCGAGCGAGGGGTCAAGAAACACCTCGATCCCGATCTACTCTTTCGGCTTGCCAATTCATTCCACCTGACCACCATCGAACGGCGGGAGTTCTTCCTTGCCGCCAGCGGCATCAGCGAAGGGCGCATCATCCGCCAGCCTTCGGCAGCCCTGGCAACCGACACCATCGATGCGAACAAGGTCCTTGGCAAAATGATCCGGATCATCGAGCAGTTGCACCTGCCCGCCTTCATCATGGATGTGTACTCAGACGTACTCGCGATTAACATGCCTGCCTTTGCCTTTTTTCAGGTGGATGCCGCCATGATCGCAAACGCCCACAGCATCCCGGGAGGATACAGCAGCGTCCGCATGATGTTCGGAAAGGAACTGGCGATCCGTTCCAAGATCACCGAACACTGGGATGCATACGCCGTCGGCTCCATGCGCTTTGTGCGTGAGAACAGTTTGCGGTATCGCACCAAGCCCTACTTCCAATATCTGATGAAAGCCTTCCGTGACCCGAACGAATATCCGCTCTTCGAACGGTACTGGAAGATGGTCTCCTCCTTTGAACAAGACCGCGAAGCCAACGTGGATGTTTTCTCATACACCCATACGGACTTTGGTCGTGTTACCTATGCAACCGCCACCACCATCTCCATCACCCCGCATGGCGAATTGTTCCTCAACCAGTATCTCCCGCTCGACGATCACACCCAGTCGCTCTTTGAACATCTGCTGAACAAGGTCGGCAAGGGTGTAATCGCCCCCATGGCGCCTTGGCCCCAGAAAAAAATGCCTTAAATTTCAAGGAACTTTATCATCTTGAAAGAGTATGAAATCTCCTTATAATCACTTGTGCAACTTTTCACATGCAAACTCGTAAAGTCTTCACAAGGAGAATTCATATGTCAAAACTCGATAATATGGTGAAGGATTTTCTGGCTCAAAAACGAATCGCCGTAGTGGGTGTTTCCGACAAGCACGACACGGGCTGTAACCTCGCCTACCAAAAGTTCAAGGATGCCGGCTACGAAGTCTTTGCAGTCAACCCGCGCATCGCTTCCTTCCAAGGCGACGCCTGTTACCCCGACCTGAAATCGCTGCCCTCCAAGCCGGATGCGGTCTTCATCCTCGCCAACCCGAAGGTGACGGATCAGATCGTCAGTCAATGTGTAGACTTGGGCGTGAAACACGTATGGATGCATTGCATGATGGGCACTAAGCCCGGTCTCGCCCAGGGTATGACCAGCGTCTCACCAAGCGCTGTGGATGTATGCAAAGCTAACGGAATCACGGTCATACCCGGCTCGTGCCCGAACCAGTATCTTAACGCCGATGGCGGGCATAAATTCATGCGCGGACTTTTCGGTCTGTTCGGGTTTATGAAGGTGGAGTAAGCCGAACAGGAACAAATCTACAAAACACATACCGCGAAAAGAAAAAATAGATAAAAACTAAAAACGCCAACAATAGGATGATAGGACGCGGAAAGCCTTCCACCCACCCATATCCCCACCCCATGTATAACAGAATTGTCAGGGCGGTGGTTCCTAGAAGCATAGCAGGTACCAGCACACGCCAAGATGGAGCGACATAGTAGCGAAAAATAACCAGGGATGAAAATAATAAAACCACTCCAGCACGGACCGAAAAATTTCGAGTCCGAAGAAACCCTGCCACTCCATCACCAAGACGCAACTGGTATGCCAGAGCGATCATGCCTGCGATCATCAACCCGTCAAAAACCATGAGCAAAACCATATAGGGATTTCTCCGAAACCAATCCCTGACAGGATGTTCAAAATACTTAAAAACCCCCAAAGATAAAAATATTGCTGCAACAGCATATATTCCAAATAAAAAATTGCTCGAGACAGGCATCCCTGTATTACTCAGTATCTTTTCCAGTATCCACCGACAAGGGATATGGAGGATATATAGGGCATAGCTTGCGTCTCCCAATAAGACCAGCCGGGGATGCCCAAGAATCTTGGACAAGTGAGATCTATCCGCTGCCAGGGCCAGAATTAGTATAAGAAAAAAGGGAGCCAGCAGACCAACATCCAACGGCATGTTTCGGAAATATGCCGGCACATATTCACGAAGGGATAGTAGCAAAAGCACAACAGCTAATGAAAGGAAGACCAGTGAAACGCTTACAGAAGTCTTCTCTTCTCGATGCGCATCATCCAATAAAAACCAAACGCCGCCAGCGACCCCAACTAAAAACGCATTCAAGTGAAAAAGTGGAAAATAAGCCAGCCAATACAGATCATCAGGCTTAACTATCATAAAAGTAGAATATGCCAGTTGACTCATGCCCCAAAAAGCGAGAATCGAAAATAGGACCGTTCGATGCGAGAGTTTTGATATCCCGATCAAAAGAAATGGAAAAATTAAGTAAAAAAAGACTTCAACTGATAGCGACCATGCAGCAATATTGAAGGATTGGACATACTCTGGAAACCATGCCTGTATTAATAATACATTTACAAGTATCTCCCTGGGCTTTGTTTTAGCAATGAGGTCGATGTAATAGATACAAGTTAATACAAATGAAAGTAGATAAACAGGATAGATCCTTGAAAAGCGCGCCAACATATACCTGCCAAGATGCACCCAATCCTTTGGGCGGTGGTGATACGCAATCGTCATCACAAACCCAGATAATACATAAAAATAACTGACTGCGGTTGTCCCAGATGTCAGCATGGGGAAATAAGCCAATATCCCCCACTGCCTACCGCCATGAAAAAATAAGACCGAAAGCGCGGCAAGAAATCGGGTAAATGTAAGTTGGTCCAGTTTTGGGGTGGAGGTCATATTGGCATTATTTTACCTGCCATCCTAAAGAAATCACTAGCAAGGCGCAGTCATCTTCCATTCCTGACCGCCCCAAATCGATCAAGACGCTGGAGGTTTTGCAGAGATTTTACAGTTGATGTATAAGGCAGTACCTCAACCTCGATGGTGGACATAAATTCATGCGCGGACTTTTCGGTCTGTTCGGGTTTATGAAGGTCAACTGAGTCTCCAACAAAAAATGGCATGACAGTCAATGTCATACCGTTTCCATTTTCCGCACATTCAAGGTTACGGAGCCCAAAAGACCAAAATCAAGGGAATCGCCACCACCAGTACGATCACTTCCAACAACAGACCCATTCGCCAGTAATCGCCGAATTTGTAACCGCCGGGTCCCATGACAAGCGTGTTGGACTGGTGCCCGATGGGCGTGAGAAACGCGCACGACGCGCCGATGGTGATCGCCATCAGGAACGGGTCAATGGACGCATCCATGCCCTGCGCGATACGGATGGCAATGGGGGCGGTCAACACAACTGCCGCCGCATTGTTGACCAGATCCGAGAGGAACATGGTGAATACCAATATGATGATCAACGCGGCAGCAGGCGGCAATTGTGCTGAAATCTTCAATATCGACTCAGCGATCAACTGCGCGCCACCTGTCGCTTCGAGCGCCGCGCCGACGGGGATCATCGCACCAAGCAGGATGATGATGGGCCAGTCCACGCTTTCGTAGGCTTCCCGCAGGTTGACGATCCGGGTCACTACCATGAGCAGTACCGCCGCAGTGAATGCCAACTGCACGGGGGCAAGCCCGATGGCGGAAACGATCAGGGCGGCGATAAAAATTCCCAATGCAATGAACAACTGTCCCTTGGGGGTGGCGAGGCGCAGGTCGCGTTGGGCGAGCGGCAGGCAGCCGAGTCGATCCACAACTTCCTTGAGTGTCTCCACATGGCTTTGCAACAACAGCACATCGCCTTTCTGAAAACGGATGCTGTCAAGCCGAGTGCGCAGGAGTTTTCCCTGGCGCGAGATCGCCAGCAGGTTTACGCCATAACTGCCGCGCAGGTTGAGCGTGCGGGGTGTGCCGCCGATCATGATCGAGTTCGGCATGACGACGCCTTCGACAAGCGTTACATCAACTGAGTCGAGTTCCGTTTTTTGGATTTCCTTATCCCCGACGAGTTCCAAGCCCGAAGCCGCCACCAATTTTTGAATGTTTTCCGCATCCGCGCTGACGATGAGGATGTCCCCCGCCAGCAGCTTGGTCTGCGCGGACGGTTCCATGCGCCGCTCACTGCCGCGAACGAGTCCGATGACGATCACTTCGGCTTTGGAGAAATCGGTGATCTCATACAACCGCTTTCCATTCAGGCTGGATTTTGCGGGAATCTTCACTTCGGTTATGTAATTTTCGATATCGAACAAACCATCGTTGGACGATTTGCTTTTGCGAACGGGAATGAAACGCCAGCCGATGAATGTAATGAACAGGATCCCCACCACCGCCACCCCCAAGCCAACAGGCGTGAAATCGAACATGGCGAAGGGAGGCGAGCCAGCACTCTCGCGGAAGGACGCGGCGATAATGTTCGGCGGTGTGCCGATCAGCGTGGTCATACCGCCCAGCAACGACGCGAACGCCAGCGGCATCAGCAGATAGGATGTGGGGATTTTTTTACTGCGGGAGATTTGCAGTGCCACAGGTAGCAACAATGCCAGCGCGCCGACGTTGTTCATGAATGCGGACAAAAATGCCACGATGCTTGTCAGCGCGGCGAGTTGGATGGTGATGCCGCCTTTGAGATTCGAGAGCCAGTCGCCAATAATGGCGACGATGCCCGAATTTTGCAATCCTCGGCTGAGGACGAGCACCGCCGCCACCGTGATCACGGCTGGGTTGCTGAACCCGATGAACGCCTGTTCGATGGGAATCAGCCCTGTGAGCGCGACAATGAGCAGCGCCAGCAAGGCAACCACGTCGTAACGCCAGCGTCCTGTAATAAAGAGGACGAGCGTGAGAAGAAGCGTGCCGAAGATGATCCATTGTTCGAGGGTCATTGGATGGTCTTGTTAGGAATATTCCTCCATCATCAACCGTTCAAATCCACGCTTCGTGAGTTGGCTTAACTCCTCGAACAAGCCTTTATCGACCTTCTTGAAATTGAAGCAGGATTTTCCCTGCATGTTCTTCTTCAATTCCGGGGAAATGCCCTTCAGGAGATCGGGGTACATGTAAACCGGCATGAGATAAAACGAGACGTAGTTCTTTTTGATATGTGTTGAAGCGAAGTACAGTTCCTTTTTCCATTTCTCGCTGTAAGGACCGTCAAGATAGTACACGTCCTTCGTGTCATTTTTGACGGTCAATTTTTTGGCGAAAGGTTTGAGAATGGATTTCAGGCTTTCAAACACAGCGGGAAATTCATTTTGAGCGGGCATTTATCTCTCCTAAATTTATCGTTATTGCACAACAATCTCCATATAAACAGTATTACCAAATAAATTCCCATCTGGGTCTACAGCCTGCCAGATGGTTTGATACGTCCCAGGTTCGAGCGGGGCGGTGAAGACGATGCGCAACGTGGCTTGTGTTCCAGCCTTGGCAGGGAAGAGCGGCTGCTCCTCTGAAACGCCCAAGGGTGTGCCGCCCACCCACTTGAGTTTGTAGGTTGCATCCCAGTCGCAGGAACCGTCATTTTGGACAAGCCACTGCTTGTCAATGGATGCGCCGGGGGCGAATACCGCACCGTCTTCGACGGTCAGGTCATCGAGGAAGGAAAGCACATTGGTGCAGATGAATACTGTGGGGGTGAATGTGAGGGTGGGCGTGGGGGTGAATGTGGGAGTGAACAACGCCGGGACGGGAGTGGTGGTGGCAAGCGCCTGCGTGGGCGGAATCGCCGTCGGCGGGCGGAAAGGCGTGGGCGTGGGTTGGGGCAAACAAGCGGAGGCGAGGAAAAGGATTGTAAGCAGGAAAAGGCTGGGGCGGGGAAAGAAGCGCAGCATCATAAGGAAAGTGGACACGTTTCCGTGTCCACTGTATTTTACGCTTCTTCTTCGTTTCCGCCACCGGCATCTTCGCCGCCGTCGCCCATATCGAGCGGAAGGGCGATTTCGCCGGTCATGGATTTCTGACGGATGACGCCTTCGATTTCACCCATCAAGTCGGGGTTGGAGCGCAGATAATCCTTGGCATTCTCGCGCCCCTGACCAATGCGGATATCGCCATAGGAGAAGAATGCGCCGCGCTTCTGGATGACCTCGAACTTGGTCGCCAGATCCAGAACATCACCACTCTTGGAGATGCCTTCGTTGAACATGATGTCGAACTCGGCGGTGCGGAACGGAGGCGCAACTTTGTTCTTGACGACTTTGACGCGGGTGCGATTGCCGATGACTTCTTCGCCCATTTTGATGGACTGGATACGGCGCACATCGAGACGCAGAGAGGCGTAGAACTTGAGCGCCTGACCGCCGGTGGTGGTTTCGGGGTTGCCGAACATGACGCCGATCTTCTGGCGGAGTTGGTTGGTGAAGATGACGGTGGTTTTGGTCTGATTGATGGCGCCGCTCAGTTTGCGCAGCGCCTGAGACATGAGACGCGCCTGCATACCCATGCTGGCATCGCCCATATCGCCTTCGATTTCGTTGCGCGGCACGAGCGCGGCAACCGAGTCGACGATGACGACATCGACTGCGCCAGAGCGGACGAGGGTTTCGGTGATTTCGAGCGCCTGTTCACCAGTATCGGGCTGGGAGACAAGCAGGTTGTCAATATCCACGCCGAGGCGGGCGGCATAGACGGGGTCGAGCGCGTGTTCCATGTCTATGAAGGCAGCGGTGCCGCCCATCTTTTGGGCTTCGGAAACAATATGCAAACAAAGTGTGGTTTTCCCCGAAGACTCAGGACCGTAAATTTCAACCACACGACCGCGTGGAACACCGCCGACCCCGAGGGCAATATCAAGCGAGAGCGAGCCGCAGGGGATGACTTCTGTCACCATGTTTTGCGCTTCGCCCAAGCGCATGATGGAGCCATCGCCATAGCGTTTGAGGATGTCGCCGACGGCTTTATCTAAAACGGCGCGTTTGGCATTGTCAATATTGGTAGAGGGTGCAGTCTCTGCGGCTGCGGCGCGGGATTTTCTAGCCATGAGTTGGTTCTCCTTTTTGCTTAACCACATCAGATACAAGATTTACATGAGAGCAGTGAGTTAAGTAGTGGCGAGTATAGCACAGTTGTTCTAAACGTCAAGAGGAGGAAAAAGGGATATTTCAATCGGCAGCATTCTAGGGGTAGGGCGTGGGGGTTGGGGTAGCAGGCAGGGCTTCGGGTAAAAAGTCCAGCGTCGGCGCGGCAGGACGGTTGGCGTTGAAACCTTTGTCGCCAGTGAAGGTAAAGTACGAAACCTGCCCGGGGAAGATCTCCACCCAGGTTTGTACCCGTTCCTCTTCATACTTAAAGGAAATTTTGTAAATTCCCGCAGGCAGATCACCCAGAACCATATTCTCCTGATAGTACGGGTCTGGGTTAACCGCGCCATTCTTCCCATATGTGCGGACAGTGAAGGTGCGTGAAGCGCGTTCAGGCGCAACCAACACTTCGATCTGCTGCAACAACTCCCCTTTTGAGTCCATGATGCGACCGGCAAGCACGCCCCATCCCTGCGGCGGAGCGATCCACAGCTCGGGGTTGTACGTGTAGAAAAAGGAATTGTTCGGGAAGCGTACTTCAAAGTGTACATGCGGTCCGGTGGTGGCGCCCGTGGTGCCGACAAAGCCGATGATCTCGCCGGTCTGCACATGCTGCCCAACGATCACATTCTTCTGACTCATATGTGCATACACAGTGTAGAGTTGCTGGTCGTTGTAGCCAAAATCATGTCGGATGGCAACCGCCAGCCCATACGGGTCGGTCTCATCGCCGGGAGTCTCGCGGAACAAGCCCCAACCCGCCCAAACCACGGTGCCCGGCGCAGCCGCCATGATGGGCGTCCCCTCCGGCGAGGGGATATCCACACCGGTATGCACAATATCACGCCCGAAGAACACCCCGCCGTAGCGATAGTCCGCAATGGGCCAGTTCATCTGGTCGGCAGCGATGGGGCGCACGAAATAGAAATGGTCATAGGCAGAGATCGCCCAGGGAACGGGATACAAAGGCGGACGCCAACTGGTGACAGGCTCTGCACCCGGAGTAGGCAAGCTGAACTGGAACGGCTCCGGCGAAGGGGTGAGGTTCGCTTCGAACGGGACCGGAGGTATCTCTGCCCCATCAAGCGGGATGACCTCGGTGGGCGATGGCTGCAAGTCCGCCTGTGAACAGGCGGAGAGAACCAAAAGCAGGACGGTCAGGATGGGAAGTCGTTTGAAAAGCATGAGGATCGAATCAGGCGTAGTCACTACGGATAAACACAGGTGGACCCTGCGTCCATCTCTGGTTTTCTCACGGAATGATCGTCGGAGGTGTGGGCGTCAACGAGGGCGTGGGCGTAATGCTCGGGGTGAAGGAAGGTGTGATGGT
>DDSH01000021.1 GCA_002343775.1 Anaerolineales bacterium UBA2395
GTGCTCTTCCACGCTCTTCCGATCTCGGAACATCAAAAGCAGAATGTGCCCAAGCCAGCCTGCAGGATGAATCGATTGTGGACGGGCAAATCTTCAAACCTGGCGAACAATTCACCAAGACATGGTACGTCACCAACACCAGCAATTGTGTCTGGGATACCAGTTACAAGATCGTCTTCTGGGATGGCGATACGCTGGGTGGAGCCTATGTGTACAACCTGCCGCAAGTCACCGGACCGGGTCAAACCGTGCCCATTTCTCTCGTGCTCACCGCCCCGACCACCGACGGAACCTACCGCTCCGAATGGAAACTCCAGACACCTGACGGGATCAACTTCGGCGTGGGATTTTACCAGGCTGCCTTCTACACGGAAATTGCCGTTTCCTCTGCGCAAACCCCAAATTATGCTGTTACTTCGGTTGAACTTTATATCGTCCGCGAACCTCAATTCGGCTGTGCACCCGCAAACATGGTGTATACGGCATATGCCACTTTCACCACAAACGGACCACTGGAATTTGAATTCCGCTGGTTCCAGCAGGATGGAAACAATTCCGGACCCCAAACTGTGAAAATGACCGAAGCGGGGCAAAAAACCTTTACCCGGGTTTGGAAACTTGGGCGCGCCGCCACCCAAAATAGCAACCGCTGGTTTCAGATCGTCCTGCTCGAACCTGTTTATCGTGAATACCCAAAGGTCGGTTTCGAATTCTACTGTCCATAACCTCAGAAAAAAAGAAGCCGGGGCGATCCCGGCTTCTTTTTTGGGGAACCAGACCAGTCTGTCCTTCGTCTTAACATATACCGGAATTACAACACGGAGGAAGCATGAACAAAAAATATCCCACCCTTATCCTTGTCGTTATCGTCTTATTGACTGCCCAACTTGCGTGTAACCTGCCATCTGGCGCGGAGACGCCTGACTCATTTGCCACCCTCAATGGACTGTACACCGCTTCTGCCCTGACCGTGGAAGCGGCTGCCACCCAGTCGGGTTTGAGCGCCACCCCAGGTTTGCCGCTGCCCACCGTGACGCTTGCCGGGTCTGCCACAGCCACGAATCCGCCCTCTTTGCAGTCACCCGCCCCACAGTCCAAGTGTGATGCGGCGCAATTCCTTGCAGATGTCACCTACCCAGATGGAAGCATCCTGCAGCGCAATTCGACCTTTGTCAAGATCTGGCGCATCAAGAATGTGGGCACCTGCACATGGACTACATCGTATGCGCTGATCTTTTCAGGCGGCGATGCGTTAGGCGGTCCGTCTGCTGTGGGGATGCCCGGCACGGTGCTGCCGGGACAGTATATTGAGATTCCTGTCACGTTGAAGTCTCCCGGCAAGGATGGGAATTACACTAGTCTTTGGAAGCTACGAAATGCTTCGGGGATTCCATTTGGGATCGGCGCGCAGGCAGATACAGCATTTTGGGTCAAGATCAAGGTGGCGGGTCCCTCTTTCACCGCATATAACTTTGCAGACAATTATTGCAAAGCCGATTGGTCGAACGGGAATAACGCTCTCCCCTGCCCCGGCAGCGACGGCAATGTAAATGGGTATGTTATCCGCTTGAACTCCCCGAAAATGGAGAACGGGGTGACGGAGAATGAAAGCGGCTTGTTGACCGTGCCGCAGGATAAACGTAACGGTTTTATCAGCGGAGAGTTTCCGGCAATGACCATCCAATCTGGTGACCGTTTCCGAACCATCGTAAACTGCCAGCACAATGCCACGAAGTGCGATGTGGTTTTCCGCCTCGATTACCGAAACAATGGTCAGGTGAAAACGTTTGCCAGCTGGGCAGAGGTGTATGAGGGAAAATACTATCCTGTTGACCTCGACCTGAGCAGCCTCGCAGGAGAAACGCTGAAGTTCATCCTTGTCGTCAGCGCCAACGGCGGGAACAACCAGGACTATGCCATATGGCTTAATCCGCATATTGTCCGGCAGGGAACGGCTCCCACTGCCACCAATACCTCACCGCCCACCAATACGTTTACCCCAACGATCACCTTTACCCCGACATTGACGTTGACTCCAACACCGACTCTCACGCCGACCGAGACGCCGTCGCCGACTGCAACCGACACCCCCACCAGCACACCCACTCCGTAGGTGCGTTATAATAAAGTTACATACTTGGAGGTTCAACATGAAATTTCGCAAGTCAATCTGGCTGGTGGGACTGACTGTCGCGGGCTTGTTGCTGAGTTCCTGCAACATTGGAGCAAGCCCCGAGCCCACACAGGACCCGGGCATCATCCAAACCCAGGCGGTCGGTGTCGTACTCACCCAGGCCGCGGAACAACAGACCCAAACGGCAGCGGCTGTCCCACCGACGCCCCTGCCGACCAATACCCCTCTGCCAACCGTGACAGTGGGCGTCCTTCCCACCTCGTCCTTTCTGAATGTCACCAACACTCCGTTCACGTTCAACACCCAGCAACCCGGTTTGACACCACAGTTACTTGTCACTCCATCGGTCGTTGCTGTGAATACGGTAACGACAAAAAATGGCTGTAATGACGCCGTCTATTTGGGAGAGACGGAACCTTATGACAAATCCACAGTCGCAAGGGGCAAGGAATTTTCCAAAGGATGGATGTTTAGCAACACAGGCACTTGTACCTGGGATGAAGGCTACGTTTTTGACTATCTGCAAGACTATTTCCCGGATGTTGGCATCAACCAATTGAACGGGTATGACATCAAATTAAAGAAAGAAGCGGCTGAGGAACATACAAAACCCGGCTTCGGTCAAACCTACATTGTCAAGCTTAAAGCTCCCACCGTAGCCGGCGAGTATAAAGCGTATTGGAAGCTCAAGGATGACGCAGGAAACTATTTTGGACCGCTGGTCTACGTCTGGATTGTCGTCCCCTAAAGCGGAAGCACAGATGCAAACTGGAGGAACGTCATGAAATCAAGAATTGTCTTCAGCCTGATAACGACCGCCCTGCTCCTTGTCGCCTGCGCCCCCGCCACACCGGTCGAGCCGACACCGGATGTCAACGCGATCCGCACGTCGGCGGCGAATACAGTTGTGGCAGAGTTGACCCTCACGGCTGCGGTCTTCACGCCAACTTCCCAGCCACCCACAGAAACTCCCACGCAATCTGAGCCGCCCACCGAAACCCCAACCGTTGCTCTTGCCCTGGACCCGACCCAGGTGGCGCTTGGCACACCCGCTGCCCTGTGTGATGATTACGATTTCGATCTTTCGACCCTCGATGTAACCATCCCCGACGGCACACCGATGACACCCGGACAGGAATTTACGAAAACCTGGAAGATCAAAAATACCGGCATCTGCACCTG
Organism: Anaerolineales bacterium UBA2395; assembly: GCA_002343775.1. Taxonomy (GTDB): domain Bacteria; phylum Chloroflexota; class Anaerolineae; order Anaerolineales; family Villigracilaceae; genus Villigracilis. Next base: position 3,317 of record DDSH01000021.1, read on the forward strand.
GGATACGGAATACCAAGCCATCTTCTCCTACAGTTCCCCGCCGAATCAGCGCATGAACGCGCAGCCCATTCCGCTTAGTGCCCTCGTCGCACCGGGGCAGGAAGTTGAAGTTTCCGTTCAGTTCACAGCTCCCACCACACCCGGAGAATACACCGCCTACTGGCAGATGGTGAACGCCAGCGGATTCCCCTTCGGCAGAGCCGGAAAACAGCTCATTGTGAAGATTGTCGTCCAATAACCTGACCCTCAAGCAATCTATAAAAGACAAAGCGCGCCAGCTGGGATTCATCCTGGCTGGCGTTGCTGCTCCTGAGCCTCCCGAACATTATCACGTTTTCGAGCAATGGCTGGCGCAAGACCATCACTGCACAATGGACTACCTCGCTTCAGAACGAAGCCGCAGCCGTCGCGCCGACCCCAAACAGATTCTCCCCGAATGCAGATCCATCCTCATATTGGCGCTGCCATACACTCCGGTTTCAAAGAACAGATCTTCTGCCTTAAACATCGCTGCCTACGCCCTCGGCGATGATTACCACGATGTCATCCCGCCACGCCTGCAACAGATCGTCGAATTTATCGAAGAACTGGTCGGGCATCCCATCCCAAACCGCTTCTACACCGACACAGGTCCCATCCTCGAACGTGAACTGGCTCAACGGGCGGGTCTTGGCTGGGTTGGTAAAAATTCCATGCTGATCCACCCCCAAGCCGGTTCCACCTTCCTGCTTGCAGAAATCCTGCTTGGGCTTGACCTCGAACCAGACGAACCGTTCCCCACCGACCACTGCGGCACCTGCACCCGCTGCCTCGACGCCTGCCCCACGCAATGCATCCTCCCCAACCGCACGCTCGACGCGCGCCGCTGCATCTCCTTTCTCACCATCGAAAACAAAGGCAGCATTCCCGAAGATTTGCGGGAACCGATCGGAAACTGGGTCTTTGGATGTGACATCTGCCAGCAGGTCTGCCCGTGGAATCGCTTCTCCGCGCCTGCCGACCCAGCTCTCACGCCAGCCATAGCGCTTCCCACCCAGACCGAAGACCTGCTCCTGTTATCCTCTGAGTTCAACCAACGCTTCAAGCGCTCACCCATCAAGCGCGCCAAGCGACGTGGATTGTTGCGCAACCTTGCCGTTGCGGTTGGGAACTCAGGCAACAAAAAAGACCTTTCAATCCTTGAAAAATTTGTACAAGACGAAGATCCGCTCGTGCGTGAACATGCTCAATGGGCAAAGGAACATCTCACCGAAAATGAACAGACTTCTCATCGCCACAAACAATAAAGGCAAGATCATCGAATTTCAGGATTTGCTGAAATACTCTGGCATTGAATTTGTCACCCCTTCGCAGATTGGTCTCGAACTGGAGGTGGAGGAAGACGGTGCGGACTACGCCGAAAACGCCGGGAAGAAAGCCATAGCCTTCGCCCAAACCAGTGGATTGATCTCCCTCGCCGATGACTCCGGTCTGGAAGTGGAGGCGTTAGGCGGCGCGCCTGGGTTGTATTCTGCGCGGTATTCCCCCAAGCCTGGCGCAAAGGACAAGGATCGGCGGGAGTTTTTGCTGGAAAATCTCAAAGACAAACTGCGTCCGTGGAAGGCACATTTTCACGCAACAATTGCCATCGCCAAGCCGTCTGGAGAAATTGAGTTTGCTGAGGGTAATTGCTTCGGCGAGATCATCCCAGAAGAACGTGGGACGGGCGGCTTCGGCTATGACCCCATCTTTCTGCTGACTGAGTTGGGGAAAACAATGGCAGAGTTGGAAATGGACGAGAAGAATCGTCTCAGTCATCGCGCGCGTGGCATGATGAATGCCATGCCGATCTTGCGGAAATTTTTCGGGTAGTGAACTTTAAATGGGGCGACCTAGGCTGCGGGTCGGGGGTGAAGCGGGATCGTATCCAAAAAATCACCCAACAGGCTGGCAATGGTTTCAGGCTGTTCGAGCGTGAGCATGTGCCCGGTCTTTTCCAAAATATGCAGTTCGGAGTTGGGGATGCGGTCTTTGAGGGTCTGTGAAAGTTTCAGCGGGGTCATTCGGTCTTCCGCGCCGCATAGAATGAGAGTAGGAACCTGAATGCGGGATAGTTGGTCGGTCACGTCGAATTGATTGCAGGCGGTAAAATCTGCCAGCAAACCGGCAGGACTCATGCTGAGCATGTTCTGTTTTGAGAGGGCAACCATATCAGGCGCGGCATACGCGCTGAAACAATTGGCGTTAATAAGGTCTACTGCGGATTCGAAGGTGCTCGGGTTTCCAGCGTTTTCAAGAATTGAATTTGCTACACGCAGTTTTGAGCCGCCACCCAGCAACGCCAATCCAACGACTTTATGGGCGTATTTCAATCCCAGCGTGAGTGCAATGCCGCTACCCATCGAAAGCCCGGCAATCACCACTGTTTCGATGCGGAGCGCCTCCAGAAAGGCGGAAACGTCCCTGGCAATCTCTTCAATAGATTGCCTCGGCTGCCCGGCGGATTTTCCATGCCCGGGCAGGTCGAGCGCGTAGACGGTTGTATTCGCAAGCCGCCGAATGTAGGGGTGCCAGGATAAAAGACTACCGCCCGCACCGTGAAGGAGAATTAGGGGCGGGCGGCTGGTGGAGGTTTTGCCGGGGTTATGAAACGTATAGTGAAGACCAGTGGCAAATGGCATGGCTATCTTTTGCGGCGGGCATGATGCAAACGATCTGCCGCTTCTTCGGTGAGCGGGATGTATACCTGAACTTTTGTGCCTTTGCCGGGTTTGGAATCGATCTGAAGCAGACCGTTCACCAGTTCGGAGCGTTCGCGCAGGTTGACCATGCCCAAGCTGCTGCTCGAACGCTTGTCGTATGATTCAGAAACGGATTTGACGTCGAACCCGACGCCGTTATCGATGATCTCCAGTAGAAGAACGCCGGTCTCCACTTGACGCAGCCGGACGGTGATGGTTTCAGCGGCAGCATGTTTGCGGGCGTTGTTCACCGCTTCGTCAATGATGTAGAAGATGACACCCTGCTTGCCCATTTCCAGTTGCTGGGTGGCTTTTTCGTCGATCTCGACCACCACCCGCTGGGAAAAGGTTTCCATCATTTTGTCCGACATTGCCTGAATGGCGGCGGTCAGTCCCTGCGATTCGAGAATAAGCGGACGCAGGGTAAAGAGCATGTGACGGATCTCCTTGGTAGTGCGATGCGCCAATTCCTCGAGTTTGACCAATTCCTCGGAAACCGCCTTGGGGTCTTTGGACATCATCCGCTTGGTGATGTTAAGCCGCATCGCCATCGCCGCCACCGATTGAGTGGGACCGTCATGCAGGTCGCGCGCCAGTTTTTTACGCGCTTCTTCGTACACTTCCGCCATGCGTTCCTTTTCTTCGACCAGATCCTGATACAAACGGGCATTCTGAATCGCAATAACAGATTGCCTGCCGATAATATCGAGCAGTTTGATGCGTTCCAGGGTGAAGTAATCAGGTTCAGGATGCGCGAAGAGTAAAACGCCGTAGACATTGAACCCGCTGCGGAGGGGGAAGCAATATCCTGTGGTGCAGTTGCGAAGCGCGATGACACGTCCCAGTTCAGGGTCGTAGCCAATGTCCTTGAAGGTGATCGGCTCACCATCGTCCAGTGCGCGCTTCAACACGCCTTCCGCCCCTTCAAAGGTGACGCGCATGTCCGCGCTGGTAAAACGGCGCGCCGAGCCAATGCGCAACTTGCCGCCGTGGAAGAGCATCACCACACCCACCAATGGGTCACTGAGGGTTTCGTCAACGTCGGGGTTTAATGCCGCCGCGCTCATGTCGAGGGCGGAATCGAGTACGCGCTTATAACTTAGCGTGGATGAGAGGGTGGAAGTCAATTCATAGATGGCGCGCATGCGCTCATTCTGAATGGCGCGCTTCCTTTCCTCCGAGTCGATCCACAACGTGCGATTCTTCCGCATGTGCGCCATCAAACTACGCCCCAGAAAACCGAAGATCAAACTCAGGAAGATCAGGATGAAAGCGATCACCAGCGCAAGGGTGAGGTCTCCCTCCATTTCCAACCCCGTATAGACAAGCACACCACTGACCAGCAGCGCGTTGATGATCGAGCCCCAAAATTCGAAATAGATCGAGCCTGTCAGAATCGGCAACAACCCCACCCAAAATGCCGGTCCACGGACCCCGCCTTGCACCCAGTAAAACGCCCCTGCCAGCACCAGATCTACCAGAATGTTCAAACGGCGATGATAGTTCGTGCGCAGGTTCAACCCCGCCATGGCGGTCATGCCAAGATTCCAGAGAATCAACAGCCCCAGGGGCCAGGTCGAACCGACTTCCAGTTTTTGCCCCAACCCAAGGGAAACGATCAGCCCTACCAGCATGATCCATCTCAAAGAGATGGCAAACCAGTCCGCCATGTAGGGAGTATCAAATCTGCGTATCATCGTCTGCCAATCATAACGAAAAACGAACCGTTAGGCAACTTGTTTGACGTTACAGTCAAATTACACCTGTCACTTATCGTATCCCATACGATCCAGAAAACCACCCAATTTCTCCACAAGGACGGACTGTTGGTCTTTCGTGTAGGATTCGCGGAACCTGCCGATCTTGCCCTTGTAAAAATGGAGCCCCTGCTGGCTGTCATTGGCGCCGGGACGGTACTGCTCGATCACCGCTCGGACCTCGGGCTGGGCACTGTCCAATTTGAGGTATTTCACCAGTTTGGCTGATTCGGCATCGTAATTTGTGAGCAGGTCTTCGTAACGGGCGATGAGAACGTTCTTTTCGCCCATCCAACGCTCCCAGATTTGGACATACTCCAGAATGAAATCCAGACTCTTCTCAAAGTCTGAAAGATGCGAAAAGGCGTTGGGGCGTCCCCTGGCAAGCGCACGCTGACCGTAGTCGAAGGCAGAGAGCATGGCATCCCGCGGGTCGCGATAGATGTAGGCAATGCGCAACAATCCTGAACCCGCAAGCAGGCGCGAGGCGCTTGTTGGTCCGGCGTGGGCTTTGATAACGAACGTATTGCCCATCAGCGCGGGGAGGGTCACCATTGCCAAGCGGCGCGGAGACAAGACCCCGATGTTGCAATTCACTTCGGTCAGTATTTTTTGCAGATGATATTTTTCACGGATGTCACGCGCATCGGCACAGCCCGTGGTCTTCATCAGGTCGTGGATGAGGTTATAGTGCCAGCCCGACCCGGCGCGCGGCATCCCAACAGAGAGAACGATCATGAAATTTCCTTGTTTGCTTGGAGTGCAAAGTCCCCAGCCTTTGCCGAAAGCCCTACGAGAATCCCCGAAACCAGCCAGATGTTCGGAGTTGTAAACGAGTCCTGGGTGAAATTATACAGGGCGACCGCCACCCACGCAAATACCCCAGCCACCGCAGCAAAGCGTGCCCAATCCTCCCGACGCCTGAGAAGGGAAAGCGTTTCGCCCAACAGATTAAACTGGAAGGCGATGAACAATACGAAACCGCCCAGCCCCGTCTCTGCCAGCAAACGCGCATACAGGTTTTTGGGATTCGGGTACAAACGGCTTTCAGGCGAAAGCTGACGGGCAATTTCAGGCAGCGTGGTAAAAGACCAGTCGGGCAGGTTTTGGTAGATGTAGAACCCGCTTCCCCCCAACCCGACACCGGTAAGCGGATATTCTTCGAATGCGCCCATCGCCCCAACGGTGTACGCTCCGCGCGCGCCCGCATTGATATCCACAATGTATTCGCTCAGGCTTTCCGCGTTGATCTCCCAAAGGCGGCGGAAGTAATTCTTTTGCCCAAGGAAAAGGATGGAACCGACCACCACACCAACGACGAGCGCGATCATCCCCAGCCGCAGAGACAGGTCAAAGACCCGTCCGCGAAAGCCGCCGATGAACCACGTCCACATCGAACGCAGAACATCGCGTCCGAAGAGCAGCAGCATCAAGCCGGAGGTGCCAACAGTGATCAGCAATCCGCCGCGTGAATAGGTGGCTAGAAGCACCAGAGTGGATAAAGCCAAGAGAACTGGTTCCAGCCATCGCAGCGGTGTGGTGCGGTACTTGGTCAAAACCGCCGCAAACAGGAATGGGAAGAAGATCGTCGCAAGTTGACCGGCAAGCCACGCCGGTTCATACGCCAGACCCGAGATGCGATTCGTGCGGACGAGTTCACGCATCGAAAATGCCAGTTGCCAATGAGTGACCATTTCCTTGTCGAGCAAACCGGTGTAAAAAGTGACGGCTTGCAAACCGCTCCACGCCAGGTCGAGGCATAGACCTGCAAAAATCCATTGAACCGTGAAACGTAAATCGGCTTCGTCTCTGTTCATCCAAACAGCACTGATAAAAAACGCAATGCCGATGAAAAGCGTCACCAGGGCGCGGATGGCACGCCCATCGTAGGTTTGCCCGCGCAGGGGAACCGGATTGATGAACGAGCCAACACTGGCGGAGAAAATCGTGAACAACACGAACACCCCCAAGGCAACGAAAGCGCCTGCCCAATACAGTGAGATCTTTTTCCGCCAAGCCTGCACCAGCAGCAATGGCAGCAAAAACGCCAGCGGATACAACGCCAGCGGGCGCACCAGTGTGCTTTCACCCAACCCCGGAAACCAACGAAAGCTGGTCACAGGCAGCGAGAGCATGGCAAGCGCCCAAAGCAGTCGCGGGAGGTTTGCCACAGAAAACACGGAACTCACAGAAGATTTCATTTCGGTTTGAGGAACAATACGAAGAAAACAGCCAGCAGAAGAAAACCAGTGGCTCCAACCAGCAGGTATGTGCTCAATGGAATGCTGCGTTCCTTCGGCAAATTCGCAGACTGGGTCACTTCGAGTTTGATGAATTCGTTGAGATTGCCTGCTTCGATCTCGGCTTGAGCCTTTTCCACAAACGCATTCGCCCACGCCGAAGCGAGTTCTTCCGCTTTCTGCGGGTTTTCATCATCTGCAAAGAAATGCCACCCCGCTTCGGCTGGCTGTGAGAGACTCAACCTTCCATCGCGAAGGTCTTGCATGGGAACATTTAAACTCGTCAACACTTCATCTGACAGGGCGAGTTCCACCATTTTGCGGGTCTCGCGTTCGAGGTAATAAAAATCCTGCCGATCATCGTTGCCGGGAAACGATTCTTCGAGGTTGAAATCCACATTGACCACGGCTCGTGCGCGGTATGGCGGCGGCGCAACGAAATAGACCGCCGCGCCCAGCAACGCACCGATCAACGAACCAAATACCCAAAAGCGCCACGCCTTGAAAAGGCGGATGAGGTCTTCGAGAGAGGGGGAGGAAAAGAGATAATTCATTTTAGGTCTACAAACTTACCAATCACCATTTATTTCTTTATCCGCCATTTCCACAGCGGACCAATGATCTTTCTTAAATAATACTTTGCCACGATCGGCGCAAAAAATCTTCCACCATCGCGGTAATGAACTCGCAGCATTTCCTTCCAGCCGCGTTCGTCGTTTACGTTGGTCTTGCTCGACGTGTGGATCCGAAAGTTCGCCCATGTCCTGCCGGGAAGATATTTAACCGGCGCATGTTTGGCGATCCGTACCCACAGGTCGTAGTCCATCGCAAAGTAAAAAGACGGGTCGAGTGGACCAAGTTCCTTCCAATACTTCGCACGGAAGAACATCGTCTGCTGCGGAATGTGAACATATCCATTACGCAGTTTCTGATAATCCGTCTGGCGCGAGGCAAACCTGCCAATCGCCCTCCCGCGTTCATCAATGAAATCACAGTCCGCGTACACCATCGCCACATCAGGATTCTCCATCAGGAACAGAGCGGCTTCTCCTACGGCTTTGGGATGATGATAGGTGTCATCCGAGTTCAACCACGCGAGGATGTCACCTTTGGCGCGCGCAAAGCCTTTGTTGATCGCATCAGTCTGACCCTTATCCGGTTCGCTGACCCATGAAGCGATACGCCCCTCGTACTTTTTAATGATGTCCACGCTGCCATCGGTCGAACCGCCGTCGATGATGATGTATTCGATATTGGGATAATCCTGTCCCAGCACCGATTGGACCGTCGCTTCGAGGTACGCGGCTTGATTGAACGACGGCGTAATGATGGAAACGAGAGGCAAAGCAGGCGGCTTCACGGAACTATTTCCATTCCTCATCTGAATAAAATGATTCAGATATGCCTTCTGTCAACTTGCGCACGCGGGAAATTTCCCCGGGAGAAAGGATCTTCTTCCAGTTGTCGAGGTTGGCGCGGCTATCCAGTTTGACAGAGTGCGTTTTATTCTTCGTCAGTTTCGTGGGATTTTCGGAACTGCTCGAATTAAGGATCACGTTCTTGACACGCTCGTTAAAATCCAAACCGAGGTTTTTGTACAAAGCCTGATACCCGCCAATGGGGTCGAGAGAAAGGTCTTCATGGCGAACCACCTGAAATTGCGGGAAAGACTCCCGGGTCGAATGAACGAAGCGGTAGATGATCTTCCACAACAGTGCTGCCTGCCCAATGATGTCATCCTTGGGGGTGGATTCCATCGCGGCACGGTCGGGTTCCAAATGATCTCGCATGAAAAGCGGCTGTTTCAGGAAGTTGTCAAAGTCGAAGTTCCAGCCGAGGCGCTTGAGACTGCTGACAAACCCACCAGGGTGACGTGCTGTGATCACCACCTGACAATTCAATCGTTTCGCAAACCAGGGCGTGGAAAAGACTGCAAACGGGTCCTTGATCAACGCGCGCTGTCCGTGCATGCTGCCGTTGAAGAAAATGCGGAAGTCGCGCCCCATGCGCAGGAAATCTTTGACCGAGCGGATCGATCTGATCTCCAGCAAGAGATGGTATTGAAAGTTTAACAGTTCGTGGAAAGCGGACAAATACCCGGCTTCGTTCTCCTCTGTGATGTAGGTGTACCAATATTTGACGGGCACACGATACACGCCGGGACGGTGAAGCACGTTGAGCGGTTCGCTGATATACGCGGTATCCACGTCGGCGGCGAGCATTTTGCCAACCCATGTGGTGCCGCTGCGGTGTGAACCGGTCACAAGGATGGGGGTTAGGTCATTCACTTAATGCCTCCATTAAGAATTCGTCCTCCACCGGAACTGTACGGATGGAATTAACGCCATAGTATTGGGCGGCACACTGATTGATCCAGTGTGTTGGGTCATCATCCAATTCCTTGACGCCATAGAAACCAGGAAACCCGGGAATGATCAGATCTGTTTCACCCTGCGCCGCATGGCGGAGAATGTAATCTTCACGAAGGTCCCAGAGTTCCGCCCGGCGGGCATATTCAGGAGTAAGGGTTTGGACCAACCCATAGGCAATTCGTATTGGATACATGGCTGCGATCAGGATGAACAGAAAAAAGGGCGTCCACACCGTAATTTTACGGTCAAATTTGAATTCAGGGAGCCACATTCCAGTTCCAATGCCTGTCATCATCAAGGCAAGGATGAGCAGGGTGCGAGCAAGGAACCGCGCCCGTTCCACGGGGAAGCTTTGCCCAAAAACGCTGGGGGAAAAACTGGCGGCAATCAAAACCCAAAGGATGAGAACAAGAGCCACAATAAAAAGAAAGATCTGCCGATTCGCTACGACGATTGTGGATGCAGCCCCCATCTGCTTAAGAGACCAGATCAACAAAAAAGGCGCCAGAAATGACAGGAACAGGGGCAATGGAACAGTGGTGAAGGAATCCCGGGTGAATAACAAGGCATAATAAAAAGAGTTCACCAATACCAAACCAAAGGAATTCCCGCTTGTCACATTCGAAACCGCAGGGGAGAGTGCCATCACCAAAAACCCGAGGACAATCCCCCCAAACATCCAACCAAACAATGTGACCTGCCGCCTTTTGGCTGAGGTCGAACCCTGCATCAGAATTGCCATAATCATCAAAGGGATGATAACAAGCAGAGTGGTCGTTGGCGGTTCAGAGAAACCGGCAATAAGAAAAGCGGAAATAAATACAAAAGTATAGACCAGAGGAGAAGGCGGATGTGCCTCGGCAAGGCGAGATCGGCGAACGAGAAAGGCAAAAAGGAAGGAGACAAAAACCAGCGGCGCAAAATGGGTCATCATGGCTGAACGCCAATAAATGGTTTGAAACAAGGCAGGGGCAAGGAACAAACTAAAAAATGCCAGTATCGCGCCGAGGTTGGCATCCGTCAGAACATGCCAGCGAATTCCAAGAATTCGTCGAATCTCATGCACGAGCCAGATCAAACCGATCGCCCATAGAACGACCATGCCCATGATGACGATCTGCATGTTATCTGACCCCAGTCGTTCTCCCAGCCCAACAAATAGCAGGTTCGAATAACGATTTGCAGCGCGCCAATCGCCATCAAGATAGCGCTCCACTACTGCGCCGATCAAGGACTTATCTTCAAAGCGCATCGCTTCGCAATAATCGTCCGCGATGTAACGGGAGAACACGCCCAAATAAATATAAATACTAATTACCAGAAGTTGAGCCAGAAATGGCAATAGTAAGGTTACAAACAAGGCAACTTGAGGTCTTGAATCTTTATTTCGAAGCACGAGCAATCGGAGTCCTTTCGAAACTATTTAGCCAGAAAAATTTCAAACTGTTTACCATTCCACAACAACTTTAAAATTATTAGGAAATAATATTAAGCGAATTTCGCATTTTCACCTATATTGATCATGGTTGAAGCAGGTAGATCACATACCCATCCCCTTCGGCAAAGACAGGATATGCCTCGAGTTTTGCCTGTAAGAGAGGTTGGCGGCTGAGGTCGTTGAAGTCGGTGACAAGGAAGAGGTTTTTTTTGGTGGCGATCTCGGCGAATTGCTCGTCGAAGTCACGCTTCCCTCCCCGTTCGCTGCTATATAGCAAGTCACCATAGGTGGGCCATGAGGTTATGTATGTCCAGCCCCAATACGCAAAGCGTGAGCCGTAATCCTGCGTGAGACCCGCCAGATTATACCCGTCCGTTACCTCGCTGATTTCCGCCCACATGGCGGCTTCGGGTCGATAATCCACGGCGTTGAGTTGGTTGCGGGTGTTCCATGTCACCGCGAGGATACCCCAAAGAAGGAAAAGGTAAGAAGTAAGGCGCAAAATTTTTGTGGATGTCAGTTGTGCGAGTTTTGCAAAAAGAAAATCGGCGAGTGGCGCGAGAGACAGAGCCGCCATTGGGATCAACGGCAGGGAATAATAATCATGGGTGGAGATGTGATAGTTGAAGTAAAGCCCAAAGACGGCATACCCCGCCCAAAGTCCGAGAATGAAGCGGCGTTTTTTTTCATCCCAAAAGAACAAAGCAAGCAGAGCAAGCATCAAGACCGAACCGCTCATCACAAGGTTGAGCATGTTGAGCCAGCCAAGGTAGTAGGATGGGCTCAAAAACAAGGTCGGGATAAAACGCCCGCTGAACTGCTGACCGAGATAATCCTCGATAAAAATTCCGTAGATGAGATACCCTGCAGCGGGCAGGATGCCCAGAGTCGCCATGACATAAATTTGCGGATTCTTGAACGCTTCTTTTATAGACCCGCGGCTGAGTGCCGCTCCCAAGCCTCCGCCAACGATGAAGAAGGCTGCCGGGAATTTGATGAAGATGGCAAACCCGCCAAAGAGACCGGCGAGGATGGCATAGAGCCATGCCCTCCCCCTTGCCTCTCTCCCAATGGAAGAGGGGTTGCGGGTGAGAGAAGCCCATTCCCAGACCGCCCACAAAAAGATGACGATGAGCATGGTCATGAGCGGATCGGGTTGGAAGCTGCGGCTGGCTATGACAGCGTAGGGCAGGAATAGGTAAACGGCTGTGGCGGCGATGGCTCCATCATGGGAGGTGAGGCGGCGCGCAAGCAAGTATAGGAAAATGCCGCCGACGATCCAAAACGCAGACGAGTAGATACGCGCGATCCAGACCTGCTCGCCGGTGAATTGGTACGTCCATGCGACAATGCGTTCGAAAAATTCCGGTTCGACAGAAGCACGCAGATTCCATTGTTGGACGGCGAAGGCGCGTTCTTCGGGAGAGACGCCTGCCCGGGTTTCGTAGTACATGCCGCGCGCTTTGAGCGCCGAGAGCATCTGACGGGTGGAGTGGAAGTCGAGCGGCAGGTCGGTCAGGTCGTAGAGGCGGATGGCGATCCCGAGGGCAAATATGACCAAAAGCGCGAGGGTTCGGGCGGTTTTGGTGGAGAAAAAGGAGGTTGATTCCTGCATAGGGCGGGTCTATTGTAACGCAGGTTTATGAGGGGAAAATTGGGATTGGGATCGAGGTTCTTCAACGCAAAGTCGGCAAGACTTCGAGATCTTTCATTGCGATCCTACGCTTTTGTGTTAATTTTTTAGGCGCAATCCATGTTGGTCGCAAACGGGTTTAACATGACTCACCTCGAAATTAAGGTTTCGCGGGTGAGTTCGTTTTTAGAGCGAATGGGACGCGGATCAACGCTGAAAACGCGGATTTTTTAGAACTTTTCTGCACGCTTCGCAGTCTGCGCTCGTCCGCGTCCCAGATTAAGTTCGGGGTTAATGATGTTTAGTGCTTCTCTTCCCATCTCTTCAAAATTAACCCGAGTTGCTACCATGATTGCAAAAACCTCCCTCACCCCATTAACAAGGCTTTTCCCCCTCTCCCGTTGGGACGTGTGCCACAAAGTGGTAGAGGGCAGGGTGAGGGCTTTTAGCGAAGAATCATGACTATCTGCTGTAAAGCGGCAACTTGGGTTAATTATTTTCCTCAACCTCCCAATTTAACTTCATATAGCAGGTAGAAAACCAGAATGTTCCACAACCTGAGCCGTGCGAGATAAAGACTTCACGGCAACCGGAATACCCATCGCCCGAAACCCGGGTTTTCGAGTATCATCCACGCAAGCACAGACGGGAACCTCCCAACCTTCATCAACGCACCCCGGAGTATTAGCGGACGAAAGTCCCCAGCACAAACCGGAGCGGCATATGAAACAGGATGAGTTCGTTATCTTCGCCGAGTTGAACCGAGAGAGATTCGAGGACATCCTCGAAAGGCTGATGAAGTTCTTTCGTCCGGTCCAGTTCGGCAGGCAGGGCGATGACTGGATCTGGGTACACTTCGACAACGGCAAGATCGACATCGACACCTTCACCTCGGACAATTTACAGGTCAAGGGCAAAAAGGGACAAGCCAGATCTGCCAAAGAGATCCTCGATTGTTTGGATAAGGATTGGATCGTGAAGAAATTCAATCCGCCACAGGCAGACTCAACCCGCTAAGTTCTTTTTTCTGCGCTGCAAAACCGCTTCGCGTAATTTCCCCAACCCCAGCAGATTCAAAAGACTCGAAACGAGAAGGTTCATCCGCGCCAGAGCCGTGGGAGGATGGATAAAAAGCGCGCGCATCCATGCGACGAGGGCTTGGGCGGGAAGTCCGCCATCGAGCAGGTAACGCGCATCTACACGATGAGCGGAAGCGCGAGCGCGGCGATGGATGCTTGAGAGAATCGGTGAGAGAGACTGATCTTTCTCAACGACATCGAGAATACGGAAGGCTTCACGCCCAAACTCTGCGGCTTTGGCGCGGTTCTTCGCTTCGGCGTGATAACGCGCGGCAGCCCAGGTCTGGTCTACGTGCAGGATGCGCCCGTGTTTGGCAATTTGGATCCAAAGCAAATGGTCGAGCAGAAAATGGAAGGAGAGGTCAAGTCCGCTCGTTTTTTGCAGGGCAGAGCGACGCATGAAAACCGCAGGCTGACCAATGATCTGAAAACAAAGCAGGTCTTCGAGCGTGAGTTGTTTGTAAGTCAGTGTATTGAAGGTCGCGCCGTTCTCGTCCACGGCGAGCATGTTGCCATAGACCAGCACGACATCTGGATTCTCATCAAAGATTTTCACCGCCGCAGACACGGTTCCGGGGAGATAAAAGTCATCGGAGTTGAGCCAGGCAATGATGTCACCGGAGGCGCGGGCAAATCCCTTGTTGATGGCGTCAGCTTGTCCGTTATCCTTTTGCGATTCCCAATAGGTTAATTCGTCTGCATACTTTTCGATAGTATCAACACTTCCATCGGTGGAAGCACCATCCATGACAATGTATTCGATGTGTGGATGATCCTGAGACAACACAGATCGGATCGTCTGCTCAAGATATTTGGCTTGGTTGAAGGAAGGGGTGATGATGGAAACGAGGGTCATATTTTTATAGGACACTGATAAACACTGAAAACGCGGATTCTTTATTTTTGTTCCCAAGTATAGGTCTTGTGGTAATTTTCATAGATTTTCCGCTTGAAATCAGGCTTTGGACCAAAATTCAAGAGCAGCCCAACTTCATACGGGGTTGCGCGAAGATAATTTAGCAATTGAGCCTCATACTCGGCTAAAAGACGAGAAACTGCTTTCAATTCTACAAGGACTACATCATTTACCAGCAGATCAGAGAAATATTCGCCGACAACTTGATTTTGGAAATAAACAAGAATTCTCGCCTGTTGTTCGACTTTCAGTCCCAAAGAAGCCAACGCAAGCACCATTGCGTTTTCGTAGACTTTTTCCAGAAAGCCGTATCCAAGCTGAGGATATACGATCTTATAAAACGCATGAAGGATTTTTTCAGTTACATCCTTATGTTTCAATTCCACCTGATTATTCATCAAAAGCCTCCGCGTTTATCTGCGCTCGTCCGCGTCCTATTTAGATCTCAAATCATATAGCACAAATCCATCACCTTCGTTGGCAATCGGATAGGTATCCAAAATCTTTTTTAGGCTGGGTTGTTTATCGAGTTGACCAAATGCCGTGACAAGGAAATAATCCTTTCCAGCGGTCAAATCGTTGAAGTCTTCGGCAAAATCCCTATCGGGGTTGCGCGTCTCGCTCAAGCCAGTGGCGAGGGGCCAAAGATCCACCTGCCGCCAGCCATACAGCATCAAGCGATAGCCATAATCCTGTGTCAACGCAATGACCTTCGCATCGGATGGGAACGCTTCGCCGACCTCGTTCCAAAACGCGGGTTCGTGACGAAAACTTTCTGCAACGAGAACGGAGCGCGCCGCGTAGGCTTGATATCCGATCGCCGAAACGACCAAGGCGATGAACCCCGCGCGTCCGACTCCGCCGATACTTGATACATACTCCACAAGCGGATTCAACGCCACAGCCACCCCAAGCACAATGACCGGGATGAGTTGAATGTGGTAATAACTGTGCGTGTACATCTGGAACGGCAGCGTGAGTCCGTACAGCACATAGCCGATCCACAAGCCGACCAGCAACCAACGCATCCGGGCGGGGGCGATCAATGCGCCTGCAATGCCAAGGAAGACTATCGTCAAGCCGAAGATCACGCCGAGGAACGCCAGCCATTTGGTGTAAAAATCGGTGCTGGTGATGAGGTTGATGAGGGTCACCGTCCATGCGAAGAAGTATTCGGTGGAACGTCCCTGATTGAGAAAAACGTAATACAGCAAGGCAGGCACGACCATGATGGCAGCCATCGCCCACACCTGTTTGGACTTCCAGAAATCCCTGCCAAGCGTGAAGAGCACCATGGAGATTGCCGCCGCCCCCACCATGAAGGCGATGACGATCTTAACGAACGTTGCAAAGCCAAGGAACACACCCGCAAGGATCGCCCATTTCCATGTCAACCTTGTCCCCAGTCCCTCCCCTGAGAGGAGAGGGGAACTATCTTCACTCCAGCGATAGAGGAAATACACCCCGATCACAAATGCGGAGGTCATCAATGGGTCAGGTTGAAAGGAGCGGCTGACCTGAACCGAGAACGGCAGGACAAAATAGTACGCCATCGCGATCAGTCCCGACCAAGGTGAGACCACACGCCGCATCAGGTCGAACAGGGCAAGTCCCGCCGCGAGCCAGAAGATCGTCGCCCAAACACGCGCCACAGCGATGTTTTCGCCGCCGGTTAGAAAATAGGAATACCCCACAATCGTTTCGATGACGGGTGGTTCATATTTCCCTACTGCGTTGGCAAAAGAAACCACCAACTGACGTTGTTCTTCCGTGGCGGAAGGCAATGCAGAATAATAAATCTCTCGCGCCACCAACGAGTTGCGTAATTGACGCGAGGAATGGAAATCCAATGGCGGATCGGTTAGGTCGAGCAGGCGCAAGAATCCGCCCAGGGCGAGGAGAAGGATGAAGAGGGCAGACCAGGTTTGAGGTCGGGTTTGAGGCGTGGTTTTCATCGAATCAGAAGAGTGAATTGTAGTCCACTTTGGGGAAGACGGTCAGTTTGCCGCCCACGGTCGCGTCGATCACTTCGCGCCCGGCTTGGCGATATGCCTCACGCGCCATGATGTACCCAACCTCGGAGGTATCAAGATCGGGCAGTTGCCAGCGGACCCCCTTGCCAAAATAATTGGGCATGAAATGATTCGGGTCATCGCCTTCGGAGGTGATGGTTTTGTTCGCATCACCCTTCGATGTGAAGTTGTGGTCGACCCCAATGAGAATGACCTGCTCGAAGCCCATGTGAAAGGCAACTTGCAGCGCAACCGTAGTGACCGTAGCGCCTTCCCAGACACGTCCCATTACATTACGCGAAAATTTTGGTCCCGTGTAGGATGTGTAGAGGAAGTTGATCGTGTCGTTATAGGTCTTTTCGTTGAAGAAGCGATGCGAACGCCACGAAAGGAATTTGGGCATCGTCAGCGCGGATATATCGTCTGCAAATTGCTCGATGACAAGGTCGTTGATGGAAGCGAAGTAGGTGGTTTGAAACCCGAGTTCGGGGAAGGCAACATAAAAACGGTTCATGCCAAACGTGAATTCATGTTTGAGTTTGGACAGGTCGGTTTGTTTGAGCGAAGGTCCGTTGCCGATGATGAAGGCGCGTTTGCCTTTGTGAACATCCTTGAACTGCGCGAGGCGCTTCCGGCTTTCACGCCGCCACGGATGCAGGTAGGCATTCGGCAATTGCGGCAGGCGGCGGACCGCATCGACGGCGTTACGCGCGGAATTCCAGATGCCCGGCGGGATGATTTGTTTGAGGGTTTGCTTCATGCTTCCTTGTAGTAATACGGCTTGAGGGGGATGAGATTAATGAAGATAATGACGTTCAGCAGCAGGGAGATGGCATCGACAATATCGGGGAAGCCGATGAAGATCAGCAATGTGTTCACAGTAGTGACGGCAAGCGCAGTGATGAAGACCCATTTCTCCTGGTCGTCGATGATCCGCGCGGCGACGATCAATGCCAGCACATTGACCAAAAAGAAAAAGGAGACCAACGCAGCTGTCAACGTGTTCGAGTCGGCGATCATCTTCGAGACCTGAACCCCGCCGTTGAAAACCCACACTGCCGCATTGAGGTAAAACATGATGCGCGCCATGCTGCGCCGCCGCGCATTGATTTCCAGGGAACGTCTGCGAAGTTTTTTCATTCGGTGCTGAGTCTTGCCGTCGCGCCGCCATCCACGATCATGGCTTGACCGGTCATAAAGGAGGATTGTTCGTTGTCGGCGAGAAAATAGATCGCATTTGCGATTTCTTCCGGCGTGCCCACGCGCCCATTGACGGTCTTCCGTGCGAGGTTATCCAACCGTTCCTGAACATCGCCCGAACCGACATGTCCGCGCCCGAGACCGGCGCGCAGCATGGGCGTATCCACAGCACCGGGCAAAATGGCGTTAACACGAATGTTATCCGACGCGAATTCGATCGCCATCGCGCGAGTCAACGCCAGCAGTCCGCCTTTGGAAGCGGCATACGCCGCAATGTTGGCGGAAGTCTGCACAGCATGGACCGAGGAGACGTTCACAATCGCCCCACCTTTCGCTTTGAGAAGCGGATGCGCAAGCTTGACACCCAAAAATACGGAACGGAGATTCGCCGCCATGACCGCATCCCATTCTTCGACGGTGGTTTGGACAAGCGGCTTGGCAATTTGCAACGCCGCATTATTGACGAGGGCATTGAGCGTGTTACTGAAGGCTTTGGCTTGCCCGAAAATGGATTCCATATCTTCGGCGCGAGAGATGTCGGATTGAATGAAGAGTCCGCTTCGAGGAAAATCTTCGCCGAACTCATTGCGATCCACGCCGATCACGCGCCAGCCTTTGTGGGCAAAGAGTGCGACGGTCGCACGTCCAATTCCGCCCGCCGCACCGGTGATGAGGATTGTTTTGGTCATGGGGTAATTTTACGTCGAATTCTGGCTTTGTGCCCGAAGTGAAGTTTCCGAAAATCAGTCTTGATTCAATCGAAAGATCAAACATCCATCAATCGTATTTTCGATCTGATAATTCGCTTCGACGAACTCGAAGATCTCATCCATCCCCGGCTGAATGTACATCTTGCGCTTCACGCCAGGCGTGGCATATTGCTCTTCACGGGTGACCGGATCCAGCGAAGGAATGGCATCCACCGAGCGGGAACAGTCGAGGATGAGTTGAGGCGGGGTTTCGGTCAGGTCTTCGATATAACGGTCTTCGATCTCTTTTGTCAGCGACCCTTCAAGAAAAAGCGGATAGTACAAATACTTGACCGGCGAAGTCCGCTCTGCCATAAAACTGATGCCCATCTCAGGATACCAAGTCAGGACAAGATCCTCCGGGTCGGTAGTATCGCGGATATAGGCTGAAATCGGGTCAATGTATTCTCCACCGCCCGCACGAATAGATTCGCTGTATCGCATCCATGAAGAAGGCGAGATCACAAACAACATAACGATGAACACAACGGATGCAATCGCACCCAGCGGCTCACTCCAGCCTTCCAATGCTGATACCTTGAACGCCAATTGCCAGGCTTCGGCAAAAAGAAAAGCGGCATAGATCGCCACCGCCAGAGTCCAACTGATGTAATAGTGCGTGAAATTCCTGCCGGAAAGGTTGCTCAAAACAATTTCGATTGGAAACCAGATGAGCAGAAATACTTCAAAGACCGATACGTTTCGCTGCACAAAACTGGCAAGAAAACGCAAGATAAGCCCAAGCCACGCCGCCAACGTGAACCAGCCATACCAGTCCATGCCGTAGCGACCAAATCCGCCCAAAATATCCAGCCATTCGCGGTCTTTTGCAGCAGAGTACGAGAAATTAAAAACGATCGAAGCGTAGACCATTTCAGCGGCATTCCCAAGCACGGCGAAGTACATCGTCCACAACAGAAGCGGAAGGGCAAACCCCGCCAGCATCACGAGGATGATACGCAAAGCATCCAAATAACTTCGTTTAAATCCGTAAAACAAAAAAAACGCGCCCAGAATTGCAAATATCCCGCCAATGTTATTGGCACGGAAAGTAAAACTCAAGCCGAAGAAAGCACCCACCCAAAGGTATTTCCAGTAACTCCGTTCAACATCCACCATCGAAAGGAAGAGTGCGAGCCCAGCCGCATTGAAGAGCAGAGCATATTCCTCGGTGTAATTACCATAACCCAGAACTGTGCGCAAACCGAACCCTGCCAGCGTTAAACCGAAGAAGGCAGCGCCCTCGCCCCAACGCTTTGAAAGCGAGCGAAACAAAAGGACAAACGTGCCAAAGATACAAAAGAACTCAACAAACCATACCCCCCAACGCGACCCGCCGCCCAACACAAGCCCGAGGGCATTGATGTAAAAAATGCCCGGTCCTTTTGAGTCCCAAAAATCTTGATACGGAAGTTTGCCATCCAAAATTTGGCTGCCCGCGTACAGGAAAAAGCCGCCGTCTCTGGCGGGCTTGTCAAAGAACGGGTTGGCAAGGTCAAGGACGAGCGCCGTCAGCAAAAAGATAAAAACATACGGCAACGTGAGGCGGATCTTCGTCATCACTTCTTCACCTGCATTCCCAATCCTTCCACCAAATTTTTGATCGTGCTCCAATGGATGCGCTCCCACGCCGTCGGGCTGGAATTGGAATTGTGTGGCGCAAGCATGACGTTGTCCATCTGCAAAAGCGGACTATCCAGCGGAAGCGGCTCGACCTCGAAGACATCCAGCGCCGCGCCTCCGATCTGACCCGAAACCAGCGCCTCGACCAGAGCCTTTTCCTCCACGATGGGACCGCGCGCCGTGTTGATGAGAACCGCCGTGGATTTCATCTTCGCAAGCGTATCCGCATTGATAAGATGAAAACTGGTCGGATTGAGGTCACAGTTGACGGAAACGAAGTCGGAGTTAGAGAGTAGAGACCGAAGATTAGTCATTTCGATTCCGGTCTCGCTGACAAAGACATGATCCACGTCAACGATGTCTGTGCCGAAGACTTTCATCCCGAAGGCTTTTGCTCTTCGCGTGACTGCCTTGCCAATATTGCCAATACCGATCACGCCAAGAGTTAACTCACTGAGAGCCTTGCCGGGAATCTTCTCCCATTTTCCGCTTTTCATTTCCCGGTCCATCCACGGACCGCGCCTTGCAAAGGCGAGCATGTAGCCCAGCACCGTATCCGCCACGGGGGTGGTAAAGGCATTGGGCGTGCGCCCAAGTTTCACGCCGAATTTTACACAGGCTTCCCCATCAATGGAGTCGACCCCCGTCCCCCATTTGGAAATGACCTTCAAGCGCGGCAGGCAGGCTTCGATCGCACGCGCAGTGTAACGGTCATCACCGCAGATGGTGCCATCGAACTGACCCGCGTATTTCAAAATATCTTCCTCTTCCATTCGCTCCTGAACATCCGGCACGATCAGGTCAATGCCATACTCCGCCAGCACCGGGCGGAAGCGGTCGAGGAATGGAATCATGTAGGGGGCGGTCATCAAAACAGTTGGCATGGTCACTCACAAATTTTATCTTGGATGTATTCGTTCACTTCTGCCGAAAGTGTTTCATTCCCGGCAAGATACTTCATGTTGTTACAAACTTGCAGACGCAAATACCTATCCAGAATGACCAGTTTGGTCATCTTACGGATCTCATCCACATCGCCCTGTACCGCATACGCCTGCATGAAGGGAATCCATTCGAGCGGGTCGTTGGGATAATAGCCCATCTCCAATGCCTCATCCAACAAATCAGGGATCATCTCCCATTCACCGCGCTGGCGAGCCAGATCCGCCTGCTGATAATAATAGCACCAGCCACGCTCGGGTTCCTCTCCAAACACAGTTTCAGGAACAAGCGGCATATCTCCGTCGGTCACCACTGCATCCAAATTGGAATACGGCGCAACCATCACAATGCGTCCATCATCGAATGAGTTCAGTTCAGGTGCAGCGCCATTGATAAAACGAACGCAGCTGTTCGGGCTCGACTGCACCATCACCAGCACATTCCCGAAATCACGTTCGAGATAATTGCCGCGTCGCAGAGGAGTCTCCACACCGCCATTGGTCGTGATCTGTGTCACGGTATCCCCGTTCAACACAGCAGCGGGAATCTTCACCACCACCGGATTGCCGCTTTGTTCCTCCGGGTAATAGATCAAATTTGCCGGACCCCAAATAAAATAATCCTCGCTCAATGGGCTGTTCGGGTACATGGCGATCAACGTCACGCCTTCTTCGATCTTCGGCGCACGCCACGCCGCCTGCCACCAAAAATTGCGCGTTGCCTCGGTTTCATCCACATAACGGATGGTATTCCCATAATGGGTCATGACCGCAACGGCAACCAGAACACCCATCACCGTTGTTCGAGTTCCATGTCGCGCGATGCCCTCAATCAGCAGCGCAAGCAGCATCACCGCACCGATGGAAGCGATCAACGTATAACGAGAATAATCAGGCAGGGTGACATGACGATTGACGAGGATGACGGGGATCAATCCGCCTGCCATGCTCAACAGACTCACGAACAAGGTCTCGCGCATCATACCGGACCGGAGGTCTGATTCTGTGTCTGATTCCTTTTCTCCCATCCAGCGGATTCCGATCAATATAGCCGCCACTGCCAGCGACGCCCATGCAATTGCCGCCACCATATCCTTTAGTCGCATGGCAAACGCCAGTTGATACACAGGCAAGTGCCAAGCAACCAATGTGACCGTGAAGAAATCCTGAATCAGATAATTCAGCCACCACAAAGCAATCAACGGATCCGTGAGAATTTGCGAAACCTGCAAACCCACATCTGTTGCCCTGCGCTCAGACTCGAAGAAAAACAGCCGCCAGACCAAAAATCCAGCCGCGACGAGCAGGAAAGGCAGACTTTCTCTAACGATATGGATTGCTTTCTGGCGAAAGGTCTCGTTCTGGGCACGCCACATCAAGACCACGATGGCAGAAAAGCGGAAGACTTCGATACCGATGAAATATTCCATCTGGCTAAGATAGCCCCAGCCCGTCAAAATGGAACCAGCAACCAGCAGAAGTTTCTTTTTCGTGTCCAATGTCAGAGTGGATTTAACCGTCAGCGCCACAGACAGGGTTGCCAGAAATAAACCAAGGATATGCGACTGATAGTCAATCGCGTTCGGCATGGAGAGGAACCCGGGGTAAACAGTGAACAGCAAGCCGGTGACCAGTGCAAAAAGGTTGCGGCGCCCCCCCCACAACATACGCATCGTCCAAAAGACAAAGATGCCCCCAAAAACGCGGAATAAAAACGCGCTCAAGTGATACCAAAGCGGGTCGAACCCAAACAGCGAGAACAGCGGAATCATCGCCAGCGCACGCCCGGGACGGTCGATACCAAATATCTCGTGGAAGAAGTCCGCGCCTTTAACCTGCATGTCGTACATCAAATACCAGTCGTCGTTGAGATAGCCAAGCCGACCGACCAATGGCAAATAGGCGATCCCTGCAATGACCAAGATCAGCAGGGCACCAAACCAAAACAATCCAGTTTTCTCTTTTAGGGTTTGCATAGGAATTTATGTCATCGCGGGCCACGCTTTTTGCGGCGACACTTGCGCCGCGCTCCAGTGCGGTGGGCAATCTCCCAACCTGTTCATGGGATTGCTTCGTCGGGCTGTCGCCCTCCTCGCACGCGTGCCTGCGCACGGCACAGGCAATGACTGGTTACATTCTTTTCCTCATCAAAAAATCAGTGATCTCGAAATCCAGTTCTTCGTCAATGTCCCAGGCTTCGTCCGCATCGATCTCGAACATCAACGGACGATCACCAATGCGGTGCTTTTTACGCTCCAAATTTTCGCGTGTGAAAAGATAAATGCAGGAATTCTCTTCGTACACCGGCGGTAAATCCTGTGTTTGAATTAATTCCAAGGGATTGTGGTTGATAGCACGCCCGTCTTGAAAATACAAACGGGTTTGGAGGCGGGTGACCGAGAATAGAGAATCATATTTCGGGAAGTCTGTTGTAAATTTTTGAATGGCGCTTGAGACGGTCTCCGCTTTCAGCAGCGGATTGGTGGAATGGGTTTGCAGGTAAAAATCTGCCTGCACCTGTGCGGTATCGTAGAGCAGAATATCGTTCATGGGCACGTCGTCGGCGCGGAGATGCTCGGGGCGTGCGATCAACTTTACGTCTGGAAAGAAGCGGCGCACTCCCTCCATCACCGGCTCGGAATCGGTATCCACGATGACCGTTTCGATTTCCGGCACAGATTCCAGGGTCTCCAAAATATGTTGAAAGAGGGGTTTGCCCGCGAGGGGACGATAATTCTTGCCAGGTACACGCTGGCTGTGATGTCGCATGGGGACAAGAGCGGCAATTTTCATGTCCTTATTTTACTTTGTCTTACAAGGTGCGTGTCATCTGCCACTGCGAAAGCGGCTCGCGTACCATGCCAACGTGTTCGAAGATGAAGCCCATTTCTTCGGGATAGATGGGCGAGACATGCCAGATCTTGCCGGGGAATTTTGCGAAGAGGGCACGCAGCAGGACTCCGCTCAGACCTGCGCCACGGGAACGGGTTTTGACCAACACCGAGGAGATCGCCACGTCAGTCGGTTCGGGGTTGCTGATGAGACAATAGGCGTCGTTGATGCGAAAGGCGCGCGAGGGCGGTGTGTGCTGCATGATGGTCGTGCCGGAGAGCTGCCATGGGAGGTCTTTCATGCCGTGATACGTGACCTGCCGCGCCAATTCACGGATGTCGATTTCTTCGAGTTCTTCATCTGATTCCACTTGGGGGTTCTCGAGTTTGTAGCCCACCAGCCTGCGGATCTTGGTAAAGCCAACTTTTTCATATAACTTTACGCCTGCTGTATTTTGTTCGATAACTTCAAGCAGCATATCCTGTTCTCCGCGAGCCTGTGCCTCTGCGATCAGTTGTTCCATTGTCCATGTACCCATGCCGCTGCTGCGCGCGTTGGACGTGATGCCCATTGCGGCGAGGCGGCAGGTCCAGCCACGCCGAGCGATCATCGCCAAGCCGACAGGTTCATCATCCTTCATCAACACGCGGCTGGCGGTCAGGTCAATGCCATCGCGGCGGAGCATGGTCAGCAACGCCGTCTCGGTGATTTGGATGGGGACAAAATAACCTTCGAAACTACGCGTCATCAAATCGGCAAGGAAGGGGATGGGGTATTCGTATGCGGGTTTGAGAGAGAGGGAGGACATGCGGAAATTATATCGAATTTTGCAGAGGCGAGGACCGCGCCCCTATTGCCGCCACTGATTCGCGCGGATGTTCTTCTCCGCCTGCGCAACAGTCTCTTCGATGCGTTTGGCGCGGGTTTCTGGCTTTTTGGCGTTCAGGATCCACTCCAAAATCCCACGCTTGACCGAACGCGGAAAGGCATCGAAATATTCTTTGGCAGCCTTATTTTTGGAGAGAGCATTGGCAAGGTCAGGCGGGATTTCCAATTTTTCCACGCCATCAAGCACCGTCCATGTGCCGTTCTGTTTCGCGAGTTCGATCTTTGCCAACCCGGCAGGGGTCATCAAGCCTTGCTTGATCAGCCTCTCCACCCGTTCCTTGTTCGGCTTGGACCAATTCGATTTTTCTTTTCTTGGCGCGAACCAAAGCATGGATCGTTCATTGTCGAGTTTGGCGGGCTTGCTGTCAACCCAACCAAAGCACAAGGCTTCTTCCACCGATTCTTCATACGTGACACGCGGCTTGCCGGTCTCTTTTTTGAAACTGATGAACCATACACCCTCTTTACGGGTATGGTTCTTTTCGAGCCACCTGCGCCATTCCGCGCGGGATTTGGGGTGAACAGAGTTGGGGGGAGCAGTTGTAGACATTGTAGTTAAATGGTCAATGTGAATAAATGGAACTATTCATTGTTTTCCTGGTTGTAATTTATCGGCTCCACATCTCGCTTTCTATCCTCTTTCTTCTTTCTTTCCCGCGCGTAATAGAACGTCTCCCGCAATTGCGGCGTGACAAGGCTGGTCTCACGGTGTCCCATGCGAGTACCGTGGAATTGAGCGAAGCGAAACCAGAAAATGGATGAAAAACTTTTCAGCAGGACGCCATCGCGGGCAGCATGCCACAGGTCACTGAAAATATTCGTGATGGTCAGGCGTACAAAATCGTACAGGTTGAAATTCGTCTCGGGGTAGATCCTTCGCAAAGCCATCGCTTCACGGCGGTAACGGTTGTACACTCCGCGCGGCGTTTCATTGTGGATGTGGACGATCTCCGCCTCGGCAACATAGGCAATTTTATATCCCCGCCCCTTCGCCCACTTTGCCCACTCCAGATCCTCCAACCCGGTCAGCGTCTCGTCATAAGGATGCTGTTCCCATAAACTTTTTCGAATCGCAGCATTGGCATTGTTGCAGAACGCAGTCGCCTGATCCATGCTGCTCGCATCGGGATACCACTGCTGGAATATCTGATGCTCGGAATATTTCGAGCCTTCGTAGCCGCACTGTTTGCCATAGGCAAGAGCCACACTCTCATCTTGAAAGGGACGAAGCATCGTTTCCAGCCAATCGGGATAAACGGGATAGACATGTGCGCTGGCAATGACGATGAATTCCCGCGTCGCTTCTCGGACCCCGAAGTTGAGCGACCGCCCAAACGTAAACTCTGCCGAGGGGATGTGGACGATCTTCGCGCCAAACGATTCGGCAATGGCAATTGTCCCATCAGTGGAGCCTGAATCCACTAGGATGATTTCGACGTCTTTAACCGTCTGCTGGCTAATGCCTTCGAGCAGACGTTTGAGATAGCGTTCTTCGTTATACGCGCGGATGACGATGGAAATCATGGGGAATTGGTAATTGGTAATTGGTAATTACGATTTACCAGTTACCATCCTTTTCATATCCCAACTTCACCAGCAAATCTCCTGCCACTTCTTTGAAAATCTTTTTATGTTCGTCTGTGAAGTGCTTCTTCCATTCGCCGGTTTTGCCCGAGCGGAAGGTCGGGGATTTTTTCGGGTTGATGGAGGCTTCGAGGGAGTCAAGGATCAACTGTCGGGAAGATTGAAGCGGAACGCGGCTAAGGAGGTGCTCCATGATGCGGGTGAGAGTCGCTTCGCGGGCGTGGATCAAATCCTCAAAGTGAATTTTCAAAACTTCGGGGCGGTTCAGCCAACCCAGATAGGGTTCAAAACGGTCTGCGATGTTTGGAAATTCAACCCCGGCATCGGGTCTGCCCAGAATGCTGACCTTAAGCCGCTCGTTGAAATCGGGCAGGGATTGGTAGTACTCATGATGGACGTGACGCGCCTCCATGTCGGTGACGTAGAAGACGTGTGAGACGACCACATCGCGCGGGTCGCGAAAGATGAAATACGGCGCGAATTTTTCACTACAAACGCGGGCAACGGCTTCGGGTCTTGCAAAAAGGTGCGCGGAGGCGACATCGCACAGGCGGAGTAAGTCGAGCCAATCCAGCGCCTGCTGCGATTCGCGTTTTTTTCCGCTTTCGCCTTCATATTCGGCATAGAACGAATGCACCCGTCTGGCATACGGCGCAACGTTCGCAAACCCAAGCAAAATCTGGTCGAGTAGGTGCGTGCCGCTTTTGGGGAATGAAATGCCAAGCAGAATGGGCAGGTTGGCAGGCGTGGAGGCGAAACGCAACCGCTGCAACCCCTTCTCGGCGTGATACACTGTAGAACGTAGGAACGATTTCAGCATGCAGGTATTTAACCACAATTCCATGCGAGACTCGCCCGCGATTTCAGGGTTTTACACTGTGAGGAAAAACCATTGAAACTGACCATTTTCAACACCCCCATCATCAGTCCGCTCCTGCGGTTGGTAAGCAATTCGATCATGCGCCTGTTGGGTTGGCGCGTGGAAGGAAACCTGCCGGACATCCCGAAGTATATCTTGATCGGCGCGCCTCACACCTCGAATTGGGATTTTTTGCTGTTCCTCGGCATTGTCTTCCACCTGAAGGTCAGTGTGCGCTACATGGGCAAAGCCGAATTGTTCAATAACCCCTTTGGCTGGTTCTTTTACTGGTGCGGCGGCATCCCGGTGGATAGGCAAAAATCCACGGGGTTGGTCGAGCAGATGGTGGAAGTCTGCGATCGTTCGGAGAAGTTCATCCTCGTCATTGCCCCGGAAGGGACACGCTATCAGGTCCGTGAGTGGAAGCGCGGTTTTCATCACATCGCCAAAAGTGCGGGGATTCCCATCGTCATGGCAAAGGTGGATGGCGTTCGAAAAACCGCATTTGTGGGTGAAACCTTTCATCCCACTGACGATATCGAAGCGGATATGAAGGCAATTCAGGCATCCTTTAGCGGGATGACGGGCATCAACCCCAAAAAGAAGACCAAAAAGAAATACATTACGCTGGAAAACTAGTACCCAAACAACTTAAAATTGGATGGGGTATTCAAGATCGCTATTGAACGAAAAAACAGAGCCGATTACTGCTCTGTTTTTTCGTTCAATAGAAAATCCCCATTGTTCAGCACACTGTCCAAAATCGTTTGTATCGAAGCGGACTTCACCAAGTCATCCAATTCAAAGGACTTTAACCTCGTCTGCGTCGTCCGTATTGAAGGTTCGAGAAATCTGCCAAACGGCAGCGATGTACGATACAACTGGAAATACAAAAATCTCCGTGCATTGCGTTGGAACCCGGCAGGTACATCAATTTTCTCCGCCGACAAAAATTCCTTCATCTTATTGCGCACTTCAGCCGTCGTCTGTGGAAAGAACACCGTCGGGTATTGGGTAAACCGCGCCTTACCCGCACACAAGACCGCTGCCCCCATGATGGACGCTTCCAAGCCGATGGTCGAGTTGTAGACCATTACAAACTTGGATTTCTGGATCAGTTCATAGGAACTCAACACCTCATGCGGACCGACAAAGACCACATTCGGCTCTTTCTGGACCTCGTACCGGGTCACCCAACCCTCGACCGTCTCCCGGCTGGATTTTCGCAACCGCATCTCGTCCGGGTGTGCGCGGATGACAAAGAGCGTGTCACGGTGCTCTTTGATGACCTCCAATGTCATATCCAGCCAATCGAACATATCCTCAAAGACCGTGTTGGCGTGCGGCTGGCTTGTATCAAAAATAACGTTGGTAAAGATCGGAACGATCTGTTTGAAACCCGCCGCTTTTTGCAAAAAGGCTTCATCCAACCCTTTCATATCCGCCCAAAATTTGACACCCGCCATCGTAAAATCACCTTGAAACCGCCTGGCGAGATAGGCATCGAGTTTGGCATTTTGAAATTCATTCATCTCGAAGGAATCGGGCATCGGGATGGGAGATGCGGTCGCTTCGCCATTCGTGAAGAATGCAGTGGCAGGTTGGAAGCCGACCTCGTGAGTAATGACCCGCAATCCGCGCGCTTGGGCGACGAAGCGCGCCGTCGCTTCGGGGAAGAACTGACCGTTGAAAACCACCACTGCCCGGGGCTGGATCTGATCGAGAAAATCCGAGAATTTCCGCGCCACATTCCACGCAGACAAAATATATTCGCGCAAAAGATAGCGGGTATTTTCATCATCATCCAGGTGGTGGATGCGCAGAGCCCAGCGCAACCCGGGCAGGCATAATGCACCGAGGGGAATATTTTGAAATTGGAAAGTAGAAAGTTCAGGGACAGAGAGTAACGAGATATGAGTAACGAGTTCGGGGTCGCGCTGAAGATCGAACCAGTTAACGACGGCAGACCGCTGACTGCCATCTGCCGTCATGTCTGGGATTGCGTTATACAATGCCTTGCTCTGCATCACACAGGATGTACACGGCATTTCTTTTTGCGGGTTATCTCGATTCGTTCCAAGCACGCATTTGCTCATGCCCGCATTGCAGGCGAAGTACGCCACGGGGATCCCTTGCAAGCGGAACGCCCACGAAGTCAGCAGATGGAATCCGCTATTCCATGAAAGGTCGTCAATGCCGGTGGAAGCCTTGAAGAAGACAACCGGTGCGCCGCTGGGTAGAAGCTCGGTATGAGCCACCTTACGAGCAACGGAAGCGATCTTGAGGAGGTTGAGTCTGCGGACAAGTCCGCGTTTTATGCGCTGGGTGAAGAAGTCCTGTAAATTCATTGGGGTTATTATAAACAAAAAGGGCGGTTAGTCACCGCCCTCGTTCTACCAGTCGTTATTCTTTTCATACCCCAACCGCACCAACAGGTCCCCTGTCACATCCTTGAATAACTTCTTGTGTGCGTCGGTGAAGTGCTGTGTCCAGCCGCCGGTCTTGCCCGAACGGAAGGTGTGACTTTTCTTCGGCTGGATGGCATCCACCAGCACAGCCAATGCCTTTTCACGCGGAGTGGGAATTTTGTATCCTGTCTTTTCTACTTCATCGAGCATGGACATCAATGTGGCATCACGGTTGTTGATGAGGTCTTCGAAGCGGATGCACATCACGTTTTTCTGTTCGAGCCATTGAAAGACTCCTTCATATCTCTGCTTCACGCTGACCATCCGCAGACCATCTTTATCAATACCGGTGATGGCGACATTTAATCTCGCTGCGAAATCGGGCAATGAGTTGTAATACTCATGCATGCCGTGTTCTTCGTGCATATCGGTCGCGAAGAACACTTGCGAGACGAGCATATCTCTCGGATCACGATAAATGAAATAGGTCACGCGCCCGGCTGAGGTGAGGAAAGAGGCGTTCTCGGGGGTGGCATCCACATACCCCCAGCCGATGACTCCCTTGGGTGTGCGCTTCAAATCCGACAAAATATCTTCCGCCGTCCGCCGTCCGCCGTCCTTTTTTATCGTGCGTACCGGGTCTGCATCAACGTATTTATACGGCATGATCTGTGTAAAGCCATTGAGGATCTGCAATAGCAAATGCGAGCCGCTCTTCGGTTTGGAATTGCCAAAGATGGGCGGCGCGTCGTTAAACGAAAAACGTTTCCATCGCCAAATGGCTTGGGCGGTCTTTCCATATGGGCGGAGCGTGCGGCGGAGAGTTTTCATTGGTTCAAGGTTTAAAGTTGAAGGTTACAAGTTGTTTAACTTTCCAATCTGTAACCTTCAACCTATAACGGCTCTTATTCGTTCACCACGCGGCGAAGTTTCTTCATCGAACCCTTTTCGGATTCATACACACGCTTTACACCATCGCCCAAACCGGCTTCGGTCACGCGGATGTATTTTACGAGGCGCTCAAACCCACCCGGTTCCACCGATGCCGCCTGATCGCTGCCCCACATGGCTCTGTCAAGCGTAATATGGCGTTCGACAGAACAAGCGCCAAGAGCAACCGCCACCGCTGAAGGGACCAGACCCACTTCATGCCCGGAATAGCCGATGGGATTGTTCGGGAATTCCTTGCGCAGGGTTTCGATCATCTTGAGGTTCAATTCCTCCGGCTCACATGGATAGGTGCTGGTGCAGTGCATGATGACGAGATTCTCTTCACCAACAGCATTTACGCCTTTGTGGATCTGCTCCATCGTGGACATGCCCGTAGAGATGATGACAGGCTTACCCGTCTGGCGGACATACTTCAACAGGTTGTGATCGGTCAACGAAGCGGATGGGACTTTATACGCAGGTGTATCGAACTTCTCCATGAAATCGACCGAAGGCTCATCCCATACCGAAACCATCCAATCGATTCCCTTTTCCTTGCAATAACGGTCGATCTCACGATATTGCTCTTCATTGAACTCCACCTTGTAACGATACTCCAAATACGAGATGTAGCCCCAGGGAGTTTCACGCATCACTTTTTGTTGTTCGGGCGGAGTGCTCACCTCAGGGGTACGCTTCTGAAATTTTACGGCATCCGCTCCGGCGTGGACAGCCGCATCGATGATCTTCCTGGCAACATCCATATCGCCATTGTGATTGATGCCGATCTCCGCGATGACATATGCCGGATGACCGTCACCTAATTTCCGTTTTCCAAAATCGATTTCACGAGCCATTTTTTCTCCTTGATTTTAGATGGTAGATGATTGGAGAGTGGAGATTGGTTCAATGCACGGCAGCAAATCTCCACTCTTCCAACCTCTATTCTCTATTCTCTATTCTCTATTCTTTTCAATACCATCTCGCACAATTCCCGCACCGCCCCCCGCCCGCCAGGTTTTGTCAACACGCAATCCGCTGCGCGGATCACTTCAGGATACGCATCCGCCACCGCCACAGACCAACCTGCAATTTCAAAGCAAGGCAGGTCATTAAGGTCATTGCCAATATAGATGACATCCTCCGCTCGAACCTTTTTCTGCTCGAGAACTTCGCGCATCACTCTCCCCTTATCCTGCATCCCCACCCCATGAATTGCCTCCACCCCCATCTTTTTCGCACGCGCCTTCACAACCGGATTCGGCTCCGAAGACAAGATCATCACCTCCACACCTTTTTCGCGCAGGGTCTTGATGTGCATACTGTCACTGCGTGATGCGCTGACGGTTTCCTTGCCGTTCTCATCGGTCAGCACAAGGTTATCCGTCACCACGCCGTCGAAATCACAGATGATCATCTTAACGATCTCGGGCATGGTACGGCGCGCCTTTCCCGGTGAAACGACTTCCAAACCGCTGTAGATCACGGCTTCATACTTTGCCCAATCCGACAGATTGTCGATATCGACCGTATACTTCGGGTCGATCACCAGCGGATAGATGACATCCCCCGTCAGCGACTTTTTCTCCGAGATGGTTGCGATTCGGATCGCGTCGATGTGACCCGTCTGCCAGTAGACCGGCGGCAGGATCTGGCGCGGCGCATTGTACGGTTCGGCGATCCCCTCCACAGTGAGCAACGGAGTCAACGGTTTTTCATCACCAGCGAAACGCCACATCTTGAACGGGTTTTGGCCAGCAGATACAACGCCGCGCACACAATCCGCATCTGGATGATCGAGCAGGGTTTGAACAGCGGAATCCACCATCCCAGCCGGGCGGATCGGCGACGTGGGGCGCAATTGCACTATGATCTCTGGACGGTAGGCTTCCACATCTTCCAGCCATTTGAGCGCATGTTCAAAAACAGGCAAGTCTGTTGTTTTATCTTGCGCCAACTCGGCGGGACGAATGAACGGAGTCTCTGCGCCCCATTCACGGGCAACGGCGGCAATCTCGTCATCGTCCGTGGAAACGATGATACGCGTCACCAGGTTGGACTGCTTCGCCGCGGCAATGCTCCACGCAATGAGCGGATACCCCGCAAAATTGCGGATGTTCTTACGCGGAATGCCTTTTGAGCCGCCGCGGGCAGGTATGAGCGCAAGTATTTTGGTCATAGATGTTTGGTCATTCGTAATTGGTAATTGGTAATTACCATTTACCCATTACCATTCTACCAAGCCGTCCAACCGCCATCCACGATGACGTTATTACCAGTCATATAGGAAGAAGCATCGGAAGCGAGGAAGAGCAGCGCACCGTTCATTTCATCCTTCTTTGCCATGCGCCCGAGAATGGTTTTGGCGGAGTAGTTCCTGACGAAATACTCTTCGTGATTATTGTACACACCACCGGGCGTGAGCGCATTGACACGAATCTCAGTCTCGGCATAGTATGCAGCGAGGTATTTGGTAAAGCCCATCACACCTGCTTTGGTGGTGGTGTAGTAAGCTGGCTTGAATGCAACCCGCTTGCCGTCTTTTATATAGATGCGTTGGTCAGGACCGTTCAACCCGTAGGTTGAGCAGATGTTGATAATGCTGCCCTTCTTGCCTTGTGCAATCATTTGCTTGACACAGGCTTGGGTGGTAAGGAATATACCGGTCAGGTTGACATTGAGTGCGGCGTTCCAGTCTGCGAGCGGGTAGTCTTCGAAGGCGCCGGGGGCGATCCCTTTTGCGGCTGCATCGGGGTCGAATTTTGGGTCGAGCGCGGCTGAGTTGACGAGAATGTCGAGGCGGCCAAACTGCTTGACGGTTTCAGCGACCAGTTCGCGGGTCGATTCGAAGCGGGTGACATCGAGGGGGAATGCCATGGCTGCATAGCCGGCTTCGGTCAGGCGGTTTGCAGTCTTTGAGGCAAAATCCATGTTCAAATCGGCGGCAACCACGGCTGCGCCAGCCTCGGCAAGCGTTTTGCAAAACTCGTACCCAAGTTGTCCGCCGCCGCCGGTCACAATCGCGACGCGACCTTTCAAATTGAATTTATCGAAGATTGTCATGTGAGTTCCTTTGAAGACCTGGCAGGTTCCAAACGCCTGTCAGGTGTAAGATTATGGAAAAGCCGTATAGATTTGATCGCCTTGTTTGTTGAACGCCAGATACAACCCATCAGCAAGGATCTGATAGACCGATTGTACTTCCTCATCTTGCGAACCGACATCGAAGAGCGCCAATACCGCCCTGCCAGCGAGCACTTCGGCTTGAAGCGCTGCCACCCCTTCTTCAAAGCGTCCACGCGGCAGCCCCGTGACCGGGTCCACGAGATCGGGTAAAACGTAACCGGGGCGATCTGTGTAGAGATAAACAGGCGCGGTTTCGTTGGAATAGATGCGCACATCGTCGGGAAGTTCATTCAGATACTTCATCGCTTCTGAATCGAACCATTGAAAGGAAGCGTAACCCTGCCCGCCTTTGCGGAGTTGGGTCAGGGTTTCGGCGAAATACAAAGTGGAAGATGCATAGGCGTATATTGCAATCGCAAAGAACGTGATGCGCGATGCGTAAAACACAAAACGTGAAAGGCTGTTTCTCCTCCAAAGCCAGAAACCAAAATAGACCAGCAGGACAAGCAAACTGACATACATTGGCGCAACGATGCGGAGTTGGAATTTGGTGCTGGCGTCGAAGAATGTCATCGAGGAGAGGATGGAGGCAAGATAGCCGAAAATGTACAGTGCGCTGATGAACGAAAGGATTTCGGGTGTTTCTGCTTCGGGTTTTACGAATTTCTTCAAGCCACGCCGCAGCAGCCAGGTCAACAGTATGATGAAGACAACAGCGAGGAAAAGGTTGAATAAATTCGGTATTTGAGCAAGTTCGCGCCGCCAACCTTCCACAGGAAAAGCGAAAGCGGCGAAATTGGTAATCCCTAATTGAATGTTTTCAGTTGTAATGGGATGGAAGACGAACGTGCGATTGGTGGCATTGTCTGCCAGCAAGCGATTACGAATGCTCCATGCCAGGGCGAAGGGAATGAACCCAGCGAGGAAAATTCCCGTGCTGGTCAGGCGTTTTTTCCAGGTTGGGTGAAGGATGAAGAGCGAAACAAGAAACGTGGCGAGGAGAGCAAGACCAGCGTAGCGGGTCAGGTAGGCAAAAGCGGTGAGAATCGAAGCAAGCATCAAGAACTTTATGGAGTTCTTTTCTTCGCTTGCAAAATATTGCGAAAATGCCAAAAACGCAGCGAGCGTCAAAAAGATATACAGCGGCTCGCTCATGGCGGTGGTGTGGACTCGAAAAAGTTGTCCGTTTAGCAGGAGCAGAAGTGCAAGCAAAAATCCTACCGCTTTGGATTTGGTCATGCGCCAGCCAATAAGCCCAAACATAAAAACGTTCGCGCCGAAGATCAGGGCGTTGACAAACCGTGTGCCGCGCAGCGGGTCGAGTCCGCTCAAACCGATCACGGCAAGGATCGTTGAAAAGCCTGGCGGAAAATGTGTGACCGGCTGGTTGGATGCCAGCCACGCTTCGCGGTAGCCTTCCCCTGCCAGGATGCTTCTCGCTCCGGCGATATACGCAATGGAGTCATCGAACAAGCTCATGCCTTGCGGAGTCGCATAAAGGATGAGAAAGGTCCCTGAAAGAGCAAGCAGACCGAGGATTAAGAATGAAGCGAGAGGGGATTTGGTCATACAAAAGCAGGTGACAGTCACTGTAACAGTGACTGTCACCTGTATTTATTTACTTCACCGGAAGCAGGAAACCCTGTTCTTCCAGATACTTGATAATGATGCGAGCGTTATCTTCCGGCGTGGAATCATAGCCCTTGAGCGAGATCTCCGGCTTGATGGGCGGCTCGTACGGATCATCAACACCGGTGAAGCCCATCGGCTTGCCGTCTGCCATGGCTTGACGAGCCTTGGCATACAGACCTTTCACGTCACGCTGTTCACAAACTTCCACAGGCGTATCCATGTAGACTTCGATGAAGTTCTCGCCCACCATCTTGCGAGCTTCTTCGCGGGTGGCGCGGTACGGGCTGATGGCAGCGCAGATGACGATGCCGCCCGCGTGGACAATCTCACCTGCTACAAAGCCGATGCGCAAGATATTGGTATCGCGGTCTTCTTTGCTGAAGCCGAGACCCTTGGAAAGATGCGTGCGAACCACATCGCCGTCGAGGATGGCGGTTTCGCGTCCGCGTTCAAGTAACAAGGTGGTGAGGACTTGCGTGGTGGCAGATTTGCCCGAACCGCTCAAGCCGGTGAACCAGATACCAAAGCCTTGTTTGTGGCGCGGGGGATACATTTCGCGCAGAATTTCAGCCGTTTCAGGGCGGGTGAACCATTCGGGGAGCAATCTGCCCTTGGCGAGATAGTCATCGCGAACCTGTGTACCGGAGATGTTGGCAACCTTCGCGCCCTTGGGGACATCCTTCTCTTCCACGTAGCGGTCTTCATCGGGGAGATAGACGAGCATTTCGAACGGAACCATTTTGACGCCGAGTTCGTGCTCGTATTGCTTCATCAACTCCTGCGCATCGTACGGACCGTAGAACGGTTTGCCCGTGGAGTCATTGCCCGGACCCGCATGATCGCGCCCAACGATGAAATGATTCGCGCCGTGGTTGCGGCGGATGATGGCGTGTAGGAGCGCTTCTTTCGGACCTGCCATGCGCATCGCCAGCGGAAGCAGGCTGAGCATGGTGCTGTTTTTATCGTAGTGATTATCAACCAACGCCTTATAGGTGCGCACACGGGTGTAGTGATCCACATCACCGGGCTTGGTCATGCCGACCACTGGATGGACGATGAGTGAGCCGTTCACCTGAGCAGCGGCGCGCTTGGTCAATTCTTCATGAATACGGTGCAGAGGATTACGTGTCTGGAACGCGACGACATTATCATTGCCCATCTTCTCGAGGCGTTCGCGCACCTGAGCCGGGGTAAGGCGCAGGTCAACAAAGTCGTAATACTTAGGAAGGTTTACAACCTTCATCGGACCGGAAATACAGACCTTGTTCCAGCGTCCCATTTCAGAGACCATCGGGTGCTTGGTATCGGTCGAGCCGTACGCCAGCGCGGCTTCAGTCTCGGCATCCCAGTGATAGACTTCGTCGAGGCGCATCACAGCGATCAGGTCAAAGTTGGCGGAGCGAAGCGCCAATTCCTCACCGACAGTCGGCAGTTCTTTCGGGTCAGCCGTCAGCGTGATCGGAAGCGGGAAGAGCGTTCCATCAGCAAGGCGCATTTCGCGCAAAACACGCTCATAGTCTGCCTTGCCCATGAACGTCGTAAGCGGGGAAAAGCCGCCCGTGGCAATCAGTTCCAGGTCACACAGGTTGCGCATGGTGATCTTGATCGAAGGTAATTGTCCCGCGCGCGTGATCAACTCGTCACGCTCGGCACCCTTCACCACCAGATCCACCAATTTTCCACCGTAGGGGGTAATAAGATTTGCTTTTGCCATTTGATACTCCATTTGATTTTGAAAGCAGGGGCACAGCGAAGCGAAGAACAAAGAAGGTTTTGATGATTTCGCTGTGCCCTTACCAGTTTGCACAAGCATCAATTATACTCCAAAATTCAGCGAATGAATTTTGGAAGTTTCCGACCGCTTCCCCATCTCCAAAAAACACCTGCGATGTATATTGCCCACGGTCACAAATTGCGGTATGCCTCTTCTTAAAAAAGCACAATTTGTGACTGCGCTGGGTATAATCCCCCGCAATGAACTCCAAAACCCTGCGAAACATTCTCTTTGGCATCCTGGTGCTTGGCTACATCGTCTATTGTTATCGTTACATCGTCGCCACCAGTTTTGTCATCGAAGGCACCACCTACTACGTCCTCTTCGACGACGCCATGATCTCGATGCGCTACGCCTACAACCTCGCCCACGGCAACGGACTGGTTTGGAATCCCGGCGAGCGCGTAGAAGGTATCACCAACCCCCTTTGGACGGGAATCATGGCACTCGTCCACCTCCTGCCAGTTGGATTAAATCAAACCGGACTCTACATCCAAATTCTCGGCGCTTCTCTCCTGACGCTGAACCTGTTTCTCGTTAAAAAACTGGTTGAACACTTTAGCAGCGATCTCTTCGTCATGCTCGCCGCTGTAGCCTTTACTTCTTTCTATGCCCCGCTCAACTCCTTCGGCTTGCTCGGCATGGAAGTGAGTCTCCTCACCTTGATACTGACCTATGCGGTGCTGCTCGCTGTGAAAAGTGAAGGTCGCTTCAATATCTGGATCTACATTCTGCTCGCCATCTCCACTCTTGTCCGCTTCGACATGGCGGTTCCGTACATCGTCCTACTGGTCATGTTATTCTGGGTACAAAAAGAGAATCGCAAACAACATCTCGTCTGGGGGTTGGGTTTGCTCATCCTCTTTCTCGGCGGACAATCCATTGCACGCTTCATATATTTTGGTGAATGGCTGCCCAACACCTACTACCTCAAAGTGGAAGGTTGGAATCTCACCCTCCGTCTGATGCGCGGCATATATGCCCTGATACAATTCGCCTACTTCCATAATTGGGTTTTATTCCTCCTACCCTTATCCATCTTCCTCTTCCGCCGTGATTGGAAAGTGGCCCTGCTCACACTTCTACTCGCTGCGCAGATCGCCTACTCCGTCTATGTCGGCGGCGATGCATGGGAGAATCACGGCGGTGCGAACCGTTATATCGTCATTGTCATGCCGTTGTATTTCGTTGGTTTCAGCTGGGCATCCGTGGAGTGGTTGAAACGTGCGGCGAATTCCCTGAACCTGAAACATCAGAATTACGGCGAAGTTGGCTGGCGCGCAACCTTCCTCGTTCTGTTCGCTTTCTCCCTGCTGACCTTTAACGCCCTGATCGGCGAGTGGAAATCCATTGAACGTTGGAATCTCGCCCGCCGCCCCGATTATGTTGCAGGCAATGACCGTAATCTGCAAATTGCCATCGCGCTCGAAAAGGTCACCAAACCGGGAGCATCCATCGCCGTCATCGGCGCAGGGACCATTCCCTACCTCCTGCCAGACCGTTATGCTATCGACATTCTCGGCAAAGCCGACCCTTACATTGCCCATCAAAACGTTCGCACGCCAATGGGAATTCCAGACATTCCGAACATGCGCCCCGGTCACATGAAATGGGATTACGCCCACACCTTCGGAGAACTCCAACCAGATGTGATCGTCCAAATTTGGGAAAATACAAACGCAGAAGCCGAACCCTATCTGGTCAACTACAACTTCATCACCATCGCCCCCAAAATCAAGGTGTACTTGAAAAAAGACTCAACCAATATTAACTGGGATGCTTTACAATAAAAAAGCGGCGGATGTTCTCCGCCGCTTTTCATTACTTCAACGAGATCAGATTCCCTACTCTTTGCGATTCATGCACAGATGCGATGATCCTTTGCACTTGAATACCGTCCTCCAGCGGACAAGATGACTCTGCTTTCCCTTTGACCACATCCACAAAATGCTTCGTCTGCTGTTGGAACATAACATTGCGCTCCCAACCTTCGGGCAATGGATACACATCCCAATCTTTTTTCTCCGTGCGGTAGATTCTCACCGCCCCATCGGTAAGATTCCACTTGATGGTGCCGTTCGTGCCAATGATGCGGAACTCATGTTCTGGCGGCTGTTGGTTGTAATCGAGATGGAGACTGCCCAATGCGCCGCCATCAAATCGCAAACCGATCTTGGACGTATCATCCGCAGTCACTTCGAGGTCGCTGAGTTTCGCGGCAAAGCCCCATACGGCTTCAACCCGCTTCCCGACCAGCCACGGCAGATAATCGAGAGAGTGACATTGGGTCGCCACCACACCACCGCCCATATCTGCCCGCGCCGCATAACCGGTGCGATAATCCTCCCACGGATGCCAGGCGGGCAGATACTCGCCAAAATGAACGCTTGCCGAAACAACACGTCCGATCTCACCGTTTTCGATCAATTGCCGGGTCTTAACCATTCCCGGATGAAAACGGAACTGGAACGCCACAAGCACCTTCGAGCCGCTTTTCTGAACCGTTTTTTGTAGAACGTCCACACGTTCCATCGAAGCGGCAATGGGCTTCTCCAACAAGATCGCGCACCCTGCTTCCGCCGCCGGAATTGCTATATCCAAATGAAGCGAGGTGGGATTCGAAACAATGACCGCATCCGGCTTGTGTTTTTTCAACGCCTCGGCAAAGTCGGTTTCAACAGGGTAGCCCGCAAGTTCATCATCGGGCAGGGTGGCTTTGTGTGTGCGATAGAGGACGATGTCCGTCTCACCCAGCGCAACCAGGTTGCGCATGTGACGTCGTCCCACAGAACCAAGACCAGCGATTAGATACTTCATGTTCTCATCCTTTTACAATTACAATGATGATCTCAACCATTCATGAACCAATTTGCCCCATACAAGTTAATCACAACACTTAGAACAACAAGGAGTATAAAATGCCAGGGAATCCTTTCTTTCATGCCCACGGCAAGCATGGCAAACAACGGAACCTGCAAATCCAAAATGTATCGATATCCAAATTGGTGTGCGCCGGTATTATGATACATGCTAAGCAAAACAATGTTGAAAAGAATGGCAGTCCATGCGCCGATCACCCACCATGCTTTGGGATAACGCCGAAAAAGATAGATCAAGGCTGGTGTGGTCAAAAAGATGCTCATTCCAGCGGCGGAAGGCTCAATCAGCCAGCGCCCGCCCGGGTTGATCCATGGTAATTCCAGGAACATTGCATGCAGATTCCTTGGGACAAAATGGGGGTGGAACACGCCCCATGTTTGAACATTTTGTACAATCGCCGGACCGCCATTGATGTTCGAATATCCAAAATCCAGAAAATCTTCAAAGCGCAAGTAGTTATAGTACAGCAAACCAGCTACTGCCAGAAGAATAGGGATTGCTGTCTTAGCGCTCCAGAAAAACGCCTCCTTCAAATGGATCCGTCCCTGTTTCTCCCTGAGCAGTTGCATCGAAATGGCAAAAACAAAGGGCCAGGTCATCAAACTGTTGGGGCGTGCTGTTATCGCCAGCCCAATAAACATCCCCACCCACCAGGCAGACCAGCGCCTCAAAGCTGCATATATAGCCAGTGCCAGGAAAAACACAGTTAATATCTGGCTGACAAACCATCCTCTGCCGCTGATTCCCACCCACAAATGCGGCGTTCCAAAAAGAAAAAGAACGACCAAAACCAAGATTACAGAACGAGAGAGTTGCAACCATTTTCGTTGGTTGAGTTCTTCAAGGATCAAGAA
This sequence comes from Anaerolineales bacterium UBA2395, assembly GCA_002343775.1. Classification (GTDB taxonomy): domain Bacteria; phylum Chloroflexota; class Anaerolineae; order Anaerolineales; family Villigracilaceae; genus Villigracilis. Next base: position 43,764 of record DDSH01000021.1, read on the forward strand.
GACAAGAACTCCGTTCAAGGCGCTAAAAAAAATGGAGAAATAACTTGCGTTAATGTTTTCAGCCCCAACCCAATAAGCGAGCGGAACCATGAGAATACCGGGCAGGGGAGGCATGGGGATATACCAGTTGCCTTCGTATAACGTCAGGTCATGGGTATAGGGCGGATTTGGAATGTAGAGCCGCCCCTGGATAAACTCCGCAGCCCAAAGATCCCAGAAGGCATATTTCCCCTTGTCCACCCATCCGATCAAAACGGCAAAGTGCGCATAAAGAAAGAAGACACCGACAAAAATGGTCGATGCAAAAATGAAACGCTCAATATGTTTAACCACCCTGCTTTCGATCAAAAAATGGGAATATGCCATCTTGACATACGCCACACCGAATGCCATGAAGGCAAAAAGCCATAGAAACAAAGCATCCAATTGCTCGCGCATCGAACGCAGGAACTTAAAGACTCCCAAAATGGGGGGGAGCATGGCGATCCACAAGGAGATCGACAGCAAAGCTGTGAGATAAAAAACAACCAATACCCACGGAGACCAGAAATTGGCGCTGCGCTCGATCGTTGCCCCCAATCTTCCAACTCGCAACCGGTCCCAAACCGTCAAGACCAAACTGAGTAAGCCCCAAAATATAAAGAATGTCCCTAACAGAAACCGCCTTAAGGATAAACCCAAAAAAAATTGGTTTTCAGGTTCAGAGCGCGGCGCGAGAAATTCCACGATCAAGGACAGCCCGATAAGGAAAAGAGCGCCAAATACAAATGGCGCCAATCGTTTTTGAAGATCAGTGGAAAACTTTTTCATCATGCGCCAGGTTTTCTGCTCAGCAAAATGGCATGGGTAGAACTACCAATTAGCATTCTGTTCATATCCCCACTTGACCAACACTTCACCGGCAATTTCCTTGAACAGCGCCTTGTCTTTTTCGGTGAACAAGCGCCGCCAGTTGCCTGCCTGTCCCTTTGGCAGGAAGGAGGCAATGCCTTCGTTTCGTTTCGCCTGCCATTCTTCATCGGGATTGGAAGTCATCTCAGCAAGCAATTGCTTCTCTAACGTTCTACTGACCTTTTTGGCGCCGAGGAATTTCCACAAGCGGGACATTTGCGCGAATGGGTCGGACAATAGATCTTCATAACGGAGGGAAATGTACCTCTCGTGATACAGGCGCTTGCTTTCAGAATCGATCTCGTTCAGATCGTCCGCCCAGCGTTTGGCAATGTTGCGGATGGAGGTTTCTGTAAAGATCGAGCGGCGTCCGTCGCCGAATGGAGCCGAATCCGTTTTCAGGTCCGAAATGATGCGCTTGTCTTCGGATGTGAGGAATTTTGATTCTTCAACAAAATTGCGGAAGCGTTCCGAGATGAGGACGTCGCGCCCATCCCGAACGATGTAAATGAGTTTGGCATCGGGATAGAGAAGATGCGTATCACGCACGACCTGCCCATGGATCGTGGATGAGGGGCTTTTATCGCCGACGATGGATTTGCCCTCACGGGCGGCATCGCGCTCCATAATGAAGTCGGCGGCGGCACGCAAAACGAGCGGAGAAAGGTCGCGCCCCTGATTCCAGCGGTTGGATTTGCGCGTCAGCCATTCCTCGGCTTCGGGCGAATCGACCAGCGATTTCAGCATGGGTTTGCGCGTAAAAAAATGCGCCTGATAATTACAGTGGACTTCAGCATGCAAGCGTAGAAGGCGCATGAGCAGGGTCGTACCAGAGCGGGCATGACCCATTACAAAGAATTTTTCACGCGGAAAGAATTGCCTGATCTCCGCCAGTTCCTCCGGCGTAATGGCGGGAATCGGGCTGCGGGTTTTCTTTTTGGGTTCGCCCTTGATCAAAATGCGGGCAGCGGACTTAAAGCGAGAAAGCATGTTTTATTTTTTCCAGTTCAGCATGAGGAGCCCAACGAAACAGACAAAAATTCCGGTGATATTTACCCATGAAATTTTGTCTTTGAAAAGAAAGATCGCCACGGGAAGCAGGATCAACGATGCGACCACATTGACCAATACCGCCGCGATACCAAGATTCCACCCGGCTTTGTAGGTAAGCAAAAAACCGAACTCGATACCTACAATCGCAACTGCCAGCCCAACACTTGCCCAGTTGAGTTGCCTGAGTTCCGCCGCAATGCCGTCCTTCGCCGGAAAGAAAAAGAAAGTGAAGAGAGTAACGACAAAAGCTACAGCATACGTTACCAACAGCGAGACAGTGAAATTCACATCTGCCGGGGTGCTTTTGGCAACAAAATGATACAACGCGCTGGAAGCAATGGCAAGCGTGATCGAAAAATAAAAGAGGAACATGGAACGGTTCACGGTCATTTGAACGTAATGGTCTCGGCGGTAATGACAACGTGATAGGTGCGCGCCGTGTCGGTCAGGCACAGGATCGTCCCGCCCGTCCGCGCAACCGAGGGTACAGCGCCGGTGACCCATGCATATCCCCAATAGCAACCCGACACCACCTTGGCTGCGTACACATCCCCCTTCCCCAAGCCAAAGGAGTAGGTAAAACATTCACCTTTATCGTTGGGGGTGTTCATCCCAAAAGCAAGGTTGACCTGTCCTTCGGATTTATTATCAAATTCAACATTGATCAGCGCGCCTTGTGGTTCGGCAACCGGCACCTGATTACACACGTCTGCGGTCGGGGTGGTAAGCACCGCCACCGTCGCAGGCGGAAGCGTAGGAAGTATCGCCAGGGTGGGTGCAAAGGTGGCGGTCGGTTCGGGGGTGTTCGTCGGTGGGACGGGGGTGGCAGTCGGCATGGCGGCAGCGGTCTGAGTGACCACGATCCATGCTTCCGCAACTGCGGTTTGGGCAATTTCATCCGCGCTCAAGGTGGGCGTCGCTTCCCCACCACAAGCGGAAATCACAAGAGCGACGATCAGCGAAAATACCAGTTGTTTTTGTTTCATTGATACTCCAACCCCCATTTTTACCATGAAACGGCGGCGCACGTTACCGCGCCGCCTGCCCGTTCAAGACCTTCAAGATAAACTCTGCCGTCCGTTTGCCGGAGGACGAATCGGTGAACGTGATCTCGTTCTCGACGAACTTTTTCCTCTCGACGGAATCAACGCTTCGATCATGCAGATAGAGATTCAACGCTTCGAGCAGTTGCTTTTCATCCGAAGCGACTCTGCCAGCCTTTGCCTCACGAAAGCGTTTGTGCGTGGGCCAATCGCCGATCTCTTTCAGCGAAAGCGAGAATTTATTCGGCTTGTTCCACCCGCCTGGCACGTCAATGGTCGCGGCGATCATGGGCGTGTCGTGAACGGCGGTCTCCACCAGCATGGTCGAGTAGACGGTAACCAGCACATCCGAATACGCCATCATGGACGATTTTTCGTCCATGTCCTCGCCGCCGTAATAACCGAGCGAGCCGCCCAACGCCACCGGCTGAACCACATGCACATGCGGGTATTTCTTCTCCAAGTCGAACACGCGCTGACGTTCTTCGGCAAAGATCTTCGGCTTGTCTTGAAAGTGACTTGGGTGCAAACGGATCAACAACTGTGAAGGTTCTGCCAGCGCATCCGATGAAACTAATTTTGCAAGCGCCTCAATGTTCGGGAAGTTCGGCGCAAAATGGACGAAACTGCTGGCGTAGGAAATCAACTTGCGTTTGGGGTCGAGATTGTGGAGTCTGAAATACTCGTCACGCGGCATGAGCCATTGCTTGCGGAAATATCCGTCATACGAGGGGATGCCGCCGATGTTGACATGCTCTGGATCCCAGTCAGAGCCGTAGACCAGTTCATCTTTTTGCAGTTGTGACCAACAAGTTGCCCACTGCACATCCGCACCAGAGACGTTGTACGAGGACGAATTGTCCCAACCGACGATGACGGTCATGTTCGGGATGCCGCGTCGGGCGGATTCGCGCAGGAGGTAACGGTCCATGCGCCAGCCGGGGGTGGAGGCGATGACCATGTCGGGTTGGTATTTGTCGAAGAGATCAGAGTACAAGCCCGGGGTAGGTGTGAAGCGGTTTTGCATCCGCACCAAGAGTTTGCGCGCCCATGAAAAATTCCGCAGGAGGAAAATCATCAACGCGGAGGGAATCCAGATGCCGAGGCGGAATTTCCAACCGTTCTCCGCCCAGACTTCCCAGATGTGGCTGTCCATCGCTTCGGTGTTGATGCGGCGCGATCCGCCGACGCGGCGCAGGTAGCCGAGCAGCCATTGGATTCTTGGCTGAACTTTTTTGGCGTATTCGTTGGCTTGTTTGAGGCGCAAACCTTCGAAGGTCAAGCCTGGTCTTGCAAAGCGTTCTGCGATTTTTTCTTTGGTGTCGTCATCGGTGAGGACAACGACTTCCACGCCCGCATCAAGCAGCGTCGAGACGACGTCGCTTTGCAGGAAGTAGATGATTGCCATGCCGTGGTCGGCGGAGATGAAAATGCGTTTGGTCATGTTGTGTTTTGTTTACTTCGGCTTCTTGAAGACCAAATGATACCCAATGGCAGCGGGGTTTTTGGCGGTCTCAGGTGATTTCACATAGCCGCCACCAATGAGCGGTTTCATCAGCGCAATCAAACCTTCGATAAGGATCAACAATCCACGACCAAACCAACGTGAGAGGCGCGGAAGTTTGGGCAGCACCCAAAAGCGCAGGTTGCGCGTCCCTTCGCCAACGAAAAAGATCGGGTCGTAGTAGCCTTCGAGCAGTGCAATTTCAAATCCGTGCTGGCGCGCCATTTGTTCGAGCGAATAATGAGTGTAGCGCTGAAAGTCGAACGGGGCTTGATGCACCTTGATCATAAACGGCACGGCGATCACCAATGAGCCGCCGGGCTTGAGCAAATAATACAGCGCATCGAGCAACTCATGGAAATGATAGACATGCTCCAAGACATTCATCAGCACCAGCATGTCGAAGGTATTTTCTTTGAACGGGATACATTCGCCGAGATCACACGCCAAGTCTACTTCAGGGTATGGGATAACATCCACAGATAGATAGTTTCGTCCCGCGAAGATTCGGGCGAAGTCGCCATGCCCTGCGCCGACATCGAAGATCAACGCTTCTTTGTTCTGACCTTGGACCTGCTCCTGTAAAAATTTCCAATTCGCCTGCCGCCACGGAGTGCCCTGATCGGGTCCGCGCTCGATGCGTTCGTAGACGTGCGCCGTCTCTGGCATGGGCGTGAAGACGGGCTTGCCTTCGTGAATGCAGACTTCGCGTCCATCGTTGGCACAGCGCCAGACGTTTTCTTCTTTTATGGAAAAGGGTTGTTTGCAATCGGGGCAGACGAGCAGAGAGGAGAGAAGTTGATTCATTTGTAGTAGAGGTTGAAGATGAAGTTATACAACGCCATGAACGGTTTTTTGATGAAGGGCAGGTCCCAGAGACGCTTGGAGCGGGAATCCTGTTTGGGTGTTGAACCGATTTTGAGCGTGGAAGGAAGCGTATTGCTCATGTTCTGGGCGTAACGCTCCACGGGCATCAATCGCAGATAGCCAGCGGCATCCATGCGTTCATCCAATTGACGCACCTGCCCCATCGGTTTGTCCATGTCGAAGGGCAGGAACTGTGCGAGCACGGATTTGTATGCGGTGAACTGCCAGTGGCTCGCGCCCAGATAGGCGGGCAGATTTTTGTAGGTGACGCGGTAGTCGGTGGTTTCGCTGTAGATTTTTTTCAGTTCGTCATCGGAAAAACCGAGCGTGGTGGAAAATTCGTAGAACCATTCGTAGGGCAGGATGTCGCCCTGTTCAAGTTGGGCGTTTTGCTTCGCCCATGTGATGGAACTTTGCAGGAAGTTTTCGGGCGTGCGAAAGGGGCGTGCAGTGACCATGCCAACGTTCGGATAGGTTTCGAGCAGGTCAACGGAGGCTTTCAGCCAATTGGGGTAGAAGAGCACATCGGCGTCAGTGTAGGCGATGATCTCACCCGGCGCGCCCGCCAGCATCACGTTCCATGCGCCACCCTTGCCCATGTTCTTTTCAGAGAGAATCAGATACTGAATTCGTCCCTCTTCTTTTTCTTTGACAAGATAGTCGCGCACTTCGGCGCACGAGCCGTTGTCGAAGATCATCAAATCGAAGGGCAGTCCCGCATCCTTGCGCATGGACTCAAGCGAGACTTTGAGCACATCAAGAGTCTCGGCGTAGAATCCGCTCAGGAACGGGATGTAGTTGAGCAGCGCAACCGTGATTCGCTCAGGCTTGGCTACAGATTTGGCAGACTTGGCGGGGTTTTGACCTTTTCGCATGGGGTATCAGGTTCCAGGTTTCAAGTTTAGTGAACGATATTCGATATTGGAAATTCGAATATCGAATTATCGAAACATTTTCTCGATTCGTTTTCGCCATCGCTTCGGGCGGGCAATGTTCTCGATCACATTCTCAGGCAAAAAGAAAAATATTGCACGTAAGAACAACTCAAATTTACGTGTGAAGCGCAAGGATGTCAGTTTCGGGCGGATAAGTTTACCATCCACGAGTTGATGAGACGCATCTAGAATCGTGTAACGCACATTCGCCTGTCCGCCTGCGAGCCGAATATTTTCGTTTGTTTCAGGGTGTTCATAATGTGGCTTGCCGTCAGGCAGATGAGCGTAGTCGTGGTTCTGATGCACGATCATCACCGATGGCGTGCAATCGATCACCGCCCAATTTTCTTTTCGCGCTTTGTAGATCATCCAGTTATCCCAACCGGCGCGCCCGATGATGAAGTTCGGAATGTCGGTGTAGCAGGATTTTGGAAAGAGGAAAAAATCGCTTCCGGCGGGACGATGGAGTTGACCTTGACCATTGACCATTGACCGCAGACCACGGCTCCAATCTCCCGAAAAATCGAGCGGCGCAGTCACATCCAAATCCCAACGCTGACTCAACAAGACGAATTTCGACCTTAGACCTTTGACCTTTTTTGCCGCTTCCACAAAATCAGACATGAGGATCATATCGGCATTGATGATGCAAAGTAATTCACTGGTTGAGTTCTCGCGCGCCAGTTTGAACATGGATGAGATCAACGGCACGCCGTTGGCATTGCGCTCCACATTGGGTATGTGTTTCACACCAAGTTCCTTTGCGGCTTCGGCGAGACCTTGCTCTTCACCAAGCAAAATGACTTCGACATCCGGCAAAAGCGTCCACGATTTGATGGCGTTGCGCTGGATCATCGCAATATGCGGATTGGTGAATGGTTTGGGGGCGGAAAAAAGGGTAATCAGTGACATCAGTAACCAGTAGCCAGTGGTCAGTTACCAGTGGCGCGTTCGTCAATATCTTTCAGGGTTTTGTGTTGAACCCCTGCATTGATCTTCGCGAGTTCAGGATTATCGTGGACAAGGTCAAGGACTTCTTTCCAAGTGAAATCATCGCGTCCATCGAAGCGAGAATAAACTTCTCGCATAAATTCCAGGTCTTCAGGCGTGTCCACCGTCCAGCGGTAATCGCCGAAATCGGTGGTGTGGTGCAGCAGGGCGATATTATATCCGCGTGGGGAAAGACCGGTTTGTAGTTGACGGTTGATCGTTGTCAGTTCAACGCCTTCATAGAAATATGGCATGGCATGTTCGCGGTGCTGGGGTTCTTTGGCTTCCTTCCAGGCTTTTTTCAAGACCTTGAAGGTGCAGGCTTCCACATCCAGGCCGATGGGATAGGTTCTCGTCCACGGCGGCGGCAGGCGGTTGCAGACGAAATCATATTCATCTTCAAGCAAAGTGTTGACCACGTTATCGATCAGCTCAGGGTCGATTACGGGACAATCTGCCGTGATACGCACGATCACATCCGCTTTGGCTTCTTTCGCGGCTTGATAGTACCGGTCCAGCACATCATACAGACTGCCACGGGTGAAGGGAATGCCCGAGAAGTCGCAGTATTCTGCTACGGGGTCGTCTGAGCCGTCTGTCGTCGTGGCAAAGATGACCTCATTGAGGGTCTTCGCCCTGGAAGTACGCACGTACACCCGACTCAACATCGGCTGTCCGCCAATATCGGCAAGAATTTTCCCCGGCAAACGGGAAGAGGACATGCGTCCTTGAATGATGGCTACCACGCGTGTCACGCAATATCTCCTTCAAACGGAATTGGCAACGGATTGACAAACCCCTTCGCGCGGAATTTCTCCACGTAATCTCGCACCGTCCAATAATCCAGACCAACTTGTTCGGCGATCTCAAAAACGGTATGCTGACCTTCGAAGCGCATCATGATCTTTTCAATGGCGCGGTTGAGCGCCCAGTTCTCGCGCCAATCCACCCAGAGACCGTAGCCGCTGAGGAAGACCGGTCCGCGGAAGGTGCGCTTTGGTGTGTAATTGCTGGCATATATGCGGATGATTTCTTCAGCGGTCTGCGCCGCGCCGACGAGCATATCCTCGTGCATGATGTCGAGATTATCGTCGGTGGTGTGATATTCATCATATGGAAAACGATTGATGGAGATACACGGCACGTTCACGCCAGGTCCATTGATGACGCGTTCATCGTTGGCAGGTGCAGCGGCGAAGTCGCGCGCTTCGTAATCCGTATCTCGTAACACGTAACTCGTTACTTTATCCAACAAATGGTTGTGCTGCCGCGTATGATGCCAGGCGATTTTGTTTTGATTGCCTGTCATCTCCATGAAAATGCCGCCTCGCAGATTTGGAATCAGACTCTCGTTGTGAGCCAGCCATGCGATGGTGCCGATAGTCTCCGGTCCGAACCAGAAGCGGACGCTCATCGAACCGCGCGGCAACGGTTTTTCGGCGAGGCGGCGCGCCACTTCGATGGTACTGACCACGCCTGCGCCATCGTCGTTCGCCTGCATGGGGTGACAGGTATGCGCCTGCACCAGAAACTCGCCCACTTCGGGGTTGGGGCCACCCTCAGGGTGGACGACTGCCGTGGCAACTTTGAATCCCTGCGCCGGGTCGGTGATAAATTCGCACTTGATGACCGCGCGGTATTTTTTATCTCGCGAGAGTTTATCAAAAGTGTTTTTCGGCAGACAGAATCCCCAGTCACGTTCGTAATATTTAAAAACCCACGGCACCGTGTGCGGAAGTTTTTCGTTGAAATACAAATGCGGCTGGAGTTCTTCAAAGCTCAGAACTTTATCCACTGGCAACGAGTATGAAACGATATGCAGCGGATTGTCCTTGAAGTCCACGATGCGCTCGCCGCCTTCGATCTCCAGATACGCTTCATGCACGACATAGCGTTCCGGCACTTTCCACGTCCAGACTTGCTTGAGCGGCGCATAGGTCTCGATGGTGTAGTTGGAAGAATCGGGCATGTACGAACCGACGATCTCCAACGTCTTGTCATGGTCGTCCGAGACAAGCGTGCGGTGCAGAGGGAAAAATTCCGCGAGGATGGATTTAAGGGAGGTGTAGGGTTTCATTTTCAAGCAGAAAAACGTAGAGAATTCTATTTCGTTGCAGCCGGATAGAACTTGATCGTCACCAACAGGAATTTCATGAATTCCATTTCCTCTTCCGTGAGTCTTTTCGTGTATGTACGATTGGATACATCAAAAAATGTTTTTTCGCTGGCATCGATCTCAGCAGGGTCTTTTACAATAACAATCGAACGCGGATACTCCGGATGCTGACTATAAAATTCAGCCAGTTTCCCCTGCATCACCTCATACTTATTCTCCACGCTCACATCTTCATATTGATAGCCCAATTTGTCGCTCATATCTTTGGCTGGCACGCCAGCATAAATATGATTCTCTTCCATATCTCTGGTAATGACCGAACCCAACATCGCCATGCTCTTCTTCTTCGCGCGAATAGGCGACACAAGGCAATGCCCCACAAACCAGACATCATCTTCCACATACATAGGCGTATCACCCTCCCACCTGCAACCCTGCAACACATCACCAAAGCGGATGTGCGTCCACAATTGGCTATGGGCTCCAATGCCGACACCGTTCCCAATGAACAAACCGCCATGCGTATTAAGAATGCAGGTCTGACCGATCCAACAGCAACTGCCTAACTTTGCTTCTTTACGTCCCGTGATCTTCGTATCTTCCCGGATCATGGTGTAATCGCCGATCTCAATGGACGGGCAGGCGATCTCGATATTATGCCCAAGGAAAACCCCATCACCAAGCACAACTTTCCTGGCAGGCTTCAACGTTCCAGTCGTAAAATCAAATCCGCCAGAGATGGTGACACCGTCTCCAATGCGGACACCTTTGCCAACATACACTTCGTCCGCCACAATTTTATAATTTTTGTTGATCTCCATTTTTTCATCCTATCAGAAGTGTATTCTTCTCTATTTTTTCTTGATGATGGTTTCGTAGACCTTCATCAACGCCTCAGCATTCTTTTTCCAATCCGCACGCATCTCTGCCGACTTTCGGGCTGATTCGCCAACCCCAGGCAGTTTCTCACGCTGACGGATTGCCGCAAGAATCTTTTCCGCCAGGTGATCCGCATCTCCATCGCGGAAGAGCCATCCATTTTCATCCTCGAATACCCATTCCTTGTTGGCGGGAATATCCGACACGAGGCAGGGTAATCCACAGGCTAACGCCTCCATCAATGACACAGATGAACCGTCCACATGCGAGGGCGAGATATATAAATCTGCCATATGATACCAGCGCGGCAGATCGGTCTGCGAGATCTGCCCGCCAAAGGTGACATATTCTTCCACGCCGCCACTCTGCAAAATTCTGCGGATGTTCGCACCTTGCGACCCGCCATTTAGAAGGATGAGGCGGATGTCTTCATGCTGTCGCGCAACTTTCACAAAGGCACGCGCCAACACATCCACGCCGTAACGCGCTTCCCAGGAACGATTGCAGAAGAGAATAAAACCTTCTTTCTTTCCTCTTTCCTCTTTCTTCGAAAAATGTTCCAAATCCACGCCCCACGGAAAGACGATCGTTTTCTCCGAGTCCATGCCATAGGCAACCGCCTTGTCTTTGGTGACGTTGGCATCGCTCGTGAAGAAATTCGAACGTCTCAACGTGTACTTGGTTGCAAACTCCCACATCCAACCCTTGTGGACATCATCCATCAAGTCAAATCCCCAAGACATGGTGAGGAGAGGCTTCGCGCCAGCGAGGATGGCGATAAAGGCACAGGTTTGGATGGGACCCGCATGGACGAGATCAGGCTTGAGGTCCCGTACGATGCGTTTGAAGTCCGCGACCAAAGCAGGCAGGCTGCCCCATGTAAATGGTCCGCGTCCACCCTTCCAGATCACCTGATGGACATGTTCAGGGACAGCGCGGCTTTCCACTTGTCTTTGATTACCCTCGAGTTGAGCAAAAAAGACCTCATGCCCGCCATCGGATATGGCTTTGAGAAAGCGATAATCATGGGTGGAGTAACCGAGAGAGAAGTATAGGATGCGCATCAACGGCTAAACCATTCCGCCAGCTGATAGTACAACTGCGGGTTTTGATTCAGGAAGAGATTGCGGTCACCCGTCAGCCCGATCAACAAGCCCATGCTCAGGGTGGCAAGCACGGCAAGCCACCACAAGATTGCCACCGTCCCTTTTTGGAAGCGGTTTACAGCAAACACAGGAAGATACGTACCGGAAAACACCACAGCCAGCAAGATCAATTCCTGTGCAATATCCACAAGGTAACGAATATTGGACGCAGCAAACACGACCAACACGCCGGTTTGGAGCGCAAAATATCCAGCCAGAGCCACGAGCAATAATCCAATCGGGTGATGAACGGACATGGACAGGTCGCCATTCAGCCACCGCCACATGCTTCGAACCGCAAATAGCACTGTCAGACCTATTATCGGAACCATCAGAAAAACTCCGGCAACCGGGTCTGTATAATAGTATCCTTCCGGCAGACGCAAAAACACGGGCCACATATCTTCGCGGATCCAATCCAGCCGCACAAACGGGAACTCTGCACCGATACTGGGGGGACGGAAAAAGTAGGTGTACAGGTTTGCCAAGGTATATCGCGGCGAAAACACATCTGCAGCCAGCGGGGAGAGCGTCGGACCGGTCAATGTGTAGGTGAACCCAAATTCAAGGATGGACCCAAAACGGATAAAGTTATACCAAGCCATTGACACCGCTGCCAAGGCAAGCGGCAACGCCGCTGCCAACCACGAAGCAATTATGGCAGTCGGTCCTTGACCTTTGCGTTGGACGTATATCTTCCATGCCATCAGGGCGGCGAGTAACGCAATGCCAGGGATCAGGCTCATGCGTGAGGCAGCCGCCAGCCCGAGAGACAGGGAAGCCAATATCAGGTGAATGTTCCGTACCACACCGGATCGAAAAGCAAGGTGGAAAAAATAAAAACCCATCACCATAAAGCATAAGCCACCCGCTGTGGCAACCTCGTAGTATTTCGGGCGGGTCAGCATCCAGATCAATGGGATGTTCACAAGCAGAGAGAGCACCCCACCCCAATACAACCAGGCAGGCAAACCCGCATCAATGCTGACACGGCGCAAAAGCAGAACGGAAAACAAAGCTGTGCCAACAACCAGTGCAAAAACCAGTCCGGAATCAGTTACAGGCTGTAGGGTGACCGATGAAAAAATAACCCCCAACACGGCAGGCGCCGGACCCCAATACAGAAAATATTTTCCATCATACAGGGTTATATCCCAAAGATGCGGAACATTCTTGCGTTGTTCGTAATCGTAGGGATTCTCCAACTGCAAGAGTTCCAATTCTGGCTCCACCAGCAGGTGAGCCTGACCATGTTGAAAAGCCTGCGTCAGCAGTCCGTAATAATCCTTGCCGGGTGGAAACCGGTCGAACCTGCCAACAGTGATGACCCAACCGTACAACAAGACCGCCCCAATGAACAAGATGGTCAGAATGAAATCGGATAAAACCCCGCTTCCTTTCACAGACTGTCGGCTATGTACGTCTTCATTATCTGGTTCCACCAGAAAGCGGACCCCGCCTAGCCAGGGTAAACGATACAAAAACGGCAAGATCCAGTCCGAAGCTCCAAACAAAGCCGTAACCACCCCAGCAGCGAGGATCAACCAGCGCCCCCTGCCCCAGCCTGCATCGTTATCCAACCCGAGCTGATATGCGAAGAGAGCAACTACAATAATACCCAACCCCGCCAATAGGAGCATGACTCGAATAATATGTTTACGTTTCATGGCAGGTTACACACCCAAATCCGTCCAGCGTAATTCTTTTCCTTTGGGCATATCGACCAAAGCCTTTGTGCCGATCACATTCTCAATCTCATGCGGCTTGACCGCCCCCGGTGTGGCGGGGCGCAGAACGTCTATCATGTCGCGGGTAAAGGTTTCGCCTGCTTTGATATCACGTGCGGCGCGCAGACAACGGCGCTGCACTACCTTGGTTTCCTGCTCGTTACCACCGATGAATTTATCCGCCGAACCCAACGCCCGCTCAAGTTGGCGTGTCTCTTCGACCATGTGCGCCCAGTCTGCGGGGTTTAACGCAAACTTGTGATCAGGACCTTCACGGTCGTTGCTATCGGTGAAGTGACGCTCGATCATACGAGCACCCAATGTCACCGCACCGAGAACCGTCGCGTTCCCGTGGGTATGATCGGAAAGACCAAGCACCACATCGGGGAACATGGTGGCATAGGTCTTCAAAACATTTAAATGTATATGATCGTAGTTCTCGAGGCTGGCGGTGTAATTGGTGTTGCACTGCATCAGGCATAGATGTTTATTGACCTTGAGGATCGCATGGACAGCCCTCTGCACATCGGCAATATCGGCTGCGCCGCTGGCAATGATCATCGGTTTTCCCTTGGATGCCATGTGTACCAGCGCTTCGATCCAGTCAATTTCACCAGAACCCGCTTTAAAGGCGGGAATGTACGGGTCAACATGCTCAATGGAATCGTAATCGTACGGTGAGGTAAAGAAGTCGATGCCGGCTTTGTCACACTCTTCCTTGAGGATGGGTGTCCAACTCTGGGAGACGGACGCGGCGGCATAGACTTCCGTGACAGATTTCTTCCACGTGGCTTGATGGCTGACCTTGGAATCCATGTGGGTGAAGCCATAGTCTGAGACGATCTTGGGCGCTTGAAAATGCTGAAACTTTGCCGCGTCGGCGCCCGCTTCTTTGGCAAGACGAATCAGCATTTTTGCCCGATCCAGGTCGCCGTCATGGTTGGCGGCAATGTCTGCGATGAAGTAGGTGGGGTGGTTCAAGCCGATGGTGTGGTTGTTGATCTTGAATTCCATTTGTTCCTCCGAAAGTTGGAAGTGACAATCCGCACTAGAGCGACTGTCACTTATTGGGGTTTCCAATCCTGCCGAGATGGGTATTTTGGAAAGAGTCTTCATGTTTCAAGCCGTAGCCAAAGACACGGTCGAGGCTGGAGTGACCAAACAGCAAAGTCCCGGCGAAGGTTAGCCAGGGAATTGTCAGAAGGGCGCCCAAAACATACAGCGTGATCCCAACTCCCTGATGGTGGATCAGGTTATAGGTCCAGGCACCGAAGCGAGGATTTGCCAGATAGCCAAGCGCACTCAGGTCAGGCGTCAAAAAAAGCAGGGCATACAGCCACCACGAATAGCCCAGCTGCGAAAAAAGAAAGAGGGAAAGGCAAAAAAGCAGGAATTGTTCGAGTTTTAGCAGGTTTTTCATGGCGGCTCCGATAAAGTTGCCTGTGGATAAGTGACTCAAAACTGTGGATAACTTCTGATAAGTTTCCCATTTTTCCCGGGAAAAAGCCCAGTTCCTGTGGAAAAATGACGGTTTTTGTGCATCAACCTGTGGACAAGTCGGGAGAGGCGGCTTGTAACCCGACCTATGGTTGTTGATAACTGCGTATCTTTTGTGGATAACCCTGTTGGAATTGTGTGTAAAACTCGTCCAAGCCTGTGGAGAAAACGGGCAAAACCTCGCCCAAGTCTGTGGATAACTTCTGGGTAGAGAGCCACAGGTTGTTGGCGCGGCGTGCGAGCAAGCCGGAGAAGCTGATGGATTTTGGGGTAATGTCGCTCTCGCGCAGGCTGAATTTGCGGGCAATTTCGACGCCGAACTGATATTTGCTCATGGCTTGTGTGCCGACCAGATGATACAGTCCGCTCAACCCGCGCTTCAACACCTTGACGAGGAGGCGGGTGGTGTCGTTGACAAGCATGGGGCAAAAGACGACATCGGTAAATCCGCTCATGCTCTTGTTGTTGGTCAGGTTGTGATGGAAGAATTCGGCAAGGCTGCGTTTGCCGCCCAGGCTCCAGCCGTAGAAATTGACTCGTGCGACGATAGATTGTGGATTTTCCGTCAGCACCGCCCACTCGCCGTCCAGTTTGGTTTTGGCGTACACACTGAGCGGATTGGGCTTGTCGTCTTCGGTGTAGAAGCCGTCCTTTTCGCCGTCGAAGACGGCATCGGTGGAAATGTGGACGAGGGGGATGCTGCGCGTTTTGCAGGCGCGTGCCAGCTGACGGGGCAGGTCCATGTTCAGGCGTTTGGCAAGGTCCGGGTTGTTCTCACAGGCATCGAGGTCCGCAAGAGCCGCGCAGTTGACAATCCAATCGGGCTGGGCTGCATCGAGGATCTTCTCCACAGAACCGGCATCGAGCAAATCCTGTTTCAATATCTTGAACGGCGCGCTGACCAGTTTGCCGCGATCTACGCCGATAATCTCATGCTCTTGCATCATCTCTTGTGCGAAGTTGATACCGAGCAATCCGCTTACGCCAGTGAGGAGAAGTTTCATGGGAAGTTCCAAGTGCGAGGGTTCAGGTTTTCACCGGATCCCTGGCACGTTCCTATCCTTCGAGTTTACCCTGCGCGAATAATTCTTCGAATGGGGCAATGTATTGCTTGATGCCTTCCACATCGAGCCATTCGGTGTTGTTGTCGCTCGAATACGAAAAACCTTCCTTGAGTTCGTTGCCTTTGCCTTTCCATGAGTAACCGAACCAGGTCGCTTCAGCAGGCTGAACGACGAACATCTTTTCCAGTTCAATCGTGTGCCGCGCTTCGTCTTCGGAGATGAGCATTTCATGCAGTTTTTCGCCGGGGCGAATGCCGATGATCTCCAGATTGGCATCAGGCGCGATGGCACGGGCAAGGTCGGTCACTTTGGTACTGGGGATCTTCGGGATGAAAACCTCGCCGCCTTCCATCTGCTCGATGCAGGTGATAACGAAGCGTACACCCTGTTCCAGCGAAAGCCAGAAGCGCGTCATGCGTTCATCGGTGATGGTGATCTTGCCATTGGAACGTTGTTTGAGGAATAGCGGAACCACCGAGCCGCGGCTGCCGACAACGTTCCCGTATCGGACGCAGGAGAAGCGGGTTGCCGAGCCCCCGGCATAGGCATTACTCTGGATCGTGAGTTTCTCCGCTGCAAGTTTGGTGGCGCCATATAAATTCGCCGGGCTGACAGCTTTATCGGTGCTGACGGTGAGCACTTTCTTCACGCCGGCATCCAACGCCGCTTCGACCACATTCGCCGTACCCATGATGTTGGTCTTGATGGCTTCCATTGGGTTGTATTCACACGCCGGGACCTGCTTGAGCGCCGCCGCATGGACGACCACATCCACACCATGCATGGCACGAACCAGCCTTTCCCTATCACGCACATCGCCAATAAAGTAACGCAGGCGCGGATCGTTGAATCCGCCCACCTGCATTTCGTGCTGTTTCAATTCGTCGCGGCTGAAGATGATGACCTTCTTCGGCTGCTTCTCTGCCAGCAAAATCTTTGTGAATTTTTTGCCGAACGAACCCGTCCCGCCAGTGACGAGCACGACTTGATTTTTCCAGTCCATGAAATCTCCTATTCGTCGTAGGGTGGGTTACATACCCTATGGGTATTCAACCCGCCAGTATCGCTTTTTATTGCATATAAATCAGGTTTGACACCTGACCCACCGCTTACTTCATCGCGCGGAACAAACCGGCATCTTTCGAGATCTGAATAACGCCATCTTTTGCCAGTTTCTCTCTTAATTCCACTTCGAGCCGCTTCATTTCTTCCGCAGACAGTGTGTCTACAGACGCCATGGAGCGAATGTACGCCAGAATGATGTCCACATCTGTCACTCGTAGTTCATCGGGGTAACGGGATAATTCTACACGCGGAAAGAACTCTTGCAATTGGTCTTTCCCGTTTTCGAGTATAAATTGCAACGAAAACTCCGCGGTTTTTCCGCCGTTCACCCGGGCAACCCACTGATACATTTCACGCAAGTGGTTCACGCCCGATGTGGCGGCAAATAGGACACCATCATCCTTCAAAACCCGCCGAATTTCTGAAAATGCTTTTTGACGATCCGGCACATGATACAGCATGTAATTTGCTATGACCGCGTCAAAGGTCTTGTCGGCATATGGAATAGATTGCACATCCACCTGTTCGAACTTGATGCCGCGCTTGATAACAATTAAGTTCCGCCACGCCGCGTCCAGCATCCCATCGGAGAGGTCGGTCAGTGTCAGCGCCCAGCCTGCGGGGATTCGGCTGGCGGATTCTTTCCACAACTCACCATTGCCGCAGCCCAATTCCAGGACGTTGGCATTGACTGGCAGTTCGATCAATTGGTCGAAGAGCCAATTAAACCATCCATATGAATTTGTACTAAACCGTTGATGGATCGCCAGGCGCGCATTGAGGTTGCCAGAATCTTTGTACTGGATCTGCGTGAGATAGGCTTGGTCGGTCAGTTTCGACATCGCTATTTTTTTATGACGATCAGTGGATACTGTCCATTTTCAGCAAAGAATCCCGGGAAAATATCTTCAAGCCAGAAGACGAATTTCAGAAACGCCCGCCCGCCGAAGGGACGCACAAAGTTGCGCAGAATGCGGGTGCTCAATCCGCGCCACGGCTTGAGTTCGATGGTCATCTTCGAACCGATCTCACGCTTCATCCATTCGGGGGTCATTTTTTCCACGAAGGTTCCGGCGGGGGCATCTTCGCTCAGCCATTCCTTTTTCTTTTTGGCAGAACGCCCGGAGAACTTGCGCACCAAGCCAATGAATGGTTCCGCCATGCGGCTGATGAACGGATCGCTCCAACCGTTGACGATGGCTGCCGTGCGACCCGGTGCAAGCACGCGGTGAATCTCCGCGTAGGCTTTGGGATGTTCAGGCAAGGCAAGATGATGAATAGCATGCATCGAAACAGCGCCATCGAAGGCGTCTTTCTTGAAAGGCAAATTCGCCAAGTCACCAACGACGAAAAGACCGTGGTCACCGATGCGGTTGCGAGCCTCGCGCAAGGCTTGAATGGAAATATCCAAGCAGATGCGCTTCTGGTAACCCGCTGAATAAGTCTTGTACTCTTCATACTGGACGGGACCAGACCCAGCGTCGAGAATGAAGCGACCGGTTGGGATGAGTCCATTCAGCACGCGCAGACGCGTCTTGTGGATGTATTCACGCGAAACGGAGCGCAAGTCTTCATAACGGGCATTCTGATAATTGCCGTCATCCTCCTGCATCCAGCCGATCTCATCATAAAATTCGCGGACTTTTTGTTTTGTTTCGTTGGTCATTTAATTTCTTCTCTTCTACCACAAAGGGTCACAAAGGAGCACGAAGGGTTTCCTTTGTGACCCTTTGTTCCCTTTGTGGTTATTTTTTCCATGTAAACGGCTCGCCGACCAAAAAGCCAAATGTTTCTTTGAATTGCGCCATGCCTTCTTCGCTCAAAACTTTTTCCAGCGTCCAGACTTCAAGATCATCCCAGAAGTTCATCAAACGCCACGGGAAGGGGCGCGGATATTCAAAGAAGAAGCGGTAGGCATAATTCCATGCAAATTCAATTTGCTTTTCTTTCATTTGATGGGCGGGAATATCTGCCAACACCTTTTCGAGTGTGGCGTAGTATTCATCCCATGTATTTGGGTCAATGGTGATGCCGCGCCCGCGATAGTGAGTTTGTCCGCATGAAATGACAGGACGTCCGTTCATGGCGGTCTCGAGACCAACCGTGGTAGTGTACGCCAAACCGACATTCGCAATTTCGATCAAGTCGTAGGTGTTGACATTATCCAACGCGCCGATGACATGAATATGGCTCGGCAACTCGGGCAAGGCTTCTTTCACCACCGTCGCCATCGACTTGGCTTGCGGAACAAGTCGCTCACCCGGGTGAACACGGATGACCAACTGCACATCCGTCCGCTTGGCAAAGTATTGAACGGTCTTGGTGATCCACTCGGTCATGGAGGCGGCGAAAATGTCACGCCCCAAGGTAAGGCTGTCGCCGAGCACGTTGGCGGCGAGCATCACCACCGGGCGGTCATCCAAGCCGACTTGTTTGCGGGTAACATCCGCGCCCTGGGCAGAAACATACTGCCACAAGCGTTTGGACTTACCCCACACCCGCGCACCACGGCGAGCATTTTCAAGGTCGGCTAAACGCTCGTACATGGCATCGGTCATCGGCAGGGAGCAACGTGCATCAACAAGATAATCCGTTTCCTGCTGCATGATGGAGGAGTTCTGCGCCAGCCAGATCTGTTCGCGCTGGTCGTTGAATTCGTACGTGACCGCATCGATTCCAAGATACCGCGCCACGCGGAAGACGATGCCCATTTCCAAAATCAAGCCGTTGGGAATCAAAACCACGTCCGGCTTATTCATCTGCATGTATTGCAGCGCGGCTTTGGCGGCAAAAGTATTTCGTTCCACGCGCAGGTCATACAAGGCTTTGTCGCCTGCATCGTTCATGTCCACTTCTTCGCGCATCAGGGTGTATTGCGCATCCCATAATGAGACTTCTTTGATGTCTTGCTGAATCTTCTCAGGCAGGTCATCGTGTTTCACCGCGCGCAGCGTGCCGTGCGACACCCGCGAAGAGGACTGAATATCGAGCATCGAAACATGCTTCACCAATGGAGACAGAATTTTCAACGCTTCATGCGTATGCAGAACGCGCTGCCGTTGCGTGAATTTATCTTTTTGCTTGTGCCATTCGGAATACGGTAGCGTGAGCAGGGTCACATCGTGCCCCATGCCCGCCAGCACCAACCCCAAATACGCCGATTGTTCGATCCAATAATGAAGCGTGGCAAATAATAAAACATTCTTTCCCTTCGGCGCTTTCTCGGCGTAAGGCTTCACTGCCTTCACCGCATCCGGCAAGGATTTCAGCAAACGCGTCAGGTTGTAATGATCTTTACGCGGACGATTCTTTGACCGAAGCATCCAATCGATCTCGGCAGTGAAGGGCAGGTCGCCCAGTAGTTCGCGGAGTGGAGTTTTCATAATGGTTACAGGTATAAGGTTGCAGGTTTAAGGTTGCAGGCATTTAACTTTCAACCTGCAACTTGTAACCTTCTAACCAATTTTCTCGATCTTCCAATTCAATCTCGGTCGCACCGGTCCTACACGCGGCTCGCCCCATTGCGTGCCGGGCGCGCCGGAAATATCCACGTTGAACGCCAGCGCATTCTCGTCCATAAAATATCGCTTCACGCCGAACGAACTCGCGTTCACGCCCACGGTGTAACGACCTTCGTTGAAAATATCGGCAGGCAATTCCGCACGGCTGATGTAATGACCGGCATTGCGCGTGTCAAATTTTTCGTACAACTCCGGCGTATCCGTATCGAACGATGTAAAGACATACTCGCCGCGCATGGTGCTGACATATAAACCAACACGCAATCCAGTAACAGGCGAGGATAATTTGTACTCGAACTCAACTGTGACGGTTTCCGTGGAGCGGATCGTATCGACGACCTTCCCGCTTCTTTCTTTGACCTTGAGGCTGATCGGCGTAAACGGCATTGCCGCCGCTGGAACTTCATCTGCCTCCCAAACCCGCTCCCCGGCTTGCGACTGCCCCGAAGAGAGGTAGTAATCCACCGCTTCTTGAGTCGGTCCGCGCATGATGAGTTGACCTTTATTCAACACGATCGCTTCTTGAGTAAGACGCAAAATCGCAGACATGTTGTGGCTGACAAACAAGACGGTGCGTCCCTGTTGGGCAACGTCGCCCATCTTGCCGAGACATTTCTTCTGGAACTCAGCATCACCCACGGCAAGCACTTCGTCCACGACGAGGATCTCCGGTTCGAGGTGGGCTGCCACAGCGAACGCAAGGCGCAAATACATACCCGATGAATAACGCTTGACGGGTGTATCAATGAACTGATTGACTTCGGAGAAGTCCACGATCTCATCAAACTTCGAATCGATCTCGGTTCGCTTCATACCGAGGATCGCCCCATTCATGTAGATGTTCTCACGTCCGGTCAATTCGGGGTGGAAACCCGTACCCACTTCGAGCAATGAGCCAACACGTCCGCGCACGGTGACAGAGCCGGTGGTTGGCTCGGTGACGCGGGAGAGGATTTTGAGCAGGGTGCTTTTCCCTGCGCCGTTACGCCCGACGATACCGAGCACTTTGCCTTCTTCCAGGTCGAAAGAGACATCTTTCAATGCCCAGACATAATTCTGGTTCAGGCGACGATCCGATTTACCGATCATAGCCTTCGCGAGGCGAATAGGTGCAGAGACCGTATCCACGATCACGTCGCGCAGCATGTTATAGCGGAATTTGGTCTCCGCCGCGCCGATCTTGTATTGCTTGCCGATGTTTTTTACGCTGATTGCAGTTGTCATAAATACCGTTGAGGGTTGAAGGTTGAAGGTTGAAGGTTTTTAACCTGCAACCTTCAACGTTTAACCTGTAACCTAAATAGTGTCCGCGAAAGTCTTTTCCATGCTCTTGAAATAGAAAAGCCCAGAGATAAAGATCAAAATCGAAATTCCAACGGAGACCCATAACGAGAGGTCTGGTCCGTTGCCGACGCCGAGCAGTGCCCAGCGGAATCCGTTAACCACGCCTGCCATTGGATTAAGCGAATAGAGAAGCTGCCATTGCTCTGAGATCACAGAGGCAGAATAGGCTACGGGTGTGGCAAACAGCCAAAACTGAGTCAGAAACGGGAGGGCTTGGTTTACATCCCGATATTGCACGTTGATCGCAGACAGCCAGAGGGCAACACCCAGCGCTGTCACAATCGCAAGCAAGAGAAATAGCGGAAGGGTCCAGACCAAATGCCATGCCGGGGTGACTTGATAGTAGAACATCAAGATGACGAGGATGACAAAGGCGATCGCAAAGTCCACCATGCCCGCAAACACAGAAGCGGTTGGAAGAATGAGGCGGGGGAAGTAGATCTTCGTCACCATGTTCTGGTGCGCCACCAATGAGCGGCTGCCCTGATTGAGCGCAGTGATGAACAACCCCCACGGTAACAACGCTGTGAATGAAAAGACGGGATAGGGAATGCCTTCAGTGGGAAGTTTGGCAACGCGGTCGAAGAGAAAGGTGAAGACCAGCATGGTCATGACGGGTTGAACGACCGCCCAAGCCATGCCTAGCAGGGTTTGTTTGTATTTCACCTTGATGTCACGCCAGACCATGAAGAAGATCAGTTCGCGGTAGATGAAGAGATCGCGCAGGTTGAGCGCCGCCAGCCCTTTGGATGGTTTGATGTAAACAATATGGGGTTCGTGTTTGGTAAGTTCGGTCATGGGAAGGTTGAAGGTTGAAGGTTGAAGGTTGAAGGTGGTTTCACTTGACACCTTCAACCTGTACCATGCAACTTATTTTATTTTGTCTCGATTCGCTTTGAACCACTCGATGGTGCGGCGCATACCTTCTTCAAAAGGAACTTGTGCGCTCCAATTGAAGAGTTCTTTTGCGCGGGTCACGTCCAGTCCGCGGCGAGGTTGACCATTGGGCTTGTCTGTCTGCCAGACGATCTTGCCTTGGAAGTTGGTGAGTTTAGCAACCATTTCGGTGAGGTCTTTGATGGAAATCTCGTAGCCAGAGCCAAGGTTGACGGGCAGGTCGCCGTTGTATTTTTCGGCGGCAGTAACGATACCATCCGCGGCATCTTCCACGTAGAGGAATTCGCGGGTGGGAGAACCATCGCCCCAGGCGGGTAGTTCCTTGTCACCGCGCTCGCCTGCTTCCACCGCTTTGCGGATGAGAGCCGGGATCACATGTGAGGTTTGCAAGTTGAAGTTATCGCGCGGACCATACAGATTCACGGGCAAAAGGAAGATGGCATTGAAGCCATATTGCTGGCGATACGCTTGCGCCTGCACGAGCATCATCTTCTTGGCAAGACCGTACGGAGCATTCGTCTCTTCGGGATAGCCGATCCACAGGTCGTCTTCCTTGAACGGAACAGGCGTGAACTTGGGATATGCGCACACCGTGCCAATGGCAACGAATTTACCGACACCATTCTTGTATGCCTGATGCATGAGCTCCACGCCCATCATCAGGTTGTCATAGAAAAATTCAGCGGGGTGTTCGCGGTTCGCGCCGATACCGCCCACATTCGCGGCGAGGTGAATGATGACAACATTCTTCGGGTCAACGCCTTTGAGCGTGTCGGCATACAGGCGTTTGATGTCGTTCGGGTCAACGAGGTTGTAATTTTCGATGCGCGGAATAAAGATATCCGTCGCGCCACGCTGTTTCAACTTTTCGATGACGAACGAGCCGAGAAAGCCCGCGCCGCCGGTGACGATCACTTTTTTGTTCTGCCAGAAGGGTTGAATGTTTAAAGTTGAAGGTTCAAGGTTGTTATTCGACATTGTATTCTGCTCCATCTTCCCGCATTCTGCGGGCATTGGGTTGAGTTTCGAGATATTGAATAATACGAGCAAGTTGCTTACTGCAAATCTCCGCAAGGAGGAACAGTTCAGAGAAATTCTCTTCAGAGATATATCCTTGGTCTCTCGCAATACAAAGCTGGGCACGCAATTCACCAGCAGAACCCTTCGCAAGTCCAAGGTATTTTATAAACTGGGCTTGTGTCTGGCTTTCAAAGCCTTCCGCAATATTGGACATGATCGAAACCGCTGCTCTTCGCATTTGGTCGCGCAAGCCAAAATCACGAGCAAAGGTTCCGTCTGTTGAGTATTTATAAATCAAGTTGGTCAGATCTTTAGCTCTCTGCCAAACCTCCAAATCTTCAAAACGCTTCGCTGTCGTCATAACCTTAAACCTTTAGATTTCAACCTGCAACCTACTGCACAATAAACTGCGCATTTCTATATCGGTCATCGGTTGGGTCTTTTATTAGACCAGATTTCAATGCAAATAAAACCTCGCGGACACCATCATCGATATCCAACGTAGTTTCAAAGCCAAGCACACGCCTGATCTTTTCGAACGAGACCGAAATGTCGCGCATATCGCCGCCGAAGGTGAGGTCTTTGTATTCCACCACGGTTTCGGGCATGCGCTTTAAGACATATGCGACAATGTCGTTTTTCGAGTAATTGCCGTTATCGGTTCCAAGGTTGAAGACCTGCCCGCGGATCTTACTTTGCTCCGCTTCCAAGCCTATAATGACTCCACGCACCACATCGCGGATGTGGACGAACGAACGCGAATATCCGCGTTGGTAGATGATGAGTTGACGTTTGGTGAAGGCTTCGAGTACGAACTGATTGACGATGAGATCGAAGCGTGTACGAGGCGAAAGTCCGTACAGGGTTGCAAAGCGGAAGAGCAGAGGCGCACACACCGCATCTTTCTGTGAGAGGAGATATTCCTCACCCGCGATCTTTGTCTCGGCGTAAAGCGACTGCGGGTTGAGCGGCGTCTCCTCGGTCACCGGTTTACCGTCTTCAGATAAACCATAATTACTGTAGGTGGAGGCGAACACGAAACGCTCCACACCCAGGTCGGCAGATTGCTCGAAGACCAGCCTGGTTGCATCAACGTTGTATTTCCATGCCACCTGCTTCCCCACCGCCTGACACGCCGGAAACCCCACAATGCCGGCAAGATGAACCACCGCATTGGGTCTGCCCCAATCTTTCTTGACAGCATCCCGTACGGCGCGTGGCTCGGTCACGTCGGTTTTGAGGAAGTTAAAGTTGGGGTGACTCATGAAAGGCAAAATACTCTCGCCGCCAAAGAGCAAAGAGTCCAGAATGGTAACCCGGTAATTTTGCCGTAACAGTTCCGAGGTCAAGAGAGAACCGATGTACCCCGCGCCACCCGTGATCAAGATATGACGTTCCGTCATTCCAAGCCCTCCAATCTGATCTTGTATCCATCCAGAACAAGCGCAGGCACCGACTTGTCATTTACCACAGCAATGCCCTGCTCGATACAGGTGAGTTTGCAAATATCTGCCACATCCCCGGCGCCCACAATGCGCACACGGTCGAAACCGGCGTTCTTGATCTTTAAGAGGTGATCTTTCACACGTTGACGAGTGCGGCGATAAACCGAAAAAGATTGTTCAACATAGTTCACAGCCAGGCGCGCGCGCAAAGCAAGCCCTTCGGGGGTAATGATATAGCGCAATTTCTTGCGTTCGGCACGTGAAACCTTAACGGCGCCTTTTGCGATCAGCCGCTTTAAATGCCAATTGACCGTGCCAACTGCCACACCCAATTGGGTAGCCAGTGTGGATTGATTGACATCGGGGTCGTTTTCGATCTGCTCCAGAAGGGTCAGTTCACGGAGTTCTTCGTTTGTAGATTCAACACTCATGCTTTATAATTCCAAAATTCAGTCACTGAATTATAACCCACTTTTCAGGCACGGACAAAGTATCCTCATGACACCCACCCCTCTTTTCGATGAAGCAGGAAAACACTACCAGCAAACCCGCATGGCGCACTGGGATCACATTGCCCAAAAACGCGATTCCTGGAGCGGTATGGGAGGCTGGTATCATCGCCGCTTGAACGAGATCTACACATTTCTAGCCAGCCCCCGCCTGCGCATTCTCGAGATCGGCTGCGGCATGGGCGACCTGCTAGCCAGTTTGAATCCCTCGCACGGGGTCGGGGTCGATTTTTCGGCTGAGATGATCGAGCGCGCAAAGAAGCGCCACCCTGCGCTCGAATTCCACCATCTCGACGCACATGACCTCTCCAGCCTTGAAGGCGAATTCGATATCATCATCTTCTCCGACAGCATCAACGACCTGTGGGATGTCCAACGGGCACTGGAGCAAGTCAAACGATTTTGCAAGCCGCACACACGCCTCATCTTGAACTTTTACAGCCATCTATGGCAGATCCCCCTCAAGATCGCACAAAGTCTCAACTTAGCCGCCCCCATGCTCGACCAGAACTGGCTTACCCCCGAAGACGTGACAAACCTCCTGCGCCTCGCCGGTTTTGAGACCATTCGCACCACCAACGAAATTCTCTTCCCCCTTCCGCTGGGCGGTTTCGCCAACCGTTACCTCGTGCGGTTCTGGCTCCTGCGTAATCTGGCGCTCTCCAACTTTGTCATTGCCCGCCCCGCCCCGCAGCCGGTTGAAAACCCCAGCGTCTCTGTTGTGGTTGCAGCGCGCAACGAAGAAGGCAACATCAGAAATATCTTCGAGCGCCTTCCACAAATGGGATCAAAAACTGAACTCATTTTCGTGGAAGGGCATTCCAAGGATAAAACGTACGAAACCATTGAAAAGGAAATGGCGCTTCACCCCGGGACCTCGAGCCTTCTCTTCCGCCAGCCGGGCATTGGCAAAGCCGACGCAATTCGGCTCGGCTTCGAGAAAGCCTCCGGCGACATCCTCATGATCCTCGACGCCGACCTGACCGTCCCGCCGGAAGACCTGCCGCGATTTTACGATGCCATTGCCTCCGGCACGGGAGAGTTCATCAACGGCGTGCGCCTGGTCTATCCAATGGAAAAAGAGGCGATGCGCACACTTAACTTCATTGGTAACAAACTGTTCAGCATGGCATTCTCATGGATGCTTGGTCAGCCCGTCAAAGATACACTGTGCGGCACGAAAGTCCTCTGGCGCAAAGATTACGAGGCAATCGCGGCAAACCGCTCTTATTTCGGCGACTTCGATCCCTTTGGAGATTTTGACCTGATCTTCGGCGCGGCAAAACTGAACCGGAAAATCGTCGATCTCCCCATCCGCTACCGGGAGCGCACCTACGGCACGACCAACATCTCGCGCTGGAAACACGGCATCCTGCTTTTCAGAATGGTGGCATTCGCCGCAAGACGGATCAAATTTGTTTGAATTTCACGGCAATCGATACTTTGCTGATTGCCCGCCATGTACCACAAACGCTTCCCTCGGGGAGAAATACCCCGCTTCAGACCATTTGCCCACAAGATATACATCGGAAGCATGCGGGAAAAAATCCGGCGGATCTTCCAAATAAAACACGACCAGCCCATTGGAAGACCCCACAACAAAGAAGACCAGCCGCGGCTCTTCTGATTCAGCATACCCAAGTTTCGCGCTATCCGGCTCGCCCTCGCCGGAAAAAAAAATCCATCTACTGCATGAAATGACAAAGGGGAACAGACTTCATGGACTTGACACCCGTTCAAAAATGAGAATATCTGGATTAACCGCCGACACACTCGTTTGCGGAAGCCAAGCCGGAAGGCGGTATGCGAATCTTGCAAGCAAACGGTAACTTGACACCTCGCCTGCGATCAATTGCTTGAAAAAGTCACATTCCACCGGGTTGGTCTCACAGACAGAAGGTGTAAAGAAACGATCATAGGTGTAGCTGTCAATAACAAAATAGTCCGTATTTCTTTCCAGCAGCCCCTGTTCGCCGAGGTTGTATTCATAACGTCCACCGGTGGGAACAACATCATCCACATATTTTATAAAATAGATCGGATAATTATGCGCCCGCATAAAACGCCTCTTTTCCACAAAGGGAGGATACAGGGTGTATTCGATGCTTTTCCCATACCCACGGATCTGTGCAATGTACTCGGTCGCAGGGATGCGCGCGTCGTTCATGAACAACAAAGCAATACTAACCAGACGCAGGGTCGAGTACGCCAAACCAAGCACCAAAACAACGGCGGCAAAAGATGGGACAAACCGCCAATCCTTTTTTCGGGCAATGCCCAGTACATCGTCCAGAAAAAGCGCGGCTAACACAGCCATCAACGGCACAAAAGGTATAAAGTGGCGTGGAATGTAATTGATCGAAATCAGGAAGGGCAGGTCAAAGATAAGCACATTTATTAAAAGAATTGAAACTCCGCCCATCATTTCATGTTCCATGCCCGCTTTGCCAAATCGGTGCAACACCAGGCGGACGACAAACCAAGCAACTCCCAGCAGGAAAAAGTAGTAGGCGAAAACACCAACGGCATCCTTGAACACCGCCCACTGACCGTACAAGCCGATGGGGGCGCCCGAATTAAATCCGTATTGAGAGAAGCGCAGAGCAGCGGGAATCGCGTTGCTCAGGTATTCCACAGGCGAGATCAAAAGGCGGGGAGTGCCAATTCCGTACCCCAGAATCACCAGGAATGCCCCGGCAGCAAGAATGCCTAAAAACCGTCGCATATTGGCGCGAACATATCCCCAATTCATGAAAACAAGCACACCCACCGGCAGGAGCACCATGCTGGCGCCGGTATACTTGCTTGAGGCAGCCATTCCCACCGCAACAAACGAGGCAAAAAGCCAGCCCAATTTATTGGTGTAATGAAACTTCAAAACAAAATACAAACACAAAAATGTGAAGAACTGCACATAGAGATCATTATGCGCAAACCGGCTGTTGGCAGCGGCGACTCCGCTCACAATGTATAAAACACCAGCCAGGGTTGCAACCGCCTTCCCCGCACCGATCACCCGCGTGGTCTTATAAACGAAAACGCCAACCAAAGCCCCAAGAATACCGGAAAAGATCCGGGCTGCCACAATAAACGCAAACGTCGAGCGCCCCATCCCATAGGTTAGCAACCCGATCAAGTACATCACTTGCTTCGGCAGGGAGGGATAATTGAAATCAGGTTCGGTCACATCGAACTGAAGCTCCCCATTCAACGCCAGATCCACACGCCAGACCAATTCGTCAGGGTTCCACAAAGCAGGCGCACCCCAACTCACACCTGGCACAGACACTGCCAGAAACAGAAAAAAAATAAAAAGAGGAATCAGAAACTCATACCGCGAAATGAATCGGTCTATTTTGACACGCATCTTAAATCTCCGAACTATTTCGGCTCCCTCGCCACCACATAAATCAGCGTCACCGCATCCACATCATCTTCACCAGTCTTGAACTCCGGACGAATCTTGTCCTTCGACTTGTGATACTCAACCATCAATCGTTCCAACACCGTAAACTCAACCTTCACAAAATTCGACTCGAAAACGCGCTTGTAATCGTTCAAACGATAACGGTTCAAATTGCTGGTCGGGTTCAGGAAACTTCTCCATACACTTTCTGAAAACTTCAGCATCTCGAACGGATATTTGAAAAAATGATCGCGTAAATCCACAAAATGTAAATGGATGCCGCCGGGTGCGGTCAGTTTGGCCAGCGCCGTTGTGATACCCGGCACATCATCCAAATGCTCGAACACAGAAGTACTGAGGATAACATCCACTTGCGAGATCTGCTTCTGGATGGATTCTTCGCGGATATCACCATGCAGCAGGGTGATGTATTCGCTTCGCGGCTGGACCCGATCCCCTTCCAATTTCAGATAACTTTCATACGCCGGGAGCAATTCCCTGTTCCGTTCCTCGTCCAACAACACGAAATGGTCGCACAAAACCACATGCGCCGCGCCACATCTGAGCAGATCCACGCCAACGGCAAACCGCCCGCCATATCCGAAGACCAGTATCCGCTTTCCTTCAAGCATCAGCCCATTCTTCGCAAGAACATTGACATACTGTTCCACCGCCGCAGCAGGGTCGTTCGACTCAAGCCCCGGTTTGATGATCCAGCGTCGCTTAAGAAGGAAGCGCGCCAGGCTTTCCGGCATAAAGTGACGGATGAGTCGCAGGTATAGGTAAAATAGATTCACACGGCTCCTTAGGGCATCTTATCCAAACAATCATCCGGCACGGCTTTGGGGACAAGCAATTCTACATTGACCTCGGTGAGCGTAATTTTCGGTTCGTAATAACAAAGTACAGGAATTGAGACCCATTTCACCCAGGCATTGTTCTCCTCCCCAAACACTACTGTGCTGTCTTTTTCCGGAGTCCGCAGTGGTTCAGAGATGATCAGGGAAAATCGCTGCTTTGAAATATCGGCATAGAATATTTCGAAGTAAGCCGCCTCCTCGCCCATGGCTTCGTTCATCAATCTTTTCTTTTCGTACTCCGGTACAAAGGGGACATTCTGAATAAAACCGAAGGTCAGCAGTTGGCGTTGATCTAGGAATAATACATCGCCGCCTTCTGAGACAGCCAGATCCACTTCGCTCTGGATGATCTCAAGAGAGCGCTCCGCGACTTCCCTTGAGGGAATCATGTCAAGCGCTCTCTGAAGGGTCCTTTCATTGTTTGCAATAGCGGGCGGAACAGTCTCTTCAATTGCATCACCAGTCTCCCGAAGCGCC
>DDSH01000008.1 GCA_002343775.1 Anaerolineales bacterium UBA2395
TTGGCAAAACTCGCCCTGACGGTTGGCAGAATCCAAGCCAAGAAAGCGCAGGATGACGGCGAGATGATCGGGCAGTTCTTCGCCCGACGAGTACCCGAAAGCGCGGTAGGCTTCATTCAACTGCGCCATAAACGCGCCGCGCTTGTAACTCTCGCCAAACAATTGATAGCCCGCATACGGATAACAAACAGGCTGCATATCAAATGTGACCGTATAGAGTTCTTCGATTTTTTGAACGGACAGATTTTGGATTCCATTCTGGAATGCCGCCAATTCATCCGCTGCTTCTGGATGAACGCTTCGCACCCCGCCGAGGCAGGATTCCGTTATGGAGAACAGATCGCCGCCGGGATAGGAGATCAGATCAGCGAACTGGGTATAGAGGAGACCTGTGATGTCTTTGCTCATGATTACAAACCTCTGCGCGCGCCCTGGCTGCGACCAAATCCCGTTTCGGCTTTGCGCTGCTGCGGATCATACGTCTCTTCGATGTCGCCTTCGCGGCTGGCGGGCGGAATCATAAAGCGTTCCTGATAAGTTGGAAGCGAAGTCAGATGATAGATGGCTTCCGCTTCTTCCGCGTCCATGCCTGCTTTGGCAAGCGCGGCATTCGCCTCTTCCACGGTCACATCGCCGACGGTTTGGGCGCGTTTGTACAGGCGGACAGCGATCATCTTCTGGTAGGACTTGATGACCAGTTCATCGTTCCCAGCCGCCAGCGTGCGCGACATATAACGCACAGGCACGCGGGCGTTTTCCAGCGAACTGAACAGGTCGGTCTCCACGCGCTGGGTTCCGCTGCTCTGGGTCGCATTGAGGACGGGCAGAAGCGGCGGGACGTAGAACAGCATGGGCAGCGTGCGATATTCGGGATGAAGCGGAAGCGCGAGTTCCCATTCCTTCACGTAGCGATAGACGGGCGAACGCTGCGCGGCGGTGATCACGCCGTCGGGGATGCCGCTTTCTTTCGCGGCGGCAACAACCTTCGGGTCGTGCGGATCGAGAATCATCTCGCGCTGGCGTTGGACGAGTTGTTCATCAGGGACTTTGACTGCGGCTTCGATCTGATCAGCGTCATAAAGCAACACGCCCAAATAGCGGATGCGCCCCACGCAGGAATGGAAGCAGGCGGGAGCCTGTCCCGATTCGAGGCGTGGGTAGCACAGAATACATTTTTCTGATTTGCCTGTTGACCAGTTGTAGAAGGTCTTCTTATACGGGCAGGATGAAACGCACATGCGCCAACCACGGCATTTATCTTGATTGATTAACACAATGCCATCTTCGGCGCGTTTGTAGATCGCGCCCGAAGGACAAGCCGCCACACAACCCGCGTTGAGACAGTGATTGCAAATGCGCGGCATGTAGAAGTAAAAAAGTTGCTCGATGGAAAAGAGACGCTGCTTCTCTTCTTCGCTCATATCATTCAATAGCGGATCGTTGACCGCATAGACATTGGAGCCGCTCAGGTCATCATCCCAGTTGGGGCCCGACTCAATATCAATTGGTTTGCCATCGATGCGCGAGATGGGACGCGCCGTAGGTTGGTCATCGCCGAGCGGAGAGTTGAACAGGTCACTGTAGTTGTACGTCCACGGTTCGTAATAATCGTCCATCGTCGGCAGGGCAGGGTTGGAAAACAAATTTCCCAGCGTCTGTGCGCGGTTTTGCATTTTCAATTCCACTTTGCCGTTCTTGAGTTCCCAGCCGCCTTTGTATTTTTCCTGATCTTCCCATAAAGTGGGAAAGCCCGTACCAGGCTTGGTCTCGACATTGTTCCACCACATGTACTCCGCACCTTGTCGGTCGGTCCAAATGTTCTTGCAGGCGATACTACACGTGTGGCAGCCAATGCACTTATCGAGATGAAATACCATTGAAATTTGTGAGCGGATTTTCATAATGTGATTTCCTTTTCTTCACCACAAAGTGTCACTAAGAAAATACAAGGTTTTTACTTTGTGTATCTTTGTGACCCTTGGTGGTAAAGGTCTTTTAGAACTCTGGCTTTCCAGGCAGTTTACGCACCAAAACAAACGTATCGCGGTTGACGCCCGTCGGACCCCAGTAATTGAAACTGTAGGTGAACTGTCCATACCCGCCAACCATCAATGACGGCTTGAGGTGAATGCGCGTCGGGCTGTTGTGTCCGCCTGCGCGTTTGTTGCCGCGCATGGGTGACTTGGGCGTGCTGATCGTTCGTTCAGGCGCGTGATAGACAATACAAATTCCAGGTGGAATGCGTGCGCTAACGATGGCACGGGTGACGGTCGTGCCGTGATCGTTGTACAGTTCAACCCAGTCGTTGTCCACGATGCCGATTTCCTTCGCGTCCTGCTCGCTGATCCACATCGGCTCGATACCGCGCGAGAGAGTCAACATGCGGTCATTGTCGAAATAATTCGAGTGGATGTGCCACTTGGCGTGCGGTGTCAGGTAATTCAACTGAATCGTCTTGCCTTCGCTGCGGCTCTTGTCCAAATCGCCAAACGCCAATGGATCAGGGCGCGGCTTGTATGTTGGTAAGTGTTCGCCATACGCCAGATAGCCTTCATGATCGAGATAGAAATGCTGGCGTCCCGTCAACGTGCGCCACGGGACGAGCCGTTCCACGTTGAGCGTGTACGCCGAGTACGGGCGTCCATCGGACACAATGCCCGTCCAGATCGGACTATTGAGCAATCGGTGCGGCTGGCGCAGAATGTCGTTGAAGGTCATGCGGGTGGCGCGGGTATCTTCTGCCAGGTCGGTCAGTTTGAGTCCCATGCGCTCTTCTTCCGCTTGAAAAGCGCGGTATGCCACTTCGCCGTTGGTTTCGGGAGCCAAATGCAAAATCACATTCGCGGCTTCACGGGCAAACTCCAGTGACGGGTAACGCTGGTCATCCCATGAAACGGTCGGACGGCTTTCCATCATCTGTCGATACAAATCGCCCACTTCGATATGAATCCCGTGGATGGCAAAGCCTTCCTTCTCCACTTTGGGACCGTACGAAATGAAACGCTTGCCCAGGTTGGCATAATCGCGTTCGGTCACGACGAAGTTGGGCATGGTCACGCCAGGGATGGGTTCACACTCACCCTTCGCCCAATCGCGGATGTGCGCTTGCGCCATCTCGGCGGGCGTATCGTGTTGAAGCGGCATGGCAACCAAGTCGCGCACGGGTTCGGGCAAATGAACCTGCGCGAGTTCGCTGACCTTGCCCGCCAAGATCTTGAAAATATCCCAGTCCGATTTCGACTCCCATGAAGGCGGCACCGCCATCTGCAACGGATGGATGAATGAGTGCATGTCGGTCGTGTTCAAATCATCCTTCTCATACCAACTCGCGGTCGGCAGGACGATGTCCGAATACAACGCGGACGTATCCATGCGGAAGTTGATGTCTACCACCAAATCCAATTTACCTTCGGGCGCTTCATCGCGGTACACAACTTCTTTGAAGTGACTCTTATCCACCTCTTCCGAAATCACCTGATGATGCGTGCCGAGATAATGCTTGAAGAAATATTCCTGTCCCTTCGCGCTGGCATTGAGCGCATTTCCGCGCCAGATGAACCATAGCCGAGGCCAGTTTTCGGGAGCATCGGGATCCTGTACTGCGAACTTCAGTTCGCCCGACTTAAGTTGCTCCACCACCCATTGACGAATTTCCGCATCGGACTTCGCCCCAGCCTGCTCTGCCCGCCTGACAATTTCCAACGAACTGACATTGAACTGCGGATACGACGGCAACCATCCCATACGCACCGCGCGGATGTTTGCATCAAGCGTGTGCTCCTGAGTCATGTCGCGGTGGCTTTCACCGTCAGGACGTGTAACAGGCTGAGGTTCCGTGTAGGTGCGTTCGTATCGCCATTGATCGGTATTAACATAATGGAAGGACGGCGTGTTCATTTGGCGCGGTGGCTTCTGCCAATCCAACGCAAAGGCAATCGAAGCCCACGGCGCGGCGGGAGCAAGTTTCTCCTGCCCAACGTAATGATTCAAACCGCCGCCGTTGCGCCCCACACAACCCGTCAACATCAACGTGCCGATACAGGCGCGATAAATGAGATTGTTGTGATACCAGTGATTGACGCCCGCGCCGATAATGACCATACACTTGCCTTCGGTCTTGACGGCGGTCACCGCCCACTCGCGCGCAAATTGAATCACGGTCTGACGGTCAATGCCTGTGTAGCGTTCCTGCCATGCGGGCGTGTACGAAAGATTCTCCTCGTCATAGTTCGCGGGATAATCGCCTTCGAGTCCGCGCCCAACGCCGTACTGCGCCATCAATAGATCGTAGATGGTCGCCACAGCAGTTTTGCCGTTCGCGGTTTCAATATATCGAACGGGGATGTTGCGCTGGAAGGATTTGTTCTCGCCAAACTCCGCAAACGAAACGGAGAGTTGATCCGCTGAACCCAGGAAGGTCAGTTGGGCGCGGATCTCGCTTCCATCCAGACCGTCCTTCGGCTCCAGATTCCATTGCCCCTTCTGCTGCTGCCAGCGGAATCCGAGACTGCCTTGCGGCATCCGCGGCGCGGCGCTGATCTCGTCCCACACCAAAAATTTCCACTCGCCGTTTTCAACATCTTTCGTACGTTCCACCTGCCCCGCGCGGATCATACGCCCAGGCACAAATTTTCCATCCACCTCATTCAGTTCCACAAGGAAGGGCGCGTCCGAATATTGGCGCAGATAATCTAAAAAGTAAGGCGTCGGGTTTTGATAATGGAACTCGTTCATGATGACGTGATTGACCGCCATCCAAAACGCGCCATCCTGCCCCGCGTTGACGGGAACCCACCAGTCAGCATACTTGGCGACCTGACTAAAATCAGGCGCGAAGACCACCAACTTCGTCCCGTTGTGACGCGCCTCCGCGGCAAAATGCACATCGGGCGTGCGTGTCATGCTCATGTTCGACCCGACCGACGCGATGAACTTGGCGTTGAACCAATCTGCGCTTTCGGCAACGTCGGTCTGCTCGCCCCACACTTCGGGGCTGGCGGGCGGCAGGTCGCTGTACCAATCGTAAAAACTCATGCTCACGCCGCCCAGCAATTGCATGAAGCGGCTCCCGCCCGCGTAACTCAACATGGACATGGCGGGAATCGGCGAGAACCCGATAATGCGGTCGGGTCCATATTTTTTGACGGTGTAAATCGTGGACGCGGAGATCATCTCCAACGCTTCATCCCATTTCACGCGTCGGAATCCGCCCTTGCCCCGCGCCTGCTGGAATGACTTACGCGCCGCTTCATTCTCAATGACGGCTCTCCACGCTTCGACGGGGTCTTTGTGCTCCTCTTTGGCTTTGCGCCACAGGTCGAGCAACACCCCGCGCATATACGGATACTTCACGCGAATCGGGCTGTACTGATACCACGAGAACGAAATTCCGCGCTGACATCCACGCGGCTCATACGGCGGAAGACCAGGCTGCAGCGACGGATAATCCACCGCCTGCAATTCCCAGGTCACAATGCCGTCCTTCACATAGATCATCCACGAACAACTGCCTGTGCAGTTCACGCCGTGCGTACTGCGTACCACACGGTCATGCTGCCAGCGATTCCGATAAAACTCCTCCCACTGACGGGCTTGCGGGTTTGCGATTTCTTCGATCCAGCTCACGGATACCTCCTTGTTTGTATTTCAGTACCGCAAGGTTTACCTTGCGAATGACAATGCGAGCATTGTCGTATGAGTTATTGTTGCTTCCTCACCGCGTCACGGACAAGTGTCTTGCGAACGCCGCGTAGACGGTTGCGGTAGATAATCCCGAAAAACACGACCGCAGCCCCAACTCCGCCGAAACTAAGGACAAACACCATCCATTCCTTGTCAACTTCCTCTTCGCCAGCAGACTCCGTCATGAAGACGATCAAGTCGGCTTGCTCGGCTTCGGTCAGCGGATGCGTGGTATAGATGGGTTCCATAACAGGCGAAATTTCTGCTCCGCTATTGGCTAAAATGGAGATCATTTTATTTTGTGTGAGGCGGTCAGAAACATCGGTCAGGTTCGGACCCATATTTCCCCCGCCGAGCAGTCCGTTATCGCCAATACTATGACATCCCATGCAGGGCGGACCTTCGTTCTCAAAGTGGGCGTAGCCCATGAATAATTTTCGCCCGTTCTCCGCGTCTCCCGCATCAATGGCTTTGACAGAAACCGGTATCGCCCCTTTCCTCGGCGCAGACATACATCCTGATAACAGGATGGCGAAAAACATGATGACAAATAGAGTCGTGCTCCCTTTCGATTTGCCTTTTTTATTGGTCATGGGTTACAGCCTCCTGATGAAGGGAATGAAGCATGGGACGGCATCTCCTATAAAGAGTTTCGAGCACTTTTAATTATATGTGAAAAAATGAACAATGCTTCCCCCAAGAATACTTTAATCCCCGCCTCATTCCCATCCCCCGTCCTCCCGACTCAGGAATGAAAAAAGAGTGATTGATTAATCACTCTTTTTCGAAAAGAATTAGTTCGTTCCCACCTACAAAATCCCTCTTGCGTGGGCTGCCTTTGCCGCCTCACGCCGCGTATGAACATGCAACTTGGAGAGAATATTGCGAATGTGGGTTTTCACCGTGTTCAGACTGATATTCAACTGAGCGGCGATCTCTTTATCCGTTGCGCCTTTTGCCGCCTGCACCAACACCTGCTGCTCTCTTTCCGATAACCCACCATCGTCTTCTGACTCTGAAACGCCGCCCGTGCTCAAGCGCCGAAACTCCGAAAGGACACGTCCCGCCAGATTATGTGACAATGCGGCTTCCCCACGCAATGCGCCGCGCAGCATTTCCAATAAATCTTGTGAGCGGATGTCTTTTAACAGATAGCCTTGTGCTCCATTCTTGAGTGCGTCGAAAAGCATGGAATCATCGCCGCGAATGGTCAACATGACTATGATCGTCTCTGGCAGGGTGTGACGGATCTGCCGCGCCGCTTCAATGCCGTCCATGCCAGGCATTTGCACATCCATTAGGATCAAATCTGGCTTTAATTCCTGCGCCTTGACGAGGGCTTCAAATCCGTCGCTGGCTTCGCCAACCACCTGCAGATCGGGTTGGGAGCTGATGATACCCGCCAGCCCTTCGCGGAAAAGTACATGGTCATCAACGATCAACACGCGGATTTTTTCCATATTCATCTCTTCGTTATGCCTTCCACCATAAAGTAACTCGAGTACCTTGTTCCACCGCAGATTGAATCTCGATTCGCCCGCCAATGTGTTCGGCACGCGCGTTCATAATCTGCAAACCGAAATGCCCGTTGGGAGCGGGTTGGGATGAATCAAATCCGTGACCGTTATCTTCAACTGTCACAAAATATTCTTCGCCGCACCTGCCTGCAAACACGCTCACCTTCCGCGCCCCCGCGTGACGGGCGGAATTGATCAACGCCTCGCGGACGATGTTGATGACCTGCTCGGCGGTGGCGGGAGAACATTCAGGCGCAGAATCAGGCTCGGGTAGCCAGACCAGTTCAAAGTCATGTTGTGAGGCGATCTCGTCCAGCGCAGCACGCAGGCGGGTGTATAAATCCAAAGAGGGCGGTTCTTCCATCAAACGGTTGATGGCGCGGCGCACTTCGCTGGTGGCTTTGTTGATCGTCTCGCGCGTTTTGCCAAGATGATCCAGCGCCGCGCCTTTCTTTCCATTGGAAAGAAATTCCACAACTTGATCGGTCATCAAGCCAAGATAGGAAAGCGTCTGCCCAAGTCCATCGTGCATTTCTGCGGCAACGCGGCGGCGTTCTTCAAGGGTTGCCACGCGCTCGGCTTGCGCGAACAGCCGCGCATTTTCCAGCGCAATTGCGGCGACGTTTGCCAGTTTGGTTAACATCTCGGCGGACTCGTTCGCGAATTGATTTTGCGCGGGGCTTCCCACGCATAAGGCGCCGATGACGCGGTCGCCAATGCGCAACGGAGCCGCAAGATGACTGGCGCGATATTCATCCGAAAGCATACGGCATCCGCCATTGCATGAATCCGAACCGCAGATCATGGTGTGGTCGCTTGTCAGTACCGCCAGTGCAAATTGCTCATCGGTCGGCATCACCTTGCCAACAATCGCATGTTGCGGTCCGCTCAATGCCTGAAGTTTCAGCCAATGCTGGTTTTCATCGACGAGGCACAACGAAGCCACCTCACCGCCCAGCAACGTGCGCGCCTTTTCGGTGACGGAATTCAACACTTGTTGAATATCGAGTCGCGATGAGATC
Source organism: Anaerolineales bacterium UBA2395 (assembly GCA_002343775.1). GTDB lineage: Bacteria > Chloroflexota > Anaerolineae > Anaerolineales > Villigracilaceae > Villigracilis. Next base: position 8,222 of record DDSH01000008.1, read on the forward strand.
TCACGGCTGACCTGATTGAGTGTCTCCAATTCCTGTGTACGCTGGGCAACCCGCTGTTCCAACTCTGCGTTCCATTGGATGAGTTCAACGCGGGCGGATTGAAGACTGAGTCGCATATCGTCAAATGCCTGAGACAACACCCGCATCTCTTCGGGACCTTGAACCTGCGCCGCCGCATCAAGCTGATTCTTCCCGAGTCCTTTTGCCGCCACACCCAACGCCAGAAGCGGTTTTAACAAGGAACTCCGCATGGTCCATGCGCCGACCGCCAGCAACGCCAGAGCGGAGATTAAAAATACAAATTGAATCAGGCGCAGGCGATTTACCTTTGCAATTGAGGCGGCTTCATACAAACGCACAACGGCATCTGTTTTTTGAACCAGAATTTTGGATTGGATTCCAAGGTCGACCTGCAACAGACCCGGCTCGGGCGGCGAAGCGGTACTTGTGCCCAACATGGAACGATATTGAAGCCAATTCGATTCTATATCTTGCAACGCGGCTAAAATCTGCGGGTCGCTTGTCTCTGGCAGGGTGGCGATACTATCTTCCAGGTATGGAGCCCCTCCCCCGTTTTGCAAAGCGAATAAAGTTTCGCCGAACATCCGCTCCGACTCGCGCAACTCCCCCAGCGCGGACTCATCCCCGCCTTGCAATTGAAGCGCGAGACGGGTCATTTGCTGAATCAACATACGCTGACGCCCTGCAAGGTTGATCACAAGAGCGTCCTGCCTTTGTGTCTCACTTCCCCACAATGTCGCGGCAACAGAAACAGCTACAAGTAAGACGAAGGCGGTAAATAAAAGGGTTAATCGTCCCTGAAGACTTTTAAGCATGATAATAACTGGTCGTTATTATACATCTTGACGATAATGCAAAATCATGCATTTTATAAAATTATCGACCCAGGTTACTCAGTTAAACCCAATTTTGACAGCCAAGGAAGAAATTAGAGACACAAAAAACTTGGCAACATGGCGTCTTGACGGTTTAATGCGTATGGCAAGTTATTGATATGAAGGGGAAGCGCATCTATTGGACATCATTATGGTTGATTGATCTCGATGTAATCAAACTCGGCAAATGCTCCCACAGAAGGCGTCTGGGCAGCGAGGAGACCGATGGAGACCGGTTGTTGATCTACGGTGTGACTGCCGATCACAACCCAATTGACGCCGTCCGTTTGATAGTAAGCAGTGTAATTATTACCTTGTCGAACAATGCGAATCTGACTTATATCGCTTGATCCTGCTATGCCAAAATTATCCCCCACTGTTGAGCCATTCTGCAAGTTGTCGAAATAAAAGCCGCTGCCCGGGCAGTTCCCCAGGTCACAGTAGGCGTGCCCGGCTTGCAAGACAGATTTCTCATCGAACAAAATAACCAAACCGGCAAACTCAAAATTCTGCGATGGCGAAAAATTTACCGATGTACGAATATCAAAATCACCCTGTGGTGCGGATGTGGTAAGGACGTTGCCCGGCAATCCGCTCAAATATCCTTCGGTTGATAGATTGATCCGCAGCCAGCCCGGAGTTGTTGTCAGAGACCAGGCAGAGTCATCCTGACGGAGCCAAGTCCAGCCGAGCCCGGGTGAAAGTTTGCCGTCGAATTCTTCACGAACAGAATTTGAGAAAATCGGTTCCGCATCATTTCCACCCGTCGAATTTTGTGGAACGGGACTGGCAAAAACCGGAAGGTTTGGAGTGGGAGGTAAAGCAATCACAGTAGGTTGCGTTGGAGTGGTACCGGGAATACTACACGCAAATGTAGCGAGAAGCATAATCCATAGTGGAAAAAGAGTTTTACATTTCATGGTTTCTCCTTCAAAATTTGAACTTTTTCTACTTAACTGTGATAACCAGGTCGAACTCGCCGCTATTATCAGTACATTCCCAATCGTTAACGGTGAACAATAACCGTCCACTCTTCTGGGCTGTGAACTCAGTTGTCTCTCCCACGCGAAACGGCTGCTGGTCTTCCACTCTTCCAACCAGCGTTCCATAACCGGCATTTATGAGCGGACATTTCGCATCAAGACAGATATTCTCTGACTGTCCATTTGGGTCGTTGAAACTGATGTCATTTCCTGCCCAGGTGTTGATCGTCCCGGTTGCTGTAATACTGACCACCTGCCCGATAGAAACTGTCACATTCGAATCCATCCAACAAGCAGAAGCAGGTAACTTCACTGTAAACGTAGATTCTGCTGATGGATTTTGAGGCTGAGATATGGGACTGGCAACAATAGGCAAGTTCGGTGTGGGTGGCAAGGCAATCACTGTCGGCTCAGCCGGAGCCGAGCCAGGAAGACTGCAAGCCAGAAGTGCTGCAAACAATACAAGAATGGGAAAAACCATTTTTTGATTCATTCTTTGCTCCTCTGTTTTTTATGGCACAAACATCCACCAAACGCCAACTACGCCTAATAGAATTCCGATTAACACTCCAAACATTCCCCATAATCGAAAACCAAGGTCAACCCAGCCAGACCGCAATACGGGGCTGTGGGCGCTGCCAGAGATAAGCCGGATCAAACCGAATAGAAGGATAAAGAAGCCGAACGTGATGCATAAAACGCCGCGTCCGCGATCTGTATCGACAAGGCTGACGAGAAAAGCATTTGCCATACCGGGGTTCATCCATTCCACGATGGTATGGAGCAAAATCCCTGCGCCAAAAAGGAGGATGATCAATCCCAACAGTCTGGCAGAGAGACCCGAATAATGTTCACGGCGGCTGTAGAGCCGGTCTAACAATTGAAGCCTGCCTTGAATCAAAGTCCCTGCCCCTAAAGCCACAGCAAACAACCCAAAGATGGAAAATGCCACAGGCAAGAGGAATGGCATGTTGAATTCATCCGCGAGATATGCCATTCCTCCGGCAACGAGAAATATGGGGACAGCAAGTTTTTCGATGATACGCATGGTCACGGTTTACTTTGACAAATAAACGTAGTGTCATTGACCTGCCACCAGTTGCAGTTGTTGGCGACACATGTGCGTTGGTCGGTGAAGGCATTACAGGCATCGACCGGAGGCTGACCACCTGAGTTGCCTGACCCACAGGCTTTCGCTTCAATATCAGGGTTGACCGGCGTACGCAGGGAAGTATCCCCGTCACTTTGCTGAACGACTACCTGATAGCCAATAATGGCAGTATCAAACGGGATCGAATTTCCAAACATGGCGGACATGCTGATCGTGCCGCGATACAGGTCATTGCCAATCGGGTTCATGCCAACGCTTTGAAACTCGCCGCCGTTGAAGTTATAGAACAGCACCACAGCGGCGATCCCTTTTGAAGCAGTGGCACGAGCCGTCACAACCGTCTCCATCGATCCGCATGAAGAGTCGCCGACGTACACCACCCAAGTCGAGACTTCGGTTACGGAAAGTTCATCGGGCACAGAAGGCGCGGGCGTAAGAGTCGGTCTGGGGGTCAGAGTCAGAACCGGATCCACAGGCTGAGGCGGAACTATTTCCACATCTTCGCCGGGGATGACGAAAAAGGTTTCAGCATATCCGCTCCAATTTCCTTTGTTATCCTGCGCCCGCAATTGAAGAGCATAGGTACCGGGTTCGGTCACCGCACAGTCGCGGTTTAATGTAACGAGTGATGCAGCTGTATCAGGGCTTGGAACCGAGGATGATTGCCCGTTGATCAGCAATTCAAAGACAGCGACTCCATTTGGAGATGCGCCATGCGCTACAATCGCACATGGATTGGGCGGCCATAAAATCGTGCCGGGCAAAGGCGCATCGAACCAGGCTCGCGGCGAGTCCGAACCGAATGAATTCGATCCATCCGATGCGGGAGAACAACCGCATAGTATCGCCAGCATCAAAGCAATAAGGGAAAGTTTTTTTGAGTTCATGGTCTTCTCCATGTTAAGGAGCTGGGAAGTAATAAACATCCAGTTGGAAATTACCGATAGCAGAAACGCAGAGCGAAGTGTCTGCCTCTTCCGTTGGCAAGGCTGGGAACCAGCCCCGCAAGACAAAGCCAAAGTTACTGCCCGGTTTATTCATCCACTTGCTGACGATGGTCGTTACATCTGCCTGTGGAGCGGTGTAGGGATTGACTGATACACTCGGTCCGCCATATGGCATGGTTCCGTTGATCCAATGATCGGCATCTATCATCCCGCTCCAGCTTTGATCTGGTCCGCTAACTGTGACCACACAGGAACTTGGTTTTGGAGCAGCCACAGCGCCACCCAAATAAACTTGATCGAGTTTCACAAATCGCAGGATCGCCTTTTGCACTACAGCATTGGAGGGAATTTCACCCTCCAGTTTGAATTTGACCCCGCCCTGATAATATTCATCCATATAACAATCTGACACGCCGATCCCGCCTTCGGAGTCTCGTATTGCTGCGCCAATGTAAACTTCACCCGGTTGAGAGCCGAATCCTGAATTATCCAGACGGAATATATGAGCCTGAGTATAGGGACAGTCTTCGCCAAGGCTAAGGACATCCTCAGTTGTCAGCCATTCGGTGACGTTCATCAGTGTGATCTTCTTCGCCGTCGGCGTGTTTCCGGGGCAATACACTGCCGATTTTTCAGAGACTTGAGACCCGGGACTGTCTGCATACGCTTCCACAACATAGCACTTGGCGCCCCAAGGCAGGGGGACAAAAGCAACTCTCATGGCAGAAGACTTTATGTCAGCAAGATATTTTTCCTGATGCGTAAACGGGTCATATTCATAAAGAGTGTATCCAGCGATCGTATCGGCTCCGTATTTGCAAAAGCCGGGCCAGCAAACTTCCGGCTTCCATTCCCAAATCAGAATAATATTTTGCTTTACCTTGGCATTCATAAGCGCAGTACAAAGGAATCCGGCGACAACGGGATCACCATGTGATACGCATTCGTTTGCATCCTTCGGTTCACGCAATGCAAAGGGAGGCGGCACCGAAGCGGGTCCTCCGCCTTTCCCTAGTGGGGGTTGCGGAATATTCGGGATTCCCGTCAGAAAAAATCCTTCGGCATTGATCACGATCTCTTTAAGAGGGTTACTGGCATCGAACTGCGCCTGTCCCTGCCCAAGGTATTTCAACACATCCCCAATCCAGCCCCAACACTGCGCCTGGATCACAGTTTGATTTGCGGCTTGGTTTAGTTGTGTGTAAAGATTCTCCACACCCTGAAAGAAATCAAATGGATTCTTGGGTATCTTTTCCCAAACTCCTGCCCCGCCCGATGTATAACAATAGGATTTGTCTACTGGCTGGGTCGGCTTGAAGATCCACAAGACTGAATTTGGAATGGGATTGATCTTCGCCCCGCCGCTTGGAGTCTGTCCCTGTTCGCTTCCCTGCCCGGACCCATTGCCTGATCCTTCATTCCCGATCGGAATCTTCACCTGTATCCCTCCCGGCAACGGCAACGATGGGTCTATTTTCGGATTCGTTCCTATCATCACATCCGGCGGCACTCCATATCCCGCGCCGATCTGAGGCAAGGTCTGCCCATCCCCTGCAACACCTTCGATCACCCCATCTCCTGCCAGTACCTGAACAAGAATCACCTGCGAATATCCCACATTTCCTTTCATGTCTGTTGCCTGCGCATAAAACGAATGGACGCCCAAGGGCCATGCCTGCCACGTCCAAGAGGCGTTGGAACCGGGCACCTTTCCAAGAGATTGACCATCGAGGAACAACTCCATTTCCTGTACCGTCTCTGTGGCAACCGCCTCTGCCGTTACCGAAATAAAATCACCCGCGTTTGCCTCGTCCCCACTCACGGGAGAAGTGATCGTTACCACCACCGAAGATAAAGCCGCCCCATCGAATGTTAGAGATTGAGTTCCAAACATCCATATCCCGCCGCCAAGAAGTAATATCAGCAGGAGAGTCAATCCACCACCAATCAAACATCCCCGGCGTGAAGATCTTTTCTTCATTTCATTCTCCTCGTTTGGGTAAACATGCGGCATTGTCTGGGTAGCCGGTTCAACAGGTGACTCGATCCACATAACCTGCCAACCTTTGCCATCCCTTTTTCGAGACAGCCGACGAACCACACGCCGCATACGCATTTTGCACAGCATAACAAAGCCAATGCAAAAAAACATGACATTATTTGCCATTCTTGCAGCAGTTGTATAATTTATTCATGAAACCAAATCAGACAAAACATGGCCGATTTACGACAGAGTTCCATGATTTTGGTTCATATCTAAAATACCTTCGTCGCCGCGCAGGGCTGGGTCAACGAGAACTGGGCTTGGCAGTCGGCTATGGTGAAGCGCAAATTTCCCGCCTTGAACATAATCATCGCCTGCCGGAACTTTCCATGATCCAGGCGCAATTCATCCCAGCGCTTGGGCTTGAAAACCAATCTGACTCAGCAAATCGTCTCGTGGAATTAGCTAAACTGGCTCATGCGAAACAAACTTCAGACAAGATTGTTTCAGAAGAGATCGGCGTTCTTGAAGAGCTTCCAGTTATTGCAGGAAGTGAGGTCTTTCGTACCTCGGCAATCGCTTCGCTAAAAGCCATTTTAAATAAACAAAATGTCGTCCTCTTATATGGGTTCCCCGGCGTTGGCAAGAGCGCTCTTGCTGCTTCCTTCATACGAACAGTGTATGGGACACAACCTATTTTTTGGCATACAGTCAGCCAAAGTGATCCATCTCCTCTGAAAACGTTCATACGGCAGATTTCTTTATTCCTCGTTTCGCAAGGAGAGGAAGAAGCGGCTCTTTTTACGCAATCAACCAACATTTCGCTCGAAGCGGGAATTTCCTCCATTGCTGAAAAAATTCACACCTTAAACCCCTTCATCTGCATGGACGAAGTCCAGCATTTGAGAGACCTTTCTCTTCTCGAAGATCTAATTGCCAAGAGTCAGTGTAGATTTCTGCTCGTATCACGCGAGAAACTCGCGGTCAGCCATGCAGTGTTTTTGCCGCTTTCTGGCATGGAAGAAGAAGAGACTGTCTCATTATTAACATCAATGGGTTTGTTACTCCCAATTGATGTCATGCGAAATCTGCACGCTCTCACCCAGGGGAACCCGATGCTCCTGAGACTGGCAGGCGCCAAAATTCTGCAAAACCCTTCTCAGGTAGAAAAATTCATAAGGTTGTTATCCTCGCAAAGAGAAATCACGACCTTTCTCATGGAAAATGCAATGGAAGGTTTATCCGATTCTGACAAGAATCTTCTTTACTTGATTTCCATTTTTCGAGAGCCGGTCAATTTATTCAATGCCGATCTAGCAAACCGTCTTCATTCACAGGGTGTTGTTGACAACCTGAACAATTCGATCTCCAACCTTCTAAAGCGGCATTTTCTGGATAACCCCTCAGGTGCATATTTGCATCCCCTTCTGCAAGAACATCTCAATGCTGTCATTCAAACGTGGAGAGGTTCCTTTTATCAATTTCACCTTCTGGCAGCAAACCACCTGAGAGCCACGACCCAAAACATTGTCGAACCGCTGTATCACCTGACACAAACAGAACAGGTTGAAGAGACCCTTCTCTATCTTCAGGAAAACCTCCTGAAACTGGATTCAACCGGCCAGGGAGAAGCAGCAGCGGATTTGATTTCATCCATGCTGACCCGCATCAAAAATTCATCCCTCCTTTCGGCAGAGCAGGAGATTCAATTACTTTCCATTCGCGGGCAGTTACTCATGAGCGGGCGGCACGCTGCAGATGCCGAAGCGGATTTACGTCAGGCTCTCGCCCTGGCAATTCAATCAAACACTGCGCCAGAAGTTCGGGTTTCCATATTATTGAAATTGGCTCGTTTTTTGTTGCAGAGGGGAAAAGTTCCCGAAGCCGACCAACTATGCGACGAAGTAGAGAAAATTCCCGCCTCTCCCTCAAACCCGGGCATGATGGCAGAAACTCGGGCAGTTCGCTGCACTGTGAGGTTGATGCAATCCCGGTTTGAAGAATCTGCTGAATTGGCAAATCAAGCGCTGAAACTGGCAGAGCCGCTCATCCATCGCGAAATCCGTCTTGTTGCCGGAGTTCATACAATGGCATACAACTCCCTTGGCATTCTCGCAAATATTCAACGGAATATCCCAGCCGCCCTCTCCCATTGGCGAAATGCAGAAGAAGCCGCACTGCTTGCCGGTAACCTGCGAACTGCGTTTCGGATTAAAGGAAATATCGGAGCGTTGTTCTTCGACCAAGGTGAGATCGATGAAGCGCGTCAAAGTTATGAGGGTATTTTGGATGCAGTACAGGCAATGGGTGACATTTTCACATTGGGGAAAATACTCAACGCACTTGGAGCGATCTATCACCTGCAAGCACGTACTGCCGAAGCAATTGAAATGCTCGACCGCGCCAAACAACTCAAACATTTAATCGGCGATGTACAAGGCGAAGCCACAACCGATAACCAGCGCGCGCAGGTTCTGTTGGCAAGAGGAAAAGCACAAGAAGCAATGTCCATTATCGAGAGATTGTTGAAACAAACCGAAGAGACCGGCGAAATGCGCTGGCGGGCATCCTACCTTGATACGGCAGGAACGATTTTGCTTGCCCTTGGAGAATTCGCCAAAGCGAAAGTACGCCTCGAAGAGGCTTTGGCGCTCCCCGCCGCTTCCAATGATCCCCAATTGAAAACTTATCTTCGGAACCATCTCGCGCTAGCTCATCTTGCATCAGGTGAACGGGAAAAAGCGGAAAGTGTTTTTAACGTGACGGAAGGTACCCTTACCTCAGGATTGGTGGCTATAGAGAGCCATCTCGTAGAAGCAATCCTACTGTTGGCATCGGGAAAATCAGCAGAGGCAGGAAAACGACTAGTGACTATGGAAAAAGAATCCAGCGACCGATCCCTGACATTTTATAACCGGATGGCTCGACATGTCATGGATTCGCTTGAAAAGAAATTATCCATTCCAGCCTGCATATTGAACGCGATGGGTGCGCGTGGGGACGCTGATTAATTGGTACAGGGAATCACTTCGTGATTCTACAAGACATCGACAAAATTGCGAAAGAAAAAGCTGTAATAATTTTGCACGGCATTGTGACCATTTCATAATCAAGGAGTATGATGCAAAGCGATATTCTTCTCAAAAGATTGCAAGCCTTCGAATTCCTGCATGGACTGGATGAGCCATCCCTGCTAGATCTTGCAAAAAGCGCAGTATGGAAAGTGTTCCCACCCAATGCGGTTGTCTTTTGGGAGGGCGATACCGAGTCCAATTTGTATTACTTGCAATATGGTTCTTTGAAAGCCCTGCGAACGGCTTCCGATGGACGCGAACAAGTGTTACGTTTTTTGGATGCCGGCGAGATATTCAATGAGATTGGTGTGCTAGCGAAACGCCCCAATCCTGTGACGGCGGTGGCATTGGAAGAGTCGGGCATTTGGCTCATTCCGCGCCATGCGTTGGAGGAGGTAGTGATGAAATATCCACAGACAGCGTTGCAGATCATCGGTAATATGGCGGATAAGATTATCGATTTGGTGATGCTTGCGTCAGATCTTTCACTCAAGACGGTAGAAGCACGTTTTTCAAAACTATTATTGGATTCCGCCGATGGCAATGTGATCGAACGCCGCCGCTGGACGAATCAGACCGAGCTCGCCGCACATTTGGGAACCGTGCCCGATGTACTCAGCCGTGTCATCCGTGAATTGACAAGGGCGGGGCTGATCGAAATGGACAAACAGCAAATTCGCATCCTTGATCGCGTTGGTTTAGCGGAGCGAGCCATGTTGAGGGAAGATTAATGTTGAAAACGTGGCAAAATGTGGCTCGGATGTGACAGTTGATATCTAATTCATAGGATATTGCTGCAAGCAAAGCAAATTACCGTTTATGACTTTCCGATTAAATTTAGAAACACATCTACAACTCTTGGATCAAAATGTGAACCAGCCTGTTGGCGGATATATTCAATGGCCTTGTTTTTTGTCCATGCGGGGCGATAGGGCCGATCACTGGTCAGTGCGTCAAAAACATCCACCACAGTAAAGATACGCGCTGCCAGCGGGATTTCTTCTCGCATGAGTCCGCGCGGGTAGCCAGTGCCATCCCATTTTTCATGATGACAATATGGGATATCCAGTGCAGGCAACAAATAAGCAATGGGAGATAACATCTCATACGCGAGTTGTGGATGCTGGTGCATCATTGCCCGCTCATCATCACTTAATGCTCCTGATTTGCGCAGAATGTTATCAGGGATGCCCATTTTTCCAATATCGTGGAGCAATGCGCCACGTCGTATATGTTTTAATTCAACGTCGCTTATTCCGAAAGCTTGCGCTAATTGGATTGTCAAGTTGGTAACGCGCAAGGTGTGTTCTTCGGTCTCTTTGTCGCGCAAATCGAGTGCGCGGGACCAGCCTTCGATGGTTGTATCGTACGCGAGGATAATGTCCTGGGACTGTTGTATTGTTTGTAAGTGGAGAACCTCTGCATGTTTGCGGGCAGTATGTTCAGCTTCGAGCAAGCGGGTATTCTCAATAGCAATGGCTGTCTGGTTGGCAAGTAGGGAAAGAAGGCGAATTTCGTCTTCGCTCCATTGCCGGGGAAACTGAGAATACACAGCGATGCTACCAAGCGCTTCTTCGCCCATCAACATCGGAACGATCAATGATGAAGTAAGTATTATATTTTGATCGTCCATGTTTATTTTCAATTGTTTTTCAAGATTAAGATCCAGATTAATGACTGGCATCTTCACGCGAATGGATTGAAATATGGCGGAGTTATCGGTAAGCAAAACATCAGCGATATCCTGCGTTTTCGAGGACGAGAAACCTAAATCAGTTTTCATGGAAAAATTGCCATCAACGGCAACCAAAGCCAATATGGCATATTCAACCTGCAACGCATCAGAGACCACTTTTATGGTTTGGTTCAGGATAGTTTGCAGTTTGCGTTCGCCCAAAAGCATTTGTCCATGCCCAAGCAGGATTTGTTGTTCACGAGTACGCTGTTCTTTTGCTTGCTCATACAAACGAGCACGTTCAATTGCAACACCGATCTGATCGCCGATGGAGCTGAAGAGCCGGTAATTCTCGATCGTAATGGCGGAGCCAGATGGAGGCACAATATTGAGATTCCCCAAAAGCATGGTCCCAGCCCGAACGGGTATACTGGCATGGGAATGATATGGGTAATCAGGACTCGTCACTTTTTTCAGCTGCTGACATTCAACGATTTTGATTGCCGTATCCAGTTTTCCGAGCTGTAGCAACTCAATACAACGACAATGGGTTCGCATGGCGGACCAGTCAGCAGGGTCTAATTCGGGCGGCAAGTTGTAGGATGCCGCAAGGCGATTCTTTTGGAAGCCGTCCAGCAATACGACCCAGCCACAACGCATATTCATGGCTGTGATGACTGCTTCCAGGCTTCGTTCCAACGCTTCTTGAATATTGGCAGAACGGTTCAAGGCGTTTGCCACGGTCTGTAAAATCTGTAACTCCTTCAATTGTTCAGAGGTTTGCCGAAAGAGGCGTGACCGTTCAATTGAAATGCCCAATTGTTTTCCGATGGCGGTGAGGGTTTCCCGCAGGCCAGCATCTGGCCGAATTCTTTTTCTAAAATACAGCATGAATGTACCCAGAAGTGAATCCATGCCGGAAAGCGGGACACATATTAGCGAACGATAACGCGCTTTCTGTGCCAAATTTTGCCGTTGATATTGTTCTTCGGTTTCGATATCAGGGATGAAGAAAGCCCTTTGGCTTGAATATGCCAGACCGGGTATACCTGTTCCAAGGGGAAACCGAATATCCAAAGAGCCTGACATAAAATCAGGATCCAGGTTGTACTGTGTTGTAAATTGCAACTCTCCAGACGGATTAACCAGATGGCATTCCGCTCCATCCGCAGCGGCCAGTTTTGCGGCTTGTTCCAATGCCGTGGATAAAACAGTGTGGGCATCAGTCCATGTATGGGTCGTTGAGATTAGCTTTTTTAGTACGGCTAATTCCGAGGCAGAGTAGGTCGGAATATGCCTTTGCTGTTTAGGATTCATAGTTTACCCATATGAGTGGAATGAAGCATTTTCAATACACGGTTACTTCCTAGGATAAACTGATTGTAATAGAGATTTTTCGGTAGTGGTTTGTATAATGATGCTAGTCTGGCGGAGCGGGCCATGATTCGGGGAGAATAAAAATTAGCTTGAAAAACCCGACAAAAGTCGGGGTGTGAAGCGGGGGTTTCCAGTAAAGTCAGACATATCAAAAAGGAGACGATATGTCCGACATTTATTTTTCAGACACAAAATCACAGGCTATCTTTTCGGCAGAGGGTCCAAAACCGCAATTCCTATTCGACACACCACAATTCAAAGCGTTAGTCGTCGGGCTGGAGGCGGGCGGGCAAATTCCCTATCACCCTGGTGAGGCGGCGATGTATCACTTTCTCGAAGGGGAAGGCTTGATGACTGTCGATGATGAAAGCTTTGCCATTAAACCTGGTGTGACTGTGGTTGTGCCAAGCGGCGCGAAACGCGGCATGAATGCGAAGACGCGCGTGGTGTTCTTAGGCGCAAAGGGAGAACAATAATGAACACACCGAAACGGTACCACCCTATTCAAGTCACGTTACATTGGTTGGTTGTGCTTCTGGTGATTGCCGCCTTTGTTATTGGTAAATCCATGAGCGGACAGCCCAACGATGCCGCCAAACTCACGCCGTTGGCATTGCACATGGCAGTGGGAATCATCACATTGCTGGTCATTGTCTATCGGTTTGTCATGCGATTGCGACTGCCCAAGCCTGAACATGTTACAGCTGGGAATCCCTTTTTCGATTGGGTTGGCAAGGCGGTTCATTATGCTTTATATCTGCTTGTCTTCTTAATGGCAGTCAGTGGTGTATCGCTTTCCATTCAGGCTGGGCTTGCCCCAATTGTATTTGGAGGGTCGGGAATCCTTCCCGCGGACTTCTTCGACTTCACAGCACGGATGATGCACGGTTTTATTGCCCCTGCATTGGTATTGACCGTGCTATTGCATGTAGGCGCGGCGTTCTATCATCAGTTTATGCTCAAGGATAATCTCCTCTCGCGCATGTGGTACGGAAAGTAGTCGGAGATGAAAAAAGTTATCCTGCTTGTAATCCCAATCTTGCTTCTCGCTGCCTGTGCTTCTCAAGACGGCGGGATGGGTCCTGGCATGGGCGGAAATGGCATGATGGAACGACATCATGCCGAGATCCCTACCGAATATGCAGGGCTGACCAATCCCATTCCTGCTGATAAGGAGTCGCTTGAACGGGGAAGCGAACTCTACACTGTAAATTGTGCAAGTTGTCATGGAGACGGCGGAATGGGGGATGGACCTGCGGGCTCTGCGCTTGATCCCGCACCTTCGCCCATAGCACATTCCAGTCAGATGATGGCAGATGATTATTTGTTCTGGCGTATCAGTGAGGGAGGAGTACCTTTTGGCACATCCATGCCTGCCTGGGCGGTTTTTGACGAGCAATCACGTTGGGATCTGATCAATTACATGCGCGCGCTTGGTGATGGAACAGTTCAACCTATCAGTGGCATGGGCGGCACAGCATATGATCCCGAGATCCAGGCTGCACAACAAGCGGAAATTCTAGCGAAGGCTGTAGAGCAGAATGTGATTACTGAAGAAGAAGCGGACACATTTACAACCGTCCATGATGCCGTGGAACAGTATCGACTTGCTCACCCAGAAGTAGTACAAAGCGGTGGAAACGCAACAGAGCGTGAAGCGACGATCCTGGCAGCATTGGTTGAAGAAAAAATCATTACTCAAGCTCAGGCAGATGCATTCACAGATATTCATGACCGTCTTGGTAACTCCGGCTTGATGCCCTAAACAGGCAAATCAACATGTTAAAGCAGTTATACAAATGAATTCCAAAGGAGAAAAATAAAATGCCTATTCCATATTTACTCACAACATTGATGTTCACATTCGTGGCGCTGCTTGCCGCGGCAGATGCCTCGTTCGTCAGCCTGAATTTGATCGGCGCGTTCCCCGCCCTGCGTTGGGTGCGCGTGCATTTCATCACATTAGGGATTCTCTCACAGATGATTTTCGGGTTACTCCCCCTGCTCATCGCTTCCCTCTCCAAAAAACCAAAACCCGCCATGCGTTGGGATATCTGGCTAACCCTTAATATCGGCTTCGTTTCCCTTGTGGCTGGCTTTGCGGGCGTGAACCAGCCGATGATCCTCGCGGGCGGCACGTTGATCTTCACTGCCGCGACGCTTCTCATCCTCGAACTATGGAACGTGCGGGGCGGCGACGCTCCCGCCTCGCTCAAGTTTTACATCACGGGCATTTTCTATCTACTCATCGGCATCATCATCGGCACAGGTCTCTGGCTCAACTGGAGCGAAGCCCTCTACATCAAAGTCCCACTCGAAGCACACATCCACGCCAACTCGTGGGGATTTATGTCGCTGGTTTTCGCGGGTCTGCTCGTGGACTTCGTCCCGATGATCACAGGTCGTCCGCTCGGCTCAACAAGAAATGTTTCACTCATTTATTGGGGCATGACACTCGGCGCATTCGGTCTCGTGTTGGGTCCGTGGCTCGGCGGTAGTCTGCCTCCCACTGTTTCAGGTTTGGTTTTGCATTTGAGTTCAACGATCTGGATGGTGGTCTTGATGATCCGCGTTTTCAAAGAAAGCGACAGGTTGAAGGGCGCAGGCGCATGGCACTTGGTTTCTTCCTATCTCTGGATCATTGCCCCGATCGGGATGGCTCCATTTATTTTGCTTGGACTCGTTGAAGGCGCCCCTATCGAACAAACTGCGCCTCAAGCCTTAATTTATGGCTGGGTACTGCAATTTGGCATTGCCCTCATCCCATACATTGCCCGTCGCTTTTTCCTCAAGGATGAGACTCCGCAACTCGGCGGCAACTGGCTCAGCCTCGCTGGCGCGACGCTCGGAAGCATTTTCGTGTGGGCAAGCATCTTCATCGTCCCAGCCAGAGGCGTGTTATATGGAATCGGTTTTGCGTTGTACGCCATCGCCCTGATCTACCCAGTGAAAGAACTGTTCGAGATCACACGGGATGGGTTCAAGAAAATCGAGTCAGCGTAAGCTGACTGGCAAGTAACAGGTCAGGAATGAAGCGGCAGGTTGTGAGTCAACAGCCTGCCGTGGGAGCATCCAAAATGCAAATCACCAAAGACACCCGCGTCTCCGCCATCCTCGAAGAATACGGCGATATCGCTGATGTGATGGAAGTCTTCGGCATCAAGCGCGTGGGACGCTACTCCCTGCGAATGCTGGCAGCGAAGGCAGTCACCGTCGAATGGGCGGCGCGAATACATCGCGTCCCCTTAAACGAATTTCTTGATATTCTCGAACGTGCCATCGGCAAAAAGCAGGATCAGAAAGAGGCAGGAACATGAAAATAAATCTCAACAAGATCGCAGCTGTTCTCGCGTTCATCATCGGCGCAATGGCAGTTTTCGCAGGCGGACAGGTTTTGCTCGGCAAACTTCCTGACTACTATGTGATCAACTGGCTGCCTGTCTATAACTACACGGTCGGCATCCTGACCGTTTGCGTCACCACCATTCTCATTTGGAGCAGACACAAGCTTGCCATGCCCGCCGCCATTGCCACATTTGGAGTCCATACATTGGTTATGCTCATCCTGCAAACTTCCTATAGGGATGTGGTGGCTATCGACAGTATTGTGGCGATGACTGTCCGAATGACGATTTGGATCATCATCCTGACAATGCTATACACTCAAGCGCGTCGGAAACTGATTTCATAAAAGGGCTAACAATCATGACATTATATAGAATTGCATCCATTCTCGCATTCCTTGTCGGTATCATGTCCATTGTTGCAGGTGGAAAAGCCATGCAAGGCTGGAACCCTGGGTATTCCGTCCTTTCGTGGCTGCCTGTTTACAACTTTGTGATGGGAATTCTCGCTCTCATCCCCGCCGTTTTAATTTGGATGAATCACCGGTACGCGCTGACGACTTCGGTCGCAACCATTGGAATTCACACGCTTGTGCTTCTACTCCTGCTGAGCGCGTTCCGCGGAGAAGTCGCATTCCAAAGCATCGCCGCCATGATCTTCCGGCTGGTGGTTTGGATCGTGATCCTGGGACTTGTGTTTTTTCAAATACGAGTTGTAACATCGGGAACATAACCTGATGCATCGCTTAACGCCTGGTAATATCCAACATTTCCTGTTGTGTAACGGATCGTCCGGTTAGTATTTCAATCTCTTTCTGCAAGCTCTCTCCAAATTCTTGGAGCAAATGGGTGACTTTATCCTGCCCTTCCTTAATAGTGTCAGAGGAATCATTCACAAAGTGAATGATCAAGGCAGCTTCTTTTATCTTCCCTGTTAGCAAGAAGTATTTTGCGTAATCCACCAACAAGTTATTTAGCACTGCCTGCATTTGGTTTTCCACTGCACTCTTAATGCCATCATCCAATGCCTGTCGCGCTTCAGTATATTTATTGGCCTGCAAATGAATTGTAGCCAGAGTATTGTACACGTATGGCAAAAAGACAACATTCCCACATTCCTCAAAATGATAGAGGGCTGCCTCAAGGTGTTCACTGGCTTTATCCAGTTGTCCCATCAATGCATAACACTCCGCCAGGTTATTATGATTAACCGAAGGAGAACGGTGTAAATCTCCATACTGGGAAGATTTTTCGTTGCTTCGTAGAAACAGGTCAATCGCTGCCTGATAATCCTGTCGAAAGTAGACAAGCACAGCAAGGTTGCTCAAAATGCTGGCGATGATCCACGTAAATTGATTGACTTCAGCAATCCCAACCCCTTGTTTAAGAATCTTTTCGGCTTGATCAAGATCACCATCCATACTAAGCATTGAGCCGTAATGATTACAAGTGAGAGCCTCTTCCCAATAGGCTTGGTTTTCCGCACACAGCCTCATCGCACTTTCATGAAGTTCATGCGCCTTTGTTTTTTGCCCTGTCTCATAATATATGCTCCCAAGGTGGGTGATCGAAAATATCTGTTCGGAAACAATAAGAGTATCAAATCCTTGTTCTACTGCTTGGGCAAGATATTGTGCCGCCTGATCAGTTCGTCCTCTTCGAAAGCTCAACCAGCCATAATAAACCAACAGGCGATAATAAAAATTTCGCGATTTCACCTGATCTTCCTTTAGTGTTTCCATAGCAGAAAGGGCGACCTGAAACAAGGTTTCTCCTTCATATATCTTTCCCTTGATCTCGAAGAACCAAAAAAAAGGAGAGAGCAGCATGTCCAGCGTTTTAATATCACGTCCAGCAAGTGCCATGTTCCAGGAAGATATCAGGTTTACCCACTCATTCGAAAAATCATCCAGCGCCTGTTGAACTCGTTCCGATTTCATGCCCTGCTCCCCTTTTAGGGCAAGGTCGCCATAATATTTTTGAAATTTTTTGTTTATTTCCTCTTCGGAAATTCCAATGGAGCCCTGTTTTTTCCGGGCATATTGCTGCAATAACGGGTGCAAACTATATAAATCCCTGCCCAACTGGCGCACTAGGGATTTTCTGCATAAGTCATCCAGTAAACCAGATACGGTGGTGCAAATTTCATATGCTGCGGCTGCGGTAAAACGGGATGGAAATACTCCTAATGCGGCAAAAGCTTGTTTTTCCTCTTTAGATAAAAGATCCCACGAGTGCTCGAACACCACCCAAAGGCTACGATGACGGGAGGGTATATCTCGGAAAGATGAAGCAAGTGTGCCAATGTTCTCTGAAATTTGTTCTGCGATCTCAGCACAAGTGTATTTTTTCAGCATACCGCTGGCAAGTTCAATACCCAAGGGCAAACCATCAAGAATTTTACAGAGATGCAAGGCATCTTTGTATCCCTCATCGGTGGAAATATAAAACTGTGGTTCAAGACGCTGGGCACGCTGCTCCAGAAGAAGCACAGCGGCTGGGAGTTCCTCCTTATCTTCCGCCTGAAGCGGCAAGCCCGTCAACTCAAACACCCATTCCATCTGGAGATGAAGCGATTCACGCGAGGTGATCAGTATGCTCACCCCTGGTGCGCGGTTCAAAATTTCGGCAACAAACTCCGTTGCCGGCAAGAGATGTTCATAATTATCAAAGATCAACAAAATATCCCGATGGCGAAGAAAATTCAGGACATGGGATCGCGCATCTCCCTTTGCAGGCAGTTCCATTCCTACTGCATTGGCAATGATATCCGGCAAAGCGCTTGGGGTTTCGATATTCTCAAGCGGTATCCAGAAAACGCCGTTTTGAAAAGAATACAATTGATCCTGCCCGATTTGGATCGCCAAACGTGTTTTTCCAACGCCCCCGGGTCCCATCACTGTAACCAGACGGCGGTCCTTCGCCTGCAAGCATTCCACTATATGAAGGAATTCCTTCTGACGACCAATAAACGTTGTACCAAATACAGGTAAATTATTTTGCGGCAGTGCCAATCTGTCGCCGGGAATCTGATTGTTCAAAATTTCTTCATATAGCTGAACGGTCTCTGGCTGGGGCTCCACATCAAATTCCTCACGCAAAATATGGCGGCATTTTTGATACAGTTTAAGAGCATCACTGCGTTGTGAGGAACTGTACAGCAAACGCATCAACAAAATATATGACTCTTCACGCCATTCATCCATCGATATCAACCGACGAGCATACTCAATGGCGGTTTTATATTCATGGCGCTGTTGATGGTAACCTGCCAATTGTTCCAACACGCCGATCATTTTTTGGTGAAAATACTCGCGCCGGGAAACAAGCCAGTCCTGAAAATACTCCGAATCTTTCAAGTTAAACCCGTGCAAGAATCCCCCACGATATAACTGCGCAGCCCGTCCAAGTCGATTGGCACAAGCTGTGCAAGTCTCAATCCTTCGGTGCGGATGTTGCTCACATTCGGAGATCAATTTTTCAAAAACCCGCGTATCCAACCATATATGGGGATTATTTATATTTGCCTGAATGGTATCGGAAACCATGAGAAGAAATGGATTTTCCGGATCAGTGTCTTGAATGGTTTTTCGCAAATTGGAAAGCGCCTGGCGCATATTTTTAGAAGCTTTGGTGTCATCCCCCTCCCCCCACAACAATCCAATCAGATGATCACGGCTTTGAGGCTTGTCAGATTCCAGCATTAAGTATGCCAATAAAGCCCGAACCTTGGCTGATTCAAATCCCTGTATGACAGTATTTTCAGTTTTTGCAGAATACGTGCCTAAAAACGATAGATTTAGCAATTTCTGATACTCCCGGATTCCTCACAAATTATACATTTTCCTGACGTTTTCCTGACATGCAGTTTATAGAATGTATTTATGAAAGACCACTTCCCCCAACAATACGCTTTTTTGCTCCGTATTTGGCGTTCGAATTCAGAATGGCGGATTTCACTCGAAAATCCGATAACTGGGGAACGGAATGGTTTTTCAAAATTTGAAACCTTTGTAAAGTTCCTTGAAAACCATATGGATCATCCGGTTCAAAACGAAGAGGAGAATCATCCGTCCTCCACCAATTCAAATTCTTAAAAGTTGACATAAATCTGTTTCACCAAAGAACTTGTATTTTCAGAAAACAGCCTGGTTATCCACTCCCATTCGACTCTGGTTTGGTTAAATGAGAGATAAAAAATAATACTTTAGGAGAGAAAAAATGAAATTCAAATCACTCGTTGCTTGTCTGGTTCTCCTGCCTGTCATAGTTCTGACAGCTTGTAGCGCCCCCGCATCTCCGCAGACCACAGCAGCCTCAACAGCAGAGGCTACTACCTCTACAGAGATGCCAATCAACGCCTCGTCCACCGATACATCACCAACAGAACCTTCAATTACTCACACCAATATCCCCATCAACCTGCCGGAAACATCGAATGGAGCTGCTGCGGATTTCGATTCGTCCAAGGTGCTTACAAATGGTTCATTGGTTGGCGGCGACAGATTTACGTTTGGACGATTTGAACGTCCCTTCAATGCAAATACGATGGACACGTATTTTCCCGAAATCGACATCATTAATACCGAGATTTTTCAAGATGACACATGGATCTATGGACACCTATTAATTAAAGACCTAGCAACAAATAGTTCCAAAGCTGCCATGTATGCGGTCGAGATCGACACAACTTTGAATGGCAAGGCAAACTGGCTGATTCTTAGCGCCAAACCGAACTCCATCGAATGGAGTGTGGACGGTATGCAGATCTACAAAGATACCAACGGAGATATCGGAGGAACATCCCCATACTTAACAGACGATCCACTTCCAAGCGGTGATGGCTTTGAAACTCTTATCTTCGATCAGGGAAAGGGTGATGACTCAGATGCTGCATGGGTACGTCTCTCTCCTGATAACCCCAACTTGATCGAATTCGCTATCAAACGCAGCGCTCTCGAAAATCCAAACCAATTCATGTTCAATATGTGGGCAGGATATTCTTTGGACCCCGGCATGTTCGACATCAATGACCGCTATACTCATGAACAGGCTGGCGCTGCAGATGCCGGGCTCGAATATTTCTACCCGATTAAAGCAGTTGCAGAAGTGGATAACTCCTGCCGTGTTCCAGTCGGGTTTCTGCCGACCGGTAACGAACCGGGACTGTGCGCCATTCCTCAACAAATAGCTGTTGGCGAAGACCCTATTTCTGGATCTAGTTCCTCAGAGAGGGCATGTCCAATAGGGCTCGTGCAGCAATGTGACCCTCTCGAAGGTTGTTGGTGCGAACCTGTATTCAGTTTTCCTCAACCACCAATAATCACTATCCCATAATATTGTCTGGCAAGTAGCTTAAGTTATTAATAAACGAACCTCTTGTGAAATTGACATTAGACGGCAGATTGCGATCTGCCGTCTATAAATTGATCAACCCTTGCAAAAAATGAAGAAGATCGAGAAGTATTCCAAATTGCAAAAAATAAAGGAGATTTTTAGATGAACCGAACCCCGCTTGTTGTAATATTATTATTTTCCTTTCTGCTAACTGCTTGTAACTTATCCACCATCCCCCTTTCAACTGCAATCCCAACCCTGACCAATACTCTACCGGTGCCTACGGAAACGCTGCTTCCCGCTCAAACACCAAAGCCAGCCTTCGAACCGCTTGAAACGCGAGATGCGGCTGGCATTCCTATGATGTTCATACCAGAAAGTGTGTTCAAACTTGGCGATACCAATCTGCAGAATGATGACAAACAACCCATCCACGAAGTGAGCCTCCCGACTTTTTACATTGACAAATATGAAGTTACGAATGTGCAATACCAGGCATGTGTCAATGCCGGCATTTGCCGCCCGCCGGATAATTCATCGTTTGCTGAACAAACCGAAGTGTATTTCGGCAACCCGGTATATGACAATTACCCAGTTGTGTTCGTCAATTGGTACAATGCACAAACCTTTTGCCAATGGCGCGGCGCACGCCTACCCTCCGAAGCGGAATGGGAAAAGGCTGCACGTGGAGATACCCGCCTGTATCCGTGGGGAAACACCTTCAACTCTTCTTCAATTAATGGCTGTGACCAAAACTGTCCTCGTTGGGATGTTAAGTTAGATTGGGATGATGGTTACGCTTATACCGCCCCCGTAGGTTCCTTTCCGAATGGACTCAGTCCATATGGTCTTGAAGATATGGCTGGGAATGTGAGTGAATGGACTTCCAGCCTCTTGATAAATTATCCCTACAACTCCGCAGATGGACGGGAAGATCCCCAAAGTCCGGACAACCGGGTCATCCGTGGTGGTTCGTGGGAGTCGCCAACTGATTACTCGTTGCGATCCGCCAACCGCGGCTGGGCAACCCCCATTGGTGGATACGATATGGTCGGTTTTCGCTGTGCCGGAAATACAGTACCATGAAAACTATCTGCAAGCAGTGCATCGATCAGCCAATATAGAGTTTCGTTTTTCCTTATAAAAACACCATCTTTCTGTCACTTCCGGCATAAAGATGGTGTGGTTTGTTATTAAATGAAATATAAATTACCTCAGTGCGGAAATGCGAAGGAAATTCGACCACCTATCTCCTTCAATTCAGAGAAAATTTCGAAATTTCACCCCCATTCCATCAGATGCGCCAACCCAGCGCGGTTTGTCAACACGAATTCAGTGCGCGTCACTTCAATCAGCTTTTTATCCGAGAAACTATACAATGCACGGCAGACCATTTCACGGGTAGAGCCGATCCGCGCAGCCATTTCGTCGAGAGTCAAATGACGTGAGATCGCCGCGTCGCCTGCCATCTCGAAATGGTCGAGCAGGAGACGGGCAAGACGTCCTGCTACAGGGTGGAAAGCCATTTCTTCGAGAATCGCACTGGCGCGTTGCATCCGTCCTGCCATGAGTTGGCATAACTCCCATCCCATGCGCCCATTGCGTTCGAAAATGGGAGACATCACCTCACGCGACCATAAATGCAATTGGCAAGCCTCGTGCGCTTCGAGCGTGACAGGCATCAGTGCATTCTCCTGAAAGAATGCCAGTCCCCAAAAAATATCACCTGCTAAAAATGTGTTGACCATCAAACTGCGTCCCTCACCAGATTCCTTGAATGCATCAACACTCCCCGATTCCACAACAAAGAGATACGGCCATACGTCGCCGTAAAGAATCACCGTTTGATTTTTTGCGTATTGACGCATCTTCGCCTGATTCGCCATCCATTCCAGATCGCACCTGGCAAGATACGAAAAAATAGGATTCTCTTTGAGCAGTTGAACAAGTTGGTTCATCGTTCGGCACCTCCCGCAATCGTCTCGAGTTTCTCACGATCTAGAAATGCCAATTCCACGCGGTTGACACGGATCAAACCCTCGTCGGCAAAGCGATGCAGGGTACGGCTGACCAGCTCGCGGGTCGTCCCGATCGTGTCTGCCATTTGGTCGAGGGTCAGGTCACGCGGCGCGGAGTCGCCTTCCGCGTGCTGATAGTGATTTAACAAAAGGCGGGCGAGTCGTCCTGCCACGGGGTGGAACGCAAATCCGTACACCACTTCACGCACATGCCGCATGTAATTGACAAGCACGCGCCCGGTCTCCCACACGGCTTGCGGGTTGCGCGAGACGATCGGCACGACCACCTCACGCGGCCAGATCAAAAGCTCAACACGCTGGGCTACTTCAAGAGAGGCAGGCATCGGCTGGTCGTCGAAGATCGAATGCCCCCACACTACTTCGCACGCGCCAAGATTGAACACCACCTGACGCTTGCCTTCTGGCGAGACCATCACCCATTCCGCCTGACCCGAAACGATATATGCGACGTTCGCCCACAATTCGCCCTGCCAACAGATGACCTCGCCTCTTTCATGGACTTTGCGGCTGGCACGGCCGACCAATTCAACACGATCGGCGTCTGACAGTTTTTCGAACACGGGTGCGCGGGATAGACATTCGAGGACGGTTTGCATGAGACCTTGATTTCGGCGCAAAGTCTCCCGACTTTGCACTCCGCTCCATTCGATCGATTTATAAAAAGTCAAAGACACAGCCGAGACTTTGTGATATTTTTCTCATAGTGTAAATCACCCTGCCACGCAGGTCAATTCATTTTTGCGCTGAGGAGAAAAAGCATGACAAACGAAACCACCAAAACAGGACGAATCGTTATGACGATTGTCGCCGTTATCGGCGGCTTGTACCTGATGCTGTTGGCACCCACCCAGGCGATGCAAACCCTGAAAATCGCGCTCGATCAGGTGATGCTGCGCCTCGTACCGCACGACGCGGATTTCTATCCCGCGGTACCGGTCCTTTCGGTCACTTTCTCGGCATGGATCATCGCCTTTGTACTGGCGGGAGCCATGTTGTTGGTGCTGGCAAAGAAAATCTACGACGGCGTCAAGTGGGCGCGCGCCGCTGCCCTCGGGTTGTTCGCCATCCCGTCGGTCGCAGGCATGACCATGATGATTCCTTGGTTCGTTCTGGTATTGGCTGAGTATCCCGAAAAGGGCGTCCCGGCGCACACCATCACGGGGATGCCGCCTGCCATGCCCATCATCTTGCTTGGTCTGTTATTCTACTTCGTCATCCTGTTCGCAGATCAAGATACGCTCAAGAACAAGGCGTTGAAATTGATCCCCTTCACGGCATTGGGCGTCGTATCTGGCATGGTCTTCATGAACGGACAACACGGAGTGCGTTATTTCATTCACATCCCGGGCGAGTTTACGACCGACGCCAATGGATTGATCACCGCCAACCCCAACCCGCCGCTTTTCACCACACCTCTGGCGCATTACATCACCAACCTCGACCACCTGGACTGGAAAACCTTTGAAATGGTTTCAGATCAGGCGGTATACAGCCCCCAGACTCTGGCGCTCCTGCTGGGCGGTTTCATGCTCTACATTGCCTCCATCCTGCTGATCGTCTCCATCCCATTGATGGCGATGAAGAACAAAACCGGCTGGTACATTGCCACTGCCACCGCCCTCGCAACCGCCGTTGTCAGTTTCCAGGGCTTCATCGTGCGCAACTCCACTGAATGGCTGCAGGGCGGGCTGCTCTCCAGCGTGCTACTTGCCATCCTGCTGATCCCCGCCTTCAAGCAATTCCTGATCGAAAAAGGCGAGTAACCTTCACAGATAATTCGCCGCATTCTCATTGCAAATCCGAGGCTGGGTTTCCAGCCTCGGATTTGCGTTAAGGCAAAGATTTAATACCTTCCTTTGCGATACATTTCACACAGCGCTATCCAAAATGAATTTCTGTTACAGGAGGACGTCATGAAAGAAACTTCTCAAGCGAAACGCTCCATTCTCGCAATCTTGGCAGTGATCGTCGGTCTGTTCATGATCGCGGTCGCGCCGTTTCTCATCCAGACTTCGCTCGAGCGGGTGGTAACCGAATTGCAGATCGTCTCGGCGCAGAAACCGGCTTATGCCAGCGGGATCCCGCTATTCTCCTACGCCTTCCCTCTCTATCGCGGACTGATCTTCATCGGCGGGATCGCCCTGCTCCTGCTGGCGCTTCCCATCTACCGCGGAGAGGAATGGACGTTCCCGGTCGCTTTACTCGCCTCAGCCTTTCCCTCCGCGGGCGGAATGTTCATGTTCATGCCCTACGTCTCCTTCGTGGACGGCTTCCCCATCCCGATGGCAGTCTCGATTGTGGGGCTGATTTTCTTCTGGTCGCTGATCCTCCTACGCAACGTGGACAAGTGGATCAAGTGGGGGCAATTCCTTGCGTTGACCTTTGCGGGCATGTTGACCACACACGCCTTCATCGTCGGCATCGGCAACCTGCGCACGCTGATGACCCGCCCCGAAAAACCGATGTACAACGGGCTGGGAACGTGGGTACTTGCCTGGTCACAGCCCATCCAGTGGATCTGCGTCATCCTGCTCTTCATCGCCATCTACAAAATCGCGGAACGAAAATTCTCGGGCTGGTGGCTGGCGCTCGTCGCGGTGACATCCCTGACTGTGATCGATGTGCCGATGCAGATCATCCGTCTCACCATGACCGATTCGACCGCCCTCGATTACACCTACGGTATGCCCGTCATGCTTGGGATGTTCATTGTCCTGCTCATGCCGAAATTCAAGAAGGCGTTGATCGCCGAATAGTGAATTCGGCGCATTCTCCTTTACTTCCTCCCCCTCTGAAACGGAGGGGGAGGAAACTCCTGCCATGAAAATCAACCCTCGCTATTACCCCGCCATCATCATCGCCACGTACGTGATTTTCCTCCTGCTTGGCATCCTGCTCGGCTTCGGACCAGAACGCGGAGGCGAAGGCCACGAAAACAGCGCGCTGATTCAAGTCGCCTTCGAAACTCTGGAGTCTCTGAAATGAGCGCCGCCGTTCGCGAAAAATCATTCTCGCTTGCCAAAAGCCGACGAACCATCCAATGGATCGTGGTGTTTGGCACCTTCGTGCTGGGATTGCGCCACATCATGCCGGGCGAAGCCTCGCGCGGCGGATCCTTCGACTCGTTCTGCGCCTTCGGCGGAATCGAAACGCTTCTGCCGTATCTTTCCACGGGACATTTGCTCAAGTCCACCAACCTGCTCAACTTCTCGGTTCTGATCGCCACACTGGGAGTCGCACTCGTGGCAGGACGCGCTTTCTGCGGCTGGCTGTGCGGATTGGGCGCGATCCAGGATTTCATCGCGGAGTGGACGCGGGAATTCTTCGGCGAGAGACGCCACATCCGCGGCAAACAGAGCAAAACCATTTTGCCCCTGCGCCTGCCCGCCGTCGTGGACCGTTCGCTTCGTTACGCAAAATATCTCGTTCTGGTAATTATCCTGTTCGCCAGCCTGTACGCAGCATTTCCACCCCTGCGCGAGTTCTGTCCCGTGCGCGCCGTCTTCAGCCTCAAGATGACTTCATTATTGTGGCTGACTCTCGGCATCTTTCTGGCTGGCTCAATTTTGGTGGAACGCTTCTGGTGCAAGTATTTTTGTCCACTCGGCGCGACGCTGGCGATCTTCAACAAAATTTCGCCCGTGCGCCTGGTCACGGATACCAACCATTGCAACAACTGCGGACGCTGCGACATCGAATGTTCGATGGGCATCGCAGATGTACCGATCAACCTCGATCATCCTGAATGTGTGCGCTGTATGGAATGTCTCAACACCTGCGCACGGGATGGTTCATTGACAATTCAAATCCGAAACAAGGAGAATGTGACATGAAGAATAATTTCAAACTCGGAGCCGTCCTTGCCGTGCTCGGCATTGTGGCGGGAATCCTGTCCCTATATTTCATCGCGGATACGTACAACGCGGTCATCCACACCCACTTTGATGAAGGTTCATGGGAGGAAAGCAATACGGTGAGGATCGTTTACGCGGTATTGGGCTGGCTGGGGACTGCCGCGGGCGCGCTCTCTGCCGCTGTTTTGTGGGGCTTCCTTAACAAACAAAATTGGGCGTGGTTCTGGGGCGCAGTCGCTGCGACCATCCTCCTGTTGGCTGGCTTCTTCCCGATGATCCCCGCCGCAGATAGCGGGCTGGCTACGCCGACCATGTGGGTATTTATGCTGGCGGGCATCATGTGGTTTGGGATGCTCTTCGTCGGCGGCGTGAGCGGCAAGGTCATCACGCTCACTTTTATTGCAGGTCTCGCCTACGTGCTGACCTTTATTGACGGGGTCGCACCGATATCCAAATTTCAAAGCACATTCCAATTACCTGCAGAATTTGTTGAGAACCCGAACACATTCTGGAACGGGATGTATGTGATCTTACAAGAGGTCAGTTGGTGGGGCGCGGCGGCATGGGCAATGTTCATCTTCGGTGTGTTGAGGAAGAGATTGTGGGCGATACCGCTTGGCATCTTTGCCGGGACGATGTCCATGCTGGCGGGCTATCCTCTAGGATTGCATAATGCATTGTTCGAAGTACACCGCTTCTCGATGTTCCTGCCTGCGCCAATTATCAGCACAGGACTGTTCATCTATCTCCTGCTCCCATCCACGCGGAGGATGATTGAGGCGTGGAATGCATCAGAGTAGACAAAGTTTGTGAACATGGGCAAGTTTCAGATTAGAAGGAAGCGATATTTGGAAGTGTGACTTATGTCACAGGATTATCTTTCCTATTTGTGCAACAATTCACAATGAAAGATGATCCAATAAAAGGAGAATGCTATGAAAGATATTATCTTCCTTCTGCTCACAGGCTTGATTGCCGCGTACTTATGCTGGTATTTCTGGCAGAGGTACAACCTGAATAAAGCACCGCATAACATCTACTATTTGATGGGTTTTGCGGTGCTTTTGGTTTCAGGATTGTTGCTGATCTTCCTCGGTCTCGGAATCCTGTCTTCGCCCTATGTGTTGACGGTTGCCAGCCTGATCCCATTGGGAATTTCAATGGGTTTGGCTGAAGAGTACTTCCCCGCTTGGAAGAAGTACTTCAAGTGGTTTGCCGTGATCGGCTTCCTTGCCATTGCGGTCACCAGTATTGGCGGGATGGACACTCTCAAGAAAATTGCCGTGCCACTTTTCCACGGCGTGGCGGGACTCGTGATCTTCATCGGTCCGTTCGTTGCCAAAGGCGCACCGAAGGGATTTTGGTGGGTCGGCATTGGTGGCGTACTCATCGGTCTTGGAGGCATTGCCCTTGCCTTTATCTCCCTCGGTAAGCAGTTGTTGTTCTTCAGCCCCACGTTCGTTATGCTCATCCTCACG
This sequence comes from Anaerolineales bacterium UBA2395, assembly GCA_002343775.1. GTDB lineage: Bacteria > Chloroflexota > Anaerolineae > Anaerolineales > Villigracilaceae > Villigracilis. The sequence continues at coordinate 36,321 of DDSH01000008.1, forward strand.
CCTTTGCTCTTCCTGATGACAGGCGCGTTTGCACTGGGTTTTGCGAAGAAGGGATAACCCAAAAGACTTCGGAAGTCATGGAGACTTCCGAAGTCTGATGCCTGGCATCATTTGTCTTTTGTCAAAGACATCCAACCTGGTTTGTGATATTTTCAGATAGGCTGGTATCCAAAACTTGGGAGTACATTCTATGCAATTCATCAAAACCCGATTCAACTATCTTTTCGGCTCCACCAAGGGACTCATCTTGGTGGCGATCGCAATGATCGCAGTAGTCACAGCCATTTGGGGCATGCTCTCAGGCCCGATGGCAGAGATGGGTGTGCGCGAGATCGTGATCAAACTCTTCGGCATGGACATCGTTCAAGCTGAACGCGAAGGGCGCATCATCATCCTGTATCACTCCATTGCGATGGCTGTCGTTGCCATTGAGACCTACATGGTGACTGGCATCCTGAAGATGAAGGAATTTTTCAAGATGACGGTGCGCCTGCTCATCACCGTCGGCTACATCCTGACAATGGTCTTCGGCATGGGCTTCGCGTACTTCGGTCACAATTGGGCATTCCACGGACTATACATTACAGGTCTCTCTCTGATTTTCTTCGCGGGTGTGTTGTTGTGCATCGCGCTCTGGCCGTGGGATAACGAATACTACATTACCGACACAGACTACGCCCGCACAAAAAAAGGCATTGATCTCGAGCGCGTGGCGTTCTTCACCACTGCCGTGACGACTGTTCTCTCCGCCCTCTTCGGCGCGGTGCCTGGTTCGTTTTTCGGCAACGGCTTCGAAGCCTTCCTCGCCGAGAACATCATCCGCCTGCCGCACAAAACAACGATGGAGTATTCTGTCATCGGTCACCTGCACATCATGCTGGCGCTGATCGCCATTATGATCACACTCATCATCGGTCGTTGGCTGAACTTCAAAGGCATCTGGCACAAGATCGCCATGCCGCTGATGATCCTTGGTTGTATCGTGCTCAGTCTCGGCGTGTGGGGTGTGGTCACTCCGCTTGAACCCGTGGCGCACATGATCATCTACGTTGGCGCAACCCCGTCCATGCTGGCGGCGCTCTTCCTGCTCATCTGGAGTTGGGGCAAGTTTGCCAAAGAAGGCACGGCGCACATTGCCAAACCCACCTTCCTGCAGAAACTTGGTGCGATGGTCAGCGACCCTCTCAAGTTCGGTCCCACTTGGCAAATGCTCTTCATGAACTTCACAACCAGCGGCATCGGCATCTTCATGGCGATCCGCCTCGACGAGATCTTCCGCATGTGGCCCGCCCGCGAAGAACGCATCGAACTAACGGGACACTGGCACGCCCTCTCCGCCATCATCGCCACCATCATCCTGATGTACTACGGCGACATGCTCGGGCTGAAGGGCAAAGTCCGCCAAGTCTACGGCTGGAGCATCATATTCCTCTCCGATCTCGCCCTTGGCGCAGTGACGGTCTTCGAGATGAAACGTCTCTTCATCACCGAAGCCGAACAGCAACCGCTTGTCAACATGCTCATGTACATGATCGACTTCGGGCTCGGCTTCTTGCTCGTTCTCCTTGCCATCGTGATGGTCTGGCGCATGACCGACCTCTTCAAACCAAAAGGACGCTGGACAGAAGAAATGACTCACGAGCTCTCGCAGGAGGTGACGAAATGAAACGCTTCATTCTGACCCTTAGCCTGCTTACGGCGTTATTAGCCTCGTGCACCCCCGTAGATTTGAACGCTTCGATTCCCACCTTCGACACAGGCATTGACCCGAACACGTGGGCGCAAGTCCCTGCGGGAGAATTTTATTTCGGTCAACACGAAAACATTGAAACTACCAATGCCTATGAGATCATGGTAACGGACGTCACCGCCCAGCAATACGCAGACTTCCTCAATGCCGCGCTCGCCGATGGCTACGTCAAAATTGACAGCGATAACGTTGTCGGCTACTACCCAGGCGACACCTTTCACGGCATCAAGCACGAACTTGAAATCAAAGCAGGCGACTGGGCTTATATCCCGTTGAACGACCCGTCACAGAGAATCAAATTTGACGGGACCAGCTTCACGGTCCAGCCCGGATACGAAAACCATCCCATGACGATGGTCAGTTGGTTCGGTGCATGGGGCTACTGTGAATATTATGATTACCGTCTGCCATCCGAAATGGAGTGGACGAAAGCCGCGCGCGGTGAGGACGAGCGTCCCTTCCCGTGGGGCGATGAAATCCTGCGCGAGAATGCCAACTTCTATTCGTCGCGTGATCCGTTCGAGAATATGAGTTCGTTCGGTTCGCGCACCAGTCCTGTTGGCTTCTATAACGGCAAAACCTACGACGGCTATCAAACACTCGAATCCGCCTCCCCATACGGACTCTACGACATGGCTGGCAACGTCTGGCAATGGGTCGGCGATGTGCAGCCCCAGGAAGGTTTCAGTGACCGCTTTATGCATGGCGGCTCGAAAGACACCTACGACATGGACTTGCGCATCTGGGTTCGCAACAGCGCACCGCCGATGTACTTCAGCCCTGGTGTTGGATTCCGCTGTGCAAGATAATTTTCGAAACCAGAGTTTAAATGTCCATCCTTGCTGAAAAATTTCGACTATACCTGCCCCTCACCAAACCACTGCAAACCGGGCTGTTACTCGCCACAGGGTTGGCTGGCTATATGAGCGCGCGTTGTCCTGTTTTCAATATCGGGACACTTCTCGGCGCGGCTGGGAGTCTCCTTCTCGCAATCGCAGGAAGCACCGTGCTCAACATGTGGTGGGACCGCGACATCGACGCCAAAATGGGGCGTACAAAACAACGCGCCACCTCTTCAAAATTGGTAAACGAAAACGAAGTCCTACGGCTTGGCTTGATCCTGTCGGTGTTCGGCGTCGGCTGGGCAATTGCAATCGACGCATTCTATGGACTCATTGTCTTCGCAGGACTCTTCTTCGATGTGGTTGTGTACTCCATTTGGCTCAAGCGCCGCACTGCCTGGAGTATCGTCTGGGGTGGTGTTTCAGGAGCTATGCCCATCCTCGCGGGTCGCACCCTTGGTCTTGGCTATGTGGATTGGATCGGTCTGACCCTCGCCCTCGGCATCCTCTTCTGGATTCCCACCCATACACTCACCTTCAGCATGAAGTTCGCCAAAGATTACGCCGCCGCCTGCGTCCCCACCTTCCCCTCCTCCTATGGACTCGGAGTGACACGCGTCACGATTGCGATTTCATCAATTCTAGCTGCAGTATCCATGCTAATCGCGAGTATTGGTATCGGCATGGACTGGGGCTTTCTGCGCCTGCTCGGTGTCCTCTCAGCCGGCTTGCTCATGCTCGCTGTTGCCATTACTTTCAAACCTTCCGAACGAGTGAACTTCGGGCTTTTCAAATACGCATCTGTATACATGCTCGCCGCAATGATCTTGGTTGTGATCGAAGCCATATGAAAATATCCCCTCTTGACCGCGTTCTTCTGCTCATCACCGGTATCCTTGCCGCCTATCAAGTCGCCGTCGGCATAGACGGCTTCGACACCGTCCCGATCATCGCCTACACCATCGCCTTCGGCGTCCTGCTCGTGGCAGGGTTACTTCTCATCATTTTGGGATTCGATGTATTGGACTCACCAGTCGTCGTCATCGTCTCGACGATCATCCCGCTCTCGTTGTCCCTCGGACTCGTCTGGCAACACACCTCATTCGGGACCTCGTACCTGATCTTCACCATTATCGGGTTCGCCGCTGTGACATTGACCCGCTCGATCCACACCCCTGGAAAAATCCCCACCATCGTGCTGGCTTTCGTCCACGGCATCGCGGGCATGACGATCTTCCTGCTCCCTATCATCACATCCATGCAAGAGAAGGCGCATCCATTCTTCTCACTTGTCGGCATAGGCGGCGCGTTAATTGGTGTAGGCGGTCTGCTTTTGTCATTTCTCAAAACGGGCAGACCGATATTATCGAGAGAAACGATCCTCAAAGTATTACCAAGCCTGCTCCTGCTCATGACGATCTGCTTCGTGGCAGGTTTCAAATATGGCTAACAAAGAGCGAGATATTCTCTCGCTCTTATTTTTTTATACAAAAGGAGTACACAATGTCCAGTAATAGTTTCGTCGCGAAGTTCCTTCGTTTCATCGGCATCGTGCTGATGGCGCTCACGGGCGGATTTACCCTCCTCGGCGGCATCGGCACATCTTGCGCCGCATTCAACCCCACCGGATTTGGAGAAAGCATGGCTCCGCTGGCAAAACTCCAGTGGTTGTATGTTCTTTTTGTATTGATAGGAATTGTCATCGGAGTGTACGGCATCCGTGCTACGATCATGCTCATCAAAGGCTCAGACAAATCCTACCGCAACGCGTTGTACACGCTGATTGCGGGCGTGGTTGTCGGCTTTATCCACATCTATGTCTCACGCATGTTGCGTGGAAAATCCATGCCGGTGGACGCTGTCGTTTACACAACACTGCTTACAATGATCATATTTCTTCTTTTCCGTATACCATATCTTTGGAATGGTCTCAACTTCAACAAAGGCAGCGACAAGACCAGTCACATCGCAGGCGGCTCAGCAGCAATTCTGCTTGGACTGTTCACGCTCACCATCCAGTATACGATGGCTTCCACGCACACTTGGGGCGGGATCAATTTTGCAAATGCATTCAACACAACGATGTTGACCGTCGGATCCGTGCTTGTTTTAAGTGGAGCAGGTTACCTAATCCGATTTAAGAATATCAGAATGATCAGACCGAATCCCTTTTTGAATTCCCAGCATCAAACTTTGTAGAATTTATTAATAAATTAGCCCAATTTGCTACCCTTTATTAAGGGGCTTTCCCTCACCTCGATAAACGTGACTTTTGTTGCCAACCTGCCCTCTCCCGTTGAGAGAGGGCAGGTTGGCAACAGCGAGGGGTTGTCCTATGGTATGCAGATCTTCGTATTGTTACGCATCCATATGCAGGATATGCATTTGAACTTATTGAGCACCTACAAGACAATAGGTTTGGTAGTTGGTTCACCAGCATTCCAACTTTCAAGCAATAATGCAAATACTCCATCGACAAAGGCAGGAGGAGAGTTGGTGCTGAAAAACCGAATAGAACTTATCAAAATTAAGTACAGACCCTTTTTAAATTTCTCTCAACGCAGGAGAGCTTATTGAAACATATTCATTAATCCCCGTGTAGGGAATATTTCATGGTTTGTCAAACCACCCAGATTTGCTGCATCACATCAAAACAGATCAGGACTTGGACTAGGAATGCCCCAAGCCTTAGAGGTATAATTTAAAATTAATGATGTACCCAAAAGGTTGTTTATGTTGAAGAGTCTTCAAGGCAGGTTAAGTGCTTTGTTTTTTGCATTCGTCCTGCTTGTGCTTACTTCAGTTGGCGCAACCTTTTGGGGTGTAAAGACTCAGCAGAATGACGCTCTTATCATTAACCTTGCCGGACGACAGCGGATGTTAGTTCAGCTTATGGTAAGGCTTGCAGGCGGAGATCAGGGGAGTGGGGCTACGAATGAAATGTTGGTGGAAGCAAAGACCATTTTTGATCAGACTCTCACAGCACTTGAACATGGCGGGGTAACCCTCTATTTACCAGCTAAATATGTATCAATTCCTGAAACGAATAACCCTGAGATATTGGAAGCATTACGTGATGTGCGCCAAAGTTGGGAGAAATTCCGTGTGGCTATTGATGAAGTTGAGGATATGTCAGCGACTGAAATTGGTTATTCCTCAGCCATTGAAGAACTTGAAATACAATCTACAGTTCTTGCCCAACAAGCCGATACGGTTGTTCAATTGTACGAGGCAGATTCAACAGCGAAATTGAATGTTTTACGCAATATTCAATTGGGATTTCTATTCTTTGCGCTGGTATTGCTTGCTAGTGGAGCATGGGTAACACGACAGTCAGTGCTCAAACCGCTGGCTGAGTTGGGAGTAGCTGCCGCACATTTGGGTGGGAATGATCTGGAAACACCAGTTCAGGTGCAAGGTCCCGAAGAGATGCGGAAGTTGTCTCAATCCTTTGATGGGATGCGTATTGGACTGAAATCTACCCAGCGGGAATTGATTGACCTAAACAATACGCTGGAGAAACGGGTCTTTCAGCGGACACGGGAATTAGAGGCACTAAACGTCGTCAGTCAGGAGATCACTTCGCGCCTTGATATTCAGCAGGTGTTAAGTTCGGTGACGAAAAAAACCAGCGAACTCTTAAATGGGGATGTTTCATTTTTATGTTTGCTGGATACCAATCAGCCTTTGCTTAAACTTCAAACATTTAGTGGATCTGTAGATGCAGCCGTTGATGACACGACCATTATAAAAAAATATGACCTGACAGAATCCGTCATGAATAGCAGTAAGGCGGTGGTCTGCGGCATTGATACCTGCCGCGAGGGTTGCGCAATCTTATCTAATAAATATCGCCGCAGTCATATGGCTGCCCCCTTGCGAAGCAATGAACAGATTATTGGTGCGTTGTGTGTGGGCAGTACCAGCCCACAAAGGTTTGGTGATGAATCCACCGAATTGCTCACTAAACTTGCAAATACTGCCGCGATTGCCCTTGAAAATGCTCGCCTCTATGAACAAGCAGAGCGCATTGCCACACTTGAGGAGCGCCGCCGTATTGCAGCGGATATGCACGATGGGTTGGGGCAAACATTTAGTTATCTAGGGTTGATGACCGATCAGGTGGTTGAATTGCTGTCCAAAGGAAAGAGTCAGGCAGCAATGGAAAGATTGCATCTGACTCGCGAAACCATCGAAAAAGCCACAGGAAATGTACGTAAAGCCATTAATAGACTGATGGACGAGAATCCGATCAATTCTGATCTTTGTAATCAATTGCAAGATGTAGCAAATGAGTTTTCTTCCCAAAATAACGCCATCATCGAGTGGAGGTGTGATACCTCATCTCCATGTAATTGCCCATCTCATGTAAATGAACAGGTTATTCATGTGGCGCGTGAAGCGTTAACCAATGCAATTGCCCATGCTCGCCCGAGCAAGATCATTGTCCATTTTAGTAAAAGAGACCACGATCATGTATTACTAATCGAAGACAACGGAAAAGGGTTTGATTCCTCTCAGCCCAGCCCGAATGGACATTTTGGCTTACAGATCATGAAAGCAAGAGCGTTAAGAATTGACGGACACTTTGAGGTCAAATCGGCGCCTGGAGCAGGGACACAGATCATTCTATCGTTTCCTTCAGAAGATAAGGAAAAATTATTCACATGAAAAAAATAAGTGTTCTATTAGTAGATGATCATACGTTGTTCCGTGAAGGATTGGCTGTGATTATAGGATCACAGCCCGACATGGAGGTTGTAGGAAACGCGAACGACGGATTGGAAGCGGTTATCAAATCACAGGAACTGAAACCAGACCTTATTCTGATGGATATTCAAATGTCAACTATGGATGGGTTGGAGGCGACTCGTCAGATCAAACAATCCCTGCCTGACACGACCATTGTGGTACTGACTGTCCGTGATGATGATGAAAAATTATTTGAGGCACTGAAAAGTGGCGCACAGGGATATTTATTGAAGGATATTCGTTCACATAAGATGGTTGAAATGCTGCACAGCGCCATGAATGGCGAAGCTGCCATTACGCCGTCGCTGGCAGGGCGGGTCCTTGCTGAATTCCGGCGTATGAGCTTAAATCAAAAAAGCGATGCTGATGTTCCAAACGAAGATAACTCATTGACTGACCGCGAGTTGGAGGTGCTCTCCTTAGTTGCAAAAGGCGCCTCTGATAGAGACGTGGCTGAGAAACTAACCGTGAGTCTCAATACGGTCAAAACACACATTCGCAATATCCTTTCCAAGTTGCGGGTAAATTCCCGCAGGGAAGCTGCCAAACTGGCGCAAAGTAAAGGCTTGTTGTAACAAAAAAGAACTAATTCTTTTACGAAAAAGAGTGATGAAAAAATCACTCTTTTTTTATTTTGATTGTTACATATAACGAATACGCTAATCGGGGTAATTAAAGTAACATGAACGCTGAAACCCCAAGTTTTTGTATCTATCTTTCATGAGGAGAAACGCCATGTCCGACAAAGAAAAGGAAGAACCGCAACACCCTGGTCAAAAAATCTTTGACAATATCTGGCTGTTATTTGTGCTGTCCTTATTGATCAGCACATTGATCTACAACGTGTGGGGAATTATTGACCTGTTAAATGTTCCACTGGCGCCATAAATAATTAGATTGGAGAATGGATTATGTTAGCACCTGAGAAAAATTGGTGGAAACCAATGGGTCGTATGGAAAAGAGCTGGCTCACTGTTGCATTTGTTTGGTGTGTCTTTCTTACGGTCATGATGCCTCTTTGGTATTTCTATGGCAAACAAAATGTGCCCACTGAAACGTACAGAATATCGCCTGCAGATTATGGAGCGAAGGTTAATGCTTTTGTGGAGCAATACACTGTCGGCAAGGATGAAGCGAGCGGAATCCCGATCGTTGCTGCTCCTCCTGGCAGTGATGTATATATCCGGGCTAGCACCTGGCAATGGTATCCGATCCTGCAGCTTGAAAAAGGAGAGGAATACCGCTTGCATATCTCTTCCATGGATCTGCAGCATGGGTTCTCTCTTCAACCGGTCAATATCAACCTCCAGGTAATTCCTGGATATGACTATGTTGCAACCATCACCCCCACTAGTTCGGGGGAATTTACCATCGTTTGTAATGAGTACTGCTTTGTCGGCCATCACACAATGGTTGGTAAAGTGATCGTGACCGAGGAGAATTAAATATGACATCACTTGCACCTACAACGGCATGGACAGAAGGCGCAAAGGACGATTATCGCGATTGCCCGGTAACCACCCTTAAAGTGGATATGCACACCGAACGCCTCATCATTGCCAATGCGGTAATGGCTGTAGTGTGCCTGGCACTTGGCGGTATTGCAGCATTGTTGATTGCTCTCACCCGCTGGCAGGCTATTCATCTGCTCCCCGCAGTCTGGTTCTATCGCCTGCTGACACTACACGGCATTGACATGCTGATCGCGTGGATCGTTTTCTTTGAAATGGCAGGGCTGCACTTCGGTTCGACCATTCTGCTGAATGCCCGGCACGCTGCGCCCAAACTCGCCTGGACGGGCTTTATCATGATGACCGTCGGCGGTTTGATGGCAAACGCAGTCGTGTTGTTTGACCCGAATTCAAACGTCATGTTCTCAGCTTATGTTCCCATGAAGGCACATCCGCTGTTCTACTTGAGCTATATTCTGTTTGCCGTCGGCGCGTTAATCACAGTCATTACATTCTTCATCAACATTGTGGTCGCCAAACGGGAAGGGCGTTTTTCAGGCTCGCTGCCTTTGGTGGTATTTGGTTTGATGACCGCCGCCATTTTAGCCACGTACACCCTGCTTGAAGGCGCCGCCGCAATCGTGCCAGCCTTCTTCTGGTCACTAGGTATTCTCAAAACGTACGACCCCGGCATCTATCGCAACTTCTTCTGGGGTTTCGGACATCCCGCACAACAGGTCAATCTTGCGGCGATGGTATCTATCTGGTACGCGCTCGCTCAGATGACTGTTGGTATTCGCCCGGTCAATGAAAAGTTCTCGCGCCTTGCCTTCATCCTGTACCTGTTTTTCATCAACCTTGGCTCAGCACACCATTTGCTAGTGGATCCTGGTCTTTCGTTCGCATGGAAAGCCGTCAACACATCCTACGCGATGTACCTTGCTGTGCTTGGTTCCATGATGCACGCCTTCTCCATCCCCGCTGCTCTGGAAATTGCCCTGCGCGCCAAAGGCTACAGAAAAGGTTTGTTCGGTTGGCTCCGCAACGCTCCCTGGGGAGAGCCTGGTTTCAGTTCATTGGTTCTTTCCATGTTCCTCTTTGGTTGGATCGGCGGCGTGACCGGCGTAACCATCGGTACCGAACAGATCAATATGCTCGTCCACAATACCTTGCGCCTGCCTGGTCACTTTCATGCGACTGTGGTCAGCGGCACCACGCTTGCCTTCATGGGGTTCACCTACTACGTCATCCCGCTCATCTTCCGTAAGGAACTCAAACTCAAGAGTTGGGCAAAATGGCAGCCTTATATTTTCGGCTTTGGCATGTTGTTGACCTCCATGGGCATGATCGTCAGTGGTCTGCAGGGTGTTGCTCGCCGCAACTGGGATATTACTTTCGCTGGCGTCGTTCCCGGCACTGTTGAAATCTCTCTAGCTGTCTTTGGCATTGGCGCGATTCTTGCAGTCGTCGGCGGCATCATGTATGTGACCATCGTTCTCACATCCATTCTGACTGGTCCCCGCCTCGAAGCATCCAATCTTTTGCTGCTGACCGGCACACACAACCCGATCATCGATTCCACAAAATTGACCGATCATCAAATGGAAGATAAGCAAAATCAGCCCAAGGGCGCCTTGGTGCTTGTCTTCGCCTTCCTGGGTTGGTTCGCTATTTATTACTTCACCAACTGGTGGCTGTTGGGCCGTACCTGGTTCATCCGCTAGACAGACATTCTCCTTTGAAAACCTGCCCGGGGCTTCGCCACCTCGGGCAGGTCCAAACCTCCAAGACTGGCAATTAAACAAAATGACAGCATCTCTTTTACTTGGTTTACTCGGAAGTCTTGGGCATTGCGTCGGCATGTGCAGTGCGGTCATAATTCTTTTTGATCGTCAGCCGATCTTTCAAAATAAACTCGCCTGGATTCTCGCACACGCCGGGCGCATCACCACCTATTCCCTCCTCGGATTAATCTTCGGCGCCTTTGGGCAAACCCTCTGGGCTCTCGACAGGTTTCAATCCACCCTTTCCATTCTCTTTGCAATCATCGCCTTTTACATGGCATCCGCTTTTATTGGATTAGCCCCCTCCCCTGAATCATTATTTCCTGGATTGGTTCAACGCTGGGGCAATGCCATCCGCACATTCAAATCCGCTTCGCTCTGGACCTCCTACCTGCTCGGCCTTCTTTGGGGACTCCTACCCTGCGGCTTAGTTCTTACCGCTCTTCTCACAGCGGTTGCTTCTACAAACGCGGTTCAAGGCATGCTAAACATGTTTATCTTTGGCATAGCTACCATTCCGAGCCTATTCGCCGTCAGATGGCTTGCAACAAAATCCCTCCCCCGCCACTGGTCACGAAGCCTGACTTCCATTGTTATGATGCTCTTCGGTTTTCAATTCGCCATGCGTGGATTTGCCTCCCTTGGACTCATTGACCACTTCATGCTGGGTTCTGTCATGCTTTGGTAAATATTGAGTTATAGAAATGAATCTCGCTTCTGCTTCTCCTGTCAAAACAAAAACCATCACCACCTGCTCCCTCTGCGGTCTGACCACTTTGCATCCCCTGTCCAATGACAACGGGGATGTATTTTGCTGTCCATCGTGCAGAGAGGTGGCAGCGCTTCTGGCGGAGAGTCCAGCCGTTGAGCAGCATCAGGCTCAAGTTCCAGAAGGAAGCGGAGAAGTCATCCTCACACTTGGCGGTATGTGGTGCGCGTCCTGTGCATGGCTGGTAAGTGAACAGCTTCGCCGCACCAGTGGCGTGGTTAGCGCGGATGTGAGTTTTATTCAGGGACAAGCTAACCTCACATTTGACGCTGCGATCACAAATCCAAAAAAACTCAAGAAGCGCGTGCGTTCGCTTGGATATCAAGCAACCCTGCCAAATGAAAAACCGCGCGATGAGGAAGAATCTTTTTTCACGCGTTTATTAATTAGCGGCGTGATGGTTTTGCACGACATGATCGTGGGCGGCGGAATTTACGCGCGTGAGTTAATGGGTTGGGCAAGCCCAGAGACGGCATGGCTTGTGCATTTCTTCCAGATCATGATGTTGGTTTCGAGCATCCCCGTTTTGATCTTATTGGGACTGCCCATTTTGCGTGCAGGGTTTGCCAGCCTGCTGCGCGGGCAGCCCAACATTCACACACTGATCATGATCGGAACATTTTCTGCATTTGGGCTATCAGTTCGTAATTTAATTCTGGGGCATGGCGGTTTATATTTTGATACTGCCACTATGCTGATCTTCCTTGTTTCGATTGGACGATGGCTCGAAATGCAGGCGCATAAATCGAGCAACAAAGCCGTTTCACGTTTGCTGGAACAGATCCCCGATAAGGCGACGGTTGTTACAGATACGAAAGATATCATTATGAACGTCTCGGAACTCAAACCTGGTATGCGCGTTCGGATTCGTCCAGGTGAAAGATTCCCCGTGGATGGGTTGATCGCCATCGGCGAAGGCGATGTGGATGAATCATTATTGACAGGTGAGCCTAAGCCAGTGGCACACCACGAAGGCGAAAAAGTTCAGGCAGGAACGGTCAATCTTGACGGTAGTTTTGAGGTGATCGCAACGGCGGTCGGCACATCCACTACCGCCGGACAGATCGGTCGTTTGTTACATGAAGCCTTATGGGCGCGTTCTCCACTAGAAAGAATGGTGGATAAACTCTCAGCATGGATGACTCCACTCGCGCTGGGATTGGCAACGGTTGCCTTCCTGATCTGGTATTCCATTGCCGGGCTTGAAACAGGTTTGATGGTGGCGTTGTCTGTGTTGCTGATCGCGTGTCCGTGCGCGCTGGGGCTTGCCACTCCACTGACGTTGTGGCTGTCACTGGAACGAGCTGCGGGGTCAGGCGCAATTCTACGCAGCACATCTTCTCTCGAACGGCTCGCCAAAGTGGAGCGTATCTTCTTCGATAAAACAGGCACACTAACACAGTTACCCATGAAGGTGCGTGAATTTTTTGTCGATCAAATTCAAGAGCATGAATTTCTGAGAATTACAGGCTCGGTGGAGAATGACTCTGAACATCCGCTTGCGGAAGCTGTGGTTGAGTTCGCAAAATCAAAACAAGTTAAATTATCCAAACCTGAATCATTCAAGGCTTTGCCTGCATTAGGTGTGAGTGCAATGTTGGAGGACAGCCAAATTGTGATCGGCTCTGCGCGACTGATGTCTGCCGAGGGGTTGAGTATGTCCACGACTATCGAGAAGCAGGCTGAGACGTGGAAAGAAGCGGGGCATATCGTCGTGTATGCAGGTTGGGATGGTCAGGTAATAGGCATTTTGGGGCTGGGTGAAAAAATCCGCGCAGAGGCAAAAGATGTTTTGAGTCAATTGCAATCACGCGGGTTGGAACTCGGCGTGCTGACAGGCGACGAAGCCAGTGCGGGCGCGCGATGGCAAAAGGCGCTGGGCATCCCTGTCAGCGCCGCGCTCAGTTCGGACGAAAAGATGTCGCGCCTGACCGAAAATTCTGCGATGGTCGGCGATGGCATCAACGACGGACCCGCGCTCGCCGCTGCCACGATCGGTCTCGCCATGAACCACGGAACAGATGTTGCCCGCTCTGCCGCCGATATTGTGCTCGTGCGCGATGATTTACGTGTTATCCCGTGGCTGGTGGATCTGTCGCGTGAATCGATGAAGCGTGTAAAACAAAATTTGGGCTGGGCGGTGATCTACAACCTGCTCGGCGTTGGGCTTGCAATGGCAGGTCTTCTACAGCCTGTCTTCTCTGCGTTTGCGATGGTGGCAAGTAGTATCTTCGTAACAGCCAATGCCATGAAAATGAATAAATTTCCGTTGTTAAATGAAGAAAATATGAAGGTCGAATAAATCAGACCTTTAATCTGAAACCTTATACCTGGAACCCCTAAATGACTCATTACAACCCGTACGCACAGCGTAAATTGTTACGCACCTTCGAAAAGCTCTGGGCAAAGTTCGAAGGCTTTATCAATCGTTTCACCAAATCGGATTTCAATCCTTTTTACCATCTTGGCACATTAACCATCTTCATGTTGATCCTGCTTATTGCAACGGGCATTTATCTCACCATCATCTATCGCCCCGGGTTGGATGTTGCCTACCAGACCGTTGAGAAAATCGATTCCACCTGGTTCGGTTCGCTCATGCGCAGTATGCACCGCTATGCATCCGATGGCATGATCGTCTTGATCGTGTTGCACATGTTCAAGATGTTGATCAGCGACCGGTTCTCAGGTCAACGCTGGTTGGCGTGGACAAGCGGCTGGATCATGCTGGCAATGGTTTGGTTGACAGGTACGATGGGCTACTGGCTCATCTGGGATCAACGTGCGCAATGGATGACCGAATACATGATGGAGTACCTAGCTGGTTCATCGGGTCTCACCTATGTCGCGACCGATCTCGCCTCGCGTACATTTTCAAATTTTGTCATCATCATTTTTTTGCATGTCTTTATTCCGCTCATTGGTTTTCTCGGCATTTACATCCACAGCCTCAGACTCTCGCGTGAGCGTTGGTGGTCGCCGCGCTGGGTCAGCATTCAAGCCGTGGTGGGGCTGGTTGTTCTATCACTCCTCAAACCTGCCCAATCCGCTATGCCTGCAGATCTATCGCAACTGATTCAATCCGTGCCAATGGACGCGTTGTATTTGGGATTTTTGCCATTGATCGACTTGTGGGGCAACCTGATCTTCTGGGGACTGGCAATTCTCGTTGGTGGAAGTTTATTCCTGCTCCCCTGGCTCGCCTCTGGACGTAACCCTGGGCCTGCTACTGTTACCGATCCAAAGTGTACTGGCTGTAACATCTGCTATGCCGAATGTCCGTTTGACGCAATTCGCATGAATGACCGCAATGATGCGTCTGGCTATCACAAACTGGCGATCATCAACAACGCACAATGCACAGGTTGCGGAATCTGCGTGGGGGCATGTCCCACCGACGCAATTGACCTAAAGGGTGGTTACAACGGCGAACAGGTATTTGGTGTGGTCAAAGGCGCACTGTCACAAGAGAAACAGACTGGCAATCCTGTAACCGTCTTATTTGCTAGTCACAGGGATGAAGCGCTAGGTGGGCTGCCAGCCGAATTAAACGTCAGCAAGGAGAATGCTCCTGTTGCCGTGGCAACTGTCGGTGGAGAAGAGGCGGCGCGCGTCATAACAGCAGTGTTACCAAGCATCAGTGCGATCAATATCGAATGGATCAAATCCTTGCACAATGCAGGCGCGCGCGACGTCGTCCTGCTGTCTCATCCATACGATGATGGGATGTACCGCGAAGATGCGCATTGGATATTGAACCGCCTGCACTCGCGCCGCGCATTGGTGACAAAGGAAGTGCATTGGCTGGAGACAACACCAGGAAATTCAAAAACAGTTTTGAATTTTCTGAACGATCTGCATCGCAGCGAAACGCAGGCGAAGAAGTCCGCGCCTGTGCTGCCACCTGTGAAAGAACGCAACAAGTTAATTCCTTCGCTTGTAGGCGCATTGCTTGGGACGGTTCTATTGTTTGGCATCTTTGCGCTTGCATTGCCGATGGATATTCCCGCTGGAATGGCTTCTGCCGATGGATCTGCCATTCGCATGGCTTTGGATCTGAAAGGCAAGATTTCGGTTGCGGCAATTCCCGAAGGCATGACCCTACCTGAAGGCGCAGACGCGGAAAAGATATTTGGCGGTGAGCATTACCCTGTGAGTGTGATTGTGGTGATGGATGGCAAAACGATTTTGGATGAAACCTATCAACCCTCGGGTGTTGGCGGCAACGGGCGCATTTCTGCGCTTGAATTTCTGCCCATCCCGTCTGGTACCCATTACATTGAAATGCGTTTGAAGGATGATGAAAATGATTACCGTGTGGTGTATTCAGACACCCTTACGCTAAATGTGAGACAGGTTGTGGTATTTAGTTACGATGATAAAAGTGATAAGGTGATCGTACGATAGACGCTTAAATAAAATAGCGCATGGTAATTA
>DDSH01000012.1 GCA_002343775.1 Anaerolineales bacterium UBA2395
TCATGCCGTCATGCGGCGCACAAGTGAGTACTCGATCTCAAGAAACACAACCGACGAAAAGGCGATCAGATCCAGCCCGGTTGCCACGAGTTTAGGATTCACAACCAGAGCATCCAACCCGATGACACGCCGCGCGATCCATTCCTCACGTTTTCGTGGATTGACGCCGCTTGACAGAACCTCGGCGCGCACCCCGCCATCCCGTAGGATTTTCAGGATACGATCCTGAATGTCCCGTGTTCCCGTCTGGCGCAAGTAGATCAATACCTTGCGTCCCTGCTGGCGTTCAGCACGGCAGAAATCCACCAGCCAGGACTCCTTGGGCATGGTTTCGTCATCGACTACAGCCGGCAGTTCCATCAGTTCCTTTCGTCGAATGACTTCTCCTTTCTGATTAACTTCATCCACCTCCACCACTTCATCCCGGAAGGCAGAATTTGGTCGCGCCAGAGTCCATTGCAACCAGGTGGAAAGATAGCGCCTGTTCTTGATCGCAAGGTCACGCAACTTCTTTGCCATCGAACGATATTGCCCACCCTGCTCATCCGTCATCGTGAGTGTCACTACTTCTTCTGCATAATGAGGCAGAGCGAGACCCAGATCTTTTAGGGACAGGAATACAGTCGTGTCGAGCAGGCGGTTTACAATGGCGGGTGAAATCCCGGGTTGCTCCTTTGCCTGATTCTGGTATCGCCGATTTCCAGTGAAACCATCCTCATCCCCATCTTCCGTGGCGCGCTTGCTCTTGCGGGTCATCTCCAACACACCATACAATCTTGCCCAGCGTTTCTCATCATTGAAGGCAAAGTCTTTCCGCACGCTGGCATTCAAGCGATGGAGCAGCCAGAAGATGGATGTGCTTCGACCTCCAAAGAAGGTCCCGGTCAAGGTCAGGGTATATTTTGTTGAAGCAACCAATTGATGAAAAGCAATACCCCGATCCGATGCCTTGGCTGCGAGTTCGTGACATTCGTCCGCGATCAGCAGTTTGAATGTGCCTCTGGCTTGTTTCGCAATATATTCGGCGATTGCCCAACGGCGACCAGTGAATTGGAACAAGGGTGTGCCACAAATCCGTTTCCCCCAAATCGGCTTCCTGTTTTCATCTTGTACAAGCCTGCCTTTATCATCGAGTTCATATCCGTTGATCTCCACCTCACAAAATCGGCGTTTGTCACCAAGGTCTTCCAGACTGGTCGCCACCTTGGTAAAACCACCCGGCAGATTAATCTGAATTAGCGAGCCGCATGTAGGGCATGCCAGGGCTTCAAATACCCGCCCATCTTCATCATCCACAAACCTTTTACACGTCACGGCATGTTCCCAACCAGCGCCATATTTTGCGGAGGTATGGGCAATCACGGCAACTGCCCTTTGCCCCAGCTCGCCTGCTTCATAAAGTTTCAGGAACCTGCTCACATCATTTACATCGCTCGGGTCATCTGCATTGCGACCAATCCGCTTCAATTCCATTGCTCTTGCACCTGGGATGGTTTCTTCGATTTCCCTGATCCATTTCGGCACGAGGTGCGGCGGACAGAGCACAATAGCGGGATAGGCATTCAACAGTTCCATGATCGCTGCGCCCGTAATCGATTTCCCGGCTCCCATCTCGCCCTGAACATTTCCAACGCCGTGTTTCATTATTGCCCTCGCAACGCCAGCTGCGATATGACGTTGTGTTGGCAACAGTCCTGGTTTCTCCTGTCCGGGCAATGGCTTGCGCTTTGTGCCTAATGTATCCAAGATCGCAGTCTCTTCCGGAGTCGGGTCAAAGTTGTACAAGGGACGATAAGTGGACAGGATGTGCGCGCCGATCTGATCCCCATACTTGTGCATGAACTTGGAGAGTGGATCAACAGTATCAATGATCTCGATCCCGCTTTGGCGCAGGATGGCAACCGTGGAAACGAATCGGTCACGGAAGATTTCAGAAGTCACGTTACCTTTCTTATCTGTGTTTTCCTCCACCTTCTCTGTTACCTTCACGACTCGACCCTTGACCAGCATCGGTTTGCCGTCTTCATCAGTCAGTCGTAGGGTTCCCATCATGCCGGATGCCATCAACATCGCGATGTGCCCTTTCTTTAAGGGCATGACCGGCTGCTTCAATTCACCCAAACCACGTGTGGGGTTGAGCAGATCCAACCATTCCTTCGAGGAATGCAGTCCTCGTTTTTGTGTGGCATCCACGATCTCTTCCGGCTGCCAGTCCATGCGGGAAAAACGGATGGGTTGTCCTCCCGATCCTTTGTCAGTTGCAGGTAGTAATGTGTATAAAGGTTCTTCTACCTCAACCAACATAGGCGGTTCCACATCAGCCCATGCCTGTACCTGATAGATTTCTTCATGGGAAGGGATTTTGTATTTCACCCGCTTAGTTGCCAATACAACAACCTGGTTGAATCCGGTTTCAGGGTAGCGGTAGATGCGGATGTTCTCGTAATACCCAGCCAGATGAGATGCCACATCCAGATCGCTCAGCAACGGATGTGGGACGATGTAGACCAAGACACCGCCACGCACCAGTTTGGGTGTGGTGGATTTCAGGAACTCCAACTCCAAACGCTTCTGGTCGCCAAGACGATCATGGCTATAAGGTGGGTTGAGAAACAACAGAGTGATGGACTCGCTGGTCAAATAACAGGTCTGCCAGGGTGTGTTGAAGAGACGATCCATCTTTTCTGCAGCCAGTGCGGCACGCGCAGGAGAAAGTTCCGCCCCCCAACTCTGGCAATGCAATGCATTCGCTAGGATGGAAGCGGCTGTGCCTTCACCGGCACAGGGATCAAGAAGCCTGCCGGAGTCGGCAGGCTTGAAATAGGTTTTGAGCAATTGAGCAACGTTGATTGACGTTTCGTAATAACCCATTTTTTCTAGGGCGGGGGGACGCATGGTAATCTCCTTTTGGAAAATAAAATTCCCCACACCGAATGGCATGGGGAATTAGGTTGATTTTTTTATTACTTACTTGACCTTACAAAACAACCGCCCGGCGATGTTCACAAAGCCGAGCGGTTCATTCTTATCCAGATCCACGAATTCCGGTGTGCCGCGAGTCCAGTCGGCTTCCGAATGCCTGAACTGGATCACCAATGTGCGATGGTCACGACGCAACTCGTTCCACATCTGCCAGACCTCGCCGCGCCCTTCGCAGTAGGTGAATTCAAAGTGCTGCAGGGCGGCTTCTGCGATTATCTGCTTGCGGGCTTTGGCAGACATCTTCACATCCACGAATTCCAACAGACGCAGCCAGTCGGCTTTGCGCAGCTGCGCCAGCCAATACGATGGATGACTCTCTGGAGCCTGTGCCATGCGCAGATCAAAGATCTGATTTGCCTGAATGGTTAGAAACATCACTACCTCCTATATCTTCAAAATATTCTGATCAAGCAAGCCCTGCACCAAATCCACCCAGGGCTTGTTCAGGTCGATGCGCACCCCGCCGCGACAATCTCCGCCGGTATCCAGGTGCTGGATGTATTCCGCATCGAGGGCGTACTTCCAGAGAGTCTGTGCCCAATCATCCGGGATGGGGAAGGCGAGAGTCTCCTGCAGGCGATGGATAGTCAGGGATTTCAATTTCTCTTCTACTGCTTCATTCTCAAAGACCAGGGCATAGGCGACATCATCCTTTGCCTCCCACTTGCCAGGCAGCGCCTTGCGGCAAACGATCCCGGCATGCAGGACATTGAACTCCGGCAGGGGATGGGTCATCATCTTCACATCGCCGTCGGCAAGCACAGTCGTACCGCGCAGAGAACTGCCGCCTTTGCCACGGATCAGGGAAGCCCAAAGACTTTCCACGCTGGTTTTGTGGGCGGCGATCCCGACATACACCAAGGTGTGTTGATATGGTCGATCCTTCAAGATCGCATAACCGGTGACATCCGCACGGGTATGGGAATTGATCAAGATTGGAATACGTCCATCCGGGTAGAGATGTGGAACGGGAACTGCATCACGTAATGGCTCGATGCGGTACAGATAAACGCCTACCTGTACCCGCACCAGTTCGCGGTTAATCTCCCGCAGCAGTTCCGATGGACTTTGACTAATATTGATGCTGGTGAAGGTCACTTCGACATCATCGGATTGGATCTTGACCGTGCGCGCGTTCAGGTCCACGATACCGATACCTGCCTTCCATTCCCGTTGGTTCATCAATGGAGCGGGCAACTCTGCGCCATCTTTGGGTGTGAACCAGAGTGCGCCGTGGAAGGGGATGTGTGGAGCGGCATCAAACGTGCCATAGGGAGCGGTGTAGTGATCGCGTCCCTGATACTCCACATCAGGCAGGTCGTTCAGACTGGGCAGCCAGAATTGTTCGTAGGAGGAGATCAGCACCTTGCCGTGCGCCTGTGCCTCCTGTTGGGCAGTTCGCAATTCCTCGATGCGTTCCTTGATGTATTCATCTTCATAGGGTTCGGTCCAGGTATTCATAGGGTTTCCTCCAAAGATTTGTATTCCTCGATATGGATCTCGTCGTCGATCAAGGTTAGAGTCAGCCAGGGATTGGGGTTGTCCTCCAGTCCCAGATGGACTTGTTCACCGGGATGATCTTTTGCCATTTTTCGCGCAAGAGACAAAGCCTGCGGCAGATTGCCATCCATTCGGTTGGGATACAAGCCGAATTGATTGGCAATCAGGTTGCCTGCGCGCCAGACCTTGAAGATGCCATGCACTTCAGACAGGCATTCCTCGGGCAGTGCGGTCAGGGGCAGGCGGTAATCCTCCAACGCCGCGTCAAGTGAGTCCCAGGTGATGCCGAGACTGGAGTCGTGGTGATGAAAGACATCCTGCAACAGCCCGATGGCATCCTCGCGGGTAACCGCCTTGCCAACGCGGCGGGCGGCTTCATAGATATCCTCCACCTGCCAGACATGCGCGATCTTGTCGCGCCAGAAGCGATGCAGGCTGGGCAGGATGGTATTGGGTTCGAGATGAAGTTCTTTTGCAATGGCGTCCGCCATCTCTTCGATCATGTGGTCGTACATAGGGTCTCCTTGTTTGGAAATAAAAACTGCGGGCTCGGTGGTTACCGAACCCGCAGTTCATGGAAGTGGTTTTATTGTTTATGGTTGGATGAAGTCATCCTTGAAACGTTGTAAGACGTCCCCTGGTGTACCAATCTCGAAAGATAGATCGATCCGACTGCGATGTTTTAGGAAATGCTCCTTATCGTGTGTGACAAACCAATCCGGTTTGGCAAGAATGGCTTCTGCCAGTACATGAGCATCAGGCGAATATTGAACATGAACTTCTGCAGCACTGATCTGCTTTTTGGTTGGCGCTTGTGATGTTTCAATCGATGCGCTGGAAAGCAACTGGGCGAGAGTCGGCAGGGAGGTGGGCGCTTTGCGCTGCACAACTTCCTGACACTCAGTAAGTACAGTTGGACCGACCACCAATTGCATCAAACCTGCCTCGCCCAGCAGAAACAATTTACGAGCGCCGCCAGTCGGGGAAAGGACAGCAGCAAAGATCACACTGGTATCGAGAAAGACTCTAGGATTTTTTGGTGCCATATTCCGCCCGGACCTCGCGCAGGGTGCTCAACATTGATTCAAGGGTCTCTCCGGAGTCCTGCCATTCTTTGGCAAGTTTATCGGCGATTTCATCCACACGTGAACGTTTTGGGCTCATAATCACTACACCATCGCCCAACTCAATAAGAGTGAGGGTATCGCCCTCCTCGATGTTATTGTGTTCCCGTAGTTCCTTGGGGAGGGTGATGATGCCCCGGCGGACGACCTGAACTTGGAAAGTATTGTTATTCATAAGCTTTTCCTATCTGATTATCAGTATATCAGTTTTGCGGATTATCCGCAATATGGGTGGTTATCAACATCTTCCTCAGTCATCCAGCCAGCGTTTCAACGACTGGCGTTCCTTCTCGATCTGCCGGACCAGATCCTCGCGCACCTGGGTGTCATCCCATCCAGTGTGGTGTGCCTGTTCCAGTTCCTGCAGGAATTGTGTGATGTCACGTTTTGCCTCAGGGACGGGATCGAAGGTGGGATCAGTGGTCGCTTCCACCTGCACATATTCATGCCAGGGATGATCGTCCTCATTCACGACCGCGAAGAAGCGTTCCTCAAGCTGCATCTGCCCGGCGATGAAGAACAAGCCATCGGAGAGCAGGGAACGGATCTGTGTGTCGATCTCCTCAACGGTCAACTGCGTTTCATTCGAGAGGATGACTTCGCCATGCTGCTTGTAATTGCTGGCATCGCGGTACAGGTAGATAAAGCGGATGTTAGTCATGGGCGACCCGGCCTCCCTCCGCCCAACCCTGTGCCTTGATGTTGCGTGCCCACAGGCTCAGGAAGGAGGAGACCTCCTTGTGGAAGCGGGTGTCGATGTAAGTCTTGCCATCCTGTTCGATGAACTTTGTTCGATATCCGAAGCAGGCTTGGGTGATGCCGGTCGGCACCCAGGAGGGGTAATGCAGCTCCACATCCGGGTCGGCGATCAGGTCGCCGTTCTGTTCGAAGTAGTGCGCGACAGAGATCATCTCACCGTGGCGTTCGATCACCAGCGGTTGATAGCCTTGCTTCTCAAAACGCACATGGAAGGAGTCCTTCTCTTGGAAATCCTCCAGCAGGTTGTGGGACTTGAGCAGGTGTTCGATGGTTTCTTGAAAGAGCGTGGTCATTTTGGGTTCTCCTTGAAAAAGTTGGAGGACAGCGCTTGCTGTCCTCCATTGTTTGATCTATTCATCCCAACCGCTGATGCGGTCTTCGTAGGCGTAGTCCAGCCAGTTGTCGTCGCCGAGGCGTGCGGCATTCTCGTACTGCTCCACCAGCGGGCCCTCATCGGGTTCAACGTCCAGCTCCTGGTACTCATGATCCGGGCGAAGGATGACATCGGCGGGGAATTCGCCCGCACTCCAGATCGGGAGCGTGCGTGCAAGTTCATAGCCTGGTTTGCAGAACTCCTCGGGGTCGAGTTCCGGCGAGACGATCACCACATATTCATCGGAGTCGGAGGTGTAATGCGCGAGCAGATAGGGACCCAGTTCGGAGAGCGGCGCCTGTCGGTATTCAAAGGGCAGCAGGGGCACACCGGCTTTGGCAAACAGCCAGGTAACCTTTTCCTTGAGCCACTCAATATCCGCATCGCGGTTGAAGATCGTGCGGCGGTGGAAATCACGCGGGATGGAGGTCAGATTGCAGTACGCGTCCGGTTTCTGATCTGCCAGGGCATAGGCTGAGGTCTCGATCTCCAGCGCCACGATTACCTCATCATCCCATTTCCAATTCACACTGCCCACATACTCGCAGGGCTTGGAGAAGGCGCCAGGATGCATCACGATGCCGTCCCAGCCTTTGGGGTGATCTTTAGGCGTACACCAGACCTGAAAGCCGCCGCTGCCTGCTTCGAAGATCGCGGCAGGGTCGGGATTGGTGGCGATGTCGAGTTTGCGCGCCAGATCGAGCACGGGCTGCATAAGTTTGTGTTCGGATTGCATGTTCATGGTCTCATCTCCTTTATCCGCCGCGCGGACCACTGTATTCATATTGATGATGGAATTCCTCGTCGCCTTCAGACCAGCGCGCATGACCACTGAAGCCCATGCCGCCCTCGAAGTATTTCAGCTCGAAGGTGTGATCGGGGAACATCGATGCAAGTTTGGCGATCACCGGGATGGGTGGACTCCAGGCAGTATCGAATTCCAGGAAGGCTTGAATGGGTTCTGCGTCCAGCAGCGGACTGCCGCATTGCTGGCAGGTCAGGACGATCATCGCCTCGGTCTTGTGGACCGTCCCGCAGTAGGCGCATTTGGATGTTTTGTTTAGGGGCTTGGAAGAGTCGGCGTGGGTGGTGAGATGGACATGACAGGCGTTCCATTTTGTCATCCAGTTGTCGCAAGCCCACTCATAGCCGCCCGAGTTGTAACCATCCGCGATCCACGGTGTGCCGGGTTCAACGCCATATTCCGCGCCAAGGGCTTCCAGTTTCTGCTGGCGCTCGGGGTCATCGTTTTCGATGTCCGCGAATTTTTCCCGATACTCCTCCGCGCGTTTGTCCATGTCGCGATAGATCTGCGGATAGGGGATGATGCGGTTGAAGTCCAGGATACGTTTGTCCTGATCGTGAATGGAGTCAGAGCGGATGGTTTCAAGCACTTTGTTGACATCGGGACCGCTGATGGTCAGTTCGTTTTCAGTCCAGTTCGGCATGAGATTACTCCTTGGGTTTTTGATTTGAAGAGGTTGGAAAATCCTGCAGGAGACCCAGCAGGATGATCTGATCGCGTGCCTCGACGTGCAGGCGCAGGCTGTGCTCGATGTGGCGGCCTTTGACCTTGTCATCAACGAGGAAATCGAAGGTGAAGGAAAGAGCGGGTCGTTGATCAAGGACCAGATGGTGATGGGCAAGCCAGAGTGCGTCGTAGAGCAGCTGGTCGTGCTCGTCCTCGTCGCCATGCCACAGGGCATCGCAAAACGCCTGGCTGATCTCCACTTTTTTGGTGAAGCCGAGAGGAGCGGTTGCCCAGCCTGCATCCAGCCAGGTGGCGGGTTGCAGCCGTTTGCGCGTTTGCGCGGGTGCGAAGGGCAGGTTGAGGGTCAGTTGCATCATCAGGCTCCCCCGAAACCCAAGCCACGTTCCTTGAGCGAGACCCAGCGCTGCCCGCCGATCACCAAATGATCGAGCACGGTGATGTCGAGCAGCTTGCCCGCCTGCACCATTGCGCGCGTTACGGCAACATCATCGGGAGAGGGAGTCGGGTCAGTGGAGGGATGATTGTGGGCAATAATGATCGCGGAGGCATTGCGGGTGACCGCGGGCTGGAAGATTTCGGCGATACGCACCTGCGAGGAATTGACCGAACCCTGATAGACCTCGACGATCTCCAGCACACGGTTGCGGCGGTCCAGCAGTAGCACGCGCAGGTGTTCCTTTTCCAGCAGCGCCATCTCGGTTTGCACGAGTGCGGCAGCATCGGCAGGCGAGTTGATCGCCGTGCGTTCCTCGGCGGGCAGGCTCAGGCGTAAGCCCAGGGTGAGCGCGGCTTTGATGCGCACGGCGGTCGCCTGGTTGATGCCTTTGACTTTGGCCAATTCCTGCGGATGGGCTTGATAGATGCGGCGGATGTCGTTGCCAAAATGAGACAGCAGGTCCTGGGCAATCTCGATCTGTTTCTGCCCGCCGATCAGGGCGGCGAGCAACTCGGTCTGGTTGCAGGCAGTGGCGTCCTGGGTCACGCGATAGGCGGGCTGCTCGCGCAGCGGCATGGTCTTGAGGCGCGGCGGGGTATAGGGGCTGGGGACGTGCAAGAGGGTATTCATGAAAGTCTCCTTGGGAAATGAAAGACGGCGCACCGATCGGTGCGCCGTCTTTGTTTATGTGGGTTACGCCATTGCCATCTCTGGCAGGCTGATCGCGATCGCTTCGTCCTCGGGGAAGGGGTCCTTGAAACCTTCCGAGAGCATCGGCATGATGATCGCCGTGAAGTTGCCCTCTGCGACCACAAGCGGCTTGGTGCTGCCGGTGATGCGCAGGGTCAGTTCGCCCTTGACCGCCTCGGCGGCGCGTTTGAGGTACACCGCAGACAGCCAGGCTTGGGCATCCTCCCCGCTGGCGCTTGCATCCAGGATGTTGCGCGCCTGTCCGGTCTCGGTTTCTGCGGAGGCGATCTTCAGGGCACCACCCACGACCTTGAGGAAGGTGTTCTGCGTGCCCATTGCATTGACCATGCGGATCGATTGCAGCAGACTCGCTTGTTGGACCTGCAAGGTGGCAACTGCATTCGTGCGCGCATCGTTGATCAAGGTCTGGATTTGTGCAGCGGGAAAATTGCCATCGACCGTGACGGTGGCAAACAGCAGGTCTTTGGAGGACTCTGCATTGTGGATCTGGAACATGGCGCGGTTGGCGCCGATCATTCCCATGCGCACCGTATCGCGTTCCTCGATCAGTGATGACAACAGACGCACACTACTGATGGGAAGGGACACGGCAATGGAGTCGCGCGGTCCTTCCAGAACTTCGAGTACCTGACCAGCGGTATATCCATCGGCAGCCAGTGCCACAGCCTGGGTCTTGTCCAGCATGAGATGGACCACCTGCAGGATGGCGCGCGACTCATCGGTCGAGGCAAAGGGCAACACACGCAGCAAACTGCGGAAGGTGCTACCGGTACAGGTGGACAATGGATGCAAGTCGTTCTCGTCCAGCATTGGTAGGGCTTCGTCCACAATACGCAGTGAGGTCCGAGTGGAAGCGCCCTGAATAACGAGCGCTGTGCCGTCAACGTGTAAACGAATGGAACTGGCAAGGGTCTCGACCACGGCTTTGAAGGTCGCGGCATCCACGCAGACGGCAAGGTCTTCGTTGCAGTCCACATTCAGGGTGGCGCGCGCGGCGGTCTCGCCGTTGAAGCAGGACAGGTGCAGGATGCCGTCGGTGGTGACGTTGAGTTGCACGAGTGCGAAGGCGGCTTGCAGGCTGTTCTTTGCGCTGGCACGGGTCACGGCATTCAATGCCACTTGCAGTTGGTCTTGTTGCAGGGTGATCATGAGCTGAGGTCTCCTTGTTGTTGAGTGAGATAGTCTTGCAGGATCTGGACGTCGAGGTAGATATGGTTATCGCGTTCTTCAGGAGAAGAGTCTTCGAAGTGTTTCTGCTCATCCTCTGCGACATAGTCCAAGAGGCGGGCAAGCGAGCGTAATTGTTCGGCGTTCATGCTTGAATAACCTCCTCCTCCGCCTGTGCGACCGGGACTTCGTTCTCCTCCGTGCGGCTGTCCAGAAAATGGATCTCCATGATCTTGAGTTCATAATCCGCGGCAGCCGTCCCGTCCTGTCGCGTCCAGATGCGTGGGCGTCCGCTGGATTTATCTGGGGTAAGTCTGCCCTCTATCAGAACCTTGCTGCCTTTTTGCAGGTATTGTTTGCAGATCTCCGCCAGCTTGCCCCAGGCGGTGCAGCGGAACCAGGTCGTGACCTTGATGATCTCGCCCTTCTCGTTGGGATACTGATCATGGGTTGCGACGTTGAAGATCGTGACCGGCGTGCCGGAGGGCGTGTAGCGCATCTCGGGTTCGCCGCCGAGATGACCGATGAAGATGGTTTTGTTGTATTGCTTGGACATGGGAGTCTCCTTATTTGAATTGAGTTACTTGCACACGTCGCGCAGGCGCTGGTCGATCTGGTATTGACCGGAACGGATGTAGTGGATCAGGCTGACGATGAACCACAACGCCCAGAGAACCATCAGGGCGAATAGGAACATGGTGATAAAAGTGAAGATGGACATGAGGTTGCTCCTTTTGGTAAAAGAAAGCGGGGAGCGATGAAACATCGCTCCCCGCTTCAGGGAATGGATTGGTTTGTACTTACAGAATGGACGGCCACCATCCGCTCAGGATGGCTTCGTCCGGATCCAGGGGTGCGGGAGGTCGCAGGGATTGCACATCTGCCCCACCGCTGCGAATGGCATCCGTGAGATGTTCTGTCCATTCATCCCCGGCGTTGTCCGGGTCGCTGAGCAGGACATACTCATACTGGTTGTGTTCGCGGAACCAGGCAAGCATCTTTGCCGAAGGGCTGGCGCCGTTGGTGTAGACCGCAACCGCCTCGCCATCGCGTCCCAGTTGATGGATCTTCTGGGCGGTGATCAGCATGTCGAACAGACCTTCCAGCACGATCAGCGTGCGCGTGCCCGGTGTGATGCGCCAACTACCAAGCGGCTGCAGGCGGTTGCCCCAGCTCTTGTGGTTCTTCGCGGGCGTGAAGTTGCGCGTGCCCTTGGGCAGTTGCTCATCCGGGATATAGCGCACATTCATCACGGCAGGTTGGGTCGGCGGGTCGGCATACACCACCCCACCCGCCCACAACCAGGTCCCGTCCCGGCGCACCATCATGGATTGTTTGGCTGCATCCATGATCTCGCGATGGACACAGGGAACGGGAATGCCATAGCCGAGTCCGTAGACCAATGCGGTGTAGGGTGTGATGCCGCGCTTGGATAGATA
Organism: Anaerolineales bacterium UBA2395; assembly: GCA_002343775.1. Lineage (GTDB taxonomy): Bacteria > Chloroflexota > Anaerolineae > Anaerolineales > Villigracilaceae > Villigracilis. The sequence continues at coordinate 11,984 of DDSH01000012.1, forward strand.
ACTCCAGGCAGGCGACGTCTGCACACAAGCGCGCGCTTCCGACACGGCTTCGTCAAGTAACTGCACCTGGGTCGGTGGTCGTTTGGAGCGGGTCGGTTTGGATTCCGACACGGGTGGGAGGTAGCCCCGACCCAGTTTCTCTTGCAGCGCTTTGAGCGAACCGCCGCTGGCGCCGCAGCGCAGGCACTTCCAGTAGCCGCTCTGCAGATTGACCCCGAAGTTAGGTTGCCCTCCCTGCCCTTCCCGACTCGCGTCGTTATGGAAGGGGCACCAGAAGATGGCCCAGCCCCGATGATCCTCCACGCGAACCGCCGTTCCGAGGATCCCTTCGGCGATGGATAGGATGTCTTGCATGGGATTTTCTGCGACCTCCTTTTCGTTTGATCAATGGCCCAGACACTGGGCGATGGCTGCCATGCAAACCGCAAGCCAGTGATGAGGCTGGGAAGCGGCGATGGCGACCAGGATGAGAAGTAGTGCGAAGGTTCTCATGATCCGTCTCCTTCTTGGAATGGATTAAATAGTCCCAGGGGGAGGGCATGATCACGCATCCGGCGAGTCCCGTGAGACGGCTCATTCCACCTCCACGCGCGCCCAACAAGGGGCGCTGGTCTCCAGCACGGCATGCTCGTCCAGCAGTGTAATGTCGGCTTGATACAGGTGGTGGTCTCCCTGTCGCTGGGCGATGTCGGCAACCTTGACGGGCTTGCCGTCGGCGAAGATGATGCGCTCACAGGCTTTGAGGGATTTCCCTGCGGAAATCTTGACGGTTTTTACGGTTGTGATATGATCGGGCTTGAACATAAACGTTCTCCGAAACCGTCCAGTTGCAGCTGGGCGGTTTCTCTTTTTATCTGCCGGGCCTTGCACCCCGGCGAGTCCTCGCTGTCTCGCGTGGTGGAAAACAAAAACGGGCGCCTGGCATGGAAAGTCCATGTCGGGCGCCCGTTTGGCGTACGTGGGGAGATGCGGTTATTGAATTGGTATTACGTTGCCTCCTATCTTGGGTTCAAATGTGGATTGGACACCGATACACTCATAGGTGTGTCGGCTTGAATGTGGGGCTTGTTCGGGAAACGCCTCTCTTCTTTTTGTGCAAAAGAGCTGTTACCATTTCCGATTTGCTGCTTTGGTTTCCGAACAAGCCTTGATGTGGGGATGGTTTTGTTTGCGATGGATCTGTTTTTGTTTTGATTGGGCTCCTGAATTGATTGGGAATATGGGGATGGGATACAACGGCAGAAGCCCGGCGGTTTGCCAGGCTTCTTGAAGAGAGGGATGGATTGTGGAAAGGTTGAACAGTGGGGATTATATGGATGCGGGGGAATTTGTCAAAGCACGTAGGCGGCAGGTGTTTTTCTGGAATACCCTTTTCCAACCTGTAAAAACGCCCCTATTCCCTACGGGCGAACTCAATTGAAAAAGTTGCAATCGCCTGACATGGGTATAATTTTTTCACGTGCCCCGGCGCTATATCCACACTACCATTGGATTTGGATGGGAGAAAAATGAAAAAAACGATTTTCCTGATCACTGTCATTGGATTACTTCTACAATCCTGCACAACCGGCAGCACTGAAACCCCGGTGATTGAAATAACCGATGGAATTACCACAGTGGGCATTCCGAGTTCCACGCCGGAAGTCGCCACCCCGACGTTTACCCCGCAGCCAGAAATTGGGGACCGACCCGTCTTTCTGGCATGGCCGCTGCCAGCCCATGTCGGGCTTGCGCGAATATCCCAGTACCCCAACAACCCGTGGACCTGGAAGTACCTGGGCTTGAACGAGGGGCAACAATGCCCGCCCATGTTTGGGTACCTGCTCAATGTCGATTCATGGGTGTATTGGCGCGATCCATCCATTCCGGAGGAACAGGACAAGGCGCAAGCCGACCCGCACAACTTCGACATGGTGGCTTGTTATTCCACGGATGGCAACATCGGCGCGAACGGGCACGAAGGCACGGATATCAAAGCGCCAGCAGGAACTCCCGTGTATGCCGCCGCAGACGGCCGGGTCATGGAATGGCGACCGGATGGACTGAACAGCATGATCGTCCTGAAACATTGCCTGGGGGGCGAGTGGGACGCGTCGGGTGGGTGTGTTGGCGGAGAGCCGTGGTACACCACCTATATGCATATTGTCACCAACAAGGATCTGCTGGTCGAAAACCTGGAGGTTTTATCAGGCACGCAGGTCGGCGTGATCTATGACCAGACCATCAATTCCCATTTACATTTTGAAGTGGGGCGCGAAAAGCGCGGATATACCAATTTTGTAAATCCCTGGGGCCGGGATGAAGCGCCCTGGCTTGGGTGCATGTGGATCGATCAAGCCCTGTGTGTAAATCCTGATCCTGCTTATCACCGTTTGGCGGTGGTGGAAAACTCGGGGCAACTGATCCTCCAGCAGGGCGAGTTGACCATTCAGGTTCGGGATGTGCCTGAGATCAGGCAGCTCCGTTTATGGGGGGAACGGATCGTTGTTCTGGATACACAAGGGAATCTGTTTGCCCGCGAAGGGCGCTACACCGATACGGAAGACTCTATCTTGAATTGGAATCGGATCGCCAGCGAGGTGCAAGAGGTGCAAATCTCAGACCAGCGCATTGGCATACGCAAGACCGATGGAAACTTGTATGTACTGGAGGGTGCCCTGAATGGAGCCTGGACCCTTCAGGCGGAAAATGTGCGTGCCTTCTCCATCTCGGATACCCGCATCGGGTATGTGGACGGCAATGGCGACCTGTTCGTCCGGCAGGATGGATTGGACTCCGCATGGCAAAGACTCGCCAGCGGGGTGGCGGCTTTCCAGTTGAACGACAACCGCATCGCCATAACAGACTCACAGGGCAGTTTGTTCGTCAATGAAGGTGATCTGAATGCGGAATGGCAGCCAATGGTGGAGGATGTCAGGGCGTTTCAACTGACGAACCTGCGGCTGGGCATCCTCGACTCACAAGGCAGACTGCTGGTCAAGTCGGGCAACTTGCGGGCAGGGTGGCTTGTGATTGCAGAACAGGTGACTTCGTTCCAATTATCCAATTACCGTCTGTTGGTGCTGCACGCGGATGGAAGTTTCAGGTATCAGGAGGGAAATTTGTACCGGCCGTTGAAAGCATTGGAATGGGATGCCCGGACAGTTATTGTGAATGACAGTATCCCGACTTTTGTTCCTTGATGTCGGACTGCATGAAAGCTCAGGCATTTTATTCAGTGTTTTCCAACGCTTGAAAGACTTCATACGCCATGAAGACCCGGTTGCGTGCGTACCCGGTGGTTTCCTTCAACACGCCAGCCTCCACCAATTTATCGACATAGCGCTTCGCAGCCATATACGGGATATCTAGGGCAGTCTCCAATTGTCGCAGGGTCAGGATGGGGCGTGAGAATAGGAAGTCGATCACGGCAGACATGCGTTGAGGATTGTTATCTGCTTGCACCAATTCTTCGTATTGGGTGCGGATCCCTTGCAGACGAGTCATGCGGAAGATGCTGTCCTGTGCCTGTGCAGAAATACCACGCAGGAAGAAACGCAGCCATTCTTCCCACTTTCCATGTTGGGAGACTGCCAATAGATGATCGTAATACTCCTGGCGGTAATGTTCGAAATAAGCGCTCAAGTTCAGCAAGGGTTGGGATAACACGCCCCACTCTCGTAACAATAGCATGATCAACAATCGACCCACGCGCCCATTGCCATCCAGAAAGGGATGGATCGCCTCGAACTGGTAATGGATTAAGCCGGCACGCACCAGCGCCGGCAATTCCGTGTCGGCATGAATAAAAACCTCCATTGCCCCAAGAGCAATTTTCATTTCATCCACGGGTGGCGGGACATAGGTGGCGGTTTCAATGGTGCTGCCCGCTGCCCCGATCCAATTCTGGGTCTTGCGGAATTCACCCGGCGTGAATTGTCCGCCCCGAACCCCATCCATCAGTTTGGCGTGTAACTCACGGATCAAGCGCTGGCTGACCGGCAGTTTTTGTAGGCGTTCCAGTCCATAATCCAGCGCCAATACATAGTTATGCACTTCGCGTACATCGTCGTCCGATTCCAGAAATGACATCTGGGCAGACTCGTAGTTGTACAGGTCTGTCAGGGAGGCACGCGTCCCCTCGATCCGGGAGGACAGAACAGCCTCGCGGCGGATAAAGGGTTGAATGAGAAGGCGGGGGAATGGAAAACTGCCGGCAACCGTGGTCAATTTGGCGAGTTCCCGTTCTGCATCAGAGAGGGCGGTAAGCAGGGCTGGAGACCAATCCAGATTGGGCGGAAGCGGCGCGGGGATGAATGCCCAATAACCATTTTTGGTACGAATGGCTTTGCCGGCTTTGGTGCTGCGAAAATCTCCTGGTTTCATGATGTGTCCTGTGTGGGTGGTGTGAATACAGTTTACCATAACATCACTTTTTATAAAAAGTGTGAATAAGAATTTTTATATTAACACCCGGGGTTGAAGGGAAACATGGGCGTTTGCTGCATCTATACGTCTCGAAAAAGAACGACAGATGCGGGATACCCTCCCATTACTTTTCATATCATGCAGTTTGCAAAAAAATAAAAAACCAAGGATATGAAATGGAAACTCAAAGGAAAGACAGTCAGAAAAGAAGGCTGGGGCACTATATTGTAGGAGGTATTGTTATCGTCGGCATGATCGCCATTGCATGGGTTGCCTTGAATATTCAGCAACTGATCTCGATATGGACGGTTTCGAATGAGATCCGGCAACTTGAGAGACGCGCGGCGTATGCACCGGAGGTTGTGGAAAATCCCGTCGCGTTCACGGAGGATTTTGAGGGAGGGTTGTCCGCGGAATTCTGGGACTTCACGATCATTAACGGCGCCGGGCAGGCATCGAACGAAACCGCCTGGCACGCGGCGGAAATGGTGATCGATCACCAACTCATCCTCCGACACACAGACGACCCGGAATTCGACACAGAAAGCGCGGAATGGCAGGAACCCTCCAGCGAACAATACAACAATGTCACATTGATCGGTGGCAGTGGCTTTCAACCCACCGCTTCGAGCGATGTGGTCGTGGAGTTCAAGAGCCGGGTGGATGAGAATTTTTATGGAACGGCGGGAGTTGTCCTTCAGCTACAAGGGACGCTTCAAGCAGATGGAAGGTTTGCGAAGCCTTTCGATATGTTCGGACTTTCCATGATCGGCAGCGAGTCCTCTTTCAATGGCAGCAATGGAGCGGTCTGTTATCTGGCGCTCAATTGGGCTCCCGCTGAAGTTCAAGCACTAAATTTGGATCCGGAACAATGGCATACCTACCAGATCCGTCTGCATAGGATCAGTAGAACCCAATGGATGGGAAGCATGTCGGTGGATGGGTCGGAACTGTGTCGGATGACGATGCCGGCATTTGGACCGGTAGAGATCCAGGTCTGGAGCGACAATTACCTGGTGAGCACCCAGCCGCAACGATGGTGGCAGATTGCACCGGTGCTTGACTTGGGCTTCCAGAATGGCGGGGACAAGGAGTTTTATCTGGACGATATCCAGATATTTGAAGAAGTGCTGCAATAAACAGACAATGACAAATATGCCCGGTTCAAGACCGGGCGTATTTTTTTATGGAAGCAAAGCGACACAAACAACCCACCTCATCCTCCTGAAAAGTATAGTCACGCTCATGAGCGAGACCTACCAATCCAAACGGGAACGCCGGCAACGCATGTTGGAAGCCCTGCCCGCTGAACTACGGGAACATGTCTCCCTGCGCAATGTGGAAGCCGTGGCAGCGCTTTCTTCACAGGCACAGTTGCGTTTATTTGAAGCCATTCAAGCCGGGCTGACCCGACTGCCGCGTGCGATTGAACAATTACGCAAAGACCCGCAAACATCCGTGGCAGACCTGCTAAATCCTCCCACGCAAGTTGAAGCAGTGTCGGCGATCCAGCCCGTTCAAACTGCAATTGCACAAACCGTGGCGGATCAGATCCAGGAATGCTTTCCGGATATGCCGCGCGTGTCGGCTGAGGCGCTGGCGGAGGCGGATGTCATGCAGGTCGTTCGATCCGTTGCCGAGACCCATCAGCGGGTATTCAGGTCCAATCACATCAAAACGGATTTTGTCATGCTGACCTTGCATGGATTGATGCTCCAGACGCTCGAACAGCTTGAAGAGATCATTGAAGAAACCCCTGCCCTGCGGCAGGCTTTTGAACAAACCAACGAATGGAGAAAAGAAGAAACATGTTGAAACGAATTGCCTCGACCGGCGTGAACCTGGTGGTGTTGGGCGTGTCGGTTGGAATCTTTCTGGTGGCGTTCATCGCCCTCAATGCCTTGGGGGCGGCGCAGAAGCCGCCCACCATTTCCATCTTATCTGCGACCCGCAACTTGAACATCGGCGATGTCATCACGGCGAATGATCTGGAGGTCAAGACCGTCTTTCAGGATGACAACGCCAGTCTGTACATTCCCGGTGAGGAAGTGACCGGTGTTGTTGGCGGCATTGTTGCTCAACCGATTGGGAGCGGACAACCTGTTTTCCGCAATGCCATCGTGGCGCCGGCAGCAGAAGGCACGCGTTTGTCGGCTGTGCTGTCACAATTCCCCGGTCACAGTTTGTTCCCTCTGCCCTTGGATGCCATGAATTTGGTATCGCCGGATGCCGAAGCCTTCCTGCCCGGTGACCTGATCGGTGTGACGGTCGTGATCAGCACTCGACCCCAACAGATGAGCACACCGACTCCCATGCCGGAACTGATCATCGATCCGGGGTATGTGGAACCGACCGCCCAACCTTCCCCGCTTGAATTGGAACAGGCAGATGCTTTGAGTCGTGCTTTGCCGCCGCTTGCCAAGGACCTGTTCCCGATGGGTGTGCGTGTGATCGCGGTACAGGGACTGCCGCAACAAACTGAGTCTTCTGAAGACAGTGGCTCCTTCAACCTGGATACCCAGGCGAAGATGCTGATCCTGCTGGTTCCGAACGAGAGCCGTGAAGTGTTGTCGCTTGCCCTGCAGCAGGGAGATCGTTTGGTGGTCTCGCTCATGGCACGCGGGGATGAAACCCCTTCTGCCGGCTTTACCTATTGGGACTTCGAAGACTTGTTCAAGCAGGATCGTGAAGAAGTCCTGGGAGGAGGACAGTAATGCAGGTTCTTTTACTCGGAGCGGGAACTGTGACATCCCGCTTGAATATGCAACTGGCAGAACAAGGGCATTCGGTGATCGCCCAGATCGCGGCATTCACCCCGCAACACATCGACCTGTTCGACTTCCGTGCCTTGGTGGTGGTTTCACCGGAGTCATCGGTCTCGCCGGAGAGTCTGGTCAAGGCAGCTGAACGAGGTAAGTTGATCTTCGTCATTGCCGGTGTCGGTGATGGCATGGCATCCTGGGCGAATGGGGTTGGTGTGCCTTCGATTGCATACCCGCCCTCGGATGTGGACATCAATAAATTGTATGAAGAGATGCGCCGTGCGGATGCGGGCAACATGGCGGCAGATGATCAGTATCGCCGGGCGGTGCTGGGCAGTGATATGTCGGCTCGTATTCAATCCGGTATGGCTGTTCGTAAGATCGCCATCACGTCACCGAAGGGTGGAACAGGCAAGACCACTGTGGCGGTTAATCTCGCGGTGGCATTAGCCCTTAGTGGCATCACCACCTATCTCGTCGATGCCGATGGCAATGCCGGTGCTCTGCAATATCACATGCGCATGGAACGGGTGAACACGACCATGATTGGTTTGTTACGCCGTGAGATCGCCAAAGCCAATAAAGGTGTCATGAGTGATGTGGCATCAGGGGCTGCTTACTTGAATGCCTTTACCCCTCTGGAAAATTTGCCAACCCTGCGAGTCCTGCCGGGGCTCATTACCGATGACTTGGGCGATGAAGTCCTGCAACAGGAAGGTAAAGTTGCGGAAGTCATTCAAGGCTTGTATGAAGCCGGCGTCGCTGCGGGTGGTGTGGTCATCATGGATGTTGGCATCAATCCTGCGCATGTGGTGCATCGTGCCGCTTTGAAAGCCGCCGAAGGCATTGCGATCGTGATCAAGCCGGAGATCCCTGATCTGGCAGAGACTCGCAGATGGATCGCGAGGATGATCAATTCATTGGCAAGTGTTGTCGGCAAGGGCAGTGCCCATGAATTCGTCGGCAGCCGCGTCAAGCTTTGCTACAACCAGGTCGTGGGCGATGGCTTCAAGGCGGCACACAAGATGTTGCAGCAGGCATTGAGTGAAGACAAGATCGAACTGGCTTTGATCCCAAACGGCATCATTCCGATTGTCGATCCGCGTCTGGCAGCACAAGCGGTGAACTCGGATCGCCGCGAGGATATCCTGATCTGGCGTTACAAGAAGGAAAAGCTGGAGGAACTTGGACCCTTTGCAGATTCATTACTGGGCTTTGCTTCGCACTTTGTGCCGGCAGTGCGTGAAGGCGCTTCCCGCATTGGATTGCTTCCCAGCCCGACCAAAAAGCGCGGTTGGTTCGGAAAGGGCTAAGCCATGTTCGATATCGCTGGAAAGACGATGAAGCCTGTCTCGGAAGTGCGTTCCTCGGATGAGATGGAACGCTGGTGGACCATCTTGGCTGAGGAAGGGCGTGCAAAGAAAGCCGTCGAGTCATTGCAGAAAAGCATGACATCCACGGAGATCGAAGCCTTGGCTCGTCAGGTTTTCGAGGAAGTAAGCGTTCGTGCAGTCGATGCAGGTGTCTCACTACCCAAGGAATATATCCTGCGTTTGATCGGGGAACTGTCCGGTATGGGTCCCCTGCTGGAACTCATTGCCCGTTCGGACATTGAAGACATCGCCATCAATTTGGGACATATCTATGTGTACACCACCAGTAATGGCTGGGAACATGCCGGTCCTGCACCGGATGGGATTGGCGATGCCTTGCGAGTCATGATCGACCGTGCCGGGCAGCGTGCACCGACCCCCGATTACCCGGTTGCGGATGCGATGTTGCAGGTCATGGTTCCGCTCGTCGATGGAACTGTGCGGAGGAAGGGCGTGCGTATCAATTACGTCATGCCGCCGGCATCGCCGTATGGCGACACCATTACTCTCCGTGTTTCCAATTACCGTACTGCATCTGACCTCACACATGGCAGTTTGGCTTTACTTTGTCAGAACAGGCTTCCACCTGTCCCGCGTCCCAAGTTCGACCCGAAGGATTTCCCGCGTGGCAATGGAATTCTCACCCCGGAAGCGGCGAATTACTTATTGAGTGTCATGGTGCATGGTGGGACACTCGTCATCGCCGGCACGACTGGTTCAGGCAAGACCTTTGTGGGGCAGCGTATCCTACAGGAAATGCTGGATTACTACCCACGCGGCGCGATACGTTTGTTCATCGTGGAAGATAGCAACGAAATCATTCTCAATGGTTGGAATGGCGATGGCAAAGCCGACACAGGCAACATTATCTACACCGTGACCCGTCCCGAGATCCGCGGCGGTCCACCGCCGGTCACCATGTATGACCTGATCCGTTCTGCCTTGCGTTCGCGTCCGCATGGAGTGGTGATTGGCGAAGCGCGTGGCGCCGAAGCCTGGGAATTGATCCGCGCCGCAGCAACCGGTCACGGACATTCAGCCTTCACCATCCACGCCACCAGCGCCGAACATGTCTGGCCGCGCTTCCTGCAGGTGGTGCAGGCACATCCCGATGCGGCGCGTATGTCCGAGATCCAGATCGCGCAATCCTTTGCTGAGGCAGTGACGGCAGCGGTGTATATCGAGCGCAATCCCCAGCATGGGCAGATCGTGCGTGAAATTGTGGAGGTGTCCACCATTGTGGAACGCACCGCCGCACGTCCTTCGTTTTCTCCATTGTTTAAGTTTGAGTCTGGTAAAGGATTGATTCCGACTGGCAATCGTCCCATGCGACCGGGGTTCCGTGCAAACGATTTGAATATCCCCGAATCAATCTTCAAAGGAGGAGTGTAATGCCAGAGCAGAGCATTGGTTCAACACGAACCTTCGTTTTGTCAAAAGGATTCGCACAGGTCGGCAATCACTCAGCTTTGGTGGGGGAAGATGATACGAAACGGTTATTTGCCGAAATCTATGCCGACCCGGATCGTCCGGATGTACGACCGCAGGAGGCATACCAGGCGATCCTATCATCCATGCAACCGGGCTGGACAATGCGCGTTCTGCAGTTGTTCTGGCCTGACCCGGGTCCAAGATTTGAATTCCAGAAACAGGTCCAACGATGGAATACTCCCCTGACAGAAGGCTTAGATATTCTGTACCAAGGCTTATCCATTGCTATACAAGAATACCCTCTTCCCTTTGCGCGGCGGACTGTATTTGAGTTTGTATTGCCCGGAGGAGATAAAGGGATTTCGCTGAGTGGAAGTGAATGGGTTGCTTGGTGGGAAGGGTTAGGAGGATTATGTGCCAGCTTTGGATTACGCGCAAATATTTTTGGGAAATCTGATGTTGAAACACTGACACGCTGGATACTTAATCCTGACTTGAGTTACAAACCATGATAGCCATATTGGCATGAGATAAATCATCCAATAGTTTATAATTAAACTTTATTAGTCCAATAAATCTGGTACCCCATCTAAATGCTATGACAATGCCGAGTAAAAAAACAAAGAAAAAAACGCACGGTATTTTTTATACGCCGGATCAAGTTGCGACTCTACTTTGCAATTGGGCAATTCAATCTCCATCCGATACTGTCTTGGAACCTAGTTTTGGTGGATGTGGGTTCCTCAGAGCTACCAATAGCAGGTTTGTTGAAATTGGTTTAAATGAAAATGAAATCCCCCGACATGTTTTTGGTTGTGATATAGATCCTGTTGCATTCGAGCATCTCAGAAAGATATACCCTAATTCGAATGGGCATTTTATTCAAGATGATTTTCTAGGTCTACAAATCGAAAATTTTCCATCTAAGGAAAATTTTTCTATTGTTATTGGGAATCCCCCATACGTTTCGCATCATAATATGTTGCCGGATCAAAAAAAAGCAGCGTGGGAGTGGCTGGAGAATTCATCTTTTGATTCTGTAATTGATAGGCGGGCCAGCCTATGGGTATATTTTGTCCTTCATGGGCTCTCGTTTCTGAAGGAGGGAGGAAGAGTAGTATGGGTATTACCTGGCAGTTTTCTTCATGCAGATTATTCAAATCAGGTTCGCAAGATACTTCAACATAGATTCAAACGTATACTTTCAATTGTTGTTGGATCTCGCTTGTTCATCGAAGATGGAACTGAAGAAATCAGCATTTTTTTGTTAGGAGATGGTTATTTGCCAAATGCTGTGGATACCTGCAAAACTTCATTTGCATTTGCAAACTCTACTCAAGAGGTTCCACAAATTATTAATGCATGGGAGCAGGATCAGATAGAATCAAACACAATCACTCTAGCAAGCCTTATGCCTCTGTCAACCCAAATCATTTATAAAAAGCTCGAATTAGATTCTTGTACGATTTCATTAGGTGATATTTTCGACATCAGGATAGGGATTGTATCAGGGGCAAACGACTTCTTTATCATGAACAAAAATGAATGGAAAAAACATCGCTTCCCTAACACCTATGAAACCCTTATCTTAACTCGCTTCAAGGATACTAATGGACTTGAATTTACAAGTAAAGATATGAAAGCAAAATTGGAAGCAGGCAGTAAAAATATCCTTTTTGACACAAGTAGATCAAAACAAATTTCAAAGTCTGCCAAGAGATTTCTTGACCAATTTCCAGCGGAACGTTTACAAGCAACAACCTTTCAAAGGCGTGGAGTAGACGCATGGCACAGATTCAATGATAATAAAGTGCCTGATGCCTATTTACCTTATATGAACAATGAAGGCCCACGATTTGTAATTAACAAGGCACGGGCAACATCAACAAACTCGGTTCATAGGCTTTTTTATTTCAATAAGCAAAAAATACCAGGTGGAAAAGAATTGATCTTGAAGCAAACCGCAATTTCACTACTGAGCACATTCAGTCAACTCTCAGCCGAACTAGAAGGACGAGTATATGGCGCAGGTGTCTTGAAGCATGAACCTTCGGAAGCCAAGAAAATAAAGTTGATAATGAAGAAGAAAATTACGCATCAAGATGTTGTGGAAATCAACGAGGTTTACAAGCAGATCGATAAAAAACTAAGGGAACATAAAATTGAGGAAGCACGAGATTTGGCTGACAACTTCTCCCTCTCGGGTTTTCCGATAGAAGAACGAGTCAAAGTAATCGATGATCTGCTGAAAGGGTTAGCGTTAATGAGAATAAATCGCTCTCCTAAAAGTTGGAAAGGGTAACTTATATGAGCAACGAAACAAAAAGAATAGCGCATCTTAAAGATGAGATGTACAAGATATTATCCGATAATGAAATTGATTCGGATCGTGTTTTGGATATTGCTCACAAACTTGCCCAATCTGTACCTGATCGAACCAGGTTTTCAGTAGATGCCAGTTTAATAAACCGTCTGGGAAGGGAGTTGGTGACTAGAAAAGAGATAGCGGTTGCAGAATTAATTAAAAATTCCTATGATGCAGATGCTACAGAGGTTTCTGTTACATTCCTCGATACTGAGAATTCTGGCGGGACACTAATAATCGAAGATGATGGCAACGGCATGAGTCGAAATCAACTTATTTCCGGCTTTATGAGACTTGCTTCTACAGAAAAGATTCATGAACCATACTCACCAAAATTTAAAAGGTTGCGTGCTGGTAAAAAGGGAATTGGGCGTTTTGCAACCCAACGGCTTGGTCGTAAACTGATGATTTCGACTAAATCGCAAAACACTAGAAACGGATTTGAATTAGAGATCGATTGGAATAAATTTGAAACGGACAAGGAGCTTTTCCTTATTTCGCAAGAAGTAAGAGAAAATTCCACCAGAGAAAGTGGCGGCACAACACTCAAAATTACAAACCTGGAAGATGCATGGCTTGATGAGGATATAAAAAGAGTATTTAGGTATGTCGCTGATCTATTACAACCTTTCAAATTGATGAAACATACAAAAAAAAGCGACAAATTTGAAGTCAAAATATACCATGAAGACGATCAACAAAAAACTGAAGTTGCAAGTGTTGAAAAATTAATTTACGAAAATGCCATTGCCATAATAAATGGTGATGTGAATTCAATTGGACGAGGTGAAATCAGTTATTCCAGCGAAAGATATCGTGTCAATGTCCCCAAAAAAGAATTTGGATTTAAAGACGACCAAGAAAAAACTCTCAAATTCAGCTCGTTAAGGAATATTAAGTTTGTAGCCTATTACTTTATTCAGGATGAATTGCCCAAAAATAGCAAATCTTTAATTTGGAATTTTCTCCGTGAAAATGGGGGAATTCGGATTTATAGAAACGGATTTAAAGTACCACCTTATGGCGATAGCAAGAATGATTGGTTATCATTGGATCAACGTGCGGCTAGACGTTTAATTCTTGTACCTTTCAAAAACCAAAACTTCATTGGCTTTGTTGAGATTGTAGATGTTGATGGGGACATCTTTGAGGAAACATCCAGCCGTGAAGGATTGCTTGAAAACACGGCATATAAGGAGCTTCAGTCCTTTGTTGGGAATGCCTTGGAAGAACTGGTCGTTTTTATTGGCGCAGAACGTGGGCGAAAAGTTAGACCGACTAAGTCCCTTCAGACTACTCCGCCAATTGACCGTATTGGTATCGCTCTTGAGAGGTTAGACAAGAGTATTGATTTAGTGGTCTCAGAAAGTAAGAATAAAAAGCTTCCCGAAGTTGCGAAAAATGCCTTATCGCAAATCGCCGAAATTGCCAAAGAAACTGCAGAAACGACGAAATCTCTTTTCGAAGAACACAAGGACGCCATACGTGTTACTCTGGAAGAAGTCGAGATGCTCCGAATACTCGCCAGCCTTGGATTAGCAATTGGGGAATTTACCCACGAAACTAAGACCCTCTTCCCCAGTCTGAAGACAGCAGCGGACAACATTGCTAACTCGGCATCGCTAGATGAAATTCACATTATGGCAATCGAAATGAAAAGAAATGTGGATTCGTTAACAGATTATCTATCATATTTTGACAGAAGTATTGCGGCTAACACACAAAGAGACACAAAGCCGCAAGATATAAATCAAGTTTTGTATCAATTCTGGAAAACGATTTATCCCTCAGCAAAGGTAAGAGGCATTTCAGTTATTGAACCTGAAATTCATGGCTACAATTTGTTGACTACATCTATGCATCCATCAGAATGGTCTTCCATCCTATTTAATCTTTATACAAATTCATTGAAGGCTATTTACCGCACCAGAAGAGGTAATGGAAAAATATTCATAAAAGGTGGCAAGGAAGGCAGGTATATTTTCGCGGAGTTCGCAGATGATGGTGATGGAGTGAAAGAAAAGATTCGAGATAAAATATTTAATGCTTTCATAACTACTTCCCAGATTCCCAATCCGCTTGAAGATCCAATCCAAGGGTTGCAAGGGTCAGGATTGGGATTGAAAATTGTAAAAGATATCGTAGAGTCCAGAAAAGGAAAGATATATCTTATTGGTGCACCCCGAGGGTATAGCACCTGCTTCCGAATTGAAATCCCAGTAGCAACAAACGAAGAAAAGAGGGAATATGACTATTAAGTATCTTTACCTTGATGACGCAAACCAAGCTGAAATCAGACCTTTTGTTACGTCAGTAATGCGTTCTGGTAAGGTTGAAATTATCCATGAACATCCCGCCAAATATCTGAATAACATGGAAGAATTTACTGTCACGCTCAGGCAGTATGATGGGATTATTCTCGATTGGCGACTCGATGAATATGTTCAGTCGACAGAAGGCGAAATTAGAAAATTCAACTTTCGTGCAGGCGGGCTTGCGCAAGAAATTCATTCTCTAACATCCGAAGGCTCGATTGCACCGGTGCCAATTGTTTTATGGTCCGCAACACAAAAATTCAAAGGTTCATTTCAAAATGACTTTACTGCTCAAGATCTTTTTATTGCAAAATACACCAAGGAGGAAATAGGTGAGAGTGGTGGGCAAATAGCTAATGAACTTGAAGCCCTTGCAAAAGGATATAAGTCCATCGTGGAAGGTCGTGGCACAATTAATAATCTCGCGGTGTTACTTGGTTGCAAAGAAAAAGTTGAATATGCAGATGTTAGGGTATTAGACAGATTTTCAGCAGACACCTTTTCTGCTCATGAAGTGGCAAACTTTATTCTTGAGAAAATAATTCATCATCCCGGGCTGTTGATATCGGAAGAGCTTTTGCTGTCCAGACTTGGAATCAACAGAAATGCATCGCCTGGGTGGGTTGAAGTGAAAAAGATTCTTGATCCTTATATTTATAAAGGACCATTTTTCGAGGCATGGCCGCGATGGTGGGCACGGGGTATCGAGGATGATTGGTGGTTTTCAGTTATAAAAGCAGAATCACCGCTTAGTGTGCTTTCCGCACCAGAGAGAATAGCAATGATTTCTGATGTTACAAAGATCGAAGGACTGACGGCTCAGTCACCTTTAAAACCGGGCTACCATGATAAGTTCTACACAATTTGTGAGGAGACTCGGTCTCCTTTAGATCCAATTGATGGAGTAATAATTGAAGAACCTCAACCTGAACCGTGGCAAGAACGGAGGTATATATCTCTTGAAGTTGCATTGAAGCGTAGGAGCGAAAATTTTCGTCCTCACCGATTGGAATTTGAAAGACTTAAAGCTATTGCGGAAAACCAGGAAAAATAGGTGGGAGATTATGACAAACTCAAAAGTATTCCGCGAAAACATTTCTGGTAATTTAAGGCGAATCGCTGAATTTTTAAATCGAAAAGGAATCATAAGCGATGTCAGCCCTCTTTTTAAAGCTGCCAGTCAGTGCCTAAGTAGAGAGGGCGATTTATGGGGATATAGAATTGAGAGGCTTATTTTTCATAAAGTTGGGGAAGTTCGTGCTCAATCCCATAAGATCTCAAGTATTTCATTGGAAATAAATGTAGATGTAGAAGGCATATGTAATATAGCTGTTGGTTTTGATCCTCTGACAAAGTTGAGTTTAGACCTGACAATAATGGCAACCGGTAACGAAGAAGTAGATACTGCACCAATGAGTGCATGGCATTTAGATCGCCACACCCAAAATGCAAATTTTTCCCATCCAAGTTATCATTTTCAGTTTGGCGGCAATCGAATGAAATACGAGCATGAACAATACGGACTTGTGCTGATAACCGATTCTCCACGAATACCTCACCCCCCAATGGATGGAATTTTAGGGATAGATTTTGCTATCATAAATTTTTGGGAAGTTGAGAAAATACGATTTAGGAATGAAGGGGAGTACACAAACGTATTGAACGAATCAATAAACATGCTGTGGAAACCCTATGTTGAAAACCTGCATAATTATTGGCAACAAAACGCACAGTTGCTTCAGTGGAAACCTCATATTAATTGGCATCAGCTTCCACCGAAAACAACCTAATAATTAAAGTAAAAAAATCTTAGCGACACGGACGGGATACCCGTCCGTGTCTTTTTGTATCATGCCGTCCATGCCTGAACCTCAAGAACACTTTGCCGCCTCCATCGCCTCCGAAGCCGTGGAAGTCCTGGAAGACCATCTGCTCTTTCCGGGCGGGTATCTCCTGCCGCTCTCAGCGCGTGGCACGGGGGTGCCCGGTATGGCAGATCGTCCCTGGTCGCGTTTGACCTCGGATGTCTTCTATCCCAACCTGCCGGTCATGTACTCGCTTGCCATGCATCGCGAACCGCCGGATGTCCTACGCGGATCATTACGTGCGCGTCGTACTCTGTTTGAAGGTTTCATGATGGCGCTGGCGGAGAAGACCGGTCGGCGTCCCTCGATGGCGGAACGTTCCGCCGATCATGCGATGGATGCGGCTGAGTCAGAACTGACCTTTGGAAAGCCAGCGTTCAAGATCGCCTTGATGTCGGCACTGTTTGTCGAGCGTAATCGTTTTGAAGAAGCAGAGGCAGCGCGCAGGGTGATCGAATCCAATTTGCGTGCTCGTGGGCTCACAGCTCAAAGACTCTTCTACATCGCAGAACGTGCCCTGCATCATTTCCAACCCGGAGGAAAGTTATTTCCCGGACTGGATGAGCCGACCTTATTCCTTGAAGAGACCTTGCCTCTCATGCCTGCACCTTCCAGGCAGGTCATGCCTGTCGAAGATTCTGTTTGGATCGGCACGCATGCAAGAGATGGACGGGATATCCACTTCTCCTTCACCAAAGGACTCGATCCCGCCGTTCCGCCGCCACCCCATGCCACCACACTCATTCTCGGTGAACCTGGTGCCGGCAAGACCAGCCTCTTGCGTTGGATCATGTTGCAGCGATTGCTACAAGGCAGAACTGTCATCTCGATTGACCCCGAAGGCGAGAACAACAAACTCTGTGAAGCGGTGGGCGGAAGAGTCGTGCCGGCGGGTATTCCGGACGATAAGGAGACCTGCCTCATTCACCCCCTGCAGGGTGAGAACCCGGCAGAGTTGTTGCTGGCTGTCCGTTTCCTGATCGCCTCGCTTGCTGGTGAATCGGTTTTATCTCCTGGCGTGCAAGCCGCCCTGCATGAAGCCGTGAAGCGGCGTTGGGATCGCCGACCCGGAGCGATGACCATCGCGGAATTCGTGGAGACCCTGGGAACGATCAGTGTCCCCGAGTCCGCCATGCCGCTTGCATTGTTACGCCCTTTTATGCGCGGTGGACTCTTTGAGGGTTTCTTCGATAGACCCAAGGCTTTGTTGTCCCCGCACTTCCCTGCTGGACAATGGTGGAACTTTGATCTCTCCTCCCTGCGTGAAGAGAACCGTGCCATTGTGCATTCGGTGCTGGCTTGGTTTTTGTATCATGCCGTGACGGTCGGCAAACAACCGATGGACATCTTCATCGATGAGGGCTGGCGCTTGTTGCGCAGTGGTCCGTTCACGGATCTATTGGATGAATTAGGACGCCGTGCCCGCAAACGCGGCGTCGGCGTGACGCTCATCACACATCTGCCGGCTGACCTCATGAAGAATCCCACCTCACTCAGTTTGGCATCTACGGCTTTCATTGGTCGGCTTGGACCAGATGAAGCCTTTGCCTTCTATCGTTCCTTGGGTGTGCCGGAAAGTGAAGCACGCAAGAATGCCGAGACCACTTCAAGATTGCCACCCAGAGTCTTTCTGGCAGCACCCTCTGCTGGTCGAGGCGCATTGTTCCCGGTGTTGGTTTCCATCCCGCCCACCTGGATCCAATTTTGGAAACAGCTTGGGGCAATGGGAGTGCAGCGATGATCCACCCAAAGAGCGGGTACAAGCACCCGCATGGCGGGTATGTATGTATTCATTGTGGATACGAACATGCCAGTGCTCCAGATCAGTGTCCCCTCTGTAATGGCGAATGGCAGGGATGGGAATTGCTTTTTGCCCCGCACGCGCTGGATGATCTGCGCGCACAGGTCATGGGTTGGATTGCTCAATTGCCGTTCCCTACCATGATGGAATGGATCGCATCCTCAAAGGGATTGCGTGTGCGGTTGTATCTGCCTCCGCATGTAGCAGAAGGAGTGGTGAATTCCTGGTCAGCCATGACCGGACAGCATTCCAGGTGGCGCAGTTTGGGCATTGTGAAAATCCAATCCGATGGATATGCCCTGCATACCAGCAATCGCTTACCGTCGCTCATTGCATCAGCAAAAGATAGCGACCCTCTGCTTGCCATTGGCAGCCGGCTGATTAGTGCCGCTCGCGAAGGGCATGATGCCAGTCTACGTCTTTGGCTGCTTGGAAACGAAGATCAACTGCAGGAGAAGTTACGCAGCCTGTCTTCCTACTCGTATGGCACCGAAGGCGGCGTCGGCAATGACACACCCAACTCGTGGGGCATGCAGTTGGATTTTCTACGTGCCGGACTTTTCTTCGGGATGATCATGGCGGGCATCAGTGGCGGGATTCTATTTGCGGGTTGGTTCAATCCGTTTGCGGTCTCCATGTTTGTGATCGCTGGTATCACGATCTGTATTGCTTCGGCTTTAGGTATTCGGGATTGGCTCGCGTGGAGATCGATCCCCAAGGAAGTTGTGGAGAGACGGATACAGGAGCCGCTGTTGAAGGTCGCCTTCTCCATCTCTGAACCGATCCAACTTCCATTGCTGGCTGGGGAGCAATCGTGGCAACCGATTGAATCCACCTGGCCCGCCATCCAAAAACACGGCTTTCCATTACCTGCCGGTGAACTCGCCGGATTGATCGCACCACTTCAATTAGGTGAAGGCTCGGGGTTGTTGGATCGTGCCGTCTGGCAGGAAGTGCCGGCGCCGCCGCCATCGCAACCGTTGCTTGAGGCAGGTTTCAAGATCGGGCAGAGTGTTGCAACCGGCGAACAGGTCGGAGTCGATCCGGATGGACATGGTCTCGCAACCGGTGGCAGTCGTTCAGGCAAATCATCATTTGTTTATTCCATGCTGGAACAACTGACCGCCAAAGGCGATGATGCCCCTGGAATATTTTTGGTCGATCCACATGTGTCGCTTGCAGATGCCTTTCTCGATGCGATTGCTCAATTGCCAGAGGAACAAAAGCAAAAAGCAATCAAGAGATTACGTGTCATAACTCCAGATCAACCGCAGGTCATTCCCTTGAACCTACTTGCCGTTCCCGACTTTACCTGGGCAGGCAATGCCATCGTTCAGGTCGGACGGCGCATCTGGGATGACTACTGGGGTCCACGTATGCAGGCGGCGCTGCTTGGATTATTTCGCCTGGCGCATGTCTGGAACCAGCATCACCCCGAAGCCGGACTGGGTTTATTGCACGTGGTCTTCATGGCGTTCAACAAACCCTGGCGGCATAAGGCGATGGCGTTGTTACCTCCCGGTGAACGCATGGGCGCTTTGGCACTGGACGCCTTGCTTGGACAAACCGGTGAGGGAGACAAGTGGAGTCAGGGCTGGGTCACGGAAGTGATCAGCCCGGTACTCTCGAAGGTCATGGCATTGGAGTTATCGCCCTGGTTGTTCTCCGCCATGCATCAGGAACGCTTTGTGGATCTGAATCAATGGATCGACGAACGCGCCTGGATCGTATTGCGTTTGCCATCCGGTGAGATGGGGCGCGAAGGTGCAAGGCTGACTGCCGGCGTTCTATATAACGTCTTCGATGCCGCGTATCGTAAGGCGACGTTGGAGAAGCCAACACCCTTTTATTTCATCGTCGATGAAGCGCAGGAAATCGGATCGGGGATGCGTCTGGAGTCGATGCTGGCAGAAGGTGCCAAGTTCGGCGCGCGCATGTTCGTGCTGGCACAGTCACTTTCCATGATGCGCAAGGTGGAAGGCATGGAACCGGTTGTACAAGCCATGCTTGCCAATACCTCCACCCAGATGTTCTTCTCGCCCGATCCGGAGGATGCGGATCTGATCCGCGCCACGTTGAACTCGACCGTGCGCTACGGGGACATGACACTCGACTTGCCTTCATTACAGTGCTGGCTGCGGGCGCGTATTGGCGGGAGATGGCAGCCGCCGACCCTGACGCAGATCAAGCCCCTACCAAGAGCAGATGCTGCGAGAGTCCGCGCGCTGATCGAGGATGTCATTGCAGCTCATCCCAACGATTATCTGCCAGCCGATGGCTGGCAGGAGAAAGCTTCCAAAGTTCTGGAGGATATGCTGCCGGCAGCATTATCCAAACTGCTGGATGAATTCCTGGCAGTACGCATCGAGGAGCAGCGCAATACCCAGATCCGCCAGCCCGCACCAGTTGAGGATGAAAGGCGTTTGGGATTTTGATGACCGCAACAACTTTGCGTATTCTGTTGGTGGTCTGTGGTGGACCGCTTGCCTGCACCCTGACCTGTATTGGCATTTTGTATTCTGCCTGGCGTTTGTCCCGCAGGGGAAACGGATGGGATCGATGAGTGACATGAATGTTTTGATCGAGCAGATGGTTACAGAGATTTCCACGCAAACGTTCCAATTGGAAGACCGTCGTCTGCGGCTGTTCCTGAATTGGTTGATGGAGCACAGTATCGAAATGAAGGTTTCCCTTGGAACCTTTGATACCGGTCTAAAAGATACTGACATTCAGGAACGCTTCCGATCAGCACTTAAGACCTGGCTGCAGTCCCTGCCGGCGCAGGGTTTGCTTTGGGAATACCAAACCATCACTGGAGAGATTGGGTGGTGGCGCGATCTTGATCCTTCTCGATGGAAGCTGATCATAAAAACGGAAGAGGAGCCATAAATGATGTGGTTCCTCGCCGGTGTAGGCGTCGGCATCTTCGTTGGGTATCTACTGGGTCTTGTGATCCCTCTCCAGATCTTCATGATCATCTGTCTGGTTTTGGCAGGCTTGCTGGTTCTATTGTTCTTCCTGTTCCATCTCGGCGTCCGGGATTTCCAGGAATATTAGGAGTGTTATGCAGCGTTCTCGTTTGATGTGGATCTTTCCGATCCTTGCGATTCTTTTATGGTGGACATCCGCCTCCACGCATGCTGCGCCACTGGCGGCGTATTCATTGCCAGAGGGACGCACCTATGACCAGGCACACAACCTGGGCTACATCGATTGGAGTGGTCCCGTTCAATATGTGTACATCACCCATCGCGATGGCACTTCACTACCTCCAGAGGAAGGTGGCGCATCCTGCGGTGTCAGCTGCTCCGAATGGGTAACCCGTTTGGGGAATGGTGGAACTGCCAGTGGCTCCTTTGACCGGGATGTATCCTATTTTGAGGCAATGGTCGAATTTACGCGGGACGGCAGTGTTGGCACTGCCACTCTGCGCGCCTGCTCATCAAGTATGTCCTGGTATTTGTACAACGGATCCACGACTTTGCCTGGGTATGTCAGCATGATCCTGGCGGTTCCTGCGGGGTGCCGCTCCTGGTCTCTATCTGCTTCCGGCGGTTATGTGGATTTTCGCTCCATCGATGTGGAATACAGCGGACCGCCCAACACGGCGACTCCCACCCCATCCCGAACGCCCACCTTTACACCCACGATCACACTCACGCCGACGGCAACCTTTACGCCTAGCCTGACGCCGACCTTGACCTTCACGCCTACAATGACATTTACACCCACGGCGACGTTTACCAATACCCCATCACCCACACCCACTCCATTGCCGCCGCAAATTACAGGTGTGGTGGTTTGTGATCTCTGGGGCGATGCCGGTTGGTGTAGAGGGAATGAGACTCTGGAACTGACCGCCAGTGATCCACAAGGGTTTGACCTGACCATTGCTGGTGATTTAAATGGCGAGCCATTTACTTGTGGAAATTCCTGTGACCTGCCCTTGCCGGAGGGAACAGGGACTGCCAACTACACCGTGACCTCCACCAGTGGGCGAACTGCGAGTGGTTTATCCACCTGGCAGCGGGATGGGACGCCACCAGATCTTGCAGTCAGCCTCCCACCTGTGGATGGCAGGAATGGCTGGTATGTCTCGGAGGTGGATCTGTCCGCCATTGCCAACGATGCGATCTCAGGACTCTCCGTCTTGAATGGAAGCCTGGATGGTGGCACGACCTGGATCTCCTTTCCAGTGCAGTTTATGGACGGCGATCACCTGGCGCTGATCCATGCCAGGGATGTGGCTGGGAATGAGGTCACCGTGGAGAGAAGGATCCGTGTGGATACCGTTTCGCCGGTTGTGCAAATTACATCTCCCACCAATGGTGATGTGGTGCAGGGTGATGTGCACTTATCTGGAAGTTTGGAAGATATGACCTCTGGACCAGAGGGAGGCGAGATTTCTGTGGATGGTGGCCGCACCTGGTTCCCTGTTTCGCTGCATGTAGATGCCTGGTCATTCGTTTGGCGATCCGGAGAAGTTCCCAACGGAGAGTACATCATCCAGATGCGCGGGTTGGATCGGGCAGGTAATGATAGTGCTGCTTCGACGATTTCTTTGACCGTGGACAATGCCCCGCCGGCGGTCTCCATCACCGAACGTTGGTGGATTTGGGAGACCGGAACATTGAAGGTCCTCTCCAATCATTTCCCAATTGCAACCATCCAGGTGACGATCCGCGATCCACAAAAGCGTTGGAAGGAAGTGGTGTTGGATTTTGACCCCGGCAGGAATTCCTATACCGTGAAATGGGATCGGCGTTTTGCAGATGGAACACTGGCTCCCCCAGGGGAATACCCGGTTTGGGCGGTGGCATGTGACCTGAATGGATTATGCGGACAGGACGAGGGCTGGATCGTGATCCCGGAGATGGCGACCTCGACTGCCACAATATCACCATCCCCAACGGCAACCAGCACTGTGATGCCTTTGGCGACACCCACTGCAACACAAATAGCTCCAGCGCCGACTTTGGTAATGAACACACCCATACCAGAAGATATCCCCGTGCCGGCTCAGTCCTCCCTGCCGCTTTGGCAGATCATTGGCTTGCTGGGTCTATTCATGGTGATCGCCTCTGCCAGTGTGGTCGATCCACGTCCCAAGGCGTTGAAACGGTTGGGCGAAACGTTCAAAGTCATGTCTGCTCAGGCAAAAGACAATTCGTTTGATAACAAAATATAAAAGAAAAGAAAAGGATATACAAACATGGAAATACTTCTTGCAATAGTTGTGGCATCCGCCGTGATCTTCTTTGGGGCGTTGATCAGCATGGGGAACGAACGTCAAAGGAAGGCAATTGATGGGTTGAGGGAACAGGTGGTGCTCTGGGCGATACAGGATTTGAAAATCAAGCGTGAGCACCTTGTTCAGGCAGTCCAGGTTCCTGATCCTTTGGATTGGCTAAACAAGACTGCATCAAGAGTTTGTGCTTATGATTTGAAATTGCAGGTTTTGGAAGTAGTTGAGGAACCGCAATCCTTGATCTGCGCATCAGGTGATGGCGATCTTAAGGTCATTTTTTCACCTCTCTCACCAGTGGATATTCGCCGAATCAAGAGCAGCAGGCAAAGCCGTTTATCCAAATTTGCAGGGCAAAATCCCTTGCTACACCTACCCAAGAGTGTGAATATCCATGAATTGTCCCCATTGAATAGCGGACATCTTTTTGATCTGGAATTGGGGTTGGTATGGACTGCTTTAACTGGACAAAGTTGGAGCACGATCAATAGTTTATGGATTTATATTTTGGGCAATTGATGCCTGCCTACTTTTTGAACGATAGACCGAATCCAAATGGGAAAAGCGGGTTTTCGGAGTCATGGGGCGCATCCTCTTTTTGCGCCCTGACTGCCTCCATCGATGAAGGCAATTCAAAAGGTAAACGTCCTGATGGCGAAAAGAGTCCAAAAATCACATCCAAAACGGCTGAGTCGCTGGCGCCAAAGTTTGCAATCAAGCCGGTGGAATATTCGGTAATCTCAGGTATCACGGCTGGGCGCTCTAGAAACATGTCAATGATGGTTGGAACCCGCCTCATTACGTCCAGAATGTGCTTGCTATCGTTGTCCTTGAAATCCAAGTCTCCAGCATGAAAATAATTTTCCAAAAACCCTTTGCGCTTTTCAAAAGGTGCATGCAAGCGCAGAATGGCGATATCTGCATCCTCCAAATTTGACACCACCCTGCCATATTGGCTGGCGATTTCCGAATCAATGTTCTCCACAAATATCTTCATTCCTTTCCCCAGCGGAAGAAGGTTATCTTTATTTTTCAATAACACAATGGATTTTCGCTGGGCAATTTCCCCGGCTTTACGAAATTCCGGGTTGCCCACAATTCGCTCAGCCAGAACAGGATCCACAAATGGATTATCGAACAATCCCAGGCGAAATTTGTCGCGAAGCAGGCGGCGAACGGATTGGTTGATGCGTTCCTCCGTGATTCTACCGCTGTGAACCAGTTCCACAACGATTTCAGGGCACGCCTCTCCGCCAAACTGATCCACACCCGCTTCAATCGCCTTTTGAATTCGTCCGGCAGCCGAAAGATGCTCCACCCCCCAAGCTTTGGCGGGAATCAATTCACGCCCCATATACTTGATCGGATGGATAAGCATCTGGTCTGTGCAAATCACTCCTTCAAATCCATACCGTTTACGCAGCAGCCCTGTCACAATGTCCTTGTTAAATCCAAAGCCGACCTTTTCGAATGGTATGCCGACTGGAATGCTGTAATAGAGCATGATTTGTGCTGTGCCAGCCTGGAAGGCAGCCTCAAATGGTTTTAGGTGGTATTCAAACAAGCCGCCTGGATAAACTTGTTCCTTCCCATATGGGAAGTGGGCATCTTCGCCATTTCTCTGCGGACCCGCCCCGGGAAAATGTTTGGTCATGCAGGCAACGCTTTGAGAACCTAAAGGGTTGCCTTGAAAACCGAGGATATAAGCAGCGATCATCTCTGAGGCAAGGTTGGCATCTTCGCCAAAGGTACCAACTGCCCGACTCCATCGGGGTTCGGTCGCTAAATCTGCCATCGGGTGCAACGCCAATCGAATGCCCACTGCAACATATTCCTGACGGGCTATATTGGCAAATTGTTGAACTAATTCCGGGTCGCGTGTTGCCGCGAGTCCCGCTTGTTCGGGAAACCGCGAAAAGATTTCCTCTGCCATACCGGCTACCGGGTTTTGCATGAAGGAGTGAAGCGAATTGGATGAAATCGTAATAGGAATTCCCAATCGGGTCCGTTCCGCTAATTTCTGAACATGATTCGCCCATTCTGCCATTTGGCGCGGGGCGGCAATCCGTGTTACTTTGAAGTGATTCATGAGCCGCCTGGCGATCAGATCAGAGGATGGAGGCAGGGAAATGAGCGCGCTTTTCTCTCTCAATGTCCCATCTTCGTTCATGCCTATTGTGGCATGGAACATCAGTCCCGCTTTTTCTTCCAGGGTCATTTGCCCAAGAAGATCTTCCACTCGTTCTTCCAAGGGTCGGCGCGGATCTTCGTAAACATCCAAACGGCCGTTTTTATTTAGATCCCGAAATTTGTGACCATCAACCTGTAGGAGTCCTGCCTCTTCGCCAAGCAAAGATAGGTTTTGCCGGGCAACGACTTCCGGTTTAATTTCCAGCCAGTAGTACAGCGCGTACACAAACGCAAATAAACCGACCAGAATGAAGATCAAGATTTTCATGATTCAACCCCAAAAAGCCACGTTCCCGGGCAGGGAACTCTCCGTTCACATTCCCGGCATATTCCGTATTGCTGAAAACTGAAATTCGCCCAACTTTCCAGCAGGGCGTTACTCGAAAAAATCGCATTCGGATTGGTGAAGTATCCCCAGGCAAATGTCCAATCCGTTATTTTTTTACACTTATCGCAATATTGTTTGAAGGTCTTTGGGCGGACTTGGGCAGCATTATATTCAATATTTTCTGATTGCATTGTCAGTGGAAGAATAGTTGGAGAACCTTTTTTGCCGGTTTTATTTTTACTCATTGGTTGTTCCTCTTAAACCACTAACCTCCTGCAGCCATTTTAGTTCGCCTATTAAGTGATGGAGATTGTAATGAAGCAAAAGCGCGCGGGCAGGTTCGTTCTTCAAGGTGGCTTGCGACTTTCTTAGTTTGTCGATCATATTATTTATCAATGCCAGACGACTACTGGCATATTGCTTTCGCTTTCTTTGATCCAGCGAATTCCAAATTTCTGAAAATGAAACGCCTCCAGGAAACCTCTCAAATAAACCAAAACTTTCGATCAAACAATAATCCCTTAAAAATCTGCGCCCTCTTACCGTAATATGATAGTACCGTTGCCGATCTCCCTTCTGACGTGCCCATTGGATCAAATCCCAGCGTACAAGAATTCCAATTTCAGGGGTCAAACTGGCGGCTGCCATTTCCACAGACCAATTCTGAGCAAGACGGGAGAATAATTCCCCAGATATCTGATCCCTGCTTTTGGGCATGCAACTTAAACTTTTCAAGATGGACATCGTTTTATCTGAATATAGCCTATACATGATGCCCCCCGGATAGAATTTGCAAGGTTTTTTTTATTATTGGCAAGGCTGTAGTTACATCTTCATGAATGACTACATTTGCAACTTGATCCAATATGGTAACCGTCTGATTGATAATAATCAGGGATGATCCCTGCAGATAGGCATTATCAATCATTGCCGATGCCGGACCTCCAGACAAAGATGTTCCTGCGATAAGAATCAGATCGCTTTGCCGGATAGTTCTTTGGGCGGCAATTAACGCCTTGGCTGGAAGTTGCTCGCCGGTCAGAATCACATTAGGTTTGAGAATACCATGACAGGTTTTGCATCGAGGAACTAGACCATCCCGAAGAAATTGTTCCAATATTCCTTGCGATGGATAAATTTTGTAGCAGGATATACAGACAACTTCGCCCAATGTTCCATGTAATTCAATCACTTCCCTGTTTCCGGCCTTCTGGTGCAACATATCGCCATTTTGAGTAATGATTGCCTGTAAATACCCCATTTCCTCCATCTCAGCGAGAGCCAGATGTGCCGCATTTGGTTGTGCGGCAAGTACTGTTTTGATGAGAGGAGTGATTTGCTCATAAAATCCCTGAGGGTCGCGGCAGAAGCCTTGCAGAGACCCCCTTGATTGTTCCCCTTCCTGCAAAACTTCTGCCCGCGCCCACAGTCCCGTTCCTGGACTGCGAAAGTCAGGGATGCCTGAACGGGTGGACATCCCCGCGCCTGTGAATGCTATGACTCGTTTGTTTTTTGCCATCAGAGAGGCGGCTTGAAGAATTTCGTTAGAGGCATCAAGTTGAGACATTTCAATTTTACCAAAACTCGTTTATTATCACAGTATATTCAGGCATCTGATCATGCTGAGTAGTTACTCGAATCAAAATAAATACAGACTTTCATTGAATGAAAGTCTGCTGATATAAATATCATGCTAATGTGTAAAAAGCAACACCTAGGGTACCAGGTCCTGCATGGGTGCCAATTACGGGGCCAGCTTCTGCAATCATCAAGTCCGCGCAATTAAATTTAGCCCTCAATTGTTCTCCAAATTCTCGCGCTTCAGATTCTGCTTCGCAATGCAGCACGGCAAAGTGAGTTTCCTTTGCACCAATCTTTTCCTCCACCAATTCAAATAGGCGCGCAACCGCGCGCTTACGGGTACGGGCGCGTTCCAAGGGCTCGATTCGCCCTTCCTTAACGTAAAGAATTGGTTTAATGGCTAGCGCCGACCCAAGAAAGGCAGTTGCCCCTCCAATGCGCCCTCCTTTGTGGAGGTATTCAAGTGTTTCCACGGTGAAAAACAGGTTCATATTTTGCTTGATGCGCTCCAATAGTTCAACCACCTCTTTGGCGCTCTTTCCATTCTCTGCCGCAGCCCTCGCGGCAATCGCCATCATTCCAAACCCAAGCGAAACATTCTCTGAATTGACAACATGAACAGGCACATCTTTAAACTGCTCATTCGCCATTAATGCCGATTGCAGTGTGGCGCTCATCTTATCGGAAATGGTCACTGTAACAATTTCCTCCGCCTCCTGCGCCAGTTTGCTGTAGACATCGATGAAATCCTGCGCCGTAGGCTGGGCGGTGGTGGGCAGTTTTTTGCTGGCGCGTAACAGAGTATAGAATTCTTTTGCATCCAAATTAACACCCACTTGAAAGTTTTTATCCCCAAAGTTTAAATGGACAGGGACAACATGCACCCCATATTGCAGACCTTGTGCAGGGGTCAAGGAACAGGCTCCATCTGTAACAACTGCAACTTTTTTCTTTGTCGACATAATAATCTCCTTTGGTTGATCAATAGAATAGTTTGAGGCGATTGGAAGTGGACAACATTATCCTGAGCGTTTACTCTCCTTTTCGGATCCTGCTCCTTTCCTCTTGGCGCGCCAGCCAACGCCGCGTTCTGTGCCATCAAGTAGATTACGGATATTCGGACGCAATGCCCAAAGCAAAAGCGCTTCTACAATTAGGCAATACAAAACATAGACCCACGGGGAGTAACCTTGCCAGGCACGTACCGCAAAAAGGATGATAGCTATGAGAGGGACGGTCATCGTTGTTACCGATGCGTACCCCACACCAAAATAGATCAATATGCTAATTGGAATTAAGATCAGGAAACTCGTCGGCCATAAACCTAAAGCCCCGCCTAAAGCCGGCGCACCCCCAGCCCCTCCGCGTAAGCGCAGCAACCCAGCTTCGTCACGCTCGGTAAGGAAAATGGAATAATTGTGACCCAGGATGGCTGCCAAGGGGGCAAGAATTTCCAACCAGGCATTATCAGGCGTCAGCCAACGTGCCAGCCATACGGCGCTGGCTCCTTTGAAAACATCCAAGAGCAATGTTAGTATGGCAATGGCAGGACCCGCAGCGCGCAAGGCATTGGTCGTGCCGGTGCGTCCGCTCCCAATCAGGCGCACATCCTGCCCGGTTTTCCAGCGAACCAGCAGCAGACCAAACGGAATGGAGCCAAGCAAGTAAGAGATCACAAGAACAATAACGGGCATGCGTTTAATCCGTCCGTTTCTTATGCTCAAACCCATACCAGCCATGCCCATCCAGCACGGTCGCATTTGTGCGCCCGTTGATCTCGTGCGGATCGGCGATGGTGTGATTCAGGTCATAGTGGATGGGCAGGATATAGTGCGGCTCGAATCGGTTGGACATTCCCATCAGCGCGTTTTTATAGCGGGCAGGCTGAAAGGGAGGCGTGCGCCAGGGCAAGCAGAGCAGATCGGGGCGTTGGGGCAGAGGCGCCTCATGCGCGTCGCCAATATGCAGCAGTGTAATCTCATCCTTCACAAGGAAGGAAAGCGGAGTACCGCCTGGGTCTGGGAATCGCCAGCGAAACAATACGTAAAAAAACGTATATAAGAATCCACCAATCGCACTGTATCCCGGCAGGATTTCGATGCCCGCAACCTCATCCCCTGCCTTGACGGGGCGCAGGCGCTCGCGCGGAACGCCCAGTTGCGCAGCAATCTCGCAAACATCCGGCGAAGCCAGCACAATTCCCGTCGGCACTTCTGCCACGCGCCCGATGTGGTCTTTATGGGCATGAGTGACACAGATATATTCCACGCCCGGGTCCGGTTCGCGCGTGAAGTCTGGGTCTATTAAAATGTGATGCCTGCCTTTGATTTCGACGCAGGAATGACCAAGATAACGAACTTTCAATTCAGCCTCCATAGTGTTTTTTTTATAAAAAAGGTTTTTCAATACACCATACGAATAAAACTACCATCGCAAAGCCGATCAAAAATACGGGCTAGTTGAATACCGATAGCTTCAATTGGTTCAACGTTTGCGCGTCGGCAGGCAGGGCAGAAAGCGCGTCTGGCATGAAGGCATACAGCATGAGCAGGATGCCGCCAGCCAGCGCCCCCAATCCGCGAATGTGGGACGTATGGCAACCTTGTGCTCTTCACTCAGAACTAGGATCGCGCCGCCGAAAACCATCAGCAAGGAAACCAACACAGGCAAAAGAACCGGTCCCCACCTGGGGAGTGGAATCAGGAAGAGGAGGTCGGGATCAAGTAGAGTTTGCGGCCACCCGATAAACACTCGCAGCCAGATGTAATAAAAGATATCCCAGATACCAAAAGCGAAGACGGCAAACCCCAATCGGGATGTAAACTTCTTTCCTGCAATCCAGCCTACAGATAGCAGCATGACCAGTGTTGCTGCCTCCCTGCCAAATTCGATGGCTCCAATTTGCGGGTTAAATGGCGGCACAGCTTGGATGGGATCATTAATGCCGTACAGTCTTCTTAGATAGACAACCACAGCCGATTCGAGATACGCCATAGCGACGGCGAACAGCCCGATCCATAAAAGGGATTTTGTCTTTCCGTTCAATTCCCTGCTCCCAGACTTTCCTTCGCTTCATTCCCCAACGTTGTGCCTGCTCCCGTTCCCAAGCCTTCAAATAAATGAGAAGCCTGCACAAAGATCCCCTCACCGCTGACAGCTACTTCTCCGCCCACCAATCGGATTGCTCCTGCAGCAGTCACCTTCTTCCCATTGACATTCAGCACCCATGCACTGATCGTGAACATCTGACCAAGCGGAACGGGTTTGAGGTAATTGATATTGATGTTCACCGAGGCGACGCGATGTCCCGCCAGCCAGACCGCCGCGCCCATGGCTTCATCCAGCAATGCGGCGGATGCGCCGCCATGCGCCATGCCAGGCGGACCTTGTTGAGCGAGGGTCAAGGTCACTTCAGCAAAAATCGAGTTATCGTCCTGGGCGTACCAGGTCACGCCCATGCTTGGCGAATCTTCCGAGCCGCATACGAAACAAGAGCCATGAGAGGGTAATTTCTTCATTAAGTGTTTCAATCCTTTTTGTTATAGGATAGGTGAATTTCCGAATAAACCGAAAAAATAAAATAAAAAAAGTTACCAAAGTAGACTTGCTATGCACGCACAACTTCCCGCAGCAAATCAGCCAGGCGGTTCAACCTCTCCGCGTTCAATGTGGAAACTGCCGAGAGAATCTGGCCTGCTCTGCTCAGCAACAGGCTTCCTAAACGAAAATAAAGCCGTTTCGAGATGGCAAGGCTAAATCCAAGCCCGATCAAGGCGCTTATGCTGGCGGCTACCGAGAGTTCCTGGTTCAAAAAAGCCTTTCGCATATTGGTTACATCCTCATGTTCATCCATTAAATTCAAATTGAGCAAAATGGCGGTTGTAATGTTCGCCAGATTCGGGAGCGATACGTTTTCACTTGGGATGTGTTCGAGCAAGTTATCCAGGAGGCTTTCGAGGTCTTTGTCCCGGTAATTCTCAATTTGTTGCAGGATACGTTTTTTTACTTGCTGCCATTCTTCCTCGTTACGTATATCGCTTCCAGCTAATGTTCGCAGTCTTCGGACGGCGGCAAGCGTGGGACGAAATGCAATGGTTGGCCGTCCAGGTCCGCCAGGCTGATCAGGACGTTGGTGTTCCGCTTCAACCATCCCATGCGCTTCGAGAAGGCGCAGCATTTCATAGGCGCTGACCGGGCTAATTCGAAGGTGTTTTGCAAGCGTAGTGTAATGAATGGGCTCTCCGCCTTCATGGTAGAGATCCAGAAGCTTGCTTAATACCTCTTGTTGGCGTCGGGTAAGTTTTATAGACATCTTCCGAAAATTCCGAAAATATTATATCATGCTCCCTGATGAAGTAATCCCAATCCATGAAGATGAAATAATGTTACACTATCACCGTAACGCAAGGAGCGCGTTGTGACAAAAGCCGCCACCCTATCAAACGAACTTCGGAAATTCATGGAGGAAACCATGCGCCAAAGCATGAAGGGCCTGCTGGCTTTTACGCGCGACCGGAATATTTCTTTTTCCCAGATTTCAATACTTATGCATCTTTATTACAAAGGAAAAAGCAATGTTTCTGATATTGCCGAAAAATTGGGGACGACCAACGCAGCAGCCAGTCAACTTATCAGGAAACTGGAACTGGAACATCTGGTACGGAGATATGAAGGAACTGACGACAGGCGGGTCCGCCAGATAGAACTGGGGGAACATGGAAAGAAACTTGTGGATGACATGATCGCCACCCGATTTCACTGGCTGGATGACTTAGCCTTGCTAATTGACAACGAGAAAAGCGGGCAGATCTTGTTGTCGATCCATGAGTTGACAGAGATGATACAGCAGGTTGAGTAGAAACCTAGTTCTAATGAATGAACTGTGCCATTGTACCTTTTTTGAGGAAATACCTCTCCATAAAATGGATGGCATGACAAGAAAATTAATTGTTACTCGTCATCTTTTTAACACCTTTTCAGCCATGTTCTTACTGCCGCCAGCGATTCGGTGGTGATGGTATGACCCATGTGGAAGTTGTGATAGTCCACATCCACGCCATCTTGCAGGTTCCGGCTTCGTCTACGCAATAGACGTTATCGGAAATAACCAACAGGACTATAAAATGCCCTTGAAAATCGGCTTTTTTATGCCAAAATCCTTATTACCGATAACGTCTAATATACCGATTGAATGTATCTCATCCCTTTGGGCAATATAGTGCAATTCATAGCCCCAGACGGGTAAACTGCTCATGCGGCGCGTTGATGGAGGTGAGGAACTCGCGCAGGCTGGCTTTCAGCCGCTCGACGACTTCGGGATGTTCGGCGTATAAGTTTTGCTGCTGCTGCGGGTCGTCCTTGACGTTGTAGAGGGCGCTGGACATCGGTCCGCGTGTGACGCGGGCGGAGTAGCGTTTGCCATCAAAGTCGTCGTTCACGCGCACGTCGCCAAATTGGGGCGGCAGGGGCGAGTACCAGTAGAGCGGTTCGTTTTTGTCACTGGGGGGCCAGAGGTAGAGAGTCCATTCGCCGTCGGTGATGTTCATGGCTTCGCCGTAGCGCCCATAGACGGCAGTCTCGCGGATGGGCGAATCGCTTTCAGCGTGGAGAATGTATGGGAGCAAACTCCGCCCATGCGTCCCGGCAGGAAGCGGGATGTTGAATCCATCCAATACGGTGGCGAATAAATCCACAGGTTGAACGAGGTGTGGCACGCGGCGTCCCCCCATCCCTTTGGGATGGTAGATGAGGAGCGGGACGTGGGCGAGTTCCTGATACATATTCGAGTCGCCGAGGTCGCTCCAGGGTTTGCCGATCATGCCGTGTTCGCCGAAGAGATGCCCGTGATCGGTGACGACAATAATCATGGTGTCGTCCATCAAGCCGAGATGTTCCACTTTATCAAGCAGGTGTCCGAGCCAGCGATCCACCATCGTCACTTCGCCCGCGTACAGGGCGCGGATTTCCTTGAGTTCTTCTTCGCTGTACAGGTCGGATTTGCCGTAGGTGGGCCAGATGAATCGCTGACCTTTGAAGCCAGGGTTGTACATCTCGTCGTAGGGGAAGGGCGGGTCGAAGGGTTCGTGCGGGTCGAAAACTTCGAGCAGGAGGAAGAAGTCTTTTAAGTTGCGGTTGCGCTCCACCCAGTCGGAGGCTTTGCGGAAGACCTGCGGGGCAAAGTAGTCTTCTTCCACGCGGAAGTGGGCAGTGTTGCGTTTGTAGCGGGCAAAGGAGCCAGGGCGGAGGGCGTGACGCGCCATGCGCTCCGCTTCGCCAGGGTATTCGACGGGGATGTCGGGGTCGGTGATCCACAGGTCGTTTTCCTGTCCACGAATGAACTCCGCGCCAGAAAAGTTGAAGAAGTAATTGCCAGAGCCGCGCTCCCACATGTGATAGTGGTCGCTGATGACCATGCTGGTATGCCCGTTTTGGGTGACGATTTTGGCGAGGTCGGGGTCGGAGGTTTCGAGCGGACCCCAGCCGCGCCAGGGGAACTCGAAGCGTCCCGTCCACATATCGCGGCGGGCGGGCATACACGGGTACGAGCCGAGGTAGGCGTTGTCAAAGACGACGCTTTTTTTCGCCAGCGCATCGAGGTTGGGGGTTTGAATCCACTCGTTGCCGTAACAGCCGAGATGGTCGCGCCGCAGGGTATCTATCAGGATGAAGATGGTGTTCATGGGTGATCCTCTAGTTCATTACAAGATTCTTAACCACGAAGGGCACAAAATACACAAAGGATTAAGAAATAGGCTTTCCTTCGTGACCCTTCGCGGTTCAAAGTTTTTTCATAATCTCCGACGGTGGTCGGCGCTGACGGAGCAGGTCCGCCATCTGGCGCATGGGCTGGTCAACGTGCGTGAAGAAGGCTTTGAAGCCCGCGCACAAATGATTCAGCCCCGCTTCGCCGTCGGGCGTGAAGTCGGTGCGGTCTTTGGGACAGCCGCCGTTGCAGGCAAACAGGACGGGACATTCGCGGCAGTAGCGCGGCAGGGACGATTTTTTGTCCAATCCAAAAGCGCGCTGCCGCTCACTGCCCACCAGTTCGTTCATGGGCGTTTCAAAAATATTTCCCAAACGGTAACGCGGCTCGACGAAATGGTCGCAGGAATACAGGTCGCCGTTATGCTCCATCGCCAGCGCCAGCCCGCAGGTTTCCTGAAAAACGCACAAACCGCCAGGCGCGCCCAGCCAGCGTCCGAGCGCGGTGTCGAACATCTGCACGAAGACTTTGCCCACGTCGCGGCGCACCCATTCGTCGAAAACGGCGATCAGAAAATCGCCGTACTGCCCGCCCGTGATGGAACGCGGCGTGAGCGCCAGCCCCTCTTGAAAGCCCGTCTCGTTCTCGCGCTCGACGATGGGAATAAACTGGATGAACTCCGCGCCGATTTCGTCGCGCAGGAAGCGGTACACTTCCAACGGCTGATGCACGTTGGCGGCGCTGACGCAGGTCAGGATGTTGAAATCCACTTTATGTTTTTTGAGCAATGCGATGGAACGCAGGACGCGCTCGAAGGTGGGACTCCTGCCCTTGTCGCGGCGATACAAATCATGCGCTTCACGCGGACCGTCGAGGCTGATTCCGATTAGGAAGCGATTCTCAGCGAAGAACTTACACCACTCATCGTCCAGCAGCGTGCCGTTGGTTTGCAGGGCGTTTTCGATTCTCATGCCAGGGCGGGCGTACTTCTTCTGGTACGTCACCGCGTTGCGGAAAAAGTCCAAGCCCATCAGGGTCGGTTCGCCGCCCTGCCACGCAAAGTTGACTTCAGGCGCGCGCTGACTCTGAATGTACTGACGGGTGTACGTTTCCAGCGTCTCGTCCGACATGCGGAAGGACGCGCCAGGGTACAAATCTTCCTTGCGGAGATAAAAACAATAGTCGCAGTCGAGATTGCAAATCGCGCCGCGCGGCTTGGTCATCACATGAAAGGCGGGAGGCAGGGGAATGGCAGTCATTTCTTCTTTTCAAATACTTCTTTCATGTTCCCAGTGTGGATTATCGCTTGCGCGAAGATACCAATATAACAGACGTTCCCGTAAATCGTCACGAATCTGGCTGAGGGCGGGGTCGTTGGCGCGGTTGACCAGTTCCTGCGGGTCGTTTGTCAAGTCGTACAGTTCTTCCCTGCCCGCGCTGCGGATGACCAGTTTCCACTCGCGCGTGCGAATCATGGCGGCGCGCGCCACCGTGGTTGGGTCGTCCTGCTGGAGTTTGAGTTTCTCGAAGTAGTGTCCCATCAAGGGATCGTCGGCAGAGGTGATGCCCGCTTCAAAGGCTTGCGGCTCGCGCGGGTCATATCCGCCCGCCGCATAAACGGCGTCCCGTTCCGCCGCGCCTTCCATCAAAGAAGTGAGCGACTGACCGAAGTGGGTGTACGGCGTCTGAACCCCCGCCTGCTCCAATACGGTGGGAAACAGGTCGAGCGATTGGGTGAAGCCGTCCACGCGGCGCCCGGCGTACATATTTTTGGGATACTTGACGATCAGCGGCGCGCGCGCCAAAACATCCTGAAAACCTGTGGGCCATTTTTCGGGCAAGCCGTAATCGCCGACGTAATCGCCGTGGTCGCTGAGGAACAGGATGAGCGCATCGTCGTACAGTCCGCGCGCTTTGAGCGCGTCCATCACGCGCCCCACCTGCTCATCCAGTTTTGTGACCATGCCGTAATACACGGCGCGGATTTCGCGCCAGTCTTCGGGGGTGACGCCCGCCATCTCGTAGCGGGAGAACAGTTCGCGCATGAAGTGCGGCTTGTCGTCCAGTTGAGCGGGGATGGGGTCGGGGACGGCGGCGCGGTCGTACATCGAGAAATACGGTTCTTCGACATGATACGGCGTGTGCGGCAGGCTGGCGGCGATGTACAGGCAGAACGGCTGGGACGGCGCGTCTTTCAGCCACTGCACGGCGGAATCAAAGATCAGCCCTTCGGTTTGCGCGGCGGGAGAATCGGCTTCGGCTTTGCCAAAGTAGAAGGAATGATGCAGGCGGTGTCCGCGCGGGTAGGGCGTGTGCGCCATCGGCAGAACGTCCGCAAATTCTTGCAGGCGTTCATCGCCGAATAATGCGCTGAACGATTTGCGTTCCACCACAAACAAGCGGAAGACCAGCCGCAGTAATTTCACTTTACGCCCGAAAGGCAGGCGGCGCAAACGCTGGCGCAAAATTCCCAGCAGGGCGTTTTGCGGTCCCGCCAGGCGGCGGCTGAAACTGGCGCGCAGACTGGGCGCGGTCATCAAATCGTTTTTGCCCGCCATGACGGTCTGGTAGCCGTTGTCTTTCAGCAGTTTGAAGAGATTCTCTTCGTGCGGGCGCAGCAACTGGTACAGCGAGCGATGCCCGTTGACCTGCGGGTACAAGCCCGTGAAGTTTGCCATACGCGATGGGGCGCAGACGGGATTGACGGCGTAGTTTTGGGCAAAGGTCACGCCGTCCGCTGCCAGCGCGGAAAGATGCGGCACGCGGACGATCGGATTCTCCAGCGCGTCCGCGCGCAGGTCGTCGGCGATGATGATGACAATGTTGGGAGGGTTGGACATGGAATTGTCTTCTTTCAAAAAAATTTACCGATTGACATGGCGAAGAAAAGAAGCCGCTTCATTGAGCGCCGCGTTGGCTTGCGGAAGGAATCCAACAAAGTTAAAGAAGCCGTGAATCGCGCCCTGATACCGCACGCAGCGCGCCTCAACGCCCGCTTCTTCCAGCCGCGCCGCATAGCGTTCGGCTTCATCGCGCAGAGGGTCGAACTCGGCAGTGAGAATCAAAGCGGGGGGCAGGTTGCCCAAATCTTGCGCGAGAAGCGGCGAAACGCGCGGGTCGAGCCGTTCCGCCTGCGCGCTGAGATATTGATCCCGCCGCTTTTCCAGCATGGACGTGGTGATGCCATAGCCCTGCGTTCCAAATTGGCGGTGCGAGTCGGTATCCATTTGGGCAAGGTTCGTGACAGGATTAAATAAAATTTGAAAGCGGATGGGCGGCGCGCCGCGCTGACGCGCCGTCAGACAGGCAGCCGCCGCCAGCGTTCCGCCCGCGCTGCCGCCTGCCACGCCCAAACGGGCAGAATCTCCGCCGAATTTTATGGCGTTCTCAAAAGCCCAATCCAGCGCCGCAAGCGTATCTTCCAACGCGGCGGGAAATTTGTGCTCAGGCGCCAGGCGGTAATCCACAGAAATTACAATGCACTTTCCACGCTTTGCCAGGCGGCGGCAAACCGCGTCGGCTTGACTCAATCCGCCTAATACCCAACCGCCGCCGTGCAGAAAGACCAACACAGGCAACGGCGAGGGCGCATCGGGCTTGTAGACGCGCACGGGGATGTCCCTGCCTTGCGCGGGAATGAAGCGGTCTTCGATGCGCTTCACCTGATCGCGACGGATGAGAAAGCGCATCAGCCCGTTGAGCGCCCTTTGTTCCCGCGCCCGCTCTTCTTCAGGAGAAAGTTCCTGGGAGGAGGGTTTGGGTGTAAGCCGGGACAAGAGCTTCAAGCGCGGGTCGAGCCGTCCGCCGCCCAAGCCCGCCGGGTCAGCAATCTGAAACGACATGGCGGTTAAGCGAGTTCTACGATGATGAGATGGTTGGGCATGGATTCACTGTTTTTGGAGGCGGGTTTGAGGGCAGAGACCAGCCCCAAGTCAGGGCTGAAGCGGTGTGTTTATCGCGCTGCGGCATTAAATCTGTTTGAAATGAAACTCTTCGGGCAGAAGTTGGAAGGCTTCTTCCCGCGTGATTTCGCCGTTGTTGGCTTGCGCCATCACCTGAACGTTGTCGTCGCGCAATTTGAACATGCGCAACAGCGGCAGCGCAAGCAGGGCGCCGATGACGGGAAAGATGGAATACATCATCCAGATGCCCTTGAGAGTTTCAGGCGTTTGAATCGCGCCCGCGCCTTCCACAAACCCAAAGTACGCCAGACCCGCCAGGGCAATGGCGGCGGAGAGACCGTTCATCAACTTGGTGGCGAAGGTTTGCAGGGAGAAGGTGATGCCTTCGGCGCGCTCGCCCGTTTTGAATGTGCCATATTCAACGCAATCGGGCGTAAACATAAACGTGAGGATGCCCGTCAGCGCCGCGCCGAGGTTGCGAAGAACCAGGATGAGCATGAAAAGCGGGTAATTTTCGTATCCGACAAAGTAGATGACCACGCT
Source organism: Anaerolineales bacterium UBA2395 (assembly GCA_002343775.1). Lineage (GTDB taxonomy): Bacteria > Chloroflexota > Anaerolineae > Anaerolineales > Villigracilaceae > Villigracilis. Next base: position 50,795 of record DDSH01000012.1, read on the forward strand.
GAAAACGATAAAGAAGATGATGGAGAACACATACAGGTTAAATTTGCCAAAGCGTTTGGTGAGCGCGGGCGTGAATGCGGCGAGTAATAACATGGGCAGGATGGTGATTCCCAGCAGGGTGGTTGCCGCCTGTGGGTTGCCGAGGTTGTTTACCGCAAAATAGGGAGTGAGCGTCAGCACGGTGTTGGTCAGCGAATAGACCACCATCGAGGCGTAAAAAATCAGCAGGTATTTGTTGCCTTTGAGGTATTTCCAGATGTCGCCCAGCGAGGGGGCGTTTTCCTTCCTGCTTAGGACGCGCTCCTGCGCCAGATTGGTAACAGGGTACTTGGCGATGACGCCAATCACGGAAATCGCAAGGGCGGTGGCAAGCCAGCCGATTTTTGGATAAAGCAGGGGGACGCCAAGCGCGATGGTGATTGTGCCAATCATTCCGCCCACGCGCCCGATGGAAATGATAACGGTTCGCTCCTGAATGTTTTCGGTCATGGCGGTGGTCAAGGCGAAGATGGGCGCGTCGGTGAGGGTGTAGGTTAAATCCCATAACAGGTAGGCGATCATCGCCCAGACAATTTTCATCTCCAGCGAGATGGAAGCGGGCATGGCAAAAATCAGGACGGTGGTGATGGCAATGGGGATGATAGACCAGCGAATCCAGGGCAGGAATTTTCCGCGTTTGGGTTTGGAGCGGTCAATGATGACCCCAAAAATTGGGTCACTGACGGCGTCCCAAATCTTTGCGACCAGAAAGATGGTCGCTACGGCGGCGGCGGTGATGCCCTGATCGGTGAGGAAGATTTGGTGGAAGTTCAAGAGCAGCATGTAGATGATGCTCTGCCCAAAGAAATAGACACCATAAGCAGTGCGCTCTGGCTTTGACGTTTGAAAAGCGACAGCAGGGCTGCCTGTTTGCGCTTTCAGGGACGTTACGTTATTTGTCTCCATGTCTCTCTCTATGCCAGTTCGGCGCGGCGTTTTGCCAGCGTGTCATCCAGCGCCATGCGGTCACGGTGATAGTAGGGGTAGAAGGCAAACCACGAGAGAACACTGAAAGCGAGCGAGACGGTCACCGACCAGAAGAACAGATTGGTGAGCGTAATTTGGTTGCCGATAATACCAACCAGCGCGGCGATGGCGGCTTGAACCAATCCGTTTGCCAGACGGTTGGCAGCGTAGGCGGTGCTGCGCTGTTCGGGCAGGTTGACGGCGGCGATCATCGGGGCGATTGCGGCGGGAAATGCCATGTCCATGAACAAGCCAAACAGCAGGGCGAAGGCAAAGAAGGTCATCATATTGCCCGTCACCTGCTGGAAGAAGAAGTAGCCCAAAACTGCCATCATGGCGCGCGAACCCTGCGCGATGAACAGCCGTCCATAACGCGGGTTTTTGCGTTCCGCCCAGTCGCCCAGCAGACCGCCAATCAGCGTGCTTAATGCCGAGCCGATGACGATGCCTGTCAGCACGGTGGTGGCTTGACCGGGGCGGAAGCCGCGCTCATCCACCAGCCAGGTAACGGCAAAGGTCAGGATGGTCAGTTGAACAGGCACGCCGAAAATCTTTTCAAAAATCAACAGCAGGTTGGTCGGCACGCGGAAGATGGCCGCCACGCTCTGCCACGAAAACGTGTATTTTTTTTCAGACTTCTGCGCCACATCGGCAATGACGGCTTCCGCGCCGCCGCGCGGCGGTTCTTTAAGGAAGAAGGCAAAGAGCAGACCGCTCAACATGCTCAGCGCGCCGAAGGTGACAAAACCGATGCGCCAGCCGGTTTCGGGAATTTCCGCCATGCGCCCAAAGAACAGGATGCTGACGATGACTGCCAGCGAGGAAATCATGCGCATAATGCCGAAGACCTTGCCGCGCTCCTTTTGCGGAAACAGGTCGGTGAGCATGGAGTTCATCGGCGAGCCGAGCGCCACCAGCCCAATGGCGGCGATGATGCGCAGGGAAAGCAGCATCTCGTAACTGGCGGAGAAACCGATCAACAACGTCCACAAGCCCCACAGCCCCGTGCCGATAATCAGAATGCGCTTGCGGCTGAAGCGGTCTGCGAGCATTCCCCAGATGGGACCAAAAATCATTTCCATCACTTTGCCCAAACTGGTGATTGTGCCAAGATGGGCGGTGGTCATATTGAGCGAAGCGCGGATGGCGGGGAACATGGAAGACATCGCCTGGTCTTCGCCCGCGTCCACAATGCCGGCGAAAGCCAGCGTTACCACATTGCGCCAGCGTCCCTTGATGGGCGTGGCTTCGGTGGCGGGAAGCGTTTCGGAAACAGCAGTCATGGGAACTCCTTTTAATATGACCCTCACCCTGCCCTCTCCCAAAGGGAGAGGGAATCCCCTTCCCCATTCGGGGGAAGGGCTGGGGATGAGGGTGAGAGATTATTTTTCCAACTGCGAAAAAAACTGCGCGACACGCTGATACACGATTTCATGCTCCACGTCCAGCGTGATGACGTGTCCGCTTTTTTCGAGCCAAAGCGTCTCTTTGTGGGGCGTGGTCAGGCGCTCGCTCAACAAGTCCAGCGCATTCGGCTCGACCACTTTGTCGCCGCGCGATTGAATGAGCAGGACAGGCACATTGATCTTCGGCAGACCTGCCTGCATCAGTTTCGCCAGCCCAGCCGCTTCCGCGATGGCATGAGGCACAAAATAACGATACGATGTTTCGGCGGCAATTCCCACCGCGCCCGGCTTTTTGAATTTGGGGACAAATAAACTGAGCGGGCGCATCAAGGGGACGCGCCAATCATTCGTCAGCCCATAGGGCGCGGATAACGCCGCCACACCGCTGACCTGATAACGGTTTGCCGTGATCAGAGTCAGGATTCCGCCCATGGAGAGTCCCGCCACATAAATGTGGTCGCTCATGTCTTTCAAAAGATTCAAGCCGTCTTCCACGGCGGTAATCCAATCGCGCCAGGCGGGACGGCGCAAATCGTCCACATGCGTGCCGTGTCCGGGCAGGCGGATGCCCAGCGCGGTGTAGCCTTGCGTTTCATTCAGATATTTCCCCAGTCCGCGCATGGCGGCGGGCGAGCCGGTGAAGCCGTGAATCAACAAAACGCCCGTGTGGCTGCCGGGAAAAAGGAACGGCTCCGCGCCGGGCATGGTAAGAAATTGATTCATTTTTATTTTTCCTCTAAAGGTTGAAAACCGCCGCCTAATATTTCCTGCGTGGGCATGACCACCACAAAGGCTTGCGGGTCTTGGGCGCTAACAATGGATTTCAGATGCGCCACTTCCGTTACCGTGAGCGCCACCATCAAAACCGGGCGATCCTGATGCGAGTAGATACCCTGCCCGGAAAGGAGTGTGCCGCTGCGCTTCATCTCTTTGATGATTTTTTCCGAGACCGCCTGCGGGTCTTTGGTCACAACCAGCGCCAGGATGCGGCGGCGGCGGCGGGAAACGCGTTCTTTTTTTAATGGTTCGAAATCTGGTTTCACCCTCATCGCGCGCCAAAGCGAATTCATCATTGGCATACCATCGAACTTTGGCAGCACTTCGCCGCTGGCTTGCGTCAGCCCGGCGGTTAAAATTCCCACCAAAACCAGCGCTCCGTTGAATATCAAACCTAAAATCAACATGGTCGTGCCAGAGATGGGACCAAGCGCTGAGCGTGTCACAAATTCCGCCCAGGCAGCGGCGGGAACGGGGTGCAGATATACTTTGAGCGCCCAGACCATTCCCACTAGAAGAAAAATCCAAAAGTAGTTGCGGCGAAAGCGACGTCCGAAGGCTTCCCAAATGCTGATGGGAAATTCGGGCGTAAGCAGCGTTTCCGCAAGGTTCTCCGCCCATTCGGGGTGGGGCGCAAACGGGGGCGCAAGCATGGCGGCGAAGAAGTCGGTCTCCATCAGGCGGGCGCGGTATGCCCATAATTCGTAATAACGGTAACGTCTCGCTTCTATCCACAGAAAAATGGCGATCAAGAGAGTATTAATCAGCAGGACGCCGTGGTGATTGTTGGGGGATGAAAGGGCAAAAGAAATTGCCGCGCTGGTGGTGACAACCGCCCAATTCGTTGTATTATCCAATCTCATGCGCCAAGTGTTGGAACGCTGGATTTCGGCGCGGTAATAATGCACCATCGCTGTGGTAAATTCAGAGGGGCGCAGGTGGTAGCCGCGATACGACCAGACCGATTCGTCGGCGCCGGAAGCGGGTCTTTCTTCAGTCATTGCAATCCTTATCCTTTCAGGGCGCCCAGTGTCAATCCCTTAATAATATAGCGTTGGGCGAAGGCAACCATCAGCAGGGCGGGGATCATGGCAAAGAATGCGCCCGCCGCCATTTCGCCGTAACGGATACTGTATTCCTGCACAAAACTGGAGATACCGACCGGGATGGTCATGCCGCGCGGCGTGCTGGTCAGCGAGAGGGAGAAGAGGAAGTCGCGCCATGAGAAGATGAACGCCAGCGCACCCGCAGCGGCGATGCCCGGCTGAATCATCGGGAGCAGAACCTGGGTCAGGGATTGGAAGCGGTTCGCGCCGTCCACCATGGCGGCTTCTTCCAGTTCCTTGGGAACGTCTGCAAAGAAGTCCAGCAAAATCCAAGTGGCGGTGGGCAGGTTCAAAACGATGTGACCCATGATGACCGCCAACACTGTGTCGTAGATGTTGAGCGAGCGGGCAATCAGGTAGAAAGGTCCCAAAAATGTGACAGGCGGAAGCATATGAATGAATAAAATCATTCCCAGCAGTAAGCCGCTCCACAGGGGACGCCAGCGAAAACGGCTGAGGCTGTATGCCGCCAAACTGGCAATTACCAGCACGATCACCATTGTGCCAGCGGCAACCACAAGACTGTTAAATGTAAGCCGTAAAAAGTTGCTCTGACTGGGGTCAAAGAGTCTTTCGTAATTGACCAGTGTGGGCGTAAATGCCAGGCTGCCGGAAATAATGTCGCGGAAGAGTTTAAGGGAGGTCATCAGCGTGAAAAAAATGGGAACCAGCGTAAAAACCACCACAAACATCAGAAAGCCGTGCCGAAAAACGGGTTCAATGGAAAATTTCTTCATGGCGATTCTCCTGCTATGCCTGGGCGCGTTGCCCAACCCGACGGTAAAAGATGACGAAGATGGAAATTATGAGCGCCAGCCCGAGCGCGAGGAAAGAAGCGTACCCCAGACGGAACTGCCCGGAGAATACGTCATAAATATACAAACTGATGACTTCAGTGGCGGTGCCGGGACCGCCGCCGGTCAGGAGGAAAATTTCATCAAAGACTTTGAAGGCAAAAATGGTGCGAAGCATGACGGCGGTGAGCAACGTGGGGCGCAGAAGGGGCAGGGTGATATAGCGCAGGATTTGGGATTCAGACGCCCCGTCCACGCGGGCGGCTTCGTTCACTTCCTGCGGCAGGGATTCCAACCCCGCCAGGATGATCAGAAACATGAAGCTGGTCCAGTGCCACAAGTCCACCAGAATGACGGATGGCATTGCCAGCTGGGGGTCCGCCGTCCAGGTAGGACCGGGAATGCCAAACACCGCCAGCGCTTGATTAATAAAACCGTAGTTGTAGTCGTACATCAACCGCCACATGGTGCCGATGGCGATGGGCGGAACCAGCAGGGGAATCAGCAATACCGTGCGGTATAAGCCCACAAAATGGTTGCTGCGGCTGACCAGAAGGGAGATGACTAGAGCGAGAATCGTCTCGATGATGACGACGGCTATCACAAAAACAAGGGTATTTTTCAGAGCGGTCGGCACAACCGGGTCTTGCCGCGCCGTTTCGAGGTGCTTCAAGCCGACAAACTCCCAGACGGTTTCTCCTTTGACAATATCTACTTCCGATACGCTCATGCGGATTAATTGATAACTGGGGTACGCTACCAGCAGGAGCAGGGTGATGACCAGCGGAGCGACCGTCCAATATTGGAAGGTGCGATCTATAAATTTACCTAGGCGGCTGGAAATTCCAACCTGGTTGGGTGTGGGAGAAAGTTTGGAAGGGTTCACGGCGACTCGCAATGGATAGTTGAGTTAAAGAAAAGGGGAGGCGAATATTTCGTTCACCTCCCCTGATACGACTTACTCAGCCAGCGGCTTGACTTTATAACCGGCGTCGGTCAAGATTTTGTGAATCTCTTTCGCGCCTTCCAAAAGCGCCTGTTCGGGCGTAATTTCAGAAATCAACGCCTGCTTCAAGCGGCGATCCAAGACCTCAATGATTTGAGGCGTTTCCGCCAGGCGCGGCTGGGCATGAATGAACGGCGTGCTATCTGCCATGGCTTTCATCCACCAACCCAGCTTGGGGTCGTTTGCCATTTCTTCGTACACATCCTGGCGGACGGGGATCGCGCCAGATTGGGCGTAGAATAGCTGCGCATCCTTGCTCAACGCCCAATTTAGAAAGGCGAGCGCGGCTTGCTTGCGCTCATCGGGCAGGTTGTGGGGTACGCCCATCACCCAGATGCCGGACATGGTGGCGTTCATGCCCGCCGCCGAGCCAGGAACCGGCACAGCCGCCACGTTCCCGATCACAGTGGATTTTTCGGGGTTGTCAAAGTCGGGCGCTGCGGCTCCCACCAATACCATCTGGGGGACTTTTCCGCTCGCCATGAGCGCAATCATTTCCGCCTGACCGTTATCCGCGAAGTTGGCAGGACCGTACTCGGTTCCGAGTTTGAGCCATGTGTTCAGGGCTTCCAAGCCTTCGGGGCTGTTGAGGGTTACTTCCCATTCGCCAGTCTGCTCGTCCAGTTTGATGACGTTGCCGCCATAACTGGCAAGGAAAGCCTGGAATTCCCAGTTGGGCGGGTTGGCGCGCACCACATAGCCGGACATATCTCCACTTTTGAGCGCTTGCGCGGCGGCTTCTACATCCGCCCAGGTCTGGGGAGCAGCCAGTCCTTGCGCCTCGAACAGATCCTTGCGGTAGAAGTAGAGCATGATGTTGCCATTGATCGGCAAGCCGTACAACTCGCCCTTTTCAGACGAGTAGCCCAATTCGGAGTCCCAACGAGTCGCCCATTCGTATTCGATGATCTGCGGGTCGAGTTCAAAGTTCGGGTCAATGTCCTTGATGGGCGTCACCAGTCCGTCGGCATAGAACTGCATGTACCACTGCTCGTTCAGCGTCAGGATGTCAAATTCGCTTTCAGAGGCTTGCACGGCGTTTCGGGATTTTTCCAACATGCCGTTGAACGGAGTGCGGTTCAACGTGACCTGGTTGCCGGTCTCTTCCACATACTTGTTGACCAGCGCCTCGAAACCAGCCAGCCACGGGGATTCATTGATGAGGATGGTGATGGGAGGCAGGGGCTTGGGTTCTTCAGTGGTGGTGGGAACAGCCTCGGTGGCAGCCGCTTCGGTGGGAACTTCAGTCGGGGCGGGCGCTTCGGTCGTTGCGGCAGCGGGACCGCACGCGGCAAGCAGGAACGAAAAGACGACCAGCAGGCTGAGGCTGAGGAAAAGACCGCGTTGCGTCTTTTTCATAAAGTGTAGATTCATTGTTTCTCTCCTTTTGGGTTCAAAGTGTTGATTGAAGAACAACCTATGTCTTTACAAGTGTTTTAGAAATGCCTCCTTTCAAACCATACATCTCATTGGCGCACAGCGGGCGCGGTTGAGTTTCTGATAACGAGAGATGTATCCAACATAATTTGGGCTGGAACAGAATCATGGCTGCCGCGAATGAATGACAACAGAGTCTCAGCGGCGATACGCCCTTTTTGGTAGGTATCCTGCCGAATGGTGGTGAGAGGCGGGCTGGAAAATCGGGCAAGGCTGACATCGTCGAAACCAACCACAGATACGTCTTCAGGCACGCGAAGGTCCAATTCCTTCAACGCCTGCACCGCGCCAAACGCCATCATGTCGTCGCCGCAAATTAGGGCGCTGGGAGGATCAGGAAGCTTCATCGCCTGGATTGCCAGCGCATGTCCCGATTCAGAGGTAAAACTACCTTCCAGAATGTATTTCTCCACGAGAGGCAGATCATTTTTTATCAAGGAATTGCGATACCCCTGTTCGCGCAGACGTACGGATACAAGACTCTTGGGTCCCGTTAATAGCGCAATATGGCGATGACCCAGGGAGACTAAATATTCCATTGCCTGTTCTACGCCACCCGCAAAATCAGCATCCACCCAGTGGGTCGAATTGTCGTTCTCAGCAATACGACAGGTTCCAATGCAGGGAACGCCGCTTTCTGCCAAACCTTCCAGATTGGGATCGCCAAGCGGAATGCTCATCAAGATCAAACCGTCTACCTGCCGTTGAGTATATAAATTTGCATATGGTATCCTGCCATGTGCAAGTTGGAGAAGCAAATTAACATTGTTTGCACTTAGAACTTCAGCAATACCCCGCAATACTTCCGTGAAAAACGGGTGAGTGAAAATGTAATCCGCAGAATGGGGGATGATCACACCAATGGTGTTTGTTCTTCCGTTAACCAGGCTACGTGCCATGTTATTCGGCTGATACCCCAGTTCCAGGATTGCCTGCTGGACTTTTTGGCGGGTCTCCGAGGAAACTTCTGCCATGTTGTTAACGACTCTCGATACGGTCTTGATGGAAACACCTGAAAGTTGGGCTACATCTTTGATTGTCGCCATTGGCACATCCTTTTATTGTAGGTAAAATACATAATGACAACGTTTACTGACAACGTTGTCATTAAATATCATCATTTTTTCACTCTGTCAAGGAAAATCATGACTTACCAAATTCCTGCCACCCTTCTCGAAATTCATGAATCCCATCTACCAGGTTTCAAGCCGTTGGTGGATTCTGATGATTGGCGCGTTGCCCTTTTGAACTTTGAACCTGCACTGACCCCTCAACGTCTTTCTGAGTTTCAGCGTCACAACGAAACCGACGAAGTATTCGTGTTATTAAGCGGACGCTGCATCCTTTTTCTTGGGGAAGGCGAAGACGCCGTCACGCAGGTCTTTGCGCTTGATCTGGAGCCGTTCAAACTGTACAACGTTTGCCGCCGCGCCTGGCATGCCCACGCACTCAGTGAAAATGCGAAATTATTAATTGTAGAAAATCGAAATACTTCGCGCGCAAATTCGCCGCGCACTAAAATGACCCCTGAACAACATGCGGAAATCCTGAGCCTAACGCGCCAGATTTGGGGAGATGCGTAGCTACAGATCTTCGCAAGTTATCCCATACCCTTCCCACATGGGAAAGGGTATGGGAGTGTAATGTCAGCGCGTAATCTCCTCTCCCCCACCCCTACAACTGCCGGTCCAGCCATGTCCTCACAATTGAGAGCGACTCGGCGGTGATGGTGTGACCCATGTGAAGGTTGTGATAGTCCACGTCCACGCCGTATTTCAATAGAAAATCGCGCGACTGGTGCGACCATTCGAGCGGCATACTCGAATCTTCGTAGCCGTGCGTCATCACGACAGGTTTGCCTTTTACGCCAGCCTCATCCACTTGCAGCCCCGACTGTATGGGAACATAGCCCGACTGGGCAATGACTCCCTTGATGCGCTGCGGACGGGTGAGCAGAAACGACATGGACATCATGCTGCCCTGGCTGAAACCCATCAGGAAGAGTTTTTGCGGGTCAATCGGATAGGCTTGCAGCAACTCGCTGATGAAGTTGTCAATCCGTTCCAGCGCCGCTTCGAGTTGAATGGGGTCGGGTTTCCCAAACTCAGTGACGGGATACCAGTCATACGCGCCGGGGGCAAAGTCCACGGGTCCGCGCCCGCTGACCCACAGCAGGTTATCCTGCAAGTGCGGCGCGAGACCGATCAGGTCGCGTTCGTTGCTGCCGTGTCCGTGCAGGGCAAAGATGGCGGGGTAGCGAGTCTCTTTGTCAGCGGGGTTGTAACCTGCGGGCATTTGCAAAAGGTGATAAATCGAAAGGTCTGTTTTTTCTTCGACGGGGATTTGATTCATGGGAACTCCTAAAGTTTTTTATATCAGCCACTGTCGTCACAGTGAGGGGACAATTCAAAGCGATCTCGCTTGCAAACGATGGATTGCTTCATCGGGCTAACGCCCTTCTCGCAATGACGAGATATTTCATTTACGCGCCCGCGCGGACTTGAATTTCCTTGCGGACGACCGGCGCGACTTTTGTGCCAAGCAGTTCAATCGAGCGCATTAATTCCTTGTGCGTCACCGCGCCGATGTCCATTTGCAGCAGCAGACGGTCGTAATGCAAAATGTTCTGCTGGAAGAGAATCTTCTCGATGACTTCATCGGGCGTTCCGACATAATCGGAGCCGCGCAGGCTGCGGGCGGATTCGTACTCGGCGCGGTTCAAGCCGCGAAAGCCGCGCTCGCGTCCCAGTTTGTCCATCATCGCTTTCAAGAAGGGGAAGTAATCGTCCACCGCCTGCTTGGAATCGTCACCGATGAAGCCGCGCGAGTTGACGCTCAACTGCCATTGGGCGGGGTCGTGTCCAGCCTGCTGCCAGGCTTGCTGATGCAACTCCGCCAGCGGAGAGAAACGTTCGGGCATTCCGCCGATGATGCCCAGCGCCATGGGCAAACCCAACGCCCCGGCGCGCGTGGCGGATTCGGGCGTGCCGCCCACCGCAACCCAAATTGGAATCTCGCGCTGGAGCGCGCGCGGGTAAATCCCTTGACGGTCCATGGGCGGACGATGCCTGCCGTGCCACGAAACGACTTCGGCGGCGCGAATCTTCAAGAGCAGTTCCAATTTTTCGGCGAAGAGCGAATCGTAATCATTCAGGTCGTAGCCGAAGAGTGGAAAGGATTCGATGAAGGCGCCGCGTCCCGCCATGATTTCGGCGCGTCCTTCCGAGAGCAAATCCAGAGTGGCAAAATCCTGAAAGACGCGCACGGGGTCGTCGGAGGAGAGAACCGTCACCGCCGTGCTGAGGCGGATGGTTTTGGTGCGCGACGCGGCGGCTCCCAGAATCACCGCCGGGGCGGAGGAAAGAAAATCGGGACGGTGATGTTCGCCGATGCCGAACACGTCCAAGCCGACCTGATCCGCCAGTTCGATGGTTTCGAGCAGGTGTTTCATGCGCGTCTGCGCGTCCACCTTTCCGCCCGTCTGGGGGTTGGTTTCCCATTCGACGAAGGTGTAGAGTCCGATTTCAAAAGGTTTGTTAATTTCCGACACAAAAACTCCAATGAAGATAAATTGTCTGGCTACGCAGCCGCCACGCGCCGCAAGGTGATGGCTTTTTCGGGGCAGGCGGCGACGCATTCGGCGCAGGCGTGGCAGGCTTCGGCGCGGACGGGGAAAGCCTGCTTCCAGTCGTGCGCCGCGCCTTTCAATCGCCCGATGAAACTCAGCGCGGCGCGCTCGTCCGCAGGCAGGATGCCAATATCGAAAACATTGTATGGGCAGACGGCGGCGCACTCGGCTTTGCCTTCGCATTTTTCGCGGTTGACGACAGGCATGAAAACGCCCGGCTCCTGCTTGCAGTCTGCGGGTTGGGATGAGACGGTCATGGTTTATTTTCCATTCCTTCGACAAATTCCAGCAGTTCGCGGCTTTCCTGAAGCCAGGTCATCGGGTTGGCAGTGCGTTTTATGTACCGAATTACGCCCTCTCGGTCCAAAACCACCGAGGCAGTGCGCTGGATGACAAAGGCAACTTTATCCAATCCAAATGCCTGATACACCACGCGGTCAGGGTCGGCAAGCACGGGGAATGGGACTTTGAGTCCTTCCGCATACTTGATGGCGCGTTCTCGTGTGTCTCCCAAAATGACGAGAATGTCCGCGCCAGCGTTTTGGAAATCTTCAACCATGCGCCCCAACTGGGCGACGTGCGCTCGGCACTGCATTCAGTTGTATTCGCGCACGAAGAAAAGCACAAGACGCGACTTGCCGCGATAATCGGCGATTCCCGCTTCGCCGCCTGTGCTGGAGGGCAGCCTAAAATCGGGGGCTCGTGAACCCACTGTCAACTCAGCGCTCATGATTCGGTCACTTGGTTGATTCCGCCAGTTCGGCAGTGGTCAAAAGTAAAGCGTTTTGGGATGGGTCGCGCAAAAAGAGACCGTCGGGACGGCGCTCGAAGGCGATTCCTTTTTGTTCAAGCAGACCGTCCATGCGCTCCAATTCGTCGGCGTTGGGCAGGTTGAAGGTGTAATAGAGCAAGCCCAGGGCGTCGTCAGGAGGAGGCGGCGCGCCTTCTCCCTGCCAGGTGTTGTAGCCGATGTGGTGGTGATACGCTCCAGCCGAGACCATGCCCATGCGGAAGCCGCGCGCCGTTCCCATGTCGTCAAAGCCGAGAACGTCGTGGTAGAAACGCAGGGTGTCGTTGAGATTGGCGGTGTAGAGGTGGAAATGTCCCATGCGGGTTTCGGGCGGAGCGGACAGGTCGAGGCGGTCATCTTCGGTCAGGTTGGAGAAGAGCGCGTCCAAGTCCATCGCTTCGCGCCCGTCGCTGGTGGAGCCATCGGCGCGGCGGACGAAAAAGTTGCCGTTGCTGATTTCATTCACGCCGTCTTCGGGCGATTCGCAGTACAACTCGATGTTGTTGCCTTCAGGGTCGTCGAGATAGGTGGTCTTCGTCATGATGTGGTCGGTGGGGTAATTGGTATATTTCATGGCAAAGAGGCGGGCGATGACGCGTGCCAGTTCGCGGCGGTTGGGGAAGAGGATGGCAAAGTGATACATGCCCGTCACGCCGCGATAGCGCTTGCCATTTTGGATCTGGGTCATACGGACGAGATCGCGCCCGCCCATGCCCATTGCGGCAATCTGGTCTTTGCGCCAGTTCAACTCCAAGCCAATCGCTGTTTTGTAGAAAAGAATTTGATTTTCGAGATTGGCGACTTTGATATGGATATAGCCCGGCAGGCTTTCAGGGTGGATGCGGTCAGCGGCGATGGCGTGAGGTTTCATTGGGGAGGGTGTTATCATACTTTTCCTTTACGCTGGTTTTCCCTCGATAGACGCGGGTTCAATGGAACGTCCGGTGACAAAATTATATGAATCGACGATGAGTTGGAAGACGACATCCAGTTCTTCCATGTCCATTGGGGTGTAAACGAGAACCATGCCTTCGTTACCGATTTGCTCGGCGATGGGATGCATCTCCGCCCAGCCTGATGCAATCGCTTCGCGGGCGCGTTCGGGCGAAAGCGTGATGTGCAGGCTGCCATCGGGGTGAATGTGGGCAAACTCACGCCCAACTAGAATCAATTCCCCGCGCACAAGAGGCAGGTCTTCTCTAAGCCACAAGGCGCGCGCTCCCGGCACCGAAATCTGCGTCGGTTCGTTGCGGACATCGGGCAGGGCGTAGGCGCGGCGATACAGTTCCGCGTTCACATCAGGAACGGGCTTGATCCCGATCTGAGTGTGCGGCATCCATTTGTGGGTTTGTGGGCGGGGTCGTTTTCGTTTGGGAAGTACCGTTAAGTCAGCCATCGCTTATCCTTATAGTTGAATGGGAGGCAAAGTTAGCCTTGCTTCCCATCATTCACTAGAACGAAAGGCTGAGCGCCCAGGGTTGGGGAATCGCCACGAACATCAGCGTGCAGCCCAACATGCAGAAATCCTTCATAAACATGAGCATGTCGGTCTGGCGCGCCATGGGGTCTTGAACCGTCCAGAAGTTGTGCATGATGGACGCGACCGGAATGATGAACAAAACGATCAGGGCAACGCCGATCAGCGGGTATAAGCCGAGCAGAATGCTCAAGCCCCCCAGAATAATCATCGCACCGCTGCCGTACACAGCTAGGGCGGGGAAAGGCACGCCTTTGGATTGCGTCCAGGGGATCATGGCTTGCGCTTGGGCGAAGTGGGCGTAGCCGCCAAAAATCCAGTACACGCCCACGATGATACGTCCGATAAGAAATACGATGTCCATACTCTACTCTCTCCTTTAGTGAATGGTTGGTTTGAACTTGCAAAAAAATTCGCGCTCTGTAAAGATAGATGTAAAAATCTGCGGCATTGAAGCGGAAGGCATCACATCCTTTCTGGTTTATTTTTGGTCTTTCGCAATCTGTTCCAGCGCTTGCAAAAAGGCTTCATAAGGCTGCGCGCCGACGATGGCGTAGCGGTCATTCAGAACATAGGTCGGCACGCCCGTCACGCCGATTTGCTGGGCTTCCTGCACCGCGTTATTGACGGCAACGGTGTGCCTGCCCGCTTCCACTTCGCGCTGCATCTCGTCCGCGTCCAGCCCAACCTGTACAGCGGCGTCGCGCAGAACGTCCCATTTGCTGATGTCTTCGCCGCGCCCGTAGAATTTGTCGAAGACGACGCGGTGAAACTCAAAGTGTTTACCCTTTTGCGTGGCGTATTCGGTGGCTTCGTGGGCAAGGCGCGTATTGGGGATGCGCGTGGCAAAGACCATCTCCAGCCCGGCGGCGTCTGCCATTTGTTTCAAACGGGCATTGGTCTGCGCCATGCGCGATTTGACATAATCGGGCAGGTCCATTCCTTCGGGCGGTGTGTCGGGGCGCAGGTAAAACGGACGCCATTCGACTTGCGCGTTGTGCTTTTCAATTAACGTTGCGACCACACCCTGGCCGACATAGCACCAGGGTCAGACGTAATCGGAATAGATGGTTAGTTTGAGTTGATCCATTTTTTTCTCCTGTTTTGTGATATCAAGCCGTTTGTAGGTGTTTCTCGAAAAACGCCAGCGTGCGCTTCCATGCGTCGTCGGCGGCTTCGGCGTTGTGCGTGGGACCCGTGTCGTTGAAGAACGAGTGACGCGCGTCCGGGTAGATTTTGAAATCGTGCGCCACCTGATGGGCTTCCAGCCGCGTTTCCAACTGGCGGGCGGCGGAGGCGGTGAAATCCTTTTCGGGGTAACTGCCGACAATCGGACAGGAGTCCACCACAGCGTCGAGCGGACGCGGGTTCTGTCCATAGAAAACGGAGGCGGCGCGTAAGTCTTCATCCACGCAAGCCAGTTGCAGGGCATAACTTCCGCCCATGCAGAAACCAATGGCGCCCACGCGCCCCGCTTCGACTTCAGGGAGGTTTCGCAAAACATCCAACGCGGCGCGTAATTCGCCGACTACGCCGTTGCTCAACGGGCGGACGAGGATGCCGTGAAAGATGCGCGTCATGCAGGCGATGCGATTGCCTGCGCTGAACAAATCCACTGCCAGAGCAACGTACCCCGCGCCGGCGAAACGGCGGGCAATATCGCGGATGTTTTCGTTCAGCCCGAAGATTTCGTGGATGACGACCACGCCGGGGAAAGGACCCGCGCCTGCAGGCTTCGCAAGGTAAGCGTCCAGCGTTCCGCCTTGCGGGCGGGGCAGGGTGAGGGTCTCGGTGGACGGTTCGGCAGTCATTGCAGAATCTCCATGATTTCGCGCACGGTAGCGGCTTGCAATCCTTCGGCGTACCAGGTTTCCATGTCAGCTTTGAGACGCTCGAAGATGGGATCGAGGCGGGCTTTGCGTTCTTCCCTGCTCAGGCTCTCGTCCCTACGGATGGCGGACACTTCGGGATGTTCTTCATTCCAAAGAGCCAGACGCGCGTGGGCGGCTTTGGAACGTTCGACCCATGTACCGATCAAACGAAAGGGTTTGTCCAAAAAGGCAAAGACGGGGATGCTGGTGATGTCGCTTGCGGCGAACCAGGCTTGCAAGTCCGGCCAGCGTGAGCGGAGGAATACGCGCACTTCCATATCGGGGGCTGCTTCGGTCAGGCGCGCCAGGATGGGCAGGTTCATCAGGCAATCGACGCACCAGTCCTCGGTCATCACAAGGACGCGGATGGGGCGTTGGAGCGCGGCGGCGGCAGCATGTTCCTCTTCGCTCAGTTGGACGGTCTCAAGGCGGCGCGTCATCGCCTCTTGATCTACACTCATCTGGGCGACGAACTCGGGCAGAGTAAGTCCCTGATCCCAGCGTAAGTCGTCTATTGGCAGGGCGGTTTGGCTAACTACGGATGTATTGGTCATTTTTAGCATGGGGACGGATCTCACATGAAAAATGTATGAGGTCCAGGGCAAGGCAGGCGTTTAGTGTTCGTGACCTTCATGGTCGTGGTCGTGCCCACTGTTTCCATGATGGTTTTGCGGCAGATATTTATGCGGGTCCTTCTCGAAGGATCTCTGGCAGCCGGGGGAACAAAAGTAGTACATTTCGCCAGCGTGCTCGCTCTTGTATTGCGCGGTTTCGATTTCAACTTCCATCTTGCAAACGGGGTCAATTGCAGTGGTCATGAGATTCTCCTTTTGAGTTGGAACGTCCTTTTCGAACGCGGGATAACATTCGCCGGTTAGCGGGTCACAGTAGCCGCCGACAGCGTTTTCGATGGGGACAATTTTCAGCGCAGGGCGGAGAGACTGGTCGGTCATTGGAGACGATCCCTTTTATCTTTTGAATTGTTTGACATTGACTTGAACGGCTGTGTGTGATAGGATACTCTTGTCGCTTATACAACAGATGATGTTTATTAAATCCCTTTTACATGGTTTCGTCAATCACCAAAATCCAATATTTGTTGGATAAACGACAAAGGAGTAAAAATGTTGGATAATTCGCTTGCCGAAGAGAGAGTGGATCCGCGTATCAGGCGCACTCTTCAATTTTTGGAAGAGGCATTTTCCACCCTGATCCATGAAAAAGATTTTCAATCCATCACGATTCAGGATATTACCGAACGCGCTGGAATCAACCGCGCCACGTTTTACGCCCACTTCCCCGACAAATACGCCCTGCTCGATTACAAAATCCGCCAGGAATTTCGAGCAGAAATCGAAAAGCGCACGCTGAACGCCTGCCACTACAGTCAGGACAATCTGCGCGCGCTCATTCTCGCGGTATGCGAATTCATTCGAGAGGCGAATGGTCAATGTAAATCGCCTCGCGGCCAGTTTGAGCCGCTCATGGAGGCCCAGGTCAAAGCGCAAATAAAAGACCTATTAATGACCTGGCTGGATCAAGTCGATTCCAATGTTTCGCCGGAGATCTCGTCGACCGCTGCAAGCTGGGCGATCTACGGGCTGGCGCAATATTGGAATGATGAGAAAGACCGTAAGCCATTAAACAAATTCGTGGAGCAAGTTCTGCCGCTGGCGGAGGCGAATTTGCAGTTGAACCAGATCTGAATCAAACCGCCCGGGCAAGAGTTGACCGGGCGGTTTCTTTTATCGAATCAGCGCCACTCAGGGGCGCGTCCAGTACTATTTCAACACCACTAAAATCTTCTGTACGGTAGCGGCTTGACCGTTAATCCGCACTGGCGGCGTCAATCGATTCCTCAAGGTTCGATTGCTGGGAGGAAGACTCGCGGTCTCCTTTGGAGGCAGTGCTGTGGCGTGCGGCGTCGGTCAGTGTGCGGCGCGGGGCGAGGAAGATCGCTGCCAGCCCCAACAGAGCAGCAGTGAAGGCAATCATGAAGACCAAGTTGATCGAATTTGCCATTGCCAGGCGCGCATTTTCGGCAATCACCACTTGTGAGCCGGGCGTGGGGTTGAGCAGCTGTTGGATGATACTCACATCTTGCCCCGCCGCTTGCAGTCCGGAGGTCAGGTGCAGGGTCAATGCGGCGCCCATCACGCTCACGCCGAGAGTCCCGCCAATGGAGCGGCTAAACTGAACGGTGGAGGTGGCTGCACCAAGATGACGGCGTTCCACGCTGGACTGTACGGCAATCAGGAGGGACGGGATCGAAAGCCCCATACCAACGCCCATCAGGGCGACGAAGACCATCAACAGGGTCTGGCTAGTGTTGAGGCTGGCTTGCGACATGAGGAAGGTGCCCAGGCTCAACGATGTCATGCCGATCAATCCCAGCGTCCGGTAACCGACGATCAACATCAGGCGCGCGCCGATAATGCTGGCAGTCACCCAGCCAAGCAGCATAGGGGTGATCGTGATGCCCGCCTGTGTGGCGCTGGTTCCCAGTACGGATTGTACAAACAATGGGACGAAGGATGTGCTTCCGAACATCGCCCAGCCTGCCAGCATACCATGCCCCACGGCGACCGAGAACAGTCGGTCGTGAAAGAGATTCAGCGGCAGAATGGGGTCCACAGCGCGGCGTTCCGCCCATAGAAGAACGGCGAAGAGAATCGCTGCCAGGCTGATCAGCGCCCAACCGGCAGGCGTCCCCAACTCCATCAGCCCGAAGAGAAGCGCGACCACGCAGGCCGTTAAAAGACCTGCGCCAGCGTAATCTACGACAGGCATTTCGTGATGATGCACCTGGTCTCGCCAGGCGAACGCCACCAGTGCGGCGGCCAGCAAACCGGGGATGACGTTGACATAAAAGACCCAGCGCCAGGAGAGCTGATCCACCAGGAAACCACCCAGAAGCGGCCCCACAATGGATGACACTCCCCACACGCCGGAGAACAATCCCTGCATTCGGGCACGTTGCTGGAGTGAGAACATTTCGCCGATCATAATGAATGCCAGAGGCTGGACACCGCCCGCGCCCAGTCCTTGAATGGCTCTGAAAATGATGAGCTGGGTCATGTTGCTCGCCTGTCCGCTCAATGCCGAACCGATCAAGAACAGTCCCATGGCGAAGATATAGAGGCGGCGGCGCCCGAACAGATCGGACAACTTGCCATAGAGGGGGACGGTGGCGGTCGAGGCCAGCATGAACGCCGAAAAGACCCACGAATAATGTTCCAGCCCGCCCAACTGCCCGATGATGGTGGGCATGGCGGTGGCAATGACGGTGGATTCCATCGAAGCCATGAACAGGCTGAGCATGATGCCCAGCGTGACGATAATGATACGCTTTCGTGACATATTCTTAAACTTATACTTCCTTTTAGGGGGATTTCTCGAATCTATTTGCAGACATCGCGCATGATCGTTCTATTCGGCATTTTCCAATGAAGTTGATCTGCAAAACAATGTGAAACACTGTTGATTTTTTCTGCACTGCCATTTTCGTGGATTAATTCCTGGGCAGCGATAACCATTTTCATTTTTCGGCTTGCATGACCGGTTACTTTTCCGGGCTGATTACGAACAGGTCTTGAAGGATTTGCATTGCCTGAGAGATTGTCTTCAGTTCCTCTTTTGACAGGCGGGACATTTTGACCATTAGAAATTTCTGCGCGAAATCATAGGCAACATTCAGTTCCTCTTGCCCCTGCAGAGTCAGAAAAAGGCACATTTTGCGTCGGTCTTCCTCTCCACCACGAGCATCGCGGCTCACCAACTTGCGATCCACCAGCTTGTCAATTAACACGGACATCGTTGGCAGTGACACTCCAACATGAGCAGCAACGTCTGAAAGGGAAGTGCCATGATTGCGATTGATATATAGCATCGCACGGAATTGGTGGACATTAATGTCGGCGGCGCGCAGCTCATGAAGCTTGGCACGGATGCTGCGCATCACGAGTGGAACGACATCAATAATCCGCTCAGCGGTACCCCGAACCGTATCTATCATTTCATTTCCTTTTCTAATAGTTTTGATTTCTAATTATATTCCCTGCTAAAGGAATTGTCAAACAGGAATCCTGAGTCTTAATCATCATCTAGATTTCTGATATGAGGGATAAAGAACACTCAGGCTTGCTTTGTGCTCATCATGACAGCAAGACGCGTCTCCTCAGTCCCATTGGTAGTTCAGGCTATTCTTCGCTGGCAGAAGCAAAATAAGCCAGACGCAAAAAACAAAGACCGCCAGGATATGCTTACCCTGGCGGTCTTTATTTTGTCTCGTTGTTTTTATGGGGTCATGAAGGTTACATCAGCTGGCATACCGGGCTTGAGTTTCAGTTCGGGGTTTGGCACACTTAACTTAATGGCATAAACGGTGGCCTGGCGTCCTTCCACGGTCTGAACGTTGCGCGGGGTAAATTCCGCCTTGTCGGAAATGTAGGTCACACTGCCGGTAAAGGTCTGTCCGGGGAAAGAATCCACTGCAATGGAAACCTGATCGCCGAGATTGACCTTGCCATATTCAGTTTCGGGGATATACACCACAAGTTCTACTTCCTGGAGTTGCCCGATGGTGATGACCACACCGCCCGGGGCGAGCGTCTCGCCGACTTCGATCCCGCGAGTTAAAACAACTCCATCCACCGGCGCAGTGACTATCGTCTTTTCGAGTTGAACGTCAATCGCCGCTAGAGCCGCCTGCGCTTGCGCGAGAGCTGCTTCCGCTTGTTGGACACCAGCTTCGGCGGCTTTCAACTGCATGGACTGGTCGCCAGTAAGCAGGGAGTTGTGGTAATCCAGGGCGCGGTCAAAGCGTTCCTGCGCGACCTTCAGGCGGGCGCGAGCCTCGAGAACATCTTCGGCGGCTTTGGTGGTCAGCAGGCGGTCATAGTCAGTTTGAGCCGATTTTAGTTCGCTTTCGGCGGCGTCAAAAAGCGACTGGGCATAATCCTCCATATATTCCTTGTCCTGGGCGGCTTGCGCCTGCGTCAGGACAAGGTCGGCGATGAGAAAAGCCGCTTGCGCGTCCGCGACTCGTTTTTCAGCCTCCAGAAAATCCTGCGAAGTTAAATCGCCCAATACTTTTTCAAGATTTGCCTTCTCTTTATCAAGATTGGACTGGGAGGCTTCCGCTTCCGAGGCAGCGGAGGCAATTTTTTCCTCCTTATCAAAATACCATACCGGCAGTTCAAATTGATCCAGCTGCGTGGCGTTCCATGCGCTGGTACGCGCCTGCTGGTCTTGCAAACGAACAGCGTTCAAAGCCACATCATACTGGGCTTTGGCTGTGGCGACTGCGGCTTCCGCCAACTGCACTGACGCTTGCGCCTGCTGTTGCTGCGCCTTGAGCAGGCTGTCATCGAGGCGGAAGAGTTCGTCTCCCGCTGTCACCTGCTGACCTTCCTCCACGTTGATGGAAACGACCTGCCCGCCAACCTGCGGGGCAATTCGCACTTCACGTGAGGCAATCGTGCCGGATGCAGATAGATTGGAGGTATCCGAGCCATTGACTCCGGCGCAAGCGCCCAAGAGCAGGCTGGACACAACCAGCGCAACGATTATGGAACTTTTTTGCTTTTTCATTTTTTTACTCCGAGATAATGGATATTACAGACGTTTTCTGAACATGAACACGCTGGCGAAAAATACTACGATACTGAAGACTGTCATGGGCCAGACCCAACTCCACAAGGTGACAAAGCCCACACCCTTCAGCATGATGCCGCGCACAATTTCAAGAAAGTAAGTGACGGGCAGCAAGTAACCGGCGTAGTAGGCGATCCACGGCATGTTTTCACGCGGATAGAGCAGCCCGGCAAGGATGAACGATGGCATCATAATGAAGGACGCCATATACATCGCCTGCATTTGCGTTTGGGAAATGTTGGAAATCAAAACGCCCAAGCCCAGGGAACCAAGCAGGAAAATCAAACTCAGGACGCTCAACAGCGTGATGCTGCCAGCCACTTCCACGCCAAACCAGATCGCTCCTACGGCAACTGTCATGGCAACATTGACAAAGGCAACCAGGACGAAGGGCAAAATCTTGCCCAGCATTAATTCCCAGGAATGGATCGGCGTCACTATCAACTGTTCCAATGTGCCCTGCTCGCGCTCGCGCACGATGGCAAAAGCGGTCAATAGCAGGGTTTGAATTTGCAGGATGATCGCCACCAAACCCGGAATCATGAAGTTCATCTTTTTCAAGTTGGGATTGTACAGGTAGCGCACGCGGGCATCCACCGGCAGGCTGATTGCCAAACCTGTGCCGCTGCGCTCCAGCCGTTGAATTAGAATTTCCTGCGATGTGGACTGGCTGATGGTTTCAGCCGCCAACTGTGCGGTTTGCGCCACGGTGGGGTTTGAACCATCAATATAGAACTGGATAGTCCCGGTACCTCCCGTTGTAATTTCGCGTCCAAAACTTTCTGGGATATATAACCCTGCTTTGACTGTCCCAGCATCCAGCATGTCCAATATTTCGTCTTCACTATGGGCGGTGTGTGTAACCATGTAAAACCCGCTTACAGTAAATTTATCGACGAGCCATCGGCTACTATCTGTATTCGAAAGGTCGGCGACCACCAATGGAATGTCTTCCACGTCATTGGCAACCGCGTATCCCATCAGAACCAACATCATAACCGGCATGACAATCACCAGCATCAGAGTGCGCGGGTCACGGATGATATGCAGCCACTCCTTGCGAACAATCGTCGCCATACGGCGAAACCCTTGTCCCATAAAAACCTCCTATTTAATTTCTGCCCGCGCTTGCAGGCGATTTTCTTGATCTACGAGCGAAACGAACACATCCTCCAGCGAAGGCAGGACTCTTTCGATACGCTCTACGGCGATGTGATTGGACCTCAATGCCTTCTCCAACGCCGGCTTTTGTTTCTCAGAATCGACTTGAACATGAATCAACACGCCATGCGCGGCGGCATCATGCACGATGGGCAGGTCTTTCAAAATCTGTTCGGCGCGTCCGGGGTCGTCGCAATCCACTTCAAAGAGCGTGCCTTTCATGCTTTCGCGCAATGCATCGGGGTCGCTCAGGGCAATCAGGCGTGAGCGGTACATCATCCCAATCACGTTGCAGAACTCGGCTTCATCCATGTAATGGGTAGTTGCCAACACGCTCACGCCCTCGCCAGCCAGACGATAGATCATCTCCCAAAATTCGCGTCGCGAAACCGGGTCTACGCCGGCTGTGGGTTCGTCGAGAAAAAGCATGGGAGGTTCATGCACAATGGCGCACGCCAGCGCCAGCCTTTGCCGCCATGCGCCCGAAAGGTCGCTGGTCAATTGTTTCTCGCGCCCGCGCAGCCCCGCCATGTCAATCAATTCGCCCAGTCGGCTTTTGACCTTGTTCTGCGGCACGCCGTAGAGGTTGGCATAAAAATCCAGGTTTTCGGAAACGGTCAGGTCGTTGTATAGCGAGAACTTTTGAGACATATAGCCAATGCGCTGCTTGACCTCTTCCGATTGACTTGCCACGTTGTAGCCCATCACGAGCGCGCTTCCCGCTGTAGGGCGGATGATGCCGCATAACATGCGCATCGTGGTTGTTTTTCCAGCCCCGTTGGGACCAAGCAAACCGAAAACCTCGCCGCGCGGAATATCAAACGTGACATGGTCTACTGCAATGAAATCACCAAACTGGCAGACCAATTCCTGGGCTTCTACCGCTTTTTCAACGCTCATACTTTCGCCTCCTGTGTTTCCGCAAGATGGATAAAGACGTCTTCCATCGAAACTTTTGCCTCGCGCAGGATGCTGACTTCCGCGCCTTCTTTCTTCAGGGATTTTTCGATTCTCGGCATGACCTCAGCCGGGTTGCTGACCGAGAGGCGCAGGCGGTCGCCGACGGCTCTCCAGCCAAGCACGCCCTTCGTCTGGTCGGCGACGGCGCGTAACGTTTTGCGCGGCTGGGCTTTGACTTCCACAATGCGGAACGGCATCTGCTCTTCCAATTCCGCTGGCGCGCCCGTAATCAGCATCTGCCCGTGATAAAGCACGCCCACGCGGTTGCAACGTTCGGCTTCATCCATGTACGGCGTACTGACCATCACCGTCACGCCGCGCTGAATGACTTTGGCTAATAACTGCCATAACTCGCGGCGCGAGACCGGGTCCACGCCTGTTGTGGGTTCATCCAGCAACAGGATTTGCGGCTCGTGAATCAAGGCGCACGCCAGCGCCAGTTTTTTGCGCATCCCGCCCGAAAGGTTCTCGCTGCGGCGGGTGGTGAAATCCGTTAGGCGCGCAAATTCCAGCAATTCGTCAATTCGTCTTTTTTGCACGTTGCGCGGCACACCATTCATATCCGCAAAGAAACGCAGGTTTTCCATCACGCTTAAATCGGGGTACAAACTAAAGGCTTGCGGCATATACCCAAGCAGAGCGCGGATTTCCTCCGGTTGTTTGTGAACGTCAAAACTCGCCAGATGCGCCGACCCTGAGGTGGCTTCCATGACAGTGGAAAGGATTCTCAGCAGCGTGGTTTTCCCCGCTCCATCGGGTCCAACCACCCCATAGAGTTCACCTTTATTTACTGAAAGGTCAATCTCTGTCAGGGCAGGTTCCGCATCCCTTCCTTTTGAGTAGTATTTTGTGAGTTGCTGCGCTATTACAATTCCTTCCATTTACTTCTCCTGTAGGGTAATTACTATGCCCAATGATTATTCATTTCTCAAGGGCGCGATTATTTTTGAGAGCATGTCTCCTAAATGACTACGGGCTTCCTTATCCATGCGTTCGAGCAGGATTTCATATTTGCGAATTTTCTTGAGAAAACCATCTGTGAGTTCCACCGCATCATCTTCACTTGATGCCAGTCCCAGCATGAATCCCGGAAGCAGGTAGAGATCCCCCGCATTTTTTTTCTCAATTAATGCCAGTATCACGGAAGCGTAATAATCCATCATGCGATGCCGTCCCCTGGCACGCAACCTTGTAACCAGATCGCTAATCAGGTTTGAGCAATATAGCACATCGTCGAGCCCGCCTTCCACCTGAAGGAGGATGTCTTCGGCAAGTTTTGCGTCTTCAAACTCCCCAGCTGCAATCTTTGTGATAATTCTTTCCTTGGCTTCCTCCCAGGATGTTGCTTCAGCCCCTGCCAACTTTCTGAAGGTTTCCTCAGCCTTTTTGGTAGGTTTAAATGAAACAGAAGCCCGCCCGGGACCCTCGCTATGGGTTTCATACACCGATTCAACATAGCCTTTTTCCTCCAACAATCGGAGCATGTCATACGCAGTGTATTTGCTGAGATTCAATTGCTCCGCTACGGTTGAATAGTGGATGGGTTCCTGGATTTCCTTATAGATATCCAGCATTTTTTCAACAAATGCTTTTTGTCTTTTTGTGATTTTCATCAGAATACCAAAATAACAAATTTTCCCAAAAAAACCAAAATATAGGCGGAATACTATCCCCTGTGAGTTAATTTGTCAAGTGAAAAAATACACAAACATGTAATCTCCCCATCCCCACAAAAAACTCCCGACTTCAGACCGTCGGGAGTTTATCTTTCTCTTTTGGGGCTTACCTCCCGCCGTACACTTCCGCGAGAAAATTCTTTAGCGCGGGCATGTACCCGTCAAAGCGCGTGCGGCGGATGTCATGACTTGCCCCTTCGAGGTGGACGAACTTCAATTTTGCGTTGGCTTCAGCCGCTTTTTGCGCCGCTTCAGGCGAGACAATGGACATCTTTTCCTTATCACCGATGATCAAAAGAATGGGCGACTGGATTTTGCGAATGACATCGAACGGCGCGGAGAGGTCCATCGGCATGGTCGCCATTGACCCCAGAAAGTTGAAACTCAGTCGCTTTTTCGAGTTCAGCCAGGGTTGGATTTCATCATCGGGGTAGGCTGCCATCCCCTTGCGCGCCATGTTTAATCCAATGAAGCGCGGCATCAGTTTGAACATGCGCATGTACTTCGCCATCATCTTGCCGAGTTCCTTCGGATCCATCACCTGCTTCCCGTCGCCCAATTGCTCGCCAGGTAAGACGATGGGCGGGTCTTCGAGAAACACGCCGCGCACCAAATGGGGGTACTCCGCCGCCAGGTGCATGGACGTATCCGCGCCCATTGAATGACCACCCACCACAGGGCGCTCCAGTTTCAGGGCTTCGATCAGCCCCGCCAAATCCGCCACGCGCTGTTGTGTTGCATAATCTCCCTTGCCAGACGCCGACTTTCCATGCCCGCGCGCGTCGGGCAGGATAACATCGTAATCGTGCTCCAACCCCTTGACGACATGCGTCCAGCATAGACCGTCATCTCCCGCGCCGTGATTGATGACCACCTGCGGTTTGTCGCCACCTGTGCGATAGTAATGCAGGCGCAAGCCATTTGCGTTTACATACCCACCCGACCATTTTGTCATAGGATACTCCTTTCAATTATTACTACGCAGAACGCCCCGAAAGAAGTCTCACGCAGTTACTTTTTCGTCGCCATGCTTGCGCGGACGAAGGCAAACAAGCCTCTAAAAAAGCGCCCATTAATTATCGTCAGAAGCGCTTCCAGTTTTGCACGGTTGAAGGCTCCGCCCATCATCAACATGCTGCGCAAGGGCATTTCCTGAACCATGTGCGCCATCATCGCGCCTGTTGGCGTATCTTCCTTGTCTTTGATCATCTTGCCAATCTGGTCTTTCATCATTTGGAACAGTTGCCTGCCAATGAACGAGCCGCTCATTTCACTGATGGGCGTATTGAGCGTGTACATCCCTTTGGGGGTTGGCGCATTAGCAGGGATGGGTCTCCCAAGCAGGGCTTCAAAATCCTTTTGACTGACGGATGCTCCTTTGGGGAAGTCGTAATAGGCGGCGAGCCGCTCCCTGTCAGCGGGGAAAGAAGCCTGCTGGTTAGAATCAAGCCGAATGGTCGCAGTGAGGCGGATGTCGCGTGAGGAAGCGCCGACGAGAATCTCGAAGTCGCCCGCCTCCACAATCCAATCGCACTGAGTCACATCATAAAACGCGAAGGCGCGGCGGTTCAACTCGATGCTCACTTCTTTTTCTTCGCCAGGCTGAAGTTCAACTTTGATAAATCCATTGAGTTCTTTTTGCGGACGGAATGCGGTGGATTCGACATCCCGCACATAGACCTGCGCCGCTTCTTTTCCTAACCTATTGCCTGTGTTCTTGACCTTGAACGTTATCTTCGCTGAATCCTTTTCCGCTTTCACAGACAGGTCGCGGTACTCGAACGCAGTGTAACTCAAGCCATGCCCGAATGGAAACAGCACGTCCTGACCGACGGTATCGTAATAGCGATAGCCAACGTAAATGCTTTCGCGGTATTCGACCACTTCGGGACCGCCAGGGTAAGGCTGGGCGGGAGTATCGGAAAATTTCAGGGGGAAGGTCTCAGCGAGTTTGCCGCTGGGGTTGACCCTGCCCGTGATAGTATCGGCAAGCGCGCCCGCGCCCGCCTGCCCGCCGAGGTAGCCTTCCAAAATGGCAGGCACATCATCCACCCAGGGCATTTCAACGGGCGCGCCGTTGCTCAACACGACGATAACTTTTTGATGCGCGGCAGCAAGGCGCTGAATGAGCGCGTTGTGACCAGACGGCATGTGCATGTGGGCGCGGTCAATGCCTTCGGTTTCGTACATATCGGGCAGCCCCGCGCAGACGATGGCGACATCCGCTTTCCCTGCGGTTTCAATGGCTTCCTGAATCAGGGTGTCATCGGCGGCGTCGCCTTTTTCGGTGTAGCCCGCCGCGTACAGGATGTTTTCTGCGCCGATGAGTTTGACCAGTTCATCGTGGAGATTATCCAATTGGGTGGGGTTCATCAACGAACTGCCCGCGCCCTGGTAACGAGGCGTTTTCGCAAAGCGCCCAATCAGGGCGATTTTGGTATTGGCGGGAAAGGGCAGGAGTTGCCCATCGTTTTTGAGCAATACCGCACCTTCGGCGGCGGCGCGGCGTGCCAGTTCGTGATGCGCCTGTTTGTCGTAGGTGAAATCCTTTGAGAGGGTTTCATCGGCTTTGAAAATCAATGTCAAAATGCGTTCCACCGCGCGGTCGAGAACAGTGACATCCAACTCGCCAGATTTGACAGCCGCGATGATGCGTTCATCGTTTCCGTTTGGCGTACCAGGCATTTCGAGTTCCACGCCTGCGTTAAGAGCATCCACGCGCTCGTTCATCGCGCCCCAGTCGGTGACAACCAATCCTTGATGCCCCCACTCTTCCTTGAGAATGTCGGTCATCAGATATTTGTTTTCGCAGGCGTAGGTCCCGTTGATGCGGTTGTAGGAACACATCACCGTCCAGGGTTGGGACTCCTTGACGGCGATCTCAAAACCCGCCAGATAGATTTCGCGCATAGCGCGTTCATCTACGACCGAGTCGCCGGTCATGCGGCGGTGTTCCTGATTGTTGAGGGCGTAATGTTTCATGGAAGTCCCCACGCCCTGACTCTGCACGCCGTTGATATGACTCTTGGCGATTTCGCCTGTGAGATACGGGTCTTCGGAGAAATACTCAAAATTGCGACCACACAAGGGAGAACGTTTGATATTGATGCCGGGTCCCAGGATAACGCCGACTTTTTCCTGACGGCATTCTTGTCCCAATGCTTTTCCGACTTCAAAGATCAAGTCTCGGTTCCATGTGGCCGCAAGCGCGGAGGCGGTGGGGAAACAGGTAGCGGGAACGCTTTCATTCAAGCCCACATGGTCTGCTTCCCCAGCCTGTTTTCGCAAACCATGTGGACCGTCTGTGACCATGATGGATGGGATTTTGAGACGATCAATCCCTTTGAGATGCCAGAAATCTTTGCCAGAGCAAAGCGCGGCTTTTTCTTCAAGAGTCATTTGCGAAATGATGGAATTGACGTTTTTCATGGATTATCTTTTTTACACAGAATTAACTTTCTATTTTCTTACCAGCGACTTGACCAATGCGCCAAAGCCGCGCAAGCCCCTGCCGTTAATCATCATCAACAACGCTTCCAGTGTCCCGCGCTTGATCGCGCCGTTGGTCATCATCAGCATGGCGCGCAGGGGCATTTCCTTGAGCATGTTCTCGACCATCGCCAGCAGGGGATTATCGGGGTCGTTTCCGCCTACCATCTTTTTGACCTGCGCGTTCATCAGGTTGAGCAGTTGACGGGCAAGCCATGAATCGCTCATGTCGCCGAAGGGCGTGTTGAGGGTGTAACTGCCCTTTTGCGGCTTCGTATTTTCGGGCAGGGGTTTTCCATAGAGCGCGGCAAAAGTGTCGCGGGAGATGGGCGCAGGGGTCAGAGAAAAGTACGGGGCGAGGGCGGCTCTGTCAGTGTAAGCAGAAGCCTGCTGGTCAGAATCCAGCCGAAGGGTCGTTTTGAGGCGAATGTCCTGGGAGGATGCGCCCACCAAAATCTCGAAGTCGCCCGTTTCCAGAATCCAATCCTTTTTTCCGACATCGTAAAAGGAAAAGGCGCGGCGGTCGAGTTCGATTGTCACAGACTTTTCTTCTTTGGGCTGGAGATGGACTTTGGCAAAGCCCTTGAGTTCTTTGAACGGGCGAAAGTGGCTGGATTCGACATCCCGAACATAGACCTGCGCCGCTTCTTTTCCTGACCTGTTGCCCGTGTTCCGTACCTTGAATGTGACCGAGGCTGAATCGTTACGCGCCTGAATAGACAGCTCGCGGTATGCAAAGGTGGTGTAACTCAAGCCATGCCCGAAGGGGAACAGGACGGGTGCATTGGCGGTGTCGTAATAGCGATAACCAACGTAAATGCTTTCACGATATTCGACGGCAGAGGGACCGCCGGGGAAATAAGGGTGAGATGGATTGTCTTCCAGTTTGATGGGGAAGGTCTCGCCAATTTTGCCGCTGGGGTTGACCTTGCCAAGCAGAATATCCGCTTGTGCGCTTGCTCCCGCCTGCCCCGAAAGATAGCCTTCGAGAACGGCAGACACGTTGTTGATCCAGGGCATTTCGAGCGGGTTGCCGTTGCTAAGCAGGACAATGACTTTCTTGTGCGCGGCAGCGACTTTTTCGATGAGTGCGGTGTGCGAAGCGTGAAGTTTCATGCTGGGCTGGTCGCCGCCTTCCGCGACTGCAACGCCAACCATGACAACGACATAATCGGCTTTGGCGGCAACTTCAAGGGCTTCAGCGAGAAGGGCTTCATCAATGGGCGCCCTGTCTTTTTCGGGGAAGCCGGGCGCGTACAACACATTGGACTCACCGATGCGCTCGACCATTTCATCGTACAGGTTGTCCACCATCGTGGGGTTGGTCAGTGAACTGCCCGTGCCTTGGAAACGCGGCTTTTTCGCAAAGTGACCGAGCAGGGCAACCTTGGCAGTTTCGGGGATGGGCAGAATCTGGTTTTCGTTTTTGAGCAAGACCGTGCCTTCTTCGGCGATGCGGCGGGCGAGATCGTGATGCGCCTGCTTGTTGTAAGTGAAATCGCCTTTGGCGAACGTCTCTTGCGCTTTGAAGATGAGCGCGAGCATGCGCTCCACGGCGCGGTCGAGGGTGGCTTCGGGCAAATCCCCCGCCCTGACCGCCGCGAGGATGGCACGCTGGTTATCCGTTGCAGGACCCGGCATTTCGAGGTCAATTTCCGCTTTCAACCCGGCAACGCGGTCATTAACCGAACCCCAGTCGGAAAGCACAACTCCTTGAAAGCCCCACTCCTTTTTCAAGATGTCGCGGATAAGAAACGGATTTTCGGAGCAGTATGTACCATTGACGAGCGTGTACGCGTTCATCACCGTCCAGGGCTGGGCATCTTTGACGATGGTCTCGAAGCCCGCCAGGTAGATTTCTCGCAGGGCGCGTTCATCCACTACGGCGTTGATGGTCATGCGGCGGTATTCCTGATTGCCAACTGCAAAGTGCTTCAGCGATGCGCCGATCCCCTGACTCTCAATGCCCATGATGAGTTGCTTCGCCATTTCTCCCGCGAAATAGGGGTCTTCGGAGTAGTAGTCGTAGTTGCGTCCGCCAAGCGGGGAACGCTTGATGTTGATGCCAGGTCCGAGCAGGATGCTGACTTTTTCCTGACGGCATTCTTCGCCGAGGGCGACTCCCATCTCGTGGATGAGTTCGCGGTTCCAGGTCGCTGCCTGGATGACGGCAGGCGGGAAACAGGTGGCTGGGATGCTGTTACTCATCCCGGCGAAGTCGGTTGCTTCGCCTGCCTGCTTCTGCACGCCGTGCGGTCCATTGGTCATCAAAATGGAAGGAATGCCCAGCCGTTCGATGGCTTGGGTCTGCCACATGTTCAGCCCGGCGACGAGCGCTGCTTTTTCTTCAAGCTTAAGTTGGGAGAGGAGAGTTTTGGGGTCTTGCATAAAAATTCCTTGTCAAATGACCGTGGATAATAGACCGTTGCCCATCGTCCACGGTCTTCGGTCTATTGTACAAACTTGTTTTTCAGGAACCAGAACCAGAGCAAGGTCTGACCCGCGCCGAACAGGGTGTCAGAGGCGAAGTGCGCGCCAATCACCACGCGGCTGAGCGCGCCGACGATGCCCCACAGCAAAAGCACAGGAAGCAGGATATTACGGGCGTTACTTCCTTTTTTCAAGAAGAGGATAAATCCTATCACTACAAACGAAAGCGCGGTATGCCCGGAGATGAAGGAGTGATGTCCGTTATTGCCTTGCGGCAGGTACCAGGGTGTGAACAAGGCGGTATTCCCGGCGTCAAGAATATCGCGGTATGTCCAGCGTCCCCAGGGAATCTTGATCGCCCAGACCGTCACGAAGCCTGCAACAAACATGAGCGTCAAACCGACTTTGGCGGCGTTTTTGTACTGGCTGACGGTTTCCAGTGGGAAGCGGCGCAGGATAACTTGCCCTAGAATCAGCGTGAGGATTGCAACACCAATGACCACAGCGAAATTGACTTCTGCCCCAGTTTGCAAGCCGAAGGCATCCCCGAAAAAGCCCAGCCCGGCGAAGGCGGTCAGAAGGAAAAGCCCGATCACGCCGAGGATGCTTTTGGTGTTTTTCTCAACACGATAAGTGCGTAGGAGAATGCTGCCAGACAAAAAGCCGAGAAATGAACCAGGTAGTTGTCCGTAACCTTCGAGAAAATGCGCCCAGCCCGATTCGGGGTCATAGAGCGCTTGTGAGATTTGCCAGTCGGTGAAAGCAAAGATGACTGCCAGCAGTACAAATACAGTAACCGAAATCCAGAGTGCCTTGTTTTTCATGCGATTTCTCCTTTGGGGTTTGGGTAAGTGTTACAAAAACAGCCAGAGCAAATAAGTTGCAATGGCTGTTTTGTGATATACCGATGATGCTCCCTGATAATTATTTGAAATGGAATTCTTCAGGCAGAAGTTTGAAGGCTTCTTCGCGTGTAATTTCGCCGTTATTGGCTTGCGCCATGACCTGCACATGGTTATCGCGCAGTTTGAACATTCTCAGCAACGGCAGGGAAAGCAACGCGCCAAAAATGGGGAAGATGGAATACATGAACCAGATGCCGTTCAGCGTCTCCGCTGATTGAACCGCGCCCGTGCCTTCCATAAACCCGAAGTAAGCCAGTCCAGCCATCGCAATGCTCGCCGAAAGTCCGTTCATCAACTTGGTGGCAAAGGTTTGCAGCGAGAAGGTGATACCTTCGGCGCGCTCGCCAGTCTTGAAGGTTCCATATTCGACGCAATCCGGGGTAAACATGAACATCATGATGCCTGTCAGCGCCGCACCAATACTGCGCAGGAGCAGGAGAACCATAAAGAGGGGGTAATTCTCGTATCCGGCAAAATAGATGATCAGGCTGAAAACGATATACCAGATGATGGAGAAGACATACAGGTTGAATTTGCCAAAACGTTTGGAAAGCGCAGGGACAAATCCCGCCAGCAGAACCATTGGGAGGATGGTAATTCCAAGAAGCGCAGTCGCCGCTTCAGCGCCGCCGAGATTGTTGACCGCAAAAAATGGCGTGATGGTAAAAGCGGAATTGGTCAAAAAGTAGATCACCATCGAAGCGTAAAAAATGAAAAGGTACTTGTTGCCTTTGAGATATTTCCAAATCGCATCCAGCGATGGCGCTTCTTCTTTGCGGCTGAGAATGCGTTCCTTCGCCAGCCCGGTAATGGGAAACATGGTCGCCACCCCCACGATTGCCAGTCCAATCGCGGTGGGAAGCCAGCCGAGGTTGGGATATAGCATAGGCACGCCAAGCGCGATAATCATCGCGCCGAGCATTCCGCCCAAACGCCCAATGGAAATCAGGACGGTGCGCTCCTGGATGTTTTCGGTCATCGCTGTGGTCAGGGCAAAGACAGGCGCGTCACATAAGGTGTATGCCAGATCCCAAAGCAGGTAGGCAATAACCGTCCACGCGATTTTTGCCCCCAGGGACATCGAGGCGGGCATGGCAAAAATCATAACAGTTGTGATTGCAATTGGCAGCACAGAGCCGCGCACCCAGGGCAGGAATTTTCCACTCTTGGGCTTGGAACGGTCAATGATTACGCCAAAGAGCGGGTCGTTGACTGCATCCCAGACTTTAGCGACCAGGAAGATGGTCGCTACTGCGGCGGCGGTAATTCCCTGATCGGTCAGGAAGATTTGAAGAAAGTTCAATACAAGAATGTAAAAAACATTCTGCCCGAAGAAATAAAAACCATAGGCGGTACGTTCTGCTTTTGAAGTTTGAAAAGCGATGGGGGGATTACCTGCTTGCGCTGCCATTGTTCCTCCGAATGAGTGAAATAGGACGCTGAATCGAGAATCGCATTGTAACACCGTTACCTAACTTGCGCTAGGTAAGTAATGAGAAAGAGTTATAATACATGGCATGAACAAATACAATAGTACAACCAAGAAAAAACGAGTGCGGCGGGATCGTACCGAAGAAATACTGGAAACCGCCACACGCCTTTTTAGCGAACATGGGTATCAAGGCACGACCTTCTCGCTCCTTGCCGAAGCAGTCCAATTGACCGAGCCGGGCGTTCTGCATTACTTCCCCAGCAAAATCCATTTATTGCAAGGCGTGTTGGAATATCACGAACAAAAAAATGCCGAAAGATATCTTTCCATGCTTCAGGCAGAGAAGAAAAATATCCCGGACTTGTTCAGCCTGTTGGAAGACCTGGTTGCTGAAAACGAGAAAATCCCCGGGTTGATTCAACTCTTCACGGTGCTGGTCAGTGAAAGCATCCGCAGCGATCACCCCGCCCACGATTATTTTATCGAGCGTTACCGCCGCGTCAGGGAGGGCTATGTCAACCAATTTTTTGGGGAAATCAAGGACAAAATCCGCCCGGATGTGGACCTGAATGAACTGACCATATTAATTCTGGCGGTCATGGATGGACTGCAAATCCAATGGCTGCTTGATCCCAAGAAAGTGGATATGGTAGCGGTCTATCGCTTATTCTCTAAAATCATTGTTGAGTATTTGGAAAATTGATCGCCTAAGAAGCAAGGACTTCTTCAACGACAGGGATGTCATTGACGCTATAATAGCGGCATGAAAAGGAATCGCGCCGCTCTTCCAACCTTTGTCCACTCTTTTTGGATGCGCATTATCTCAGCACCTGCCGCTCTCAAACTTGTGGGGCTGGCAGTCCTGCCAGTAGCGACGATTATTATTTCCGCGTGGCTGTACGCGGAATTTTACATATTCAGACCCTTGCGCGCGAGTCCTGATATTACGCTAAACGCCCAAACCTTGTTCGATCTTTCGTGGCGGGCGTTTCTCTGGCTTGGCTTGGGCGCGTTGATCGGGATCGGCGCCTCCGTCACGCTGACCTGGGTTCTGATCCGCCAGCTCAGCGGATTGGTCAAAACGATGGGGCGAGTCGAAGCGGACGACCTGACGGCGCGCTCGCCCGTCTGGTCGCAGGATGAAATCGGACAGGTGCAAGCCGCCTTCAACACAATGGTCAGCGGTCTGCAGCAATCGCGCGATGACTTGATGAAGAATCAGCGCGAACTGGAATCGCTCGATGCCGAGAACAAACGCCTGATCGGGGAATTGCGGGACAAAGAAACCGAATTGCGGTTTGCCCTGCGCCGCGCGGTGGATGTGCAGGAAGAGGAGCGCAAACGTATCGCCCGCGAACTGCATGATGAAATCGGGCAAGCCCTCACGTCCATTTTGATCCGCCTCAAGAGTCTCCAAAACATAACCGACCTGGACGTGATGACCGACCGCCTTGACGGCATCCGTTACCTTGCATCGCAGACCATCGAAGAAATGCGCCGCCTCTCCATGGACCTGCGACCTGCCGCGCTGGACAACTTGGGCATTCTCCCCGCCTTGCGCTGGCACATCGGGCAAAGTATGGAGCAGAACCAGATCGAGATTCAATTCACCGCACCCGAACGCATGGAACGTCTGCCGCCCGAAGTGGAAATTGTGCTATACCGTGTCGCGCAGGAGGGACTGAATAACGCCATCCGTCACAGCCAGGCGAAACACATCGAAGTAAAACTGGAGCATACGCCGCTCTTCGTCTGGTTGAGCGTCAGCGACGACGGGCAGGGCTTTGACGCGGACGGATTGCATCGCGGTTTGGGGCTTGTGGGCATCCGTGAGCGCGTGACTCTACTCAAAGGTAAATGTGGAATCGAATCACAGCGCGGTAGCGGGGCGCGGCTGTGGGTGGAGATTCCGCTGACGGAGGCAAATCCCGCCCATGCTTGAAAATATCCGCATCCTGCTCGTGGACGACCATGCCATCATGCGCAGCAGTCTGGGTATGCTGCTTGAGTCTTATGGGGCGCGCATCGTGGGAGAAGCCGCAACGGGAGAAGAAGCCATCGCTCAGGCGCAGGCGCTCAAACCCGATGTGATCCTGATGGATATCACCCTGCCTGGCATGGACGGGGTAGAAGCGACGCGACGTATCACGGCGGAATGGGCGCAGGCGCGAGTTGTAGCGCTGACCATGCACGCCGAAGAGGTGTACCTTTCGCCGTTTCTTGAAGCGGGCGGAGCGGGTTACATCCGCAAATCTGCCGCCGACCGCGATGTGCTGGACGCCATCCAAAAGGTTGTGCAGGGACAGACGATTCTCGATACCCAAAGCGTGCAGGATTTGTTGAAACATGGCAGGAAATCGGCGGACGCGCAAGAGGCTCTGGCGTCCCTTTCGGAGCGCGAGCGGGACGTGCTGGTACGCGTGGTGCGCGGATTCACCAGTTCCGAGATTGGCGAACAGTTGAACATCAGCCCGCGCACGGTGGATACCTACCGCGCTCGCATCATGCAAAAACTGGGGTTGGAACACCGTCATCAACTGGTGGAGTATGCAGTAAAAAATCACCTGCTGGATTGAGATTGATTCCTGCTTTGAAGAATTACGTCCCGAAGGCTTCAACACCTTCGGGACGTTGTTTTTCCTTGTGGTGAAAACCACTACGCAATCGCGCATCTTTTTGGACAGACAAAGGCAATTGACTGGAATATCATAAAGGTCGCAAGCCGAGTTTCCAGCTTTTGCCATGCAGCCACAATCTCCCCTTCAAATCCTTTTCATCGTCCGCCAGCCCAGTCTGAGCGATTCACTGGCGCAGGTCTTAAGCGGATTCGGCTCCGCGCTGCGCTGGACGAGCGCCGCCACGCCCGCTGACGTGGCACAGGCGTTGGAATCCAAACTGGACTTAATCCTTGCTGACCCGTTTGCGCTGGAACAGGGCGATACCATCGCGTATTACAAGGCGTTGCGCTGTCGTTTGGGAGCCGCGCCCCTGATTGCCCTGCTCCCCGCCGATACGCCCGAGTACCGTGACGCGGCGGTGCAAATGGGAGCCAACTACACGCTCGCATGGAGCGAGACCGCCACCGAGCTGCTGCCCGTCATGGAACGCCTCTTGGGGCGGAAACGGCTGATTACGGGCGTATCGAAGTATATCGAAAACGCCGCCAGCCTCAGCGCCCCCGCTGGCGCGCCAGCCTTTGACCCCAGCCTGACCGAGCGCAGCCGCATCAAAATTGAGCGGCTTGCCCAAAAAAGATCCATCCCCGAAAACTACAGCCTCCCCCCGATATCCCAATCCACCTTCCTGCGCGGGCTGACCTTTTCCGTCGCCGCGCCGATTTCGCCCGATACCGAGCGCGTCGTCCGCACCGCCTGCAATCTGAACTGCGGCTCGCATTTCTGCGGATTGAACGCGACCGTGCGTGGCGGGGAGATCGTCAAGATCGAAGCGGCGGATTTTCCCGACCCGCGCTACCGCCGTTTGTGCATGAAAGGCATTAGCCACGTGCAAATGCAGGCGCATCCAGAACGTCTGCTCACCCCGCTCAAACGCAATGGACAGCGCGGACAAGGAGAGTGGGAGTCAATTTCCTGGGAGCAGGCATTGGATGAAATCGCCAAAAAAATGCGCCGCCTGCGGGATGACTTTGGGGCGGAAAGCCTTGTTTTTCTGCCGTACTCGGGGCAACTCAGCGTGCTGAACGGATTCAATGGAGTCTACCTGCGGCTGGCGGCGGCGCTGGGCGCGTCTGGCACGAGCCTGCGCGAATACGGAATTGACAGCGCCGTCCCGAGCGGAATCGAAGACACGCTCGGAGCGGGGTCAGGCTATTTGGCAAATGACTTTTCGGATCTGCCCAACTCGCGGCTGATTCTGATCTGGGGCGGCAACCCCGCCCAAAGCCGCATGAACTGGTGGAGTTTCTTCATGGACGCCAAACGGGCGGGTGCGCGGCTGGTGACGATTGACCCGCGCTTCAGCCTGACCGCCAGCAAAAGCG
This sequence comes from Anaerolineales bacterium UBA2395, assembly GCA_002343775.1. Classification (GTDB taxonomy): domain Bacteria; phylum Chloroflexota; class Anaerolineae; order Anaerolineales; family Villigracilaceae; genus Villigracilis. The sequence continues at coordinate 87,800 of DDSH01000012.1, forward strand.
ACGAGTGGCTTCCCATCCGCGCTGGCACGGATTTACATCTGGCGCTTGCCATGCTCAGGCTGATTATCGAAAACGACTGGATGGACAGGGAATTCGTCCTGCGTCACACCGTCGCGCCGCTGTTGGTGCGCGAAGATAACGGGGAATTTCTCAGGCTGGAAAATGCCTCTCGAAACGGCGACCAACCCCAAAGTCTGGTTTGGGATGCGGAAGCGGGGCGCGCACTTCCCGCCGCGCAGTCGTCATCCCCAGCATTAAGCGGACGACATGTCGTCGCTGGAATCCCGTGCCGCACGGCTTTCGATTTCCTGCGCGAAATGCTCGCGCCTTACACGCCCGAATTTGCCGCCGAAAAGACGGGGCTGGACGCGGTGCAGATTTTACAGCTGACGCGCGAATATGCCACCGTCAAGCCTGCCCGCATCATGACCTTGTACGGCATTGACCGCTGGAATCACGGCGCGACCTTCGGGCGGCTAATTGTCACGCTGGCGGCGTTTACAGGCAATTTGGGGGTTCACGGCGGCGGCGTGGGCGTGGACGGCTCGCGCGAAGCGACCCTACCCGCCAGTGATTTCCCCACGCCCAACGGGAAGAGTCATCGCCCTATCAACCCGCTGCTGCTCCCCGAACAGATTATTTCCGAACAGCCGCATCCCATCAAGTCCGTCTTCGTGGCGTTCGGCAACTGGATCAACCAACTGCCCGACCAGAACCGCTTATTGCACGAAGCCCTGCCCAAACTGGAATTACTGGTGGTGGCGGATCATTTTATGACCGAGACAGCGCGTTTCGCCGACTACGTTTTGCCCGCCGCGACTTTCTTTGAGCGGGAAGACATGGTGAAGGGACCTGGACCCTACATCCAATACCAGCCCGCCATCGTCGCGCCGCGCGGCGAATGCCGCTCCGATTTCGAGATTGCGGCGGAGTTGGCGAAGCGGCTGGGCTGCGGGGACGCTTTCGAAAAGCCGCCGCGCGAATATCTGGTGGAGGTTCTGGCTCGCAACGAAGATACCCGTGCCATTGCGCTGGATGAGTTAATCGCGCAAGGCGTGATGAAACGCCGCCTGCCTCTGGACTGGGAAGTGATGCACCGCGATTTGCATTTCCACACCCCCAGCGGGCGTGTGGAATTTTACGTCGAGCGGCTGCTGCCTTTCGGACGCGCCCTGCCCAAGTACGAACCGCCGCTGGAAGCCTTTCTAGGGAACGAACTTTCGCCGCGTTACCCGCTGGTCTGCCTGACGGAACACAGCCGTTACCGCGTCCATTCCACCTTTAGCAATGCGCCCTGGTTGCGCGAAATCGAAACCGAACCCCGCGCCGCTGTCCATCCGCTCGAAGCGGAACGGCGCGGCATCGTCGAGCGCGATTGGGTTCGCATCTACAACGGGCGCGGGCACGTCACCCTGCGCGTCCACCTAAGTCAAGCCGTGCCGCCTGGAACAGTTTATCTCAGCCAGGGCTGGCAATCTGTGGATTTTCAGAATGGGCATGCCCAATCGCTCACGCACGCGCGTGGCAACGCCGCCAACGCTTTCGGCGAAAACAGTTCCTTCTCCGACGTGTTGGTGGAGATGGAGAAAACAGGGGAGAGCCTGCCATGACAAAGCGCCTGGTGATGGTCATTGACCTGCAAGCCTGCACGGGATGCAACACCTGCTCGGTGGCGTGCAAACAGGAGAATAACCTACCCGACGGCGTGTGGTGGACTCAGGTGGTCACGCTGGGCGACAACGGCAATGATTCGCCTGCGGGCGAATACCCGAATTTGTTCATGGATTATCTGCCGCTGGGCTGCCAGCACTGCGTCAACGCGCCCTGTGTGGAAGTCTGCCCGTCGGGCGCAACGGCACAAACCGAAGACGGGCTGGTCATTCAAGACCCCACCCAATGCGGCGGCTGCCGCTACTGTATGCTGGTCTGTCCCTACACGGGTGTGCGAGTCTTCGCGGGCGAAACCCTGCGCTACTCTCTGCCCTTCCCGACGGGCGACAACCCAATGATTCATCGTCCATTCACGGTGGAGAAGTGCAATTTCTGCGCCCACCGCCTCAAGCGCGGACTACTCCCCGCCTGCGTGGATTCCTGCCCGATGGTGGCGCGTACCTTCGGCGATTTGGGCGACCCAAACAGCGAAGTTTCCAAACTGTTGCGCGAACGTCCGCATTTTCAACTGCTGGTGGAAAAAGGCGCCGACCCCTCCACCTTTTACCTGACCTGAACCATGCTGAACCCTGTCTCCGTTTCTGACCCTTTCCAAAACGCCTTTGGCATCCTCACACAGGTTGCCAGGGATCGCGGCTGCGTCTATCGCTGGCTGGCGCTTGGGTTTTACGCGCCCGATGAAGAATTGGTTCGGTCACTGCGGGAAGGGTTGCTGAAACAGGAATTGACTCAGGCAACCTACTGGCTCGGCATGGATCAGCGTCCACTGTCGGATTGTTTAAATGAAGTGAACGCCTATGCTAACGCCAGCCTGCCTGAATTGCAGGCTGCCTACGAAGCGCTCTTCGGCAAGAACGTCTCGCGCATTGCCGCCCGCGAATCCGCCTATTTGTGGCGCTCGGTCACGCACCCTGCGGACGCAGCGGGAGAGTTGGACCGCGCCCTCATCAACATCTACAGGCAATACGGACTTAAACCGCAAACAGGCGCGGAAGACAGCTTGTCCGTTCAACTGGAATTTATCGCCTATCTCTGTCAGTTGGAGACCCAAGCCTGGCAGGCGGGGACTTCCCAAACCGCCCGCGAACTGCGCCGTCAGGAACGCGCCTTCCTCGCCGACCACTTGGGACGCTGGCTGCCCGAATTTTGTCAGCGCGTGGAGGAAAGGGCATTGCCATCCTTTTATACAGCATTATCCGCGTTCGCCTTCCGCTGGACGAAACTGGAATACGGACCTGGATATTCCTCTTTGAGTTAACATGCCTGCCATTTACTTCATCTACGGTCTCGCATTTTTCAGCCTCGGCATGGTCATCTGGGTGGAGAAGCGCCACGCCAGTGACCTGCCGCTGGCGCACCAACTTCCCTGGCTGGCGGCATTTGCATTTACTCACAGTCTGGTGGAGTGGCTGGAGATGTTTGTCATGCTCCAGCCCCTACACACTCCGCATGCCGCGCTGGATATCGCCCATGCCGCGCTCTTGCCGCTCTCCAGCCTGTTCCTGGTTCGCTTCGGCATTGGTCTGATTAATGAAGCAGGTCCCCTGCCCGATTGGATGACCCTCGCTCCCGTCGTCCTGATCGTGCCGCTGGGTCTGTTACTCGGCTTTGCCCTCATCGTCATCCTCAGTTCAAATTCCACACTGCTGATGGCGGAAATTTGGTCGCGCTATCTCCTTTATTTCCCTGGCAACCTGTTGGCGGGGTTTGGCTTTCTCAGGCAGTCGCGCCACATTCGAGATTCATATCCTGTACAGGCTTCGCGTTTTCTCAAATTCATATCCACCGCCTTCTTTATCAACGCCGTCGCAGCGGGGTTGATTCCTCCCGCTGGAACGGGGGGACTGCCCGCCCTAATCAACGAAGAAAGTTTCCTCACCCTTGCCGGACATCCTGTTCAAATCTGGCGGGCTGTCATGGCGGTTGCCATTGCCCTGTTGTTCGTGGGCGTGCTGCGAATTTTCGAGTTCGAGCGCAGCCGCAAGGTGACGGAACTCGAAAACCAAAAAGAAGAGGCCCAACGCGCCACTCTCTCCGCCCAAACTCAAGCGCTCCAAACATCCGAAGCCTGGACCGACTCGCTGGTGGACATTAGCCGCCGCATCGCCAATCTCGAGGATGTAGACTCAATTCTTCGCGTTATCACACACAGCGCCCGCTGCCTGCTGCAAGCGGATATTGCCGCCCTGGCATTATGGAACGAAGATCTGACCGCGCTGGAGATTCGCTGTGCCGCCCTGCCCGAAGGCGCGCCGCCCAGGAATTTCGGCAGGGTTGAAACGCCCCACCTATTGACCGCCGCCCGAAAAGCCGACCCCAGCCTCTTCCCGCAGAACTTCGCTTCTTCTCTAAACTTTTGGGATTGTCCCGCCCTCGAACGGGAAATCCGCGCCGCCGCCTTTGTGCCGCTTCGCCTGGATGCCCAACCCATCGGCGTTTTCTGGGTCGGTAGGGAAGCAGGCTCCATCTTCTCCACAGGCAACCTGCTGGGGCTGGAGCGTCTCGCCGCCCAGACCGTCATCGCTCTCGAACACGCCATGATGACCTCCCGCCTGCAATCCCTGGCAACGATGGAAGAACGCGGACGCATTGCCCGCGAAATGCACGATGGGCTGGCGCAGGTACTGGGCTATGTCGGTATGGAACTCCAAACCATCGAAGCCCTGACGCATGCCCAGAATCAAGAAGCGGTTCTGTCCGAACTCCAGCAGGCACAGCGCAGCGTCCAACTCGCCCAAGCGGACGTGCGCGAAAACATCCTCAGCCTGCGTACCACTCTGTCCAACGAAAAGGGCTTGCTCCCCGCTTTGCGCGAATACATCGAAGAGTTTGGTGTGCAAACGGGCATCCAAATGCAATTCCAATGTGGGCTGACCAGCGACCCCGCCCTATCTCCGCTGGCGGAGGCCCAGCTGACGCGCATCATTCAGGAAGCCCTCACGAACGTCCGCAAACACGCCCGCGCCGAACACGCCCAAGTGCAGATTGCCCAGCGCAACGGTTCCCTGCGCGTTATCGTCAGCGACGACGGCATCGGCTTCGAGTGCGCTTCCAAGCCTGGGCATTACGGACTGGTCACCATGCGCGAGCGCGCGGAATCCGCAGGCGGCGGATTGATTGTCACCTCGCAGCCAGGTACAGGCACCAGCGTCGAAACCTGGTTGCCTGTGCTGAAATAGATAAAGGAGTATGAATGAATCCCCTCAAAACCCTGATCGTAGATGATCATGCCCTCTTTCGGCAGGGACTCATCAGCCTGATGAAGACCCGCCCCGATCTGGTGCAAGTCATTGGCGAAGCCTCCAGTGGAGCGCAGGCGGTGCAACTCGCCGCCAAAATGCGCCCTGACCTGGCGCTGCTCGATATTTACATGCCCGAAGGGGACGGGCTTCACACCGCGCGCGAGATTCGCAAAATCTCACCCGAAACCGCCATCGTCATCCTGACCTCTTCCGAGCAGGACGAACATCTGCGTGAGGCATTTCGGCTGGGCGCAGCGGGCTACCTGCTAAAAGACCTCAACGCCAACGAGTTGTTCGACCTGCTGGCGGGCGTGACCAGCGGCGAACCCGTCATCACCCGCGCCATGGCAGCCCGCCTGCTCAAACAGACTCTCTACATGCCCGAAAAATCGCGTCCGCATCTTGAAACGCTGACCGAGCGCGAAGTCGAAGTGTTGAGACTGGTGGCACAGGGCGAGAGCAACCCGCACATCGCCGAAACGCTGTGCATCACGGTCAACACCGTCAAGACTCATCTGAAAAACATCCTGGCGAAACTGCAATTGGAAAACCGCACCCAGGTCGCGGCGTACGCAGCGCAAAACGGATTTATTTCACAGACTGATTAAGGAGACTCAAGTGACCACACCCACCACCCTCGATTGGACAGAAACTCTGACAGGCGAAATGCTCTTATTCGGCTTGCTGGGGCACGCATTCCAAAACTACCCCGCCGCCGAAGAACGTCCCTGGCTGCAAACACTCGTAGACGAAGAGATGTTTGAGGAAGCGCCCTTCGCCGCCTCACAGCCTGACGTGATCGAAGGCTTGCGGCTTTTGCAGGAATGGAGCCGCGCAGGTTTGAGCGACTCCGCTTGTGAAGACCTGCAGAGCGACTACACCCACACCTTCATCGGTCCTGACAAGGTGCGAGTCGCCCTGTGGGAATCGGTATATTTCAGCAAGGAACGCCTCACCTTTCAGGAACAAACCCTAGGCGTGCGCGGCTGGTATCGCCGCTTCGGCTTGCAGGCGGAACGCATCTACCACGAACCCGACGACCACATCGGTCTCGAACTGGCGTTCCTCGCCCTTCTGGCGCAGCGCGGCATCTCCGCGCTGGAGCGGGGCGAACAGGACGAATTCAACCAACTCCTGCGCGCCCAGCGCGAATTTTTCGACCAGCATCCCAACCAGTGGGCTACCACATTCTGCGAAGGTGTCCTCGAACACGCCCGCACGCCCTTCTACAAAGGACTGGCGCTGCTGACGCGTGGCGCATTGATCGAACTGGCGGAAATCCTTCCCAACGGGAGATAATAGCCTGTGAATCTCTTTACTGCGGCAGAACGACTGGCAGCGATTGACCGCTCCGAAATCACGCTGGACGCGGCGCGTTGTTTGCATTCCCACGATAAATTCTCCACTTGCGAAGCCTGCCTGAACGTCTGCCCTGCAGATGCGATTCAAGCGGATAAACCGCCGCTCCTCGACTCCACCGCCTGCACCTCCTGCCTGACCTGTTTACCGCTCTGTCCATCAGGCGCTTTCTCCGCTGATGATTCCGTCGCCGATCTGCTGAACTGCGCGGCGCGCGTCGAAAGCCGCGCCGTGGAATTGGTCTGTCAGGCGCACCCCCGCGCTGAAACGGGTCTCTCCGCCGAAGCGACGGGAATCCGACTGCGCGGCTGTCTGGCGGGACTGGGCGGCGGAACGTACCTCGCGCTGGCGGCGCTGGGCGTGGAGCAAATCACGCTGCGGCTGGACGCCTGCGGCGAATGTCTCTGGGTTTCCCTGCGCGGACAGGTGGAGAGGCAATTCAATGAAGCGAAGCAATTGTTGTCTGCTTGGGGCAGGGCGGAGACTCTACGCCTGACCGACGCGCTGACCGAACCCGTCGAACGCCCATTGTGGGACGCGAAAAATCCACCTCTCTCGCGGCGTGATATGTTCTTACTGGTTTCCCGTCAGGGACAGATTGCCCTGGCGCGCGCTATCGAGAACCAGCCCGCTAAAGCGGGCAAAAGCATTGGGCGGAATCGGACGCGCATGATCCATGCCGCCGCGCAATTTGGAGACTTACAGGACAGCGGCGTATCGCTGGCGGGCATGGACTTTGCTATGCTGACGGTCAACGACTCCTGCTCGGCATGTGGCTCGTGTGCCCGCATCTGTCCCACCGCCGCGCTGACTATTGAGTTGGATGAAGAAGCCCATCGTTACGCCCTGCGCTTTTCGCCCAAAGAGTGCATCAACTGTGAAGCCTGCCTGCACGTCTGCATGGAAAAAGCCGTCGGCGTGGATTCGGCTCCTACGGCGGAACAGGTTTGGGGTCCGAAAGAGGCGGTTCTTCTTCAAAGTGGGGAACTCTCGCGCTGTGAGCATTGCAGTGCGCTGTTCGCCGCCCGCGAGGAAAACCACCTTTGTCCCACCTGCGAATATCGCAGAAAAAATCCGTTTGGCTCGCGCCTGCCAGCAGGCATGGTCCTGCCTGGAGGAATGAAACGATGATTACCGAAATTGACCGCGCCGCGTTGGGGGATATCCGCAACCCCGCCTTCCGCGCTTACGCTTCGCGCTACGTTGACATTAGCGAAGACTTTATTGAACAGATTGGCAAGTTTGGCGTGCCGCTCAAAGCGGAGGACGGGCAGGAGATGAAAACCCGTTTGGAGCGATTGCGCGAAAAAGGCGCGCATGTCCGCAACGATGAGCGCAGCGTGTATATCAATAACATCTCGCCCGCCTGCCTTGCCTGCCAGACGGGCGTGGGCAGCGCCACGCTGTTCGTTTCCTTGAAATGTCATCGGCAGTGTTTCTTTTGCTTCAACCCGAATCAAGAAAATTACGAGGGCTTCTCGGCGCAGACCCGCGACCTGAGCGCCGACCTGCAAGAGTTCAAGCGCCGCGACGCGTGTATGAAGCATTTGGCGCTGACGGGCGGCGAGCCGCTTTTATACAAGGAAGAAACGCTGGAATTTTTCCGTGAAGCGCAGCGGCTGTTCCCTGGCGTTTACACGCGCCTCTACACCAGCGGCGACCACGCCGATACCGCCACGCTGACGGCGTTGAAAGAGGCGGGCTTGCAGGAGATTCGCTTCAGCATCCGCGTGGAGGACAGCCCGCAGGCGATCCGTCACACGCTGGGAAGAATCGAAGAAGCGAAAGAGTACATCCCGTTTGTGATGGTCGAAATGCCCGTCCTGCCTGGCAAACTGGACGAGATGAAAGACCTCCTGCGCGAGTTGGAGCGCATCGGCATTTTCAGCATCAACCTGCTGGAGTTTTGCTTCCCACTCTTCAACGCCGAGGAATACAACCAGCGCGGTTACGCGGTCAAGACGCCGCCCTATCGCGTTACGTACAACTACTGGTACGCGGGCGGACTGCCTGTGGCGCAAAGCGAACTGGACTCGCTGGAACTGCTCGAATTTGCATTGGACAACGGTTTCAAGATGGGCGTCCATTACTGCTCACTGGAGAACAAGCACACCGGGCAGGTCTATCAGCAGAATCACAGCGAGTTTGCGCCAGAGATGGCGTTGGCGTCGAAAAAGGATTTTTTCTTTAAGACCGCCAAAGTCTTCGGCGAGGATGTTCCCCGCGTGAAAAAAGTTTTGGAAAAGAGGAAAAAAGCCATATACAACTACCAGAAACAATTCGATTGCCTGGAGTTTCACGTCCGCGACATCCGCGCCCTGCAGGGCTTGGACGTGGAAATCGGCATCGCTACCAGCATCCTGGAACAGCGCGGTGGCGAAACGCTGACGCGCGAACTCAAAATGGAATTCACCACCCCCAGACTTTTCGATCTGGAGATGGATATCTAACTCAGTTATTTGCGATAAGGAGAAAACACCATGTTTCATTTGGGAACCACTGAACTGATCATCATCCTGGTCATTGTCCTGCTGCTCTTCGGCGTTGGGCGCATCGGTAAAATTGCCGGCGAACTGGGCGGCGGTATTCGCGCCTTCCGCGACGGCTTGAACAAGGATGAAGAAAACAAGGCTACAAAACAGGAACAGGAGGTCAAATCATAAACCGCCGTGACCGCTAAACCTGACCTAATTTCCAAGCCCCGCCGTGGCTGGGCGGGGTACTTCCGCGCTTTCGGGCGCGCCCATCGCAAAGCTAGCGCGCAGATGGAAACTTCCATGCCGCTCTTGCGTCACCTGGATGAACTGCGCAAGCGCGTCTTCAAGGCGTTTGCGGCGGTCATCGTTGGCGTAGGAGTTAGTTTCGCCTTCACCGAGCAGGCGATCAACTACCTGGCTTCTCCCATCGGCGGGAGCGAGGCGCTGGTCTCCATCGAAGTCACCGAAAACATCGCGGTCTATATGCGCGTCGCCCTGCTCGGCGGGGTGATTCTGGGGATGCCGGTCATCCTCTATCAAACCATGCGATTCATCCTGCCCGGCTTGCAAGGACGCGAGAAACTCTGGCTCATTCTGGGCATTCCCTTTGCCAGCCTGCTCTTTGTGGGGGGCGTGGCATTCACCTGGTTCGTGATGATTCCCACCGCTGTGCCGTTCCTGACCAGTTTCATCGGCATCACCACGCAGGTGCGTCCCGCCAGTTACTTTGACTTCATCACCAACCTGATGTTTTGGATTGGCTTGAGTTTTGAAATGCCCATCGTCTTCACGCTGTTGGCGCGGCTGAAATTTGTCACCGCCAAACAACTGGCAAGCGGCTGGCGCTACGCGGTGGTTGCCATCACCATCGTGGCGGCGGCGATCACCCCCACCGTGGATCCGGTCAACATGGGGCTGGTGACGCTTCCGCTGATGGGCTTGTATATCGTCAGCATTGTTCTGGCGTGGATCGCCGGGAGGTAAATATGGACATCTTTGGAATTGGCGGCGCGGAACTGCTGGTCATCCTGCTCGTGGCGGGCATCATCCTGGGACCTGAGCGGCTTGCCCGCGTGGGGCGTGAAGCGGGAAAATTCATCCGCAACGCCAAAGCCTACTTCAGTTCACTGAGCGGCGAATTGAAAACTGAACTCGACATGCTGGACGAATTGCGTGACGTCAAACGTGAGGTGGATAAAACATTGGGAAAATCCACCTGAAACCCCCGCCTCGTTCCTGACCTTGAAGCAGGTCCCCCGACCAAAACTCCGTCCCTGTTGACGGAGTTTTTTTTCGCCCCCAAAAATCACCCGACTGGGTGAGGGCGGAATTCCACCGTAGAGTGATGACCGCTGGAGAGCAAATAGTTACACTGATGGTGTAGAAAACCACAAGGGCTTCCCTTGTCCACTTCGATTTTTGGAGAATGCATTTGAGCAAAAAAACGAAACCGATCAACTGTTTTGTCCCGCTCCTGGTGGAGCAAATTGTCCATTCCGCAGAAACAATTCTGGAGGAAGAAAATGAATGAAGAAAGCATGATTCAAAAAGCCCTGACCAACACGGTCCTCACCCGGCGCAGTTTCCTAAAATGGAGCGCGGCGCTGGGCGGAACCGCCGCGTTGGCAGGCGGCATGAACCTCGGCTTGAAAACAGTCGAGGCGGCTGTGCAAAACGCCGCAGAGACAGACGGAAAATGGGTGACGGTAGCCTGCTGGCATAACTGCGGCGGACGCTGTCTGCTCAAAGCCCATGTGGTTGATGGTGTGGTGACCCGGGTTAAGTCTGACGACACTCACCCCGACAGCCCCAATTTCCCGGTTCAGCGCGCGTGCGTACGCGGACGTTCCCAGCGTATGCAGGTCTTTGGCGCAGACCGATTGAAATACCCCATGAAGCGAAAGAACTGGGCGCCTGGTGGCGGCAAGAAGGAACTGCGCGGCAAGGATGAATGGGTGCGCATTTCGTGGGATGAAGCGCTGGATATATTTGCGACCGAAACCAAACGAATCTTAGATGAACACGGGAACAAATCCATCTATGCCAGCTCGTATGGAGACGCGTTTGGCGCTCTGTATTACGACCCCATGTCGCGCATCTTCAGCGTTTTGGGCGGTAATGTCGGCGCCTGGGGAACGGTCTCTTGGGGAGCATGGCCTGCGCCAAGCATCCACATGATGGGTGGATTCCCCAATACCAACGATCGCCTAGACCTTCAAAATTCTAAGCTAATTGTGCTTTGGGGAGCCAATCCTGCCTGGAGCCGTCAGGGAAACACGACTTCGTTCTACATGGAAGCGAAGCGGGCTGGAGCAAGGATTATCTGTGTGGATCCGATGTACTCTGCCACGGCAAAGACACTGGCGGACGAATGGATTCCCTGCCGCCCTGGCACGGATACCGCTCTGCTGTTGGCTATTGCTTACCACATGATCGAAAACAACCTGCAGGATCAGGCTTTCCTTGACACCTACGCGGTTGGTTTTGATCGCGATCACATGCCGGAGGGCGCAGACCCCAAGGAGAATTTTAAGGACTATGTGCTCGGTAAGTATGATGGCACACCCAAGTCTCCTGAATGGGCTTCGGAAATTTGCGGTACCCATCCCAGCGTGATTCGCTCGCTGGCTCAGCAAATAGCAACCACCAAACCTGCGGCATTTATCAGCTCCTATGCGCCTGCGCGAACGAACCGCGGCGAGCAATATGCCCAGGCATTTTTCACAGTTGGTTGGATGACCGGCAATGTCGGCATTCCGGGCGGCGTGGTAACCTGGGATCCACTGCCAGGCGGACCGCCACTGGTCAAACTTGGACCTCGTGGAACAAGTTATATAGACAATCCCTTATTTCCATCAAAATACCTGTTCCCGTTCCCTGATCCGGCGGATGAGACTTGGACGGGGCTCAACTGGTCCGAACAATGGGACGCCATCCTGAACGGAGAATACACTGCAGGCGTGCGCGGGAAACAGCCCATTGACATCCGCATGATCTACCACGGTCACAGCGCCATGCTCAATCAATCGCCAAGTTTAAACAAAGGCATTGAAGCACATCGCAAAGTAGAGTTTGTCGTGTCAGCGTCGCAGTTTCTTACCACCAACTCCAAGTACGCTGATCTGGTCTTCCCAGTAACGACCTACTGGGAGCGCGTTGGAGACTTAATATCCGCCAATCGCGAGTCCATCTTCTGGTGGCAGCAAGCCAGCCAGCCGTTGTTCGAGGCGAAGAGTGACCTTGACATTGCGCTTGCTCTGGCTGAGAAAATGGGAATTGATATTGAAATGATTCCCTTTGAACAGGTTATATTTAACCAGGTCGCTGGGGCTGAAGTCATCAAACCTGACGGCTCAGGTTTTGAAAAGCTAGTCACCATTACCACCGATGACATTAAGGAATGGGGTGTGGAAGGCGAACCCCAAAAAGGGCGCATCGCGCTCAAAGAGTTCCAGGAGCAGGGTGTTTACCAGGTCGAACGCAAACCCGGTGACAGATTCACCCACATTCAACTAAAGGCTTTCCGGGATGACCCAGTCGCTAACCCGGTTGGCACTCCCAGCGGAAAGTTGCAAATTCACAGCGCCAACCTCGCCGGTCATATCGCCGCGTTTGGGTGGGATGAGATCGCGCCAATTGCAAAGTATGAGCCGCCCGTGGAAGGATACGAAGGAACGCTAGACGGCAAATATCCGTTACAGTTGTGGACACCGCATTATTTGCGTCGCAGCCACTCGGTCTTCGACAATGTTACCTGGCTGCGTGAAGCTTTCCCGCAGGAAGTCTGGATGAACCCCATGGACGCCAAAGCGCGCGGCATCGAACAGGGCGACACCATTAAAATCACGACAAAGCACGGCACCGCATTACGCCACGTCAAGGTGGATGCCGGTATCATGCCCGGCACGATCGCAACCGGCGAAGGCGCCTGGGCCGACCGTGACGATAATACAGGAATTGACATGGCTGGTGCAACCAATAGTCTGTGCGGTCCTGTTCCAACAGGGCAGGGTGTTCAAGGGTGGAATACTACCAATGCCCAAGTCGAAATATGGACTGGGAAACCAATTGGAGCGGATTATAAACAGCCTCAACGCATCATCTTTGGAGAGGAGGCATAACCATGGCTAAGCAAAAAGCTTTTTACTTTGATGCAAGCGCCTGCATTGGCTGTAAAGCCTGTCAAATCGCCTGCAAAGATAAGCATGATCTTCCACTTGGCGTACGCTGGCGCAGGGTATTTGAGTATGGTGGAGGAAGTTGGGTAGAGCAAAATGGAGTCAAGGTTCCAAGTTCTCTTTTCTCCAGTTACCTCTCCACCGCCTGTCAGCACTGCGAGAGTCCGGTCTGTCGCGATGTCTGCCCAGTACAAGCCATCACCAAACGGGACGACGGCATTGTCATCCTGGACAGCGAAAAGTGCATTGGCTGCCGCTACTGTGAATGGGCGTGCCCCTATGGCGCGCCGCAGTTCAATGAAGAAACCAAAGCCATGACCAAGTGCCACTTCTGCTACGACCTGCAGGCACAGGGACTGAACCCCGCCTGCGTGGACGCCTGCGTCATGCGCTGTCTGGATTATGGCGAGCTGGATGAACTACGCGCCAAATACGGCGACCTCAACGAAATCGAACCCCTGCCGACCAACGAGATCACCCACCCGTCGCTTGTGATTACCCCGCACAAGCACTCGCAAAAAAGCGGCGCAGGCACCGGCAGAATCCTCAACCTAGAAGAGGAGGTGTGATATGAACGTACATGATTGGGCGCTAATAACATTCACCATCCTGGTGCAAATGTCCGTTGGCAGTATGTGGGTACTGGGCACGGTTCACTTCTTCTCCGCCCGTAAGTACGGCATGGAAGAGGCAGACCGCATGAGCGACCGCGCCTTGCTTGCCATTGTGCCGGTCATCGCTCTGGGCTTTCTGGCGTCTCTGCTTCACCTAGGCGATCCGTTCAACGCGCCGCGCGCCGTGACGAACATCACCAACTCCTGGTTGAGCCGCGAGATTTTCTTCGGCGTGGTCTTTGCCGGGCTGGCAGTGGTCTTCGCCTTCATGCAATGGCGCAAGCTCGGTTCATTCGGACTGCGCAACGTCGTCGCCTGGCTGTCTGCCCTGGCAGGGCTGGTCCTGGTTCTCAGCATGTCCATGGTCTACATGTTGCCTTCGCAACCAGCATGGAATTCATGGAATACGCCAATATCCTTCTTCACTACCACTTTCCTGTTGGGCGTGATGGCAATGGGTGCCGCCTTGGTTGCCAATTTCGTCTATGAAAAACGCAAAAATACTGGAAAGACCTCAAACCAGTTGGAAATATTGCGCGCAACCTTGCGGTGGATTTCCATCGCTGCCATCGTCCTGCTTGGCATTCACCTGATCGCCCTGCCGCTTTACATGGTCACGCTTGCCGCCGGAAGCAAAGCCGGGCTGGCAACCGTTCAGCTGCTGGCTGGCTCCTTTGGCTGGTATCTGGGGTTGCGCGTGGCGTTTTTGGTGATCGGGGCTGGCGTCTTTGCCATGTTCCTCTATCGCTATGCCTTGAGCGCGGGCGAAGAGAAAATATTAAGTACCCTCGCCTACGCCGCCTTTGTGATGGTCCTTGCAGCGGAAGTTCTGGGACGCTTCATGTTCTACGCAGCACACGTTCGCATTGGCATCTAGCTAAATTCATGGGTGGGGAGGCTGCGCCTCCCCACCCTCAAATCCCCCATGCCAAAAAAGATATACAATTTTTCATTACTCCGGATTATCTTGCTGACCGCTCTGGCAAGCCTGATTCTGGCATGGGATGTTTCAGCGCAAGAGGCGGGACCGCAAATCCTCCCGCTTTCAGCCACGGGGCAGGGGCGCGGACATGCAATCGCTTATTCACCAGACGGGGGGACAGTAGCCGTAGGCACATCGCTAGGCATTTATTTTTTCGACTCATCCTCATTGGAACAAACCCGCTTCATACCCACCGACACTTGGGTGCGCGCCCTGGCATTTTCTCCCGACGGGCGCTGGCTGGCGAGCGGATCGTACGACCCCACCGTCCGTTTGTGGAACGTAAAAGACGGTACGCTGACAAAAGAACTGAACGGACATACTGCCTGGGTGCGCGGGCTGGCGTTCTCGCCCGATGGCAACTATCTGGCAACCGCCTCGGACGACAACACCGTGCGTCTCTGGCGGCTTGCCGATGGAAACGTTATCCACATCCTGCCCGAAGCGGGTGCGCGCGCCGTCACCTTCTCGCCCGATGGAACGCTGCTGGCGACGGGCGGATACGACAAAGTCATCCGCTTGTGGCGGGTAGGAGATGGAACTCTCGTCCGCGAATTAACGGGTCATACCGACTGGGTGCGCGCCCTGGCATTCTCCCCAAATGGTGAATTTCTGGCTTCGGGCGCATTCGACGCCACCCTGCGCCTGTGGCGCGTAATGGATGGCGAATTGCTCGCCACCCGCGAAGAACACAACGCCAGCGTCTTGAGTGTAGCCTTCTCGCCCGACGGTAACCTGCTGGCTTCCGCCTCGGTGGACACGACCGTGCGCATGTGGAGCATCCCCAACGCTGAACCCTACGCCCTCCTGCGCGGACATGACGACTTCGTTTTTGGTGTGGCGTTTTCACCCGATGGCAAGACTCTCGTTTCCGCTTCCGTAGACAACACCGCCCGACTCTGGAGTGTGCCCGATTCATCCAACCCATCCGCATTGGAACAGGTTTCAGCACCGTCCAATTGCGCCGCCTGCCACCACCCGCGCGGCAAGCAGGGTCCGCCGCGCGTCATCGAGACTGGTTGCATTGTCTGCCATCAAAACGGCGCGCTCGCCCTCAATTGGTGTCCTTTCCTGCCCCGCTCATCAGAACCGATGCGTCTCTCGATGTCATTACCGGGCTGGCAAAACGCGCTGGATGTTCCAACAGACAACAACGAGATCAGCGTTATCATATTTCAACCCGGCAATGGTGAGCATTTTTATTCCAAAGGTGAAACCTTTAACACATTCCAAATCAACGGAAAAGTGTTTTCGTCCACAACGCCGCTTGAACAGGTTTCAGTTAGATTGGAAGCGTGGTCAGGAACGGAACAAATAACATTTGTCTTATCCCAACCTAGCTCCGCCGGTCAATTTTCATTTTCCTTCAACCTGACAGACTTGGGAAACCCACCTAACACAGACGCCCCGCAAGAATATAAATGCCTCGAATGTCATCACAGGTCGCCGAATGGCGTTTTAACGGAGGGTGAAATTCTTTTGAAAGTTACCGCCTCCACACCAGAAGGAAAACATGCAGTAGACCGAAGACTCATTTTTATCAATAAAAGTGGTGTCGCTACCCTTCCTGCGGATATAGCCTTGGAGAATGGACAACCTGTTCATGGCGTCGCCATTCAGGCTGTGACCAAACTTTATCAATGGCGTGAACGCGCGTTTCAATCGTTCAGCGACTCGAATGGAAATGCCACCCTGCAAGTGGAATCTCTCGCGCAAATTCCCACCACCTATCAAATCTCCGTTCCGCCCACAGTAGTGGACGGCGTTCTTTATGAAAGCATTGAGTCAGTGGAGGTAATCCTGCCTCCGGCCGCAGACTCCGCGCCCGCCGTCACTATTCAAGTGCGAGCGCGTTTGGGGCAAATCAACGGGCGCATTACCAACTTCAAAGAGCCGCTCCAACTTTGGGCAATTGAGATGCCCAATGGAGCCGTTCAGCGCGTCACTACTTCGAGTGACGGCACATTCTCCTTTGCCAACCTGCGAGTCGGCAAGTATCTTTTAACAGCCGACTTGCAGGCTCTGGCAGCGTCTGGCTTGACGATGGAGCCACAAATTGTTGATTTGAGCCAGTCACCCTCATCGGAAATCGAACTCACGCTGCAGCCACTCGAAGGTGAGACGCTTCCTGGACGAGTGACTGATGAAACAAACACGGCGCTGCCCTTTGCTTGGGTCAGCGCCGGGATGCAGACACAACAGACTTTACCCAACGCAGGCCCGTACTCGCTTTTTGGATTACCCGCCGACCCGCCCACTGTAATCGTCACCGCGCCTGGCTATTATAGTCAGGCGCAGATTGCGAACGCTTCTTCTCTCGACTTTGAGTTGGTGCCCCAACCCGAGACCCGATTCTTGCCCTGGGGTTCGGGAACCATCACCCTGCCGCCAGAGTCCGTTGCCAATGTGAATGGGCTGGAGATTGCATTTGAGCAGGGCTGGCTGTGGGGTCAGGGCGGAGACGCAGAACCGCTGATCCTGCAAGTGGATGGCGCTCAAATCACTCTCTCGTCGGGGTCGTTTGCGCTCGAACGCCTCCCCGCGCAAGAGACCTGGTTCTATTTGCTTGACGGCGAGGCGCGCATCCAGCCTTCGGGTGGGAAAATGCCCATCGAATTGGAAGCAGGTCAAATGGTCCGCATTGAAGCGGGGGAATCCATTCAAGCGGTGGATTATGACCCCATTGTCACACAGGCGCTTCACCCCACAACCGAATCCCCTCTTTCCCCTCAATGGCAGCCGAGTCTTTCCGCACAGATTCGCAACCGCCTGGCGCTGGCGGGCATCGGCGCGGCGCAAGTGGTTACGTTTGTCACCTATTCTTTAATGACTTTATTGGTTCTCGTTTTGCCCTTTGTCGGTTTATATTGGTGGATGAGGCGCCGAAATACCTACGCTTCGTAGACTACCAACCCTCCGATCCGCCTGACCTACGGCTTACGCAATGGTCGCGCGGACATCCGCTTCACCCGAGGCGGCAGGGCTTTCAAGGAAACGCGAAAGCCTCCCGAAATCCTATTTTGGATTTCCTTGGAAAGGAGACTCCAGCCTGCATTAAGGCTGTCTCCTTTCTGCGAGACAGCCTTTTTGTTTAGGAGAAACCTCATGGACATTCAACCACTGCTCGAAAAATCCTCCCGCGACCATTCCCATCTTTGCCCGCGCCAGATTCTCGGCGTGCGCCTTGGACTGACAGGGATGGCGGCTCTCGGTTTCGACACGCCGCCTGCAGGCAAGCGTCTGCTTGTCATTGCCGAAGCAGATGGCTGTTTTGTAGACGGAGTGACCGCCGCCACCAACTGCACGGTGGGGCATCGCACCTTGCGCGTGGAAGACTATGGCAAAACCGCCGCAACTTTCGTGGATACACAAACGGGACGCGCCTTCCGCATTGCGCCCGCAACGGACATACGCCAAAAGGCGTATGCCTATTCTCCCGATGAGCCGCGTCACTACTTCGCGCAAATGGCGGCGTATCAAATCATGCCCGATGAAGAGATGTTCACCGTCACCGAAGTACAACTGGTCATGTCCATCGAAGCCATCGTCTCGCGCCCAGGCATCCGCGTGGACTGCGATGTGTGCGGCGAAGAAATCATGAACGAGCGCGAAGTCAGACAGAACGGTCTCACCCTTTGCCGTCTTTGTGCGCACGGCGGATATTATGTAGGACAAAATTCCATTTTGTCCTACCCCCTCCAACAGGAAGCCGCGCTATGAACCTCACAGTCAAACTCTTCGCCACTCTCAAAGACAAAGCGCAAGCCAGCCAACTCGTGCTGGACATCGAACAGGAGCAACCGACCGTGCAAGATTTACTATCTCAAATCATCGTGCAAAAACCTTCGCTTGCCTCGTCGATGAAATCGATCCTCGTCGCGGTCAACCACGAATTCGCCTTTTCCGAACAAATCCTTGGTCCGAACGATGATATCGCGATCTTCCCTCCCGTCAGTGGAGGCTGATGATGACGTCCCTCCTGTATTTGCTTGTTCCCCTGATTGCTTTCTTCTACGCCAGCGTAGGCTTTGGCGGCGCGACAGGCTATCTGGCTGCGATGAGTTTTTTCGGTATCCCGCCGCAGGAAATGGCATCCACCGCGCTGGTTTTGAATATCCTGGTCTCCAGCATATCCTTTTCATCTTTCTACCGCGCGGGACATCTGCGCCGCGACCTGCTTCTCCCCTTCCTTGTTACGTCGGTTCCTGCCGCATTCCTTGGCGGCTACTTCAAAATCACTGACGAGACCTATTCGATCATTCTTTATATCGTTCTCACCTTCGTAGCCGTTCGTCTTTTATTTTTCTCTACACGACGCGACGTGGAAACTGAAACGAATCTTAATCGCCAATTACCCTCGACCAATTACCTCCTCGCTCTCATCATTGGTCTCCTCATCGGACTCCTCTCTGGTATGGTCGGAATCGGCGGTGGGATTTTTCTATCCCCCATCATCATTTTTGCGCGCTGGGGGACATCCAAACACGCCTCCGCCGTCGCCGCGGCTTTTATTGCTCTCAATTCCATCAGTGGATTACTTGGGCGCGTGGCGGGCGGCACATTGATCATCACCTCTTTCGGGTTGTCGTTGATTCCGTTTGGTCTGCTCGGCGCGTTGGCAGGCAGTTATTTGGGAGCGGTGCGGATCAACGGTCTCAACCTGCGTCGCACCCTGGGCGCGATCATGTCTTTCGCTGTATCCAATTTCTGGTTGACATTCTGGAGATGAAGTGCATTCTGCGTGGCGCATTCTTGTAAGAGGCAGCGGCGACATCGGTTCAGCGGTCGCACACCAATTGTACAAGTCGGGTTATGCCGTTGCACTTCACGATTCTCCTCTCCCCATGGTCGCCCGTCGCAAGATGTCCTTCGCTGACGCTATTTTTGATGGAAACACAACGCTCGAAGCCGTGCAAGCCAGCAGAGTAAATAACCTTTCCATCCTGAGAGGCATATTGATCCAACCCACATTCATTCCTGTACTTGTCGGCGATTTCAATCGCCTCCTGTCAAAACTGCGTCCACACATCCTGGTGGACGCACGTATGAAAAAACACAGCCAACCCGAAAGGCAGATCCATCTTGCTCCGCTCACCATTGGGTTGGGACCCAATTTCACAGCAGGGCGCACCGTTCATACCGCCATCGAAACCGCCTGGGGCGAACGATTGGGGCAGGTGCTCACCCACGGCAGCACATGTCCGCTAGAGGGCGAACCCATCTCCATAGAAGGGCATTCCCGTGATCGCTACGTCTATGCGCCTGTGGCTGGAAAATTTTCAACATCACATCAAATTGGCGATGTCGTAACCGAAGGACAGGAAATCGCCCGCATTGGCGGAACGATTCTCCATGCGCCCATTTGTGGCATCTTGCGTGGACTGACCCATGATGGCGTTCCTGTTGAAATCAAGACCAAGATCATCGAAGTGGATCCGCGTCTTGAACATGCGCAAATTTCGGGAATTCCCCCGCGTCCCGCCCGCATCGCCGAAAGCGTTCTCACAACCATTCAAAACTGGGAAGCCAGCCATGCTCATTGATCCGTTCGGCCGCGCCATCACCTATTTCCGCATCTCGCTCACCGATCGCTGCAACCTGCGCTGCGTTTACTGTATGCCGCGCAAGGGACTGCAATGGCAGCCGCGCGAAGAACAACTATCAGTGGGGGAAATTGTTCGGGTGGTCGAAGCCGCCGCGAGCGAAGGCGTGACGCGTGTCCGTCTTACCGGGGGCGAACCGTTGGTTCATCCACATGTGGTCGAAATCGTGCGCGGCATCGCGTCCATCAAAGGAATCGATGAAGTCAGCCTGACGACCAACGCCATGTTGCTCGCTCAACTCGCGCAGCCTCTCGCCGACGCGGGACTCAAACGCGTTAACATAAGTTTGGATTCATTGGATGCCGACAAGTTCAGACGCATCACACGCGGGGGAAAGATTGACCGCGTCTGGAAGGGAATCGCCGCCGCCGAACGCGCGCATCTCGCGCCGCTCAAACTGAATACTGTAATCGTGCGCGGACTCAACGCTGACGAATTGCCCGCGCTCGCGCAACTGACGATTGAGAATGATTGGCATGTGCGCTTTATCGAAGTCATGCCCATCGGCAACGCGCAAGATTGGGGCGAAGGCTTCTCCGCTCCCGATGAAAGATATGTTTCAGTTCAGGAGATGCGTGCTGCCCTTTCGACTTTTGACCTTCAACCCGTGACCGCACCGATAGGCAATGGTCCCGCACGCACTTATCGCATCCCAGGCGCACTTGGCACAGTTGGATTTATCTCCCCGCTTGGCGAGCATTTTTGTCAAAATTGCAATCGCCTGCGATTGACATCGGATGGCAAGTTGCGTTCCTGTCTTGTAATTCCCGCTGAAGTATCCTTGCGCGACGCGGTGCGGCATGGAAAACCGCTCGAAGATTTTTTTCGTCAAGCCCTTGCCCAAAAACCTGAACATCACGATATGCTTGTCTCTGTGCCTGCTGGTTCACAACGCGGCATGAGTCAGATTGGCGGATAGTAGATGAATTACCCAACGATTTTTTCGATCACCGAAAGTAAGATTGACCTGGACGACCTGCTTGCCAAAATCACGCTTGATTCCACAGGTGCGGCGGCAATTTTCACGGGCATGGTACGGGGAATCACAGCGCGCAGCGACCCGCACGAGACCACCTATCTCGAATACGAATCCTATAAGCCGATGGCAGAGTTGAAAATGAGGCAGGTGGCGGACGAAATCCGCGAACGCTGGAGCGCCATCGAAGGGATTGCTATTGTGCAGAGAATCGGCAAACTGTATCCCGGCACACCTACGGTTCTAATTGCATGCACGGCAGCCCATCGAGACACAGGCGTATTCGAGGCAGCGCGTTATGGGATTGACCGCCTCAAAGAAATTGTGCCTGTCTGGAAAAAAGAAGTGGGACCCAAAGGCGAGGAATGGGTGGAAGGGGATTATATTCCTCAGGTAGGGGAATGTTAATGAATGTTCCAGAGTACACCCTGTCAACAAGGAGGCAGTCGCTACCCTATCTCGAACGGCTCCATCCTTGACGACAGGGCAGCGACACTAGGGTAACAATCCTACTAAAATTGGATGTGAAGTCAAAACAGTCAATTCAACCGCAATCGGATCTGTCCAGAGTGGCATATATCATGTATATGGGTATAAGTTTCGGTCCACATTGAACTACAAATAATACATGCCACACCCTGCTCCCTAGACGATTGCTGCACTTTTCATTCAGGAGTGCGTACTTAAAAGAGAAGCGCCTTGACAATTCTTCCCCTTTAGCGGGATTGCCGAGGTGTTATCTTTTTCATTAATGGCTGTTCATTATAGCTAAACTATAATTTCGCTATTATTCGGAAAATCAAGTAATTGCTATCTCACCGCCAAATCTTGGTGTGAAGCTCCACCTGAATGTCTCGCTTGCCAATATAGCTCGTATTCCATGATACAGTTTGTCTTCGCGCCAGGTAATAACCACATCGAATTTGTCCCTGGCGGCGGCTTTGAGAATGGACTGCAAGGCAGGGCGATCTGAGCGACTCCCCGATGGTTCGACTAGCCTGTTCCTCACCTGATATTTTTCGACATCCCGGTAGATGTGAACTATTTGCAATCCCTTTTCTTCTGCCAAACGCCGGCAATCCGATTCTTGTTCAACCGGGCTTGAACTTTCACCTAGGGTTTCAGAAGAAGTACGAATATAGATTACTACTCCTCGAGACATTCCGATATCCTTGATACCGAAGAAATTAGAACCTACCATTCAAATATACCGGAGACACAGTAAGGGTAGTTTCGAAGTGTCGCTACAACCACATCTCTGACATTATCATTGCAAATGGTTGGGGCAGCATTGGGGAATTAATGATTGCCGTCTGTAGTCAGGTGTAAGCATATTAGATGAGTCCGCCTCACGAATTTTTTCAGAGTCACACCTGCATAAACAGTGCATAAACAGATGAAGATAGTGACCCCGTAATAGACTTGATTACAGCCTTGGGATGGCGTATGGAGAAAGAAATATCCCACACAAAACCTGCCTTCTGTTTGAATGTAATCACAACCCGGGATGTTCCAGTAACCAACTGAATCTATTTTTTCCGTCCAAGAGCCTTATCTGCATATACAAGATTCTCAAGACTATACAACGTTAACCGATCATACCTGACTTTCTCTACAATTTCAGGGCTAAATTCAAGGTGAAATGCGATGGTTTTTTGGGCATAACATGCTGGAGTTTGGACCAACCATAACGGCAGATTATCTCAATCATTTTTGGGTATCATTGAAATAGCAGCATACAAAAGTATACTCAGGAGGAATTACCAATGAACACCGTTATCTCTGAGCCGGCATGGGGATATCACATGAACGATTCTATTTACACCTTATCATGCCCTCCATGTCCTAAGTGGGCAAAGCGCTTCGACCAACAAAATTGGAATAGATTGGGGGTAGTGGTATGGGATGCCCAGACACAACGCATTACTCATATGTTTGGCAGTCAAACAATACGTATTCTTGAAGATGCGCAGAAATCAAAGGCGTGGAAAAAGAAGGGACTGGTTGTCGGAACAATTGCATATCGGATAACTATGCCGGCTGATAAAAAGGTGAAAGGTAAAGTTACCGAAAATCCAACAAAGAATAAAATGGAGAAAGATGACTGGTGTTTAACTAATACTATCCAGTTATCACCAAGCCAGACCAAGGAGTTCCTATCATATTTGGAACAAAATGATGCAAAATTGAAAGAAATCATTGCCAAAGAAAACGAAGAACGTAGCAGAATATTAGGGAAGGTTTATTCACTTATTTTGAGCTGGCGACGGGAAAGAAAGGCGAAGGAAGCATCAATTACCCCGGAAATAAAACAAGACAAAAAACCACCGGCAGATAATGGCACCTCGATTCCACAGGGGAAGTATTACACAATTACCCAGGTAGCAGAGATGTGTGCTGTAACAGTAAGAACTGTTACAGCTTGGCTGAAAAAGGAGAAGTTACACGGGGTAGACCTGCCTGGGATGGGTAAAATCATCGAAGAAAAGGAACTAATTCAATTTATAAAAGAAAATCGGCAACAACTTATGAAGTAAATCAAGTCATTGCCGATTTGAACGGATAAATTCTTTACTGCTGAAAGTCAACCATTATTGGTTTGCAATTTTGGTCAAAGCATCCTTTAACCTAGCGACTTCCTCAAGCGTGTTGTAATGAGCAGCGCCAACTCGTACCATTCCACCATGTTCTTCCACGCCTAGGCGTTCGGATACATTGAGAGCATAGTAGTGTCCGTCCCATACATAAATTCCTTCTTGCGCCAATTTTTCAGCCACCACACGCGGATGAATGTCCTTCAGTCGGAATGAGAACGTAGCAACACGGTCATCCAGATGACGAACATCCGTTAAACCATAAAGCCGCAGTCCCGGTACAGACTCTAGTGCTGATAACAATCCACGTGACAACTCGTATTCATAGGCATGGATGGCGGTCATGCCTTTTTTGAGTTCCAGGCGTCTGCCTTGATATTTCTCTTCTGCCAGCCCGCTTGTAAACTCACCACCAAACTCCTTGCCCACCCATTCAAAATATTCAATTGCTCCCAATACCCCGGCAATCCCTTCATGATTCTGGGTACCGGTTTCGAACTTTCCAGGAAGTTTATTGGTTGCAGGGCGAACTTTATAAGCAAATAGTTTCTCTAAAAGGTCATGTTTTCCATACAAAATCCCGGAGTGAGTGCCGAAAAATTTATAGGCGGAGGAAATAAGGAAATCACAGTCCAGTTTCTGAACATCAATCGTGCCGTGTGGAGCATATTGAACGGCATCAATGTAAACCAAAGTTCCAACTGCATGAGCCATATCAATGATCTTCTTGACTGGATTAATCGTGCCCAGTGAATTTGAAGCGTAGCCCACTGCTAAAAGTTTAGGTTTTCGCTCCAGCGCTTTTTGCAAATCATCCAGATTTAGGGTTCCATCTTCCACATCAAAATCCACCCAATTCACCAGTACGCCACGGTCTTGTGCCGCTAAAACCCAGGGGGTCACGTTTGCATCATGATCCAACCGTGTCACGACAATTTCATCACCTTCCTTCCATTCACGTGAAAGGGACCGGCTGATATGAAGAGTTATCGTCGTCATATTGTTGCCAAAAACAATCTCTTCTGGAGATGCCGCGTTATAAAAATCCGCCATTGCGCGGTGTGCTTCGTCCAGAACCGCATCGGAGGCAATACTTGTCGCAAATGCACCTTCATGATTAGCATTACTTTCAATCAAATATCGAGTGACTCGGTCGAGAGATGGCTTGGCGATCTGGGTACCGCCAGGATTATCAAAGAAAACATCAGGACGATTTAGACCAGGAAACTGACTACGGATAGCGGAAAGATCGAGAGGCATTGGATGTACTCCGAAAAAGAAATAGGTGACAGGCGTTGATTATAATAGCCCATCACCCATTATGACGTTCGCTTTCCGAGGGTCACTTATTTGTCTTTCCAATAACCAAGCGAACCGTAAAGCTGAACGTGTCTTGTGATTTGTGTCCTGTAATATAAATTTTTTGGTCCGCATGTTGGCATCCTGTACGGCAAGCAGCACCTGCTCGAGAATTTATTTGCCTACAAAGTGCGCCCGGCGACGAATGAACTGCCCGGCAAGTTCGAGACCGGCACGCAGAACCATGAGGGCATTGCGGGCGTGCTCGGTGCGGTGGAATACTTCGAATGGATCGCGAAGGAGTTCGGCGGGCGCTACGCGGACGGTTTGCGCGAGGAAGGCTATAGCGGACGACGGCTGGAGTTGAAGAAAGCCCTGACCGCCATCCGCGCCTACGAGTTCGAGTTGAGCCGCGCGCTTCTCTCCACGCTGGAAGCGGTTCCGGGACTGCGAGTCTACGGTCTCACCGACAGCCGCCGCTTGGACGAACGCGTGGCGACCTTCTCCTTCCGCCTCGGTGACATGCACCCGGAGGAACTCGCCAAACGGCTCGCGGCGGAGAACATCTACGTCTGGGACGGTCACTATTACGCGCTCAATGTGGTGGAGCGACTCGGTTTGTATGAGCAGGGCGGGATGGTGCGCGTGGGCGCGGCGCATTACAACACGCTGGACGAGGTGACGCGCCTGGGCGAGGTGTTGAAGAAGGTCGCCGGGTAGTAAATGGAAGATGAAAGAGGAAAGAAGGCGGCTTTCCTCTTTTTTGTTTCGATGGGATAGTTTTCAGGGAAAACGAGGATAAAATTGGGGGAGTTGGCACGTTCCGAGTTGACAAGGGCAGGCAGCATGGCAGACACTCAATTCAAGTACGATGTGTTTATCTCTTACAACCACGCGGACGAAAAGTGGGTTGTGGATACTTTATTGCCAGCATTGGAAAGTGCTGGATTAAAGGTATGCATTGATTACAAAGATCTAGGCGCGGGGGAAATCGCTTCTGCAGGAATTGAGAATGCTGTCAAAGCCAGCCGGGACATGCTTTTGGTTCTCACGCAAAATTGGTTTAAAGGACAATGGACGCAATTTGAAGTGCAGGTGGCGATACAACTTGACCCAACTGGTACAAAGCGAAAGATCATTCCTTTGCTGTCTGAACCGGGAATCGAAAAAGAAATCCCCGTATCTATTTCGAGATACAACTGGATTGACTTTGCCAAGAAAGACCGCGAAGCCATTGCATGGAAGCAACTCTTCACTGCGCTTGGCAAACCGGATGCGAAGATTCCCGTCGCCAACCCGCAGGAAAGCGCTGAGAATACACCCGCCTCATGGTTCCTTGCCCACCCATATGGAATGCCGCCCAATTTCACCGGGCGTGAATCTGAGCGAAAGATGCTGACCGAATGGCTGTTGAACGACTCGCAGCATCCCATGTTGATTCTGCGCGCCCTCGGTGGATTTGGCAAATCGGCGCTCACTTGGTATTGGCTGACCCATGATGTTCCCGCGCGGCAATTCATCAAAGTGGTTTTCTGGAGTTTTTACGAAGGCGATGCCAGTTTCGATAACTTCGTAAAAGAGACGCTCCAATACTTCGGCGTTTTGAACGCTGGACAATTATCGCCATATGACCAAACAAATTTATTGCTCAATTATTTGAGAAACCCGGGCGTACTGCTCATTCTCGATGGATTTGAAAGAGTGCTTCGCGCCTACGGAAGTATGGGCGCAGCTTATCAAGGCGACGAAATACAGAATGATGATTCGCAAGACACCAGCCGCGATTGCATCAATATGCTTGCGGATGGTCTTCTCCGATCCGTTGGCGCGTATGGTGGGATGTTGAAAGGCAAAGTCCTGATGACCACGCGCCTGACCCCGCGAGCCGTTTTGGTAAGGGCGATGCATGCGTCGCCCCTACAAGGTATTCGGGAAGAGGAATTGCGTGCCATGCACAAGGACGATGCCGTTGACTTCTTTCACGCGCAAGGGATTCGCGGTACGCACACCGAGATCGAAAGCGCCTGTGAGCCGTACGGCTACCATCCGCTCAGTTTGCGCATCCTTTCGGGCTATATCGTCAATGACCGTACTCTGCCAGGTGACATTGCTGCCGCGAAACATCTTGAGATCACCAAAGACATCATCCAAAACAAACATCATATTTTGGAGGTGGGTTTCGATAGTTTGTCCGCCGCACAAAAGAAATTGCTGGGACGTATCGCCTGCTTCCGCGCCGCAATGGATTATGAGGCATTGAAAGCCCTTGCCGAAGACGGCAGGGGCGAGTCACCGACGCGCCCCTACGTGGAATTCGACGATGATCTGAAAATCCTTGAATCTCGCGGACTCCTGCATTGGGATCGCAAGACCAACAAATACGACTTGCACCCCATCGTGCGCCGCTTCTCCTACGACCGCCTGACCGCCGCCGACCGCACCGGCGCGCACAAACGGCTTGTCAATTATTTTCAGGGGATTCCTGAGCGTGAAAAAGTGGAAAAACTGGAAGACCTCGCGCCCGTCATTGAACTGTATCATCACATGGTCAGGGCGGGGAATTTGGATGAGGCATTTGCTTTATTTCGTGACCGTTTAGCCAATACTTTGTATTTTCAATTCGGCGCCTATCAACTACGCATTGAACTTTTACGCGCTCTATTTCTCGACGGCGAAGATAAACCGCCGCGTTTGAAAAAAGAAGGCGACCAAGCGTGGACTCTCAACGAACTCGCCAACTCCTACTCCCTGAGCGGGCAGTCACGCCGCGCCGTTCCGTTGCTTGAACTGCTGCTTGAACTGCAAAATGACTTGCAAGAAAAAGCGGGCGACAAGAAAAATCTCGCCATCGGGCTGGGGAACATGGCGGATGACCAACTGAAAATCGGCGCGCTGAACGCCGCGGAGCGCAGTCTGCGCCGTTGTATTGACCTGTGCCGCGAGATTAGTGAAATGTACGTTGAAGGTGTGGGTCATGCAGAATTAGGTCACACGTTGATTTATGCTGGATTATTTGACGAAGCAGAAAAAGATTTTTCAGAAGCAGTAAAACTTTTTGAAAAGGGAAATGACGTTCAGTATATTGGTGTTACTTGGTCGTACCGCTCCCTGCGTTTTCTGCTTATGGCAAGGGACAACCCAAAATCGAAAATCGAAAATCTGAAATCAGCAATCGAAAGTGCCGAACGCGCCCTTGAATTGGCGGATAAGCACGGGCTTGGTTATCCTGTTCCCCGCGATTATGTTCGCGCTTACTGGCTTCTCGGCGCAGCGTATCGCGCCAGTAACGAATTGACTCTGGCAGAAGAAAACCTGTCCAAAGCGCTCAGTCTCTGTCGGCAAATCAATTTGGTTGAAAGTGAAGCCAATATCCTGCTCGAGCTGGCGCGTTTACGTTACGCGCAGGGCGATTTCAAGGACGCGCAGGAAAAAGCGTCCGAGGCGCTGGTGATCACAGAGCGCAGTGGGTATGTGTTGACAGGTGCCGATGTAAATCTCTTCCTCGCTACGCTCGCGTTGGAAGGTTACAAGTTGGAAAGTTTTAAGGATTTAAGCAACAAGGACGCGGCGATTTTCCATGCGAAAGAGGCGAAGAAACTCGCCACGGGCTGGGAGGAAATTGACGGTAAGGTTGTCTATGATACGACCGGAAAATACGTCTACAAGGTGGCGTATGATGAGGCGGAAGCGATGTTGGAGAAATTGAAATAGCCCCCTCCCGTCCTCCCCCAAATAC
This sequence comes from Anaerolineales bacterium UBA2395, assembly GCA_002343775.1. Classification (GTDB taxonomy): domain Bacteria; phylum Chloroflexota; class Anaerolineae; order Anaerolineales; family Villigracilaceae; genus Villigracilis. The sequence continues at coordinate 116,531 of DDSH01000012.1, forward strand.
GACAATGTAAATTTTGAATGAATCCAGAGAGCGCATCACTGTCGGATTTGGGGGAGGTGCCGAAGGCGGAGGGGGTCGAAAGGGACTCAGCTCATCGCCGGGTCTTTTTTTGTTTTTGGTCTGAATTGCTTTTGACCCTCCGGAGTTGTATACTGATTTCAGTGACATCGACACCGGAGAGGTGAAGCATGAAGAAGACCAACAGTCTCGCGACAGTTCGTCAGCGGCTTCGTGAACAGGTCGCATGGGGATTCTACACAAACCTCACCCGAAAAATACTCATCTTCATGGGACGTCCGTTTGGGGTGCGGCCCACCAATGCGTTTTTTATCGAGGGCAGTGCGTTGATTTTGATCCTTGCGGGAATAGCATGGGCGGCATTGATCCTCTTTGTGTTCGAACCGGGCAGGCAGGCGTTGGATGATTTCCTGATCTTTTTACCGCTGATGCTGATCATCTATCTTGGCGTAGTGGGGACTCAAAAATACTGGCAAATGACCACGTCGGTCATATCAAATCACCTGCTGAATGCAATGTCCGCTGAAGAGGATTTTCAAGACCTTGAGTCCTGGTTGAAATCCTGGACCAATCGCCGGGCGGAACTTGTTTGGAGCATTCTGTTTGCGATTGTGTTCGACGCTTACTTCATCGTCACAGCCATCCTGACCGGCGAAACACCTCCACGTATTCCGGTAATCATTGCCTTCCTGCCTATGATTATACAAACAGGTCTTCTTTTTTATGAATTTGCTCGAGCGATCAATATGCCATCGCGGATCAAGCGCTATCAGATCAAGCTTTATCAGGCAGACCCGGCAAGTTCAGAGATTATTGCCCGCTTTGCAGGATTGTTTACATCCTTTATTTTTTTGATCACGATGATAGCCAGTGTTGTGACCTTGTTACTGGCTGTATTCAATCCGTTATTCATAACTGGTTCGATTTTTGTCATCACGTTGGGGTGGCTTCCGCTCATTCTAGCTTTTGTCGTTAGCCAAAGTGCTTTGCGCCACATCATCCAATATGGCAAACAAAAAGCCCTGACAGAAATTCAAGCCAAGATCGAGAAGCTGCAAAGCCGGAAGGAAATCCCGGACACGGAAACGCTCAACCATATCCGCGCCTTGATGGATTACCATGATTATGTCAAATCCCGCCGAGATTCAACATTCGATGTTCAAACGGGATTGAACTTCTTGAATTCGCTATTATTTCCCGTCATCGGATTCCTTCTTGGAAACCTGAAAGAACTTCTTACCTTCTTCCCGAAGTGATTGGGAATTACTCAACCCGCCAAAGACGGTCCGCCGTATTATTACAAGGTGGTGTACGAAGAGGCGGAAGCGATGTTGGAGAAATTGAAGTAATACCTCCTCCGCCCTACGGGCACCTACCCTAAAGGGCACACGTCCCCCAAATACGACAAGTTATACTTTACATAAACCCAGAGGGGGTTTCAATGTCGTATTTGCCCACAGGGTGCTTCGCGAGGGGAGGACGGGTGGGGGTCGTTCTCCGTGTCCTCTGCGCCTCCGCGGTTAATTTTTATGCTAAACTCATCCAATGGAAACGCTTTCCTCTGCTTTAGACCCCCACTCCCCTGAATTCAAAGCCAACACCGAACACAACCGCGCCCTCGCGCAGGAACTAAAAAAACACCTTGCTTTTGTCCGCGAAGGCGGCGGCGAGAAGTATCGCAAACGCCACGAAGAGCAAGGCAAGTTATTCGTGCGCGAACGCATCGAACGTCTGCTCGACCCGGGCGCGCCCTTCCTTGAACTCTCCACATTGGCGGCGCATGATCTATATAAAGGCGAAGCCCCAGGCGCAGGCATTGTCACCGGCATCGGGAGGGTTTCAAATCGTGAAGTGCTCATCATCGCCAACGACGCCACCGTCAAAGGCGGCTCGTATTTTCCGATGACGGTCAAGAAGCATCTCCGCGCCCAACAGATCGCCGAAGAAAATCATTTGCCCTGCCTCTACCTCGTAGACTCTGGCGGGGCAAATTTGCCTTTCCAAGATGAAGTCTTCCCCGATGTCAATCACTTCGGGCGCATTTTTTACAATCAGGCGCGCATGTCTGCCAAGCGCATTCCGCAGATCGCGGCGGTGATGGGCTCGTGCACAGCAGGCGGCGCCTACGTCCCTGCCATGAGTGATGAAGCGGTCATCGTCAAAGGTGCAGGAACCATCTTCCTCGGCGGACCTCCGCTGGTCAAAGCCGCAACGGGAGAAGATGTCACTGCTGAAGAATTGGGCGGTGCCGATGTCCATACTCGCAAATCGGGCGTGGCAGATCATTTTGCAGAAGACGATGACCACGCGATTGAGATCCTGCGCAGCATCGTTGAAACATTACCGCGCGGGCATGTCCACTCGCATCTTTCTGGACTGGAAGTTGCTCCACCCGAGGAGCCTTTGTACAACGCCGACGAATTGTACGGAGTCCTGCCGCGCACCTTCAAAGAATCCTTCGACATCCGCGAGATCATCGCCCGCATCGTAGACGGTTCCAAGTTCCGCGAGTTCAAAGCGCGTTACGGCACAACCCTCATCTGCGGCTTTGCGAGAATCCACGGCTACCCCGTCGGCATCATCGCCAACAACGGAGTCTTGTTCAGCGAGTCCGCACTCAAAGGGACGCACTTCATCGAACTGTGCGACCAGCGCGGCATTCCACTTATCTTCTTACAAAACATCACCGGCTTCATGGTCGGCAAAGAATACGAAACCGGTGGCATCGCCAAAGACGGCGCGAAGATGGTCCATGCCGTTGCCACCACCCGCGTCCCCAAGTTGACTCTCGTCATCGGCGGCTCGTTCGGCGCAGGTAACTACGCCATGGCAGGTCGTGCCTACGGCTCCAACTTCCTATGGATGTGGCCCAATGCGCGCATCTCCGTCATGGGCGGCGAGCAAGCCGCGAACGTGATGTTAACCATCAAACAAGATCAACTCGTCAGAGAGGGCAAACCAACTCTCAATGCGGAAGAAGCGGAAGAGTTCAAACGTCCGCTATTGGAGAAATACGAGCGTGAAGGCAGTCCCTACTATTCTTCTGCTCGCATCTGGGATGACGGTGTGATTGACCCTGCTGATACTCGTCAGGTGTTGGGATTGTCCCTTTCCATTATTTTGAATGCTCCCAAACAAGAGGGTGGGTTTGGGGTGTTTCGGATGTAAATATGTCTCACACAACCTCCTCTCCCCATCACTTTCTCGCTCATCTTGCCGGTCACTGGCAGGGAACCTCCAAACTCTGGTTTGAACCCGATACACTCGCCAACGAAGCGCCGATCGCTGGGACGATCCAGATCGTGCTTGACGGACGCTTTGCCCTTTTTCTCTATCAATCTTCCATTGATGGTGAGGCGCAGCACGGTATGTTCACCTTCGGGTACAACACCACGCTCGAACGCTTCGAAGCCAGCTGGGTGGACTCGTTTCACAACAATACCGCCATCATGTTCTGCGAAGGTAACGCCAAAGGGAATGGATTCTTCGTCCTCGGCTCGTACCCCGACCCCACCGGCGGACCGGACTGGGGCTGGCGCACCGAAGTGGAATTTGCCGATGAAGAACTGACCATTACTGCGTACAATATCATGCCGGATGGCAGCGAAGCCAAAGCCACCGAAGCAAAAATGAAGCGCGTCAAATAACCAAGGAGAGATTCATGGCATCCCAGCCCTACGAGTACTACGGTTTGATGGTTCAGTATTGGGACTTATTGCGCGGCGATACGTCCAGATGGGCAGATCGCTTCATGTTTCTCGACCTCATCCAGAAATATGGTCAACCTGTGTTGGATGTTGGCTGTTCCAGCGGACGGTTGATCCTGGATTTTCTCGCGCAGGGTATCGACATGGATGGCGTGGACATCTCTCCAGAAATGATCGCGCTTTGTGAGACGAATGCCGCTAGGAAAAGGCTCACCCCGAAACTCTACAACCAAAGCATGATCGATCTGAACCTGCCGCGCAAATACAAGACCATCCTCGTGCCTTCGAGTTCCATTCAACTGTTGTTGAAACCGAACGAACCTCAACAGGCGATGAAGCGCTTCTTCGAACACCTCGAGCCGGGCGGAGCGCTCATCGCTCCATTCATGACCTTGTGGGTGGAAGGTGACCCGGTTGACAGCGGCTTCACGCAGGAAGCTGCACGACCCGAAGATGGCGCCACCGTCCGCCGGACTGCCTGGTCGCGCTACAACCTTGAGACCAAAATGGAAGACACTCACGATCTGTGGGAGATCATCAAGGATGGGGTGCAGATTCAATCGGAGACGCATAACCAATCGCCTGCCACACTGTCTTACACCCAAGGCGAAGCCAAAGCCTTGTTTGTGGAGGCGGGCTTTGTAGATGTTCAGGTCTACAGCGAGTTCACCTTTGATCCGGTCAAGCCATCGGATACGCTCTTCACCCTCGTTGGAGTCAAACCATGAAGATCCTCATCATTGGCGGTACGCGCTTTCTTGGAAGGCATCTCGTCAACTCCGCCCGTGCGCGTGGACATGACCTGACGCTCTTCAACCGCGGACAGACCAACCCAACCCTGTTTCGCAAGGTTAAACGCTATCAGGGAGATAGGGAACAGGATCTGGAACAACTTCCGGGTCAGTGGGATGCGGTCATCGATACCTGTGGTTATGTGCCGCGCGTCGTCCGACTCTCCGCTGAAGCGTTGAAGGGGCGCGTCGAAAAATATGTGTTCATCTCCAGCATTTCGGTCTATTCCGATTTTAGCAAGATAGGCATTAACGAAAGCGCTCCGGTGGGGCGGCTCGAAGATGAAACCGTGGAGGACATCACCGCCGAGACATATGGTCCGCTGAAGGTGCTGTGCGAGCGAACAGTGCAGGATGTCTTTGGCATCAACTCGCTCATCATTCGTCCCGGGCTGATCGTCGGTCCGCATGACCCGACCGATCGCTTCACTTATTGGGTGGAGCGTGTCGCGCGTGGCGGAGAGGTCCTTGCGCCCGACCGCCCCGAAGCGTTGACGCAATTCATCGACGCGCGAGACCTGGCGGATTTCATCATCCATTTGATCGCGAATGACGTCTCGGGTGTGTTCAACGCCACCGGTCCCGAAGCGCCGCTTTCGCTTGGCACGCTGTTCGATACCTGCAAACTGGTCAGCGGTAGTGATGCAAAATATGTGTGGGCTCCGGTGGACTTTTTGAATCAGAACCATGTCGCGCCGTGGAGCGACATGCCCGCCTGGCTGCCAGATACGGGCGAAGATGCGGGCTTTGCGCATGTGGATGTTTTCAAAGCCATCAAGGCAGGGCTGGTGTTTTCTTCCCTCGCCACGACGGTCAAAGATATGCTCACCTGGTTGCGCGAACGTCCTGCGGGATATGAAATGAAGGCGGGGTTGAAACCCGAACGGGAAAGGGAATTATTGGAGAAGTTGCGTGTTCGATAAAATTCTCATTGCCAATCGCGGCGAGATCGCCATCCGCATCATGCGCGCCTGCCGCGAACTCGGTATCAAAACCGTCGCCGTCTATTCCGAAGCCGACCGCGACTCATCGCATGTGCAATTCGCGGATGAAGCCATTCTGCTTGGCGACGCTGCGCCGAAGGAATCGTATTTGAACATGGAAAAGATCATCCGCGCCGCTCGCGCCTCAAAAGCGGATGCCATTCACCCGGGCTATGGATTCCTCTCAGAGAACGCTTCTTTCGCCGCCGCAACCGAATCGGCAGCCCTGACCTTTATCGGTCCCTCAGCCGATTCGATCCGCGCGATGGGCGATAAAGCCGAATCGAAAATATTGATGAAGAAGGCAGGCGTACCAACGGTTCCCGGCTACGAAGGCTTGGAAAATTACGGCGAGTTCAAGAAAGCCGCCAATGATATTGGCTACCCTGTGCTTGTCAAAGCCGCAGCGGGCGGGGGCGGCAAGGGCATGCGCGTGGTCAACGCTGAAAGCGAATTAAAAGAAGCCATCGAACTTGCCAAACGCGAAGCCTTGAACGCCTTTGGCGATGAACGTCTGCTGATCGAAAAGTATCTTGCTGACGCGCATCATATCGAAATTCAGGTATTTGGTGACAAACACGGCAATCTTGTCCATCTTTTCGAACGCGAATGCTCCGTGCAGAGACGTCATCAGAAGATCATCGAAGAATCCCCTTCTCCATTGCTTACCCCCGACTTGCGAGAACAGATGGGACAAGCCGCCGTCAACGCCGCCAAAGCGGTTGACTACTTCAACGCTGGAACCGTCGAATTCATCTTCGATCCCATTCTTTCCACTTTCTACTTTCTGGAAATGAACACCCGTCTGCAAGTGGAGCATCCCATCACGGAATTGGTGACCGGCATCGACCTTGTCCACTGGCAGATTCGCATTGCGGCGGGTGAAAAATTTCCCTTCACGCAAAGTGATTTCCACCAGCATGGTCATGCCATTGAATGCCGAATCTACGCCGAAGATCCTGCCAGTGGATTTTTACCCAGCACCGGCAAGTTACTGCAATTCATCCAGCCTTATGGACCGGGCATCCGCGTCGATTCGGGGTTTGCCCTCGGCAGCGATGTGACCCATTTCTACGACCCTTTGCTGGCGAAGTTGATCGTCCACGCCGAGAATCGCGAAACAGCGATTCGGCGTATGCAAACCGCTTTGCATGATTTCGTCGTCCACGGTGTGGTAACGAACATTGATTTCCTGCAAGCCGTCCTCGAAACCGATGATTTCAAACAAGGCAAAGTCTCCACACGCTGGGTCGAAACCAAATTCGGTGAGTGGGCTATCCCACAGCCCGAACTGCACACCCTCATTGCCGCCGCGCTCGCAGATGTGGTCTTCGTCGGCGACAAGGCGCAACCTGCCGTTTCGAATGAAACCGACCCGTTCAATCCCTGGAAGCAGACGGGGAATTATCGCAATTAATTTGTAGGGGCGACCCGCCCAGTGAAAGCAAATTATCTTGAAAAACAATGAAGGGTCGCCCCTACGGTAAATAAAAATGAAAACAACCTTCGACACCCAAACCATCGAACTCAACCCATCGGATGATGGGTACATTGCTGTCGTAAATGGAAAGACAGTGACTGTTCAAGTTATCCGCGCGGCAAATGGGCGCATGGATTTGCTCATAGACGGGCAACGCGTCACGGCGCATGTCTCGTCAGATGTTGCCAAGCGCTGGGTCACCCTCAACGGGCAGACGCTAATGCTCACCAAAACCTCGGGCGCGAAAAAAGGCGTCAGACACGACCATGCCGGTGGATTGATCGCCCCAATGCCGGGTCAGATTCGAAGCGTCTCGGTCAGCGTGGGAGAGGCTGTGAAGAAAGGTCAAACCCTGCTGACGATGGAAGCCATGAAGATGGAAATCCGCATTCAGGCTTTGAAGGATGGAGTAGTCAAATCCGTTTCGGTAACGCAAGGGCAGACGGTGGAGCGCGAACAGATCCTGGTGGAGGTTGAATAATGGCTGGAAAATTTTTCGATGAACTCGAAGTTGGGATGACCTTCAAACACGGCGGGCGCACGGTGACAGAAATGGACAACGTACTTTTCTCTGCGCTGACGATGAATACCCAACCGCTTCACGTCAACGAAGATTTTGCATCCAAGACCGAGTTTGGTCAGCGGCTGGTAAATGGCATCTTCACCTTTGGCTTGGTCGTCGGCTTGACCGTGGCAGACTTGACCGAAGGCACCATCGTGGCGAATTTGGGTTACGACAAGGTCATGCACCCCAACCCCGTTTTTCATGGCGACACCATTTATGCCGAGAGCGAAATTATCGAAAAACGCGAATCGAAATCACGACCGAATGCCGGATTGATAAAAATAAAATGCACAGGTAGAAAGCCCAATGGCACGGTGGTAGTGGAGTTTGAACGGACGGCGATGTTTTTGAAGAAGGTTACAGGTTGAAGGTTACAGGTTCAACGTTAAACCTGCAGCCTTCAACTTTCAACTTGCAACTCATAGGAGAAACATGCACTCACGACGCGCACTACTCTACATGCCTGGTGACAACTGGAAGATGATCACCAAGTCCATTACGCTGGGCGTGGATTCCATTTGCATGGACATGGAAGACGGCACCGCCATCAACAAAAAAGCGGAAGCACGCGCCACGATTGCCAAGGCATTGCAAGAACTGGACTTCGGCACAAGCGAAAAACTGGCACGCATCAACTCGGTCGGTTCGGGCTGGGAAAAGGATGATATCGAAGCCGTCCTCCCCTATCACCCAGATGGGATCGTGATTCCGAAGGTTGAGTCTTTTGAACAAATTGAATGGGCAAGCAAGATCATTGAAGATGCCGAGTTGAAGAACGGCTGGAAGGTCAACTCGATTTGCATTTTGATCGGGGTCGAAACTGCGAAAGGGATTTTGAACCTGAAAGAAATCGCGGCACATCCGCGCTTGGATGCGATCATCTTCGGCGGTGAAGATTTCGCAGCGTCGATCGGCGCAACGCGGACAAAGGATGCCGTCGAATTATTGTATGCGCGGCAGGCGGTCATTGTGGCTTGCGCGGCGTATGACTTGCAGCCCATTGATATTGTCACCATTGATTATAAAGATTTGGATGCGCTCAAAGTTGAGTCGGAGTTTGGGGCAAGACTCGGCTTCAGCGGGAAACAGATCATTCACCCGAATCAGGTTCAGGTCGTGCAAGAGGCGTTCACCCCGTCTGATGAGGCGATTGCGTATGCGAGAAGAATCGTCGAGACGTTCGAGGCGAGTCAAAAAGAAGGCAAGGGCGCTTATTCGCTCGATGGGAAAATGATCGATATGCCGTTGCTGAAGAACGCGCAAAAGGTGTTGGCACGCGCGAAAAAATAGGAGAGAGGCTTGTTATCCATCATATTTGGTCTTGCATCTGCGCTCAGTTGGGGCGCGGGCGATTTTACCGGCGGGTTGGCGGCGCGCAAAGTGGGGGCTGTCCGTGCGGTGTTTTATGCTTCAGTGGTTGGGTTGGTCGCTGTGACGGCGTCTGCCTGGGTCACGGGTGAGGCGATTCCTCCCATCCGCGTTTGGTTGATCGCCATGCTGGCGGGTGTATTTGGGTCCACCGGGCTGATCCTGCTTTATGCTGCCATGGCAAACGGCACCATGAGCATTGCCGCGCCTGTCTCGGCGTTGTTGGCGGCGGCGCTGCCCGTGTTGGTGGGGACTCTCACCGAAGGCTTGCCTGAACCTTTGACGCTGATCGGATTTGGCTTTGCCCTCTTTGCGGTGTGGATGGTTTCGCAGAGTGAGGGTGGCGTGAAGGATATCCTCTCGCATCTCGTGGACTTGAAACTACCTCTGCTTGCAGGCATTGGTTTTGGCGGATACTTTGTCATCATGCACCGCGCCACCGACGAAGGCGCGCTTCTGTGGGCGATGACCGGCTCGCGCACCTCCAGTGTTTTGTTGATCTTCGTTTATATGCTTGTCACGCGGACTTCTTTCCGCATCGATGACCGTTCTTCGTTTCCGGTTATCGGCGTCAACGGCATCCTCGACCTGACCGGCAACGCTTTCTTCATTCTCGCCGCCCAAGCCGGGCGCCTGGACGTGGCGTCGGTGCTCAGTTCACTCTACCCCGGCTCGACTGTGATGCTGGCGTGGATCTTCCTGCATGAGCGGCTCACCCGCAATCAGTGGATTGGTATCCTTTCGGCGCTGATCGCCATCGTGCTGATGACGTTGTAATACCCATGATGGGGGATAGCCCCAACTCGTCTCAATTTGTAGAATGACGTCAAATTCACATGGAGAAGAGATCATGAGTTCTACACATGAGCATAACTACGCCTTACAGCAGGTCCGTTATTTCACCGCCGAAGACCTGGAGGCGAATCGAAAGGGACAGTATTCGCAAGCGCAATTGGATCGTTTCAAAAATGAACGCGATTTCATTCAGCAGTCCTCGGGTAAGTATGAGAAAAAGGGTTGGCTGATCTCGCTGATCTTTGGGGCGTTTCTGCTTTTCTTTGCCGTGGTGTTGTACTTCCTCGGCGTGGTGGACATGTTCCAAAACATGTTGGGCAGTCTCTTTTTGCCGGTGATGGCGGGATTGTGTTTGCTGGCTGCCTTGTTCGTCTTCGTCATCGCGCCGCGCTCCTATCAATCTTCGGTGGATATGTACAAGTCGATGGGTACGCCGATGGAGCAACAACCGCTTGGGGCAATTCAAACCATCGAAGCGCGGGCACGGGCATACGAATCGCGCGCCGGGCTGGACCGCAACCTGCACAGCGTATCAAGCCGCGTGTCCTACGTACTGGAAATGGACAGCATCAAGTTCCTCATCACCGAATCACTGATGAAACTCGTCGAAGACAAACGTCTCTACCGTGTGTACTGCGTCAACGATGGCGGCGCATGGCTCCTGCTAAGCATGGAAACGCTGGAGTAAAACCATCGTCCGCCGGCTGATTCTGTGGTACACTCTCGCCCGCTGTAATTCTGGGAACTTGTTTTGATCACTCTGATTAAGTAAGCCCGAAGGAACACCTCGGGCTTTTTTGTTGGGCGGGTTCTGCTTGCAAAAGCAGACCTTGTTGAGCAGGAAGAAGTTAAAGAGAGTTGTCAAAACATCCCGATTAACCGTAGAGGCGCAGCATTGCTGTCCCTCTACAATAAAAAAGGATAATAATGACAACCGATTTTTCTTCTCTCAACCTGCGTGACGAGATCATGCAGGCAATCACCGAACTCGGCTATGCCGAGCCAACTCCTATTCAAGCGGGCATGATACCCCTCATGCTCACCGGTGTGGATGTGGTCGGTCAAGCCCAGACCGGCACAGGCAAAACCGCCGCCTTCGCCCTTCCCATTCTCAATAATTTTGTAAAACAAAAGAATCCACAAGCCCTGGTGCTCGCGCCTACGCGCGAACTCGCCTTGCAAGTCGCCGACTCGATGAAAGAGTATGGCAAACATTTGCATGTGCGTGTCCTCGCCGTCTATGGCGGGCAGCCGTACGGACCGCAGATCAACAGCCTGCAACGCGGTGTGGATATCGTCGTCGGTACGCCGGGGCGTCTTAACGATCTGCTCGAGCGTAAAGTCCTCTTTTTGAACGGAGTCAAAACTGTCGTCCTCGATGAGGCGGATGAAATGCTCAATATGGGCTTCATCGAAGACGTGGAGATCATCCTCGCTGCGACACCGGAGGAACGTCAGACCGCGCTCTTCAGTGCGACCATGCCGCCGCGCATCCGCAAACTGGCGGAACGCTTCATGCGAGACCCGCAGTCTGTCGTCATCAAACGCGATACGCTCACCGCCGCTGCTATTGAACAACGTTATTATCTTGTCCATGAGAACCATAAGACCAATGCGCTCACCCGCCTGTTCGAAATGGAACCCATCCACAGCGCGTTGATCTTCACCCGTACCCGTGCTGAGACCAGCATCCTCGCCAATGAACTTGTTGTGCGCGGAATCCCCGCCGAAGCCATCAGCGGCGACCTCGACCAGCAAGCCCGCGAGCGTGTGCTGGGACGTTTCCGTGCCAATCAATTAAAAGTGCTCGTTGCCACAGACGTTGCCGCTCGTGGTTTGGATATTGACGATATTTCCCACGTCTTCAACTATCACCTGCCTGACGACGCTGAAGTGTATGTGCATCGTATTGGTCGCACGGGACGTGCCGGCAAGAAGGGTGTTGCCATCACGCTTTTATCTCCGCGCGAGAAACGCCGCATGCGCGAAGTGGAAGCCTTGACCAAGCAGGCTGTCACCAAGGTGGAGTTACCCACACCGGAAGACATTACCAAACACCGCGAAGCACAGGTGGTGGAGAAGCTCAAAGTCTGGCTCGGGCGCGGACGTTTCAAACGCGAACTTGAAATGGTGCAGGAACTCATCGAAGCCGGTCACGATGTGACAAACATTGCCGCTGCCGCCATCAAAATATCACGCGGCGATGAGAAACAGCGCCCCATTGCGGAAGTGGTTCAGGTGAGCGAAGAACGCCGCGACCGCGACTTCGGGCGCGGTGGGCGCGGTCAACGCGAGCCATCCTTTACCCGTTTTGGCGATAAGTCTCGCGTGAAGGGCAGCCGCGCTCATGAAGAGGGCATGGTGCGCTGCAAGATCAACAAAGGCAAACAGCACAACATCCGCCCGAATGACATCGTGGGGCAAATTGCCTTCCATGCCAACATCCCCGGCAACATCATCGGCAAGATCCGCATCGAAGAAAAGATCTCATTTGTCGATATCCCCGACGATGTGGTGGATCAGGTGATCAAGCACAGCGGCAATTACAAGATCGGCAAAGAAAAGTTCAGCGTTGTGAAAGCCCATTAAAAAGCAAAAGGCCTGGCAGGTAATAAGAACCCGTCAGGTCTTTTTTAATTCCATTTTATGTTTATACCTTTACATCCATGCCTTGTGAGAACAACGCTGCGCCGACAATGCCTGCTTCGTTCTTGAACTGTGCCGGAACGATTTTGGCTTGCAGGCTCAACAACGGGATGTATTTTTCGTGGTATTTGCTGATACCGCCACCGATGATGAACAGGTCGGGCCAGAAAAGTTTTTCCATCTCATGGAGATATTCGTTCAGGCGTTTGGCGTACTTCTTCCAAGACATCTCCACCCGCTGACGCGCCGCATCCGAAGCGCGATGCTCGGCATCCTTGCCATCCATTTGCAGGTGACCGAATTCAGTGTTCGGCAGAAGGTGTCCGTTATAAAAGATGGCTGACCCGATTCCGGTTCCAAGCGTGATCATGATAACTGTGCCATGTTCGCCCTTGCCCGCCCCAAATGCCATCTCTGCCATGCCCGCCACATCGGCATCATTGCCTACTTTGCAGGTGCAACCGGTTGTCTGACTCAACAGTTCATCGGCGTTGGTCCCCACCCATTTTTGCGAAACATTTGCCGCCATCAGCGCCACCCCATGTTTGATCGGTGCCGGGAACCCCACCCCGATCGGTCCATTCCACTTGAAAGCGCGCGCGATCTCAGCCGCCGCTTCCGCCACCGGTTTGGGCTCCGCACCTTTGGGCGTCTTGATGCGCAGGCGTTCCGCCAGCAATTCTCCCGTTTCAATATTTACGGGCGCACCTTTGATTCCCGAACCGCCGATATCGATGCCTAACGCCTGCATGTTGAAATCTCCTGAAAATGAAATGGTGATTTGATTTTACCGGACTTTCTCCGCTGCCGCCTTCTCCAACAACCCATAGGCACTCTCGACCAAGCGCCTCACTACCTGACTTGGAACGGGTCTGCCCGTTTCGAGTTTTTCCACCACCCGCAGCATGGACCCTCTCACACCGCTGGCGCGGTATGCCACCGATGAATCGGCGGAGATGCGTTCAAGGCGGGAGAGGAGGAAGTGAAGAGTGCGGATTTCACTCACATGAACCTCCGCATAACGAGCCAGAGTTCCGTCCACGGGCGTTGCAATCCCTTGCAGATAAGAATAATCCCACCGTTGCTTTCTTCGTTCAGGACATTATAGGAATTACTCACTTCTCCAGCCACACCACAAGAGTTGAATAAGGTTTCGGCTGTCTCTTCAGAATAGCCAACCACGACAAGAACATCGATGGTTTTGTCAGGAATACCTTGCAGCCAGAAAGAATTTGCAGGGCTGATGACTCGCGGCAAGTTGAATTCTGAGCCGTATAGTTCCAGTGCGCCTGCTTCACCGTAGTTGCCAGCAAGGATTGCAGTTCGAGTTTGTTCATCAGCAGGAAGGGATCGGTAGACCGTTGACACCTGTTCGGTTAATTCGCGCCAGCCGATCTGTTCTGCGAAGTTGTCGTGGACTTCGTATGAAACATTCCATAGTGTGGAATTGACTGGAGCAATGGGCAGGGTCAAGGCTCCAGCGATAAGAAACCCCAAGGAAACAGATACCCAGGCTCCGGTCAGGGACGAGGCGGATTTTAATCTCGTCATACCCGCAGCGATCAACATCACATAGATCGGGGCGGGGTAATATCCGCGCCCTTGTAAAAGGAAGAAGATCAGCACGGGGAGAATGGAGAGCAGGGCGAGTGCCCGATATTTTGCGGAGCGGAAGAGGAATACCAAGCCAGCGATCCAAAACGGAAGCATGAAGGGATTTGGCATGAGCAATTGATCGAGGAGGAACCCATCTGCACGACCAATGGCAATATCGCGGGCGCGGATGGCTGCTTGAAATTCGAGCGAGATGAAATTGTTTTGAATCTGCCAGATGAGATTGGGTATGAAGATGAGAAAGGAGATTAATGCTCCCAACCAAAGCCATGTTGAGCGAAGATATTTGCGGGCGGGTGTGACCATCACGGCGAGGACGAGAGCAATGACATGCACGCCCATGGTGTAGCGCGTCATCATTCCCAGCCCGATCACCACGCCGATCGCAAGCCACCAACGCGGATCATCTGTGTTGAGCAGGCGCAGGGTGAAGTAGGCGAGTAGCACCACCCACAAAAAGTCAAAGGCGACATACTGGAACAACGCGCCTTGTATCAATGTGAGAATGCCGATGCCTGCTCCCAATGCCGACAGGATCTGTAGTTTGCGTGAACCACCCAGTTCTTTTGCCATTAATCCTGCCACGACCATCACCATGGATTGCGCCAACGCCGAGAAAAAACGAAACCCTACTAGCGAGGTGCCAAAAAGGTTAAGTTCGATGCTTGCGAGGAAAGGTGTCAGAGGTGGGTAGGCGATAAATCCCCATGCAAGGTTACGCGCGTCGTGCAGGGTGGCGAGTTCGTCGCGGTGGAAACCATATTGATGGTTTGTAAGCAGGTGCAGAACGAATTTTGCGGCAGCGAGGAGGATAAGGATGAAGAGATCAGATTTATAAAAAGATTTATTCACGGCTTCCTTTCGCAGGCAAAACAGATAGTTACCTGTAGAAGATAACTATCTGTTGCGTGTCACTTCCCTTTATTATGCCAGCGAAATCTTCTTTTTGCGCGTTACAAACAGACCAATTAATAATCCAACCAATCCGAGTGACATCACATTGCCAACGCCATCGCCCACGGAGGGATACAGCGTATTGACAGACCCGATGGGTGTTTGCACGTTTTGAATGCCGGTGAAGCCACTTGCATTTTCCTCGAACATGTCCACGTGGTGGATGGTTTTGCCGTAGGCATCCGTCACCACCGAAACGCCTTCGCCAGTTTGACGGAAGATGCTCATGCCATTTTCCACAGCGCGGAAGGTTGCCATGCCTGCGTGAATATCTTTCACTTCGCGCCAATCGTTCGAGGGTATGAAGAGCAAGTCCACGTTTTGTTCGCCAGCCTGTTTGATGACGGTCGGGAAGTCAGCGTCCCAGCAGATGACGGCGCTGAGTTTTCCGTAGGGCGTGTCGATCGTTTGCAGAACACCGTCACCTTTGAGCGAGCCTTCAAAATCGTTGCCGCCGTATTTGACGTGTGTCAGCACGATCTCACCGTTCGGGTCGATGATATGGACTTTGTTTTCGGCAGGCGTTTTGCCAAGGTCGAAGACAGGCAGCACGATGTAAATATTTTTTTCTTTGGCAAGCGCAGAGGCGTCCGCGATGAGGTTCGCAACCTGCTCCGAAGTTCCCATGCCAGCACCTTCTTGTAAGACGACGATGTTCGCGCCGTCCTCTGCCAGCATGCGGATTTGATTCAACTCGTCCGCGTGCAGATCGGAGATGACCGCTTCGTCCCCCGCCGAAAATTGAGTCATCACTTCGGTTAGTTTCCCCGCTGGGAGCGAGAAGCCCGCGATCTGGGCAGTCTGTTCGGGTTGGGCGGGGAGCAGAGTCCTGCCGAGGCTGAGAGAAAGGATGAGGGCGAGCGACCCGGCAAAAGTCCAGGAAAGAGGCGCGGGTTTTTTATCCCAAAAATGATTGACAAGGCTGGCGAACCAACTCATCACAAAGGTCACGCCCCATAAGCCTGTTACCGAAACGATCTGCATGGCGGGCAGGAAATCACGCTGCGAATATGCCATCGCGCCGAAGGTGCCGAAGGGACTGCCGCTGGCGGAGAAAAAGTCCATGGCGGTGTTGGCGATGGGGAAGATGAGCGTCAGCCAGGCAGTGCTGCCGAAGCGGCGATAGTAGAGGCGGTCGATGACGTAGGGCAGCAAACCGAGCGGCGTGGTGAGCAGGAAGAAGCCCGCTTCGGCGAGTGGATGGATTTTGGACATGAAGGTTGCGCCCTGCCATGAGATGATGGTGGGGACGGCGGAGACAACCCAGAGTAGTAGGAAGTTGCGCCCGGCTTTGTCGCTTTCGCGGAAGAAGCGAAGGACGAAGAGTGGGGCGATCCACGCGGTGAGCGGGAAGTTCCATTTGCCGCCGATGAAGAAACCGAGGATGGCGGCGATGACGAGGTAGAGGTAACGAAGGGATTTGTTGTTCATGAAGGGCTCCTTGTTTGACGATGGACGATTGACCATTGACGCCCCCTCCGCCTATCGGCACCTCCCCCAAATTCCGCTTTCATGTTTCGATTAATTCTGCAACTCCCATGCGAAATTTGGGGGAGGACGGGTGGGGGTGTTGTCTATGTTCGATATGTTGCCATTGTATGGATTTGGCCCTCTTCCCACATCGTCCATTTAGGGCGAGAGTGGACATTGTCCGTTCGGACAATATGCCTGTGCGTCTGCCGAGAGTAGAATAAGCGCATGAAACAAAACATGAGCAATACCACCTTCGTTGCTTATCCCTTCTATATATTTATTTCGCTGCTTTTGGGAGTGATTGGGACTTTGGGAATCCGCGATCTGTGGCGGTTGGGATTGGTTTCGGTGACAATCTTCTTGGGATTGTTCCTTCTTCACGTGGGGTTGTTCTGGTCGAATACGCGTCTATATGAGAATCCGCGTTGGTGGTTCTTCTATTACCCTGCCCAAGTGATCTTGATCGTGGCGATGGTGAACCAACCTTTTGCCAGCGATATCAATCTGACTTTGTTGGGCTCATCCATTCTTTGTCTGATCGGTGAGTCGCTGGGTCTCTTTGGAAATACACTCCGCGCCTTGTATCTGGGAACACTTCTTTTTACCTTTATGGCGGTCATGTTGTATTGGCAGGTGGGGCAGGATCAATTTTGGTTTGCTCTTTCCAGTATGTTGGTCAATGGCGGCTTCATTGTTCTGCTGATGGTGATGTTCAATCAACAACTCATCGAACGCCAAAAAGCCGTGGAACTTGCTGAAAGCCTCGAAAGTGCAAATGCCAAACTGGCGGCGTACAACGCCAAGATCGAGTCGCTGACCTTGCAGAACGAACGTCAACGCATGGCGCGAGAGTTGCATGACACGCTGGCGCAAGGCGTGGCGGGACTTGTCTTGCAACTCGAAGCGATCAAAGCACATCTCGCGTCCAATCGAACCGAGCGTGCTTCTGCTATCGTGGAACAGTCCATCACCCGCGCACGCAGTACGCTGGCTGAGTCTCGCGCCGCGATAGATAATCTCCGCGCTGTGCCTGTCAATGTGGCGGATGCGGTGCGCGAGCAAGTGGAGCATTTCAAACAGTCCACGGGCGTGGCGTGCGATTTGGATGTCTCCGTGACTGAGAATCAACTGTCTCCCGAAGTCATTGACCATGCCATGAATATCCTGAGCGAGTCGCTCACGAACATTTCCCGCCATGCGCAGGCAAGCAAGGTGAAGGTGGAGTTCATCATCCAAAACAAAACGCTGGAGTTGGAAGTCCGTGATAATGGCAAAGGCTTTGATGTGAAGCAGGAAACAAAGGGACACTACGGACTGGTTGGAATGCACGAACGCGCGCGGCTAACGGGTGGTCAACTTGCGATTGAGTCAGACGCGAATGGAACTTGTGTGCAATTCGTGGTGGGCGGTGAAGCATGATCCGCGTGATGATTACGGATGACCATCTCATTGTCCGCGAGGGGTTGCGGCTGATCCTCGAAACTGCGGATGATATTGAAGTGGTCGGAGAAGCAGTGGATGGCGCTGAGTGTTTGGAACTCGCAGCGAAATTAGATCCCCAAGTCATTCTCATGGACTTGCAAATGCCGCGCATGGACGGTATCACCGCCATCGGTCATCTGCGAAAAGATTTTCCGCAAATTGCCATCGTCATCCTCACCACCTATAACGAAGATGATCTGATGATCAAAGGTCTGCAAGCAGGCGCGCGCGGATATTTGCTCAAAGACTCGAGCCGTGAAAATCTACTGGATGCGATCCACGCCGCCGCGAAAGGGGAGACATTGCTTAAGCCGGAGATCCTCGCCCGCGTGCTCGCGCCTCAGACCGCGCCCAAATCTGTTTCAACTACCCAGGCTGATTCCACACTGACAGAGCGTGAACTCGAAGTTTTACAACTCGCCGCGAAAGGGGAACGGAATAAAGAAATGGCGTACAAACTGGGAATCACAGAACGAACTGTGAAGGCTCATCTGCAAAGTATCTATCAAAAATTTGGGGTAGATTCGAGAGCGGCAGCGGTGGCTGTGGCGGCGGGAAAGGGGTTGTTGGAAGAATAGCAAAAAAAATCAAGTCAACGGGGGAGATTTGTTGTATAGTTTTGATATGATCTTTCAAACCAGCGAGAAATATGAGCAGGCATTGCTCTCCACGCTCCTGTACATTCAAACCCATCTCGAAGGGGATTTGAACCTGGAGACGCTGGCGAAACGAGTCGGTTTCTCGCCTTATCATTTTCACCGTATTTTTCGCGAGAATGTTGGTGAGCGGGTCAAGGAATACATCCGGCGGCTGAGATTGGAACGGGCGGCGTATCGCTTGCGGGTCAGTGAAGAGGCGATCTTGCGCATTGCACTCGAATCCGGTTTCAAATCCCATGAGTCGTTCACGCGCGCATTCGAACGTCAATTTAACATCACGCCAAATCTTTTTCGCAACAACTTCCTGCGCGCCTCTCAGGAGCGGAAGAAACAAATCGCGCCGCAATACCTTGCCGGGTTTAATTTCAAAAAAGAGTCTGGACTGCTTCCGAATCATTCCACTGCAAGGCGGGTTCGCGTGGAACATGTCCGCCCGATCATCGTCGCTTTCGTTCGTCACGTAGGCGCATACGATAACCTGCTGGAAAAAGGCTCCTCCATGTCTGCTTTGTGGGCGGAGTTGTTTCGATGGGGCAATGCGGAGAAACTCATCAATTCTGACTCACTCTTGATCGGTATTCCACAGGATAACCCGTCTGTGACGCCGCTGGAAAAACAACGTTTCGATGTCTGCGTGCAGATTCCTGAATTTCGCAATCCGTCAGGACATATCGGCTGCCAGACCATTGACGCAGGACTCTTTGGCGTGGGCAGGCATTATGGTTCGTTCGATAACCTCGCCGAAACCTACATGCATGTTTACGACTTGCTTGTCACAAGCGGCAGGTATCGTTTGCGTACGCAGCCGCCCTTTGAAGTTTATGGTTATTCGCACGTGAAGGCAGACCTCCGCATCCACTTTACCGATGTGTATCTGCCGATAGAGAAGGTCAAACCAATCAAAACTGGATCTTAGAAAAGGAGAACAAAATGTCTGGATTTGAAATGAACGAATGGATCGCCCGCACTCCCAAAGAGGTCTTCGACTTTATCACCGCCTCAGAAAACGCGCCGAAAGTTACTTCGTCGGTCGTGAGCATGGTCAAACTGACAGAGGGTCCCGTCCGCGTTGGGACGCGCTATCGTGAGACTCGTTTAATGAATGGAAAGGAACATTCCACAGAATTGGAAGTTGCTGCTTACGAGCCGGATCAACGCTATGCAATGAAAAACCTTACAGAAGGGATCGAGACAATTTACCACTATAGTTTCAAGCCTGAAAAAGAGGGGACACGCATTGAATTGGTTTGCGAAGTTAAAGCCACGGGATTAAAAAAACTCATGGTCCCCGTGGTCGCATCCATTCTGAAGAAGGAAGACGGAGATCATTTGCAGCGATTGAAACAGGCGATGGAAGCCTGAAATTGGAGTTGTACGACTGAGAAGTAAGAAAGCGTCCCTGCATTTATAATTGCACCATGTCTGATAACAATCGCACCGTCTGGTCTTCCGAGGATGGAGACCTTCGCAAGAAAGAACAAACTACATCTCATGCCAAATCTCTGCCCCCGCAGCAACAAACTGCTTACCTGCACCGCGAATCCGGCGGACGCGGCGGGAAAGTTGTTTCCGTGGTGAAGAATCTCATCCTCACCGAGGAGGATCTGAAAACCCTTGCCAAGAAGCTCAAGCAGGAATGCGGGACAGGCGGGACGGTTAAAGACGGCGTGATCGAAATTCAAGGAGAACACCGTCAACGCATGGCGGAGGTGTTGACGAGGCTGGGGTACAAGGTCAAGATCGCGGGGGGATAAGAAGCGGAACTGTCCGGTCAATCATTGACATGGGTGGCGAATTTGATGTCGTTCTTTCCATTGTTCTTCACTGAGTACATCATTTTGTCGGCTGTGCTCAGGATCTTATCGACCGAGATCTTTGGGGCGTTCATGGTCAACACGCCAACGCTGAATGTGATTGGCCATTTCCGCCCGTTCATTTCGTGCGTGATCTTTCGGAACAGATTCGTCACGGCGACCCGGGCGGCTTTTTCATCCGCTTCCGGCAGGAGTATGACGAATTCATCGCCACCCACCCGGGCAACATAGTCGGTTCTGCGCAGATTGGATCTGACGTACTCGGCAAATGAATGCAGGAGGGTATTGCCAAAGGTATGCCCGAACGTGTCGTTGATGGTTTTGAAGTTGTCGAAGTCGATGAAGGCGAGTGTGAAGGGGCGCGAGTAGCGGTTGGAGCGGTCGATTTCATGCTGCAGCAGTTCGGTGAAATAGCGGTTGTTGATGGCTCCGGTCAACGGGTCGGTGCGGGCGAGTCTGCGTTCCTGTTCGATGGCTCGCAGAAGGATGGCTGGCAGGAGAAAAAAACCCAGGCGGATGATGGTGTTCCAAAGATGGACGAAGGAGCTTGCGTCCTCCGTCGTCAGGACTTCGATCAGGAGCCAGATCGCAGCGCTGATGAACGCGACCATAACCCCCGCCATTCCGCTGAGCGCCATGGAGAAGATTGCAATGGGGAGCAGGTAAAAGAGGGAAAAGGAAATCTCGGACCCGGTGATGTAATCCCCAACGGCGATGGTGATCAATAGACCCATGCCAATAACCACCCATACGGACTTACTCAATTTTTGAACAACCGAGTTTAAGACTGACATTGATAACTTCCTAAATAAAAGGGGCGGATGTCCACGCATCCGCCCCGCCATTTAACCGTACCTATTCATAAACTTTTCCATGCGATGTAATGCTTCCTCGATCTGTTCATAGGATGTCGCGTAGCAGGCTCGCACGAACCCGTCTCCGCCGGGCCCGAACGCATTGCCCGGCACCACAGCGACCTGTTCTTCACGCAGCAGTTTCTCGGCGAAGGTTTCATCGTCCATGCCGGAGGCTCGGATGTTGGGAAAGGCATAGAAGGCGCCGCGCGGCTCGAACGTCGAAAGACCGAGGCGGTTGAGTCCTGACACCAGCAGGCGGCGGCGGCGGTCATATTCCGTCACCATTTGCTGTACGTGCGGTTCGCCCGATTTCAAAGCTTCGATGGCGGCATCCTGCGCCGTCGTCGGCGCGGACATGATGGTGTATTGATGGATTCGCACCATACCGGCAATGATGTCTGCAGGAGCGCAGGCATAGCCGATGCGCCAGCCGGTCATGGCGTAGTCTTTGGAGAAGCCACCCAACAAAATGGTGCGACGCTTCAGGCTTTCGTCCAAACTTGGGAAGCAGACATGCTCAAAGTCATAGACGAGGCGGTCGTAAATTTCATCGGAAACGACCAGAAGGTCATGTTGTTCCGCGATGCGCCCGATCTCCATCAAGGTTTCACGTGGAGCGACTGCGCCGGTGGGGTTGGAGGGATACCCGATAAAGATGACCTTCGTGCGCGGGGTGATGGCATGGCGGATGTCGTCCGGGTCGATGGTGAAGTTGTTTTCCAATCGGGCGGGCACTTCCACTGGAACGCCCCCGGCGAGGATGACCTCCGCTTGATACGAAACGAAACACGGCGTGGGGATGATGACCTCGTCACCAGGTTCGAGGATGGCGGTAAAGGTGAGATAAAGCGCTTCAGATACGCCGACAGTCGCAATGATCTCATGGGCGGGGTCGTACTGGACGTTGTAAAGCCGCTTCAGGTTCTCTGAAATGCCCTGCCTCAATTCGATCTTGCCCGAATTCGAGGTGTAATGGGTTTCGCCGTTTTGCAGCGAGCGGATGCCCGCATCGAGGATCGGCTTGGGAGTGGTGAAATCCGGCTCGCCAATGCCGAGCGAAATGACATCCTTCATCGTGGCGGCAATATCGAAGAACTTGCGAATGCCGCTGGGCTTCAACCCTGCCACACGCTTTGAGAGTCTTTGTACCGAACCAATTTCCTGCATTAAGCCTCCTGTATTATGTCGTTGCGACATTAAATGGGTCGGACGTGCCAGTCGTCTGAAATTTCCTGGTACGTCAGTTCGAATGCCAGACCGTTCACGGTCTTGACGCAAAAACCTTTTTCACCGGGTCCGCGCCAGCGCGAGAAAATTTCCGCGATCTCATATCGCTGTCCCTGCCACAGCAGCGAAAGCGGACGCTCCGCATACTCTGTATCTGAACGACACTCAACCGCTTCCATACTTGACTCACAGACTGACCGAACTCGTATCTCCGATGTTCAACTGCATGACATGACCATCGCCTCGCCCCTTGACCTTGGCTTGTTTGCCGATCAGGGAGCGGGTCAACGCTGCATCTTTGATCTCGCAATCCGCTTCGACGATGGATTCTGAAATTTGAGCGTTCTCGATCTTGCAATTCGCTCCAATCGAAGCGAATGGACCGATCTTCGCATTGCTGATCTTCGCACTTTCGTGGATCGCCACCGGTTCGATGATCTCCACATTCGCGCCTTCGAACTTGCCGACCTGCGGACCGATCTTTTCCAGCAGGATCTTGTTCGTATCCAGCGTTGCGTCGATAGTTCCGGTATCCAGCCAGGTGCTGATCTTTTGAGTGCGTACCTTCGCCCCGCGTTGGATCATGATCGAGATGGCATCGGTCAGAAAATACTCGTTCTTGAGCATGACGCCACGCTGCATTTGGTCGTCTATGGCGGCGAGCAATTGCGCTGAATCTTTAAAGTAATAACACCCAACTACCACAAGGTTATTGTCCAGGCTTTGCGGCTTCTCGATGAAGCGCGTTACCCAGCCATCAGTGCCTTCCTCCGCCACGCCAAAACGGCGCGGATCATCGACGGGCATCACCCAAGCCACACCATCTGCCGTCTCATTTGCGAGGAAGGAGAAATCGGTCTCCATCAGCGTGTCTGAGAAGCACATGATCATGGGACCTTTCAGGTGTTCGCGCGCCAGCCAGAGCGCGTGAGATTGTCCCTTCATTTCGTGCTGGACAACGTAATGTGCCTTGAGATTCGGATAATTTTCTTTGATGAAAGCGGGGACTTGTAACTCGCCGAGGTAGGGTCCGACGATGAAGACGAATTCGGCGTTTTCGGGGTCGGGCAGGGTCTTGAACATATCCATTACGTGTTCGAGCGAGGTCTTGCCCGCCACGCTGACGAGCGGCTTGGGCTTGCTCCACGTATGTGGTCTCATACGGGTTCCCCAGCCTGCCATGGGGATGACGATCTTCATGGTTTCACGGGTCATGATGTCTTTTTCCATTCGTGTGGATTTTTACTTATTATACCGTCTGGTTTTGCCTGCCGATTTGCAACCCCTATACAATTTGTCCCCATTGCTACCACCTGCCAAAATTGGAAATGATGGTACCTTCGCGATGTTTTTTCAGCAGGCGCAAATTGGGTGGGTAGGTATTCCCGGGCAGATTATCCAAAGGAAACGCACGCATTTCCGCGATTTCTGCATCTGGCTTGCCGGTGAATTCAAATTCCCTGCAAAGGAAAACGGCTGTGTGATCGGTCTTCCAGTCGGAAAAATTGGTGAATATGCCCAGTAAACTGATCGCTCCCAGCTTTGCGCCGGTCTCTTCCAGCGCTTCCCGGCGCGCGGCTTCGTCAAGCGTTTCCAGCCGTTTGAGTCCGCCGCCGGGCAGGAACCACCCCGTCATATAGGTATGCCGTACGAGCCAGACTTGATCGTCCTTTTCCATCAACACCCGTATTCCCATGCGGATAGGGCGGAAGAGAAAACAGTAGATCTTGAAGCCGAGATACAGGAGTTTTAAATACATCAGATGATCTTCAAATTTGCCAAACTTGCGGCGAGACGTTTGATACCTACTGACTCAAAGACCACATCGATGATCTCGTCGCCGTCTTGCATGCGTGAGTCGAGTACGATACCGTCACCCCACATGGCGTGCTTGACGCGAGTCCCGGCTTTGTATAAGGCTTGGGTCACAGGAGCAGATTGGGGCGGAGTCGGAAGCGACCACTTGATGTCGGAGGGAGCGCCTTTGAGGCTGCGTCCAGTTCGCGTGCGACCGACGATCAGATCCGAGGGCACGTCATCCATGAAGCGCGAGGGGAAGGTTTCTTCTGCCATGCCGCGTCCGCCGCGTTGAATTGCGCGCAAGAGATAGAGGCGATCTTTGGCACGTGTGATGCCGACATAGAAGAGGCGGCGTTCTTCTTCCATTTGTTCCACTTCATCGAAGGAACGGCTGTGCGGAATGATGCCATCATCAAGCCCGACGATGAAGACCGCGCCATATTCAAGTCCCTTGGCGGCGTGGAGTGTGAGCAGGGTGGGGGCATTGGCGTCGGTGAGCGTGTCTTGGTCGGCGATGAGCGCCACGTTTTCTAGGAAGTCGTCGATGGTGCGGGTATCGTATTCGAGCGCAAGACGCTTGAGTTCTTGCACGTTCTCCCAGCGGTCGAGGCTTTCTTCGGAATCATCCTCGACGATGTATTCTTTGTAATTGATGTCGCGCACGATGCGGTCAAAGAGTTCAGCCACCGTGCCAACCTTTGCCAACGCGTGCCAGTTGGCGAGCATGCCGCCAAAATCCGCGAGAGGCAGGGCGGCGCGACCGGTGAAGGCTTTATAGAAATTCGACTCCGCGCCGTGAGCGAGATTGAGCAAAACATACCCAGCATTTGTATCGTTCTGGCGTGCGACCATGTGCAAGGTGGTCAGCGTCTTGTCACCGATGCCACGTGGTGGAACGTTGATGACGCGGCTGAGAGCGGCTTCATCGGATGGATTGTGGGCGAGGCGAATGAAGGCGATGATGTCCTTGACTTCTCGGCGTCCATAAAAGCGTTGTGCGCCAACCAGTTTATAAGGAAGGCGTGCCTGCAAGAAGGCTTCTTCAATGAGGCGGGACATGGCGTTGGTGCGATACATCACCGCGCAATCTTTCGGCTCGAACTCACCCGAAGCGACGAGTTGCGCGATGGTGTCTACCACGAAGGAAGCCTCGCCGTAATCGTCACGCGCTTCGTAGAAGAAAATTTTCTCTCCCGCACCGCGGTCACTGAACAGGCGTTTCTTTCGTCGGTTCTTGGCGCGGTCGATCACGCCCATGGCTACATCGAGGATGTTCTGATGCGAGCGATAATTCTGCTCCAACAGAATCACCTGCGCGGTGGGGAAGTCCTGCTCGAACTTGCGGATGTTGCGATAGTCTGCGCCGCGCCAGGCGTAGATGGATTGGTCGGGATCGCCCACACAGAAAATGTTGTGATGATATGAAGCGAGGTGTTTCACCAAGGCATACTGCGCGAGGTTGGTGTCTTGGAATTCATCCACCAGCACATGCCGAAAACGCTGGGCGTATTTCTCGCGCACGGTTGGGTTGGTTTCCATCAACTGCGTGGCATATACGAGAATGTCGTCAAAGTCCACGGCGTTGCTGGCAATGAGTCGCTTTTGATATTCGGTGTAGACGCGCTTCACCACTTCGTCACGGTAGGTGTTGATGGGGAAATCGTCTGGCAAGATCAACTCGTTCTTGGCGCGCGAGATCGAAGCATGCACACTGTTGGCGCGATACAACTTCTCATTCAAATTCAACTCACGGATGATCGACTTGACCAAACTCTGTTGGTCATCCGCATCGAAGATGACGAAATTCTGTGCCACCGGCAAGTGTTCGGCTTCGCGCCGCAGAATCCGCGCACAGATGGAGTGGAACGTGCCGAGCATCATGCCATCGGTCGCCTGCTCGTTCAAAATCGACTTGACGCGCTCATCCATTTCTTTGGCGGCTTTATTGGTGAAGGTGACGGCGAGGATCTGCCACGGGCGGACGCCTTCGTGGGCGATGAGGTATGCGATGCGTTGAGTCAGCACCCGCGTCTTACCGGACCCGGGACCTGCCACGACCATTACAGGCCCATCTGCCGCTGTGACCGCGCTGCGCTGCTGTGGGTTGAGTTTATTGATGAAATCTAAATTCATGGTGCCGACATTATAAATGCTCCGACAAACACAAACCCTTGTCGGAGCATTCAGTTTGACGTTTATTAAGGAAAGACTACGCTTTCAATTCAGAGGTGCAGTTCGGGCAGCGAGTGGCTTTGATGGAAATGGTGCTGAAGCAGTGTGGGCATTCCTTGGTGGTGGGGTCTGCCGGGGCAGGGGCTTTCTTCATCTTGTTGGCGGTTCTAACAATGAAAAAGATGACAAAGGCGATCACGAGAAAATCAATGACCGTTTGTACGAACAAACCCCACTTCACTTGCGCAGCCCCAACGGTAACAGCAAGTTCGCTGAAGTTGACTCCACCCATGAGCAGACCAATCAATGGCATGAGGATGTCATTGACGAGCGATCCGACGATCTTGCCAAAAGCCCCGCCGATGATGACACCGACAGCAAGGTCGAGCACGTTTCCGCGCATAACGAAAGCCTTGAATTCACTTAACATAAGGAGGTCTCCTTTGAATCAAAAAATTGAGGAATGGTTTCCATTCTATGGGATGTAGATATGCTTGTCAACGTCGGGGCAGGCTGAAAGAGAATGGGCGGGACCAGGCTTCAGGTCTGGTTAGAGGCGGGGTTTTCGTCACCTGTTAGTCACTAGTGTTGGGTAAGGTTTGTCACAAGTTTTTCGTGAAATAGCTCTCCAGTATTGGTTTTTGCAACTCTCTGGTGTCATTTTGCCACTAACAATGTGACTATACATCTCGGTACTGCGTTGCCGCCGTTGACTCGCCTAGATAATTAGGTATAATTTATTGTGCTTCTTTTTCGGTTCGTAGAGCATTTTACATTTCCATGAAGGAGGTGGTTCAACCGGATTACTGTATGTCAGGTACGTGTTGTTAAGTTCGTAAACCAAACCCTTTAAATTTTCTTCTTGGAGGAGAAAACACATGTTACGAAACCGATTGTTTGCCTTGCTGGCATTGTTGATCGTTGCCAGCATGGTCCTGGCAGCGTGCGGCGGCGGTGCGACTGAAGCCCCCGCGGTTGAAGAGACCGAAGCCCCTGCTGAAGTTGAGACGGAAGAGGCTGCTGAAGAGCCTGCCGAACCCACTCCTGAACCCACGACCCGCCGCGGTGGTTGGTTGGATGAAGTGGTCATTTCTGTCGTTTCGTCCGATGCGGCTGTGACCCAGATTCAGGCTGGCGCGATCGATATCTACGCCTCCGGTCTGTCCTCTGCGGATCTGCCCAGCATCGAAGAAGCTGGTCTGCAGTATTCCAAGCAGAACGGTCTTTACTACGAATTGACCTACAACCCCGCTGGCTCTCCTGCTTTCGAAGGCACTGGCAAGTTGAACCCCTTCTCGAGCAAGAAGGTCCGCGAAGCCATGAACTGGCTGGTTGATCGCGAATACATCAACCAGGAAGTTTATGCGGGCGGCGCGCTGCTCAAGTTCTTCCCCATCACCACCCAGTTCCCGGATTACGCTGATCTTGCCGACGTCGTGCGCCAGTACGAGTCCAAGTATGCTTACAATCCTGATCTGGCGAATGAAGCCATCACTGCTGAAATGGAAGCCATGGGCGCGACCCTGGTGGATGGCAAGTGGAACTTCAACGGCGAACCTGTTGTTGTCATCCTCTTGATCCGCACCGACAGTGACGGTACCCGCGTGCCGATCGGTGACTATGTTGCCAACCAGCTTGAGAGCATTGGCTTCACCACCGACCGCCAGTACAAGACCTCCTCTGAAGCCTCCCCCTTGTGGGTGGGTGGCAACCCGAACGATGGTCTGTGGCACGTTTACACCGGCGCGTGGAGCGCGAACATCATCGACCGCGATCAGGGCGATAACTTCCAGTTCTTCTCCACCCCCACCAGCGTCTACTCCTTCTCCCCGCTGTGGCAGAACTATGTCGTGAGCGAAGAGTTCCAGACCGCTGCTGACGACCTCGCGTTCAACCGCTACTCCGACCTGGAGACGCGCCGCGCGACCTTCGAAAAAGCCATTGCGTTGGAATTCGAACACTCCTTCCGCACCTGGTTGATCGACGGCAAGAACTTTGCTCCGTATCGCGAAGGCGTTCAGGTGACCTATGACCTGGCTGCCGGCGTTGATGGCGCTCAGATCTCTGCCTACACCCTGCGCCTTGCCGACCAGGAAGGCGGCTCGGTCAAATGGGGTCAGCCTGACCTGTTCGTCGATCCCTGGAACCCGATCGCCGGCTCCAACTGGGCGTTCGATGCTTCCGTCCAGCGCTTCACCCAGAGCTATGGCATGATCTACGACCCGCACACCGGCCTCACCTGGCCTCATCGCATCGAAAGCGCTGAAGTTACGGTTGTGGAAGGTCTGCCCGTCGGTGTGACCCATGACTGGGTCTCCCTGAACTTCGCTTCTGAGATCGCTGTCCCTGAAGATGCGTGGGTTGACTGGGATGCCGCCAACGGCGTCTTCATCACCGCAGGCGAGAAATTCCCCGATGGCACCACCGCTCAGTCCAAGAGCGTTGTGACCTACCCGGCTGACCTGTTCGACACCGTCAAGTGGCACGATGGCAGTTCCTTCTCCGTGGCTGACATTGTCATGGGCATGATCATGACCTTCGATCCTGGTACCGAAGGCAGCGCCATCTATGATGAATCGCAAGCTGGCGCGCTCGAGTCCTTCAAGTCCGTCTTCAAGGGCTACAAGATCGTTTCCACCGAACCGCTCGTGATCGAATACTACTCCGACGGTTTCGCGCTCGATGCTGAAATTAACGTCACCACCCTGTGGCCCGCCTATGCATACGGCGAAGCCCCGTGGCACACCCTCGCGATCGGTAACCTTGCCGATGCCGCTGGTGAATTGGCATACTCTGCCGACAAGGCGGATGCCAATGAAATTGAATGGCTGAGCTTCATCGGTGGTCCTTCCCTCGAGATCCTCAAAGCCAAACTCGATCAGGCTGCTGCTGAATCCCTCGTCCCGTACGCTGCGACCCTCGGTCAGTTCATCACGGCTGATGAAGCGGCTGCACGCTATGCCAACCTTGCGTCCTGGTACGATGCGCATGGTCACTTCTGGGTTGGAACCGGTGGTTACTATCTCGATCAGGTCTTCCTGACCGAAAAGACCGCCACCCTGAAGCACTTCGCGGATCACCCGGATCTTTCCGACCGCTGGGCGCGCTTCGGCGAACCCAAGGTTGCGGAAGTTGAGATCGATGGCGCCGGACAGGTGACCATTGGCGACGAAGCGACCTTCGATGTCTTCGTAACCTTCGGCGGCGAAGCGTATCCTGCCGACGAGATCAAGCAGGTCAAGTTCCTGCTCTACGATGCGACTGGCGCAGTTGTGACCGTTGGTGAAGCGACCGCAGCAGGCGATGGACAATACACCGTTGTCATCCCGGCTGATGTGACCGCCACCCTCGAAGCAGGCGCGAATAAGGTTGAAGTGGCTGTGGTACCGCTCCCGGTTGCCATTCCGAGCTTCCAATCCTTTGAATTCGTGACGGCTCCGTAAGACTGATTTACAAACAACATTGGGGCAAGGGCGAAAGCCCTTGCCCCTCTTAGTAGATACGAGGTACGTTATGACGACCGTAACTGAAGCCCAGCAAGCGAGCCAGCCGGTGATCAAGAAAAAATCCACAAGCACGTTTATGCGTGTGGTGCAATACTCCTTGATCCGGCTGCTAACCCTGTTCGTGACCATCGTGATCGGTATTTATTTGACCATCATGATCGCCAATATGGGCGGCTATGTCGATGAGATCATGCGCAGCGAGATCCGCGAGCGCGTTACCGTTCAAGTGGCGATGAATCCGGCGAACAAGAACCTCTCGCAGGAGGCGCGCAACAATCTGGTGATGAGCGAGATCGCGCAGGAGGAAAAACGCATAGGGTTGGACCAGCCGATTGCGGTTCGAACCTTCCGTTACCTGTCCAACGCTTTGGTGCTCGACCTTGGGCGTGCTGTCAACATGACCAGCGACAGCGGTTCCAAAACGGTGCGGCTCATCATTCTCGAGCGCCTGCCCTCGACATTATTGCTGATGGGGACATCGAATCTCTTCCTCTTTTTCTTTGGGATTTTCTTTGCGCTCTCCCTTTCCAGAAACTATGGAAATTTCTGGGACAAGCTGGTGGTTGCCTTGTCACCCACCTCTGCAGTACCCCCCTGGTTCTATGGGATCTTCCTTATTTTGATCTTTGCCGCTATTTTTAAAGTCCTTCCCTTTGGCGGCATGGTGGATGCCCCTCCCCCAGATAATCGCTTTGAATATTCATTGAGTGTTTTGAAACACTTGATTTTGCCCGGCTCTTCCCTTGTTCTGGCTTCTTTCTTCCTGAGTATTTTCAACTGGCGCACGTTCTTCCTGATCTACTCCAGTGAAGATTATGTGGATATGGCAAAAGCCAAAGGGTTGGCGGCGCGCGACATTGAACGCAGCTATATACTTCGCCCCACCCTCCCCACCATTATTACGAATTTTGCCCTGTTGTTGATCGGTTTGTGGACGGGCGCGATCATTACGGAAACTGTCTTCCTCTGGCCCGGACTTGGACGCACGATCTTCCGCGCCATCGGTTTGTACGATACCCCGGTGATCGTAGGCACGACCATTATTTACGCATATCTGCTTGCCATCACGGTTTTCCTGCTGGATTTCGTTTACGCGCTCGTGGACCCACGGGTAAAAGTCGGCGGCAGCAACTAGGAATTTCGCATGAGCTCATTCAAAAGAAACCTTCAGGAAATTCTAAAATACCCATCTGCTATTGCAGGATCTCTGATCATTCTGGCATTGGTCATTGTCGCGGGGATCGTCATTACGACCATCCCCTATTCCGAGGCGATCCGTTTGTGGCGCGGCGGCGAGGATGTCTGGTATGCCAACCCGCAATATGCGCCCCCCGCGTGGATCAACTACTTCCGTAGTGAAAAACTCCCTGTCTCCTTTGCGTTGGACAGCTTTGAATCTGACGGGGAACAGGTCGTTACAACTTTTGAAGATGTGGATGGAACCACCTCCCGGACCAATATAACCTACACCTTTGATTTTCAGGCTGATGTGGTTCCGCAGGAAATATCGCTTTACTTCGACGCAACATATGAATCGAAACAACCGTTTGCATCGATACTGTGGGTCACCCCGGACGGCAGGGAGATCCGCATTGGCGATTTCGGTGTGGATAAACAGAGGACATATCGCCTCTCTCAAGACGAGAAATTGAAGCGCCGCCTCGGCGGGGTTCCCCCAATGGACGGCTTGTTCGCAGACCCCAACTCTGAATCGGGCAAACCATTGAAAGGCACATATCAACTGCTCATCGAAAGCGTTGCCTTTGAACCCGGGTCGACCCTGCATGCAGAATTCGTATTTTTTGGGCAAGTGTACGGGCTGGCTGGCACCGATCATCAACGCCGCGACCTGACGCTGCCCCTCCTGTATGGAGTGCCGATCGCGCTGGCATTCGGTTTGCTGGCTGCGCTTGGGACCTCCATTATGACGATGATCATTGCAGCCATCGGCGCCTGGTATGGCGGTTGGGTGGATGAATTGATCCAGCGCATCACAGAAGTCAACTTGGTGCTGCCCTTCCTTTCCATTCTCATCATGGTGGGAACTTTCTATTCCCGCAGTATCTGGACGATCCTGGGTGTGACCGTGTTGTTGAGTATTTTTACCGGCGGCATCAAGGGCTTCCGCGCCATCTTTTTGCAGGTAAAAGAATCGGCGTATATCGAAGCGGCTCGTGCCTATGGGTCCAGCGACACGCGCGTGATCTTCAAGTACCTCATCCCGCGCATGATCCCGCTGTTGATCCCGGGATTGGTTTCTTCCGTGCCAGCCTTCGTTTTTCTTGAGGCTTCGCTTGCCATTCTCGGCTTGGGCGACCCCGTCCTGCCGACTTGGGGGAAGATCATCAACGATGCGCAGACGAACGCCGCATTATACAAAGGTCTTTACTACTGGGTGTTGGAACCCGCTGTTCTTCTGATGATCACCGGCTTGGGTTTTGCCATGCTCGGCTTTGCGTTGGACCGAATTTTCAATCCCCGTTTGCGAGGTATATAGGTTATGTCGAAGGACACATTGTTGCGCATTGAAGATCTGGTCCTCCATTTCAAAACTCAAAAGGGAAGCGTCCGTGCTGTAGACGGCGTTTTCTTTGAATTGGCTCACAAGGAAGCCGTTGTGGTCCTTGGCGAATCCGGGTGTGGAAAGAGCTCTCTTGCAAAGGCGATCTTGCGCCTTTTGCCCCGTAACATCGACAAGTACACTGGCAAGATCTATCTCGAAGGCGATGAGATCATGGGGATGGAAGATGAGGATTACCGTCAGAACGTCCGCTGGGTGCGTATGTCTCTCGTCCCGCAGGCTGCGATGAACGCGCTCAACCCCGTTCTCAAGGTGGGCGATCAGGTGGCGGAACCGATGATGATCCACCATGGCGTCAAAAAAGAGGAAGCTCTTGTGCAGGCGGCAAAGATGTTTCAGCATGTGGGGGTGCCGGTTGACTTCCTTGACCGCTACGCTTTCGAATTGAGCGGTGGTATGCGCCAGCGTGTTGCCATTGCTATGTCTCTGGTGACCGCGCCCGCCCTCGTAATTCTGGATGAACCCACCTCCGCCCTGGATGTGTTGACACAGGCGAACATCTTCAATGTTCTCAAGCGCCTCAAGCAGGAACTGGAAGTCAGCTTTGTATTGATCACGCACGACATCGCCACCTCGAGCGAACTCGCCGACCGTGTGGCGGTGATGTACGCCGGTCAGATCGTGGAAGTGAGCGATGCGCACCGCTTCTTTGCGGAGCCGCTGCATCCCTACTCGCGCATGTTGATGGCAAGCGTGCCGCGCCTGCGCGCCAACACCGAACCGGAGTTCATCACCGGTCAGCCCCCGAGCCTTTTGGACCCGCCAAAGGGCTGTCGTTTTGCTGATCGCTGCCCCAAGCGCTTCGCAAAATGCTCCGAGGAACCACCCGTCGTAAATGTGGATGGAATTCAGGTCAAGTGCTGGCTGTACACATCCTAGTTTGTGTGGGATAACATTCGAAACGAGGTCTACAAGACATGACAGACAAACAGAGAGATGTGCTCCTCTCCATTCAGGATTTGCACGTTTGGTTCGAATTGCGCCGCTTCGGTTTTGGACACGCAGGATACGTCAAAGCGGTGGATGGCGTGACCTTTGACCTGCATTTTGGCGAGACCATCGCCATTGTGGGTGAAAGCGGCTGTGGCAAGACCAGTTTGATGAGAACGATCCTTGGTTTGAACAAGCCGACCAAGGGCAAGGTGGTGTTCGAAGATTTGGACGTGGGCGCGTTGCGAGGCGAAGCCCTCCGTCAATATCGCGCAAAGATCGGGTATGTTCAACAGGACCCGTTCGGTGCGCTCGCGCCCTTCATGAATGTGCAGCAGATCCTTGAGGAACCCCTGCGTATTAATGGAGTCAAAGATGCGCAGGAACGTGAACGCCGCGTCCGCAAGGTGATGGAGGAAGTGAAACTCACCCCGGTGGATGACTTCCTTCACAAGTACCCGCACATGCTCAGCGGCGGTCAGCAGCAGCGTGTGGTCATTGCCCGCGCGATCATCCTTGAGCCGCAACTGGTTGTGGCGGATGAGCCGGTTTCCATGTTGGATGCTTCGGTGCGCGTGGAGATCCTAAAACTTCTGCGCGGCTTGCAGGAAAAGTATCACATGGCGGTCATCTACATCACCCATGACCTTTCCACGGTGCGGTATTTTTCCGAGCGTGTGTTCGTGATGTATGCCGGAAACGTGGTGGAGAAGGCTCCTGTCAATTCCATCGTTCACAACCCGAAACATCCGTATACTGCCGCGTTGATGGACGCCACGTCTGACCCGGATGCGAACAACGCGCTGACCTTCCGCGAACTGCCCCCGGGAGAACCGCCCAGCCTTGTGAATCCTCCCCCGGGATGCCGCTTCCATCCGCGTTGCCCCAAGCGGATCGAAAACCTGTGCGAGGTGGAGGAGCCGTATGACCTCCCGGCGGATGATCATCTTGTTGCCTGTTGGTTGTACAAATGATCCTTGAACATCCTGAACGGTTGATCGTCGCTGCGGTCTTCATGCTGCTGTTTGGGTGTGTGATGCCCTTCCTCATGGTGATCAAGGTGTTCGAATCGACGTTCTTTCTGAATTTTCTTTCCTATACCATGTCGGTGCTGGGATTGCTATTGGGTATCGTTGGCATTGCCATGATGCGCGCGCGCCGAAAGAAAAATTCGGATGACGATGATATGTATCGCTAAGATCGGGGGTTGATGTGTTCTTTTGCCGGTGACCGTCACGTACGGTCACCGGTTTTTTGTCGGTGTGATGCGGCTCACTGGGTGGGATTCTGTCTCCGGTCCGGTTTGTGGCGGGAATTTGTTCGATTCTTTGCTATAATGCATCAATCTTAATCCGGGAGTTCCTCCATGACCATTCAAAAGCCATTGCTGGAAGTCAAGAATCTGAAGACTTATTTTTATACGGAGGACGGTGTTGTCCGTTCTGTGGATGGTGTTGATTTTAGCGTTTACCCCGGTGAGGTGCTTGGTATTGTGGGGGAGTCTGGGTGTGGAAAAAGCGTGACGTCTCTTTCTGTCATGCGTTTGATCAGCCCGCCCGGCAGGATCGTCGAAGGTGAAATTAATTTTGACGGCAAAAACTTGGTGCAGGCGACCGAGGAAGAGATGATGCAGGTGCGCGGCAATCGCATCTCCATGATCTTTCAGCAGCCGCAATCTGCTTTGAATCCGGTGTTTCGTGCCGGTGACCAGATCTCGGAAGTATTGAACATCCATCAGGATTTTGGCAAGGAAGCCGGGCGCGAACGCGCGGTTGAATTGCTGAAGCTCGTGGGCATTCCCGAGCCGGAGCGCCGGGCAGATGCCTTCCCGCATGAGCTTTCCGGCGGGATGTCGCAGCGTGTCATGATCGCGATGGCGCTGGCTTGTGTGCCCGACCTGTTGATCGCAGATGAACCCACCACTGCACTGGATGTGACCATTCAGGCTCAAATTCTGGATCTGATGCGCGACATGAAGAAGCAGCTGGGTTCCGCTTTGATCCTCATCACGCATGATCTGGGCGTGATCGCCGAAATGGCGAACCGCGTGGCGGTGATGTACGCGGGTGAGATCGTGGAAGAGTCGCCGGTGTCGAACCTGTTCGATACCCCGCTTCATCCATATACAAAAGGCTTGATCGGGTCGATCCCGGTTCTGGGGGATGTGCGCGAGCGTTTGGATGTCATCCCCGGTTCTGTGCCGAATTTGATCAATCTACCCCCGGGATGTCGTTTTGCGCCACGCTGCCGTGCGCGGATCGAGAATAACCTTTCGATCTGTACCGAAAAACACCCGAACCTGACCGAAATTTCGGATGGGCACAAGGTGCGTTGCTGGCTTTATGAAAATGCCGAGGGGCATACTGCTCCGATGCGAGCCGGAAAATAACCCAAGGGATGAGACCATGATGAATACACAAGCGAGTAACAAGTCAGACCTTTTGGTGGTTAAGAACCTTGTCAAACATTTTCCGGTGCGTTCCGGTCTTTTACAGCGGACTTCGGCATGGGTCAAGGCGGTGGATAACGTCAGTTTTGTTGTGAAGCAGGGCGAAACACTTGGCATGGTGGGCGAATCTGGCTGTGGAAAGACGACCGTGGGGCGCACCATCCTCCGGCTGGTCGAGCCCACATCTGGCGAGGTTTCCTTTAATGGTCAGGATTTGACGAAGATGAATAACAGGGAATTGAAGCCCCTGCGACGCGATATGCAGATCATCTTCCAGGACCCCTACGCATCCCTGAACCCTCGCATTCCCATTGGCGAATCGGTGATGGAAGGCTTGCAGATCCACAATATCGGGCGCCCCAAGGAACGTTGGGAGATCGCCATTAACATGTTGAAGAAAGTGGGTCTCGAGGAATACCACGCGCGCCGCTACCCACATGAATTCTCCGGCGGACAGCGTCAGCGCATCGGCATAGCCCGCGCCCTGGCGTTGAATCCGAAGTTCATTGTTTGCGATGAACCGGTCTCTGCGCTGGATGTATCCATTCAGTCACAGGTGTTGAACATCCTCAAGGATTTGCAACAGGAGTTCGGCTTGACCTATCTGTTCATTGCGCACAACCTCAGCGTGGTGGAGCATATCTCAGACCGTGTGGCAGTGATGTACCTTGGCAAAATGGTGGAACTGACCGACCGCGAATCGCTCTACCGCGAACCGCTTCACCCGTATACCCGGGCTTTGCTTTCCGCCATCCCCGTTGCGCACCCGAGTCAGAAGCGCGAACGCACCATCCTTAAAGGGGATGTGCCCAGCCCGCTAAACCCGCCGAAGGGTTGCCGCTTCCACACCCGCTGCCCGATTGCAGTGGAGAAGTGCTCTCAGCAAGAGCCTGAATTCAAGGAAGTCCGACCAGGTCATTTTGTGGCTTGCTGGCTGGCAGAATAGCGGATTTAAACACCCAGACCGCCGGAAGGCGGTCTTTTTTTTATTTTCGGCGGGGGAAAGCTCAACATGGTTATAATTACCCCCATTCCATTTGGTCGAGTGGATTCAACAGCCGTTTCACTGACAGGTAGATATGAAAACAACCCGCATTATTTTATGGATGGTCGCTCCGATTTTTTTACTCGGATGTCTGGTCGGTCCGCAAACACCGACGCCAGCCCCGGCTGGCGAGACGCAACCACCTGAAGCCACGCCCACTCCGCTGCCAGCCGCCGCCACTTCCTTGACTGTTTGCCTGGGGCAGGAACCGAACAGTCTCTACCCCTTCGGCGAATTGAACTCCGCTGCGCACAGCGTGCTGGAAGGTATCTATGACGGACCGTTCGACACGCTTGGCTACGAATACCAGCCCGTCATTCTCAGCCAGATCCCGTCCTTCGAAAACGGCGACGCCCAGATCGGCTCCGTCAATGTCGAAGATGGTGATCTGATTCTGGATGCGGCAGGCTCCCTCGTCCGGTTGGAAGCGGGGGTCGAGTTCCGTCCCGCCGGGTGCCGCAGCGACGAATGCGTCGTCACCTACTCGGGGGAAGTCTCGCCTTCGATGGACCAGATGATCGTCACCTTCCGTCTGCGTCCCGATCTGACCTGGTCCGATGGTACGCCGCTCACCGCGGACGATTCCATCTTTTCCTTTGAACTGCACACCGAGGCGAAGATCAACCCCTTCCTGCTCGAGCGTACACAAATCTATGAAGCCGCCGATGAACAAACCCTGCAATGGTTTGGCATGCCGGGCTTCATAGACCCAACCTACTTCTTGAACTTTTGGCAGCCCGTACCACGCCATCTTTGGCAGGACTTCGAACCCTCAGAACTGCCAGATGTCGATATTGCCGCTCGCATGCCGGTCGGATGGGGACCTTTCATGATCGAAGAATGGACACCCAACCAACAGATCATCCTGACGAAGAATCCGTATTACTTCCGCGCTGAAGATGGATACCCAAAAACCGACCAGATCATCTTCCGCTTCACCCCCGACCCGGACATGGCTCTGTCCGAGTTGATCGCCGGACGCTGTGACATTCTCGACCCGACCATCAACCTTGAGAATCACGTCGGGTTGCTGCAAGAAATGGAGGCGACGGAACAGGCGCAGATATTTTTCACAACCGGCATGTCCATCGAATGGCTTGGGCTGGGGATCGTCCCTGCCTCGTACGATAACGGCATCGACCTGCGAACCGACCGCGCAGATTTTTTCAGCGACACCTACACCCGCCAGGGAATTGCCTACTGCCTCGATCGACAGTCGGTTGTGGATCACATCCTCTTTGGGTTGACCACCGTGCCTTCCTCCTATGTGCCGGTGGAACACCCTGTCTTCGATGAGGATGGTTCCGTGATCCCCTACGATCCTGAAGTGGGCATCTCCCTGCTCGAACAGGCGGGTTGGCTGGATGAGGACGATGACCCGTCCACGCCGCGCCGCGCCATCAATGTAAGAGGCGTTGCCTACAACCTGCCGCTGGAATTGACCTACTACACCACCAATTCCACCCAGCGCAGGCAGGTGACAGACATCCTCGAACGGTCGCTTTCTGAATGCGGCATTGGTCTCACCGTCGAATATCTCACGGCGAACGACCTGTATTCCGGCGGTTCGACCGGGTTGCTCTTTGGGCGTCAGTTCGATTTGGCAGAATATGCGTTGGGCGTGGATGGGATCGAACCTCCCTGCAGGTGGTTCCAGAGTTCCGAGATTCCCTCCGAGGTCAATGGATGGCGCGGGACGAACGTCACCGGTTTCAGCAGCGAGGAATATGATGCGGCTTGTCGCGATGCGGGGTTTTTCTTCCGCGATGAGACGGAATACCTGAACGCGTACCGCCAGACTCAGATCATCTTCGCTGACCAGCTGCCTGCCATCCCGCTCTTTTACCGCTTGCAGATCGCCGCCGCCAGACCAGATGTCTGCCAGTTCGATCTCGACCCAACCGCCGATCCGTTGTGGAACATCGAAGCCATTGGGTCCGGTGCCACCTGTCAAAATTGATTGGAGCCCAAAAGATTAACTTTGCTATAATCAGTTTGAGCATTTATTCAGAACGCATCTCTTTCTAAACGCCTTCTATTTCGGCGGAACAGGAAATTATGGATCGAAAAATTTTGCTTGTTGACGACCATCGGGAAGTCCTGCGACTCCTGCGCTCGTCGCTGGATTCGCTCAAGAACAAGGAAATCAAGATATATGAAGCGCCGTCGGGGGAGGAGGCGTTGCTTGAGTCCACGCGTCAGAAGATCGACCTGCTGGTCACTGATTTCAAATTGCCCGGCATGAGCGGCATCGAGTTGATGCATAAAGTGCGCGCCCGGCACCCCGAAGTGAAAGTCATCATCGTCACCGGAGTGACCGACCGCAAGACGCGCGACGAGATCTTAAACGCCGGAGCGCTCGCAATTTTCGACAAGCCGGTTCCCATGGCAGATTTTCTGGATGCAGTGGAGCGCGGGCTGGGATTGGTGCAAACCATCTTCCCGCCCGAAAAGCCCGGCGCTGAGATCGAAGAAGAGCGTCATTCCAGACTGTCGGACCTGCTCGCCAATTTCCGGCAGGATATCAAAGCCGACGCGGTGTTCCTGCTCAATGACCGTGGTCTCATTCAGGCGCGGACCGGCAAGCTGCACGACCCCAGCATGGAAGTCTCCCTGATCTCCACACTCATGGCGATCCACAGCGCCAGTCTCAAAGTGGCGCGTCACAACCGCCAGGAAAACCTGGATACTTATCATGTTTTCAGCGGCGGGGATCACGACATGCTTTTCATCCCGGTCACACCGTTGTATGCCCTGCTCGTTGCCGGAAACAAGCTCGCCACTGAAGACCGCATCCTGGAGACAGTGAGCGGTCTGCTCGCCTTGCGGACCCAGCTGGAAAAAGCGCTCAAATCCATGGGCGTGACCGGTGAGCTGAAGACCGTTGCAGAAACGCAAACAAAACCAGCTTCTAAAAAGCAGACGGATAAACTTGCCCAAGCCACTCCCGCCCCGGAGATGGAAGCCCTTCTCAGCCATGCGACCACCCAAAAGACCAAAGCCCAGAACGCGGATGATTTCTGGAATGAGGCTGCGCAGAAGCATGCCAATAAATCCGCCAACCCCGAAGTCATTTCATTCGAAGAGGCGCGAAAACTCGGCATCATTTCTGACGGGCAATAAAATTGTGATACAATTTTGCCCGCACTGGGGCATGGTGCAATGGCAGCACACCAGCCTTTGGAGCTGTGGATCTTGGTTCGAATCCAGGTGCCCCAGCCTGACCCGTCCGCGCTAGCGGACGATTTTCTCAAACGGGATTTGTAGCGGAGCACTTTGTCACCGCACAAATCCTGTTTTTATCTATGAGGTGAATTATGAAAATAACCGCCGTCCTCCTTGCCGCCGGGCAGGGCACGCGCATGAAATCCTCATTGCCCAAGGTGCTGCATCCTGTTGCGGGCAAGCCCATGATCTGGCACGCCCTGCAGGCGATTCAGCAAGCCACCACCGAAAAACCGGTCGTGGTGGTGGGGCATGGCGCGGAGGAAGTGACCACCTACCTCGGCGATTTGGCGCAGACCGTTTTACAGGAACCGCAGTTGGGAACCGGTCATGCCGTGATGCAGGTGGAATCGCTGCTCAAAGGGAAGACAGATCTGGTCGTTGTTTGTTATGCAGACATGCCGCTATTACGCGGCGAGACTTTGCAAAAACTGGTCGAGGCGCAGAAACAGAACAAGGGACCGATGACCATGCTCACGGTCATTGCAGACGACCCGCGCGGGTTTGGTCGCATCATCCGCAAGGCAGATGGCTCTGTCGAAGCCATCGTCGAGGAGTATGTCGCCACGCCTGAGCAGGCGAAGATCAAAGAACTGAATGTGGGCGGCTATTGCTTCGATGCGATATGGCTTTGGGATGCCCTGCACCGCATTCCTAAAAACCCGAAAAAAGGCGAATATTATTTAACCGACACGGTTGAACTGGCAACCGCGGATGGTTTGTCGGTGCAGCCGATGGTAATGGACGATCTCGAAGAGATCATCGGCGTCAACACACGTGTGCATCTTTCGGAAGTGGAAATTGCCATGCGCAGGCGCATCAACCGCGACCACATGCTTAACGGCGTAACGATGATCGACCCCGCTTCAACCTACATTGAAGCGGGCATCCCCATTGGGCGGGATACCACGCTGATGCCGAACACGTACCTGCACGGCAAGACCGAGATCGGCGAAGGCAATTTGATCGGACCGAACAGCATCATCCGCGACTCGAAGATCGGCAATCACTGCAAGGTTCTCGCTTCGGTCATGGAAGGCGCCATCCTCGAAGATGAAGTGGATATGGGACCGTTTGCACGCCTTCGCAAGGGCGCGCATTTGGGCAATCACGTCCACATGGGGAATTTCGGCGAAGTGAAGGATTCCTATCTTGCCGACGGCGTAAAGATGGGACACTTCTCCTACATCGGCAACGCGCAGATCGGGGCGAACACCAATATCGGCGCCGGGACGATCACCTGCAACTACGATGGCGAGAAAAAACATCCCACCGAGATCGGCGAGGATGTCTTTATCGGCTCTGATACGATGCTGGTCGCTCCTTTGAAGATCGGTACAGGTGCGCGGACGGGGGCTGGTGCCGTGGTGACGAAAGATGTCCCTGAGGATACGTTGGTGGTGGGCATGCCCGCCCGTGCGATCCGGAAATTTGAACGAAAGACAAAAAGCAAATAAACAGGCAAATGCCATGACAAAAGAAGAAAAACAAGCCCTGATCGACCTTGCAAATGAAGCCCGCCGCCGTGCATATGTCCCGTATTCTCATTATCCGGTTGGGGCGGCGCTGCGTACCAAAAGCGGACGTTTGTACACGGGCGTAAATGTGGAAAATGCCGCCTACCCGCAGACCATGTGCGCCGAACGCGTTGCCATCTTTAAAGCCGTCTCCGAAGGGGAAAGCGAGTTCGAAGTCATTGCCGTGGTTACCAACAATGGCGGCTCGCCCTGTGGTGGATGCAGGCAGGTAATGGCGGAGTTCGGATTGGATACCATCGTCCTGATGGCAAACGGACAGGGCGAACTGGTAAAGGAAGCCACTGTTAATGAACTGCTGCCTGAAGCGTTTATCCCGAAGCATCTGGTGGTTTGAGATCACGGCGCACGTTTTCCAGATGATGTGACCCGTAAAACGGAAAACACTTTCGCATGACAGATTTTCGTTCCTTGCGCGCTTCGGCTGTTGTCCTCCGCCATTCCAATTGGGGCGAAGCGGATAGATTGCTCACGCTTTACACCCGTGAGCAGGGCATGGTGCGTGCCCTGGCAAAAGGGGCGCGCAAAGTCACCTCGCGCAAAGCAGGACATCTCCAGCCGTTTACTCACATCACCGTTCAACTGGCAAAGGGACGCGACCTGCTCATTGTTACACAGGTCGAAACGATCAACGCCTTTCTGCCGCTGCACGATGACCTGGTCAAGACCAGTTATGCCGCCTACGTAGTGGAGCTGCTCTTGCGCTTCTCTTATGAAGACGAAGGCGCAAACCCCTCGATATTTAAGTTGCTGGTGGATACGCTGGCACGCATTGAAAAAGAATCCGATTCCTGGGTGGCTGTCCGATATTATGAAATGCGACTGTTGGATGGGGTGGGGTTTCGACCGCAGCTATTCGAATGTGCCAATTGCGGAAGGGGGATTTTGGCGGAAGATCAATTCTTCTCGTTCACGGCGGGCGGAGTCATCTGTCCGCGTTGCGGGGAGGGGGTGCGGAATCTGACGAAGATCTCGCTTGAGGCGCTCAAGTATTTGCGCCACTTCCAAAGGTCAAGTTATAAAGACGCTTCACGCGCATTGCCCAGCCCCGAGGTCCGGAAAGAAGCGGAGGCGCTCATGCAGGGCTACTTCGCTCACACGTTGGAACGCGGGCTGAATACGCCCGGTTTCATCAAGAAGATCAAACCATAAAAGAAGCGGATGGCTAATCACCATCCGCTTTCTTGTTCTTTTTCTTGATCTTCTGCCGCATGGTTTTGCTGAGCGGCTGTGTGTCGATGGGGGTGGATGCCGAGATGGCATCGGACGCGAACCCGAACCGGCGCAGGGTGATGCGATGCACCCAACTGAGCAGCGCCTTTGCCGAAAACTCCTCTTCGTATGGGATCGCGACCGTGGTGTTGTTTTCAATGGCAGCACGCAGATCATGCGCGGTCTTGCCGGGGAACTCGGTATGCGCGCCGCCCACCGCCCAATAGATATGCGCATCGCTTGACCCGATCTTCGCCAGCGGCAAATACACGGAGAGTTTACGCGCCACCTTGTCGAAATTCTGTGTGCCCATGTTGTATGTTTCCATGCCCTTGAGCACGGCTTTCGCATGGGGGTTGGCGAGCGCGCCAAGCACGGCTTCCATCGAAAGGCTGTTGGGCAGGTTGTTGAACGGATGCGGTGCAATGGCAATACCACCTTGATCGCCGATGTGACTTAACGTATCGACCAGCGACAATCCCGATGGCGGTAGTTTGTTGATGAATAAAGCCACCAGGTGTCCATCGCTCGTGGCGACTTCCGCCGCGGGAATGGCTTCGAGACCATAGTTGGGCGCAAG
Source organism: Anaerolineales bacterium UBA2395 (assembly GCA_002343775.1). Classification (GTDB taxonomy): domain Bacteria; phylum Chloroflexota; class Anaerolineae; order Anaerolineales; family Villigracilaceae; genus Villigracilis. Next base: position 159,999 of record DDSH01000012.1, read on the forward strand.
TTTTACGGCTTCGAGCGAGCCGCGCAATTCATCGTGATCGGCAATGGCGATCACATCCAAACCGACATCCGCCGCCTGCTTGAGGATCCCTCGAACGGTTGTAGTTGCATCTGGAGAATAGATGGAGTGGATGTGGATATCTGCGGTGCCCATGGCTGCCTTGCTTTATTTTCCCAGTGGAATTCGTTGGCTCCAGTTTAACACAAATATCCATGCAACCAAAAGAACGATCGGTTTCAACAAACGCCACAGCAGGATCTGAAACCAGCGCCACTTAAGGGAATAGATGACCTGCGTGATCAGCCAGCGGACGAACAAAGTTTGACCAAGTCCGCTTCGCGCCACCCGACGCCTGTACCCATTGAATGAAAATTCGCCACGCTGAAACGACTCTGCGATCTCCTGGGCGGCAATCACTCCATAGCCCAGAGCCATGCTGATGCCCTCGCCGAAGATCGCATCTGCGCCGACGGCATCACCGACCAGCAGCACACGCGGCATGGACATTTTGTTCCAAGGGCTGTACCAACGGATGGGATGACCTTTGATCTCGTAGTCGTTCAGATCGAACCCGTGGCGTTCCATTTCATCGGCGAGTGGCTGCCTCAATGCCGGTCGTTTTTGATCTGCGAGCAGGTTCGTATCATAGACACCCCAGCAGCGCATCGGCGTACCTTTCACTTGTGTTGGGAAATCCCACACATACCCGGCGATGTTATCGGGCACAGGGAAGAAATCGAAGAATGCGACTTGCCGCCTCTCAGCCTCTTCTGTTTTCGCAAGATACTTTTGGGGTAGGGCGGGGGTCAACACTTCCAACACTCGCGCTGTATACACCGGGTCATTGGGGAAGATACTGCGCCGGGTGATGCCGTTCGAGCCGTCTGCGCCGACGACGATGGATGCGCGAAAGTTGCCCTGGTCAGTTTCAACGGTCACGCCTGATTCGTCAGGTGTGACCGTTTTGACCGAAACACCCTCTCTGATCTCTAATCCTTGGATCTTCGCCTTTTTCGCCAACCAGTGATCGAACTCATCGCGCCGGATCACGCGGATGGCGTGACGCCTGGGCACGCGTACGCTGAGCCCTTTACCGGCGAAGTCAAAGCGGACTTCACGTGAATCTGTGTGCGGGACTTCGCGCACATCCAGCCCGAGAGACTCAAGGATTCGTTCCGCGTCAATGACCAAGCCGCCGGCGCAAAGTTTCAGGCGTGGATACTGCTCCTTTTCGAGGATCAAGATGCGGGGAATCAGATGCGGTGCGAACTTTGCAAGGTGCAGCGCGGTGGAGAGTCCGCTGGGTCCGCCGCCGATGATGAGAATATCGTGGCTTGGCATATCCTTTTCCATTTCCTTATTGTATAAAAAAACAGAGCATTCGAAAATGCTCTGTTTAACCCTTGCGCCACCGAGGAGGGCGGCGGCGCAATACTTAATCCGCTGCGGCGGGGGCGGGGATGGGTTCGACCTTGCCTCTCCAGAAGAACGACCAATACATGAGGACAGAGATGGTGTAGAGTGTGATCGTGCCGATGAAGGCTGGGGCGAATCCGTATTGGACTTGGAGCCAGCCGCTGATGGTGGGGCTGAAAGCCCAGCCGAAGTTCCATGCCATGCTGGTGAGGCTGGCAACCGTGGCGCGCCCGGAAGGCTCGACGTGTTCCATCACAAAGGTCTGGTAGACCGGGCTGCTCATGTTCATTAGCGCGAGGCGGATGTAGTACGTTGCGGCGCCGACCCAGAAGATGGGAGAGAAACCAAGCAGGATCAGGAATGGGATGGAAAGCGCCTGTGTGATGACGACGACCTGAATTTTCCCGAAGCGGTCTGCCAGCGGCGGTGCGATGAGCAGACCAATGCCCATCGCCAGCGAGCCCCACGCGAAGAGCGTGCCAATGACCGGGTCCGGCTGGTTGTGGACGACGCGGAAAAAGACGTTCATGAACGGCATGATGAGCCCCGCGCCGATGGATGTGATGAGCATGGGCAGGACGAGTTTTGTCAGCAAGCCGGGGTTCTTTGCCGCGTATTGGAAGGGTGCAAAGACCGCGCGCTGGCTGCGGGCGATCTGCGGTGATTTGATGAAGATCAGCGGCAGGATGGCAAGCGCCGCGCCGATGCCGGATATGAGGACTGAATTGCCGTAGGCAACGCTGCTGGTGGCGGAGACGTTCTGAGCCTGACCGATCCATGTGGGCAGGTAGCCGCCGAGCCAGCTGCCGACGGATGCCATTGTCATTTGCAAGCCCTGACCGAAGCTAAAGAGGTAGGTGCGTTCCTTCTCGTCGCTGTTTTCCATCAGGAAGGGAGACATGGTCACGCCTGCGAGGCTTTGGGCAATGCCGGAAACGACGTTCATGGCGTAGAGCGAGGTTTCCGTTTGCCAGAGCGCCATTGCGAGGATCGATATACTCAACAACACCCCTGAGAGGATGAGCGAACCTTTGCGCCCGATCATGTCGGCGAGGTAGCCCATGGGAAGGGCGGCGAGCAGGGCGACGAAACTGCTGGTGGTGATGAGGTTGCCCAGTACCGATTCGTCGAAGCCGAGGCTGAGGGCGTAGAAGTTGAAGATGAGTCGGAAGACGCCCATCACCGCTCCGGTGATGATGACGTTGAACAAATAAAGTCGCGCATTCGGTTTGAAGGCGCGGACGTGGGAACCGTATTCGTTTAAGATACGGAAAGGTCTTGGAACGTTCGAAATTTTCGGGTTCATGCGGGTTCTTTGACGGGTTCGTTTTCCAAAAATGTATTCAGGTTTTCGTACACAGCGGTAAGCGCCTGCCTGCGGACGGTGTAGCGGTTCTCTTCGTGCAGGAGGGCAAGCTCCACCAGACCGGCAAGACGTAATTCCTTGAGGTGATGCGTCACCGTTGGAGGGCGAAGTTGGAGGCGGCGGGCGATCTCGGAGGGGGTGAGGCTTTCATTGGTGAGGTAGCGCAGGATCTTCAAACGGGTGGGGTCGGCAAGCGCCTTGAGCGTGCGTACCAGACCGTCGGGCACGGTTTCGCCGGGGATGACAGACATATCTGCGGGGCGCGCGCCGAAGAGCAGGATCATGGTGTCGTTGTCCAGCTTTTCGAAGAAGACCAGCGGCGTCGTCCAAAAGGCGGGGGCGATGATGAACTTCGGTGAATTGAACTCATCACCGACCTGCAAACCCTGCGTGAGTTCGGCGAACAGATCTTCAAAACTCAGGGTGGCGGCAAGACTCTGGGCACGTTCCAACCCAGCCCGAAGCGCGGGTTCGATGCGCTTTTCCTCCTCCTCAAAAAATGCCTGATGGTAGGATTGCAGCGCGGAGAGAAATCCCTCGCCCAGTTCCTCGGGTTTGCTCCACCAATCAAGCGCGCGTTCGATGCCGTCTTTTTTGAGGGTATGTTTTTTGCCGAAGATCCGCACGAAGAATTCGCTGTCTTCCGGTTTCCACTTTCCCTGGTGTGCAACGCGGATGAGGATTTCGTTCATGCGGGCGTGCTTTTCCTGAGTCTCCTTGTCGTCGTACTCGCAGACTTCCTCCACCTGCTGCAAAGTGAGCATGCGTTGGGCGGGCGGAATCTGTTTGAGCGCCCAGAGCGCACTGATGGCGTCTTTGGGTGCGGGGAGGGTGGAAAGCCATTTGAGCGGCACGCCCGTAATGGGGAACACCTCCTCCAAAAGTTTGCGTTCGGCAGCCGGAATGCGCGAGCGGACTCCGGCTGCGTAGGATGGGCGGATGCCGAAATAGTCGGGTTCGTGTAAAACATGCAAACTGACGAACAATTCGTATGCCGTGCCAAAATCCCAAACGATGGAGGGGGTGATGTGGTTTGTCATGGTATCTGCCAGCGTGCTCCTTTGTTATTTGCTCAATTTCCTGCCGATCGAGATCAGGGTTTCGCCCGTGCTGCGTTCGATGGTCTCATTGAAAGGCGGGACGTGTTTGAAAAGCATGCCAAGCGAGATGAGCGCCTGACCGGTCTGGCGGGTAAAAATACTCCGCGTGGAGGGTTCCACGTTTGAGGAGGTGCGGGGGGAGACCTTTTTTTCTTCCATAACCTGTTCGCAAGTTTGTGTAGACATGGCTGCTCTCTCCTGTAAAATGTTAGGCAAATGCCTGTCTTAGACCGATGTCTAATTAGATAATAGTCTAATTTAGACGGTTTGTCAAGTACCCTTATTAGGAAATTAGGGTCAGAGGTGGTTTTTTGCTCATAGTTGTATAATTCTCTTAGTTTTCCCCACCCCAACGTTATAAAAGCCCGCTTTATCGAAAGGATGGCAATATGCTGCGCAAAATACTGGTCGGTTTTTTGATCGGATTCAGTTCGATCCTTTTTACAGCAAGTGTGATCGGCGTCATCCTGAGTTGGGCATACAACACGCCGCTGACAGAGGAAGCCCTCACGCGCCTGCATGACATCGATGTGGAATTGGAGACGGCGGAAATCACCCTGAAAAATTCCAAGGTGGAGCTGGAACGGACGCTGCGCATCGTAGACCAGACCGAAGCGGCTCTTGGTCAATTTACCCAGAACGACCCCGAAGGCTTTTTCAAAGACGTTCAAACCACGCTGGATGATGAATTGCTGCCGGAACTGGAGACTGCCCGCGAGCGGCTCATCTCTGCGCGCGACACGCTCGAAGACATCCGCGTTACGCTCTTCGGCTTGAACCTGGTGCCGTTCCTGCAGATCAACATCCCCGACAAAATTTTGACCGACCTGATCGACTCCGCCGATGCATTGGAAGCGGAGATCGGCGGCGTGAGCGAACTCGCCAAAAAGGCATCGGTTTTGCTTGATGATGCCGCTTATCTCTTGGGTGGTGATTTCAGCGAAACGAGAGACAGCCTTGTGTTCTTTCTGAATGAGATCGACATCTACCAGGAAAAGGTGACCGGCTGGCGCGAACAGGTTGCGACGGTGACCGAAGGATTGCCCGGCTGGCTCGATCTCGCTTCTTTCCTGCTGACGGTTTTTCTGCTGTGGTTTGGCTTTTCCCAACTCGGGCTGATCCTGCACGGGCTGAACCTGTGGCGTGGGAACGATCCGCTGCTGCCGGTGAGGGAAATGTTCAGGAAACCGCAACCCGTCAAAACGTCGGAGTGAAGCGGTTTTATATCAGGCAGATTTAAGGGGGTGTTTTGGGGCGGTTTTTGTTTGTTCGGTTGTATAATTCCACCGGGTTCTTAAAGATTGATTTCATCGCGGTGGATACTATGACAAAGAAATCTGACAATCGAAAAGACAAACCAGTTGTGTCATCTGATGATGATATCGAGATCAGCGGCGACGTGAATGACAGTGTCGTTATTCATGGCGATGGCAATGTGATCCATATCGTCGAAGCCGATGATGATGAACCCTCGGGGAAAGAACCCGATGTGGATGGGAAAAAGAAATCCAACACTGCCATCATCGTGGCATTGATCGGTTTGCTGGGGACGATCATTACGGTGGTGACGAGTTTGGCTGAGAACGGTGTGTTCGCCCCGCCTACGCCTACTTCTCTGCCTGCGATTGTTTTTACCGAAACCCACCTGCCCACCAGCACGCCAACCGATACGCCGACCCCCGAATGGACGGAGACCCCGATCCCTGCGACTGAGACGCCGATTCCCCTGACTGCCACGGCTGTGCCGGTTGCCTTGGGCGAGGATTGGGTTGCGGGTTGTGTCAGTAAATTATGGGTGCCTTATCCTTCCACGGTCACGTTGACCGACCGTGGTAATGGCTGCTGGCGTGAACCGGTCAACAATTTTTCGGCGGAAAATGGCGATCTGGATTTTCTCTATGAGCGCAACGGACGCGGCTCGCCGGAAATTTTCGGTTTGTTCGCCCCCCTGCCTGATAGCGGCACGTTGACGCTGACCATCCGCTTGAGCGACCTGAACAATGCCGATCTGTGGATGGGGGTGTTCGCCGAGCCGGATGTGACCTCGAAGGGGTTGCTGCTTGCCATCCCGAACGGTGATGTGAAGAGGCGGACAGTTCTGCATAAAGACCCGGTCACTTATGAAACCATTCAGGGGACGGTCTCGCTGAATCAGGGCAATGGGTATTCGATTTCATTTGTCTTTACAGACCTTTACGTCCGTGGACGGGTGAACCCCAATGTCTATATGACGAACCAGTTCCCTTTGCAAACAGATACCAAATGGCTTTTCCTCGGGTACAAGGGACTGAACGGTTCCTATCGCATCGAAGGGACGTTCCTGAACTTCACGCTGACTCCGTAGGTGGATATGCCTGAACCCAAACGCCCCCTTAAAGTCTTGTTATGTGAATCTCACGTTCGTGGATGAAAGATACCATGACCCAGGTCTTCATTTCCTACTCTCGCAAGGATATCGCTTTCGTTGAGCAGCTAGCTGATGACTTGAAGATTGCTGGGTTTGATGCATGGTACGATCTCTCAGGGTTAGAAGGTGGTTCGCGCTGGAATGAGGAAATCGAAAGGGCGATCAAGACGAGCCAGTATTTTGTTGTAGTGTTATCCCCAGACTCAATAGATTCAATTTGGGTAAAAGAAGAGATTTTTTACGCGTTTAATCTTAAAACAAAGATTGTCCCGTTAATGTATAGACCCTGTGTTGTCCCCTTGGGACTCAACACAGTTAATTTTATTAATGTTCAGGAAAAAAATTATCAGAAGAACTATAAAGAGATTTTGCGCGCTTTGGGTTTAGGTCGCAGTGAACGGGAAGAGGCAGAGAGAATCTTTCTTGAGGGTCTACAGGGACAAAAGGAATCAAATGTAAAGTCAGAGATTGGAAAGAAGGAAGATAAATTCCTCCCTGTAAAACCAAAGTTGGAGTGGAAAATTGTCTATTGGTTGATTGGAATTACTGTTATTACAATAGGAAGCATATTTCTCTACTTTACAAACAGGTACCTAAATACGGTAGAACCGACACCCGAAGATGGTCAGACACAAGTTATTAATACTTCAACTTCTACTAAAACGGCTGAGCCAACCGCAACGCATACACATACGGTTACCCCATCACCTACCATGGGCATCGGTTCCACTATGATCGGTGTAGATGGAATGACTTTGCTTTATGTCCCTGCTGGGGATTTCAAAATGGGATCAAACGATCAGGCATCGGATTATTCGTCAGATAATTACCCGCAATTTGATTATTATCTTGATTCTTTTTGGATTGATCAGACTGAAGTAACAAATCAGCAATATGCAATGTGTGTTTCAGACGGAAAATGCAAACTTCCATTGCTTCTAAATTCTCCCAGGCGCTCAAGTTATTACTTGGATACTAGATATGAGGATTTTCCAGTAATCTATGTAGAATGGGGGATGGCGCGCGCTTATTGTGAATGGGCTGGGCGTCGCCTGCCCACTGAATCTGAATGGGAAAAATCTGCCCGTGGAACCGATGGTAGGATCTATCCGTGGGGAAATGATGAACCGATTTCGAATTTTTTGTTAAATTTCAATAATTATGGGGGAGATACCAGTGTAGTTCGAAGTTTTTCCCGAGGGAAAAGTCCATATGGAGCATATGATATGGCTGGAAATGTTTGGGAATGGACAAGTAGCCTTTATATGCTTTACCCTTATGAATCTGATGATGGGCGCGAAGATCTTTTGGCCACTCGGGAAAGAGTATTGAGAGGCGGATCCTGGTACTTTAACCCTGATAATAAAGGTATGTCGATATTCCGTTACGGCGTTATCTCAGATCCAAATTATCTTGTCCGCTCTGATGTTCGCAGCTTTGCTTCTCAAGACGGTATGGGACCAACTTCACCTGAAGGACTTGGTATTGTGGGTTTCCGTTGTGCCAAGGATGCGCCATAATGACCGAAACGAAGTGCCCCCCTCAAAGTCTTCCTCTGCCATATCATCCCCTTGTGGGACGCCCACGGATACCCATTCTGGGCACAAGCCGTGACGCCGTCCGCGCCCATACCCACAGTGCCTGATAAACGATGGCGTGAATTCATAAAATTTATTTTAGCCAGAGTATGAAATTCGATCCACAAAAACATCATCGCCGGTCCATTCGTTTGAAGGGATTTGATTATTCGCAGGCAGGCGCGTATTTTGTGACCATTGTGACATGGCAAAGGGAATGTCTATTTGGGGATGTGGTGGATGGAGAGATGAATCTAAACCGCCACGGATATATCGTCCGCGATGCGTGGTTTGATCTGAGAAATCATTATCGACATGTGGAATTGGGGGCATTTGTAATTATGCCAAATCATGTGCATGGGATCATTGTATTGACCGATGATGGTAGGAGTAGGTCTTCCGCATCTGGCGGGACGAATTCGCCAACGGGTAGGGGCGAGTCTTTCACGTCAGGCAATACAACTTTGCCTGACGGTTTGAATTCTGGCGCAGTACCATTGCAAAACAAACAGACTCGCCCCTACGTTGTTAAACCCAAACCCCGCCATGATCTGCCAGAAATCGTTCGCGCCTTTAAATCATTTTCTGCAAAACGAATTAATCGTTTACGTCGCACGGACGGAATCCCCGTCTGGCAGCGCAATTATTACGAGCGCATCATCCGCAGCGAACGCGAAATGAAAAACATCACCAAATACATCGAGACCAATCCATCCCGGTGGGACAATGATGACGAAAACCCTGTGAAACCCAACTCGTAGGGGCGGGTCTCACAGGCTGGGCAGGACTATCTCGCCTGACCAACTCTATCTGCAGGCATGGACAATGTGCCAACCGTAGGGGCGGGTCTCACAGGCTGGGCAGGACTATCTCGCCTGACCAACTCTATCTGCAGGCATGGACAATGTGCCAACCGTAGGGGCGGGTCTCTCATTTCGGGCGGACAATTACGCCTGACAATATCCTCGCAGGCATGGACGGCTTGCCGTCCAACCAGACTCGCCCCTACGTTCCCGTCGTATAATACCCCCATCGCGGACAAAACATGACCCAACCCAAACGCCCCCTCAAAGTGCCATACCATCCCCTTGTGGGACGCGGATACCACTTCGTGGCACAAGCCGGGACGCTGTCCGCGCACTGTACACCTGCTTGACCAGCAACGGCGTGAAACACTCGGATATAGGATGGATATAGGATGGATATAGGAAGATTATGGGATATAAGCGATAATGTTTCACGGTTTGTCAGACAAGTTCTGATCTAAAAACAGCCAGCCCACTAGTGGACTGGCTGTTTTCTATACACTCGCCAAACTAAATCCCTTTGGCATTTCATCCCACGTTCTGCCTTCAAGTACTCTTCCGGCTCTCTTCTTTTGCACGCCGCCCCATTGCTTGAAGAAAAATGGGACATTCGCCTTTACGCACTGATTCCGAATGTCCACCACCCACGCCGGGTCGAGCGGACGTGCGCCGGGACCCGATTCGCCGCCCACGATTGCCCAGTGAATGCCTTTTAGGTTGAGCTTGTGCAGCGGACCGAGTAACGGCTCCAGTGACAGGAATTTTGTTTTCGCGCCTGTTCTTCGCAGATGGTCGATGCGGAATGTGTAATCCTGATTTTCCACGCTGACGCCCATCCATACATTGTCGGGCCAGTCAATTTTGGGACTTAGCTCTTCCAGCCGTTCAGCGCGTTTGGTGAGCACTTGGAACGTATGCCAATGAGCGCGACGCATGACGTCGAAGACTTCCAGCACAAATTCAACAGGGACATCTTTGTGGAACAGGTCGCTCATGGAATTGACGAAGATGACCTGCGGCTTTTTCCATTCGAGCGGTTTTTCGAGGGCGTTTTCGTGCAGGGTGAGTTTAAAGCCGTTGCGGTAATTGGGTTGCCCCATCGCCTGCAAGCGTTTCGCCATGCGTTCGGCATAACAATGCTTGCAACCGGGACTGATCTTGTTGCAGCCCGTCAAAGGATTCCAAGTGGATTCTGTCCACTCGATTCCTGAATGTTCAGCCATTCTGCCTCCTTTGAAAAAGTTACCTGTAAAGAACCTTTATGTAATAATAGCGCATATGTTCTAGAATGTCTATTCTTTACTTAATGAAAAGTAAAAGATGTGTATTGCCTAGGGTTACCCTCAAATTCTAATAAATTTTGTTTTCTAAGATATCTCAGAGCCTTATCTACTTCACTTCGAAAGTAGAAGGTATTTGCTAATTCTTTTAGGATATCTTTTTTTGTTACTTGTTGACCAGAAAATCTATCCATTAGCACTTTTCCAATTTCCTCGTTAGTAGGTCTTGATGGGCTTTCTGGCTTTGGAGGTATTAGTTCATTATCTTGTAAAGGGAATAGATGTGGCTGTCCAGGTGGTGGCGCAGTTCGTTTGACGAGTTGTAAGCGATAACGTAACTCATATTCAAGAAGTTTTGCATTAAAAAGGATTTCATTCAAGGCTAATGCCCCATTTGCATCATGTGTAGTTAAAAATAGATAAAATATTGTTCTGTCTTTATCACTAAATTTGAGGTTAACGAGTTTGATAGCTAACGAAGAATCTATTGATGAAAGAACTTCTAAGTAAGATTCTACAAATTTTTGTTCTTTTATATCTGCAATTTCTTCGCTTGTAAATTGATGCTCGTTCCCATATTCTTTTTCGGCATTCTCAATAAATTTATTGTCTTGTTCGGATAAAACCCGTACAATATTAATCCAATCTTCGCTGCCAAACGCATTAGACCAATTGTCAACTTGCTGCTTGAGTTCGGGCTTAAGGTTTTCTTTTAAAGCTAGCCCGCCTTTTCTTGGTAAATCTTCATATATGAAATTTATCATCACATCATGTCTTTCTTGACGGATAATTTTCTCAACGAAATTGCGCGGTATGCCGCTTGGTCCGTATGGATCAATTAGATAGAACGCCCAAGTATCTGGCTGTGTTGTGTAAGCTAATAATTTATTAGCAATTGTTGTTGAGTCAGCGTTGACAATAGCAATTTGTCCGCTAGAAAGATTATGAAAATCAGTTATTTCTACTAAACGATTTGAAAATCCAGCTTCACTTAATGTCTTGATTAGTTCCTCATATGTCTTCTTATCTTTTTCAATAAGTACCGAATTGACTCTAATGTTAACTCCCATCTTCTGGGCAAAGTTTACTAGACGATCTAGTGCCATTACACCAATAATAGGGGAACCATAAATATTATCGACTGATTTGTTTTGAACGCTATCCTCTTTTTCGCCAGAATATTTGCCTAAATAAGAGAAGCAATCAACATAAATAAAATGTTTTTGTGTTTTGCGTTTTGAATTTTTCAACCCGCCAATTATTATTCCTCCCCACACATCCAGATATTGGGAAAGGATTTCATGCTTTACTTTTGTTTGAGTATCTCTGGGGCGTAAATCAGCCATTTTTGCTCCCTTTGTTGAGGCTATTTTGACGACATCCTTTATATTATAGCCTGACTCCGGGTAATGATGTCTACAAATTCAAGGAACTGCCTTATAATTTCACTAATCTAAAGCGGGAAACCTCCCCATGCCCGAACCCAAGCGCCCTCTCAAAGTCTTCCTCTGCCACGCCCACGCGGACCGTGACGTTGTCCGCGCACTCTACACACGCCTGACCAACGATGGCGTGGACGCATGGCTGGACAAAGAAAAACTCCTCCCCGGGCAGGATTGGGAATTGGAAATCCGCAAAGCCGTGCAATAACTCTTCTCAATTTGATAACACTATTGGAGTGTATATGGGCGCAAATTCACATAGAAGAACCGATCCATGGGCAATAATTGGTGTTGTGCTTGCTCTGTTCGGGCTTATTTTTGGCGATAACATTTACCAGCAAATCAAAGGTTATTCGGTTTTTCAATCCCCAACTCCGTCAGCAATAGCAAATAATACTACAGCAACAAGCACACCCCAAATAGAACTTGCCACTCATGTGTTTTTGAGTGACACACCAGTTCCAAAGCCTGTAATGCCTACCTCGAATATTGGTTTACCTGAGCACCCAATAAAGATATTATTTGTTCCTAGCGTAGATGCAAATGTAATTGTTTCAGGTGGTGAAGTTTTGGCGACTTCATTGCATGAATTAACAGGTTTGAATTTTGAGATTGTCGTGCCAACCTCTTTTGAGGCTGCGCTTGAGGAAATGTGTGTTTCCTCTGACGATACAATAGGATTTATCCCTAGTTTAGATCGGTTTGAGAGTCAACCTTGCAATGTTTACGTGGCATTTGTAGGAATGCGCTCTGGGCAAGTTCTCTCGGGCGAGACAATTTCATTTGGAGTTGATTTTCCCGTTGATTTCCGTGTTGAAATCGAAGACGCACTAATCTCTTTTGCAAAATCTGCTGACTGGCAGAACTCAGTTGGAAGCATAGATTTTTATAACTGGGAAGGTATTCTGCCTGTCAATTAATTTTTTAAACGCTTGCCCACGCGGATTCTAATTTAAATGACATAATATATAACATAAAATTATTCGAAACAGTATCCCCTCTAAATCTTGAACCTAAACTATGGAGAATGAGTAACATCCATTCTCCATCTTCCATTAACCATCAGTTATAATCCCCACACCAAATCCGGAATCACGAATAGCGAATATCGAATGACGAACTCCTCCTTCCAAGAAATCATCCTCAAACTCCAAGACTTCTGGGCATCCAAGGGATGTCTCATCACGCAACCGTACTACACCCAGGTCGGTGCAGGGACGATGAACCCTGCCACTTTCCTGCGCGTGCTCGGACCCGAACCATGGAACGTCGCCTATGTCGAGCCGTCTGTGCGCCCCGATGACGGGCGCTACGGCGAGAACCCCAACCGCTTCCAACTCCACACCCAATTTCAGGTCATCCTCAAGCCCGACCCGGGCAATCCGCAGGAACTCTACCTTGAGTCGCTCAAAGCCCTCGGTATCGACCCGCGCCAGCACGACATCCGCTTCGTGGAAGATAACTGGGAACAGCCTGCCATCTCCGCTTGGGGCTTGGGTTGGGAGGTCTGGCTCGACGGGCAGGAGATCACCCAGTTCACCTACTTCCAGCAGATGGGCGGCGTGGCGCTCGACCCCGTCTCAGTTGAGATCACTTACGGTCTCGAACGCATCCTCATCGCGCTCAACAACGCCAAAGCCATCTGGAACGAGGACTACGGCGCAGGCGTCACCTACGGCGAGATCCGCCGTCAGGAAGAGTTCGAACACTCCAAGTATTATTTTGAAACCGCCGACATCGACCGCGTCCGCGCCATGTACGATCTCTTCTCCGCCGAAGCCGACGCCTGTCTCGCCGCCGGTCTCATCGTCCCCGCGCACGACTACGTCCTCAAATGCTCGCACTCCTTCAACATCCTCGACACCCGCGGCGCCATCTCCGTCGCCGAACGTCAAGCCTTCTTCCGCCGCATCCGCGAACTCGCCAGGGGAGTGGCGCTCGCGTATGAAGAGCAGAGGAAGGGGCTGGAATATCCGCTCCTCAAAAATGCAGAAGTTAGAATGAAGAATGCAGAATTACCAAAACATTCTTCATTCTCCAATCTGCATTCTGCATTTGTTCTTGAAATCGGTGTCGAAGAACTCCCAGCAGACGACGTCGATACCGCCTACCAAGCCTTATCTGCCCGTGTGCCGACTCTCCTCAAGGAATTGAATCTCACGCATGGCGACGTCCGCATCTTTACAACCCCGAGGCGGATCGTCGTTTCAGTAGCCTCTCTCTCCCCCAGGCAACCCGACCGCGAAGACCTTGTCAAAGGTCCACCCGCCGATAAAGCCTTGGACAAAGACGGCAAGCCCACTCAGGCTGGCTTGGGTTTCGCCAAGAAGAACAACATCGACCCCGCTTCCTTGGAAGTCCGCGAAGAAGGCAATAACAAATACGTTTATGCTGTGGTCAAACAGACCGGACGTCCCACCCCCGAAGTCCTCGCCGAAGCGCTGCCCAAATTGGTGGCGGATATCAAGTTCGAGAAGTCCATGCGCTGGAATGACTCTGGCGTCGCCTTCTCACGTCCGATTCGCTGGTATGTCGCCCTGCTCGGTGACATGGTCATCCCATTTGAATTTGCTGGCGTCGTCAGCGGCAACACCTCTCGCGGACTCCGCCCCTACGGCTCGCCGGAAATCAAAATCTCTTCGGCTGACAAATATTTCGACATCATTCGCGAAGCAGGCATTCTGCTCGACAAAGAAGAACGCAAAGCCGCCATTGTGGAGCAAGTCAATCAAGCCGCGGCTCTGGTCGGCGGTGAAGCCATCTTTGATTATGTAGGGGCGACTCAAGAGTCGCCCTTGCTCAACGAAGTCACCAACCTCATCGAAATGCCCACCGCCGTCATGGGCGGATTCAATGAAGAATTCCTCGCCCTGCCGCGTGATGTGCTCATCTCGGTAATGAAGAAGCATCAACGTTACTTCCCGGTTCAACCTGCAACGTTAAACCTTGAACGTTCAACGTTATTGCCCCACTTCATCGCCATCCGCAACGGCGACGACATTGGCATTGACACTGTCCGTCAGGGGAACGAACATGTTTTGGGAGCAAGGTTTGCCGACGCCAACTTCTTCGTCCGCGAAGATGTGAAACTCAAGTTGGAGGAATATCGTCCCAAACTTGCTTCGCTGACCTTCCACACCAAACTCGGCTCCATGCTCGATAAATCGGATCGCATGCTCAAACTCGGCGCGGAGATCGGCGGTTTGCTCGGCTTCAAAGACATGCTGCTCATCAAAACATTGGCGCGCGCTGTCTACCTCTCCAAAGCGGACTTGGTCACGCAGATGGTGACCGAAATGACCTCCCTGCAAGGCATTATCGGCGGCGAATATGCGCTGCGTTCGGGCGAAGCGCCCGAAGTGGCGCAAGCCATCGCTGAACAGTACCAAACCGTCCCGCAGACGAAGGCTGGGCTTGCCCTTGCACTCAGCGACAGGCTCGATTCACTGGTGGGCTTGTTCGCGGCAGGGCTTGCTCCCACCGGCGCGAAAGACCCCTTTGGTTTGCGCCGCGCCGCGATCGGCGTCGTCCAACCGTTGATCGAACATGGTTTGAAATTCGATCTCGTTCAGGCGATCAAACTGTCAGCAAAGACGCAGCCCATCCCGGTCAGCGAAGAAGCGCAGAAACAGATCTTTGATTTCATCGCCGGACGCCTGTCGGTTGTTTTGAAAGATATGGGCTACAAATACGACCTGGTCGATGCCGTACTGGCAGAACAATCCGCCAACCCGGCGGCTGCGGCTTGGGCGGTGAAGCAGCTTCAGGGTTGGGTGATGCGGGAGGATTGGTCCACGATCCTGCCGGGCTATGCCAGGTGTGTCCGCATCACACGCGATCAAACAGAGACCTTCCCCATCGATGAAAGTGCTTTCGTGGAGGCGGAGGAAAAGGCTCTTTACAAAGCGGTTCAGGAGACGGTACAAATGCAGCCGGTTACCGCTGACGAGTTTGTGGAAATGGTCGTCAAACTAATTCCGTCCATCAATGCCTTTTTCGACAAAGTGCTGGTGATGGCGGAGGATGAGAAAGTCCGCAAGAACCGTCTCGGCTTGCTGCAAAAGATCGCCGCGCTTTCGAAGGGCATCGCAGATTTGAGCAAGGTCGAAGGTTTTTAGCCACGTCCGTTCACATGTCGGGCGACCCGTTTGTGAAAATGCGGGTCGCCCTTTCGTTATTAAAGGCAAATAAGACTTTTCTCAAATCGGACAGGTTTAGGTATAATTTTTTTGTTGTTGGGGGAATCGAATGTCACCGATTGTATATTGCTCTTGCCGTAAGATGATATAGAGAAAAGGAGAGAGTATGTCAAGATCAACCATTCGAGTGTTTCTTACCGTTCTGATCAGCATCGGAGTCCTTGCCGCCGTTTTCATGAGCGTGCAAGCCGTATCGGCGGCGAACGCCCAAAACGACTCGCTTGGGATGTATGTCCTCAGCGGCGGGTTGGTCAACCCGCTCGAAGCCAAAGCAGAGTCGCAAGCGCCTCAAGCCATGCCGCACGCCTATCCCAAGGGAGAGGGCGGCGGTCACGGTGGCTGCGAATCCAAATACGTCGACCCGAACGATCTGTAACCTCGAAACCAACACCCTGGGACGGTTCACACGAACCGTCCCTTTTGTTTTCAGAAACCACCTGCTTCCTGCTTGCGAATCGAATTGACCGCGTTATAATTCCAGACGATTAGAGATCGTTTCGATGAACGAAATGGATGATGTTCTCCTGCGACAAGCGGAACAATATTTGATGGAAGGCAGCGGGGGGCTGGCGCGCGCCGTCCTGGCGAACCATCTGCGCCAGCATCCCAACTCCATGCAGGGCTGGTGGCTCTTGAGCTTTGCCGTAGATGAACCCCGGCAGCAGATCGAGTGCCTGGAGCGTGTTCTGCGCATCGACCCGAACCATGTTTCGGCGCGCTCCCGGCTGGAGGTTATCAAAGGCGGCGGTATCAGCCAGCCGTTCGTTCCGCCTTTTGTCGATTCGACTGAATTCGAACAGGCATATCAAGAATCCACCGCTTCGTTGCCTGAGGAAGCGCCTGTCTCTGAGCCCCGACCTTCCTCTCCCCGAAAGCCTGCCCCGCGCCGAAAAGCCGGCGCCCAAGTCCTTCAATATTCTGTGCTGGCGGTCATGGGCTGCATCGCTGTTACGATCCTCGGATTTGTGGTGGTGTTCGCAGTACAAGGGTATGCCGCGCCTGCGCAGCCACAACCCTCCAACCCGGAATCGTTCACCCCGATTCTCCTGCCGCCCACATGGACTCCCACACCATCTGCCACCCTGCTTCCCAGCCTGACCCCCGCCCAAACCGCCACTCCGCCTCCAGCTGAACCAACAGCGGCGGAACCCTCGTCCACCCCTGTGCCGGTGTCACAAACGGGACCCTACAAAGGCTATAATGCGCCTGACTTCACCCTTACCAACATCAACGACGATAAAAAGGTCAAACTGAGCGACTATCGTGGCAAGGCGGTCGTCATCTTCTTTTGGACCACATGGTGCCCGTATTGTGAATCCGAGATGCCCGCCATCGAGTTGATCTATAAAACCTACAAAGATCGCGGTCTGGAGATCCTTGCCGTGGATGTGGGCGAGAGCGCCTTTCTTGGACGCAGCTATCGCGATTCGCACGGGCTTACCTTTCCGATCCTCGACGACCCGCGCAGCAGCGTGGCGTCCAAATACAATGTTGCGGGGTATCCCACTCATTACTTTGTAGACCAAAACGGAGTCATCTCATCCATCTGGATCGGTGAGCTCGATTATTGGGGCTTCAATAACAAAGTTCAGGAGTTGTTGAACATCAGCCAGTAGTAGCGGGGAAAAGAAATTTTCCAAACCCATGATTGCGCTATAATTCAATTCATCCCATGACCGAGATTGATGAGATCAAATCCCGCATCGATATTGTAGACCTTGTCTCCGAGGCGGGTGTAAAACTGCGCCGCGCCGGAAGGAACTACACCGGCTTTTGTCCCTTCCACGATAACAAGAAAACACCCGCCTTTGTCGTCTGGCCCGAATCGGGCACATGGCGCTGCTTTGGCGCGTGCAACGAAGGAGGCGACATCTTCAAGTTCGTCATGAAGCGCGAGGGCATCGACTTCCGCGAAGCGCTGGGCAAACTCGCCGCGCGCGCCGGGATCGAATTAAAGGAATACCAGCGCGAAACACCCGAGCAACGCGAAGCCTACGACCACCTCCGCGATCTGCTCGACGATGCGGTTCTTTTCTATCGGAATCATCTCGTCAACAACACGGATATTTTGACCTACCTGCGCCAGAAACGCGGATTGACCGACGCTTCCATCGAGACATTTGGGCTGGGGTACGCGCCCCAGGGCTACGACAACGCCTTGACCTTTTTCACGCAGCGCGGCTACTCCCAGCAAGACCTGCTCGATGCAGGTTTGCTGACCGAACGCGACGATGGCAAACGCTACGACCGCTTCCGCCATCGCATCATGATCCCCATCCGCGATGAAAATGGGAAGATGGCTGGCTTCGGTGCGCGCATCGTCGACCCGAACGACATTCCCAAATTCCTCAACTCGCCCGAAACGCCCGTCTTTTCCAAAGGACGCCTGCTCTACGGCTTGGACCGCGCCCGCAAGCCCATCCGCGCTGCCGACCAGGCGGTGATCGTGGAAGGCTATCTCGATGTGATCGCCTTGCATCAGGCGGGCTACGAGAATGTCGTCTCGCCGAT
The DNA here is from genome assembly GCA_002343775.1 of Anaerolineales bacterium UBA2395. GTDB lineage: Bacteria > Chloroflexota > Anaerolineae > Anaerolineales > Villigracilaceae > Villigracilis. The sequence goes on from DDSH01000012.1 coordinate 178,103, forward strand.
GGGTACGGCGCTGACCGAAGACCAGCTGCGCCTGCTCAAGCGCCTGACACGCCGCATCGTCCTTGCCCTCGACCCGGATACCGCCGGTCAGAAAGCCGTACTGCGCGGACTCGAAGCCGCCCGCTCCGCGATGGACAAGGAGGGTGAACTTGCCTTCGATGCGCGCGGTTTGCTCCGCAACGAGTCGCGTTTGCAGGCGGATCTGCGCGTGGCATCCATCCCCGACGACCTAGACCCGGATGAGATCGTTGCGCGCGACCGTGATGAGTGGCAGCGCATCATCGAGAATGCCAAGCCCATCGTCACGCATGTGATGGAGACATTGGCAGCCGGGCAGAACTTGAACGACCCGAAGGTCAAAAATCAGGTCGCGGCACAGGTGCTTCCGCTCATTGACGATCTCGGGAATCCGCTGGAACGCGATACCTACCGTCAGGCGCTGGCGAGAATGTTACGGGTAAATGAAAGCGCCTTGATGGGGGCACAGCCCAAAGGTCCGGTGATGAGGCGCAAGCCGCGCGGAGTAGAATCTACCCGCAGCCTCGAGACGCCTGTTGTGGCGGCAGTTAATCCGCGTTTGAAAATTGAGGATCACTGCCTGCGTGTGCTGCTGCGTAAACCGGAACTGCTCTATCAGCTGGATCGCAAACTGGAGGAGTTCGGTCTCATCCCTTTAACCGTGGAGGATTTCGAGTATACTGACCATCAACTCCTGTTCGGTGTGTTGCGTTTGGCGGTGGAGCAGGATGAAACGGATCATCGTCAGTATTTGGTGAGCCATCTGCCCGATATGGTTTCTGCTTTTGCGAACGACCTGTTCGCGCAGAAAGAGGCAGCGGAGATCAATGACGACAGGCTACTGGAGGATTTGCTCAACCGCTTTTTGGATTTGCGCCGCACACATGCGATGATGAATGTGAATCAACTGCGCTTCCTGCAGGAGGATGAACAGGAGCAGGGCGGCGGGAACATCAAGGTGTATCAGGAGCAGGCGCTGCAATTCACCCGCCTGCTGCGGAATTTGGACCAGGCAAAACATAGGATATCGAAACGACAGACGTGATGGACAGCAGGTTTGAGCATCTCAAGGACAGCGCCTCACCGAAAAGGAACACCAATGTCTGCCAAAACTAAACCGAGAGACAAGACCAAAATCAAATCGAAGACAGGGGTGGTATCGAAGCGCAAACCAACAAAAAAGACGGAACAGATCGCCCTCAAGCCTGCCCGGCAGAAGAAACTCTCTGTGGTTTCGGTCATGGAGTCGCTGACGGAGGAGAACACACAGCCAGCCGATTTTTCGACAGAAGACCTGATCGAGCCGGATGACAGCCTGCTCGACCAGCCGGATGAGAACATCGAGGATGTGCTGGCGCTGCACGCGCGTGACACATCTGAACTTTCAGAAGACCCGGTGCGCTTGTACCTGCGTGAGATCGGTCAGGTTAAACTGCTGGGAGGAGATAGTGAGTTTCGCCTTGCCACGCTCATCGAAGCAGACCGTTTGATCGGCACGCTGAACAAATTGAAACAACGCAAAGGGGTTTCGCTGGCGTGCTCCATCTATCATTCCATACTTTCCGAAATGCTCACTTCGTGGGATCGTTTGATCGAAGACGCCGAACGGCTCGACCAAAGCCTGCCCAGCCTCGCCCTGATGCTGGCGGAAGCCCAGTCATTGCATGCGGGTTGGGAGTTCGATTCGCCGTCTTACCTGCGCGCATACCTGGACAATGGCAATTGGGGTGTGGATCATCTCTGGGACAACCTTGCCCGCCATGCCTATAGTGTTTTCCTTGGCTTGTACCTGCTGCCATTCAACTATGCCGAGTGGCTGCTGGCGTATGTCCGCGAACATCAAGGCTTCCCTTCGCAGCGTACCCTGTACCGCAACCTTTCTCCTGATGAAGATCTGTTGAAGGAGATGGAATCTGTCCATGTGCGGGCTGTGGATGCCAATCAGGCGCTCATCCGCGCAAACCTGCGATTGGTGGTGAGCGTTGCCAAGCGTTATCTTGGGCGCGGCATTCCGCTGCTCGACCTGATCCAGGAAGGCAACATGGGCTTGCTGCGTGCCATCGGCAAGTTCGACCCCCGCCGCGGATTTAAGTTCAGCACCTATGCCACCTGGTGGATCCGCCAATCGATCAACCGCTCCATTGCCGAGCAGGCGCGCACGATCCGCATCCCTGTGCATTTGTTCGAATCCATTTCGCGCATTTTGCGGGCGCAGCGTCATCTCACGCAAACGTTGGGGCGTGAACCGACCAACGAAGAACTGGCGCTCGAAGTGGGCTATCTCTCCGCGCCGGATGTGCAGGCGATCTTGCGCGCGCATGCCGAGAACAAAGCCATCAACCCCGACCTGCAGCGGCGGCTGGATGTCGCTTCACAAAAGGTGACGCGCGCGCTCCGTTCGGCAGAAGAGACGGTTTCGCTCGAAGGTCCTGTGGGCGATGACGAATCCAGCGCGTTGGGTGATTTCATCGAGGATGAGGATGCCCCGTCGCCGATGGATGCCGCCGCGCGCGAGATGCTGCGCGAACAGGTGCAGCACGCGCTCGCTTCTCTCTCGGAACGGGAGCGGGATGTGCTCGAACTGCGCTTTGGTCTCAAAGACGGCAAAGAGCACACGCTCGAAGAGGTCAGCCGCTTCTTTGATGTGACGCGTGAACGTGTCCGTCAGATCGAAGCCAAGGCGCTGCGGAAACTGCGGCACCCATCCAAGAGCCGCGAGTTGCGCGATTATTTGGGAGATTAAACAGAAGTGACAGTCCTCGTAAACGAGACTGTCACTTTTTTGCAGGGTGGTGTTTTAATTTTGAATTCGATTACATCTTTCCCAATATGACAAAAATCACCATTTTTGTGGGACGTGGTGCTTTTTCTAGGCTTTAAAAAACCTTTGTGATATACTTCGCCAAACTGTGCCAAATTTCACACATCCGCAGAGGTGTACATGTTATTGGAATATATTGCCATAGGGGTGATGATTTTTGTCGCCACCCTGATTGCTTTCATTGCCATTGGTTTGGGTGAGTTGTTTGGACCCAAAAAGAAATCAGCGGGGAAAGACATGCCTTACGAATCAGGGATGACGCCTTACGGCGAAGGGACGCGGCGTATGCCCGTCCGCTTCTACCTGATCGCGGTCTTGTTCATTCTGTTCGATATTGAAGTCGTCTTCTTTCTGCCGTGGGCGATCGCCTTCCGGCAACTGGGTCTCTTTGGCTTGATCGAGATGGCGATCTTCATTACGATCCTTCTTATCGGTTACGTGTACGCGTGGAAAAAAGGAGCACTTGAATGGGAGTAGAGCAAAAACTCGGAAACATGGGCGTGGTGACAACCACGCTGGAACAAACCGTCAACTGGGCGCGCACCAATGCAATGTGGCCCATGTTGTTCGGTCTGGCATGCTGCGCCATCGAGATGATGTCTGCGCAGGCAGCGCACTATGATATGAGCCGCTTCGGCATGGAACTCATGCGTGCCAGCCCGCGCCAATCGGACCTGATGATCGTGGCGGGACGCGTCTCGAAGAAAATGGGACCCGTCCTGCGCCGTTTATATGAACAAATGCCCGAGCCCAAGTGGGTGATCGCCATGGGCGACTGCGCCTCCTGCGGCGGTGTCTTCAACAACTACGCCATCTATCAAGGCGTGGACGAAGTCGTGCCGGTGGATGTGTACGTGGCGGGCTGCCCGCCGCGCCCCGAAGCCCTGATTCATGGCGTTCTCACGCTGCATGAAAAAGTGAAGGGCGATAAGTTCAAAGACCTGGTGAAAGATATAAAGTAGATAATCAGACCTGACAGGTTTCCCCTTTCGAGGGGTATGCAAACCTGCCAGGTCTTAGGTGTATTTATGGAAAAATCCCTTGAACCCATTGTAAAAGATTTGCAGGATAAATTCGGCGTAACCTTCGAAGAATTCCGCGGCGAAGTGCAGTGCATCGTCAAACCGGAGCAGATCGTAGAGGCACTCACATGCCTGCGTGACGACCATCAATTCGAACTGCTTTCCTCGCAAACCGCGGTGGATTATTACCCGCAGACCTCGCCGCGCTTCCATATCATCTATCAGATGACCTCGTTGACGCGCAATCTGTCAGTGCAGTTACGGGTTCCGGTCAGCGGCGACCAGCCCAAGGTCCCGACGGCAGCGAACGTGTACAAGACGGCTGTGTGGCGCGAGCGCGAACTCCTCGACATGTTCGGCATCGAATTCGAAGGTCATCCCGACCCACGCCGCATTCTCATGCCCGAAGGCTCGGAGGGGCATCCGCTGCGCAGAGATTACCCGCTCGGCTACGAAGAACCGCAGTTCTCCTTTAACTATGAAGAGATCGACCTGCGCAAGCCGTACGCAAAGGAATAGCCATGAGTCAGATCGAAGAAGTCACCATCGACCAATACAAACATCTCGTGTCGGAGCGCGCGCTCACCGGCGAGACCATGCTGCTGAACATGGGTCCGCAGCATCCGTCCACGCATGGCGTGCTGCGCCTGTTGCTGGAACTCGACGGCGAAGTCGTCGTCAACTGCATTCCTGATATCGGTTTTCTGCACACCGGCATCGAGAAGAACATGGAAGCCAAGACCTATCAAAAGGCTGAAGTGATGACCGACCGCCTCGATTACATGAACACAATGGGCAACAACCTTGCCTATGTGATGGCAGTGGAAAAACTGGTGGATCTGGATGTGCCGCCGCGCGCGCAAGCCTTGCGCGTCATTTTGGTGGAATTGCAGCGCATCGCCTCGCATTTGGTCTGGCTCGGCACCTCAGGGCTCGACCTCGCTGCGATGTCGATGTTCCTTTATTGTTTCCGCGAACGCGAACAGATCCTCGATATTTTCGAACTGGTTTCCGGTCAGCGCATGATGACGACCTACATCCGCCCCGGTGGTGTATGGCGCGATGTGCCCGTGGAATTTGAAACTGCGGTGCGCGATTTCATCAAGATCTTTCCGAAGCGCGTTGCCGAATACGAAAAACTGCTGACGAAGAATCCGCTCTTCATCGACCGTATGGTGAACATCGGTTATTTGAGCAAGGAGACGGCTCTGTCCTACGGTGTGACCGGTCCGATGTTGCGCGCTTCGGGCGTGAACTGGGACCTGCGGAAAGTCCGCCCGTACATGGGCTACGAGCAATACGATTTCAACGTGCCCGTGCTGACCGAAGGCGATACCTATGCCCGCTACCTCGTCCGCATTGAGGAATTGCGTGAGTCGTTGAAGATCGTCGAACAGGCGTTGAACAAACTGCCGATGGGACCCGTCCGCTCGGACAACCGCAAATTCGTTCCGCCGCCGCGCTCGGAGATCGGCGTGAGCATGGAAGCGCTCATCCATCACTTCAAGCTGTGGACGGAGGGCTTCCTCGCGCCGGATGCATCCATTTACAGCGCCATAGAGTCGCCGCGCGGGGAGTTGGGCGTACTGCTTGCAGGTGACGGCGGTCCCAAGCCCAGGCGCGTTCACATGCGCACCCCCTCTTTCGATAACCTTTCCGTTCTGCCGGAACTGGTAAAAGGGCATCTGGTGGCAGACCTGGTCGCCATCCTTTCGTCCACCGACATTGTCCTCGGAGATATTGACCGATGAGCCTTGAGAAAAAGTACCCGAAGGAAGTTAAAAAACTTCTCGCCAAATATCCGCCGGAACACAAACGTTCGGCGGTCATGCCGCTCCTGTACCTCGCCCAGCGCGAGGAGGGATTCGTCAACAAGGAAGCGATGCAGGACATTGCGCGCCTCCTCGACATCACCGAGACGGACGTTGCCTCCATCGTTGGGTTTTACACTCTGTACCACGATAAGAAGGCTGGCAAGTATCGTATGCAAGTCTGCACCGACCTGCCCTGTGCCCTGCGCGGCGCGGACGAGTTCCTCAACAACCTGTGCGGGAATCTCGGCATCAAGGTCGGCGAAACGACCGAAGACGGTCTGGTCACGATTGAATCTGTGATGTGCCTCGCTGCATGCGACCGCGCTCCCATGTTCCAAACGCAGGGACCGGACGGCATCAAATATCACGAGTACATGACCGTTGACCGCACGATGGAATTGATCGAAGCATTGAAGAAGACGGAGGTAGAGAAATGAGCCACGTCCTGTTACGCCATCGCGATATTCCCGATTTCAACACATTGAATGTTTACAAGAAGAACGGCGGTTTCGACGCATTCAAAAAAGCCGTCGCCAAAATGAAGCCGACCGATGTGATCGACGTGGTCAAGAACTCCGGTCTGCGCGGACGCGGCGGCGCGGGTTTCCCCACCGGCATGAAGTGGTCGTTCATCGACAACAAGAACTGGCCCCATTATGTCGTTGCCAATGCGGATGAGTCCGAGCCGGGCACGTTCAAAGATCGCGAGATCATGGAAAGCAATCCCTTCCAGTTTTTGGAAGGTCTGGCAATCGCCAGTTATGCTGTTGGGGCAACGGTGGCATATATCTACCTGCGCGGCGAGTTCTGGCAGGTGGCAGCCTTCCTCGATGAAAAGATCGCGGAAATGGAAAAGGCGGGCTACCTCGGTGATAACCTCTTCGGTACGGATTACTCGCTGAAGATATTCACCCACCTCGGCGCGGGTGCATACATCTGCGGTGAAGAGACCGCCTTGCTCGAATCGCTCGAAGGCAAACGCGGACAGCCGCGCGTGCGTCCGCCCTTCCCTCCTTCATATGGTTTGTACGGAAAGCCGACCATCATCAACAACGTCGAGACATTCACCAACGTTCCGCCGATCATCGCCAACGGCGCGGAATGGTACAAGAGCATGGGCACCACCGATAGCGCGGGTGTGAAGATCTTCTCGCTTTCCGGGCGTGTACGCAAACCCGGCAATTATGAACTTCCCTTTGGCGCAACCTTCCGCCAGTTGATCTACGAACACGGCATGGGCATTCAGGATGGACGCTCGGTCAAGGCGATCATGCCGGCGGGCGCGTCCTCATCCCTGATCGTAGTGGATGACAAAGTGCTCGACACGCCGATGGATTACGCCACCGTCCGTACGCTGGGCGCGGACCTCGGCTCCGCTTCGGTCATCGTACTGGACGACACCGTGGACATCGACTGGGTCATCAACAAGACCATCCACTTCTTCAAACACGAGTCCTGCGGCAAATGCACCACCTGCCGCGAAGGCAACTACTGGATGCGCAACCTTACCGAACGGATTCACTCCGGCTCTGGCAGTGAAAACGATGTCAACCTGCTTCTAAACGTCGCCAAGCAGATGCAGGGCAAATGCCTGTGCGCGCTGGGCGAGTTTTCCACGATGGCTGTGGTTACCGGTATCGAACGTTTCCCGCAGGATTTCAAGAAAGCGGTCAAGGCGTAACATGACGAAACAAGTCACACTCACAATTAATGGAACGCAAGTCACCGTGCCAGATGGAACGCTGGTTGTGGACGCTGCGAAAATGGCTGGCATCGACATCCCGGTCTTCTGTCATCATCCCAAACTCGAACCTGTCGGCATGTGCCGCATGTGTCTCGTGGAAATTGGGCGTCCCATGCTCGACCGCGCTACCGGTCAGGTGGTGATGGAAAATGGTCAACCCAAGATCCAGTTTATGCCCAAACTCGAAACCGCATGCACCAACCGCGTCTCCGAAGGGATGGTCGTGATGACCCTCTCGGACAAGGCAAAGGAAGGACAGCAGGGAACGGTTGAATTCCTTCTCACCTCGCATCCGTTGGATTGCCCGATCTGCGACAAAGGCGGCGAGTGTCCGCTTCAGAACCTGACGATGCAGTTTGGTCCCGGAAAGAGCCGCTTCATCTACGACGAGAAGCTTCATCTCGAAAAGCAGGTTCCGCTTGGTGAATTGATCTGGCTGGACCGTGAGCGCTGCATCCAATGTGCGCGCTGCATTCGCTTCCAGGATGAGATCGCGGGCGAGGCGGTGCTTGGCTTCGACGAGCGCGGACGCAACACACAGATCATCTCGCTTTCGGACCCCGGCTTCGACTCGGTTTTCTCCGGCAACACCACCGACATCTGTCCCGTCGGCGCATTGACCACGGCAGATTTCCGCTTTGGTGCGCGCCCGTGGGAACTGAAAAGCCAGGCATCCATTTGTACGCAGTGCCCGGTGGGCTGCAATACCACGCTTAACACCCGCCGCGAAGCCAAGGCGGGCGGCGACATTGTTGTCAAGCGCGTCATGCCGCGCCAGAACGAGGAAGTCAACGAGATCTGGCTGTGCGACAAGGGACGCTTTGCCTATCACTATGCGGAGAGCAAAAAACGCCTGACCAAGCCGCTGGTGCGCAAGGATGAAAAGCTTGCGCGCGCTTCATGGGATGCCGCGACCAAACTCGCTGCCGAAAAGTTCAATGCAAACAAAAAGGATTTCGTAGTGCTGGCTTCGGGCCGGCTTGCGAATGAAGACCTGTTCAATCTCAAGTCGCTGGCAGATACGGCAGGCGGCAAAGCCATTCTGTATTCCGATATGACCGGCGGTGATTTCACCCGTTTGGTCGGCGTTGGCGCGGGTACGAACATCGGTACGATGGGCGCGGGCGATGTCATTTTGGTGGTCGCCTCTGATCTGTATGAAGAAGCGCCGATCTGGTGGCTGCGCGTCAAACAAGCCGCAGACCGCGGCGCGACCCTGATCGTTGCCAACCCGCGTGGGACGAAACTCGACCGCTTTGCCAAGTACACCATCCGCTATGCATACGGCGATGAGATCAAAACCGTCCACGACTTTGAGAAGAAGAGCAAGATCTCGGACGAATTCGCCAAGGCGAAGAACGCCATCATTTTCTTTGGCAGCGAAGGTCTGGGCATGAACGGCACATCTGCACTGGCTTCGGCATGTGCGAACCTGTTGAAAGATTCCGAACATGTGGGTCGCCCCAACAATGGTCTGATCGGCGTCTGGCAGCGTGCCAACGACCAGGGCGCATTCGAGATCGGATTTGAACCCGAAGAGGATCTGGCGAAGGCGCTCAAGGGCAAGGCGGTTTATATCGTCGGTGCTGACCCGGTGGGCGATGACCCGAATCTGGCGAAGGCGCTGAACGGCGCAAAGTTCGTGGCGGTGCAGGACATCCTCGAGACCGCAACCACTGATATTGCGGATGTGGTCTTCCCGGCACAGGCATTTACTGAGCGCGAAGGGACAATGGTCTCCGGCGAACGACGTGTGCAGCGCTTCTATGCGGCGGTGCCGCCGAAGGGCGACAGCAAGCCGGATTTTGTGATCACATCGATGGTCGCTAAGCAGATGGGAGTCATCCTCGAGGGGTCGTCTCCTTCGGTGGTGTTCGATATCATGTCGCATTCCATCGATGCGTTCAACGAATTGACGTATGAAAAACTCGCCGAGGTGCATGGTCAGTGGCCCATTGTCGGTCGCGGTGACCTGTATTATGGCGGTACGACTTATGAAAACACGCACGGGTTGGGCGTTCAGCTCTTCCCGGTGGCTCAGGCTGGGGGAGCGGTTAAACTCTCCAAGGTCCGGAAGGAAGCGGCTCTTCGTCCCAAGGAAAAGGAATTGCTGGCGGTCCCGGTCAACAAGCTGTATGACCTCGGTGTGACGGTTGCTTCTGCGGATCTACTCGAAGGGCGCATCGGTGAGACGCGCATCCACCTACATTCGGAGACGGCGAAGAAACTCGGCGTGGAAGCCGGCAATGGGGTCAGGATCAGCTTCGACGGTGTGAATGGGGAAGCCGTGGTGATGATCGACGATAGCATCTCGACGGGTGTGGTGCTGGTGCCGCGCAGCATGGGCATTGCCATTCACGAACCTGTTCTGGCGCGTGTTGTAAGCCGTGGCGAAGGGAAGGTGAAGTAATTATGGATTGGACAATCTGGCTTGAGTGGATTTTGAAGGGGCTGGTCTTGTGCCTGATCCTGCTGACCGGCTTTGCCTATTTGACGTTGTACGAACGCCGTGCGCTGGCTCGCATTCAGGTGCGTGTGGGTCCGAATCGCGCCGGTCCGCAGGGACTTTTGCAGCCGATCGCGGACGCGGTCAAGCTTATCTTTAAAGAAGAGTTGACTCCGGGAAAGGTCTATAAGACGGTCTTTTTCCTCGCGCCGGTGCTGACCGTGGTGCCTTCGCTGATCATTGCGGCGGTGGTTCCGCTCGGTTCTTCGTTTACCCTGTTCGGGCGTGAGATCACGCTGTATGTTGCCGACTTGAACGTTGGCGTTCTGTATTTGACCTCGATCGCGTCCATTGCGGTGTACGGTATTGTGCTGGCGGGTTGGTCGAGCAATAACAAGTATGCGATGTTGGGCGGCATCCGCTCTTCGGCGCAGATGATCTCGTATGAGCTCTCGCTTGGTCTGTGTTTTGTGATCGCCATCCTGCTTGGCGATTCGATGAATTTGAACGAGATCGTGGCGGCACAGGAAGAGGTGTGGTTCGTTCTGGTTCAGCCTGCTGGTGCGCTGGTCTTCCTGATCGTGACGCTGGCGGAAGTGAACCGCGCTCCGTTCGACATGCCCGAAGCAGAGCAGGAATTGACCGCCGGGTATCACTCGGAATATTCGGGCATGAAGTTCGCGTTGTTCTTCATGGCGGAATACCAGAAGATGATCGTCATCTCGATGATCGCGGCGACGTTGTTCTTTGGCGGTTACCGTGAGTTCTGGTTCCTGAAGGATACTTTCTTTAGCGTGGATGCGGTCTGGAAGATCGGGTCCTTCCAAACCCAAGCCTGGTTCCTTGGTCCCATTTACCTATTGTTGAAAGTCGTTGTGCTGCTGTTCTTTATGATCTGGATCCGCGCCACCTGGCCCCGCATCCGCTATGACCGCCTGATGGCGTTCGGTTGGAAAGTGCTGTTGCCCTTGTCGCTAGTGCTGGCTTTTATCACGGCGACGGGCATCCTGCTGGCTCAGGAATTGAACAACCCCATGATCTACAGCATCGGCATTCCGGTGGTGTCTTCTCTGGTTGCCCTGCTGACGGTTGTGTTAATTTATCGTGAATTGAGGAGAAAATCTCATGGGCGTTTTTGATCCCATCATTGAGCTTTCGAAGGGGCTTGGTGAAACGCTTCGCTCTTTTCTGGTGGAGAAGACCGTCACGGTTCAGTATCCCGAAGAGAAGCGTCCCGTTCACCCGCGCTTCCGTGGACGTCACGTTTTGAAGCGTTATGAGAACGGTCTGGAGAAATGCATTGGCTGTTCGTTGTGCGCTGCCGCCTGTCCTGCCGACGCGATCTTCGTGGAAGCCTCTGAGAATACGGATGAAAAGCGCTTCTCCCCCGGGGAACGCTACGCCTCCACCTACGAGATTAACATGCTGCGCTGCATCTACTGCGGCTTTTGCGAAGATGCCTGCCCCACTGAGGCGATCGTGCTGGGTGATAACTACGAACTGTCCTTCTATGACCGCCGCGAAGCGATCTATGGCAAGGAAATGCTGCTTGAGCCCGTCCCCTCCGAACAGATGTTGACCCCGCGCAAGGTGGAAGCGGGCGTGTACACACGCTCCGTGCCGGAGATGAAAGACCCTACCGATTGACGATTTACGAACCAATCGAAAATCTGAAATCGTAAATGGAGTGCCATGTCTTCTGAATTAATTGTCTTCCTCGTCCTTTCCCTGGTCGCCATTGCTACCGCGCTGGGGATGTTGTTCAGCCAGAATGCCGTATATTCGGCATTATTCCTCGTGCTGAACTTCGTCACGGTGGCGGTTTTCTATCTTTTGCTCGGTGCGCCGTTCATTGCCATGTCGCAGATCACGGTCTATGCCGGCGCGATCATGGTGCTGTTCCTGTTCGTGATCATGCTGCTCGGCGCGGAGAATCTGGCACCGTCCAAAAATCTTCCGTGGCAGAAACCGCTCGCGCGTTTGTTGTCCGTCATTCTGGCGGTCGAAGCGATTTATCTGCTGTTCAGCCGCGCACGCACCGACCTGGCGGTCACCGCGCCGGATGCCTCCTTGAACACAATGGACAGCCTGCGCGATATGGCGATGTCTTTGTTCAACCAGTACCTGCTGCCGTTCGAGGTGACGTCGATCCTTTTGCTGGTGGCGATGGTCGGCGCGATTGTTCTGACCCGCCAGGAAAAAGGAGGGAAATAATGGTCCCGGTTGATTATTACATTGCCTTATCTGCGATCTTGTTCACCATTGGCACGTTGGGCGTGCTTTCACGCCGCAACCCGCTGATCATCTTCATGTCCATCGAGTTGATGCTCAACGCGGCAAACCTCGCCTTCGTGGCGTTTGCCAGCGTCTATCAAACCTTCAGCGGGCAGATCTTCGTCTTCTTCGTCATCGCCGTGGCTGCCGCTGAGGTGGCTGTCGGTCTCGCGCTGATCGTGGAGATCTTCAAAACCCGTAAGAACATCAACATCGACGAGATGAATTCTCTAAAAGGATAATTCGATATTCGATACTCGATGATCGGGTAGCGAATTACGGAGAATGCTATGCACTTAAGTGAAACAGTGAACACAGGATTTTATTTCCTAGCCCCGTGGCTGGTGCTTGCACCGGTGATCGGTTTGCTCATCAACGCCATTTTTGGAAAGAATTTTTCCGAAAGGGCGGTCGGCACGGTGGCGAGCCTGGCATCCGGCGCGGCGTTCGTCGTCTCTGCCCTGCTGGCGTATTCGGTGGCGATCAACCACGGACATGCCGTCAGCGTGCCCTTCGCCGAATGGATTCACATTGGCGATCTGCGGCTCGACTGGACCTTCCGCGTCGACTCGCTTTCCACCACGATGATGCTGGTCGTTTCAGGGGTTGGGACTCTCATCCACATCTATGCCATCGGTTACATGCACGAGGATGTGCGCTTCAAGCATGAAGAGGGACGCTTCACCCGCTTCTTCATTTTCTTGAACCTTTTCATCGCTGCGATGATGATCCTCGTCTCGGGCGACTCCTACCTAATGCTCTTCGTCGGCTGGGAAGGCGTGGGACTTAGCTCCTTCCTGCTGATTGGCTTTTGGTATGAAATGGATACGCTTGCCCGTCCCTCCTGGGCGAATTCCAACGCTGCGAAGAAAGCCTTCATCACCAACCGCGTGGGTGACTTCGGCTTCCTCATGGCGGGCTTCCTGATGTTCTGGCATCTTGGCTCGTTCCAGTTCGATGAGGTCTTTGCAGTTGCTCCGGCGATCGCACATGACTCTCCGTGGGTCATCGTTGCCATCACACTCTTCATGCTCGTCGGCGTGGCAGGTAAATCTGCGCAGATTCCGCTCTACATCTGGCTGCCGGATGCGATGGCGGGTCCCACACCGGTCTCCGCCCTCATCCATGCGGCGACGATGGTGACCGCGGGCGTGTATCTTGTTACCCGTTCGGCTCCGTTGTACTCGCTCGTTCCTGAGGCGCAATACATCGTGGCGATGGTTGGCGCAGGGACGGCGCTCTTCGCCGCGACGATCGCAGTTGGTCAATATGACATCAAGAAGGTCCTCGCGTACTCCACCATTTCCCAGCTTGGCTTCATGGTTGCTGCGGTGGGCATGGGCGCGTATGTGGCGGGAATGTTCCACCTGATTACACACGCCTTCTTCAAGGCTTTGCTGTTCCTCTCTGCCGGTTCGGTCATCCTCGGTTTGGAACGTGGACATCATGCCCATGCGCATCATGCCCATCATGACGAGAAACCGAAGGGCAAGCATAAGAAGGACGAACACGGACAACATGGCGGTCACGATGACCACGGTGAAGTCTTCGACCCCGGCGATATGCGCAACATGGGTGGACTTCGCAAGACCATGCCCGTGACCTTTTGGCTGTACATGATCGGTACGCTCGCGCTGGCGGGGATCTTCCCGTTTGCGGGCTTCTGGTCGAAGGATGAAATTCTGCTTGATGCAAAACTGCATTTCACCAGTGTTTACTGGCAGTTGAGCATTGCCGCTTTCTTCACCGCTTTTTATATGGGCAGGCAGGTTTGGATGGTCTTCTTTGGCGAAGCGCGCACCGATGCGGCGAAACACGCAGAAGAAAGCCCAAAGGTGATGACCGTGCCGCTTATGGTGCTGGCAGCTTTGAGCGTAGCCGGAGGCGCGTTGAACCTTCCGTTCAAAGGCTTCCATCAGCTCGGTCACTGGCTGGAGTACACGCTTGGAAAAGTCGAATTCCCGCCTTTTGATTTGGGCGTGGCTTTGATTTCAACCGGGTTGGCTTTGTCCGCCATTCTGATCTCCTGGTTGCTTTACGGACGCAACCCGCTCAAGGAGGGTCAGATCGACCCGCTCAAGAAGCCGCTTGGGTTTGTGTTCACCGGCATGGAAAACAAATGGTTCGTGGACGAAGGCTATGGTGTGCTCATCCTGACCCCGTTCAAGAAGGCTTCGCAATTCCTTGCGGATGTGATCGACTGGCGCTTCTGGCACGACTTCGTGCATGATACTGTTATTGCAGGGACGTACAACTGGCTCAGCGATGTGGTGCTCAGCCGCTATGCTGACCAGAAGGGTATCGATACCTTCTTCAACAGCTGGGGCGATTTCACGAAGTGGCTTTCCGGCAATGTCCGCAGAATCCAAAACGGATTTGTCCGCTCGTACGCGCTCTCTGTGTTATTGGGCGTGGTGCTGATCCTGGGTTATCTCATCTTTAAATAGTTGAAAGTTGCAGGTTACAGGTTTAAGGTTTCAAACCTTCAACTTGCAACCTTCAACCTGTAACCTTCAACGATCTCTCATTCGAGGATAGAACATGGAATTTCTTTTGCAACCTCTTACACTCCTGACCTTTCTTCCACTGGTAGGTGTGCTCGTGCTGTTGTTCGTGAACGCCGAGCAGAAGACCGCCATCCGCTGGATCGCCATGGTCACATCACTGGTAACGTTTGTTGCTTCGTTGTGGGTGCTTTCGATGTTTGAAACGTCGAACCCTGACCTGCAATTGGAAGCCAAGTACGCATGGATCCACGTTGCGGGCTGGAACATCTACTACTATCTTGCTGTGGATGGTCTAAGCATTTTGCTCGTCATGCTGACTGCCTTCCTCACCCCGATCTCCATCCTCTCCACGTGGAAGGCTGTTGAAGACCGCGTCAAGGATTTCATGATCTTCTTCCTCCTATTGGAAGTGGGCATGATGGGTGTCTTCCTTGCGCAGGATCTGTTCCTGTTCTACATCTTCTGGGAATTCACCCTGGTGCCGATGTACTTCCTCATCGGAATCTGGGGTGGACCGCGCCGCGTCTATGCCGCTGTCAAATTCTTCCTCTATACGATGGCGGGATCCATCCTGATGCTGTTGGCGATCATCTATCTCGGCATTCAGGCGCAGAACACGTTCAACGTGCCGGACCTGCTCGTCCGCCTGCCTGACCTGTACGCGACCGGAAGAATACCCGCCGACGTGCAGATGCTGCTCTTCATCGCTTTCACCGCTGCCTTCGCCATTAAGGTCCCGATGTGGCCCCTGCACTCGTGGCTGCCCGATGCGCACGTCGAAGCGCCGACCGCCGGTTCCGTCATCCTTGCTGGTGTTTTGCTGAAGATGGGTACCTACGGCTTCCTGCGCTTCAACATCCAACTCTTCCCGGACGCCACCGTTCAAGCCGCTCCTTGGATCGCGCTTCTCGCCACCATTGGCATCATCTATGGTGCAATGGTTTCCTACGCCCAATCTGATGTGAAGAAACTGGTCGCTTACTCCTCGGTGAGTCACCTTGGCTTCGTAATGCTCGGTCTCTTTGCGCTCAACGCCGAAGGCGTAGCGGGAGCAATTTTGCAGATGGTCAACCACGGTCTCAGCACGGGCGCGTTGTTCCTCCTCATCGGTATGATCTATGAACAAACCCACACCCGCGAAATTAAAGTCTACGGCGGTTTGTGGAAGATCACCCCGATCTTCGGCACCATCATGCTCATCGCCTCGCTCTCCTCGATGGGTCTGCCCGGTCTCAACGGCTTTGTGGGTGAGTTCACCATCCTGCTCGGCGCGTTTGGCTCAAAAGCCATCGGCAGCCCCTGGTATGCCGGTCTTTCCGCCCTCGGTGTCATCATGGCGGCGGTCTACATCCTTTACATGTTCCAAAAGGTCTTCCTTGGACCTGCCGGCGAGATTACTCATCACCATGAACTCAAAGACCTCAACTGGCGCGAGATCCTCACGGTTCTGCCACTGGTCGTCTTCATGTTCTGGATCGGTCTGTATCCCAAGCCGTTCTTCGACATCCTCGCCCCTGCGGTTGAGAAGTTGCTGTCGGCTTTGCCGTTATAAAAATAAATTACCAATTACTAATTCCTGCCTGCTGACATCGGTAAGCTGGAAATTGGTAACTGGTGATTGGAGCGTTCATGGCGCCACCTGTCAACTATACTGATCTTTACACCATCCTTCCGTACATCATTCTCACTGTATGGGCGTGTCTGCTTTTGCTTGTGGATGCGTTCCTGATCCCAAAAAGCAGCAAGGGCATCACGGCATTTCTTGCAGCATTGGGTCTGGCGATATCACTTGGATACTCCGTTACTCAGGTGGGTATTCAGAGTACGGGCTTTGCTGGCATGGTCACTCTCGATGGTTTCTCCACTTTTGCCAACATCCTCCTGCTCGCCAGCGGGTTGTTCGGCGTTGCCCTTGCCTATGGCTACACCAAACGCATGGGCATCGAACGCGGTGAATACTATACCCTGATGCTATTCAGCGTGACCGGCATGATGCTCATGGCGCAAGCCAGCGACCTCATCATCGTCTTCCTCGCGCTCGAACTGCTTTCCATTCCGCTCTACGTCCTCTCCGCCCTTGCTCGCAAACTGGATTCGGAGGAATCCGGCGTGAAATACTTCCTGCTTGGCGCTTTCGCCAGCGGATTCGTCGTCTACGGAACGGCTCTGATCTTCGGCGCGACGGGGTCCACACATTTGATCAGCATATTCGCCCAAGCCGCTTCCGGCATGACCTCGAACCTGCTCCTGACCATTGGGGCTGCGCTTCTGCTGGTGGGCTTCGGTTTCAAGGTTGCCGCCGTTCCCTTCCACATGTGGACGCCTGATGTCTACCAAGGCGCACCGACCTCTGTCACTGCTTTCATGGCAGCAGGCGCAAAGATCGCAGGGTTCGTGGCGTTGTTCCGCGTGTTCGCCACCGCTTTCCCCGCCATCGCTCCCGATATGACCGCCATCCTCTGGGCGATCTCTGCACTGACCATGATCATCGGCAACATCGTCGCCATCTCACAGACGAACATCAAGCGCATGCTGGCATACTCTGCCATTGCGCACGCGGGGTACATCCTCATGGCGTTTGTTCCATACGGGAATGAAGCGGTCATGCCGATTGCCATTGCCGCTGGTTTGTTCTACCTCGTGGCATATGCTGTCAGCAACTTCGGTTCCTGGGGTGTGGTCATTGCCCTCGAAAAAGCCGAAGGCAAGGGGCTCGAATTGGATGATTATGCCGGGCTGGCGAAGAAATATCCCGCCCTTGCTATCGCCATGACCATCTTCATGCTCTCGCTCATCGGCTTTCCCCCGACGCTTGGCATGGTGGGTAAGTTCTACCTCTTCCGTTCCGCCATCGCAGGTGGATTCTCGGGTCTGGCTCTCATTGGTTTGATCACTTCGTTGATCTCGGCATACTACTACCTGCGTGTCGTCGTCAACATGTACATGAAGGAAGGCGATCCCGAAATTGAACGCGAACCCTGGCTTGGGTTTACCACTGCCGTCACCGCGATTGTAACGGTCGTCGTCAGTTTTGTCCCGCAGTTTCTCTTCCTGCTGGCGAGTACGGCAGTATTGAGGTAGTGTTTATTGACAGAATGTTCCTTTGGGGTATAATATCGCCCGCTAGTTTAATAATTTGATGGCTCCGTAGCTCAACGGCAGAGCAGTTGACTCTTAATCAATTGGTTGGGGGTTCAAATCCCTCCGGAGTCACCAGTACAAAAAACATCCCGCTGCCGGGATGTTTTTTTTTCATGCAGGCGAATCTACCCAAAGAATTCCATCAGCCACACGATCAGCGGAGCGACTGCCAGCGCAGGCAGGAAGTTCCCCACGCGGATCTTTTTGATCTCCAGTAGATTGCTGATTGCCAGCCCCACGAGGATCACACCGCCTGTGGCGGTCATTTCGTTCATCATTGGGTCACTGATGACAGCACTCAATGTGCCCGCCAGAAGGCTGATTCCACCCTGATAGACAAGCACGATCACAGAGGAGAACAACACTCCAATTCCAAGGGTGGAAGCGAAGGCAATGGAAGCGAAACCATCCAGTGTGGATTTGACCGCCAGCAGGTTGTAATCGCCGGTTAGCCCGTCTTGGATCGAGCCGAGGATTGCCATCGGACCGATGCAGAAAAGCAGCGAAGCGACCATGAATCCGCGCACAAAGCGGGAACCGCCGCCTGTTTCTGAGTCGGACGAGAAGCGTTTTTCGAGCGCCAGCCCCAAATGTTGCAAACCATCCTCGATCTTCCACCATTCGCCGAGCAGGGTGCCGATAATGATCGCACCCAACACGATAAGTTGGTTCTCGCTCTTCAGGAACATTTGCAGCCCCATCACGCCGGTGAAAAGACCCATGCCCGCGATAACGGTGTTCTTGAAACGCTCCGGGATGCGCGAGCCGAAGAGCAGCCCAATGGCACCGCCGACGAGAACGGCAACGACGTTGATAATGGTTCCAGTCATATCACTTCCTTGAGATTGCGTTGGGGTGTGTAAACGAACTTCGGAAGCCGTCTTGACTTCCGAAGTCTGGTCTCATCAGGGTTTCGCCAGTGAAGTCTTCCTGCCTGCGTATTGGTTCTCCAACAGTTCAAGCACGAAACACAGCGAAGACAAACGGTTAAGGTAACGCTGCAAATGTGGGTTGAAGACCACTTCGCCATCGTAGAGTTCCACCACGCGCCGCTCTGCCCTGCGGACGATGGCGCGTGCCAGCGAAAGCGCCGCCCCGCCCAGCGTATCGCCCGGCAGGATGAATTCCTTTGGCATTTCGACCACCTTGCTCAGTTCATCGGTCTCGTGTTCGAGCCAGATTACCCGAGCCTCGTCAATACCGCGAAATTTTTCCGCGTTCTCCGGCGTGGCGGCAACCTCCGCCATCAGTTTGTACAGATCCCGTTGGGCTTCGAGCAGGATGCGGGGAGTCTGAGGCGCGGCGCATTGGGCGCGGGCAAGCCCCAGCGCGGCGGATGCTTCGTCCAGCGTGCCAACCGCTTCCATCTGAACATGATATTTTGGCACGCGTCCCTCGCCCAGCAAGCCGGTCGTGCCATCGTCACCTTTGGCTGTATAAAAAGTCATGCGGGCATTATAACCACTTAATGCAAGCCTCGCGTATAATTTCGCCCATGATCTTAAAATACCACATCCAAATGACCCGTGCGGCGCTCAGTCCTTATTTCAGTGAGCGCGCGCTGGAGATCATCATTGCCGCCAACCTCAAGCAGGATGACCTTAAGAATCAGATCGGTCATGATGAGATCCATTATGACAACAACGCCATCGACAAGGGTGACCGTTACATCATCGAGCAGCGCGGAACCATCATTGCGACGCTGCTTTCTCCCGGAATTTTGGCGGCATGGATCGCGTTCGGGCGGATGCTGCACACCGCGCAGGATTTCTACGCTCACACCAATTACGTCAGCCTGTGGCTGGATCAATTTGACGGAGCGCCTCCCCCTCCGGCGGAAGTTGATCCGCTAAAGAAGGACCTGGTCAAAAGCCCGAACCTTCGCTCCGGCAAGATCTACTTCCCCCTGGATTGGTTGTATTTCATCAAGCCGCTGCGCCCGCTGATCTTGAAGTTCCTGCCCAAAGACTCGCATGGTTGGATGAACCTCGACTCGCCTGAGCAGGGACCCAAATTCGACTATGCCCTTGCCGCCGCAACGAAACGCACCGAATACGAACTTGACCTGCTGCGCAAACTGCTTACCCCCGAAATGTTCGCGCGGTTTACAGACAAGCAACCGGTTTAAACATGGAATGACAAGAAAGGTATAATGATACGCATGGATACAAAAGCAAAACTGAACGAAGCAGTAAAAGAAGCCATGAAGAGCGGCGACGAAGTCCGCAAGCGCACGGTGCGCATGGTGCTCGCCGCAGTGAAACAGCAGGAAGTGGACAAACAGACTACGCTCGATGAAGCGGCGTTAATGGCGTTGATCCAAAAGGAGGTCAAGAACCGTCGCGAAGCACTGGAGGAAGCGAAGAAAGCCAGCCGGGATGATCTGGTAGCGGAAAATGAATCCGAGATCAAAGTCCTCGAAGAATTTCTCCCCAAAGCCATGCCTGCCGAGGAACTGCGCGCCCTGGTGCAAGCTGCCATCGCGGAGGTCGGGGCAGCCGCTCCATCTGACATGGGCAAGGTGATGAAGGTCGTCATGCCCCGTGTAGCGGGACGCGCCCCGAACGATATGATCAGCGCCACGGTCAAAGAGCTGCTTACCAAGTAAGCCTGATTCCGTAACGGGAACGGGTTGATCCATGCCCGCCCGTTACGGTTTATGTTATGTCTGCAAGAAGCCCTGTCCCCCCCCGCATCCGCATTTTACAGATTAGTCTGATTGTGGCAGTCAGCCTTGTTTCATTCACTGTGCTGTCCATGCCCATCGGTTTGCGTCCCGCCGTCCAAACGGTGGAGATCGGCAATGTTGCTACCTCCACGATTCAATCACCACGGGATATTGAATACGTCAGCGAGATCCGCACAGAAGAGGCGCGTAAGGCAGCCGAAAGTGCCGTGCAGCCGGTGTACAGCCTGCCAGACCCAGCCATTGCCCGCCAACAGATCGAACGCCTGCGCACTACGCTGCAAAATATCACAGCGATTCGCGACGACCCCGAATTGACCCAGAACGAAAAACGCTCAAATCTGTTGGAATTAAGCGATGTGCGCCTCAAGGTCGAGACGGTGGATTACCTGTTGACCATAACCAGCACCCGTTGGGATTCGGTCCAGGCGGAGACGGTGCGCGTGCTGGAGCAGGTGATGCGCCGCGCCATCTACGAAGACCGGCTCGATGCTGCGCAATCCGGGGTTTCCTCCTTTGTTAGTTTCACGTTCACTGAGCAGCAATCTGCCTTGGTGACAGAACTGGCAACGCCCTTTGTCCTTCCGAACAGTTTCTTCAGTCAGGAATTGACCGACGCTGCGAAACAATCCGCACGCGATGCGGTCAAGCCGGTGGTGCAGGCGTACAAGGCGGGGGAGACCATCGTTCCCGCCGGAGAGATTGTCACCCCCGCAGATATGGAAGCCTTTCAGCAATTGGGCATTATCCAGCCCGGTCAACGTTGGGAAGACCTTGCCGCCTCGGCTTCGGTTGTGGTTATCAGCGCTGCTTTTGTCCCGTTATATTTTTATCGCCGCCGCCGCAATGCAGTCCTGAGCAACCCCAAGAACCTGATCGTCATTGCTTTGTTGTTCATCCTCTTCCTCGTTGGCGCGCGTCTGTTCGTCGGGCGGACGCTCGCTCCATACGGGTATCCCATCCAATCGGCCGCGCTGCTCTTCACTGCCCTGTTCGGAATGGAAGTGGGGTTGGTCTTTGCCATTCCACTTTGCATACTTGCCGGGTTTGGATTGCCCAATTCGCTCGATATCACGCCGTATTATTTGTTCTCCTCCATGATCGGTCTGCTGGCGTTGGGACCAGCGCGGAGATTTTGGGGTTTCCTGCGCGCCGGGCTTGCCATCTCCCTCGCTGCTGCGGGGGCGCTCATGGCGTTCCGCATTCCGCTTATCACGCTCGATTGGGTTGGCATCATCCAATATGCGGGTGTGATCGCCTTTGCGGGCTTTTCCTCTGCAAGCATCGCGTTGCTGCTGCAATACCTGCTGGCACAGATACTCGGGCTGACTACCGCCCTGCAATTGCTCGACATCTCCCGCCCCGATTCCCCGCTGCTGCAATTCTTTTTGCGTAGCGCACCGGGAACGTATCAGCACAGCCTGCAAGTAGCCAACCTTGCCGAACAGGCAGCCGAAAAGATCGGCGCAGACCCACTGCTGACCCGTGTTGGCGCTTTATTTCATGACATTGGCAAAGCGCTCAACCCGACCTTCTTCATCGAGAACCAGATGCCCGGCAACATGAACGCGCATCAAGATTCAGACCCCGGAGAGGTTGCCGCCACCATCATCCGTCATGTCACCGACGGCGTGCAACTCGCCAAAAAGCACCGTCTACCCCTCCGGCTACATGATTTCATCCTCGAGCATCATGGCACGCTCATCACTCACTATCAATACAGTCAGGCAATGGAAGCGGCGGGCGGCGATGTGACCAAAGTTGATATCGAACAATTCCGTTATCCCGGTCCGCGCCCCACTTCACGTGAGACTGCCCTGCTCATGCTCGCGGATGCCACCGAAGCCCGCGCCCGCGCCGAACGTCCATCCAGTGACGAAGAGATCCGCGCTCTGGTCACCAGCGTCATCCAGACCGTGCAAAAATTCAACCAGCTGGATAACACCATGTTAACCTTGCGCGACCTGAACCTGATCACCGAATCGTTCGTCACCACCCTGCGCGGAACCTACCACCCGCGCATCCAATACCCGAAAGCCGTCGTCCCAGATCAGGATGCAACCCTGGTCGCACCGAGAAGAGAAAAATGATCCACATCGACAACCCACTGGAATTTCCTGAAACGCTTCTTTTGGAACGCGCCGCCCGCTTCACCCTGGAAGTCGCCCCTGCGCTCCACCCGGATTTGCAAGTTAACCTGACCGATGCAGACCTCACCATCGTCTTGACCGACGACCGGCAGTTGCACGAACTGAATCTGGATTATCTCGGCGTGGATGCGCCGACCGACGTCCTCTCCTTCCCCGCTTCAGAAACGGACCCGGAAACGGGTGCTGTTTACTTGGGCGATATCGTCCTTTCGATTCCGCGTGCGGTGCAGCAGGCAGAGGCGGCAGGTCACAGTGTGGAAGCGGAGGCACAGCTGCTGGTTGTGCATGGGACGTTGCACCTGCTCGGGTACGATCATGCCACAGACGAGGAAAAAGCCGTCATGTGGGCGGAACAGGCAAAGGTATTGGAAAAATTGGGGCTCGCCCGCATTAAGATACAGGAATAGACCGTGAAGGCATTCCTCGTTTCGCGGATCCAGTCGTTTCGTCATGCCTTTCGCGGATGGTTCTACGCCTTGCGAACCCAGCGCAATGCATGGATTCACAGTGCCATTGCCACCATTGTATTTATCCTGGGTATTTGGCTGCGGCTGTCCCCGCTCGATTGGGCGATCATCATTTTAACCATCGCGATGGTCTTCGCAGCCGAATTCATGAATACCGCCATCGAGGCTGTCGTGGATCTTGCCAGCCCGGAGACTCATCCGCTCGCCAAGATCGCCAAGGATGTGGGGGCTGCTTCTGTGTTGGTTGCTGCGCTGGCTGCCATTCTGATCGGTTTGCTTATTCTCGGTCCACCGTTGTGGGCAAAACTGATCACTATCTTTTGATCTCTGGAGTTTCCATGACCGTATCTTTCAAGTTTGGAACTGTCGGTTCGCCGATGGGCACACCCAAGAAACCCGGCGGAACGGTCGGCGCAATTGCGTTCAGCAAGTCCATCGGGTTGGATGCACTCGAACTCGGCTGGGTGCAATCTGTCCGCGTGACCGAATCTACCTGTGCGGCGATCAAGGCTGCAGGTCAGGCAGAAGCGGTGAATTTGTCGGTGCATGCTCCGTACTTTATCAATCTCAATGCCACGGACGAGGAATGGCCCAAATCACGCAAACGTCTGATGGATGCGGCGCATTACGGATATCTCGCCGGTGCAACAGACATCATCTTCCATCCCGGTTCCTATTTCGGAAATGATCCGGCAGATGTGTTGAAAATCGCGTTGCCACGCTTGGAAGGTTGCGTGAAGAAATTGCAGAAGAATGGGGATAAGGTCACGCTCCGCCCGGAGACGATGGGCAAGTCTGCCATGCTGGGTTCGTTCGAGGATGCGCTGGCGATGAGCAAAGCCATGGATATGGTGCAGCCCTGTTTGGATTTTGCGCATTTGCATGCGCGCCCCGGCGATGGTTCGATGAATACATATGATGAATGGTCGCGCCTGCTGGAGAAGTATGGCAAGACGTTGGGCGGCAAAGCCTTGAAACATTTGCATATTCACCTCTCGGGCATCGAGTATGGACCGAAAGGCGAGAAGAATCATCTTCCGCTGGCAGAGGCGGATCTTGACCTGAAGGCGTTGTTCAAAGCCATGAAGGAATTCGGCTGCGGCGGGCGCATCTTGTGTGAAAGCCCCATCATGGAAGAGGATGCACTGACGATGAAGAAAACGTGGATGAAGATCAGCGGCGAGAAATAGATCTACCTGTCACAATTAAAAAAACATCCCGCTTCGAACATGCGGGATGTTTTTTTTGTCAGGCGGGTTTATTTATTCAAGCCAACGTTCAGTTCGTTCACCGCCGGGTCGTTCGGTCCTACGACGAGATTGTCGGCGTAGACATCGTAATAGCCCTGCGCCGAAAAGACGAGGGTGAACTGCGTGTCGCGCGGGATGCCGGTGATCTTGTATGCGCCGTTGTTCCCGGTTTGCAGATAGGCAGCGATGTAGCTATCCGAGTAGTTGGTGTTTGCCCATTGTTCATAGGTGGTTCCCGATGTAAGGACGAACACATAGGCGCCCGAGATGGGGTTGTTGGTTGCGGCATCGTAGACGACGCCCTGAACGGTGGCGGTATCTCCGCTCGGTTGCGGCTGTTCGGTGCTGCCGCTGCTTCCGCTTCCGACCACAACCTGGGGTGAGGAGCCGAGGAAGTTGAGATTATCACCTGCGTACAGTTCTACATAGTAGGTGCCGGAGGGCATGGGGGCGCCGTCATTGGGCAGGTAGGTGCCGAAGAGACCCTGATCGCCCCATTCCCAGGCATAACTGTATTCAGAAACTTTTTGCCCGTCCTTGTACCAGTATTCAACCACCAACTGTCCATCGGTCATGTTTGAGTACGCAAAGCCGGAGGCGATGCAATACACGCTGGCAGCGTAGGAACTGACTGTGTTACTTTCCCAGGTACATTTCTGTGCGGTGCTGGAGGACGTATCCAGCCAGACGAAATCGCCGGCAGATTCATTGCCGCTGCCGGGCTGGCTGACCACACCAGACTGGCTGAACGGGCTGGTGTATTGCCTGCCCGCCTGTGCCGCCTGAATGAGCGGCAATGCCAGGTTTACCGGGCGGATGCCGTTCAAGAAGCCGCCGATCGGGATGCAGCTGTCGTTCTGATTCACGATGCCGTCGCCGTTCGTATCCTGAATCTGGCGGCAGTCTGTAATATCTTGCAAGCCTTCTGCGCCGGAGGCGGCGATGGTGGGAACGCCGATGATGCGCCCGGCATTATCGGCTGCCAGCCCGCCGGAGTTTCCGCCGGAGATGGTCGCATCGGTCTTGATCCAGGCACGGTCGCCGATCTGACTTTCTGATGAAAAGCCGGAAACGGTTCCCTTGGTATAGGTAATGGTGTTACCGCCGATGGAGGGGAAGCCAAAGATATTAAGGTTATCTCCCACGCGGACATTGTCTGAGTTGCCCAATTCCACATACGGCAGGTTCAGGCTGTTAATGTCCACGGCGGTGCCGTTCACAGTGGAGGTGATCTGGATCACGGCGAGGTCAAGGTAGCCATCTACGGCGAGAATCTCGGCAATGTAGGATGGGACTGCCGGCTTGTCTTCAGAAACGATAAGTGCGACACCAAGCGTATCGGGCTCCAAGTCAGGATTGCCTATGGTTGTCGGGCTGGCGACGTGCGCGTTGGTTAGGATCAAGCCGGTGGGGGTGAGGATGGTTCCCGACCCGACATACCCGGGGATCAACTCGCCGTTTTGATTGAACAGACCAAAGATCTGCACCGTGGCGGAGATCAATTTGGCGCGATTGGAAGCCGACAAGTCTCCCGACTCTGCCACAGGTGAATCATTGGGCGTTACGGGTGTCACGGGTTCCACTGCCGGGGCGCCGCCGCCGTAGCACGCCAGTGACACCGAGACAAGGACAGTCAGCAGGAACCAGAATGGTTTAAAGAGTTTGGGTTTCATACTCGCCTCTGCTAAAAGTTAAGGGACTGTAGAAAAAGATGGAAGCGGTTCAGGTCGAGATCATAGTTCTTCTCGTCCGCCTGGAAGGAAACTACAATGGCATGGTCGCCGCTCAGAAAGACATAATCTGTGCCGAGCACCACGCTGGGGATTTCTGTATGGGTCAGGTCGGGGTTGGATTCGACGAAGACGTAATTGATCTCGAACGCATCCCGCCCATGCACGGTCACCTCACGTTGATCCAACATGCGGAAGGCGATCAGGTTTTGGGCATGTTCGAGGGATACCCGGCTTGCGATCTCAGAGGAAGTTGCATCTCCGGCGATGGCGATCTTGCGGACCGTGTAGGTCGCGCCGAATCCGCTCGAATTGATGTCTGTGGTGCGCAAAAGCACATCCCCTGACGGTTCGGCTTGCAGCCAGCCTTTGGGCGCTTCAGCGCTGATGCCCTCCGCGCTGAAGGGCAGGCTGGCGTTTTCGATGCTGGATTTGTAAAACCATCCCGCGGCAAGCGCGATGACGGTCACAAGAATGACGGTGATCTCCGCGAAGCGGTCACCGAGGGAAGCTTGTTTGTTCGCCATGGGTTTTCTCCTACTTCCCCGCTTCAAGCGAGCGGATGTTGCGCCGGACCAGCCAAAGGATGATGCCGGTGGTCAAGAGAGCGACCACTGCAGCGAGGACGAGCCCCATCCAAGTGTTGGTGGTTGCGCCGCTCAGGGTGATGGTAGGGCGGGTGACAATGCCTTGAAGCCAATTGAATACGCCATTGAAGACAGCCGCAAGGGTGATGCCAAGCGGCATCCACCAGATCTGTTCCGATTCGAATTTGGCACGCCCGAGGAAGTATCCCGTAATGCCGGAGAACGCCGCCTGCGCTAATGCGACCACTGCCATGCGAATGATGCCTGCGCCAAGGTCCACACCGCCGTTCGAGACGACAAAGTTGATGTTCAGGACGGTGGCATAGCCCAATCCCGCTGCTGTGGCGTAGATGACGCCGTCGGTCGGTTCGTCGAATTCACCGGAGTTGTAGATGCTGTAACGCACCGCGGCATACTTCAGGAATTCCTGCGTGAAGCCGACGACGAGAATTCCGCCCAAAATAACGGACATGGTGTCGTTGCGCAGCCAGTGGGAAACCCGGAACAGGTTCTCGACCACTGGGATGCCGATGGCGGCTGCCAGCAGAGCGCCCAACCCAAAAACACCGAGCACAAAGCCCTTGGGTTCAGGTTCCGCCCGGTCTTGCAGGTAGAAAAATGTCAACCAGATGGCGGCAGGCACAAGTGCAAGAAAAACGCCTGTTAATAAAAGGGTATTGGGGGTGAAAACTGGTTGAATTGCCCCATCCAAAACGTAGACGATGCCCACGAAAACCACCAGGCTGACGATCAATAGGATCTCATCACGCCAGACGTGTTTTCGCTCGTGAATGACTTTTGCCTCACTCATGAGTCGTTCCTCCTCTTTATAAGAATGTTAGTCTATCGTCCATCATATTGAAAAAAACGATAATGTCAATAGGAAGGAGGGGGGGAGGAGGCTTGGGGTTGGATCCGCTTACAGGCTGGCGACCAGCCCAAAGTCGGAGGGGAGAAGCGAGAACATGTGCGCGTCGTAGAGCCGTTTGCCGA
This sequence comes from Anaerolineales bacterium UBA2395, assembly GCA_002343775.1. GTDB lineage: Bacteria > Chloroflexota > Anaerolineae > Anaerolineales > Villigracilaceae > Villigracilis. Next base: position 205,753 of record DDSH01000012.1, read on the forward strand.
CGGTCATCCGGTTGAGCAGGATTCCCTCATAATGTGCGTTGATCTTTTCCGCGACCCGTTTGCTGGCGTCGTTGCCGATGGCGATGACGATCTCGGCGCGGATGAGTTTCACCCGTTCGAAGGCGAAGCGGGCAGATAGTTTGGCGGCGCGCCCGGCAATGCCCCTGCCGTGCTGCGGAGTGCGCACCCAATATCCGAGGTTGCAAAATTTGTAAACAGGGTGGATGTGACTCAAACCGCAGCCGCCCAGCAGGGTTCCTTGTTGGGCGTCGACAATGGCGAAGGAATACAGGCTGCCGCGCGACCATTCCGCGCGGGTGACGGTGATGAAGTTGCGGGCGACATCGAGGGTGTATGCCGGGGTCGCCCAGGACATCCACGGGCTGAGATCGGGCAGTGACTCTTGCACGGCTTTGTGCAGTTCTTTTTCCTCCCCAAATTCAAACGGGCGGATGGTGACCACCCCGTCGGTCATTTTCGAGTATGGGAACATGGCACTCTTTCGACAAAAAAAGAGACACGTTTCACTGGAAGGTGAGATGTGTCTCCATGAGGGTTCTGCCGGTTGGGAATGGTTATGAAATATAGTCTCGCAGGTTGTGTTCCACTGCGTAGGCGGCTGCCTCGGCACGGTTGTTCACATTCAACTTTGAGAGAATGCTCGAGACGTAGTTGCGCACCGTGCCTTCGCCGAGGAAGAGGGTCTTGGCGATCTCGCGGTTGGTCTTGCCTTCAGAGACGAGCAGCAGCACGTGTTTTTCCTGCTGGCTCAAGTGGGCAAAGGCAGATGCCTCTTCTTCTTTCACGGCGCGGCGCACTTCCTGGAAGACGCGCTGCGTCACCGCCGGGTCGAGCAGCGCTTCGCCGCGACCGACTGACTCGAGCGCTTTGACCAGGTCTTCGCTGCCGATCTGCTTGAGGATGTAACCCGAGGCTCCCGCGCGAATGGCGGAAAAGAGCATTTCGTCCTCGGCGTACGAGGTGAGCATGATAACCTTCGTGTTGGGGAACTGGTTCACGATCTGCTCGCAGGCTTCGATGCCCGATGTGCCGGGCAGGCGAATATCCATCACGACCACATCGGGCTTGAGCAGGGACGTTTGCTCGAGCGCTTCACGCGCCGAACCGGCTTCTCCCACCACATCGAATTGCGGGTGCCGCTCGAGCAGCGATTTCAGCCCGAGGCGCACCACTTCATGATCGTCTACAAGGATGATTCGTTGTTTCTTCATGAGCCCCATTTTACCCTATGAAATATGAAAAAACGGGCAAAATTCATGAAATTCCCACCTTTTTCAAACTCTGCAAATGTTCCTCGATATGCGCCAGGCTGCGCTCCACCCAAAGTTGCAGCGTCAGCCCGCTGCCAAGCGTCTCATGCCGGCTCAGGCGCGACCACCCCTCTTGCGGCATTTCCTTCAAGGCGCTGCACATTCCGGCGATGCTGGCGGAAAACTCACCCAGCACGCTGGCAAGCGGCTCGTCCGCTTTGTAATGCTCCGCCATCCAATGATCGGCATTGAAACTCGGGAACTCAGGATTATCCTCGCTCAACGTCCGGCGGATGCGCGCACCATAAACGAAGCGCTCCCCATCCCGCGTATGGGCTGCGATCTGATGCACGTTCCATTCGCCCTCCACATTGGTGGACGGGTCAGCGAACGATTCGCACGCCGCGCAAAATTCAGCCGCTGCTTCGCCCAGCCGCGCGATCAACTTTTCGCGATATTCCAACAATTCTTTCATGCTTCCTCCAGGATGCGCATTGCCGCATCGAACGAACTCACAGCGTGGATGCGGATTCCATGCTGACTCAGTTCACGGTCTGCCTGATGCGATAACTCCATCAAGCCGGCTTTGCTTGCAAAATACGCGCCCGCTTCGCCGCCGGACCCGCCGCCTGAGTCTGCCACCAGATTCAGGATCACCCCTTTGCCTTTGGTTTTCATCACGCGCCCTGCGGTTTGGATCATCAAAAAAGCGCCCGTCAAGTTCACCTCGAGCGTGCGATGCCAGTCCCATTCATCCATTGCCAGCAGGGAACCATGCGGCTCCACCGCCGCGTGGTTGATGAGGATATCGACGCCGCCGAAATCATCCTCCACGTTTTTGATGACGGTTTGCGCCCCGACTTTCTTGGCGATGTCCTCCACGTAGGCTTTGGCATTTCCGCCATTTGCAAGGATGCCATCCACAACTTCCTCCACATTCATGGGGGAAATGTCGTTCGCGGCGATGATCGCGCCGCGCTTGGCGAGTTGCTCTGCCAGTTTGCGTCCGCTGCCTTTTCCTGCGCCGGTGATGAGAATGATTTTGTCTTTGAGTTCCATGATCTTTTTCTTGGGTCAGTTACAAAATGGGATCGTATCCGGGTTTTCGTTGGCGTTCAGTGGCAGCCCAAAATACGGCGAGGGGTCGTATGTGTTTTCAATATCCAGTTCGTTCTTGTAATTTCCAAAGCCATCATCCTCCACAATGGAGATGTGCAAATGCACGCCCACCGGGTTGAGCGGATCGCCGGAGAAATTGCCCTGATATCCTAAAAACGTGCCCGCCTCCACGAAAACCTCTTGTGTGCCTTGCGGGAATTCCGGCGAGATGTAGGAATTTCCGTTCGCATCTGCCATGTGAGTATAGTACACCCAGATCTGTCGCGAAGGGTCGATCGGGTCTTGCGGCACGCGGATGATGACCGTGGATTTCCAATCCGCTTCGCGGGTGAGGTAGCCTGGGTAGGCTGCCACAATGGGCGTTACGCCGACGCTTGTCCCGGCGAAAATATCCAACCCGGAGTGACGATGACCGGGGCGGAAGGAATCGTCCCAGATAAAGCCGATCAAGCCATCGGTGGGGAAGATGAACGGGGCGTCATCGCAGACCGCGCCCGTCGTCATCACCAGATTGGGTCTCGTGGATGGGTCGCGGATGTATTCGATCACCTGCATGGTGCGGGTGGCGCTTCTTCCATATGTAAAGTACAGATAAATCCCCGCAGCGGCGATTGCTACAGGGATGGCAAGTAAAAATGATCTTTTGTACATTGATGTAATTATATATGCTTTGCGGAATTTGAAATTGCCTATTGAAAATCGTATGAAAACTTGTAATAATAATACTGCCGTGTTATGACATATCCTCCTCTAGGAGGGTGCTGGCATGGGGTTCTGCCTGTATTTGCATGAATGGGAGCCCGATCCGGTAAAACTGGTTTGTTGCTTCCTAAAGATATTTATTGGTATGTTCGTGTTAAAAAGCAAACCTGCCGCGAGGCGGGGACGCAAAGTCATGGGTCTTCCATGCTGTGATACGGAAGATTGCCAGACCGCCGAAGCGAACTTCGGCGGTTTTTGTTTAGTAAGGAGGTGCTTCGTTTAACCTGTTCTGTCGAATTTGATAATCCATCAAAACCCTACATCTTCCAAAGGAGAAAATCGAATGAAACGCTTGATCACGATTCTTGTGCTGGTGTTTTTTATCGCCGCCCTCTTGGTAGTCCCTGCCGGGGCGGACTCGACCAAATCCTATATCCTGATGGCTAAGGGCAACAAATTGCCCAAAGGTTTGGAGGCGAAGGTAGCTGCGGCTGGCGGAACGATCGATCGCTATATCGAGCAGGTTGGTCTGGTTGTGGTTTCATCCAATGACCCAAACTTCTCAGTTAATGCTGCCAAAATTTCGGGTATCAGTGATGTGATGCCGAACGTTGTTTCGCAATGGGTAGGACCCCTTGGTGACTTCAACCCGGAAGATATATCTGTAAGTGAAGACTTCGGCAATCCGCCTGTCAGCGGTGACGACGATTTTTTCTTTGATTTGCAATGGGGGCATGATGCTGTTGACGCGCCCGAAGCATGGAATGAAGGGTATCGCGGTGCAGGCGCACGCGTTGCTGTTTTGGATGGCGGTTTCGATCTCGATCATCCGGACCTGGCTCCCAACATCAATATGGCTCTCAGCATGAATTTTGTGGCGGGCGAAACCCTCCAATACGCGCTCCCCGATCCATTCAGTCATGGCTCGCATACTGCTGGTACCATCGCTGCGGCAGATAACGGCTTTGGGACGATAGGTGTCGCTCCCGAGGCGGAATTGGTGCTGATCAAGGTGCTCGGCGATGAAGGTTCCGGTTCGTTCGCGGACGTAATTTCGGGTATCGTGTATGCTGCAGATGTCGATGCAGACATCATCAGCATGAGTCTCGGCGCTTATCTCAATAAGAACGGCTTCTGCGACTCGGAAGGTTGTGTCAGCGCAAACGAAGTTGCTGCGCTGGTGAACGCGATCAAACGGGCGACCGATTACGCCAACAAGGAAGGCTCACTGGTCATTGCTTCTGCAGGGAATGATGCGATTGACTTCGACCATACGGCTAATCTCATCCATATCCCCTCAGACCTGCCAAAGGTGCTTTCCATTTCCGCCACGGCTCCCATTGGATGGGCAACTGACCCGGGAAATATCTTCCTGGACAACCTTGCCAGCTACAGCAACTATGGACAGTCTGCGATTGACTTTGGCGCGCCCGGCGGAGATTTTGTCTACCCTGGAGAAGAAGCGTGCCTGATTGCCGGTCTTTTGCGTCCTTGTTGGGTGTTTGACCTCGTTTTCAGCACAGGTAACAACGGTTGGTATTGGTCGGCAGGCACCAGTATGGCTGCTCCACATGCCTCTGGCGTGGCAGCGATCATCGTTGGTATGAATGGCGGGGATATGAATCCCGCGCATCTTGAAGCAGCGCTGCGTGCTTCTGCCGATGATCTTGGCAAGCCGGGCAATGACGATGCCTACGGTGCAGGTCGCGTCAATGCCTATAATGCCGTAAGATAAAACTTGGATCTCTGATCCTGGTCAGGCTGGTGGAAAACCCATCAGCCTGTTTTCTTTAAGTGGCGGGTGCAGTTTCTAACAAAAAATCTATTCGATGTTATCCAAATTCTTATATTTCAAATTTAAGATACGGACATTGATAAAACAAACAGGAGACATAAACTATGACCCTTTACATCCAATCTTATCCGTTTCGCCGCACTGCCACCCGCCGCTGGGTTGCACAACCCCAAGCCCGCTCACTGATGGTCAACGTCCGCGAGAAAGAGGATGCGTACATCCTATCCGCGCTCGTGCCCGGACTCAAAGCCGAAGACCTGAACATTCAGGTGCTTGAGAACGTGGTCCGTATTGAGGGCGAATACAAAGCCGAAGAAGCCGAATATCTGCTGAGCGAACTCCCGCAGGGAAGTTTCCAGCGCACACTGCGCATGCCCGCCGAGATCGAAGCGGACAAAGTCGAGGCGAAGATCGCCGATGGCGTCCTGACCCTGACCCTGCCCAAAGCCGAGTCCGCGCGCCCGAAGCGCATTCAGGTTTCGGTCAACTAATCAAGCCAAGGTCACGCCTGAAGCGTGACCTTCTTTTTTACCGTTATAATTCTGGGACTCTTATTCTCGGAGAACCCAAGTGCGTGCAAAACAAATTCTGTTCGTCCTTCTGCTCGTTTCGATTCTGACTGCTTGCGGCGGAACCGAGCCCACCGACATCCCGGCTCCCACCGTCGTCCCTTCGCATACTCCCCAGCCGCCTGCCACGGCCATCCCGACCTCGTCCACACCGTTGGCAATTCTCGTCCTTCCGGCAGATATGGACAAGACCTCTTTCGACCTGTATCAGGAAACCGTCTACGACCTCGCGCAGACATCCGGTTTTCGGTTTCAGGTGCGCAACGTGTTGACGCCTGAAGATCTGGCAGACCCCACCTTGAAGGTTGTGATTGCTTTACCGCCCGACCCGGGCATCGCCTCCTTGGCGCCTACAGCTCCCGGTGTGCAATTTCTAGCGGTGAACATTCCCAACCTTACTGCCGGCGGGAATGTGAGCGTTCTCGCCCCGGATGGGCAGGCGGAACTTCCCGCCTTCCTTGCCGGGTACACTCTGGCAATGCTTGTCGAAGAGTACCATCTGGGCATGTTGTACCCTGAAGGCGATAACGATGCGAACCGCGCCGTCAACGCTTTTAACAACGGCATGAGATACTACTGCGGTTTGTGCAAGACGATCTATTTCTCGCCGATCGCTTATCCGACGTTTCTGTCGATTCCCCCCGGGGAAAACCCCGATACTTATGGCGGCTATGCCAATGTACTCATCAACGACCGCGATGTGGATGCACTTTACATCTATCCCAGCCTTGCCAGCGACGATTTCCTGACCTATGTAGGCACACAGGGCGTTTACCTCATCGGGACGGTCATGCCGCAGCAGCGCCCCGGCGGTTGGGTGATGACCATCACCCCGGATACGATCAAGGCGATCCAGACCTCATGGTCCAGCATGATCGCCGGGCAGGGCGGAATCACGGTTCAATCCCCACTCGGAATTGCAGATGTGGACCCGGGCATTCTCACCCCGGGAAAGCAGCGTCTGGTGCAAGGCGTTTTGGATGACCTGCTGGCTGGGCGAATCCTGACATCAAATCCCTAAACAAAAAATGACGGGCGTTCAAGCCCGTCATTTTTTTACACAAAAACCTGTATGGGTTGCCTGCGTGGCACGATCCAATCCTGACGCGCCAGCCAGGTCACACACTTGATCACCAGCGCCATCGGGCTGATGGGAGTGCTGATGTACTCATCCACACCGGCGCGGTAATACTTGGCAATCTCGAGTTTGTCCCTTTCGGGCGCCAGCAAGATCAGTGTGCCATCGGTGGTGAGACGGACGCTCTGACAGATTTCCAATTGTTCTTCCAAGGGAAGGGATCCGTCGAAATTGAGGAGGATCAGCGCGGGCGTGAGCATCTGCGCGGATTGCAGTCCGCGCACTGCCGTCGCTTCGCTGACGACGCGGTAATTCTTCTGCTCGAAGAAGGTTTCCCACAGGGAAACCAGTTCAACATCCCGGGAGATGATGAGGACAGTTTGCAGTTCATTGATATTGCGGTTCGTTCCGTATGCAACCATGGTGTCCTTCCTGTTTGAAAAGATGTTTTACTACCATGTGGTGGAAATGGCAAAAAAAGCGTCTGACCCGTTGGTACTATCTGGACAGGAATACTCCTTGACTGCATTTCGCATCGCATGATAAACTCTCGCCAGCCTTGAAAAAGGAAATCCAAAAGAAAGGAGCGCACTACCCATGATGATGAACAAGTTTTATGTAACCCTCTCTCTTGCAGGTATTGGTGTTTTTGATTCTCGTAGTGCGCCTGTTCGTCGTTAGACTCTTTCCTTGACAGTCTTGCGACCACGGCGCGCCAAGCCCCGTGGTCGTTTTCTTTTATCGCCAAAAGCGGTCACGGGTGAATCCCTGTGACCGCTTTTTGTTTTGACGATGTAAACGAGGAAACCATGTTAGACATACAAGCCCAGTTGTTCGAAGCGAAGGATGTGCGTTTTGGTCCCATCGACCATGAGACGCATCCTGAAATCGAATCCAGATGGACGCACGACGCCGAGTTCATGCGCCTGATGGAAATAAAACCTGTGCGCCCGCTTTCCCCGATGATGGTGAAGAAAAAGTACGAAGCCGTCGAAAAGGATATGGACGAGCAGAAGAACCTGTTCTATTTCACCATTCGCACCCGTGAAGATGACCGCTTTATCGGCAAGGCATTGATCGAGATGGTGGACTGGTCGAACGGCAATGGCTATCTCCAGATCGGCATCGGTGAGGCGGAGTTCCGCCGCATGGGGTACGGCTCGCAGGCATTGAACATGCTGCTGCGCTATGCCTTCGGCGAACTCAACCTGTACCGTGTCACTGCGGTGGTGCCCGCCTACAACCAGGGCGCGATCCGTCTCTTCCAGAAGTTTGGCTTTGTGGAGGAAGTGCGCCGCCGCAAGGCATTGCACCGCGACGGCGAATTTTGGGACATCATCGGTTTCGGCTTGCTGAATGCCGAATGGCGCGAACAGTTCAACGGTCGAGGGTGAAGCGATGAAAGACATCTATTGCGGAACCCTCGTCCGCCTCGCGTCGTTCTCGCCGGAAGTCATGGCGAGGAACTTCCTCAAATGGGATCGTGACACGGAAATGCAGCGCCTTAGCGATGTTGTGCCGACACAGTTGTGGTCGGAGAAAAAGATCAAAGAATACGTTGAAGGTTGGAAGGAAAGTGAGACAAGTTACCGTTTTGCGATCTGCCCGCTTGAGGAGGAGAAGTTCATCGGCATGGTTTCGCTGTGGGTCAGTTCGTGGAACCATGGCGAGGCGTGGCTTGGAATTTACATCGGCGAGCGCGAGTATTGGGGCAAAGGCTACGGCACCGATGCCATGCGCCTGATCGTGCAGTATGGGTTTACCGAACTCAACCTGCGGCGTATTTCGCTGGGCTTGCACGCCTTCAATGAACGCGCGTTGAAGAGTTACCTCAAAGTTGGCTTTCAAATGGAAGGCTGCGAACGCGGAGGTTTTTTGCGAGACGGCGTCCGCTGTGACGATTATGTAATGGGGTTGCTGCGGGAAGATTGGATTGCCGCGCAAAGTGCGCGATGAAAGGCATTCTCCGTAGTGAGCAAGAACGCCTCTCTGCTGCCATCTTTCAAGAGACCGGCAACCTCTTCTCCACGTGGAGCAAGGAATTTGATGATGAAAAAAGAAACGCTTCTTAATCTGGACCTGAAACTTCGCCCGGTCACCTGGGGTGACCTTCAGTCTGTGACCGATTTGATCTACGCCGTTTGCGAAGATGACGGCGATGTGACCGTTGCCACCTCGCTCGAGGAATTGGAAAAACAATGGCGGTCAGACGAGTTCAACCCCGAAACCGATGCCTTTGCGGTGGAAGCCCCGGACGGACGTGTCGTTGGCTATTCGGAACTCTACAATTACAAAGAACATGCAGACTTGGGGATCGACGCGTATTTTCACCCGGATTTCAAACACATCGGTGGGATGCTGCTCGAACGCACGCTGGAACGCGCCCGCGCAGAGATTCCCCTTGCCGCGCCGGATGTGCGGGTCTTTGTCCGCAGTACGACCGATGGCAAGGACACCTCTGGCAGGGCATTCCACACCCAGTTGGGATTTTCCCCCGTGCGGTATCACTGGCGCATGGAGATCACGCTGAAGGAAGCGCCGTCAGCGGTAGCTTTCCCCAGTGGAGTGGAACTCCGTCCCTTTGACAGGGAAGCGCATGCCCGCCTCGTCTGGCAGGCGGAGAATGACTCCTTCAGCGAGCATTGGGGGATGCATCCCCGCGCCTTCGAGTTGTGGTCGAGCCGAAAACTGGAAATCTCCGATTTCGACCCGACCTTGTGGCTGGTTGCCTGGGACGGCGATGAGATCGCAGGTTTTTCACAGAACCGTTTCCGCATGGGCATTGGCTGGGTGAATACACTGGGCGTCCGCAAGGCGTGGCGAAAAAATGGGCTTGGGTTGGCGCTATTGCAGCATTCATTTGGCGAATTCTACAGACGTGGAATGCCGACCATTGGGCTGGGCGTGGACGCATCCAACGCTACCGGCGCGACCCGCCTCTATCAGCGGGCGGGGATGACCGTGGCGAGCGAGTTTGTCACCTTCGAGAAGGAACTGCGCCCGGGCAGGGAACTGGAGGATGCCAGCGAGCGGATGTAGGCTGAAAATCCAAATATTTGCGGGAATCCACCCCAAAATTTCCCAAAATCCGATTCGCAGCGCGGAAAAATTCGGGGTAGAATCAATTGTATAGTTGAACTAAGAAAGGGATTCCTATGATGAATTTGCGATGCCTGTATTGCCAAACCCCATTTACCTTGGGACGTCCGGAAATGCTTACGGCGCTCGTTATAATGAACGAGAAGAATCAGAACCATTATGATGCACACTGCCCGCGCTGCCGCCGCGCCAACTCCATTTCGCGCCAGCGGATGGAACTCTTCTTCCCGAATTGGAAGGAAGCCGCCAAACAGCAGGCTTCCATGCCTGCCGCCCCCGCCGCAGACCTGCTCCCGGCAACCGCATCTCTCAAGACGGAGCCCCTGTCCAAGTCTGTCAAGGCTGCAACCTTGAAAGCAGCCGCCACCAAGAAAAACGCCGCTGCATCTGCCAAGCCGTCGGCTTCCAAGCGACAACGCGCCTCCAAGCCGGAGTCTGCCAAGAAGACCACCCCGTCCAAGGCTTCACCTTCCAAGACGAACAAGACCTCTTCGAAGGATAAGAAAAAGAAGTAACGGACGAACCCCGGAACCCCGACCCGCAGGTGTGCTCGCACCCTGCGGGCTTTTTTATGAAAAAAAGGAAATCATTCATGACCATTCGCGCAATATTCTTCGATTATGGTGGTGTGATCCAGCGCACCGAGTTTCAGGCACCACGGCAGCACCTTGCCGAACGGTTCAGCATGGATTACGACGATATCGACAAGCTGGTGTTTGGCGGCGAATCGGCGCAGCGTGCCTCGGTGGGTGAGATCAGGGAGGATGCCCACTGGTCGCAGGTGTTGAAGCGGCTCAAACAACCCGAATCCGAGTTGCAAACCATCAAGGACGAATTCTTCGGCGGCGATGTTGTTGACCACGAATTGGTTGAATTCATCCGTTCGCTGCGCCGAAGATTCCATGTGGGGCTGATCTCGAATGCGTGGGACGGCATGCGTCCGCATCTCGAACGCACCGGGCTGATCGAACTATTTGAAACGGTTATCATCTCGGCGGAAGTCGGGGTGATGAAGCCTGAGGCGAAGATCTATCATCTGGCGTTGGAACAGGCTCAGGTCGAGGCAGGGGAGGCGGTCTTCGTCGATGATATGCCCGCCAACATTGCAGCCTGTGAGTCCATCGGCATGAAGGGTGTCTTGTTCAAGGATCCGCGTGTGGCGATGGAAGCATTGAAGAAACTTTTGAAAGTGTAGATCATGAAAACAAAAACTGAAACGTTCATCCGTGACCTCGGTGACGGATTGATTTTGCGCCGCGCTTCGGTGGAGGATGCCGACGCGCTTGCGACCATGAACAGCATAATGCACAGTGACGACGGTCCCGAGAAACCCAATGAACGCATCGGTGCCTGGACCCGTGACCTGATCGCCAAACCGCACCCAACTCTCGCGGTGAACGATTTCACCATCGTCGAAGAGTCGGCAACCGGTCGCATCGTTTCAACGTTGTGTTTGATCCCCCAAACGTGGACATATGAAGGTGTTGAGTTTGGCGTGGGACGACCCGAGTTGGTGAGCACCCTGCCCGAATTTCGCAAACGCGGACTGGTTCGCATTCAAATGGATGAAGTCCACAAGTGGGGCGAGGAACGCGGTCATCTTGTGCAGATCATCACCGGCATTCCGTATTTCTATCGTCAATTTGGCTATGACATGGCATTGAACCTTGCCGGGCGGCGTTACGGTTTCGAGCCGCATGTGCCTGCGTTGAAATCTGGCGAGACGGAAAAGTATGTGCTTCGTCCCGCCTGTGAAGCGGATATTGATTTTATTTTGAGCGTTTACGAAGCGAATGAAAAACTCTATGCCATTTCGTGCAAGCGTACGCCGGAAAACATCCGCTATGAAATGAGCGGGCAAAGCCCTGACAATATCAACCATTTCGACATGGTGATGATCGAAGATGCCGGCGGGAAGCCGCTGGGGTTCTTCCAACATGCCACAGAATTGTGGTTCGGTGGTTTGTATTGCGTTTATTTCGGGCTGGAGAAAGGCGTCTCCTGGTTGGATGTCTCGCCTGCAGTAGCACGCTATCTCTGGAAGAAAGGCGGCGAGTATGCCGAACGTGACACGCAGACGCGCAGCGCGTTTGGGTTCAGCCTCGGGGAATGGCATCCCGTCTATGAGGCGATGGACGATAAACTCCCATCAGCCCGTAAGCCGTATGCCTATTACATCCGCGTGCCGGATCTGCCTGCTTTCCTGAATCATGTCAAACTTGCGTTGGAGAAGCGCTTGGCGGACTCCGTTGCGGCGGGGCACACAGGCGAGTTGAAACTCAGTTTCTACCGTGAAGGTCTGAAATTGGTCTTCGAGCGCGGACGTATCACTTCCGTTGAGCCGATGAAGGTCGCTTCTGGAACGGAAACCGATGCCAGTTTCCCTGACCTGACGTTTCTGCATCTCGTTTTCGGTCATCGCAGTTTGGATGAATTACGTCATGCATTCACGGATTGTTATTTTGAGAACAATACGGCGCGTGTGTTGCTGAACGCACTCTTCCCCAAGCGCCTTTCGGATGTGTATTCGGTCTATTAGACCATTTTATACGGGTGACCCATCCCGCTGCGCTGACGGGGTGGGTCACTTTGTTTGTACGAACCGCTGTCGGGTGGAAAGAAGCGGGGTTTCCTTCAAATGACTCTCCCATAACAAGAGTGCAAAGAGGTTTAATTGACGCATGTCTGACTTTGCATGTATAATCTTCGGGACTATCCCTCGTTGACGGGAAGTAGAGGCACAATGGCTCTGCGTGGCAATTTACGCGATTTTACGATTACTCAATTATTAAACCTGATCAATCTGGCGAGCAAAACGGGCACACTGGTCGTGGATGGATCTTCTGAACAGGCTTATGTTTCCTTCCGTGAAGGAAAATTGGCATATGTCCGCATTGGGAAGGATGATGGCAGCCTTGCCGCGGTTCTTTACAAGGCGAGCAAGATCAATGCGAACCAGTATCGTGCCATTGCCGACCGTGCCGGTCAAATGACAGACAAGGAACTGGGGCTGTTATTGATCAACGCCGGGTACGTCACCCAGGAAGACATCCTGATGAATTTGCAGGTGTACTTCACCGATCTGGTGCGCAAGTTGTTCACCTGGGTGGAGGGGATCTTCCGTTTCGAAAATGACATAATGCCGCCGGAAGACCGCATCAATGTGCGAATGGATCTTGAGAATATCATCATCGAAGGCTCGCGCCAGCTGCGTGAGCTGGAGCAGCTGCAGGATGAAATTCCCAGCCTCGATATGGCGCTTAAATTCACTGAACGCCCGCTGACCAACATCAACCTGAGCGTGGATGAGTGGAAGGTGGTCAAATTCGTCGATCCGAAGAATACCATGCGTCAGATCGCGAAAACGAACAAACTGACCGAGATCGAAGTCCGCCGGGTTGTGTACGGGCTTTTGCAAGCCGGGCTGGTGGAGTTGGTGCGCCCAGCCAATGTGCCTGTGCAGCAGAGCGTGAAAACGTTCCCCACACAGGACAAGGAAGAACAGAAATCATTGATCAACAAACTGATCGGCCGCATTCGTCAGCTTTAATTTTTTTGCGGGTCCGAAAGGATAGGAATTATGCAAACGGTCAAAATGGTAGTGACAGGTCCATTCAGCGCTGGCAAGACCCAGTTCATTCAGTCTGTCAGCGAGATCGACGTGGTCGCCACGGAACGCAGGATCTCCTCCGATGAGGAGCGCACGGTCAAAAATTCGACCACGGTTGCGATGGATTTCGGTCGCATCACGGTGGATGAAGACCTGGTCCTCTATCTGTTCGGCACGCCGGGACAGAAACGCTTCGACTTCATGTGGGAGATTCTCTCCGAAGGGATGCTGGGATTCATCGTAATGGTGGATAGCACCCGCCCCGAGACCTTCCGTGAAGCCCGCTCCATTTTGGAAACCTTCCGCGCCTACGCGCCGACGCCATACGTTGTGGCTGCCAACAAGCAGGATATGGATGATGCATGGGACCTGGAGGATATGGGTCATGCGCTCCGCCTGGACAAAACTACAAAACTGCTGCCCTGTGTGGCAACGGACCGCAATTCCGTCAAGACGATCCTGCTTGAATTGTTGTACAGCATTCTTCAGGAGATGGAGTCTGGGAAATAGCGGCGGGATGATCATTTGCTGTGTCGTCGATTACCACTGATCAAGGCATCGTTCATTATGAAGTCTACGGGCGCGGGCGCCCGGTCATTTTGTTGCATGGCTGGCTTGGGTCTTGGGGGTTATGGCAGGAAACCATGGCATACCTTGGCGCGTTCTACCGTACCTACGCGCTGGATTTTTGGGGCTTTGGAGAATCCGGCAAGAAGCGTGAAACCTACGCCGTTTCCGATTTTGTAGACCTCGTTAATCAATTCATGGACCAGCTGGGCATTGTCCATGCGCCGCTGGTCGGTCACAGCATGGGCGGCACGGTCAGCCTGTCGGTTGCCATTAAGTACCCGGAACGCGTGAGCAAGGTGGTCGTGGTCGGTTCGCCGATGGTGGGATCGTCGCTTGCGCCGCTGCTTAAGCTGGCGGGGCAACGACCCATCGCGTTCATGTTGTTTAACATGATGGGTCCCTTTCGCGCCTTCATGAAATATTATTATTCCCGCCTCATTTGCAGTGACCCGCGCTTCCCGGATATGATGGATCACGACCTTTCCCGCACGACGGTTGAATCATTCCTGCGTTCCATCGCATCGCTTCGCCGCACCGACCTGACGCCGATGCTCCCGCAGATCCGCGTCCCATCGATGGGCATGTACGGCGACAAGGACCTGATCGTCCACCCGAAGCAGTGGCAGCCGATGCAGACAGGGATTTCCCACGCGGTTATCGAGCGCTTCCCGGACTGTGGACATTTTCCCATGCTTGAAGAACCGACCCGCTTCAGCCAGACCTTGAAAAAATTCCTCGACGACGACTATCCCAACCCATGAACAACGACGCGTTCTTCTATCCACAAAAAATGGGGAGGATCATTCTCCTGGGCATGGAGGAAGTGGTTGGTAAAAGCGGGCTGAATGCCGTCCTTCGCCTCGCCAAGTTCGACGATCTTATTGAAAATTATCCGCGTTCCTCCGCCGAGCGGACGTTTCCTTTCGAGACGGTGAGCCTTCTCCCGCAGACGTTGGAACAGGTTTACGGTCCGCGTGGGGGGCGGGGCTTGGCGCTACGTAGTGGGCGGGCTTGCTTCAAGTATGGTTTGAAGGAATACGGGTCCATGCTGGGCATCACAGAAATGGCATTCCGGCTTCTGCCTCTACCCACCAAGATACGTGTCGGTGCAAAGAGTTTTGCCGACTTGTTCAACCGCCACACCGACCAAAAAGTGCGACTGGAAGAGACCGAGACGAAAATTCTCTGGCATATTGAGCGCTGCCCGCTGTGCTGGGAGCGGACGGAGCAGGAGCCGGTCTGTCATTTGGCGGTGGGTTTATTGCAGGAAGCCCTGTATTGGGTGAGTGGGGGGAAGGTCTTTAATGTAGTGGAGACTGCCTGCGCCGCCAAAGGTGATCCAGTATGCACAATTACCATCGACAAAACGCCGCTTTCCTAGGCTTGCCCGCCTTCCGGCAGGGGTGATTAACAATTTTGTTTTGTTATGTGCCGTGTTTTATCCCATGCTTTGATTTATAATCCTGAATATGCTGAAGATCATCCTGCATGCGCCGAATCACATTTCGCCTTTTTGTGAACCCGCGCGTGAACTTCGGATTCAAAATTCCCCGCTCTGGCTGCATCAGCGCAACCTGTTCGCGCCCTACGTGACCCGTGAAATGGAACTCAAGCAGGGGGAGCGCATGCAGCCCGTCCGCGAACCGACCATCGTATACCGCGACAACCTCTTCTTCGACGAGTTTTACATCCAAGCCTTTATGGCAGAGGCTCAGAAGCGCAACCGCCCCGTCCGTGCGGCATTTCGCGCCGATGACCCTGCCTTCCGCGAACATGCCCTGCCGCTGTCCAATTCCTATACCCCGGCTGGCAGCTTGTATCTTGCCGACCTGTGGTACTACCCGAATGGACCCATGGCGGGCGCGGAGCCGCTGGTCATCGATATGCAGGCGCGGGAGATCGGTTACTACCATGTGCCAACTTACATGGCAGACCAAAGCGGTGACCTTGTCTTTCAGGTGCCCCTGCGCGCCATGATCGCGATCGATTCTTGGGTGCACGTCTTCATCGCGGACATGGTGTTCAGCCAGTTTGCGCGCGGCGCACGCTTCGAGAAGCGCCTCAAGGAAGACCTGGGCTTTAAGATGAAGATCATCGGGAAAGCCATCTACGAGGGACGGCAGGTGCTGGAATGCTCTGAACTGGTGAAGATCGGCAAGGGCTGTGTGATCGACCCCAGCGCCGTGATCCACGGTCCAACGATCATCGGCGACAATGTTACCGTCAATGCCGGGGCGGTCATTGAGAATTGCGTGATCGGGAATAACGTCAACGTTTCGCAGGATGTGCAACTGATGCTTTCGGTGATCGGGGATGGCGCGTTCCTGCCGTTTCGCACCGCCATGTTCATGACTACCGTGATGGAAAACTCCATGGTGGCGCAGAATACCTGCCTGCAAATGTGTGTGGTCGGCAGAAACACGTTCATCGGCGCAGGGTCTACTTTTACCGACTACAATCTCATCCCCATTCCCTTGCGCGCCCGTGATGGCAACGGCAACCTGAGTCTCTCCAACCGTCCTGTGCTGGGCGGCTGCGTGGGGCATAACTGTCGTATTGGCTCCGGGATGATCATTTATCCGGCTCGTACCATTGAATCTGATGTGGTGCTGGCTGCATCACATGATCGGCGTGTGATCGACCGCGATATTACGTTCGACCAGAGCGACCATCACAAGTGGAAACTCGCGCATCTTCACCAGACGCCGTATCATAAAAAATCGAAAGCCGAGGTCGAATCCTGGTAGATGGATACGTTTGCGTTCATCATTCATCCCATCGACCCCAAACGCGACGTGAGCCGGAAGTTCCCGTTCCTTGGAAAGGTGTTGACGGAAAAACAGATCGATTTTTTTTCCACGTTCTTTCCGCCGGTGTACATTTCAGAGATCGAAGGAATCACTTCGCTAGCCACCGGCAAGGTCATCAAAGGCTGGTTCATTGCCTGCCCTTATACGCCGCGCCGCATGATGCAGTTGCCTGAGCGTACGGTCTATCGTAAAATTGTCCAGACCGGTCGCATGGCAGAGCAGCTGGGCGCGAAAATCCTTGGTTTGGGCGCGTTCACATCGGTGATCGGTGATGCCGGTGTGACGATTGCAAATGCTTTGGATGTTCCCGTCACCACTGGTGATTCGTACACGGTGATGATGGCGGTGCAAGCCATCCGTGATGCGGCGAAGGTGATGGGCATTAAAATGGAGGATGCGACGGTTGCCGTTGTGGGCGCCACGGGCTCCATTGGGCGCGTCTGCGCGGAACTGATAGCGGAGGAAGCCGCCCGGACTTTGCTCATTGCCCGGGATGAGCAAAAACTCGCAGATCTGCGAGACAGGCTTCAGGTCCGGGCGCGAAGCGAGCTTTGCATCAGCACGAAGATGGATGTGCTGAAGGAAGCGCAGCTGATCCTGACCGTTACGAGCGCGATCCATGATGTCATCCGCCCGGAACACCTTCAACCGGGCAGTGTGGTGTGTGATGTTGCCCGCCCCCGTGATGTTTCTGCAATGGTGGCGGCGGCGAGAGATGATATATTAGTGATCGACGGCGGCATGGTGGATGTGCCAGGTCCCGTGAATTTTCACTTTAATTTCGGTTTTCCAGAAGGCAAGGCGTATGCCTGTATGGCAGAGACGATAGCCCTGGCGCTGGAAGGACGTTTTGAAGATTACACGGTTGGCAAGGATATTACGCTCGAACGGGTGCGCGAGATCACGGCGATCGCGGAGCGACACGGTTTCCGCATGAGCGGGTTTCGTTCGTTCGAGCGCGAGGTCACGGAAGAACAGATTGAAGTGGTTCGAAGAAATGCACGCAAAGGACGCACAATGCGTTTAGGAGGCTTACATGGCTAACGCTCGCCTTTTGGTCGTTGAAGACGATCTTGATATTGCCAATATGCTCAAGATTTATTTCTCCGGTCTGCAATATGATGTGGATGTTGCGAACCGTGGAAGGGATGCTCTCGAAAAGACCCGGCAAGTTCTGCCGCATTTGATCGTGCTGGATATCATGCTGCCTGACATTGACGGGTACGAGGTCTGCCGCACTCTGCGCACCAACATGCGCACCAGCCATATCCCGGTGATATTCCTCACTCAGAAAGATGAGCGCAGCGACAAGCTGCAGGGTCTGGAATTAGGCGCGGATGATTACATCACCAAACCCTTCGATATCGAGGAACTCAAGCTGCGTGTGCAGGGCGCGATCCGCCGTTCGGAACGCGAAAGCCTGACCGACCCGCGCTCTGGTCTCCCGGCGGGACGTTTGATCGAGGAGCAGCTGCGTCGTATCATCCGCGAAAAGAACTGGGCACTGCTGGATGTGCGTGTCAATAACTTCGAACCGTTCAAGGATGTGTACGGTTTCGTGGCGGGCGACGATGTCCTCCGATTTGCGGCGATGTTGATCGGTGAAGTTGTGGATGAATTTGGAACGCCGAGCGATTTTATCGGTCATGCCGGCGGCGATAACTTCATCATCATCACCACCAGCGAGGCAGCGGCGCAGATCCGCGAGAGGATCAAACAGCGTTTCGCCGAGGAAGTGCAAAGCCACTATAACTTCATCGACCGCCAGCAGGGATTTATCCAGGCTCCCAAGACCGAAGGTGGTGTGGAGAAGGTGGGCTTTATGACCATGTCGGCGGGGCTGGTTTCCCCGGATTTGCATACCTTTGCGGATATCCGCGAGATCACGGAATTGGCGGCAGAAGCCCGCAGACAGGATGCGGCTGCATCCACCGCATAGGCAGGTAGTGAGTATTCTTCATGTTTCCCGGGTTGGGCGTTAGCCTGTTCATTGCTGGGCTGGTGGTAGTTGCACTAGCCTGGTTAACGTTGCGTATGCTCCCCCGATCAAGGGCTGTCGCACAGGGGTTGGATAGTCCTGCACCCATGTTCCCCGAATCTACAAATTCAAAAGATGCGATCATCATCCTCCAACCCGGTGGACGGGTGGAGTATGTCAGCGCGCGCGCCAGAGACTATTTTAACCTGCGTGAAAATGAGTCGTACGACATCGAGCGCCTTGCGCGATACGTCCGCCCGGCGGACGACTTTCTGGACCTTTGCGCGGCTCCCGGTTTGAAGCGCATGTCCATCGGCGGCAGGCTGGTGGATGTTGCCTCGTTCGAGGTGCCGGGTTCGTATCCGATGATGCTGGTATCGCTGCGCAGCAAGGATGGTGTATCCGGTTTGGAGCAGGGGAACGGCGCCTCCAGTGAGATCTTGCAGCTGGCGACCGAATTCAGCCAGGGCATTGCGGCAAGCCTCGACCTGAACACCACCGTGCGCTCCATTCTGGAGCACGTCAGCCGCCTCATCCCTTCGGATGTGCTGGAACTTAAGCTATGGAATGCGGAACGCCAGATGCTGATCCCGTACCGTTTTCAGCAGTCCAGTTCGGGGCGGGTGGTTACCGCTTCCCTTTCCCAATTCGGCAGCCTGACCGACCAACTGCTGGATCGTAAAATTCCTTTCCTGCTCGGCAATGTGCGCTCCGAACTTTCCGCCAGCGGCGAGCTGCTAGGCATTCAATCGTATTTGGGCATTCCTCTCACCGCCGCCGGCACCCTCGTCGGCACTCTTGAAGCAGGGCAGATGAATAGCGGCGCCTTTGGCGCGCATGACCTTGAACTTCTCACCCTGGTTTCCGGGCAGGCAGCGGTCGCCATCCGTAATGCGAAGCTGTACGAAGAGGAACAAAAACGACGCGCCGAACTGACAGGGCTTGCAAACCTCAATCAGGCATTGAGTTCCGTGCGCGACATGCAGGATGTGTTCACGCGTCTTGTGGAAAGCGTCGCTCCGCTCTTTCAAACGGAGATCGTCGGTTTCATGCTCTATGATGAAGACCGGCGTGTGCTGGAAGGCAAAGTCCCCTTCCACGGGCTGCCCCCTCACGTTGTCGAAATCTACCGCGCCTCCATCCAGCCGGGAAGTGTTGCCGAAAATGTGCTCGTCGCCCAGCAGCCCATTGTTACCATGAACGCCATGGGGGATGAGAACTGGCGCGCCCTCGGACTGGCGGATGTGGCAACCGCAGCAAGCCTGCGCGACAACGCACTTATCCCGCTTCTTTCTTCGGGACGGATGCTCGGTTTTCTCCAGATCGGGCACCACACTCAGGGAGTGATCGCCTTCTCCGCAGAAGAGATCCGCCTGATGAACATCGTCGCGAATCAGGCGGCTGCCATCATCGAGAATGTGCTGCTGGTGCAGCAAGCCCGCTCCCGAGCCCAACGCGCCGACGCGTTGCGTCGTATCGCAAGCCTTGCCTCCTCTGCCGCCACTCTGCCGGAAATTCTCAAATATTCAGTGCAGGAACTCGCCCACCTATTCCAGGCAGATACTGCCGCGATCTTCCTCATGGACGAGAATCGGGGTGTCTTGCGACTGAGTCCCGAATCCATGTTCGGGGTTTCGGATGAGATCGGCAGGGACTTTCTTCAAATCTTTGTGGATGACCCCAATTACCGGAATACCGTTTCCGGCAGTCAAAAGCCATTTCTATCCGGTCGCCTCAGCACAGACCGGAGAATTCTGCCCGTTTACCGACCGCTGGTGAACGCCCTGACCATCGAATCTGCCATTGTCGTTCCGCTTGTGGTCCGTGAACGCAGCCTTGGCGAATTGATGTTGGGCAGCTATAAAGCCGAGCATTTCAACGCTTACGATCTGCAGGTGGTTTCCACCGCAGCAGGACAGATCGCTTCTGCCCTTGAATCTGCCAGCCTGCTTGCCCAAACCGACGAAGCACTGCGGGGTCGAGTGGAACGGCTCGCTGCTGTCATCCGCGCTACGCGCGAATTGGGCTCCCTGCCGGATGTGAAGCAACTGCTCCAGGTGTTGAACGATGAAAGCCTGCACCTGACGAGCGCCGACTGTGCCTCCACCCTGCTATTCGAGCAGGGCGGCAATTCCACCGATCCGCGTCTTCAAGTTGCGGTTGGCTGCGCCCGCCAACCCGAGCTGACTCAACCCGAACGCGCCGCCCTCAAGAAGGGTGAGCCTTATATCGTTTCGGACTTCATTCAGGAAGGTCTGCTGCCCCCACACGACGGTTCCCGCTCCGGGATGGTTGTTCCGATCTTCCATCAATCGCGCGCAGTCGGCTTGATCTCACTTCATTCCAATCGCTCGAGGTTCTTTACCGCCGAGTCTCTTGAATTGGTCCAAATGCTTTCGGTACAGGCTGGCACTGCCATTCATAACACCCAGCGTTACCAGACCGAACGGCAGCGCAGTGAATTGATGCGCCGCCGCTCCGAGACGCTCGTACGCCTGACCGAAGTCAGCTATTCGATGGGGCATGACCAGCCGCTCGACCAGGCATTGCAGATCATCGCCCGCGGCATTCGCGATGCATCCCCCTTCCGGGTGGTATTGGTCAGTATCCTTGAACCGGATACGGGTCTGTTGAGACGCGTATCCGCGGTGGGCGTACCGCAGGAAATGTTGAGTGAGTTGTTCTCCCGCAAGCAGCCGCTTGCCAGTGTCCAACAGCTCATGCGTTCCGAATTCAAGATCAGCCATTCCTACTTCATCCCCGCCAACCAGACTCCGGTTTTCCCGCCGGATATGCACAGTATTACCCTGATGGATGTAACTGCTCCGGTCGTGAAGACTGCGAACATGTGGGATGCGAACGACTTCTTCATCATCCCGCTCGAAAACGCGGAAGGACAGGTCGTGGGGCTTGTCAGCCTCGACGACCCATCCAACGGGCTTCGCCCCGATGTTGCCACCATCGAATCGGTGGAGGTTTTCGCCTCGCAAGCTGCATTACTGATCAGCAACACAATGCGGCAGGGAGAACTCCGCTCCCGTATTGATTCGCTTTCCTCCGCCTTGGAACGCCAGCAGAAATTGCTTAACATCACCCAGAACGACCTGCCGGTGCTCCTGCGCAAAGACCTCGAACAGACGATTTCGCTTCACAACCTCGACCGACGCGCCCAGCGTGTGCGCGCCGGTTTGGCGATCACCGAATCCGTCAGCCGCCAACTGGATGCGGCTTCGGCGCTTTCTGCGTTGGGACGTGAGACCCTGACGCAGTTGGGCATGTCTGTGGCGCTCGTGGCGGAGAACACCCCCGAAGGACCGCACCTGCAGCACGTCATGGGCAGCCTGCCGCGTTCGACGAACGTGGAAGCGTTGTTCGGTCAGCGTAACCCGCTGCGCGCTTGTTTGCAGAACGGAACGCCCATCCTCATCCCCAACCTCGACGAGAACGACGAATGGCGCGACGCCACCCTGCTTACCTCCCTGCGCGCCAAGGGCGTCATTTGTCTGCCTATTCTTGTGGAAAACAGACCGGTGGCTGCCATGCTCGCCACCAGCCCTGAACCGATGCCCAACTTCACCGACGAGGACATTCAGGTCTACACCCAGATCTCCCAGCAGACCTCCCTCATCCTGCAAAACATCTCATTGCTGAACCAGACCCGCCGCCGGTTGGACGAGGTGAATCTCCTGCTCGATTTCAGCCGCCAGTTATCGGGGATGGATTCCGATGCGATCGTCAAATCCCTTTTGGATAGCGCGCGGCGCGTCATCCAGCATGCGCATGCGGGCGTGGTGCTGCTTTGGAACGCAAAGACCGAAATGCTTTCACCGCGCGCCGTTTCGGGCTACGCCGACAATGACAGCATGCAATACATCAA
Organism: Anaerolineales bacterium UBA2395; assembly: GCA_002343775.1. Taxonomy (GTDB): domain Bacteria; phylum Chloroflexota; class Anaerolineae; order Anaerolineales; family Villigracilaceae; genus Villigracilis. Next base: position 228,231 of record DDSH01000012.1, read on the forward strand.
TTATCGCCCCGGCGAAGCGCTGCCCGGGAATACCTTCTTGAACCGTAAATCGCGCCGAGTGGACGAGATCAATTTCGCGCGCGATTACAACCTCGGTGCAGATAACCTCGCGTTATATCGTCAGGCAACCGGCGGGCGTGTGCCCGTCTCCTGCCTGCTTGTGCCCATCATCTCCGCCGACCAAAACCTGGGTCTGCTGGTTCTCGATAACTTCAACACGACCAGCGCCTTCCGCCCGGAAGATGAAACCCTGTTGATCTCCCTCTCGCAGCAGGTGGCATTGTCGCTGGATAACCTGCGCCTCGTGCAGGCGACCCAGGAACGCGCTGGTCAGTTGCAGGCGCTCAACGACGCTTCAGTTTCTTTGACCTCGAGCCTGAGCAGCGACCAGTTGATCGGTTCCCTGCTTGACCAGCTCAAGCCCATCCTGCCGTTCGATACCGCCACACTCTGGCTGCGTGAAAAAGACCGCCTCACCGTCGCCTCCACGCGCGGCTTCTCCGATGTAGAGCAGCGCCTTGGCTTGTCGGTTGCGGTGACAGATAGCGCGCTCTTCAAGGAAATGGCGCAGTCTGCCCAGCCCATTCTCGTCAAGGATGTGCGCGAAGATCCGCGCTTCCCACCCGTGGAAGCCCCGCGTCTATCGTGGCTGGGCATTCCGCTTATCTCCAAGGGCGAACTGGTCGGCGCGATCGCTGTGGAAAAATGGCAGGCGAATTACTACACCCGTGAGCAGATTCAGGTTGGTTTGACCTTCGCCAGCCAGTCGGCGGTCTCGCTGGATAATTCACGCCTGTACGAAGATAGCGTCAAACGCGCCACAGAACTCGACCAGCGTTCACAGCGTCTCACCACCGTCAATCGCTTCACCTCCGCCCTGACCCGCTCACTGGATACCGACCAGATCCTGAATCTCACTGCTGAAGAGCTGCTCAAGGGGTTGAACGCAAGGCGCGTCTCTGTTGTGACCTTCGAGCGCGGACAAGCCTACTGGAAGATCGCCACACCGAGAATCCGCGCCAAACTTCCGCGCCTTCTGCCGGATGCGCCCATCTTCAGCCGTTTGCGTGAATCGCTCGGAATCTTCAACACCGATGATGTCCGCAGCGAGCCAGACCTTGCCTCGATCATCGACATGTTAGGCGAAAGTGCCACAGCGTTGCTGATCCTGCCCATTGTCAGCGGGCAGACGCTTACGGCTTTGCTGCTCGCCCAAATGTCGGGAGATGCGCGGTTTGGCATCAACGAACTTGAAGTGGCGCGTACCATCACCAATCAAGCCACCATTGCGATGGAGAACGCACGCCTGTATCAATCTTCCGTGCGCACGGCGGAGCGGTTTGAGGTTCTCAACGAGACGAGCTCGCTGGTCAGTGCCAGCCTTAACCCGGAAGAGGTGTACATCTCTGTGCATAAGGCGGCGGAACGTCTCATGCCGTTGGATTCTTTTGCCATCACACTGCTGGATCAGGAAACGAATGAGATCGACCCGGTCTATCTTTTCGATAAAGGCAAGCGTGTGTTTGCCCAGCGTGTCCCGTTCGGAAAAGGTTTGAGCAGCGAGGTGATTCGCACCGGTCAGCCCGTTCTGGCATCCAGCTCTGAGCAGGCAGATCGATTGGGGACCGTGCGCGCTGGTGATGACACGGAAGAGACCGAGTCCATCGTTGCCGTGCCTATGATCGTGGGCGCCAAAGTGCTGGGTATGCTTTCGGCGCAAAGTTACCAACCGGGTGTTTATAGTGAAGAGGATATGCAGATCCTCGGCACGTTGGCGAACCAAGCCATCGTCGCCATTCAGAACGGGCGCCTCTTCGAAGAGACCCAAACTCTCGCTTCCGAACTCGAAGCGCGCGTGGTGGAACGTACCGCCCAATTGCAACGCGAACAGCAGAACACCGAAACCCTGTTGCGCATCCTCACCGAGGTTTCGTCCAGCCTCGACCTTGACCGTACCCTGAACCGCACGCTTTCTCTGTTGAACGATACACTGGGCGCGGAACAGGGAACCATTTTGCTTGTGAACCCGGAAGATAACCTCCTGCATTATCGCGCGGGGTACGGCTACCTCTCTGACCGTTCTGCCAGCCCCAACCGCTCCGGTTTCACCCTGAAAATCGGTGAAGGACTTGCGGGCTGGGTGGTGAAGAACCGCGAGGCGGTGCTCATCAACGACCTGCACCTGGACCCGCGCTGGGTACGCAACCCAACCGCAGGTCAGGATCATCGCAGCGCAATCGCTGTCCCGATGATGGTCGGCGAGGATGTGATCGGCGTGTTGATGGTCTTCCAGCGCATGGTCAGTTTTTTTAGCGCGGAAATGCTCAACCTCGTCAAAGCGATTGCCGGCCAGGTGGCGGTGGCGATCAACAACGCACGTCTCTACGAACTGATCCGCGACCAGGCAGAACGCCTCGGCTTGATGTTGCGCAAGGAACAGGTGGAAGCCAGCCGCCAGCAATCCATCCTCGAAGCGGTGGCAGACGGCGTACTCGTAACCGGCACTGACAGCCGCATCACCTTTGTGAATTCCTCCGCCGTCCGCATCCTTGATGTGGACGAAGCGCGTCTGCTTGGTAATTCATTGGAAGGTTTTGCGGGGTTGTTTGGTAAATCGGCTGCCGCGTGGACGTCCACGATTCGCTCGTGGTCGGAGGACCCGTCCACGTATCATTCGGGTCAGTTGTATGCCGAGCAGATCGAAATGGAAAATGGGCGTATCGTCCTTGTGCATCTCGCGCCGGTCATTCATCAGAACGATTTTCTGGGCACGGTCTCCATCTTCCGCGATATCACCCGCGAGGTCGAAGTGGACCGCCTCAAGTCCGAATTTGTAGCGACGGTCAGCCATGAGCTGCGTACCCCGATGACCGCCATCAAGGGCTATGTCGATATCCTGACGATGGGCGCGGCGGGTCCGCTGAACGAAAATCAGGTGCATTTTCTCGATGTGGTGCGGAACAATATCGAGCGTCTCAACATCCTGGTGAGTGATTTGCTGGATATTTCACGCATCGAATCGGGACGAGTCATCCTCGAGCAGCAGCGGATCAACCTGTACGAGATCGCTGAAGAGGTCATCGCCGACGTCCTGCGGCGCTCTCAGACTGAGAACAAACCCATGGCGCTCTCGCTCGATGCGCAGAAGAATCTTCCACCTGTGATCGGAGACGGTGGACGTGTGCGCCAGATTCTTAGCAACCTGGTCAATAACGCCTTCAATTACACGCCCGAGAACGGCACCATCCGCGTCAACATCCATCAAATGAATGGCGAAGTGCAGGTGGATGTGGAGGACAACGGCATCGGCGTTAGGCCGGACGATCAGGCGCGCCTCTTCGATCGCTTCTTCCGCGGGGAACACCCGCTGGTGCTGGCAATTCCCGGAACCGGTTTGGGGCTGCCCATCGTCCGCCAGCTGGTGGAGATGCACAAAGGGCGAATTTGGATGAAAAGCACGGGTGTGCCGGGTGAGGGAAGCACCTTTTCCTTTACCCTGCCGATCCAGAAGCATGGAGATTAAATGGCAAGAATCTTGATCGCAGAAGACGAACCCGATATTCGTGAACTGGTCGCCTTCACCCTGCGGTTTGCAGGGCATGAAGTCGTTGCAACCTCGAACGGCGAGGAGGCGCTTCAACAAGCGAATCAGGTCGTCCCCGACCTGATCCTCATGGACGTGCGCATGCCGAAGATGACAGGCTACGACGCCTGCCGCGCCATGAAAAACGACCCCAACCTGAAAGACATTCCTGTTGTTTTTCTCTCTGCCAAAGGGCAGGATGCTGAAATACAGACCGGCTTGGACGCAGGCGCCGAAGAATACCTGCTCAAACCCTTCGCGCCAGACCAGCTCGTGGAGCGCGTCCGTGCCATTCTTGGAAAGTTTGGAAAATAACCTTCGATGAGTGCGATCATTCTTGACGGCGCGATGGTGCATTATGAAGCGTTGGGACGCGGGCGTCCCATCATCTTCCTGCACGGCTGGGTCGGCTCATGGCGGTATTGGATCAACGCCATGCAAGCCACCTCCACATCGTTCCGCGCCTACGCGCTCGACCTCTTTGGCTTTGGCGATACCAGCCGCGAGCCCATGCACTATTCGCTCGACAAACAAGCCGACCTGCTCAACCGCTTCCTTGAAGAGATGGGCATCGGCAAGGTTGCCATCGTCGGACACGACCTGGGAGCACTGGTCGGTTTCTCCTTCCTCAAACGCTGGCATGGCAGTGTCGAACGCATGATGGTCGTCAACTGCCCGATGGAATACGAAGCCATTACTGCGCGTATGCGAACCGCCCCCGCCACCGAACTTGCCGAATGGTTGACCTCTCGCAATTCCGAGTCGATGGCTGCCCTGGCAGACGCTTCAAAAGTGGACCCGAAAGCGGTTGCCGCCTCTCTGGAGAGTTTACAAGCCGACAACTTGTTCCCCAGCGTCCGCAACCTTGGCGTACCCTGTCTTTTCGTGTATGGCTCCAACACCCCCGCTGTCACTCTTCCTTCGCAAGAGCGCGTGGATTCCCTGCCCATGCATATGCACCAGATCAACCTGGAAGGCGTGGGACACTTCCCCATGCTCGACAACCCCCAGCAGTTCAACCGCCTCCTCACCGACTTCCTCGCCTTGCCGCCCATTACGAACTTGAGTGAGGAATTGCAACTGAAAGAAGAGTGGAAACGCCGCGTTCGTTAAAATGCCGTGAGAAAAACCTCACGGCGTTTTTTTTGACTTGACACAAGCAAGACACCGTCCTATACTCGTCATTAACAATTGAACGGAGAGCCTTTACGAAAGGCTGAGAGGAGCGTGAACGCGCTCGATCCGCATCACCTGATCTGGTTAATACCAGCGGAGGGATTTCTCAATACACCTGCCAACATCCTCCGCTGTCATGAGGATGTTTTTGTTTAAACTTTGTGTACCTTCGTGACCCTTTGTGGTGAAACATGAGAATCATCATCTTTGCCAACGGCAACCTGCCATACCCAGAAAGAGCCCGTACCCTCATCCATCCCGATGACTTCATCCTCTGCGCCGATGGCGGCACACGTCACGCCCTCGCACTGGGACTGAACCCTAACGTCATCGTCGGCGACATGGACTCATTGCCTGAGAACTTTTCACCTTCAACCTTCAACGGCAAAATCGTCCTTTTCCCAAAAGACAAGAACGAAACCGACCTCGAACTCGCCATCAACCATGCTCTCACTCTCAACCCAAGCCAGATCCTCATCCTCGCTGCCCTCGGCGGTCGCATGGACCAAACCCTCGCCAACATTGCTTTACTTTCAAACCTTCAACTTGCAACCTGCGACATTCGACTCGCTGACGGCGTGGAAGAAATTTTCTTTTGCAGAGACCAAGCCAAAGTCGAAGGAAGAAGCGGCGATATCGTCTCGCTCATCCCCTGGCAGGGCGAAGTGACCGGCGTCTTCACCGAAAACCTGCGCTGGCATCTTCATCACGAAACGCTCTACCCCGAGAAGACCCGCGGCATCAGCAACGAAATGACGGCTGATGTTGCCACGGTTTCAATTAAGAGCGGCTTGCTGCTCATCACTCACATTACTGGTAACTGAACACTGGTTACTAAAAAGGAACACCCATGAAAAAACTTAACCTCCTTCTTTCCTCTTTCCTCTTTGTTTTGGCTGCCTGCGCTCCCAAAGGACCTGCCACTCTTACCGTCATGACCCACGACTCGTTTGCGATCAGCGAAGATGTTGTAACCGCTTTTGAGCAAGAGAACAATGTTGATGTTGTTTTTCTGGCGAGCGGTGACACGGGCACCATGCTCAACAAAGCCATCCTAGCCAAAGACGCCCCGCTTGCGGACGTGATGTTCGGCGTGGATAACACCTTCCTCTCGCGCGCCCTCGAAGCAGACATCTTCGATGCGTATCAATCGCCCGCATTGAGTGACGTGCCTGCCGAGTTCGTGCTTGATTCTTCTTATCGCGCCCTGCCTGTGGACTATGGCGATGTGTGTATCAACTACGATAAAAAATATTTTGAAGAGAATGATTTAGCTATGCCTGCTTCGTTCGAAGACTTGGCGAAGCCCGAATACAACGGCTTGCTCGTGGTGCAAAACCCCGCCACCTCTTCGCCCGGCTTGGCGTTCATGCTTGCTACTCGTGCATATTTTGGTGATGGCTTCCTCGATTACTGGCAGAGCCTCAAGGAAAATGGGGTGGTGGTGGTCGATGGTTGGGAGACGGCTTACTACACCAACTTCTCCGCTTCCTCCGGGCAGGGACCGCAGCCGATGGTCGTCTCCTACGCCTCCAGCCCCGCCGCGGAAGTGTTCTTCGCCTCCGAACCGCCCGCTGATGCTCCGACTGCTTCCATCGTTGCTTCGGGCATGTGCTTCCGTCAGATCGAATTCGTGGGCATCCTCAAAAACGGACAGAACCGCGACCTTGCCGAAAAATTTGTGGACTTCATGCTGAGCAAGCAATTCCAAGAAGACATGCCGCTCAATATGTTCGTCTACCCCGTGAACCAGTCCGCGCAACTGCCGGAGGTGTTCACGCAGTACGCCCAAGTCGCTGAACAACCTGCGAATATTTCCTACGATGATATCGCCTCCAACCGCGATGCATGGATCGAATCGTGGAATGAAGTGATGAAGTAGGAGAATAATTCACCACAGATGAACACGGATAAATGCGGATAATAAAACCTCCAATTCATCTGTGTTTATCTGTGGTTGATATTTCGAATGAATCTTTCACCAGCACTTTCCACTAAAACACGTTCATACCTATCTGCCAATTCGCGGATTCTGTTTTGGATTCCGACCCTTCTATTTCTGTTTTCTTTTTTCTTCTTTCCTCTTTTCAAAATCCTCGCCCTTACCTTCAATTTCGAAACCCTCGCTGACTTCGACAATCTCCTCGTCGCTCGCGACTCGTTACTCTTCACCTTTTACCAAGCCGCCCTCTCCACCCTCCTCACCTTCGCTCTCGGACTCCCCGCTGCCATTCTCTTTGCAAAATTCAACTTTCCCGGCAAGTCTCTGCTGCGCGCCCTCACCGCCGTCCCTTTCATGCTGCCGACGGTTGTCGTTGCTGCTGCCTTTAATTCCCTGCTTGGAGAGCGCGGACTATTCGCTACAACTTTCGACCTTCTACTTTCGACGTTTGACCTTCAACCTTCAACCTTCAACTTCATCCTTATCCTCATCGCCCACACCTTCTACAACACCTCCATCGTCATCCGCATCGTCGGCAACGCCATTTCACGACTCGACCCCAAACTCGAATCTTCTGCCCGTGTTCTCGGTGCGGATACGTTCCACGTGTGGAAAGATGTCATCCTTCCGATCCTGCGTCCCTCGCTTCTCGCCGCTGCTTTGCTCGTCTTTATGTTTGACTTCACCAGTTTCGGCGTCATCCTTCTGTTGGGCGGATCACAATTCGCCACCCTCGAAGTGGAGATCTACATCCGCGCCCTGCAACTGCCCAACCTCAATCTCGCGGCTCTTTTATCCGTCATCCAACTAATCTTCACCCTCGTTTTTTCCATTCTTTACTCACGAACCATCAACCAAGTCAGCACCCAAACCGCCCCACGCTTCTCCGCTTCTCGTCCACCAAAGACTCTCCGCGAACGCCTCTTTGTTTTCACTGGTTACTGGATACTGCTTACTTTCTTTCTACTGCCCTTACTCTCCCTCCCCATCCGCTCCTTCACCCGCCTCGAAGCTGACCGTGGACAACGCACCGAAGTTCAATACGGCTTCACCACTGACTACTACGAAGAACTTTTCATCAACCGACGCGGCTCGTTGTTCTACGTCCCGCCAGTGCAAGCTGCCCTCAACTCGTTGGGTTTTGCAGGTATCACCGTCATCCTTTCGTTAGCGCTCGGTTATCCCGCCGCGTATGCGCTTGCCAAACCGACTCGTCTCGAAAAGTTTCTCGATCCTTTCCTCATGCTTCCACTCGGCGCCTCCGCCGTGATGATGGGACTTGGCTTCATTCTCTCCTTCGGGCGGCTTATCGCTTCGCCATTTTTTATTCCCATTGCGCACACACTTATCGCACTTCCCTTCGTCATTCGTACATTGCAACCTGCGCTTGCGTCTATTCCCGAAAGACTACGTCAAGCCGCATCCACACTTGGTGCATCCCCTCTGCGCGTTTGGCAAGCCGTAGACTTCCCCATCCTCTCGCGTGCCACGCTTAGCGCCGCTACCTTCGCCTTTACCGTCTCGCTTGGCGAATTCGGCGCGACCTTGCTCATCACCCGCCCCGAATATCCCACCATCCCCATCGCCATCTCGCGCTTCCTCTCGCAGCCCGGCGGTCTCAACTACGGTCAAGCCATGGCAATGGCAACCGTCCTCATGCTGCTCACCACGCTCAGCATTTTGCTCATCGAAAAATTGCGTTTCAACAACGCCGGAGAACTCTAATGCTCGAACTTCGCAACGTCGTCAAATCCTACGAAGGCAAGCCGCTGCTCACCGACATCTCCTTCACTGTCGCACAAGGCGAAACCATTTGTCTACTTGGGGCATCAGGTAGCGGCAAGAGCACTATTTTGAGGATGATCGCGGGATTGGATTTTCCTGAACGTGGAGCGATTCTGCTAAATAGCCTTGACCTCGCCGGTACACCGCCTCACCTCCGCGACTTTGGCTTGGTCTTCCAAGACTATGGGCTTTTCCCTCACCTGAACGTTTTTGACAATATCGCTTTCGGGTTGAAAATGCGTAATGTCCCTGTGGACGAAATCAAACAGCGCGTCTCCGTTTTGCTTGAGCAAGTCAACCTCTCCGGCTTTGACTCTCGCAAAGTGACCGACCTCTCCGGCGGCGAGCAGCAGCGTGTGGCTCTCGCGCGTGCGCTTGCGCCAAGTCCGCGTTTGCTGATGTTCGATGAACCTCTTGGTGCATTGGATAGGTCACTGAAAGAAGACTTGCTCAACGAAATTCGTGGCATTTTGCATAAGACAAAAATCCCCGCCATCTATGTCACTCATGATCAGGAAGAAGCCTTCACCATCGCTGACCGCATTCTTGTTTTGCACGAAGGCACCATTATCCGTGACGCCGCTCCGCAGGAAATTTGGAAAGAACCTCAGTATGCGGCAGTTGCAAAACTGCTGGGCATTGGAAACATTATTGATGCCGAAATAATTTCAGATAAAAAAGTCAGAACTGAATTTGGTACTTTCGATATAAACTGTGCAAATAATATTGGAGAAAAAGTTCAATTACTAATTCAAGAGTTCCCCTCTCCCTCAGGGAGAGGGGTTAGGGGTGAGGGCGAAGCGCAGATTCAACTCACAGTGGAGGATGTGCTTTTTAAGCAGGACCAGTTTCAAGTCAAAGCACGAGGCGGGATCGTCATCCACATGAAAGAAGCACCAAAAGTTGACGATGTCATCACCGTGCAGGTTCAGGTAAAATGCCTGTCATGAAAATCCTGAAAAAGAATTTAGCCGATGAAGTGACCTGGCAATACGATAGCAAGGTTTTACATCGTGATGAAAATTCGATCACGGTGGAAGCGTTCTTCAATCGTGACGACATGCCGTTTCAAGAGATCGTTTTGAAACGCAATGACCGCTTTGTGGAGACGTTTTACACCGACAAGTGGTACAACATCTTTGAAATCTATGACCGCGACGATGGCAGGTTGAAGGGTTGGTACTGCAATATCACCAAGCCCGCTGTGATTGAAGACGGGCTTGTGGCGTATGTGGACCTTGCGCTTGACCTGTGGGTTTCTGCCGATGGTTCGCGCAAAATGTTGGATGAAGATGAATTGGAAGAATTGAACTTGGATGATTTAACGAGGCAAAAGGTTTATGAAAGTTTGCAGGAACTTGAAGAGCATTTTGAATCAAAAAATCCTCCACGATGATGGAGGATTTTTTTTGTGTGGGTGAAAATTACATTCCCATTGCGGCGACGATGGCATCGCCAAAGAACCAGCCGCCAGCCACGACTGAGCAGCAGCAGCAAAGCAATACCACGACAACGATGCCGATGATCAAACCGGTGTTGTTCTTTTTGGGTTCTTCCGAGGGGGTGACGGGCATTTCAGACATGATGATTTCTCCTTATACGAAAATGGGTTGGTCAAATTTCGTGCATTATAAACGAAATCAGGCGGTTTGCGATTTTTGACTTCGGCGCATCCACCACCAGATGACGAACGCGAATACGACGATGAGAATAGTGCCCATAACGATGGGGATCATGATCGCGAGGACAGACGAAATGAAGGCGATAATGTCTTCGGCAATTGAGACGGGCACATTGCCTGCTCCACCCGTTGTAGCAGTGACGGCTGGACGTACAGCCGCCGCCTTGACGGTGTGGACGCTGCCAGCCACCAGTAAGCCGCACGCGAGTGCCAGCACGGGGTTGATATCGGTGATGACGTTGGCGCTGGCGGCAAAGGCGACGGCGCCTGCCACCGGGCGGACAACGGTCTGGATGATGTCGTTGATGTGGTTGACGGCGGGGACTTTATCTGCCACCATTTCGATGATGACGAGGACGCCGAGCAGGATGAGGATCCATGGGTTGGCGAGCAGGTCAAAGGGTTGGGCGAGTTTCAGTGTGTTCGGGAAGTAGTGAGCGATCACGCCGACCACCAGCAATGGAATGTAGGCGTTCAGCCCGGCGCTGGCGGAAAGCCCGAATGCGGAAAAAATTCCGAGCAAGAGTTCCATGATTTCTCCTTCTTCAGAAAACGTACATCTCTATTATACGATTTTTGGATGTTTTCGTTGTTAGCCGGTCATGCCGGGGAAGCCGTTCCAGGTGCCTGTGAATTGCAGTCGGAGCAGGTCAATGCCCAGGACGAGCAGCAAAGCCAGGGTCAAGCCTGAAGCGAAAGCGAGCCATAACTGGCGTGGGTGGTCGAAGGTGTTGTCCTGTTTCATGATGATGATCCATAAAATCCCAAAGACGGTCACGAGCAGCGACAATGTGCCAAGCGCGCTGATGTAGGCAATGGGGTATAGGACGATAGGGCTGTCTGTGAGAATGAGCAGGTTGATGATAACGATGATCGCGGAGAGGATGCCGAGTTGTTTGAAGCCGAGTGCGGGGCGGTTATCGGCTGTGCGCCAGAGGGTCTGGTTGACGACCGGGAACAAAACGGAGGCAAGCGCAATGCCCATGCCAGAACCGGTGAACAATCGCAAGATATTGTTGGGAACATACAGGTTGGGGATCTGTTCCAAACCGCCCGAGGTCTGTTTGAGGAGGTAAATGTAGGAGTTCGTTCCGTCGATGCCGAAGGCGAGGAAGAAAGCGACGAGAATGGCGAGGACACCCTTGGAGGGAAGTTGGCTGCGCCTGCCGCTTACAACGGCTTGAAAGAGGAGGGCAATGCCTGCGGCATAGAATTCGCCCGTGCAGCGCGCGCAGAGCGGCAGTTGACGGTCGTCGATCTGGAAGGAGCGTTCGTCGATGCGGTGACAGACGGCGTAGCCGATGGCATCCAGTTTGCCGAGCGCGCCTTCGGGGGCGATGATGAACCATGCCGCCACGGCGATGATGGCGGCAAGCGGGACGATCCAACTGGCAATGGTTTCGAATTTGGAAGGTTGGGGCTGGGTTTGCATCGCCACATTATATGTGGGTTGAAAGTGATTTGCAAGAAAAGGATGTATGATTAAGCGGGATGAACCTTTCTTTATCATGAGTCTGTAACATTCAAGGAGGTGTGTGATGAAACGGATCGGTATCCTTACGGGCGGCGGTGATGCGCCGGGTTTGAATGCGGTCATCCGCGCGGCGGTAAAGACGGCGATCAACCAATTTGGCTGTGAAGTGGTTGGAATCCGCAACGGGTACGATGGATTCCTTGAAAAGGATGGGATCATTCCGCTCGGCGTGGAGGCTGTGCGTGGGATTCTGCCGCGTGGCGGGACGATCCTCGGGGCGGCAAATCGCGGGAACCCCTACGCGCGCAAGGTGATCCGCGATGGGCAGGAGGTCACCATCGACGTTTCGGACGAGATCGTAAAAGGCATTCGGGAACAAAAACTCGATGCGCTTCTTGTCCTCGGCGGAGATGGGACTCTGCACATTGCGCATGAACTCGCCCGAAAGGGGGTGCCGGTCATCGGTGTGCCGAAGACGATTGACAACGATATCGGCGGAACGGAGATTACCTTCGGTTTCGATACGGCTTTGAACATCGCCACCGAAGCGTTGGACCGTTTGCACACTACAGCAGAATCTCACCATCGTGCGATGGTCGTCGAACTGATGGGGCGCGATGCGGGTTTCATCGCTTTGAATGCGGGCGTTTCCGGCGGCGCAGACGTGATCCTGATCCCCGAGATTCCGTTCAAGTTTGAAAGCATTATGAAAAAAATTCGTGAACGCGCCGACAAGGGGCGCAAGTTCAGCCTGCTCGCGGTTTCTGAAGGCGCAAAGCCGATGGGCGGTGGACAGGTCTATTCAAGAAAAGGGGATGAAGTCTACGTGCCGCGCCTCGGCGGGATCGGTCAGGTGGTGGCGGAATACATCGAAGATCAGGGATTTGAATCGCGCGTGACCGTGCTGGGTCATGTTCAGCGCGGTGGGACGCCCACCGCCTTCGACCGCTGGCTTGCCACACGCTACGGCGCGGCGGCTGTCCGCTTGGCGGCGCGCGGCGGATTCGACCGCATGGTTGCTTTGGCAAGCGGAGAGATCACCGACATTGAACTGGCAAAGGCAGTTGCCGTTCCCAAGCGCGTGAATCCAGAAGGCGACGCGGTTATCACGGCGCGGAACATCGGGATTTCCTTTGGAGACGAATGAAGGGGTTAACTAACCCCTAGATAGTGACTTTTTTCACTTACGATTACCCCCCGAACGTGCTATCGTTTTTGCTGTTCCCAAATCCAGCATTTTCAATAGAAGAAAGGATTGAACAGCATGAAACGTTTTTTGGGTTTGATGTCGCTTCTTGTCCTTGCGAGCCTCCTGCTTGCGTCCTGTGGCGGTGCCTCCGGCAGCCATTTGGATACGATCAAACAGAACGGCGTCATCAAAGTCGGTACCAGTGCGGATTACCCTCCGTTCGAGTACATTGATGAGAGCGGCAACCGGGTGGGGTTTGACATCGAGCTGATGGAAGAAATTGCCAGGCGCCTCGGCGTGACCGTGGAGTGGGTCGACATGCCCTTCGACAGTCTCATCGCCGGAGTGCAGGAAGGCAAGATCGACGCCTCCATCTCCGCTTTCAACTACACCGAAGAGCGCGATCAGGTGGTGGACTTCTCCGAACCCTACTACATGGGTGAGGATGCCTTCCTTGTTGCGGAAAGTTTCACCGGCATGATTGCCGCGCCTGAAGATGTCGCTTCATTCAAAGTCGGAGTTCAAACTGGAACGACGCAGGATGCGTGGCTGACGGATTCACTCGTCGCCGAAGGCCTGCTTCCCGAAGAGAATCTCTTCCGCTATGACCGCGCCGACCAGGCTGCGCTCGATCTCAAGAACGGCCGCATAGATGTGATGATGGCAGATTACATCCCCGCCGCGGCGCTTGCCGAGCAGATCGGCGGACTGAAGATCGCCTATCAGGCGGTCATCTCCAGCGGACCGACCAACATCGTCATCCCCGAAGGCGATGCAGAACTGAAACAAGCCATCGATGAAATTCTGGTTGAACTCGAGTCGGAAGGCTTCATCGAAGCGCTTGGGCTCAAATACTTCCAGTAATCAAAATTTCATGGGCAGGTCATGTGACCTGCCCATGACCTTTAAGTGATGCTATCGAATTTTGTTTTGTACATCTTTCAGGGGATCTCAGTCACCATTGCCGTGACGTTGGTGGCATTGCCTGCCGGTTTGGTCATCGGGCTGGGGCTTGCACTCGTTTATAACTATGGCGGGAAATGGGCGGCTCGTTTTGCCGGCATATACAGTCTGCTAATGCGCGGTGTGCCTCCCATCGTCTTGCTATTCATTCTTTATTTTATTCTCTCCGGCAAGTACATCAACCTCTCGCCGTTCTGGGCGGGTTCTATCTCGCTTGGCATCGTCAGCAGTGCCTATCAAATGGAAATTCTGCGCGGCGCATTGACCGCTGTCGGCGGCGGACAAATGACCGCAGCCCGCGCCATCGGCATGAGCCGTATGGATGCGATCCGCTTCATCATCATCCCGCAGGCAGTGCGGCTTGCCATCCCGCCGTGGTCCAACGAGGCATCCATTGTTTTAAAAGATTCATCGTTAGTGTACGCACTCGGCGTCGAGGAGATTTTGAGGCGCGCCCAGCAACTCAGCGCCACCACGCAACAGCCATTTCTCGCATATGGCACGGCTGCGCTCATTTATTTTGTGCTTGTTTTCTTTGCCAATCGCGGTTTGGATCATCTCTCTGAGAAACTCAAACTGCCCACCAACCCGGTGTAAGCGGAGCATTTATGGATACTCCAGTCATTTTGCAAGCCAGGAACGTGACTAAAATTTACGGTGAGAATATCATCTTCAAAGATATTTCGCTCGATGTGCATGAAGGCGAAACCATCGTCATCATCGGTCCGAGCGGAACGGGCAAAAGCACGCTCCTGCGTTGCATGAATTTGCTGACCCACGTCAACAGCGGGCAGATCTTCCTCGAAGGTCGCGAGATCACCGCGCATGGCGTGAATGAAGACGAAGTCCGCCAGAACATGGGTATGGTCTTCCAGAACTTTTTGCTTTTCAACCATCTTACCGCGCTCGACAATGTGATGATCGGTTTGACAAAAGTAAAGAAAATGCCCAGGCAACAGGCGCACGAAAAAGCCATACGTGAACTCACCCGTGTCGGCTTGGCAGACCGCGCCAACCATTACCCCGGTCAACTCTCCGGCGGGCAGCAGCAGCGCGTTGCCATTGCCCGCGCGCTTGCCATGGACCCAAAGGTGATGCTCTTTGATGAGCCTACCTCTGCGCTTGACCCGGAACTCATCGGTGAAGTGCTCGGTGTGATGTCTCAACTTGCGCGTGACCGCATGACCATGATCGTCGTCTCGCATGAGATGGGCTTTGCGCGCGAAGTCGCTGACCGTATCGTCTTTATGGAGAAGGGAAGCATCGTCGAGCAGGGCGCACCGGATGACTTGTTCGAACGTCCGCAGCACGCCCGCACCCGCGAATTTCTGTGGAAGATCACCGAACTGTACGGCAAGAAAGAGAAGAAATGACCGACTTCTTTGAATTCTTCGTGCGCTTCCTACCGGACCTGTTGAAGGGTGCCGGTATGACGCTTCTCCTCACGTTTGAGGGGCTCGCCGCCGGATTCATACTTGGTTTGGCATCTGCGCTTGCTCGCGCCTATGGCAACAGGTTCTGGCGCGGACTCGCCGTCGGGTATATCGAACTTTTTCGCGGCACGCCGCTGTTGATGCAGTTGTTTTTGCTGTATTACGGCTTGCCCGGGTTGGGCATCACGCTCTCGCGCGAATTGGCAGCCTTCCTCGCGCTGGGACTGAACTCCGGCGCCTATCAAGCCGAATACCTGCGCGGCTCCATCCTCGCCATTGGTGATGGACAAATGATGGCTGGACGTGCCATTGGCTTGTCGAAATGGTCGGCGGTCTTCAACATCATCCTGCCGCAATCGCTGCGTTTGGCAATTCCCGCCTGGGCGAATGAACCGGTCTCGTTGCTCAAATCCACTTCGGTCGTGTTCCTCATCGCTGTCCCTGAATTGATGGCGCGCGCCAAGACCATCGCAGCCAGAACCTACGACCCCATCGGCTCTTACATGGCGGTGGCGGTGATCTATCTTGCCCTTGTCTTCGTTGTGGATTTTTTTATGAAATGGCTTGAAACACACACACGCATCCCCGGCTTGGAGTTGGAAGGCAGGAAAGCGTAAGTAAATTTAACCGCAAAGTGCGCTAAGGACGCGAAGTTTAAATTCTTTCTTTTCGCTCTTCGTGTGCATGGCGGTAGGAAAATTGCAAAGAATGAATAAATAAAAAGAAGGTTGAGGATGTTCCTCAACCTTCAACTTTTAACCTGTAACATTCAACTCATTTTTCGAACACGAACTGACCATTTTTGTAGAACAACTCACCATCCACAAGGATTTCCGAGTCCGTGCGCATATCGCAGATCATATCCCAGTGAATGACACTCTTGTTCTTTGAGCCCGTCTCCGGGTAGCCATTGCCAAGCGCCATGTGGAACGAACCGCCGATCTTCTCATCGAATAAAATGTTCCCGGTAAACTTCTGGATGTCGAAGTTCGTGCCGATGGCGAATTCGCCCAAATAACGAGATCGTTCATCGCTATCGAGCGTTTTGAGCAGGAAATCCAGATTCTTACTGGCATTTGCCGTAGTGACGCGACCGTTCGAAAAGGTCAGTTCCGCGCCTTCCACGCTTGTCCCCTGATAATTGGCAGGATACGTGAACTTCACCCAGCCATTGACCGACTCCTCGACGGGACCAGTGTAAATTTCACCATCAGGCATGTTGTGCATACCATAGGAATTCATGAACGTTCGTCCCTTGACCGACAGTGTCAGGTCTACATTCGGTCCGCGCAGAACGACCTGATTCTTGCCCTTCATGAAATCCACTGCTGCCTGCTGCTTTTCTTTCACCGCCAGCCAGAAAGCAATGGGATCCTCTTCGTTTGCATGAACTGCACCGAAGACGAAATCCTCATATTCCTTCAAGCTCATGCTGGCATCTTGCGCATATGCCTCAGTGGGGTAGAGGGTGGTACACCACTTGAATTCATCGGTCGCGCCGCGACGGAACTGGGCATCGGTGATCACACCCGTTGCCTTCGCGCGACGCGCGATCTTCGACGGGTCGATATTGCTCGTCCCTTTGGTATTCGTCGCAGAATGGATACGAACACGCCCCTCGAATTGTTCGTAGGCTAATTTATAAAAGGTCGGCACAAAGTCCAGTTGTGAATCGTTGGCGTAGGTCAGATACACCTCATCCTGGCTGAATGGCATCGTGCCGGGCAGTGCCATCATCAAATGCGGATGCCCACCCTTTTCCAGGATTTGAATATATAACTCTCGCAAAAGCGGTTCGGCGGCAGTCGTGCCTTCCAGCAGGATGCGGTCACCCGGCGCCAAGCGTACCGAATGGTCGACCAGGATCTTAGCATAATTTGAAACACGGATGTCAGCCACTTCATTCTCCTGTTTTGGAATGGAGAAATTATAACATTTTCAGTTTGCAGTCGCCTTTCACTTCATTTGACCTTCTAAATTAGTAACTTTTGTCACATGATTTTTCAACGAAAATGGATATGATTAGTGGTAATTGTTTGATGGAAGGAGCACGAATGGTGACAGTTTCGACCAAATCGACTACAGCCTGGGCGGAGGTCGATGAACAGGGGCGCCTCATTCTTCCGCCGGAAGTTGCCCGCCAATATGGGCTGAATCCTGGCTCGAAGGTTCGCCTTGATGAAGGGCAGAACTTTGTTCGCATGCACCGCCCAGTGACGCATCTCACAAAAGTTTACATCGAACCCACCGTTGCCTGCAACCTCGACTGTATCACCTGTTTCCGCAACGCTTGGGATCAGCCCATCGGCAAAATGACCGAAGAGACGTTTGAAAGAATCCTAAGCGGTTTGAAGCAGTTAGACCCGATTCCCGATGTTTATTTTGGCGGTATTGGCGAACCGCTCTTTCATCCCAAAACCATCGAATGGATCCGCCGCATCAAGCAGGAACTGGGCGTCAAAGTGGAACTCATCACCAATGGCACGACGCTCACCGAACGAAAGTCCCGTGAGCTGATCGATGCCGGGTTGGACGTGCTTTGGGTTTCGCTCGACGGTGCCACCCCCGAAAGTTTTGCCGATGTGCGCATGGGCGCAGAACTGCCCAATATCATCGCCAATATGAAGCGGCTGATAAAAATGCGAGCGCCGGGTCACTACCCCAAACCGGAGATCGGTGTCGCCTTCGTTGCCATGAAGCGCAATATCAAAGACCTGCCTGAGGTCATCAAGATCGGCAAATCCATTCGCGCCAAGTATTTTTCGGTCAGCAATCTTCAGCCGCCAACGGAGGAGATGCAGGATGACCGGCTTTATACCCAAGCCACCCGCAACATCGCCTACCTGAATGCGGCGCGCCTTCCGCGTATCAGCCTGCCAAAGATGGATTTTACCGAAGACACCCGCGACGCGCTGTTCGAAGTCTTCAACAGCGGACTAAATGTCAGTTATGCGGGTAACAATTGGGGCGGCGCGAACGATGTCTGTAATTTTGTGGAGAATGGCACCATGTCCATCGCATGGACCGGAGAGGTCAGCCCGTGCTGGCCCCTGATGCATACGCATATGAGCTACCTGCACGGAAAGCCTCGCCTCTCGAAAAAGCATATCATCGGGAATGTGCGCGAGAAAACGCTCGAACAGATCTGGCTCGACCCGGAGTATCTTGCCTACCGTGAACGCCTGCACAACTTCATCTTTGCGCCATGCACTTTCTGCGGCGGCTGCGATCTCTCCGAGGCGAATGAGGAAGATTGCCTGGGCAATGTGGTCTCCCCGGTTTGCGGGGGGTGTCTGTGGGCGCAGGGCATCATCCAGTGCCCGTAAAATGAATTGGGATTTAAAGACCCGGGCTTTTCGGTCCGGGTCTTTTTGTTTTATGGCGGTAAAATAGGAATGCCAAAGGTTGTCAAAGCACAATAGAGGTGTCGTTCATGGAAGAGATGATCATGAAGGTGAATTTTTACGCCACACTCCGCCCGATCGTCGGGCAAAAAACGGTGGAACTGACTCTGCCGCATGGTACAACCGCCATTCAATTGGTACACATGTTCGTGGAGGACTACCCCGCCATGCGCAAGGAACTGCTCGATGAGCAGGGAAGATTCCTGCCGCACATGAAGTTTTTCATCAATGGGCGTGAAGCCGTGTACCTGCCGGATAAGTTCGATACGGTCATTCAACAAGCCGATAAGATCGATATCTTCCCGCCAGTGGGTGGCGGCTGATGCAAACCATCGTCCACGAGATGCGGGGGATTCCGTTCTTTTTGCTTAAGGAATACCTTGAGGAGATGGGCGGCAGAGAAGTGGAAGAGGATGTCATTCAGGGTGAAGGCTGGACGGTACGCCTCGAAAAAATGGAGCCGTTCCGCTTGTTTTCGCTTTCGGTCGGGCAGACGCGGCTGACGGTGGAAATGGAAGACCATGTGGTGGAGGATTTCACCGAGCGGTTTCGCAAGAAGACGTTGAGGGCGGGGGGGTAGGTCAGTCGTTCAGTGATCGGCGGGGGAGAAGGTTTGAAGCGCTGATGCGGGTTTGAGTTAAGAGAGAAGCGATTAAATCAAAAAGCGACGCGTCCTTGAGGGCACGTCGCTTTTTTGTTATCCGATCAGAGAACTAGATGATTTCCAGTTCTTTGAGTTTTGCTTCGGGCACAACGCCGTTGACCCATCCGCGCTTTTCGTAGTACTCGGCGAGCATCTTGTCGAGTTCGCAGACGTGACCGAGTGAGCCGGGTTGCGTGGAGGCTTCTTCGGTGAAGCGTTTGGGCAGGGTGTCGGAGCCTTCGCCGAAGCCGGCAAGGTTGTTGTAGTGGCGCTCGAGGTTGTAGATGCGCTGACCGGTCTTCAGCACGTCATCGGTGGTGAAGGGGACGCCAACCATGGCGGAGTATTGCATGGCGTATTCTTCGGCGCCCATGGCGAAGGCGGAGAATTTGCACAGGTCCATGCTGTCGGAGAAGGCGTGGATGTCCTGGAAGATCATGACCAGTTCGCCCTTGCCCTTCCATTCGAGCGGGTCGACCTTGAGCGAGCCGAAGGGCATAACGCCGAGTTCGGCGGCGGGGGTGTAGGCGCGCAGGTGGCAGGCGCCGCGGTTGGAGGTGGCGTAGCCGATGCCCATGCCTTTGAGACCACGCGGGTCGTAGGCGGGGATGCCCTGTCCGCGGACGGTCATGGCGAGTTCGGGGTGACCGAAGTGGGCGGCGGTGGCGTTGGCGCCATCTGCCATGATGTTGCCGAAGCCTTCGCGCTTGGCGATCATTTCGGCGGCTTTGGTCATGCCGTCGCCATCGCCCCAGCCGAGTTTGCCGGTGCCGTTGGTGTAGCCCTTTTCGGAGGCTTCCATCCACACGGAGAGGGGATGACCGATTTCAATGGCGTCGAAGCCGAAGTCGTTGGCGAGGTCGATCATCTTGGCAACGAGGCGGGCGTCGGGGTTGCCGCAGTTCGCGCCAACCGACCAGGCGGGTTCATATTCCACCGATTCCATGCGCAGACCGGCATACGGTCCGTCTTTGACTTCCACTTCCTTTTTGCAGGCGACGGGGCAGGCGTGGCAGGTGGGGTTGTCGACGAGGATGTTGGCGTTGACCCATTCACCGGCGATGGTTTCGGCGTGTTCACCGAACGAGGTGACAGAACTGTTCTTGGCGGGCAATGCGCCGATGCTGTTGGTGATGTTCATCAGTACGTTGGTGCCGTAGACGGAGAGACCACCCTTGCGCGGGCTGGTGATGTTCTCTTCTGCCATGATGTTCTTGAGAGCGCGGTCGTGGGCGGGTTTCCAGCCGTCGCGGTCGGCGGCTTTGACGATCTTCTTCTCGGCTTTGATGACGATGGCTTTGAGCATCTTGCTGCCGCCGACACAGCCGGTGCCGCCGCGTCCGGAGGCGCGGTCGTTTTCGTTGACCCAGCACGCGAACTTGACCTGGTTTTCACCCGCCGGTCCGATGGCGATGACGGTGAGGTCTTTTTCGCCGTATTTTTCTTTGAAGTGCTTGACGGTATCATGCACACCCTTGCCCCACACGTCGGAGGCGTCGAGCAGTTCGAGTTGACCGTCGTGGATGTAGGCGTAGGTGGGTTTGGCGGCTTTGCCCTTGAAGACCAAGCCGTCGAAGCCAGCCCAGCGCAAACGGGCGGCAGACCAGCCCCCATGGTGAGAATCAGTTACCGTTCCAGTGAGAGGCGATTTGGTCACAACCGCCATGCGTCCGCTCATGTTGGCTTCCGAGCCGGTCAGCGGACCGTTCATGAAACAAAGAATGTTATCGGGGGAGAGCGGGTCCACTTGGGGTCCATTATCAAACACGAACTTCACACCCAAACCGCGTCCACCGATATATTTTCGGGCATCATCCTCGGGCACAGGTTTGTAATCCACTTTGCCTGCGCTGAGGTCCACCCATGCGATCCGATCTGCATAACCACCAAGTGCCATGATATTTCTCCTTTTTGCAAACGAAAATAAACAGCCCGATGCTGTCTTGATAATTCAGAATAGCATTGGCAAATTTTTGAGTCAATAATTAAGTTTTTCCTTAATCGAAAAGGTGACATCTGTCATGTTGCGAATCTTTTCCCACGACATTTTTTCATTTTGAAACGACTGTGTTTTGAAATTTTGTACAACCTGCGCAAAAGAGAACGCAATTTCCGGTCGTAACGGGTATACTTTTGTCCATGAAACAACTTTTGCAAAACATAAAAACCGGACAAACCATCGTCGAAGACGTTCCCATTCCGACCCCGCGTGAAGGGCAGGCTCTGGTTAAGGTTGTTGCCAGCCTCGTTTCGGCGGGCACCGAACGCATGGTGGTGGAATTCGCTGAAAAAAGTTATCTCGGCAAGGCGCGCTCCCGCCCCGATCTCGTCAAGCAAACGCTCGACAAAGCCAAACGCGAGGGCATCCTGCCAACTGTGCAAGCAGTATTCAACCGCCTCGACCAACCGATGGGCTTGGGCTATTCCACCGCCGGAACCATTGTGGCGCTTGGAAAAAATATGCAGGGTTTCAGGGTCGGTCAACGTGTGGCATGCGCGGGCGGAGGATATGCCACCCACGCGGAATACAACCTCGTGCCGCGTAATCTCTTAACGCCCCTGCCAAAAAATGTGGATTTCGAATCTGCCGCCTTCACCACGCTTGGCGCAATTGCATTGCACGGATTCCGACTCGCAGAACCTCAACTCGGCGAGAACGTTGCCGTCATCGGCTTGGGTCTTTTGGGATTATTGACGATCCAAATGGCAGATGCGGCGGGATGCAACGTCCTCGGCATTGACATCGACCCGAAGCGTGTCAAACTCGCTTCCTCCCTTGGACTGGAAGCGGTTGCACGTCCCCAGGCAGAATCTGCCGCTGCAGCCTTCACCCAAAATCGCGGATTCGACTCAATCATCATCTGCGCGGATACGTCTTCCAATGACCCTGTTGAACTCGCTGGCGTTATTGCCCGTGACCGTGCCAAAGTGGTGGCGACTGGTGCCGTGGGGCTGAACTTCCCCAGAAAAATCTACTACGAGAAGGAAATCTCCTTCATCAACTCCCGCTCCTATGGACCCGGTCGCTACGACCTGAATTACGAAGAGAACGGGCAAGACTACCCGTTTGGCTATGTTCGCTGGACGGAAGGGCGCAATTTTCAGGCGGTGGTGGATCTGATGGCAAGTGGAAAGTTGAAGGTGGCATCGCTCATCTCGCATCGCTTTGATATTGAAGAAGGCGTGAAGGCGTATGAAGTGATCACGGGGAAGAAGAAAGAGCCGTTCCTTGGGGTGTTGTTGAAGTATCCTGATGTTAAAAAGTCAGAAAGTTCGAAGGTTATCAGGTTTAACGTTCCAACCTTCAAACATTCAACCGTGATAACACTCGGCGTTCTCGGCGCAGGGTTATTTGCAAACTCAACATTACTTCCTATTCTAAAAAGCAATAAAGACTTTGAACTGGTCGGCATCGCCTCCTCAGGTGGACTCCACGCGCAGCATTCCGGCAGGAAATTCGGATTCCAGTACGCGACTTCCTCTGAAGATGAAATCATCAACGACCCGAAGATCAACACCGTTGCGATTCTGACAAGGCACGATACTCATGCAGACTTGGTGGGGAAGGCGTTGAAAGCGGGTAAACATGTTTTCGTCGAAAAGCCGCTTGCCATTAATGAAAAACAATTGACACAAATCACTAAAGCACTTGCCGCTCACGACTCGCTGCTCACTGTTGGTTTTAACCGTAGGTTTGCTCCCTTGATCCAAAATCTCAAATCACAGATCTCAAATCGCGTGGAACCTCTTCATGCCCATTATCGAGTCAATGCTGGTTTCATTCCTGCCAACCATTGGACACAAGACCCAGCCATCGGTGGCGGACGCATCATCGGCGAAGCTTGTCACTTCGTTGACGTGCTGACCTTCCTCGTCGGTACGGCGCCTGTTTCGGTGACGGCGCACGCCCTGCCGAACAACGGCAAATACAGCGAGGATAACGTCTCGATGACCTTCACCTTTGCAGACGGCTCCGTCGGCGTGGTGGATTATTTGGCGAATGGCGATAAGTCCATGCCGAAGGAGCGGTTGGAGGTCTTCTGCGGGGGGATGGTGGCGGTGTTGGATGATTATGTCTCGTTGACCACGGTGAATATTGGGAAGAAGAAAGTGGAAAGTGGGGCGCAGGATAAAGGCTGGCGGGGGGAAATGGCTGCTTTCGCTGATGCGCTCAAGGCGGGGAAAGAACCGCCGATTTCCTACGAGCACCTCATCGGTGTGACCAAGTCCACGTTTGCGGCGGTGGAGTCGATTCGGAGTAAAAGTACGATCGAAATCAAATAATGAGTGTCTTATAATTCGGGGAAACCTATGACCACAAACCGCCCTCTTCGCGTTTTCCTCTGTCATTCAAGCAATGACAAACCCGCTGCGCGAAGCGGACGAGTTGTATCAAAAACTCCGCGCCGTCCCGCAAGGGGATGATAAGCCGTGGATTCAACCTTGGCTGGACGAAGAAGAACTCTTCCCCGATATGGACTGGAACTTGGAGATCGAAAAAACTGCCGACACGGTCCTCGTTTGCCCTTCCAACAACTCGAGCATTAGGAGAAAGAAGCGCTCTGTGAATGTGTCTCATTTATTGAAGCGGACATGGCGCTATACGAGTATATGGAGTCCGTTCGTCAACTTGTAGCGGATGGGATGGTTTTGCTAAAATAATCAGAATATTTGTGAAGGAGAGGTTTTATGGGCAGCATGGATACTGGTCAACTTATATTAATTGCTCTCTTGATCTGCGCCTTTTGCGGGGTGCAGATCGTAATGGTTGGACTCTTGGTTTGGTATTCTGCTGCCAGAAGAAAGGGTGCAAACAAATGGACATCTTTTGCTAAAAAATATGGATTGAGCCATCAACCGCCGGGTTTTATGGAGGGCGGTTATGGTTCGATGGGTGGAAAAATAGATGGACGGGATGTTACCGTTTATACCTATTCCACGGGCGGAAGGCACAGGGTGGTGTGGACAGTGGCGTCCGTGCGGAGCAGCAGCCCCAAAGCGGTGACGTTTTCGGTGGGCGCCAAAGGGTTTGACGGTGCGGTCTATAAGGCGTTCGGAGCGCAGGATATTGTCATTGGCATAAAGGATTTCGATGATGCGTTCATGATCCAGTCGAACCCGCCGGAACTGGCTTCTGCGCTCCTGCTCCAAAACGCGGATCTCCGTGCCATGATCCAGACACTCAAGCCATATGAATTGCAATACAAGGACAGGTTTGCATCCTGCCGTTTGTTGCGCAGTCAGGCGGATGAAGCCGTGTTGTTGAACATGCTTGCACTTGCCCGCAAATTGGCAGAGACGATAGAAGGGTCTGCCTAGCCGCTGGGTATAATCAAGAAAAATCATGACCACCAACCGCCCTCTTCGCGTTTTCCTCTGCCATTCTTCCGCGGACAAACCCGCCGTCCGCGAGTTGTATCAAAAACTCCGCGCCGAACCGTGGATTCAACCCTGGCTGGACGAAATAAACCTTCTTCCTGGGCAAGAATGGGATTTAGAAATTGAACAAGCTATTGAAGCGACCGATATTATTATTGTCTGTTTGTCTAATAATTCCATTACTAAGCGGGGATATGTTCAGAAAGAAATCAAAATAGCATTAGATTATTCAGATTTGCGACCAGAAGGGGAAGTTTTTATTATTCCCATTCGCCTTGAAGACTGTAAACCTCCTAAACGTTTATCAAAATGGCAATATGCTGATTATTTTGAAGGGCAACGAGATGAGGCTCTAAAGAGGCTACTTTCAAGTTTAGAAAAATGTGGCGAATCGCTTGGGACTGTTAATTTCGATAAACCTAATAAAGTGAAAGATATAAATAATGCCGTTGTTATTCCTGAAGAGCCAAAACAAAATCGGGATGATGTTCAAACTCAATGGATTGCTCAACAAGAAAATAAACTGAAAAATGTTAAGAATTTTGACTTTCCGAAGAATAAAGATGACCATCATACAGCTTTAGCCTCAGAAGTTGTTTCTTCGGCGTCGTCCGGCGGGGTAAAGTTTTTGGTTAGTAAATTACAATGGGGAAAGAACGACTTTGGGTATAGTCTTCATGCTGAACCTACTTCATATTCTTTTAGCGGTATGCAGTCGCCAGATTTTTTGAGCTATTTGGGGTTCAGAAAAGAATCTTGTCAGTTCGTCTCTACTAGAATCTGTTATACAACATGGGTAGATAGTAGTTTTGATGTTTCTAAATTCGCAGCAGATTTCGGAGATGCATTTGCGAATTTCGATAATGCGAGCAACTTATTCCGTGACTGTGGGTATTTTTTAGATCAGCCGGAAGGATTAGCATATTTTGGATACTCTTCTGAGGGACGAATTGGAAGATCCAAAAGCCCCTATGGAGGGGATGGACATAATGCGAATAGTGTAAGGAAGATGAAGCAATCCGAAGATGAAGATTTTTTCTATCAGCTATCTTGGATTGAGAGGGCTAATTCAAAAGGTTGGGTAATCCATTGTAAGATAAAGAATTCTTCACATCAAGAACTACCGCCTGTTCTTAAGTTTTTAGACTTTAATGCTTTTAGTGAATGTCCCCTTTTTGATTTTGAAAAATGTTTTTGGATGTTTATCGAATATCAGACGAGAAACAGTGATGTTTTTGAAGGCAATGCCGAATATGCTCATCGTTGCTATGATTCTCATGCAAAGAAATTCTCAACAGCTGCCAGAAAACTTATTCAGGCAAATAATTTGATGTCAGAATTTGGTTTTCACTTTCTGAAAAGCTAACCTATGACCACAAATCGCCCTCTTCGCGTTTTCCTCTGCCATTCCAGTCCAGCAATGACAAACCCGCTGCGCGAAGTGGACAAGTTGTATCAAAAACAGTTTTGTCATCTTATCCATCTCCAATTACCAATTACTAACCACTTTCCCACAGGAGCCCTCCATGAAATTACGCGGTATCTACGCCCCCATCGTCACCCCCTTCAACGCGGACGAATCCATTAACTACCCCGTCCTTGAACAACTGATCGAATACCTGATCGCCAACAAGATCGCAGGGCTTGTCCCTGGCGGCACCACGGGCGAAGTCTACGCCTTCACCGAAGCCGAACGGCTGGACATATTCAAATTCGTCAAAGAGAAAGTCAACGGGCGGGTCACGCTCATTGCGGGCACCAACTCTGGCGCCACGCGTGACGTCGTCCGCTACTCGCAGATCGCCGAAGAGATGGGCTACGACGCGCTCATGGTCGCCGTCCCGCCGTATTCACGTCCCAACCAACACGAACTGCTCGCACATTACGAAGCCGTCGCCAAAGCCGTCAAAATTCCCATCGTGCTGTACAACTTCCCCTGGCGCGCAGGCACCGAAGTCGGCTTCGACGTGATGGACGGTCTCACCAAATACGACCACGTCATCGGTATCAAAGAAGCCTCCAGCGACATGTCACGCGTCTATGGCATGCTCGAACGCTACGGCGACCGCTACCAGATCATCTGCGGCTCCGACGACCAAGCCCTCGATTACTTCCTGTGGGGCACCACCGCATGGATCGGCGGCGCCGCTTCCTGCGCTCCGCTGCAACATCACAACGTCCTCGAAGCCGCGCTCAACAA
Organism: Anaerolineales bacterium UBA2395; assembly: GCA_002343775.1. GTDB lineage: Bacteria > Chloroflexota > Anaerolineae > Anaerolineales > Villigracilaceae > Villigracilis. The sequence continues at coordinate 255,083 of DDSH01000012.1, forward strand.
CGACTTCGTCTCCGCCCGCAAGCACATGGATAAACTCATGCCTCTTCTTCGCAGTGTCGAAAGCGGCAGCTATTTGCAAAAAGTGAAGATCGGCTGCGAACTGCTCGGCATCCCCGTCGGCGGTCCGCGCCTGCCATTGCTCACTCTCACCGCAGAAGACCGTGCTGAATTTGAGAAGATCTTCAAGAGCATCTAACCACAAAGGGTCACAAAGGAGCACGACGTAAAAACCTTTGTGACCCTTTGTGACCCTTCGTGGTGAAAAATGATTCGTATTCCCTTTTTGGACTCCCACACTGGCGGCGAACCCACGAGATTAATACCTTCGCTTCCCTTCGACCTCGGAACTGGTTCCGTTGCTGACAAATGTTCCACGCTGAAAAAGAATCACGACGATCTACGCCGCACCGTCCTGCTCGAACCCCGCGGCTCGGATGTGCTTGTCGGCGCGTACCTCGTCCCGCCCGCCGACCCGACCTGTCAGTTCGGAGTCATCTTCTTCAACAACGTCGGCTACCTCGGCATGTGCGGACATGGAACGATTGGCTTGATCGCTTCGCTGGCATACATGGGCAAAGTACAACCTGGAATTATCCGTGTTGAAACTCCCGTTGGGGTGGTGGAAGCAACATTACATAATATGTCGTTGCGAGGCGAAGCCGAAGCAACCTCCCAATCAACAGGGGGATTGCTTCGGGCGGACGAACACCGCCCTCGCAATGACATGTATCCAAATCGCGTCTCCGTCCAAAACATCCCCGCCTACCGACACCTGACTCACATCCCTGTCACCGTTGACGGCAAAACCATCCACGGCGATGTGGCGTGGGGCGGCAACTGGTTCTTCCTCGTCCACGATCACGGCATGGACGTGAACATGTCTAACCTTGAAGCGTTGACCGATTTCTCGTGGCGAGTCCGCGAGCAGTTGACTGCCAACGGAATCACCGGCGCGAACGGCGCAGAGATCGACCACGTCGAGTTGTTTGCATCCACGCCCGAAGCGGACAGCAAAAATTTTGTCTTGTGTCCGGGTAAAGCCTACGACCGTTCTCCCTGCGGAACGGGCACAAGCGCCAAACTTGCTTGTCTTTACGGCGATGGCAAGTTGAAAGTGGGGCAGGTCTGGAAACAACAAAGCGTCGTCGGCAGTATCTTTGAAGGCAGCATCCAACTCGACGGCGACAAGATCATCCCAACCATCACCGGCGAAGCATGGGTCATGTCTGAAGGTACGATCTTGGTGGACGAGCGCGATCCGTTTGGAAAAGGAATATAAGAAATAACCGCAAAGCACGCGAAAGGACGCCAGGAAAAAATCCTTTTTAATCTTTGCGTTCTTAGCGATCTTCGCGGTTCAAAAAGGAGTGGCAGGCAATGACAACAAAATCAGACGTGCTCATTATCGGCGGTGGACCTGTGGGATTGAACTCTGCCTATTACCTTCTCAAAGCGGGGCGGAGGGTGACCATTCTCGACTCGAATGAGATCGGCAAAGGCAGCGGACATGGCAACGCCGGGCAGATCGTGCCGAGTCACATCGTCCCGCTGGCGGCGCCGGGAGTCGTTTCCTCCGCGCTCAAGTGGATGCTCGATCCGTCGCTCAGTCCGTTTGGGATGAAGATCCGCCTCAGCCCGGCATACATCTTGTGGTTGATCCAGTTTGCGGCGGCGTGCAGTGAAGCGAATGTCACACGCAGCATCCCTTCGATGCGGAGTCTGGCACAGTTGAGTATGACCAATCTGCTCAACATGCTGGACGAGGAAAGGATCGAATGCCGCTATCAACAGACCGGCATCATCACTTTGTTCAAAGATGAAAAAGCCTTCGCCGATGGCAAACACGAAGCCGAATTTTTGGGGAGGCACGGAGTTCCGACTGAAATTTTAGACAAAGCCGCTTTGCACGAATGCGAGCCGATTGCGCTGGACGATGTCATCGGCGGCGTGCATTTCACCGGTGACTCGTTCATGAATCCCGCCATCTTCCTCGCGGAGTTGGCGAAGCGTGTCCGCGAGATGGGTGCGGAGGTGCATGAGAACACAGCGGTCACGGGATTTGAGTCGGTGAGTGGAAAGATCACGAAGGTCAGAACCGCTTCCGGCGAGTTCGAGGCGGAGCATGTCGTCCTCGCGGCGGGCGCCTGGTCTCCCATCGTCGCGCGCGACCTGCGGCTCAAACTTCCCATTCAACCTGCGCGTGGATACAGCGTAACGGTGGCTGCGCCGCGCAACATGCCGCGCCATGCCTTCATCCTTGGGGATAGGCGTGTGGCGGTTTCGCCGTTTGGCGAGTTGCTGCGCTTCACGGGGCGGCTTGAAGTGGGCGAGTACAGCACCACGCCCGACCCAAAATGGCTTGCGCGGCTGGAAATGTTCGTGCGCGAGTACATTGAACTGGATGAAAAACTCGATGTGAAAGATGCCTGGGCTGGGCTCCGCCCGGTGACTCCTGACGGTATTCCCGCCATCGGGCGCGCACCGGGTCTTTCCAACCTGACAGTTGCCACGGGTCACGCGATGGTCGGTCTCTCGCTTGGACCCGGAACCGGACAACTCGTTTCCGAGTTGGTCAACGGGCAGAAGACGGCATTCGACTTGCGCCCGTTGAGTTTGGACAGGTTCTAACATCACAAAACAGAATCGAAAGGACGGGCGTCATGCCCGTCCTTTCTTCTTGCAACACACACAGAGGAGAATTTATTGAGGCGGGAGAAGAACCGCGTCAATGACATGGATCACACCGTTGGAGGCTTCGATGTCGGTAATAATGATCTCGACGGTGTCGTTCAGGAAGACCTTGCCGTCCGTCACGGTGATGGTCAGGTCTTTGCCAAGCACGGTGGTGGCGCTGGTCAGACCGACCACATCCGCAGCCATGACCTTGCCGGAAACGACGTGGTAGAGCAGGATGTCGGTGAGGGCTTGCTTGTTCTCAGGCTTGAGCAGGTCTTCCACGGTTCCGGCGGGCAGCGCGGCGAAGGCATCATCGGTGGGGGCGAAGACAGTAAAGGGACCTTCTCCGCTCAGGGTTTCGACCAATTCCGCAGCCTGCAAAGCAGCCACGAGGGTGGTGAAGCGACCATCTGCCACAGCGATGTCCACGATGGTGTTGGATTCAGCGGCTTCGTCAGAAGGCGGCAGGATGACCGCATCGATGACGTGGATTACGCCGTTGGAGGTCTCGATATCGGTGATGATGACTTGCGCATCGTTGATATAGACGTTGCCCATATCGACCTTGATGGCAATGTCTTTGCCGAGCACGGTGGTGGCGCTTTCCAGCCCGGTCACGTCCGCAGCCATGACCTTGCCGGCGACAACGTGGTACAGCAGGATGTCGGTGAGGGCTTGCTTGTTCTCGGGCAGCAGCAGGCTTTCGACCGTGCCTTCAGGAAGGGCGGCAAAGGCGTCATCGGTGGGGGCGAAGACAGTGAAGGGACCTTCCCCCTTGAGGGTTTCCACCAAACCGGCGGCTTCGACTGCGGCGACCAGGGTGGTGAAGCGACCATCCGCTACAGCGGTATCGACGATATCCGCCAGTTCGGGCTCGGGGGTGGCGGTGGGTTCGGGAATGGCGGTCGGCTCAGGCGCGGGGGTGGGGGTGGCGGCAGGAGCACAGGCTGCCAGGACAAGGGAGACTGCAACGAGCAGTCCGACGAACAGGGAATTGCGTTTCATATCTCTTTTCACTCCATTGACATAAGATTTGGTCTGTTATTTGCAAAGGTTTTGCAAATATATTGTCTCTATTGTATATGTTTTGCACAGAGAGTCAATGGGTTTGTCCGGGCTCTAATAATCTTATTATTCTTATCTTTTTTATCTTATTTTTAATTTTCATCCAGTCGCTAGGAAGGGACTCAAGCCCGTCCTTGCCTGACTGAAGCCAATTATGAGAAAAACATGGAATGGTCTGAAAATCCCCGGTATTTTTGGGGTGATTTTTCGGAGGTTTTCCCCTGCTGATTACCGACGCAGTTTCGTAATTGAATTAGTTTGACCAATAAACTAATTCCCCTTACAATACTGAATTCATCAAAAAGTTTGAGGTATGATAACGCCGCTATGGAATTCTTAACTTCCCCTTCCCAAAAATTCGATCTACCCAAGCGCATCGTGCGCCTTGGTGAACTTGCCACCAATCTTTGGTGGTCCTGGCACCCCGAAGCGGCACATCTGTTTGGCCGCCTGGATTATGACTTGTGGGAGCGGCTCGGTCACAACCCGATCCGCCTGCTGAATGAAGTTGGGCGTACACGCCTGAACCAACTCGCCAAGGACAAAGAATATCTTGCACAATACGACGCGCTCTTTGCCGCCTTCGACGACTACTTCAGCAAAGCCTCCTGGTCGCAAAAAACGCATGCCGGCTTGAAAAAACCCATTGCCTACTTCTCGATGGAATACGGCTTGCATGAAACCTTGCCGATCTACTCCGGCGGCTTGGGCGTCCTTTCCGGCGACCACCTCAAGGAAGCCTCAGATCTCGGCCTGCCGTTCATTGGCGTCGGCTTCATGTACGCGCAGGGCTACTTCTCCCAGCGCATCACCGAAGACGGCTGGCAGGAAGCGCTCAACAACCCGCTCAACTTTGACAACCTGCCTGTCTCGCTTGTCAAGAAAAATGGGAAGCCGGTCATCATTTCCTTTGATTTCCCCGATAGAAAACTAAACGCCCAAATTTGGGAAGTGCGCGTCGGGCGTGTGCCGCTCTACCTGCTCGACTCCAACGTCGAAGGCAACAGCGACTACGACCGCCTGCTCACCGCCCGTCTGTACTGGTCCGACCTTGATCGCCGTGTCATGCAGGAAGTACTGCTGGGGATCGGCGGAGTCCGCGCGCTGCGGGCATTGGATTATGACCCCGCCGTCTGGCATATGAACGAAGGGCACGCTTCCTTCCTGACCCTGGAGCGGATTCGTGAACTCGTTGAAGAGGGCATCCCCTTTGGCGATGCTGCCAACGCCACCCGCAGGCAGAACGTCTTCACCACCCACACCCCTGTCCCTGCCGGGAATGATGAATTCCCGCTCTGGCTCATCGAAAAATACCTCGGCAATTATTGGGGCGATCTCGGGCTCACCCGCGAACAATTCATGGATGTTGCCAAACATCAAACCCCGCACGGTGACATGTACTCCATGCCTGTCCTTGCACTCAAACTGTCTGGCGGCTCGAACGGCGTTTCAGAACTGCACGGCGAAGTCTCGCGCGATATGTGGAAGTTCCTGTGGTCTGACCGCGACGTGAAGGATGTGCCCATTCAGCATGTCACCAACGGCGTCCACACCCGCAACTGGATGGCGCGCCGTATGAACGTCTTGCTCGAAAAGCACCTCGGTGCCGACTGGTACGACAACCTCGACGACCATGAACTGATGGAACGCATCGACCAAATTCCAGATAAGGAAGTGTGGGGAGTCCACCTGCACCTCAAACGCAAACTTTCCTTTTACCTGAAAGAGCGCGTGCGTGACCGCTGGACGAAGGGCGGCTTCCACCCGGTGCAGGTGGTGGCTTCGGGCGTGCTCATCAACCCTTACGCGCTGACCATTGGCTTTGCCCGCCGCTTTGCCACCTACAAACGGGCCAGCCTCATCCTCTCGGATGTGGAACGCCTGCTTGAATTGATCAACCGCCCGAACATGCCAGTGCAGATCATCTTTGCAGGCAAGGCGCATCCCGCCGACGACCCCGGCAAGAAACTCATTCAACAGGTGTATCGCACGGTCAAAAAAGCCGAAACCGGCGGTCGGATCGTCTTTGTGGAAGATTATGAAATGAATCTCGCCCGCTACCTCGTTCAGGGGGTGGATGTGTGGATGAATACCCCGCGCCGCCCGTACGAAGCCAGCGGCACCAGCGGTATGAAAGCCGCCATCAACGGCGTGCCCAACTTCTCCATCATGGACGGTTGGTGGTGTGAAGCCTATAACGGCAAGAACGGTTGGAAGATCGGCGACGAGACAAAATACAATTCGAACGAAGAGCAGGATGCTGCCGATGCCGAAAGCCTGTTCACCATGCTCGAACATCAGATCATCCCGAAATACTACAACCGCGATCCGCGCGATTTGATGTCTGCCGACTGGGTTGCAACCATGAAGGAATCCATGAAGACGGTTATTCCGCAGTTTTCCACCCGCCGCATGGTAAAGGAATATGTCGAGAAGTTCTACGTCCCGGCATTGAAAAAGTAAGGGCAAATTCCGGGTCGCTCTTATTACAAAGGATCGAACATGCTCCCTGAGATCACGGTTACCCAACTTTCCGAGAAACTGAAATCTGACGAGGCATTCGTCCTGCTGGATGTGCGCGAACTTCCAGAGTTGGATCAAGCCAAAATCGAAGACCGCAGGCTCGAGGTCACGCCAATGAGCCGGCTGGCACAGGAGGGGGTCGATGCGCTGCCTGCGTCGGTCAGGGCGCAGGAGGTTCCCGTCTACATTCTGTGCCATCATGGCAATCGCAGCATGCAGGTGACGACGTGGCTGATGCGTTTTGAATACAAAAATGTGTTCAATATCCGCGGCGGGATCGATGCCTATGCTACCCAGATCGACTCTTCGGTCGGGCGCTATTAATCTGCCAAACTCCTCCATGACGGAGGAGTTTTCTTTTTTAAACCAGACTGCCACCCTTGCGGATGGCAATCGTGGGGCGCTGTGGCTTCCTTGACTTACTTGAGGAGGGATGCCACAGCGCTGGGTTTAATGCTACTATCCATGTTAGACATCACCTCCTCCTTTCATAAGGATGGCGGTTCAATTTGTTTGCCCCCGACAACGGTAAAAGTATGTCACAATTTAAATCGGATGTCAATAGCCCGAATTCGATTCTCACAAAATTGTAATACGAGAAACGCCCAAAACTGCCAGAATTTCGAAAAAATTGATAGCCTTTGAGAGTCTCCGCAAGCCTTGTGGGGCTATCCTCGAGCAATCCCTGCCGTTGCGGCAAAAGAAACTGGAGCAATCATGAAAAACACCCCCAACAAACTCTGGATCATCGTCCTAGCCCTTGGCTGGCTGTTCGATCTCCTCTTCTGGGAGAAAGCCCCCGGTATTAACTTCGCCATTTTCTGGACGGCTTGTCTCATTGCCGCCTTCTACCTGCTTCTCAGCGACGGGCTTCGCCCGCAGCGCCCCTCCCTTTATTTGATCCCCCTCTTTGGCTTTTTCGCCGCTGTCACCTTCATCCGCGCCGAGCCGATGACCACCTTCCTTGCCTACACCTTCACCATGTTCACGCTGACCATCCTTGCTGTCACCTATCTTGGCGGGCGCTGGATGCAATACACGCTGGTGGATTACATTGGAAAAGCCTTCGGTTTGATGGGAAGCCTGATCGCCCGCCCCATGACATTTGCAATGAATGTACGCAAGACCCAAGCCGAGGCGGGAGTCAAACCTTCCAAATACAATGTCATGCCCATCGTGCGCGGATTGGTCATTGCCCTGCCCATCGTGGCGATCTTCGCCTCCCTGCTTGCCTCCGCCGATGTGGTCTTCGGTCAACGGCTGGAAGACTTCATCGAAGCATTCAAACTCGAAGACCTGCCCGAATATATCTTCCGCATGATCTACATCCTCGTCATTGGGTATGCGCTGGCGGGGATCATCTTGCACGCCTCGACCGAATCGAAGGATGAAAAACTCGCCGGTATCGACAAACCCGTCATTCCCGCCTTCCTCGGTTTCATCGAATCGACCATCATCCTTGGAAGCGTGGTGGCGCTCTTCGTTGTCTTCGTTGTTATTCAATTCCAGTATTTCTTCGGCGGCACAACCAACATCAATGTGGAAGGCTATACCTATGCTGAGTACGCCCGCCGAGGTTTTGGCGAACTGGTTACGGTGGCTTTCTTTGCCCTGTTGATGCTGCTCACCCTGAGTGCGGTCACAAAGCGCGAAACCGAAACACAACGAAAAGTCTATTCAGGTTTGGGGGTTGCGCTGGTCTTGCTTCTTCTGGTCATGCTTGTCTCTGCCTACCAGCGTCTTAACCTGTATGAAGCGGTTTACGGCTTCTCGCGCCTGCGCACCTATACTCATATCTTCCTTGTGTGGATCGGTTTACTCCTTGTTGCAACCATCATTTTGGAAATTCTGCGCAAAGAGCGCATGTTCACCTTTGCCCTGCTCATCGCTTCCTTTGGATTTGCTGTCTCGCTGCCCATCCTGAATGTGGATGCGTTCATCGTCAATCAAAACATCCGGCGCGAAGTTCAGGAAAAGAACGCCGTCGATCTGGACTCGCAATACTTCATCGAACTCTCCGATGATGCGGTTCCTGCGCTTGTGAAAGCGCTTCAAACCCCGGCCCTGCCTGATTCCGTCCATGAGAAGGTTGCCGCCGCCTTGGCCTGTATCCGTTACGAGCGTGAGTTAGGAGACCGGGGAGATTCCTGGCAATCGTTCCATGTCTCCCGTCTCGTCGCGGACAATGCCTTGGCATCTGTGGCGGATGAGATCAGCCGGTTCAAAATGGATACCAGCGGGTATCCTGTGCAAACCATTGCCCCGTCGGGCGAGGAATATCCCTGTTCGCAATACTATTATGATTAATGCAATCTATGCAAAGGCGCCGGATGAAATCCGGCGCCTCTTTGCTTTAAGTCAGGCGGTTATTAAAGATGCAAGCAGACCCGTCTGGTCGTATCTTGCAATAAGGTCAGCGTTTATCCGCGTATTCTTTATTCCAAAACCGGGGTTGGGCGTGGTTACGATCTCTGCGACGTAGCCAGCCGGTGCGTTCGATGGCACTGCAGCACATCCGAGACCGTATCAGCGAGGATGCGGTCCACCTGGATCGAATCGATAGTGGGTTTATCGGTTTCGAACAGGGGCATGCGGGAGCGCTCGGCTTCGAGGATCCAATCCACTGCCAGTTCGGGGGCGATCTTGCCGGTGTTGATCACCAGGTCGAAGGCATGGATGGCACCCCACGGGACTTTGTAAAACTCCTCCACGAACGACAGGCGCACCTTGTCGTTCTCTTTGACCACCGCTTCTGCCTGCTCGAAGGAGATGTTTTGATTGCCCATCACGCGCCCGACCCGCACGCCAAAGGGGGCTTGCAGCCGCACATGCAGCACATCTGCAAAGCTGCCAAGCACCTCGAAGCCGCTGCGCCCAAGCAGGACTACATTCCCATGATGGGCAACGGCTTGAATGACATGGTCGAGCATTTTGACCATCACATCCCGCTGTTTCACACGTTGGGCGTCGAACCGCTCCCAAAAGGAGGGCAGGCTTTCATACTCCTTGTCGAACTCCACCATCCCATATTGCTTAAGGACCTGTGCGATGAAATGTTTATCTACAAAGTGGTAACCCAATGACTGGGCTGTTTTTTGTGCAATGGCATCCCCTTCACTGCCGAACTCTCTGGAGATCGTGATCACGGACATGGCGCAAACTCCTTTCCGTAATACAGGTTGTTCCACTTTGATTATGTCACGGAGTCAGCGCTTTTTCAATGTTGTTTGGGGATCGGAACGCAGAGATTTGGAGAAAATCTTACTTTCCTGCTTCCACCTCGACTCCAAGGATTCTGTCGAGGCGGAAGGTGCGATCCGCTTCGCGGGTATGGCAGTACGCCTGCAAGTAAATGTAATCGGACAAGCCGATCACCTCTTTTGGGGAGACCCAACGCTCGGAGGTCTCGCCATCCTTGTCCATATATTTGATGAAGAGCCGCTTCCCGCTGTGGATGGCTTCGCTCAGTTCGGTGGGCAGGTACACGCCTTCACGGGGCCAGGCGGGTGAGTTGTAAATGCCGATCAGATCGTCCAGTGATTTGTTAATGGATTTGAGAGAATCGGTCAGCGCGAAGAAGAGATTTTTCATGGTGATCGCATCCGCGAGGGCGCGCGACCCAGAGATATTGTTGGTGATGTGAAAATCCTGTGCGAGATGGTTCAGGCTGTAGGAGGGTAGTTCGTAATAATCACGCGCCAGCAGGAGCGTGTCGATCAGGTTCGGGAATTCGATGGTTCGTCCCAGTTTGCGGTATTCGTTATCGAGGAATTGAATGTCGAATTTGGCATTGTGACAGACGACAACCGCATCTTTCAATGCTTCGTCCAATGATCCGGCGATCTCGGCAAAACGGGGCTTGTCGCTGAAGTTGATGCCGCCCAATCCATTGGCATGAACCGCTGACGGCGAAAGGTCACGTTCGGGGTTGATGAGCAGGTCCAGGGTCCGTTGGATGCGTTTGCCTTCCGTCACGATGACGGCGATCTGGCAGATGCGGTCCCCGAACCAGGGGGAAAGCCCGGTGGTTTCGATATCCAGAAAAGCGAAGCGTGTGTTGGCAATTTCAAGCATGGTTGGCGCACCTTTTGAGCGCGCCAATCTTACCGTCTTTTGCGGGGTTGCGCAAACGGACTATGCGCGCCGCCCGTCGATCTTGTCGAATGTAGCGCCATAGACGTAGCGGTTGCCGAGCAGGAAGTTGTGCGGGAAGCCCATGTCAATGGCGCTGACTTCATCCAGCCGTTTGTATTGTTCGTCGGTCAATTTCCACTCGTTGCTTGCCATGTTATCTTTGAGTTGCTTGACGCTTCGCGCGCCGAGGATGGGAATCATCTGTGTGTTGGGATGCTGGCGCACCCAGTTGATCGCCACCTGCGACATGGGCTTGCCGACCTCCTTCGAAACGGCTTCGACTTCCTTTACAACCTTCACTGACTTTTCACTTAACTTCAATTTTTGGGAATTCAAACGCGTGGAACTTTTGACCGGCTTGAGGAATTTTCCGGTCAGGATGCCTGCTTCCAGTAGACCCCACGGCAGGACGGTCATCTCCCAGTGGTTTGCCATTGGGATGATGGAGCGTTCCACGGCGCGGTCGAGCAGCGAGTAGGGGATTTGCATGCCGAGAAAACGGGACCAGCCCATGAGGTCGGCGCGGGTGTTGGCTTCAGCGACGATGTGATCTGGTGTGTCGGAGAATGCCACGTAGTTGACCTTGCCCTGCCGGACGAGGTCGTCCAGTCCGCGTACCACTTCTTCGACGGGCGTCATGTAATCCCACATGTGCAGATAGTACAGATCAATATGATCGGTCTTGAGGCGTTTGAGACTCTTCTCGACGGATTTCATCATGTTTTTGCGGCTGTTACCACCTCCGTTCGGGTCGGGGTTGTCCGGCTTGGTGAGTGTGTATTTGGTTGCCACGACAAAATGGTCGCGATCCGCTTTGAGAAAATCACCGAGGAATTCCTCGCTGGTACCGTCGGTGTAGTTGACCGACGTGTCGATGAAATTGCCGCCCGCGTTGGCAAAGAAATCGAACATCTTTTTGCTTTCGGCTTTGGATGCACCCCAGCCCCAGGTCTCGCCGAAGGTCATCGTACCGAGGCAGAGTTCCGAAACACGCAAGCCGCTGCGTCCTAGTAATTTGTATCTCATAAGTTCCTCTCGTTGAAAAAATAGGCGACGTCTGTCAGATGTCACCTAAAGAGTATAGCAAGGGTTATTCGATTTTTTCCCCATACTTTCGGATGGTTTATTTCAATGCGCGCGGTTTGAGGTTTCGTCCGCCCACCCATGCGCCAACGGCGGTGGCAAGCACAGAAAGCAGAAAGCTGACCAGGATCGCCGCTTCGAAACGTCCCTGCATGATGACGTTCACGATCAGAACATCCAGCGCGAGGGCTTGCAGGCGGAATGATTCGGGCATGAAGATGCCGAGCAGCAAACCGAGCAAAGCGCCAAAAGCCATGCCGGTATACGCGCCCACACTTACGCCACCGGTTACCCCAGCCGTGCGGACGGTGAGCAAGCCTGTCAGCGCACCGGTGATGGCACCAAGAACGATCCCCAGCAACCCGACCCATTGCACGCCGCTCCACAATCCACTCAACGCGCCAGTAGCAGCACCCAGTACCGCGCCAAACATGCCGCCAAGCAAAGCGCCGAAGAGACTGCTTTTCCGAAAAAGTTCGTTATTTTCCGTCATATAAGTTCCTTTAATGTGAGATTGATCGTCTCGTATTTTACCTTGCCCCTTCCGGCATCAAATCAGATAAAATCGAGACACCCTGAAAACGGAGATGAACATGCAAAACCCCGAATTAAGCGAAGACTTCGATGAGCGTCCGTCCTTTAATGAAGAGATCGACACCAACGCCATCGAAACAGCGGTGCGTTCCATGCTTTCCGCGTTTGGCGAAAACCCCGACCGTGAAGGGCTGGTCAATACGCCCAAGCGCGTCGCCCGCATGTACCCCGAACTATTGAGCGGCTACCGCACCGACGTGGAAAAACTGGTCAATGGTGCCATCTTCAACGTGACCTATGACGACATGGTCATTGTGCGCGACATCGAATATTTCAGCCTGTGCGAACATCACATGCTGCCCTTCATGGGGCGTGCCCACGTTGCCTATATTCCCAAGGGACAGGTGATCGGTCTTTCCAAGATCCCACGCATTGTGGATATGTACGCCCGCCGCCTGCAAGTGCAGGAACGCATGACGCGTCAGATCGCCGACTTTATCAACGACCTGCTCAAACCCCAAGGCGTTGCCGTGGTGGTGGAAGGGCTGCACCTGTGCGCGATGATGCGCGGCGTAAAAAAACATGATGCCCGCATGACCACCTCTTCCATGCTGGGCACCTTTCGTAAAAGCATCAATACGCGCCAGGAATTTTTGGACCATCTCGACCGCGGCGCGGAGCCGCTCAGGATATAACCACGTCCTCGCGCTTGCGCATCCATACCTGACCTTGAGCCTGTTGCGCCGCTTCGAGCAGAATCTCCCCTTTGGTTGGGTGGACGAAATCGGGTATTAATTCTGCCAGCGGCACGATGACAAAGGCATACTCCCAAAACTCCGTGTTGAGCGGCTGGTCATCATACAGCACGATGTCAATATCAATCGTACGCGGCGCGTTCTTCTCCGAACTGCGCACACGACCCAGATCCGCCTCGATGGGGCGGATGATTTTTTCCTTGAACTCGACCGGCTCCAGCGGGGTGAGGAACGAGACACAAGAGTTCAAGAAATTCGGTCCGTCGAACCCGACCGATTCCGTTTCCCACACGGATGATATTTCTTCCACCTTCCCGATCTCGCGCAGTCTTTGGACCGCTTTAGGAAGATGGACACACGCCCCGATGTTCGAACCGAGACTCAAATACATGCGATGCAATCTATCCATCGCGTTTGCGTTCCACCTCCACACCCACAGATTTGGCGAAGCGCACCGCGCCGGGTTTCTCCACGCGCACGATCACTTTCTTCACCAACGCATTTTCAAGACATAGTCTTGCCAGGTCGTTCGCCAGCGCCTCAACGGTCAGCCGTTTGGCGGTTTCGGCGTGCGTTTGAACCTTCTTCGCCAGGTCGCTGTAATCCACGCAGTCGCTGATGCTGTCACTTTCCGCCGCGGGAATGGTGTCGGTATAGACCGTGATGTTGATCAGAATATCCTGCGCTTTTTCACGTTCCCAATCGCGAATGCCAATAATGCCGCGCACGAGCAGGTCTTTGATGAATACTTTGTCCATGATGCTCCTTGTTCTTTGTCGCAATGACAGATTAGATCAAATGTCTTCCGCCATCCAGATGGATAACCTCGCCGGTAATATACGCGGGACCGGATAGCAGGAACAATAAGGCTTCTTCGACTTCTTTCGCATCGCTCCACCGTTGAGCGGGGACATGCTCAATGACCTTTTCACTCACTGACGGATTATCCACTGGCGGCAGAATTGCCCCCAGCGCCAGCCCATTGACGGTGATATTTGGCGCGAGCGCCAGTGCCATTGACTTGGTCATGCCTGCCAATGCAGATTTGGTAACCGTGTAGGGGAAATGGTCTGCGCCGGGGCGAAGGGCGCGCCAATCGAGGATGTTGACGATACGACCTTCCTGCGCGTGTTTGGCAAACGCCTGACACAGCAAAAACGGTGCGGTCAGGTTGATGGCAAGATGGCGATTCCAATCGTCGAGCGTGGTGTCGTGGAGGGTGAGCGACTCAAAAATAGCGGCGCTGTTGACCAGTCCATACAGCGGACTTAATTCACTGGCGCGTTCGATCAATTGCGATGCGCTTTCGGGTTGCGAAAGGTCTGAAGTGAGCACCCAGGCTTGAGGTCCGAGGGAGGCGATCTCATCCCGAAGCGATTCGGCATCTGCGGGGGAGTGCCCATGATGGATGATGACGTTCGCGCCGGCGTGTCCACATGCCAAAGCAAAGATGCGCCCCACGCGGCGGGCGGCTCCGGTGATGAGGATGGTCTTCCCGTTCAAAGGTGTCATCAAGGCCATTGTAACATTTTCAAATTAGACAAAGTTTATCCTGTTCTTGACGCTCGTTTTTTCTGGTGATAACATGACCTTGCATTCCGCCCTTTTCGAAAGGAGATATGAATGACCAAAAATCAACACGCGCCAGCCTACACGGGGGATATTGCCGCACAGCAAGTCACATCGCCGGAGTATTCAAAGGAGAATCAGGAACTATCTTTTTCAGAGGAGCAGCACGCCATTTGGGCTGACCTGTTCGCCGGAGTCTATCAGCCGTATCTGTTGGAGCATCTCTGTGCCGAATGGAAAACCGGCATGGACTTGCTGGCACTCGACCCGCTTCGTATTCCCACGGTCTCGCATCTGAACGGGCGCATCACGCCGCGCACGGGATGGTCTATCGAACGGACGGTGGTGCGCTACACGCTTGCAGACGACTGGTACAAGAAGTTCGCCCAGCGTGTCTTTTTAATTACCGACTACCTGCGTACACGCGACCAGATGGAGTTCACGCCCGAGCCGGACATGTTCCACGATATCTTCGGTCACCTGCCGTTCCTGACGCAGGAGTTCTATGCAAAGATCGAGGACAAGTTCGCGCCTGCTTATATGAAAGCGACACAGGAGGAACGCGAGGTCATCAAGCGGCTGGCGTGGTACAGCACGGAGTTCGGGTTGGTGGTGCAGGAGAATCGCTTCAAGGTCTTTGGGGCGGGGATCATCTCGGGGCGCAAGGAATTGACGCGCACCATCATGGAGTTCTACCGCCTCGGTCGTGACAATGTGATCGACTTCAGCCAGCCGGTCTTCCCGCAGTTGCAGTCGCATTTCCGCGTGAACCGCGACAACCTGCACCGCATCATCGATGGGGTGAATTCGTTGCACCAGAAGGGACAGATGTCCTCTGCCGATGAAGGTTGGAACGTGGTGCTCGGTTTGTATAAGAAACTTGGCATCGACCCGGATGGTATGTTCGGCGGGGAGGTTATCCTTGCGCCGTTCGATATCGAGACGATTGCGCGCATCCCGAAAACGGTGTACGCCTTCAACCCGATGCTGTTCGTGTGCGAGTCGCTGGAGGAGATGGACATCCTGCTCGATTCATATTTGAAGCCGATCGCCATGCGGGCATAAAAAGATTGTGAAAGAATCCCCAAAGGCTATGGTCTTTGGGGATTTTGTTCTTTAAGGTTTTGAGGTTGCGGGTGTATAATGCGCGAAATTAACCAGTATCAGTTCAGGAGGATGGTATGTCCGCAACCGAGATCGCTTGTCCATTTTGTGGGGAGATGATCAAAGCTACAGCGAAAAAGTGCCGTTTTTGTAACGAGTTTTTGGAAGAAGGACTGACACGTCAGGCAGTCTTGCAGGACCATGCTGCTGGAACACCAGCGGTGCAGGAACCTGTTGCGGCTCCTGCACAAGCCGTCCAAGTGGCTGCCGCTCCAGCGGAAGCAGCACCCGCGAGCCAAGCCGCTGCGGCTCCTGCCGAAGCAGCTGCCCAGCCCCCCGCTGAAGCGGTTGCGGCTGCCGTCACTCCCTCGGGATTGGCAGACTTGTATGCCAAGGTCAATGCCCTGCCTGATTCAGATGCCAAGACAAAATTGCTGGAAAACCTCAAAGCGCTCGAATCACAGACCGATGAATCCGATGAGACTGCGGTGGAAGGCATCATCCACAGTGTGACCGAATACGCGCCGGATGTGGCGGAGATCGCCATCAGCACTCTCATCAACCCCGCCAGCGGTGTGACCACGCTCGTGCAAAAGGTCGCCATGCGTATTTCGGAAGGCAAGAAGAGCGGATAAATCACCACAAGGCAGGATGTCATCCTGCCTTGTGCCATTAATTTTTAAAGGAGTACTTTCATGGCTGCGACGTATTACTTTCAATGGCAGAACCCGCAATTGCTTAAAGATATTTATCCCATGCGCCTGCCCAAACTGCGTGACTTCCTCATCTACTACAAGGAAGCCGACCTGTGGGCGCAATACAAAGACAAGGATATTGCCACCCTCGCAGCGGATGTGAAGGAATACGAAGACGGCATGGATGCCGCCCGCGCCACTGAATTCAAGCAATACTCCAGCCTGAAGTCATACTTTATGACCAAGGATGTGAAGGGCTTTTTTGTGAAGTACAACCCTCTGGAGCCGGAAGCCCTGGCGCTGGTGCAGAAAAATCACGACCTGTTCATCACCTCGTGGCCCAAGGACATTCGCGGCGAACGCAACTTCATTCAAATGCGCATCGAGTCGTTCAAGACCAATCTGGGTTTTTTGCGCGACCGAATCCGCTTTTTGCAGCGCCAACTGGAAGGCATGGCGGCGGAGCATCCCAACCGCGCCAAGGTGCAGGCCGAATACGATCTCAAGAACGGATCGGCGCTGCCGATGCTGCTGGAAGAGATGGAAAAACTGCGCCAGTTCGAAGCGACGTACGACAAGATCGAGGGTCCAAAACTCGAATGGTACAAGCTCACCAAAGCCGACCCGAATTACAAGACCACTGAAGAGGAATTCCTCGTTAACTACGACCCGAAGGTTCCCGTCCGGCTGCAAGACATCGTCCGCTTGAAGGTGGAACAGTACACCAAAACGCTCGAAGGCAAGGATCAGTACCAGCTGCTGGCGGAGATCCGCCAACGGTTCGAGAAAGAGCCGAAGCGCTTCCCGACCTGGCTGCAATACATGGTCATCCATTTTTCGGGGATGCGCTACAAATCCGCGCATGGGTCGTGGGCAGACCCGAAAGACCTGCTCGTGCGCCTGCGTGTGGACGAGGTGAAGAAAGCCCAAGCCGCTTTGACCGATGCCGATGTGACCGCAAAATGCGCCGAGAAGATCGCCCAATACGAAGGCACAGGTGCGAACAAGCCCGCGCTTGCCAAAGCCACCGAAAAGGTTTGGAAGGACAAAATCGCTTTGCACATGCAGGGCGTCAAAGCCAACGGACCCAAGACCAAGCGCGCCGGTCTGGCGGCGTTGGTGGAGGAAGAGGCTCGGTACGACTTCATGACCATGACGACCGATCAGGCTCTGGCGAAGTTGGAAGCGATGAAATCCCAACTGCCTGCCTGGGCGTGGAAATGGATCGTCATGCTTACCTCGCTGCGAGTCAATCACGTCACCGCACCGGGTTGGGAAA
Organism: Anaerolineales bacterium UBA2395; assembly: GCA_002343775.1. GTDB lineage: Bacteria > Chloroflexota > Anaerolineae > Anaerolineales > Villigracilaceae > Villigracilis. The sequence continues at coordinate 272,500 of DDSH01000012.1, forward strand.
CCTTCACGCCCGAAGAGGACAAGACCCGCTTTGCCGACATGACGCTCTTCCCGATCTTCAGCAAATGGGCGAGCGACAACACCGGCATGTGGCGACCCGAACATGGACGCTCGCAGGAGATCATCGTCACACGCGCGGTCTGCAATGAAACCGCCGAGCATGCTCAGCACATTCGTGGACATCTGCCCCCCGGTGGTCTGACCGATAACGCTGCGCGGTATGTCAAAGCCGCCGCCGAAAAAGTACCCGGCGCGTACTTCATCAAACCGATAGACGCGAAACCCTACACCCAGGGCGCAAGCATTTTCTGGCTGCGGTATGTCAACAGTGAGCCGAGCGTCTGGCAGGTTCCCAAGCCAACACAGGACGCCAATGGGGTGGGGCTGGTTCCCGCCGAATACATGGGCAAACGTCCCGCTCCCAAAGGCGGGAAGAAGAATGCGCCTCCGCCCATCGCGCCGTGGGAATACAAAGCGGGCGGGTTTACCCGCTCTCGCACCACCATCGATGCGGAGAAAAAGAAATCGACCCAAGCGCAGTGGCTGCGTTGGATCCACGAAGCGACCGTCATCGAAGTGGTGGATACCGCCGACGGCACCTACGTCTACACCTTTGAAACCTCCCTGCCCGACGACTTCGCCGGAACTTCCTGCCTCGGTATCTTCCGTAATACCCTGCGCTGGAATCTCGACGACGGCACCGAAGACAACTACAACCGCTCCTTTGTCGGTTATGTGCCTGAAGGGCAAGTGCCAGTGGAAAACCTCAAATCACTGATGGATTGGAACAAGATCATTTTGAAATAAACACGTAGGTCACGCTACAAGCGTGACCTACAACTTTACATGCGCAAAGTTAACTTTATTGAGTCAGTTCTTCTTATCGGTTTAGCCATCGGCTTTCTCGGCTTATGCCTGCTCATTGGCTACGCTGTCATCGTTGTCGCGAATGAACCGGAGGGAACACCCACGCCTCAGCTAGACCTGCCTCTCATCGCCTCTCCCACCGCCGAAACCTTCATCCTCCCTACCGACTTTGCCGCGCCTCTTCCAACCCTTGACCCGACTCCCACCATCGAGTTGATCCCCACGCCGATACAAACCTTCAACGACACGCCGCCGCCCACCGGAAAGATCGCCTTCACCTGCTATGTCAAACAGATCGACCAGATCTGCCTGCTCAACGCCGACGGCAGCGGACGTGTGCAACTCACCAACCTCAAAGCCACAGCCTTCTATCCATCCGTCTCACCCGATGGACAGACCATCTTCTTCTCTTCGCGTGACACGGGGAATTACGAAATCTATTCTGTGGATATTTTCGGGAACAACCTCAAAAAACTGACGAACGGAATCGGTTCCCTCTACGCGCCCGAACTTTCGCCTAATGGCGAATGGGTCGTCTTCACCAAGCACGGAGACGGACTCTGGAAGATGCGCCCCGACGGCTCTGATGTTAAACGCATCACCAACAAAGACGACATCGACCCGTCGTGGTCACCTGATGGCTCAATGATCTCCTTCGCCTCCTCCCGTGCGGGCGCGCGCCAACTCTTTGTGATGAATGCCGATGGCTCGAACGTGCAGCAGGTGACCGACCTCAACAACATGGGCGGACGTAACACCTGGTCACCTGATGGCACGAAACTCGCCTTCTATCGCGGGCCGCAAGGTGACCGTAACATCTACGTCATCAACGTGGATGGCACCGGCTTGGTTAAACTCACCGACGGCGGCGACAATCTCGGTCCCTCCTGGTCCCCCGACGGCAACTGGATCGTCTTCACCTCCTTCCGCGACGGCAACAACGAACTCTACATCATCCATCCCGATGGCACGGGATTGACGAGGCTAACGAATAGTCCCATTTCCGATTGGCAGCCGAGGTGGGGAAAATAATTTATACACAGAGTAGGGGCGGGGTCACCCCACCCCTACGATTCTCATAAATCACCTGCAACTTTTCCCTGCCCGCCTACACTCCACCCTACATTACAAAACCTTCAAAATTTTCGCGGTTGACAACCTGCATTTTCGCATCGGGATATGTCTCTTCAAAGAGTTTCCGAGTAGCGGATTTGATCTCCCCATCGCCCCATTTGAATTCATAGGCATTCAACTGTCCCGCATGTTCCTCAATGTAATCAATTTCCTTCTGGTCATACGTCCGCCAGAAATAAGCGTTGACCGAACGTTCTGCAAACTGATTCGATTTGCGGCGCTCCACCATCAGGTAATTCTCCCACAACTGCCCGGTATCATTTCGCACCGAAATGGGATTCAGGTTTTGAATCAGGCTGTTCCTGACGCCATTATCGAAGAAATAATAACGTGAGTTCTTGGTCACTTCCTTGCGAAGATTTCGAGAGAACCCACCTACGCGAAAAATGACAAACACTTTTTCGAGCAGGTCTAAATAACGTTCCACGGTATCACGGCTTAAGCCGAGGTTTGTGGCAAGTTCTGCCATCGAAACCTCCTGTCCGATTTGGTAGGCAAGCAGACGCAGCAGATCCACGATCTTTTCTGAGCGTCGAATCTCTCCCAGTTCCAATATATCGCGATACAAATAGGAACCAACAAGTTCTCCCAACAAACGTTCGCGTAGAGACAGGTCGCTGGTGGTAGCGATAACCGGATAGCCTCCCCAAACCAACCATTGTTCTAACTGGTTTCGAGTTTCCAATATGCCAAGGGTCTTGCTTAACTCCGCATAACTGAGCGGATAAAGTGTGAAAGTTAGTTTACGTCCTGTTAGCGGTTCATTGATCTTGTTGGCAAGGTCGAACGATGCCGAGCCGGTCGCAAGGATGGTGACATTAGGATTGTTATCGATTAGGATTTTGAGATTCAACCCGATCTCAGGCACGCGCTGTGCTTCATCAATGACCAACAACTCTGCATCACCCAAGACCTCGTTTAGTGTTTTTAAATTCTGGCTCGAGAGCGCTTCCCGATAAAGCAACTCATCGGCGTTGACAAATTTTGACCGTAGAGAGGTGGTTGCTATCAAGTCCTTTGCAAGAGTAGTTTTCCCTGCCTGCCGTGGACCATACAACACCAAAACCTTGCCCCGAATCAGGTTTTTTTGTAATTCGTCGAGTAGTAACCGCTGAATTTTCATAAATTCATTATACTACACCCTCTGAATTTTAGATTTTCCAATCTCTATTTTCCCATTCCTGCAACTTTTTCCCCGCCCCGCCTGTATTACACTCTAGCCATGAATGCGCCCACCGACCGCGACCTGATCTTGCGAGCCCGTCGCGGCGACGCTGAAGCCTACGGCGACCTCGTTGCCCGCCACCAAACGAGCGTCTTCAACGTCTGCTACCGCATTCTACACAACCGCGCCGATGCCGAAGACCTCGCCCAAGAGACCTTCATCCGCGCCCTCGACCGTCTACACACCTTCGACCTCGAACGCGAATTCAGCCCGTGGATCCGCCGTGTCGCTGCCAACTTGTGCCTGAATCATATCGAGTCACACAAGCCCAGCGCACCGCTCGACGAAGAACGGGATGAAGATAAAACTCAAAGCCCCGGCGAGCAGGTTGAGGTCAAAGAAAGAAGCGAGCAGATCCGCAGCGCGCTCGCATCCCTGCCGCCGCATTATCGTCTCGTCGTCGAACTGCGGCATTATCAAGAACTATCCTACGACGAGATCGCAAACGAACTGGACATCCCCCTCAGCGACGTGAAGAGTCATCTCTTCCGCGCGCGCAAACTTCTCGTGGAGAAACTCCATGCACCTGACTGATGAGCAACTCAACGAATATCTCGACAACGAAACCGCGAACAGAGCGGAGATCGAAACGCATCTCGACTCATGCGACGAATGCGCGGCGCGACTCTCTGCCCTCCAAGCCTTATTCACAGATTTGGACTCTCTGCCCGAAGTGACTTTACCTCGCGATATCGCCGCCCGCTTCAGACCCCGCCCAAGCCTGGCTCCACAACTCCCGCATTGGCTCACGCTGACAGCGACTCTGCAAGCCGCTGCCGCGCTGGTTGCGCTCATCGTCGCCATCCCATTCTTCTCCATCATGCTCCCCAAAGTGGAGATGCCATCTTTCACCACCTGGTTCTTTGAAATCCAATCCCTGTGGACTTCATGGCTGGACACACTTTCCAATCTTGCCCTGAGCCCCATCGAAGGGTTCCAATTACCCAATTACCAATTTGCCAATCTCCCAACCTACCCCGTTGAACTATCCACCCTCTTCATCGCTCTCGCCATCGTTTCCATTTTCTGGATTTTTGGAAACGGAATGTTGTTGAGAAATAATCGCTCGTAAGGGCGACTCGCGAGTCGCCCCTACCATAATCCTAGGAGCCTTTCATGACCGACATCCTTCGCCTCACCCTCATCGTCCTCTTGCTGACCATCACCCTCGCCGCCTACTTCCTTGTCATCGGCGCATTGTTCACCAATCGCGTCGCAAAGACTCAAACCAGTCTCAACCTCACACCGGGACGATCCTTCGGCTTGGGCATGGTCAACTTTTTCTTCTTCGGGACGATTGCGCTCATCCTGCTAATGTTGATCGATGGAAATGCAAATCGCGTGAATGACATTGTGCGGGTGGTCTTGTTTTTCCCCGCCATCGGGGTACTGGCATTTCTTGGCATCCTGCTATCTTTTGGTCTCGCAGGGATCGTCAAAGAACTTGGATCGCGCATTGCTCCAGAGCATGAGCCAAGAAAACAACTTGTCATTGGGAGCGTTCTTCTCACCATCGCCTGTGCCCTGCCCTTCGTCGGCTGGTTCTTGCTGTTGCCCTACGTCGCCTTCACCGGAATTGGTGCAACGATCCTTGGGTTCTTTCAGAAAAGTTAAACCTCCAAAGGTGCTACCTTAAACACTTTTGCGGAATGGGTCGAGATTTCTTAACGCAAAGTCGCCAAGACGCTACGATTTAACCGCTTTTTCTCACCGCACTGGCGTACGGCGCAAGTGTTGCGACCTTGCGCCTTTGCGTTAAATTTTTAGGCATAATCCATCGTAGTGGCAACTTGGGTTAAACCTATCTCTTTCTTCTTTTCTCTTTCATCCAAGACGCGCTCACCCCGCGTCTTTTCTTTTCCTACCAACTATTCACTACTCACTATTTCCTGCTCTTTCCCTGCAACTTTCTCCACTCCATCCCTGTATCCCTTACATCAACCAAAAACGAAAGGACACCCCCCATGGCTGACATCTCTGCCATCTTCTTCATCCTGCTAATTATCGGAATCGCTTTCCCTGCCATGCTCACTGCATGGTGGCTATTGTTCCCGTCCCTGATCGCTCGCGCTCACTCACGAGTAGAAAAAACTCCGTGGCAAACCTTCTGGCTGGGACTCATCCTCGTCATTGCCGTGACCATTCCCATCGTCATCCTGCTTGCGCTTCCATTCGGACCCGCCAAATTCATCGGCTGGATTCTGCTCGGTGCGGCACTTGCTATCTCCACCATCGGCTCGGCTGGCATTGCCGCTCACCTCGGCGCGAGACTCGCCAAACATAGCAACATGACTCCATTGAATGGATTCATCCGTGGCGCGGTAATCCTCGAACTCGCCGCCTTCTTCCCGCTCATCGGCTGGCTCTTCGTGTGGATTCCCATCATCCTGATTTCCTTCGGCGCAACCGGCTTTGCCTTACTCAATTGGTCTCCGCGTGAGAAGACTCAACCTTCCGCAAATCCGTTGCCAACTCAGGCGTAATTAATAACCACAAAGGCACGAAGACTCCAAGGCACAAAGATTTTTTTTACCTTCGTGACTTCGCGCCTTTGAGTCTTTGTGGTTCCATTCTCAAGGTTAATCATGACCCTTTCTCGAAGAGACTTCCTCAAACTCGCCACACTCCTCTCCGCCAGCGCCGCCCTCAACGCCTGCGCTCCCGCCGTGCGACGGCTCACGAATGAGCTACCCGCCGTCTCGTGGAGTGCGCTCAGTGCTGCAGATTTCACCGCGCTCAATCGCATCACCTTCGGCGCACGAGTGGACGAACGCGCCCGACTCGCAGAGATCGGCTTGGCAAACTACATCGAAGAACAACTCGACTTCGAAACCATCAACGACCTAGCTTTAGACCTTCAACTTTCAACTTTCAACACTCTCACCATGGCAGCCAACGAGATCGAAGCCGTCACCAATCAACTCTTCGACGGCTATGACCGCGAACATCCCATCAATGAATTGCGTCAAGCCACCTTCTTGCGTCAACTCTACAGCAAGCGTCAACTCTATGAAGTGATGGTAGATTTCTGGAGCGACCACTTCAACATCTTCATCGAGAAAGAACCCATCTTCTATCTCAAGACCGTCGACGACCGCGACGTGATCCGCAAACATGCACTCGGAAATTTTCGCGACCTCGTCTGGGCGTCCGCGCATTCGCCTGCTATGCTCACCTATCTCGATAACCAAGCCAACGTCAAAGGCACACCTAACGAGAACTACGCCCGCGAGTTGATGGAACTCCACACTCTCGGCGTCGACGGTGGTTATTCTCAAGATGATGTGATGCAACTCGCGCGATGTCTCACGGGTTGGTCGGTCAAGGAACATTTCTGGCTGGGCGATTTCGTCTTCAAGGAAGATCAGCACGAACCCGGCGAGAAAAATGTTTTGGGTCTCGCGATTCAGGAATCGGGTCAGCGTGAAGCGGAGCAGGTTATCGAACATCTTGCCTTGCATCCATCCACTGCGAAATTTATTTGCACCAAACTCGCGCGTCGCTTCATCGCCGATGAACCGCCGCAAGAAATTATCGAGAAAGCCGCGCAAACATTTCTTGCCACCAAAGGCGATATTAAATCTGTGCTGCGCGTCATCCTGCTCGATGGTCTCGCGTTCGCGCAGCCCAAATACAAACGCCCGCTCAACTTCGTGCTTTCCGCGTTGCGTATGCTCAATGTCGAAACTGACGGCGTTGCCATGCACAACCCGCTCATGCAAATGGGTCAAATGTATTTCAACTGGACGACGCCCGATGGTTACCCCGACCGCAGCGACGCATGGCAAGGCAGCCTCATGCCGCGCTGGCAATTCGCATTTGAATTGATCCGCAACGAACTTCCAAAAACGAAACACAATCTCAATGCGTTATTGGATGTCTCATCGACTGGCAGTTTACACACCGATGTGGATTCACTCACCTCATTGCTTTTAGGCACATCGTTAGATCGCCTCACTCGCGACGGGATGATTGATACCGTCCATTCGGCAGGTGCCACCGAAGAAGAGACTCTGCAAATCATCGCCGCGAGTTTGATCGCATCCCCTGCATTTCAGTGGCGCTGACATTCCGTCATTGCGAGGGCGTTCTTGCTCTTTGCCCGAAGCAATCTCCATGCACGATGTGTGAGATTGCTTCGTCGGGAAGAACACCCTCCTCGCAATGACGGGAAAATTTAATGGAGATATAAATGTTAGAAACCTTACCCTTAATCCAACACCCGCAAAAAACTTGGATGCCGCGCCTGTCCTTCGCACCCAAGAATACCGCCCCACGCGGAGATACACTCGTGGTCGTCTTCCTACGCGGCGCCGCGGACGTGCTCAATATGGTTGTGCCGCATGGCGAAGAAGCTTATTACGCATTACGCCCAACATTGGGCATTGCAAGACCGGATGATTTAAGAAGCAAGAAAGAAGAAAGAACCGTGGACTTGGATGGCTTCTTTGGTTTTCATCCAAATATGAGTTCCCTGCTCGAAGCCTGGCAAAGCAGACAACTTGCCATCATCCACGCATGCGGCGCACCGGATGAATCGCGCAGTCACTTCAAAGCGATGGAACTGATGGAACGCGGCGTGGACGATGAACGCGGTCCCGCCTCCGGTTGGATCGGACGTCACCTCGCCACCTTGAACACCGGCAACTCCTCGCCATTGCGAGCCGTAGGCATGGGCACCCGCCCCCAACGCAGTTTGAGCGGAAGTGTCCCTGTCTCCGCCCTGCGCTCCATCGCAGACTTTCACCTTGGCGGCGATCAACGCGCCCTACAGCAAATGCGCGCCGCGCTGAGTTATGTGTATCAAAATGATGAAATGGGTCAAGACACACTATCTATCATGGACACCCTCCAAAAACTCGACCCCACCAATTACCAATCTACCAATTCCCAATATCCCGATTCCGAATTCGGTCTCGCCCTCAAACAAACCGCCATGCTCATCAAAGCCGAAGTAGGGCTTGAAGTCTCTGCCATTGACCTCGGCGGTTGGGACACGCACTTCACGCAAGGCTCGATGACTGGGCTCATGCCGAATCTGATGAAAGACCTCGCTGAAGGTCTCGCTGCCTTCCATGCCGATATGGCAGACCATATGAACAAACTGACCATCGTCACCATGTCTGAGTTTGGGCGGCGCGCTTACGAGAACGGTAGCCTTGGCACAGATCACGGTCATGGCAGCATGATGATGGTATTGGGTGGCAACGTAGACGGCCGCAAGGTCCACGGGCAATGGCCCGGCTTGGGCGAAGGGCAACTCATGGGTCCCGGTGATCTTGCCGTTACCACCGATTATCGCGATGTGCTTTCTGAAGTGTTGATAAAGCGCTTGAACAACTCCGCCACCAGCGACGTTTTCCCCGAATACCAACCGGTGATGAGGAATATTTTGAAATAAATCGTAGGGGCGGATCGCGCCGCCCCTACGAGAGATTACGGGCTTCCAAAATCTACAACGATGAAATCTCCATACGAGCCGTTTGAATAATATGCATATCCCACACCCATCTCTGTGGACTTGGCGTTAAGGATGGCATTGCGATGGATCTGGTCATTCATCCACCACGTCATTGCCGCCTGCGGACCGCCCCCGCCGTAGATGATCTCTTCAGCGTAGGAAGGCGAATACCCCGATGCCAGAATCCGGGCATAGGCGGAGGAACCGTCCGATCCGGTGTGGCTGATGCGTCCGCTGCATGCCATGTCTGCCGCATGGGCTTGCGCCGCATTCGTCAGCAGGGAATTAATGGTCAGCGCAGGTAGCCCGGCATTGGCGCGTTCCTGGTTGATCAACGCCGCGATCTGATTCACATAACCAGCGTTCTGGGTGTAACTGCAATTTCCGCCTCCGCCCGTTGAACCGGAAGGGGTATTTGCGCCGCCAGAACTGGTCGGCTGCGGAGAAGTTCCCCCACCGCTCCCAACTGTGATTTTCACCCAAAACGTCTTTTCAATCCCAATGGGCACGTCTTTTCCATTCGGGTTGTTCAACGTGAAGTAGCCGGTGTACGACCCGTTCGCTGTGGGGGCGGTCAACTCCACTGAGACTTGGACCGACTCTTTCGGAAGCGTATCTGTTATCGGCGCGGAAAGAGGCGCGTTCATCTGGTCGCCAGCCGCAAACTTGAGGGCATATCCATACCAGGGACAAGTCCCGTTGTTGATGAATTCCCAGGTTTTGGTAAAGGTTTCGCCCGGGTTGACGCGTGTTCCATCCTGAATGGTCACATCACGGACGAGTACGGCGCTGTCTTTGCAATTCGGGTCAATGGTGACGGCGAAGGTGGGCGTGGGGGTAATGGCAGGTGTGACGGTTATCGTGGGTGGAACATAGCCCGTTTTGGTGGGTGGTAGGGTGGCGGTGACAAAGCCCGCCTGCGTGGGAGCTGGCGTTGATTCCATTTCCACCGAAATGCAGGCAGATAAGAACAACGCAAATACAAGCAAAACTTTTTTATTCATTCAACTCCAAAACGATCCGAACTACCCTAGAACATCATCATCTGCCCGGTGGATTTTTCCACCGGGTCGCTGGCGATCTGCTCGGCGAAGGTTTCGCGTGTCAAGATCGGAAGTTCAAGCAGCCCACGCACCAAACGATATTTAACCAGCCGATGCTTTTTCAAGCGTTCCTTGAGCGCCGGGTCGCGGTCTTGTTTATGGGCGACCAATGCCGCGCGTCCGCCGGGGATGACAAGGACGGTCTGCTCATCCGCGGTTTCGAGTGCGCGCCCGACCAATGCAGACGCCAGTACATGGAACTTTCTGATGGGCTTTTCGTTCTCGCTCCAGGTCAACACTTTATCATGGATGGATGAAGCGTAGTTAAGACGCGCACCGATCTCTTTCAACTGCGAGAAGATGGCTTTCATCTCTTCCCGCCGGGTGGACGCCAGGTCTTCGTCGCGCAGTTTCCAACTGCCGCCGGTCTTTTCCGCATAGGAATTCAACACTGCATAGATCACCCCCTTGGATGGCGTCATCAAACCCATGAACTGTTGGCTCAAATCTTCCTCCACTTCGAGAAAAATCACGTCGCGATTCTTTTGCAGATACGTCACGATGGCAACTTCCACACGATCTATCAGCGATTCAGATTGCGCCCGGTCCGCCAGCCCCCACATGCCCGTATCCACGCCTTCGCCTGTGGAATAATGGACGAACTCATTGCCGCCCCTCAGCGCCTGTTCCATCGCGCTTTGCATGTTTCGGATGACGACATCGAATTCGTCATCCGCCTGTCGCAGCGCATTTGCCTCTGTCAGCGCGATCAACCCAGCCGTGTGCAAATGTAAATATCCCACCGGTTCGCCGCGCGCCGACAAAAATTCGCGCAGCGCTTTTCGGATCATTTCAATATCCAATGGTGCGGGTTTAAATTTCTCCCCACTCTTCCAAACGATCTGCACCGGGTCGTGTTCGGTTCGCAGTGCCATGTGTTCCAAAACGAATCCAGCTGTATGGGCTGCGGTAAATGCCGAGGTCAGGAACGGCGCCTCGGGTTCGGGTAGCACGCCAAAAACAGGCACGCCGTCTGCCAGCAATTCGTTCAAGTGACTGAACATCGCAAACAACGCGGTCGCGCTCCATGCCCAGTCATACCGCCTGCGACGCAGCGCAACCTTATACGGCTCCACCGCATCCTTGCCCCACAACCAGCCAGCCCACAACGCGGAAAGAGTCCAAAACGCCTGATTGGGACGCGGCACCGAACCGATCACCGCCGCAATCGGAATTTCCCGTTTGACTTTGTGTGCGAGGTCTTTGAGGCGACCTTCATAGATGCAGATGCCGCCAGATTCAGGAATCCGTTTGGGCCACGCTTCCACCGGGACCGGAGAGCCCGACCCTGCAAACAGAGCGACTCCACGCTCGAGCATGCTCCACACATTTGCCTCGCGGAATTGATTTGGCGTGCTCAGTTGTTTCGGGCGCGGACGTTCCGCCGGGTGCGCCCACAAGGTGTTGCCTGCATCACATGCCAATAGGATGAGCGCCGTCAGAGCGCGGCGACGCGGCTCGCTGAGGCGTAAACTATCCAACCGGTTGATGATGGTGCTCAACGCATACAGCGGGCGCGGCAGATAATGTTCAATGGCTTCTTCAGCATAGATGCGATCTTCGTCTTTGAGTGAAACCACCCGCTCAAAGAGACGCGTACGATGCAGCGTGTCTGTCCCTGCGATTTGTAAAGCGATCTCTTTGTCCATCTCTGCAACAGGTCGTTCGCCAGCGTCTTTGCAATGCGGGCATTCGTAAACTCTGGCATAGGGTGTATCTTCGTCTTTGCGCCATAAAAAAGCGGATGCGTGGATTTGTTTTTCGCATTTTTCGCATTGGGTCAGGTACAGAGATTGCAGGTGGTGTTCGAGCCGTTCGTCCCCCTTTTTGATCGCGCCCAGGTCCGCGAGGGCAGCGGTAAATTCTGATTGCGGCGGCGGGTTTGCGAAGATCTCCAGCAGGAATCTTGTCACCGGGTTGTTCGCTGTAACCAGTACGCGGAATCCGCTTCGGGCGGCTTCGAGGACGAGTCGCGGGGAGAATCCGAACGGGTCGAGCAACCAGTTCCCGGTCAGGGTCTGATGCGAGAGCCATGCGGCGATGACTCCATCCTCCAGCGCGGGTAAAAATCGCGCAAGCGGTCCAGAGTCTGCGGGTTTGAATCCGGGAATGTATGGCTTGAATTCCATCTCGGATTAAGTATACAACTTTGGGGTTATTTTTTTATGGAGAAAATTTCGAAGAGCGCCAGTGGGCGATATAACGTGGCAATGGGATGGATGGTTGCGATTTTTTGAACTTCTTTTTTTATTTCCGATGCCCCGCGTTCGTGATAGGCTCCTGAATATTCCGATCCTGCCAGTTTGCGCCCGATTTGATACAGAATGTTTTCGGTGGGAACCGATACGATCAATTGTCCTTCGGGTTTGAGGAGTGCGAGCAGGTCTGTCAGTGTGCCCGGCAGGTCATGGACATGTTCGAGTACATCGAGGGCAATGATGAGGTCGTAGGTATTTTGCGGCAGGTCTTTGACCTGCGTTTGAGAGGCGTCCACGACTTCGATATTTGCCGCCAGTGGGATTTTTTTTTGAACCAGTTGCAACGGCAGCAGGTCGAGGTCCATTGCAGTGACATGACTGCTGAGGCTTGCAAGGTATGGCAGCATGACGCCGCTTCCGCAACCGAAATCCAGGATTTTTTCGTATGGGGTCGGGCGCTGGATGTAATCCATCACTTTGCGCAGGCGCTGCCAGAACAACCAGTTGATAAGCGGGTTGGGATGCGAATACGCTGGGAAGGCGGCTTCGTCCAACCGCCCTTTTTCTACTTCTGCGAGTACGTTGCGAATGGCGGTTCGATAGCGGGTTTTGTAGGTGTTGAAGTCTGATGGTTTCATAATGGCAGGCTGAGGGGTTTCTGTGGGGCAGATTTTATATCCAGGTCAACGGCGGATAGAAGGATCTGGATTCCAAGGAGCACACATAAGGTGGGGAGCATTACGGTCCCGGTAGGGGCTGGGGTATTTTGGCTGGCATACTCGATCCACTTGACCGTACCGAAGACCAATCCAAACATCAGCAGCGGCATCCCAATGACCAGATACAGGGAGAGGATCGAAAAGTCGTAAATATAGTATTTTAAGAGAATGCGGCGCAGAAAGGTACCTCCCAACTTGAGAGGGAATTCGAACAGGCTTTGTCGGATGGAAAGCTGCGAGGTCTCATTTCTATAACGGGCAGGGATGGGAATATCCGCGACATGGGCATTGATCAAATAGAGATTGGCAAGCATGGAGGTTTCGAAAAAATAGCGCTTATCGAGTCGTTCGAGCGGGAGTTGTGCCAGTACATCGGCGCGGATGGCAAAGTAACCGTTCGTGGGGTCGAAGATATTCCAGTAGCCGGTGGCTGCTTTGGTGAGAAAGCTCAAGCCAAGATTTCCAATACGGCGGATGAGCGGCATCTGTTTCAAGGATTGGAAGTCGCGGAAGCGGTTGCCTTTCGTATAGTCGGCTGCGCCATCAATGAGCGGTCTGACTAACGCAGGGATGTATGCCGGGTCCATTTGCCCGTCACCGTCGAGTTTTATTACAATTTCAGCGCCAAGTTCCAACGCTTTTCGAAAACCTGTTACCATCGCTCCGCCTACGCCCTGGTTTTGTTCGTGGCAGATGAGAATGATGCGTTTATCCCGTTTTGCAGCGGCGGCTACCAGGTCCGCTCCAGAGTCGGGCGAAGCGTCATCAACCACGATGATCGTTTTAATGTAGGCGGGGATTCCGCGTAAAACGTCCTGAACATCCCGCTCCACACGATAGGCTGGGATGACAACAGCGATTTTGAATTTCGAAAAATTCATATGCAAAATTGTAATCGAAAAGGTGATAGAATTTTGACAAGGAACATCGAATGCCCCCTGGTGAACAGATTCTCATCGTCGAAAGCGACCCGGATATTGCCGATCTGATCGGGAGACAATCGCTCAAGCCGCTTGGTTACCAGGTGACTGTGGTGGGCGATGCGGCGTCTGCGCTCAAACATGCGGTTCAGACTCCGCCGGATCTGATCCTCGCCAATATCAATCTTCCCGGCTTGAGCGGGAAGGACCTGTTGGCGGCGTTCAGTTCCCAGAATGTAAAATCCCCTGTCATTGTTATTGCGGAAAAAGGTCAGGAGACCGATGCGATCCAGGCGTTCCGCCTCGGCGCAACGGATGTGATGTTCTGGCCCCTGCGCGACGCGGAAGTGGTTTCCATTGTCGAGCGTTCCATGCGTCAGACGCAGGAAGTCCGCGAACGCCAAAAACTGGATCGCCAACTTAAAGCGACCAACGAAGAACTTCAAAAACGACTGCGCGACCTGACCACCATCCTCGGCACAGCCAAGGCGGTGGTATCGATCACCGATCAGCGCCAGCTGCTCGACCGCATCCTTGAAAGCGCCCAGCAGCTGGGCGAAGCGGATGTGTGCTGGCTGATGCTGCGCGAGGATAAAGGCAATACCTTCCTATTGCGGGCGCATCGCAACCTGCCCGATTCATGGTCGAAGAAAATGAACCAGCCGGTGGACGACGGCATCAGTTCGCTGGTGGCGCTCTCCGGCGAAAGCTTGTTCATGAACGGTTCGCCGCTTCAAAAGTTTAAGATGGCGACGCTGGGAAAATCGGTGGGGGTCGTTCCCATCAAGATCAAAACGGAAGTCATCGGTCTGTTGATCGTCGTCCGCAGGAATGACCGTGAATTTACACGCGACGCGCAGACGATGCTCGAAGCCATGGCAGACTATGCCTCGATCTCAATGGTCAATGCTCGTTTGTTCCGCGCGTTGGAGCAGGCGGTCGAGAATGCGCGTGCAGGCGAGAAGCACCGTCATGCCTCATTGGAAACTCTGCGGGACGCCATCCATAGCGAAGTACAGGCGGCGCTTTATCCGCTTAATCTGATCCTGACGGAAATGCCCGGCGTGCTCAACGCTGAACAGAAAACGGCGCTTGAGTCGGTCAAGGCTGCCTTGCAACGCCTTTCGCGCTCGTCCGAAAAGACGGTTACACCCAAATAACGGAAGCATCAAGAGTCTCATGGCAAAACAGGAACTGATCCTACTGGCGCTGGACGCATCACCCATTCTGGATTTGATGGAACGGGCGTTGCATGCTGCCGGCTTCGAGGTGGCGGTCGTGAAAGATCGTCAGGGATTCGATAAGTCGGTTCAGGAAGCCATACCGGCATTGATCGTTGTCGGCGAATCCTTTGCCGGGCAAGATGGTATTTCCATTTCGCAGGAGATACTGGAACGTTTTCCGACCATGCCGATTATCCTGTATGCAAGTCAGGATGCGCCCGGGCTAGCCAAATCTGCGTTGAAGGCTGGCTTGAGCGGCTATTTTTATCCGCCGCTTAAGATGGAGGATATCGTCAACGAGGTACAGCGGAGTCTTCTCCGCGCGCGAAAACTCGGGGACTGGCTGCGGCGCGAGGTCAAGCGTACGACGGCGTCGCTGGAAGAAAAAGCCAAGATATCGGAAGCGGAACGCATCAAGTTGGAAGCGATCTTTTCGAATATCCAGGATGGGGTCATCGTTGTGGACGATCATCAACATATTCTGCTGGCAAACCGCATGGTCCGCGATATCTTTGGCTTGGGAGACGTGCCATTGCTGGGAAAACCGTTGAAGGATGTTGTCGCCAATGCGGACTTAAACGCCTTACTGGTCCGCTCGCGTGAAGGCGCGTTGAAATATCATGAGATCAATTTCGACGACGGGCGTGTCTTCACGGCGCAATACACGCCCATTCCCAAGATCGGCGGCGCGGTGACCATGCAGGATATTTCCTACCTTAAGGAACTGGACCGCCTCAAGAATGATTTCATTCACACAGTCTCGCACGACTTGCGTTCCCCGTTGACGGCTGTGTTCGGTTACATGGAATTGGTCGAACGTACTGGTCCTTTAAATGATAATCAACAGGAGTTCATGCGCCGCTTGCAGGGCAGCGTGCAACACATGACCAATCTGGTCAATGACCTGCTCGATCTGGGGCGGCTGGAAGCAGGGTTCGATACACGCCGTGAATTGGTCCATTTGGAGAATGTCCTGAAATACACGCTGGACGTCTTCGATGCCCAAGTGAAGAAGAAAAAGATCACCGTGGAAACCAGCATCAACGGCGAGTTGAAGCCGATCCGTGCCAACCCCATCCGCATCCGCCAGATGCTGGATAACCTCGTGGGAAATGCGATCAAATATACGCCAGAGGGCGGGCGTGTGCGGGTGTGGCTTTCCACCGAAGCGAACCAGATCGTCATCCGTGTGGAAGATACCGGACCGGGCATTCCTTCGGAAGAACAGAGCCGTGTCTTCGAAAAGTTCTATCGCGCTTCGAACCGCCCGCAAGGTGTGGAAGGCACCGGGCTGGGACTCGCCATCGTCAAATCGGTGGCAGACAGCCATCAGGGACGCGTGTGGGTCGAATCAAAAGTGGGGGAAGGGTCGGCGTTCGTCGTACTTTTGCCTGCCCACGAATAATCACCCCATCAATTTTTAAATTAAACATGCTGCCGCCGAGGGTTAGCCCGGCGGCAGCTTTCGCCAAAGGAGGAGACAGGGATGAGCAAATCAGAGGTGTCTTGTTGCCGTCTCCATGATGAATATTAAGCGATTTCCTAAAAATTGGGCATCGTAGAATGTCACCGATTGTATGTGATAATATTCACAAATGAAGATTGCCCTGTAGAAAGTTTTTTGCAGAGGCAATCGCTTCGTCCACGCTTCGGTATGTTGTGATTATCAAATTGGGGGCGGAATTCCCGGTGATCATTTTTGAAACTTTTCGACCCTCCATTGAAATGCACAAAACCGGCTTTCCCAGTTGCAGCGCATACGCGATCTCGTACCCGACGCCGTGCGAAGGCACGCTGACTTCCGCGATCAGCACATCGCAGTTCCGGATCCAATTTACATCACGTTCATACACATCCTGAGGCGAGAGAGCGCGCTCGCCATCCATGGCTTCGGCTTGAGCCAGGTGCGAGGTGGGAATTTCGTGCCCATCTGCCAGCAAGGCAGCCACAATGGTTTGATACGCCGACTCGAATTCGCGTCCGCCGGTGATGGAGCAGGCAAAATAAATGTTCATTTACGGGGTAGGCGGGAAAGGATGGAAGAGGTATCTTGCTTCTTCTGCGGGGCGGCGGTGATTCCCCCGGTGCGAAAACTTTCCAGTTCAGCGCTGAAGCGCATCCAATCATCCACAAGGAGGACGAAGTGAGGAGTCTTATCCTTGAAAAAAAGCGGGGAAAGAAAAAGCCGCAAAGCAGGTTGTGACATGGGAAAAGACGTCAGTTCGATCACGATCGCAGTCATCTTTGCGAGAGGCTGAATGATCTCTGCCTGCCATTTCGAAACATTTTTCGGCGGGAACAATGCCCCCATGTTTGAAGACGAAGCGCGGAGGATCCTTTTGTAAGAGACGTTCAAACGCAGGAACGGCGTGGCAAGTTTCAGGTGATCGCTGAATGGTTGCACGTAAGCGCTCTTCCGCAAAGCGAACAGCAGCGAACCAAAGAAAATGTTCAACACGCCTACGCTGGCAAATGCCACCCAGCGCCACATTTCAAATCCCCACATATACACAGCCACTGCCATCCCCAACAATGCAACACCCAGAAAAAGGATCGCTGGATACCAGCGGTTCATCATATGGGTATAGATGACGAGAGGATATCGGCGTCCGCCTTTTGCCATGACTGAATGAATCCCTTTTACGGCTCGAAGTGTCCGCCGCTTCTTCCCGGACCTTTGGACTCTTCCGGCTTGAGCTGGTTGATCAACTTCCCGATGGCTTGCTCGAGATGACCGCCGCGCAGGCTGAAGGTGATGTCGCCGCGCGTCTTTTCGATGATGCCGCGTGCCAGGTCGGTTTGGCGGCGCAGACCGTTGGTGATGGCGTCGGGGTAGTCCATGGTGACGAGGATGGAGTAGATCTCGTCCATGTAGCCGAGCAGGCGTTCGGCTTCTTCCGAGTAGCCGTGACGGAGAATATCCAGCGTGCGGCGGCGCAGTTCGCCGACGACTTCCGCCAACCCGTTGAGATAGGTTGCGGGTTCAACGATCAACTCTTCGGGAGTCTGAAGCGGTTGGTTTTGGATCAACGCACACGTGACGTTCGCTTCCACGAATTCCTTGAGCGCATCCTGTGTGTAGCCTGCGTAATACAGGTCGGGGTGAGAGGCAAGGGAATTTCGCAGGGTGTCTGCCAGTTGACGGGCTTCCTGCAATTGCGCGTCCATGGTTTCGACATCGTCGCGATGGACGGCGCGGATGGCGAGCGAACAGGCGCGGGTAAGTTGGCGCGCCTGCGCAAGTGCCTGGTCGCGGGCGGAGGTGCGGGCGTCGAAGGTCTTGCGGATCTGTTCGGCGATCGATTCAAGTTTATGCATGGCTATTCTTTGGTAGGGTCAGGCTTGGGCGGCTCGGGCGGCGGACCTTGGAACGGGCGGAAGAGATTATCTGCCAGTGAGCTGTTGGTGGGGATGCGGATCTCGCCGTAGGCGGCTTCGTACCGCGCAAGGTTATCTGTGAGCGCCTTCAATAAAAGTTTGGCGCTGAAGGGTGTCATGATCACGCGGGAGCGGATCTTGGCGCTGGTTTCGGCTGGGAGCAAGTGGGCGAAGTCGAAGACAATGTCGGAAGGGGAGTGGGCGATGCGCGCAAGGTTGGCGTAGACCAGCTCGAGATCTTCGGGCAATACCAGCGTGGGTCCGGCGGGTTTTGGGGGAATGGGAGGAGTTGTCATGAGATTCATAGAGACCCTTGGGACTGTAAACCCCAAGGGTCTTATCTATAGGCTAGAATGGGATGTCGTCTTCCGGGGGGAGTTCTGCCATGTCCATGCCGCCGCCGCCCGACATGGGGACGCTATCGCCGCCTTCTCCGCGCGAGGAGAGGAAGCGCACGGTCTGGGCTGTGACTTCGAAGGAGGAGCCCGCCGACCCGTCCTGCTTGGTCCAGATGCGCGGTCCGCCGGTGGCTTTGTCGGGTGTCAGGCGTCCTTCGATCAAGACCTTGGAGCCTTTTTTAAGATACTGGTTGCAGACTTCGGCGGTCTTGCCCCAGGTGGAAACGCGGAACCAGATGGTTTCCTTGACCTGTTCGCCATTGCCGGAGGTGTACTGGCGGCTGGTGGCAACCGAGAAGGATGTGACTGCCTGCCCGGACGGGGTGTAGCGCATCTCCGGGTCTTTGCCCAGATTGCCGACGATGATTAAGGTATGGTACATGGGGGGAATCTCCTCTTGAGTTATGGGTACCCGTCGAAACACGGCGGGGAAATGGTTCGTTTCCATTTTACCCCCAGTCCTGGCTGTAAGAAAGTAATTTAAGGAATAGTCAAATATCTAACAACACCTATTCTCAGAGGAGAGAGAACACTATGTCTGAATCCACCCCGAAACGTTACCACCCCGCTCATACCGCCATTCACTGGCTGATGGCTTTGCTGGTCATTATGATGCTTGGCGTTGGCAAGTTTGCCATGCCCGGCATTTCCCCCGAAGACCCGCAAAAGCCGATGATGTTGCAGTCTCACGCGTACATTGGCTTTGCCCTCACGGTGCTCCTTGTCATTCGCCTTGTTTTGCGCTTTACCACCAAGCAACCGGCCCCCGCAGATGCGGGCAACGCCTTCCTTAACCGGGTTGGCAAGGCTGTGCACATCCTACTGTATGTGTTGTTGATCGGCATGGCAGCTAGCGGGCTGGGCTTGTTCCAGATGGCGAACTTGCCGGCTGTCTTCAGCGGCGCGGCGCCGTACCCATCCAATTTCTTCGATTACCCAGCCCGTAACGGTCATGGTTTGTTCTCCGGGCTGCTGTTGGCGTTGGTTGCCCTGCATGTGGGCGCGGCATTGTACCATCAATTCATCCGCAAGGATAACTTGATGGCTCGCATGTGGTTTGGGAAATAGGCTACAATGAACTTCCGAAGATATTCTTCGGAAGTTTTCTTTTTCGGAGGCAGCCATGACCGTCAGACGTTCGACCGATGTAGAAGCGAAACATGTCGCTGCGGGCAAAGATACGACCATTCAGGTCTTGATCTCTTCGCAAGAGGGACCGAACTTTGCGCTGCGAAAGTTTTCGATGAGATCCGGCGGCGGGATGCCGCGTCATACCAATGAAGTGGAACACGAACAGTACGTTCTGCGCGGCGAAGCGACCATCACCATCGGTGACGAAACGCATCACGTCCGGACCGGGGATGTGGTCTTCATCCCGGCGGGCGTGATCCACTCGTATGAAAATACGGGAAGCGAACCGTTCGAGTTTTTGTGCATTGTCCCCAACAAGGAAGATGTGATCAAGATTGTGGAAGAAGGCTGTTGATTTACAACGGTGTCTTCATTGGAATACCCGCCTTGCGCGGATATTTCGGCGGCGTGGCAGCGACCTTGTCCACCAGCACGAGATAGCGGTCATCAGCGACGCCGGGCAATTCGACGGGGATTAACTGCTTCAGTTTTCCACCCAACAACCTCATCGCCTTTTCAGCGGACTGCGCTTCGGCGGGTCCGCTTTCGCCTTTTTGGGCGAGCATCGTCCCGCCGACCTTGACCAGCGGCAGCAAATACTCGCTTAGGATGTTGAGATTCGCCACCGCGCGAGCCACTGCCCAATCGTAGGATTCTCGATGCGCGGGGTCTTGTCCCAGCGTCTCGGCGCGGGTGTGGATGACTTCTATATCTTCCAATCCCAATGTCTGGATGATGTGCTGGCAGAACATGGCTTTCTTGCCAACTGATTCGACCAGCGTCACATGCATGGTTGGGTAAACGATCTTAAGTGGAATGCCGGGGAAGCCCGCGCCTGTGCCCACGTCCACAAGACGTTTGGGCGGGTTGGCTTTCCAAGCCGACACACAGGAATACGAATCCAGAAAATGCTTGGTGCGGATCGACTCGACATCGCGGATGGCGGTCAGGTTGAATTTCTGGTTCCAGTCCACCAGTTCTTTTTCATAATGGATGAGCGCCATCACCTGCCGCGCTGTGAGATGGACATTGAATAGGGTTTTTGCATCCTGAATGAGGGCATCCATATACGGTGATTATAAAGCAAAAGATTGCATGTGTTATTGGCGCGCAAAATGGTAGGCTTTGTTTGGTTGAGATTGATTCGTTGCTGCCCGAAACCTCTTCTCCATGATGCAAAACGGAGGATGACTTTGTGAGCCATCCTCCGTGGACATCCCCTATTGCTTAATTCACTTGCTACTTCTTTGTTTCTTCTTTTTCCTGTGGCTCGACCTTCTTCTTGTTGCCGCGCACCTTACGGAAGCCCCAGCGTACTCCGAGGAAGGCGAGGTACAACGGGATGCCGATGGTGATCCACACAGGCAGGGTGTAGATGACGAACCGGATCAGGAAATCTACAAAGTTCTGCCAGAAGTAGATCAGGTCTTGAATGGCGTCGCGCGCCACGCCCTGCGGTTCCCAGCCGCCGATCTCGATCGGCTGAATGGTCTCTTCGGCGATGATGCGGATGCTGATGGCAGACAGGGCTGCAGCTTCTTCGTAATACTTGATCTGCCCCTGAATGATCTCGATCTGTTCGCGGTAGTACATCAACTGGTTGAAGATGTTGACGACTTCGTCCGTATCTGCCGCGCTCTGCATCAGTTTGGTCAATTCCTGTTCAGCGGCTTGATAGGTCTTGAGCCGCGACTTTAAGTCCACGTATTCGGCGGTCACATCCTGACCGGAACGGGTCTCGTTCTGAACGTCCACCACATCTTCCTTGATCTTTTCAAGCGCTTCATCCAAATCTTCAGAAGGCACACGGATGGTGATGGAGGCTTCGGGGACGGGAGTGTAATTGCTGGTATAGCCCTGATACAAACTGGACGAGACCACAAATCCACCCATCTCCTGTGCCATTTCCTGAATCTCTTGCATGCGCACTTCCACGTCAGCGACAACAATGGACAGGTCTGCGTTTTGGATGACGATACGTTCCACATTGGCAGCGCGGGAGTCACCGCCTCCGCCAGAGCCCGGCGCAGACTCGGCGAATTCCTCCGTGTACATCGTCGGCAGGGCTTCCGGCATGGGGGCGTAGCCCATCTCCTGGTCCGCCATGATGGGGGCTTCTTCGGATGCAGCAGAACCGCAGGCTCCCAGGATCAGGGTCGCAATGAGGACAATGCTAAATGGCAAAATACGTTTCATCTTCTTCTCCTTTTTCTTTCAGTGATTTCTCTGTCCAAAGGACGAATGATTACAAAGAATAGTTCCCCCCTAATTGTACAACTTCCAACAAAGAATAAGTCCTCCCGAAACCTCGGGAGGACTTTTGTGGGAATTACCAGCCTTCGGCAATTCGCACCGCGTGTTTTTCGGGCAAGCCTGCCGCACGGATGCGCTCCTGCACTTCGGCAACGTTGTATTCCACCCGCTTTGGAGTCCAGGTGCGGGCTTCGGTATCGTAGATGGCGTATGCGGCGCGCGGGTCCCGGTCTCGGGGTTGACCCACGCTCCCGGGGTTCAGGATCAACTTCGGGTGAAGTTGAAGCGTTACATCTGGTTTGGTCTGCTCCACGGTGACACGATCCGAGGTTTCATCGCGCACGAACACGCTCTGGATGTGCGAATGTCCCACGAAGCACCACGGCGTGTCGAAATGATCGAAGTTCAGGCGTGCCGTGAGCGAGTTCAAAATGTATTCCCATAGCGGGTCGCGCGGACTTCCGTGGGCAATGGTCGCCTCGCCGCGCACCTTGGCTTTGGATGGCAGCGAGCGCATGAAATCCATGTTGGTGGCGGTCAACACTTTTTCGTGATGCAGCAGCGATTTTTTCGCGTCGCCGTTGAAGGTTTCGAGAGGCATCTTGCCGATGGCAGCCACATCGTGATTGCCGAGCAGGCAGGTGAGGTGGGGGATCTCCTGCACTTCCTCCACCACCGCGTTCGGGTCGGGACCATACCCCACGAGGTCACCGAGGCACCAGGTCTCATCCACCTTCCCGGCGTCTTTGAGCACGGCTTCGAGCGCCGTGTAATTTGCATGAATATCCGACATGACCAAAATGCGCATGTTACTCCAACAGCCTTGCAATGTGTTCGATGATTTTTTCAGCCGCTTCTGTTTTGGTCATCAACGGCAATGGGTTCTGCGTTCCATCTGCAAACAGCAATGTGATGCGGTTCGTCTCCACCGCAAACCCGGCATCATTGGCAGAGATGTCATTGGCTGCGATGAAATCCAACCCTTTGGATTTTAACTTCTCCGATGCGTTCGCCAACAGGTCGCGACTCTCCGCCGCGAATCCCACCGTGACCTTAAAGCGCCTCTTCCCTGACCCGGGAGCGGATACTGTTTTCAGAATATCAGGCGCTGCCTCGAGTTCGATCTGCGGAATGCCGTCGCGTTTTTTGAGTTTATCCTTTGCCACCACTTTTGGGCGGAAATCCGCTGCTGCGGCTGCCATGATAAGTACATCCGCCGATTCAACCAGAAGTGTGTCGAGCATGTCTTGCACGCTTTTTACGTTGACGACCTTCGCGCCTACTGGCGGAGTCAAGGCTGTTGGCGTGGTGATGAGCGTGACATCCGCGCCGGAGTCCAATGCGGCTTGGGCGAGGGCGTAGCCTTGTTTGCCGGACGAATGATTGGTGATGACGCGCACCGGGTCGATGGCTTCCTGCGTTCCTCCGGCAGTGACGATGACTCTTTTTCCGGCGAGTTTTCCATTCTTTCCCAGCACTACGCGGATCTGCCCAAGCACTTCGGCTGGTTCGACCATGCGTCCCGTGCCTTGTAAGCCTGAAGCGAGGTGTCCGGCTGCGGGTCCAGTGACAAGCACTCCACGAGTCTGAAGCGTTTTGAGGTTTTCCTGCGTGGCCGGGTGGTCGAACATCCCACCATCCATGGCGGGCGCGATCAGCATCGGGCATTTCGCCGCCAAAGCCGTGACGGTGAGCAAGTTATCCGCGATGCCGTGTGCGAGTTTTGCCATTGTGTCTGCGGTGCAAGGGGCAATGACGAGCAGGTCTGCCGTCTTGCCGAGGCTGATGTGCATGACATGGGCTTGGTCGCCCCACAGATCGTTGTCGGTGTATGCTTTGCGCCCGGTGACGGATTGAAAGGTAAGCGGGCTGACGAATTTCTCCCCCGCACCGGTCAGGATGACATCCACCTGCGCGCCCGCCTGCGTCAGTTTGGAAGCGATGTCTGCCGCTTTGTATGCGGCGATGGAACCGGTCACGCCGAGGAGGATGTGTTTGTTCGCGAGGTTGGACATACGGGGTGATTATACTTCCAAGAAGAGGGCGATGGAGGGTAAAAGGGTACTTACGGCGCTCTGACGGCATGATCTCTTGTAATTCTTTTGTAAAGATTACGGGTTCCCAAAAAGGCGAAAAATGCAATTGTGCTGGGTATAATTGCGGGCATGACTGAAACCATCCGTAGAGTGAACCGTTCCAAAGACGATGCGCGGGCGAGCTATAACCGCCTCAGCCGCTGGTATGACATGATCGCCGGAAGTACCGAGAAGAAATATCGTGACATGGGCTTGGAGAAGTTATCTGCCCAGCCCGGTGAAAAAATTCTGGAAGTGGGCTTCGGCACGGGACATTGTCTGCTGTCGCTGGCGCAGTCTGTCGGCGCGGCGGGACGTGTGATCGGCTTGGATATTTCCGATGGGATGCTCGCCATCGCCAAAGACCGTCTGGAAAAGGAAGGCTTGGGTGAACGTGTCGATCTGCATCTCGGCGACGCTGCCAACCTGAACTTCATCGAAGCGAATTCGCTTGACGGCGTTTTTATGAGTTTCACGCTGGAACTTTTTGACAACCCCGAAATTCCGCGTGTGCTTCAAGAATGCAAACGGATATTGAAACCCGGTGGTCGCGTGGCGGTCGTTTCGATGACCAAAACGAATCCGCCCGGGTTGCCGGTCCGCATTTATGAATGGTTTCATGACACCATGCCGAACTACGCGGATTGCCGTCCCATTTTTGCGAAGCAGGCAATGGAAGAAAGCGGCTTGGTCATTCAGGATGTAAGCGTCTCGTCCATGTGGGGGCTGCCGGTGGAGATCGTGCTGGGGAAGAAGGCATGAAGATCGTCTATCTCGCGACCGGCGCGGCAAATATGTATTGCGGTAGCTGTATGCACGATAATGCCCTCGCCGCCGGGATGAAAGACGCGGGCGCGGACGTCAGTCTATTTACGCTTTACACGCCGATGCGCTTGGACGAGCCCGCCGTCGGCGAGAAACAGATCTTGTATGGGGGCATCAAAGCCTATATGACGCAGCGTTTTCCGAATCCCTTCCCCGGGCGGAATTTATTGATGCGTCTGGCAGGCTCGCAATTCCTGCACCGCCTCATGCCGTACTTTGACATCGGCTCGGCGGTGGATGCAGAAGCGAACGCTGAATTGACCATTTCCATGTTGAAGGGCGAACAGGGCAACCAGAAGGAATTACTTCACGAACTCATCGAGTGGATCCAAAAATATCATCAGCCGGATGTCATCCATGTTACGAATGCGTTGATGATCGGAGTCGTCCGCGAGTTGAAGCGTTCACTGAAGATTCCAATCACGTGCGGATTGCACGGCGAGGATATTTTTTTGGAAGGGCTGCCGCCTCATTTTCAAGAAGAGGCGCTTTCTCTCATCCGCGAACGCTCGCATGACGTGGACCGCTTCCTTGCCATCAGTTCGTATTACGGCACCATGTTCTCGAAGTGGGTGGGTATCGACCCGAACAAGATCGATGTGGTCTACCCCGGCGTTGCCCTGAACGATTACCGCGACCTGACTCCCGACACGTCCAGCCGCCCGCTGACCGTTGGTTTTCTCGCGCGCTTCGTCCCTGAGAAGGGCTTGCATCTGCTCGTGGATGCGTTTGCCACCCTGATCCATTCGGGCGAGTTCCAGAACTTGCAGCTTGTCGCAGGTGGATATATGAGCAGCGCCTACAAGACCTACATCAACGGCATTCGCAAAAAGATAAAGGATAACGGTCTCGAAGATCGCGTCAAATTGCTCGGTACATTGGACCGGACTCAAAAGTTGAATCTCTTCCGCCAGATGGACGTGTTCTCCGTCCCAGCGCCATATCGCGAGCCGAAAGGGATTTCCATCCTTGAAGCGTTGGCTGCGGGTGTGCCGGTCGTCCAGCCGGAACATGGTTCATACCCTGAGTGGATTCAAGCCACGCAAGGCGGGCTCTTATGCCGCCCGCATGATAGTGTGGATCTCGCCGATAAACTCGCCATGTTATTGCGCGATGCGGAATTGCGTAAACGTCTCGGTCAGCAGGGACGGAAAGCCGTCTTCGAAAAATTCTCATCCGAAGTCATGACCTCCGCCACGTTGGGTTCGATGCGGAGGTTGCTTCCTGAAATTGCCCCTTGACGCATCTTCCTCTCAGGCATAGAATAGCGCCCAACATGCTTAAGTCTGCCCGCTGGTTTGCGTATTTTTATTTTTACGGTTTCCGAGGTTCGGTTGCCGGTGGCGGCGCTTAAGTAGACAGAGAAACTTGATCTGTATGCAAAAAGAGCGAGACCACACGGTCTCGCTCTTTTATTTTTGCTTAGGAGATGACAAGATGCCCACACGAGGAATCCGCGGCGCGACCACCGTCGCAGAGGACGACCCAGACCAGATCCTTCAGGCAACGCGTGAGTTGCTTGAGGCGATCATGCAGGAGAATGCCCGCTTCGCCCCGGAGGATGTTGGCAGCGCCATTTTTACGGTGACCGATGACCTCGCTTCCACCTTCCCGGCGCAGGCAGCGCGGCAAATGGGCTGGGGACTCGTCCCGATGATGTGTGCGCGCGAGATTCCCGTCCCCGGTAGTCTGCCAAAGGTGATCCGTGTGTTGGTGCATTGGAATACAGACACGCCGCAGAGTCAGATCAGGCATGTCTATTTGCGGGATGCAGTGAAACTAAGACCCGACCTGGTGGCGGCGCAATAGTCGCCTACAAGTTACGTGTTTGAACGTTAGAAAGTCAAAAAATTTCAACAGGAGTTGTTTTGTATGATGATCATTATGAAATCCAATGCCACGCCCCAGCAAGTGGAGATGGTGATTGCGGCTGTTAGGGAAGCGGGATTGAACGTCCACCTTTCCCAGGGAGTCGAGGCGACCGTCATCGGCGCCATCGGCGAGACGCACAGCATTCCGACCGAGCGCTTCGAAAGTTTGGATGGGGTGGATACCGTTCAACGGATCACCCAGCCGTACAAACTGGCATCGCGCCAGTTCCACCCTGAAAACACCGTCCTGCCGATCGACGGATTCACTGTCGGCGGCGAAGAGATCGCTGTCATTGCGGGACCGTGTTCAGTGGAGAGTCGCTCCCAGATCATTGAAACGGCTTTGGCTGTGAAAGAAGCGGGTGCGTGCGCCTTGCGCGGGGGGGTCTTCAAGCCGCGCACATCCCCATACGTGTTTCAGGGTCTCGGTGAAGAAGGTCTCGAACTGCTTGCCGAAGCCCGCGAAGCGACGGGCTTGCCCATCGTGGTTGAGATCATGTCGCAAGTCCAGCTCGACCTGATGGTGAAGTATGTGGATGTGCTGCAAGTGGGTGCGCGCAACATGCAGAATTTCAACCTGCTGCGCGCCATCGGCGAGTCGCGCACGGCGGTTCTTCTCAAACGCGGGCTTTCTGCCACCATCGAAGAACTGCTTATGTCTGCCGAATACATCCTTGCCGGGGGAAACAGCCGTGTGATGTTGTGCGAACGCGGTATTCGCACGTTTGAAACCGCCACCCGTAATACGACCGATATCAATGCCATTCCCGTTCTGAAAAACCTGACCCATTTGCCTGTGATCCTCGACCCAAGCCACTCCACCGGTCACGCGGATTATGTCGCTGCGATCGCCCGCGCAGGGATCGCCGCTGGTGCAGATGGACTCATTGTCGAAGTTCATCCCGACCCGGCGAAAGCGGTCTCAGATGGCAAGCAATCGCTCAGACCTGAGAAGTTTGCCGCGATGGTCACCCAAGTCGGTCAGATCGCACAAATTATGGGACGCAACCTCGCCACGGCCTCGGAATATCAAAAGACAGGTTGGGCGTAAGAGCGGATATCGGTACTTACGATTTAGCAATTACCAACAGTTAATCACCATTTACTCAAAAGGAAACCACATACCATGATGATCATTATGCAACCCGGCGCGCCCCGCGAACAGATCGATGCGGTCATTGCTGCTGTTGAAAAACACAAGCTTTCTGCGCATCCCATCTTCGGTGTGGAGCAAACCATCATCGGCGCCGTCGGCGACGGGCATTACGTTTTGAAGGAAGAATTCGAAGCCTTTCCCGGTGTGCTCGAAGTCCAGCGTATTTCCAAGCCGTACAAACTTGCCTCGCGCCAGTTCCACGAACAGGATTCCGTTTTCGAGTTCAACGGCTTTACCATCGGCGGCACGGAAGTTCCCATCATTGCCGGACCCTGCTCGGTGGAAGGTCGCGAGCAAATCCTCGAGATCGCGCAAGCCGTTAAAGAAGCGGGCGCAAATGCCCTGCGCGGTGGCGTCTTCAAACCGCGCACATCCCCGTATGCCTTTCAAGGTCTCGGCGAAGAAGGTCTCGAGTATATGGCAGAAGCCCGCGAGCAAACCGGGCTTCCCATCGTCGTGGAAGTGATGGCAGTTTCGCAAATTGCGATGATGGAAAAATATGTGGATGTCTTCCAACTTGGCGCGCGCAACATGCAAAATTTCAATCTACTGCGTGCTCTCGGCGAAACACGCACGCCTGTCCTTTTCAAACGCGGCATGTCTGCCACCATCGAAGAAATGCTGATGGCGAGTGAATACATTCTCAACGGCGGTAATCATCGCGTCATCCTGTGCGAACGCGGCATCCGCACGTTTGAGACCGCCACCCGCAACACCACCGACATCAACGCCGTGCCTGTGCTCAAGAAATTGACCCATCTGCCCGTTGTCATCGACCCATCTCACTCCACGGGTGACTCGGCTTTTGTTTCATCCATTGCCAAAGCGGGCGTTGCCGCAGGCGCCGACGGTCTCATCGTCGAAGTACATCAAGACCCCGCGCACGCCATCTCTGATGGCAAGCAATCTCTCACACCGGAGGCTTTTGCCAAAATGGTGAAACAGGTCAAAGCGGTGGCTGAGGCGGTGGATCGTCGCCTGGTTCCTCAACATGAACGAGCCTGACTTTAATCTCGCAGAGGCAAGGGTCGCTATCATCGGATTGGGCTTGATGGGCGGTTCGCTGGCATTGGGATTAAGAGGCAGATGTGCCGCCCTCTATGGAATCGACCCGCATCTTCCCACACTCGAACTTGCTCTGTCCCAACATATCGTGGACTACGCTGAAAGCGACCCTGCCAACCTCCCCCCCGATGTTGACCTTGTGATTCTGGCAGCGCCTGTTCCAGCCATCCTTGCACTCATTAATCATTTACCATTTACCATCTCCCATCCCTGCATCGTCATGGACTTGGGCTCCACAAAACGGATGGTGGTCGAAGCCATGTCACAACTACCCGAACGCTTCGACCCCATCGGCGGGCATCCCATTTGCGGCAAGGAAAAACTCTCGCTGGCAAATGCCGAACGCACGCTGTATTACACCGCGCCATTTTTGCTGACCCCATTGGAGCGCACATCACAACGAGCCATCTCCGCTGCAAACCAGATCATCGAAGCGCTGGGTGCCAAAGGCAAAACGCTCAATGCTGTTGACCATGACCGCATCCTTGCGGCGACGAGCCACTTGCCCTTCTTGATCTCGTCTGCGCTGGCATTGGCTACATCTGACGAAGTCGCACCCTTTGTCGGGCCTGGCTTCAAGTCCACGAGCCGACTCGCAGGTACTTCCTCTTCCATGATGTTGGGTGTTCTGCAATCCAACCGTGAGAATGTGTTAAATGCCCTGCATGGAATGCAAAATAAACTGGCAGAGATCGAAGCCGCATTATCCGCTGGCGATTTTGAAAAACTTGATATTCTGTTGAACGAAGCGCAATCTTCTTATCATACCCTCACTGGCAACTGATTACTGGATCCTTCTTTTCTCTTTCTTCTTTCATGCCCACTCTCCCTCCTTCCCTCCGCATTACCTCAATAAGCCACGAACTGAACGCCACCGTCCGCGTGCCTGGCTCGAAATCCCTGACCAACCGCGCCTTGCTCATTGCATCCCTTGCAAACGGCACAACCCACCTCACCAACGCCCTCTTCTCCGATGACTCGCGCTACTTCGCCAAAGCCTTGCAAACCCTCGGCTTTGATGTGCAATTGGACGAAGCGAATTTTTCAATGACTGTCACCGGCTTGGGAGGGAAGATCCCAGCCAAGAGAGCGGAACTTTTCATTGGCAATGCAGGTACGGCAGCGAGATTTCTTTCTGCATTTCTCACGCTTGGAGACGGCGAATATATTTTGGATGGCGAGCCAAGAATGCGTGAACGTCCCATTGGGGATTTAGTAGAGGCTCTAACGCAACTGGGGGCAAAAATTCAATCGCAAATTACTGGTCACTGGTCACTGGTCACTGATTACTCCAAGATCTGCCCTCCCATCAAAATCACCGCCTCCGGTCTTCCCGGCGGAAAAACAAGAATCGCAGGCGATATCTCAAGCCAATTCCTCTCCGCCCTGTTAATGACTGCTCCCTACGCCCAAAGCCCCATCGAAGTGGAACTCACCACCGAACTAAACTCCAAACCCTACGTGGATATGACCATTTCCATAATGAAAGGCTTTGGTGTGGAAATCCAACGCAATGGCTATCAATCCTTCACGATTCCACTTTCCACTTTCCACTCACCATTTGCCACTTACCCTATCGAGTCAGATGCCTCCGCCGCCTCCTACTTCTTCGCCGCCCCTGCCATCTGTGGTGGGACAGTCAAAGTGGAAAACATCTCTCGTAGGTCTGTGCAGGGTGATGTGAATTTCGTGGATGTGCTCGTTCAGATGGGTTGTGAAATCAAAGAAGACGATAACTCGATACTCGTTACTCGTTCCTCATCCCTCCACGGCGTGGACATCGACATGCGCGACATCCCAGACACCGCCCAAACCCTCGCCGCCATCGCCCCGTTTGCGGATTCGCCCACGCGCATTCGCGGCATCGCCTCAGCCCGCGTCAAAGAAACCGACCGCGTCCACGCCACCTGCACCGAACTCGCCCGCCTCGGCGTCCAAGTCGAAGAACACGAAGACGGCATGACCATCCACCCAACCTTCAACCTTCAACCTGCAAACATTCAGACATATAACGACCACCGCATGGCGATGGCATTCTCGCTCATCGGCTTACGCTTCGACGGCGTCACCATCGAGAACCCATCCTGTGTTTCCAAGACCTTCCCGAATTTTTTTGAAGTTCTGGCGCAGTTGCAAGTTGAAGGTTCAAAGTTGGAAAGTTGATATGCAAACCTCTAACCTTCAACCTTCAACTTTCAACCTTGGTCTAATTGGCTATCCCCTTGGTCACAGCCTCTCACCCAAAATCCACACCGCCGCCCTCAACGCCTGTGGACTTGATGGCAACTATTCCCTATTCCCTATTCCTCCCGAAGACAAGCATGGATTGCAAGACCTTCTCACCCGCGTTCGCACTGGCGAGATTCACGGACTCAACGTCACCATTCCGCACAAACAAAACGTCATCGAATTCATGGACGAACTGACACCCGCTGCTCAAGCCATTGGCGCGGTCAACACCATGTACATGCGCAGGGATAAACTCATCGGCGGCAATACCGACGCGCCGGGGTTTCTCTCCGATTTGAAGAAGGTTATGGTAGATTGGAGATTGGAGATTGATCGTTCTGCATTGGTTATCGGCGCGGGTGGTTCTGCGAGAGCCGTGGTATATGCACTACTAAATGACGGATGGAACGTCACCCTCGCTGCTCGTAGAATCGAACAAGCCCAACAACTTGCGAAAGCAGTTTCAAATTACAAGTTACAAGTTGCAAGTTACTCCGACCTTCGACCTTTGACCTTCAACCTAATCGTCAACACCACCCCCCTCGGCATGACCCCAAATACAGATTCATCGCCCTTGCCTGAAAATACTACATTAGCCAAAGATACATTTGTTTACGATCTCGTCTACAATCCAAGAGAAACAAAACTTATAAGAATTGCCCGCGCACAGGGACTGAACGCCTCCACTGGTTTGGGCATGCTCATCGAACAAGCCGCCCTCGCCTTCGAAACATGGACAGGTCACAACCCGCCGCGCGAAGTTCTTTATCAAGCCGTCGAATCATAATTCTTTATCTTTCAT
The DNA here is from genome assembly GCA_002343775.1 of Anaerolineales bacterium UBA2395. GTDB lineage: Bacteria > Chloroflexota > Anaerolineae > Anaerolineales > Villigracilaceae > Villigracilis. Next base: position 304,532 of record DDSH01000012.1, read on the forward strand.
CTTTCTTCTTTCGCTCACTACTTTCTACTTTCCACTCTGGAGCCTTCCCATGCCTTTACGTTTTCTCACCGCCGGCGAATCCCACGGACCATCCCTCACCACCATCCTCGACGGCATTCCCGCGGGACTTCCGCTCACGCCTGATATCATCAACAAAGAACTTGCCCGCCGTCAGCAGGGCTACGGCTCGGGCGGACGCATGAAAATTGAAAAGGACACCGTCCAAATTCTCGGCGGCGTGATGGGCGGCGAAACCACAGGCGCGCCAATTGCCTTACTCGTGCAAAACGACGACCATGTCAAGTGGAAGGGCAAAGCCATCGAGCCGATGACCGCTCCCCGCCCAGGTCACGCGGATTTAACAGGCGCGGTCAAATATGGTTACAAAGATTTACGCCCCGCCCTCGAACGCGCCTCCGCCCGCGAAACCACCATGCGCGTTGCCGCTGGCGCCATCTGCAAACATTTCCTCGTGCAGTTTGGAATCATCGTTGGTGGATACGTTGCCTCCATCGGTGAAGTCTCTGCCGATTGTGGCGACATGCCCTACACAGACCGCTTCATCCGCGCCGAAGAATCGGATGTGCGCTGCCCGGTCGAATCCTCCGCTGAAGCCATGCGCGCCGAAATCGAAAAGACCATCCACGGTAAGAACACGCTCGGCGGCGTATTGGAAATCATCGCGCTCAACCTGCCCGTTGGCTTGGGAAGTTTTGTGCAATGGGACAAACGCCTCGAAGCCAAACTCGCTCACGCCATCATGTCCGTCCAAGCCATCAAAGGCGTCGAAGTCGGCGACGCGTTCGAAAATGCAAAACGAATTGGCACCGAAGCACACGACCCAATTCAACTTTCACCTTCAACGTTCAACCTTCAACGTTCAACCAACAGAGCCGGCGGCACTGAAGGCGGAATTTCCAACGGACAACCCATCGTCATCCGCGCTGCGATGAAACCGATCGCCACCACGCTGCTTCCCCAGCCGACAGTTGATCTTGCTTCGGGGACAGAATCTCCCACCAAGTATGAGCGCTCCGATTTCTGCCCCGTTCCGCGTGCTGTGCCAATCCTCGAAGCGATGGTCGCTTTTGTCCTCGCCGACTCCCTGCTCGAAAAACTCGGCGGCGACTCGATGAACGAAATCAAACCGCGCTTTGCGTCCTTGCACAAAGCCACCCTCACAGACCTGCCGATGGATAACATCCCGCACGTCTTTTGGGAATAAGACGGCAGACAATTGACGCTAGACCATTGACCATCTTTTCCATCGTCCATCGTCAATACGAAACCTTCAACCTGTAACTTGTAACCTTCAACTCTCATGACTCACCTCTTCATCTACGGACCACCCGGCACGGGCAAATCTACAGTCGGGAAAAAAATCGCCCACAATCTCAAACTTCCCTTCATTGACCTTGACCGCGTGATCGAAACGAATGCGGGCATGTCTATTCCGCAAATCATGGAACAGCACGGCGAGACCACGTTTCGCGATATGGAAACCGCCGCGTTGAAAGCGCTTACCTCGAACCCCTCTCTCTCAGGGAGAGGGGAATCAGTCATTGCCCTCGGCGGCGGCGCACTTCTGCGTGATGAAAACCGCGCCTTTGCGGAAGCAAATGGCAAAGTCCTTTTGCTTGTGGCAGAACTGCCAACCTTGCTCAACCGCATTCAACACGAGCCGGGCAAACGTCCGCTGTTGGCAGGAGATTTGAAAAACAAACTGACAGCATTGCTTGAAAAGCGCAAAGAGCATTACGCCTCCTTCCCGCTTCAACATCATGTAGATAACAAGCCCGCCGAACTAAACGCACACGAAGCGCAGATTCAACTCGGCAGACATCATCTCTCTGCAATGGGAGAATACGATGTTATTGTAGGTCATGCTTCCAGCGTGACGAATCTTCAAAACCCAATCATCGTTACCGACGAGAACGTGGCGAAATATCATCTCGAAAAAATTCAAAACCTTTTCAACGCAAAAGCCGTGGTTGTGCCTGCGGGCGAAGAGCATAAAAATCTCGAAACGATTTCATTTTTATGGAAGTCATTTCTCGAAAACGGGCTCGACCGCAAAAGCACGGTCATTGCGCTCGGTGGTGGCGTGATCGGTGACATGACAGGCTTCGCTGCGTCCACGTACATGCGCGGCATTGATTGGATCGCCATTCCCACCACTCTGCTCTCCATGGTGGATGCTTCTCTGGGTGGCAAGACGGGCTTTGACTTACCCGAAGGAAAAAACCTCATCGGTTCGTTTCATCCGCCGAAGTTGGTCATTGCAGACCCGAGCCTTTTGCTTACGCTGACAGAACGTGAGCTGCGATCTGGCATGGCGGAGGTGGTAAAACATGGGATCATCTCCTCGCCTGATCTGTTTGCCATGTGCCAGCGTGACATGGGCTGGGTGAAGGCAAATCTCGAAGACGTGGTAAAACGCGCGATGGCGGTGAAGATTCAAGTCATTGAAGAAGATCCGTATGAAAAAGGGATTCGCGCGAAACTGAATCTCGGTCACACGGTTGGGCATGCGGTGGAATTGGTCAGCAAATTCGAACTGCGGCATGGCGAGGCGATTGCCATCGGAATGGCGGCTGAGGCGAGGTACGCGGCTCGGGTTGGGCTGGCAAGCCAAAGCACGGTCGAGGCGATTGAGTCGACACTTGAGGCGTTGGGACTGCCCATCCACATCCCCGCAGAAATGCCGCGCGAGAAACTTATCCATGCCATGCGGGTGGATAAAAAGAAGAACGCGAAGTCGATTCGTTTTGCGCTGCCTGTGGAAATTGGTAAAGTTGAGTTGGTGAATGTGGATGACCTGGAATCAGTATTAGACGATGGACGATAGACCGCAGAAGATGGATAATATGGCCAATGGTCTATCGTCTATGGTTAAATTTCAAAGTGAGGAAGCATGAAAATACTTGTCCTACACGGACCGAACTTGAATTTGCTTGGCACGCGTGAGCCAGAGGTTTATGGTTCGATGACGTTGGATGACATCAATGAAAAAATGATCGCGTTGGGCAAAGAGTTAGGCGCGGATGTGATTTGCAAACAGTCGAACCACGAAGGCGCGTTGATCGATGCCCTGCACGATGCGCGGGCGTGGGCGGCGGGGGTGGTCTTCAACCCTGGCGGGTACACGCATACGTCGGTGGCGTTGCGCGATGCAATCAGCGCGATTGTGATTCCTGTGGTCGAGGTGCATTTGTCAAACGTGTATGCGCGCGAAGAGTTTCGGCATGTCTCTTATGTTTCGGCGGTTTGCAAAGGCAAGGTGACAGGTTTTGGCTGGCGTTCGTATGAATTGGGTTTACGCGGTCTCATTGATATAATCGGGGTGTGAACACCCAAACCATTCCAACAACTGAACCTTTCTTTCTTCCCGGTGGGCGAACGGGTATTTTGCTTACTCATGGCTTTACCGGCACGCCCAAGGAAATGCGCTGGATGGGGGAATACCTGAACCGGGAACTCGGCTTTACATGCCTTGGTGTGCGATTGGCGGGACATGCCACCCGCCCCAAAGATATGGTCCGCTCGCGCTGGACGGATTGGACGGCTTCCGTCGAAGATGGTTATAACCTTTTGCGCGGCGCGGCGGACACGGTCTTTTTGGTCGGGCTTTCGATGGGCGGGGTATTGTCGCTGCTTATGTCTACAAAGCTGGATGTGAAAGGCGTCGTGACCATGTCTGCGCCGTATGAATTGCCGGATAAGCACCCTGCCTGGCAGATCAAACTCTATAGCTATTTCAGGGCTTATATGCCGAAGACAAGGGAGGCGCCGGGGACGGGCTGGTTCGATAAAGAGGCGTACAAGGAACATATTTCGTATCCGTTGAACCCCATCCGTTCGGCGGCGGAATTGAAGGTGTTGTTGGGGAAGATGCAGGCAGCCCTGCCCAAGGTGACCGTGCCGGTTTGCATGATCCATTCCAAAGATGATACGTATGTGGTGCCGGAGAACATGGAGCGTATTTACGCGGGGCTGGTCAATGCCACAGAGAAGACCAAGACCTATGTGACAGGATCCGGTCATGTTGTCACGCGTGATGCGGCTCGTCATCAGGTCTTTGAACTGGCGCGGGATTTTATTCAACGCCACAAGTAAATCAGACCTGTCAGGTTTTTATCCAAAGAGGAAAATTTGAACCGAAATTTATTTTTTATTGCCTTTGCCCTGTTCTTTTGGGGGGTGGGTGAAGGGATGTTCTTCAATTTTGTACCGATCCGCTTGGAGAGCGATTTCCTGTTGAGCAAACAGCAGGTGGGGTTTGCACTCGGCGCGTTCGGCTTTTTCATGGCGATCACACACCTACCCGGCGGACATCTCGCAGACCGTATGGGACGGCGTCCGTTGCTGGTGGCTGCGTGGGTGCTGGGCGCCTTCTCCACGTTGACGATGGGAATTGCCGAAAGCCTGCCGCTTTATTTGGTGGGTTTGTTTGGGTACGGGTTGACGGCATTTGTCGCCTCGCCGTTGAGCAGCTATGTGACGGCGGCGCGCGGAACCTGGGCAGTGGGCACGGTTCTTTCCCTGACCTCCGCCATGTTCAACCTTGGGATGGCACTCGGTCCCGTTAGCGGCGGCTGGATCGCGGAACACTATGGGATGAATTCAAGCTATCTCGTTGCGTTCGGTATCTTCGTAATCTCCACCTTATGCGTGGTTTTTATTAAGGCGCAGCCGATCGACACACACGACCCTGCCGCGCCGCCGTTAAACCTTTGGAAGAATGCCCGCTTTATAAATTTTTTAATGATCTATGCCTTTGCTGTCTTTGCGCTTTATCTCTCACAACCGCTCACACCGAATTTTCTCAACGGTGTGCGTGAATTGTCGTTGACGGAAACCGGCTGGATCTTCTCGGCGGGCGCATTGGGCAATTCCGTAATGACATTTGCTTTCAGCCGCTTCAACCCTCGACGCGGGTTTGTGCTGGCTCAGCTGTTGGTTATCCTGTTTGCGGCGTTGATCTGGCAGGGAACGGGGTTGCCGGTTTTCATGCTTGGGTATTTCCTGCTCGGCGGATTCCGCGCCGCGCGCCCGATGGCGCTGGCGCAAGCCCGCGGACTTGTCCACGATTCGCAGATGGGGCTTTCCTACGGCGCGATGGAAACCGTCAGCGCGATCATCTTCATCGCTGCGCCGCCAATTGCCGGTTTCATCTTCGACCGTGACCCATTCATTATCTACCCGCTTTCCATCGGTTTGATCGTTGTGTCGATCTTTATCAGTTACTTTTTTGCCCCGCGGAAAGTTGAAGAACAGGTGGTCGTTGCTTCTTGAAAGTAACCATCGTTTTTATGAAAGGCAAACCTCATGCTTCAAATCGTCTCTTTCACCCTCGGTCCTGCTGTCACGAATGCGTATCTTGTCGCTGACCCCGAAACAAAAGAAGCCGTAGTCATCGACCCCTCGTGGGATGGTCACATCATTTTGGCAGAAGCGCAAAAACGTGAATGGCGTATCGGTCATTTGTGGTACACGCACGCGCATTTCGATCACATTGGCGGCGCGGCAGCCATTGCGGATGCGCTCAACCCGCTGCCGCATGTGGCGCTGCACCCCGATGACCACGTCCTCTGGCGAGAGGGTGGTGGCGGCAAAAAATTTGGGCTGGATATAGACCCGGGTCCCGAACCGACCATTGACTTTGTCCACGGCATGATGATGAAACTCGGCTCGAACAAGTTCGAAGTCCGCTTCACGCCGGGGCATACGAAAGGTCACTGTGTGTTGTATGTTGCCAAAGAGAACACCTGCTTTTGCGGCGATTTGATTTTCAACGAAAGTGTCGGGCGCACCGACCTGCCCGGCGGCGATTTTGCAACTTTGGAACATAGCATCCGTACACAAATATATACAATGCCCGATGAAACGATCCTACTTTCGGGTCATGGTCCGCAGACAACTGTGGGGCATGAGAAGATGTATAATCCGTTCGTTAGTTCTTTATAATTTATTATTGTCTTAGGAGGAGTGTATGAAAAACCCCAATGCGCAAAACCAAAATCCAACACCACGCCCATCATTTCCATCCATCCCTCGCTGGTTGGTTGTCGGGTTTGTTGTCGTTGTTTTGGTTGCCATTCTAGCCAGCATCAGTCGTTCTTTCTGGTATTTTGAAGTCATTGAAAATGACGAAGTGGGCGTCACCATTGAAGCCGGTGAGATCCAGGGCGTGAAACAACCCGGAATCGCTTACGATGTCGGCTTGTTCGTCGACCTGGTCAAGATCAAAACCAGCGCCGTGGCGATCACCGTGGACGACGCGGAATTGATCACCATCGACAAGCAGCGCATTGGTTTGCAGGTCACAGCAGATGTGTTCCGCCCGCGCGAAGCGGATATTGTCATCTCCAATTATTCCCGTTACCGCAACATCTACATGAGCGACGAATCCCTGACCCAGCGCATGACCGCCTTCACCTTGCAGGCAATGAAGGTCTGCGTGGGCGACAAGAAATTTGACGAAGCCGTCATCGGTTCAGGGCGTGATAACCTGAGGAATTGCATCGACGAAGAATTAAGTGCGCTGGCAGAACCGCTTGGTCTCGAAGTGCGCAACGTGGCAGTGCCGCAAGTCATTATTTCACCCGAAGTTCAAGCCGCGCTTGATGCCATCGTTCAGAGCCGCCTCGCCACCGAAAAAGCCAAACAGGATGCCGAGAAAGCCGAACAGGAAGCCGCTGCGCAGCAGGCGGTGGAAGAGGGCCGCATCCGCGTGGAACAGTCCAAGTTACAGGAAGAAGCCCGCCAGCAAGCCATCCTTCAGGAATTGAAACAGCAGCAATTGGAAGCCGAACTCGCCGTGATCGAACAGCAAACTGTCAATGCGCAGGCACAACTGGAACTCACGCAAGCACAGCAGGCAGTCGCCGACGAGCAGGCACAAGTTGAGATCGCCAAGGAGTTGGCGCTTGCAGAAATGTACGCCGCGCACCCTGAGTACGTCGCCTTACAGATCGCACTGGCGAATGCCAATGCCATCAAGGATACCGACAAGTTCATTTACACACCCTCCGGCGTCTTCCCGAATTTGATCCTGACGAACGGCGCAATTCCGACATTTCAAGTAAAGTAAAACCGAACATCACATCCCACAATACACAAGTGTTGTGGGATGTTTTATTTCAAAGGATGATGAAATGAAACGAGCAGTTGGCATCAGCCTTAGAAGTTCGAAGCGCGATAAAAAAGTGATCGTCAATCTCAACGGTGTGGACATTCAAGTCGAGCGCATTGGCACAGATGGCGATGTTGCGAAAGCCCGTCAAATGTATCTCGATCTGGATGGGAAGGTGGATGCCTTCGGCGTAGGCGGTGTGGATCTCTACCTGCGCCTTGACCAAAAGGAATATCCGCTTCATGCCGCCCTGAAACTGGTCAATGGCATCAGGCAGACTCCACTCTGTGACGGGCGCGGACTCAAACACACGCTCGAGCGACGTGTTTTCGAATTGGCGAAGCCGGAACTCGACGATGTCCGCTTCAAGCAGGCGTTCATCCCAGTCGCGGTGGATCGGCTTGGGTTGGCGGCTGCCGTCTCCGAGGTCAGTGAACGAACCGTGTTTGGCGATCTCATGGTCGCGCTCGGAGTCCCGCTTCCCGTGTACGGACTTCCCGCCTTCAAACGAGTTGCACGGGTCATGCTTCCTTTTGTCAGTTATTTTCCCATGAGCATGATCTTCTATGGCAGCGATGGCTCAGAACATGAGCCAAGGTATGTGAAATATTTTGAAGAGTCTGATTTGATCGCCGGGGATTTTCTCTTCATGCGCAAATATATGCCCAGGAATTTGACGGGCAAGACCATCGTCACCAACACCACCACTGAAGACAATATTGCCTTGCTGAAGGAACGTGGTGTGAAGACGATCATCACCACCACACCGCGCTACGATGGTCGTTCTTTTGGAACCAACACCACCGAAGCCATGCTCACCGCCTATGCCGGCAAAGGCAGGCGGCTGACCGACGATGAGCTGAATGGGCTGATCGATGAATTGGGGTTGAAGCCGACAGTGATACGGATATAAAAAACATAATTCCCCCCGAACTTAATATGGGACACGGACAAGCGCAGACTGCGAATCGCGCGGAAAGGATTAAAGAATCCGCTTTCCAGTGTGCATCCGCGTCCTATTAGCTCTTAAAAATGAACTCACCCCGAAATTAAGGTTTCACGGGTGAGTTCATTTTTTATCAGCTTCAGGCTCGGTCTAAATATTTCAACCCAGACCCGGTATTGAACAGCACAACCCGTTCGTCCGGGTCGATCCACTTTTGGGCGACGAGGTCTTTCAGGGCGGCATAGGTGGCGGCACCTTCGGGTGCCGCAAAGATGCCTTCTGCCACAGCGATCTCCTTTTGCGCCTGCATGAGCGCATCATCTTCGACGGCAACCGCTGTGCCATTGCTATCATAGAGGCATTTAAGGATCAGGTGGTCGGCAAAACTTTTAGGGACGCGCAAGCCCGAGGCGATGGTCGAAGCGTTGGTCCAGAAGTCACAGAACATGGCTTTTTTCTCGAATGCGCGCGGGACAGGGGCACATCCCGCCGCTTGCACCGAAACCATGCGCGGACGTTTTGTGTTGTTCAGCCAGCCCAGCGTTTCCATTTCGTCAAAGGCTTTCCACATTCCCACCAGACCCGTGCCGCCGCCAGTGGGGTAGATGATGACATCCGGCAATTCCCAGCCGAATTGTTCCGCCAATTCATACCCCATGATCTTTTTGCCTTCTGCGCGATAGGGCTCCTTGAAAGTTGATACATCGAACCAGCCTTCTTCGCGCGCCTTGATGCCCGCCATGCCAGCCGCATCGCTGATCAAACCGTCGATGAGGACAACTTCAGCGCCGACGATGCGGCTCTCTTCGATGTTCGCCCTGGGCGTATCTTTGGGCATGTAGATCATGGATTTCATCCCCGCGCGCGCAGCATAAGATGCCATGGCGCCGCCTGCGTTCCCGGCGGTGGGGATGATGACCTTTTTGATTCCCAATTCCTTTGCTTTTGATACGGCGGCTGAAAGTCCCCGTGCTTTGAATGAACCGGTGGGATTGCTGCTTTCTTCTTTGACGAATAATTGATTTAATCCCAGTGATTTACCCAGGCTCTCGAGCGGCAGCAGGGCGGTATCGCCTTCGCCCAATGTGACCTGATTTCTTTCATCAAGGATCGGAAGAACCTCGTGCCAGCGCCACATCCCCTTGTGGCGGCGGCAGACTTCATCCCGGTCTGTGTGGTGGCGGGCAGCCTGTAAATCGTACTCCACCAACAGGGTGGATTGGCAATCCGTGCAAAAGGTATGAACCTGAAGCGGCGAATATTTTTTCCCACATCCCGAACAGGTTAATCCTTCGAGAAAGGAATGTTTGCTGTTCATTTAATTCTTTTGCTCTGGCGCGGGCACAAAGGCTTCCACGCGCGCCCATAGTTCGCGGATATTGATCGGCTTGGACATGTACACATCGCATCCAGCAGAGAGCGCTTTTTCGGCATCGCCTTTCAACGCATTGGCGGTGATGGCGATAATGGGCACATACGCCAGGTTGTGTTTTGCGCTGGCGCGCAAACGACGAGCTACTTCGTACCCGTCGATATCCGGCAAGTTGATATCCAGCAGGATCAGGTCCACATCCTTCTCTTCGGCAAGCGCCACCCCAGACAGCCCGTTGACGGCTTCCAGCAGGACATATCCACGCGACTCGAGAGCGCGCTTCACCAGCATCATGTTGTCGGGATTGTCTTCCACATATAGAATGTTGTGTCCCATGATGTCTCCTTATGATTTATTCTTGTCTTCCGTTTTATCTTCGAGGACATGGATGACCTTATCCACGAATTTGCGGGTGGGCAGCGAACCCTTTTGATAAACCGCTTCAATGTGACCGTTGAGTCGTTTCCGCTCTTCGGCAGTGATATCCTTTGCGCTGACCACCACCACCGGGATGTGCTTCGTGCGCGGGTCGAGTTTCAATTCTTCGACAAGTCCGAACCCGTCGATGCCCGGCATGGTCAGGTCGCTGACGATCAGATCAGGCAGTTTTTGCCGTGCGATGGAGAGACCCTCCCAGCCATCCTTGGCATGATACATGCGATAATTCTTCCTGCCTTCGAGCAGGCGGCGGATGAGAAGCGCATCGTCTTCATTGTCATCGATTAATAACACAGTTGTGGTGGTTTCATCGAGATGCTCCAATGCAGATTGCAATCCCTCGCGCGGGGCGGGGGATTGGTCCTTGCTGAGATGGACATCCACCGCCCACTGATCTCCAAGGACATGCTTTTCGACCGGGAAGGTGTGCCCCGTACAATTGATGACCACCAAATCTTCCTTGTTGATGACACCCTGTTTGGATAACTTCTCGAACCCGGCAAAGGCAACCGCGGTTGCCGGTTCTACAGCCATGCCTTCGCTTTTTGCGAGCGCCTTCATGGCGTTGTATGCTTCGAGGTCTGTCACCGCCTCCATCACGCCGCCGAACTTTTGGGTGAGGTTCCAGAGATAGGTGTACGATTTTCCCGGGTCGCCTGTGGAGAGGATGATGATGCGTGTATCAGGAATAACCGGCTCGGCGGTCTCCTTCCCTGCTTTGAAGGCTTGCACCATGGGCGAACATCCCTCCGCCTGAATGACGGCGAGTTTTGGGACTTTGTTGATCAAGCCCATGTCGTACATTTCCTTGAAGCCGTGATACACGCCCAGCGGTCCCAACCCGCCGCTGACGGCTTGAATGTACCAATCTGGCGCGCGCCAGCCGAGATTTTCCACGATCTCGTAGGCGATGGTCTTCATTGATTCACGCGCGGGGATGGAACTTGCGCCTCTGTCGAGCAGCAGGTTCTTTCGCTGGGCAAATTGTGCGGCGATCTGTTTGGTCTGGTCGTAGTTGCCGCTGACGCGGATCACTTCCGCGCCAAAGAGTGCGGCTTCTCGCAGTTTTTCCTGCGGGACGAGGCTGGTCATGAAGACCCATAGTTTGATGCCCGCCCGCGCACAGGCGGCGGCATATGCCACAGCGGCGTTTCCGGTGGATGCAATGACCGCTTCACGGATCCCGTTTTCATTCATTGCAGCGACAGCGACAGCTGCCTGACGGTCTTTGAAGGAAGAGGTCGGTCCGTAGCGTTCATCCTTGATGTATACAGTACCATGCCCGAGGTCCGGGGCGAAGCGATGCGAAAGCCAGAGGGGCGTTCCACCGGCGGGGTATAGATCCAGTGCCGAGGGATTATCCAGCGGCAATACATCCTGATAGCGCCACAAGTTCATGGGACGGTTGGGGATGCCGCGCAGGATCTCGCGTTTGAAGGCTTCGTAGTTGTAGTTCGCTTCGAGCCACTGCGACTGGCAGTGGTTGCACACAGCCGGTTCGAATGGGATGTAGGGTTGTTGGTTTCCGCAGACAGCGCATTGCAGGTAGATAGGGGGTGCCATGATTTACGCTCTCTTTGTTGTGATCTCGGGCTCAGAAACTTTGGCTTCGAGTGGCAGGAAGATGTAGAAGGTGGCGCCTTCGCCTTCGATGCCGGTGCTTTCAGCCCACAGGCGTCCGCCATGCATTTGGATGAGGCGGCGGCTAATGGGCAGACCCAGTCCGGTGCCGCCCACTTTGCGGGTGGTGGATGTATCGACCTGGGTGAATTCCTGGAAGACGCTTTCAAGATGTGCCGGCGGGATGCCCATGCCGTTGTCTTTGACGCTGATGAGCACGTTCTTCGCTTCGCGGATGGCGCGGATGGAGATCGTACCTTTTTCGGTGAATTTCACGGCGTTGTTGACGAGGTTAAGAAGTACCTGTCGCAGGCGGGTTCGGTCGGCGCTGATCTCTACCTTTTGATCTGAATCCGTCTCGATGAAGATGTTCACTTCCTTTTCATTGGTCAGCGGGGTTGTGATGCTGACGACCTCTTCGAATATCTCATGGAGGTTGAACTTCTCGACAATGAGGTTGAGTTTACCGGATTCGATCTTTGCCATGTCCAGCACGTCGTTGATGAGGTGCAATAGATGCTGCCCGTTCTTTTGGATGAGCGAGAGGTCGTTCTGCATATAGGGCGTCAGTGTGCCATCCAAGCCTTCCAACATCACATCGGTGAAGCCGAGGATGGAGTTGAGCGGGGTGCGTAACTCATGTGACATGTTGGCGAGGAAGGAAGATTTTAGCCGGTCCAGTTCGCGCAACTGGGTCAATGTGGCGGCTTGTTCCTGGTAGAGGCGGGCGTTCTGGAGCGCGACCGCCACCTGGGCGGCGAGGGTATTGTAGATAAGCGCATCCTCTTCGGTGAAGTAGCCGGCTTTTTCAGATTGCACGTCGAACACGCCGAGAACTCTGTCGCCTACGATCATGGGGAGCGCCATTTCGGCGTGCGTGTTGGGTAGGAGCGGATTTGGCAGGAAGCCAACATCCTCGTGGATGTCATTCACGATGATCGCTTTGCGTTCGCGGTAGGCGCGCGCCACAAGCGAGCGTTCCGCATCCATTTGAATGGCGTGACCCGCAGTGGTCATTTGACGTCCCACATCGCCTGCGCCTGTGGCGAGCATCAGGGTGTTCCAGGATTCATCGGCAAGATAAATGTGGGCGTGGTAAAGACTGAAGCGTTCCTTTGTCAGGTCTACCACGGTTTGCAGGAGGGTATCCGGGTTCAACACGGTGGAGGAGGTGGTGGATACGGTTGCCACGGTCTCGAGCTGGTTCGCGCGTTCCGCGATGAGATTTTGTGCCAGCTTGCGTTCGGTGATGTCTTGATTCGCACCATACCAGCGGACGATCTTTCCGTTCTCGTCGCGGTCGACGTTGATGCTCACGTAGATGTAGCCGAGGCTTCCATCGGGGAAGAAGATGCGATGTTCCACTTGCGCCTGGAAATGCCGTTCGGTTGTGGATAAGGCTTTGGCAATTTCTGTGCCGACCAATGGGGCGTCGTCGGGATGGACAAAGCGTTCGGCGTACTCGGCAGAAGACATTTGGTAACTGCCGACCGTTTCCACATCCGTGCGGAAGACGGCGTAAAAGTTGTCATTGAAGGTGAAGAGATCCTTTTCGAAGTCGTACTCCCAGTTGCCGAGGCGGGCGATGTTGAGCGCTTCAGACAGGCGCGCTTCATTGGTGCGGATGGCTTCTTCCGCCAGTTTGCGTTCAGTGATGTCCTGATTCGCACCATACCAGCGGATGATCTTGCCATTCTCGTCCCGTTCGACGTTCAGGTTGACGGCGATGTATCCTGTGCTTCCGTCAGTGAAAATAATGCGATGTTCGAGTTGGCGGCTAAAGAAGCGCTCGGTGGTGGACATGGCTTTGCCGATCTCTTCGCCGACCAGTGCCGCATCGTCCGGGTGGACAAATCGGCGCGCATATTCTGCGGAGGAAATTTGATAGCTGCCAACTTCTTTTACATTGGTGCGGAAGATGGAGTAGAACTGATCGTTGAACTTGAACAGGTCCTTTTCAACATCGTATTCCCAGTTGCCGAGGCGGGCAATATCAAGCGCTTCTGCAAGACGTTCCTGGCTTATTTGTAATCTTGCGCGCCCCTCTTCGGTCTGTTCCAATAGGCGGAGGTTTTCGATGTGGGTGCCGAGATTTTCCGATACCTGTTGGATGATGAGTTCGGCTTCCTCTTCGGTTACGGCGCTGGGTTCGGCGGCTGCCAGTTCGCCAACCAATTCATCGCGTACCTTGATGGGCATCTGATAGGCAACAGATCGGTGGTTATTTCCCGCTTCGCCAAGGGGTATGACCTCTTTTTGGTCGTACACGAAACCCGCCAAAGCCTCGCGGATCTGCAGGTAATCCTGCCAGTTTTCGCGCGTCAGGCGTTTGAGCGCCTGTTCTGCTTCGTGACGGAACTTGTCTGCCTGGGAAAGCAAACGCAGGTTGTCGAGATGGCGTGACAGCTGATCGGCAATGGCTTGAACGACCTGTATATCAGCATCTGCCCAGCTGCGTTTCTCATCGCCCGCAATCTGTATTTTTCCAACCTGCGCTCCAATGATCTGGATGGGCGCCACAATGGTGTGTTCGTCTGCAATCTCTTCAGTGACGAGGGTAAGTTTATTTTGCTGGAAGGCGAAACCGATCTTTTCGCTGCGGTCGATTGCGTTAAGGAATTCGTGCCAATTTGAATACGATTGGTATCTGGCTCGCTCCTCAAGGCTGACGCGCGCTTCCGTCGCTTCCTCGAAGAGATCGGCGTTCTGGATCGCCACCGCCAATTGACCGGAGAGCGCTTCAAAGGCGGGCAGGTTGGTCTCATTAAGCGCGTTGGGGTATTCGCTTTGCATATCCAACACACCCACCACACGATCGCCAACCATGAGCGGCACGGCCATTTCAGAACGGGTATTGGGCAGCAGGTCGTTCTTGAGGAAGAAGGAACTCTTCTCCGTATCTGCCACGATGATGGCGCGTTTTTCCGCTACGGCGCGCCCATTGATGGAGGTTAAACCCACTTTCAGGCTGTGTCCGCGAACGAGTAATTGGCGTCCCACCTCACCGGTTCCGGCACGCAGAGTGATGGTCTCATCAAACGGGTCGAGCAAATAGATCTGGGTGTAGTACAGGTTGAAACGGCTGCGGATGATGTCGACCGCTTTGGAAAGCATCTCATCCATGTTGTTCACTTTTTCGGTGATCGTGCGTCCGACCACCGCTGCCAGTTCGAGGTCGTGGGTGCGTTCAGCGACGCGTTGCTCGAGCGAACCGATCAGGTTTTGCAACTGGGCGGTCATTCGGTTGAAGGTGAAACCCAACTGCCCGATCTCATCCTGGCTGGAGATGACCACCTGCTGCGAGAGATCCCCGCGTTCGATGGCTTCGGAAGCGCGAGTCAGGTCTGTGAGCGGTCTGAGCGCAAGGTTGGTCGTGCGCCTCAAGCTGTACGAACCTGCCCCAAGCGCCACAGACATTGCCAGAAGCATGAAGACCACACGCCAGGTTTGCTGACCAACGATCTCTGTGCGGTCGATGACGATATCCACTGTACCGATCACCTTGCCGGTGTAATCGCGCAAGGGCAGAGTGCTTACACTGTAGGTCTTCCCATTTTCACGCACGCGGCTGATGGTCTGCTCACCGTTGAGCGCCGAAGTGTACGAATCTACGGGGGCATAGACACTGTCGATGGTGGAAGCCAGCACCAGCAAGTTCGATGCGGGACCTTCCCTCAGCGCCGAAATATCCTCCAGAGTGGCAAGCGCAAGCGCTTCCCTTGTCAAAATGATGCGCCAATCGCCGCCAAATTCCTCTTTCATGCGGGCGGTGAAAGTATCATCGATGTTAAGACCGAATTCCACGCTGCCCGTGTGACGCCCTTTGTAGAACATTGGCATGACGCCGCGCATACCCATACCACCGCGTCCCACTTCCAGCCCGGCGACCGGCTTCAAGGTATCATTGACTTCGAGCACCGTATTGCGGAAGGAGGAGAGGTCGTCGCCGAAGCTTTCCGGATTATGCAATCGCAGGAACGATACCGCAGGAGAAAGGTGAAATTGATACTGTGGAATATCGAATTGACCATCCAACGCTTCATACGTGGAAAGGGTCAGGTCGGTCAGAGCCGCCCGGTCGCGTTCTGCAAATGCCGCCTGAATCTCCGGGTTGGTCGCTGATTGGATCGCCAACCCCAACGCAAAGTTTTCCATATTGGAAAGTTCAGAGGTAAAGAATTCCTCCGCCTGCTTGCTTTCGGTAACTTCGCGGGTGCGGTAATCGACCTGTGCAGTATAAAAATTGTAGAAAAAAAATGCAGCCAATGCAATTGCAAAGGTCGCCAGGGTCGGCAGAAGGATCCTGGTCGAGAGGGAATTGGTGCGACGGAAATCCTTCCCGGCGGGAGATGATGAGCCGTCTGTCGAGTTGTTTTGCCTGACAGTCTCTGCCGCTTCTTTTTCAGACACGGGAGCGGGCTCAACACCATCGGGCATTCCCGCCGCCGAAAGTTTTTGCTCCAACTCAGAGATGCGCCTTCGCAGGCTTTCAACCTCACCGATGCTCAAATAAGAAGGTGGTTCCTCCCCATCGAACAGTTTTTCGATGCGCTTTTGCATGGATTTATCGTTTTCGGATGGCAATTGGTCAGACATCGTTTATTTCCTCCTTCCATCCTGAATCTCCGGCGTAATGAGACTGGGTCGTTCGATCATCACGCGTGAGTCTTTTGCGCCAAAGGCAATGCCAAGTTCCTTCACAGCCGTTTGCAGGGCATGTTCCACGGTCGTGGTGCTTTGGATCTTCCTGTTGATTTCACCGATCAGGGCTTCGCGTTCGGCTTGTTTGCGGCTTTCTGCAAAGGTCTGCGCGTTCTTCAAGGCGATCGCCACCTGATAGGCGATGGATTGCAGCAGGTCTACATCTTCGTGTTTCAATCCCCCAACTGTGTTCTGCTGCACGTCGAGCACACCTAATGTTTCATTGCCGAGCACAATGGGTACTGCGATCTCAGATTTGGTCTCGGGCAGCAGAGGGTTGGGCAGCCAGCCTTCCTCTGAAGAGGTATCAGGTACAAAGACCGCCTGTTCAGTTTCGGCGGCGCGTCCCACCAACCCCCTGCCTTTTTGAATCTTGTGTCCACGTGCCATCATGGCTTTTCCGGCATCTCCGGTGCCGCCTGCCATGACCAGTTCCTGCGTCTGACCGTCGTACAGATAAATATGAACGTGATAATAGTCGAACGCATCTTTCACCTGTTCCACGACCTGGGAGATAAGATGTTCCTGGTCCAAAATGGTGGAGAGGCGGCGGCTGACTTCGATGGAGGTCGTCAGCGCACGGGTGCGGTCTGTTACACGTTGTTCGAGCGTACCGATCAGGTTGCGCAGACGTTCGGTCATGGCGTTGAATGCCTGACCCAGTACCCCGATCTCGTCCTGTTGGGTGTTTTCCACCTGCAGGGTGAGGTTACCGTGCGAGATTTTGTCGGCGACTTCAACCAGCGCCGTGATCGGCGAGGTGATGCCTTGGGTGATGATGAACGCCAGGATGACGGCAGCCAGCACTGTCACGATGATCAAGCCCAGGGTGGTCTGGAACACTGTCGTCGAGGTTCGAAGCGCTTCTGCCTGATGGCTTTCAGCGACCAAAGCGACCTGCAGTTCCGGGATCCAGCGGTACACGCCGATCACGGTTGTATCGGTGTAGTTTTGATAGGTTGCCGTTCCAAACGTTTTTTCGCGGATGGCAACCGTCACGCCTTCCGAGCGGATGTACGTCTCGCCCAGTGAAAGTTCTTCATGTCGCAGGCTGGTCAGGGCTGCGAAGTTCGCGCTGACGAGATACGTTTCGCCCGTGTCTCCGAGACCGCCCTGCACCTGCATGATCTCGCTCAATGCGGAGAGGTTGACGCGCCCAGCGAGAACTCCGATGGTCTTGCCAGACGAGTTCTTCACAGGCTGGGTCATCACGATGGAGTAGTTGGAAAGCCCCACCTCGTAAGCCGGCGGGGAGATGTATGAGCCGAGCAAGCCTTGTTTGAAGAAATCCTGATTCAGCTGGATCTTGCCTTCCTGAACAATATCCGTTGAAACGACGATCTTTCCATCGAGGTCCATCAGGAATATCTCGGTGAAGTATCCCGTTTTTTCGTTGAACCCCGCCATTTCATTGCGGATATCCTGCTTGCTTTGCGATTCAGCATTGTTGTCTTGTAGAACCGAGTTCAGTTCCTGTTGGGTTCTCTGATCGTCGATGACGAGATCGAGGCTGGTTTGCAACACATTGAGCAGTGTTTTGATCTCGTTTTCTTTCAACGATGAAACCGCTTCGAGTCGATTGAACGCCTCAGTGGTCAACCCCCGCCCACTGATGAATCCAGCTACTGTACCGGTGATGAGCACGGGGAATATTGCCAGCAGGATAAATGCCAGCAGCAGGCGATTCCGCAGGGAAAGTGTGCGCAGCCGTTTTCCGTCCAAACGGTCCTGCCTGCGTATGGTATTTTGAGAGGATGAAATTTGATTCATGGCAAATCTCCAGTACAGCAGCCGGATGGGTTGATGCCCGGGGTGTGGGTACTATGGCAATACAAATTGGTTGGTGTAAACGGTCGAAAGATCGATGGGTGCGCTGATCAGGTCGAATTCCAAAAGGATTTCCTGCGTGATATTCCAGACATTTTCGTCCATTGAGCCGATGGGACCACTACCCGTATCGATGAATGGGATCTGTGCCTTCATAACGTTCTCCTGATACGCCAGGTCCAGGGCTTCGTCATAGGTGAGCGCCAGTTCCGCTGCTTCGTCCGTATTCTCGATGGCGTACTGGTAGCCTTTCATGGTGGCGCTGATGAACCGTTCGATCAGGTCTGGGTTGTTCTGCATGAACTCTCCGGTCACAAAGATCGTATTGATATACACGTCCACGCCGTAATCTTTGTAATACATCAGGTTGATCTCATCGCCCGCATCCCGGGTCATGACCTGCTGATCGGTGGCGAACATTCCGCTCATGGCATCCATCCGCCCTGACTTGATCTCGTTCGCGCCATAAAAGTCTTCGATGAGGGCATACTGCATGGAGTCTTTTTCCAGCCCGGTGCGGCTCATAAAGGCGAGGAAGAGCAGGTCGCTGTAGCCGCTCAGATCGAGGGAGTAAGCTCCCACGGTCTTTCCAACCAGGTCTTCCGGTTTCAAGATGTTGTCTTGTTCGAGTGAAGTGATGGCGAGCGGATTATCGCGGAAAATGGTTGCTACGGCGACGAAATCCCGCCCCTCGGTTTTTGCTACGATCAGGCTGTCTCCCTGACCGATACCAAATTGAGCGTTGCCATTGGCAACTTCATCCAACGGATTGGTTTCCGGTCCGCCGGCTACCAGGGTTACCTCGATGTTCTCTTCGGCATAGTAGCCTTTATCGACAGCGGTATAGAAGCCTGCATATTCCACGCCGTGGAACCAACTTAATTGGACCGTGACCTTATCCGCTTCCTTGGGAGCGCCGATGCTGCCGCAGGCGCTGACCAGCAAAGCCATAAGAACGATCAACAAACCGAAATTGTATAAGTACGACTTTTTCATTTAGAACTCCTTTATGGTTGGTGGTACTTGTTTTAATAAATCCTTATTTGGAATTGGGTTTCATCTCTACGCGGGTCCTGGTTCCTAGCGCCCGTCCCAGTTCGCGGGCAACCACTTTCAAAGCGCCTTCGACCGTGGTCGCGCTTTGCACCTGCTGGTTGATGGAGGCGATCAGTGCCTGACGTTTCGCCAGCTGCTTGCTCTGTTGAAAAGCCCGCACATTCTGGATGGCGACGGCGATCTGTGAAGCCAGAATGGATTGGATGTTGGCGTCCTCTTCCGTAAAGGCATCGACCTGGTCGGATTGCACATCCAGTACGCCGATGAGATGATCACCAGCCATGAGTGGCACAGCCAGTTCCGCTGCCGTATCGGGAAGATGCGGGTTGGGCAGCCAGCCGGCATCTTCGCGGACGTTGTTCACGATCACAGGGCGGCGGGTGCGGGCTGCGCGGGCTACCAGAGATTGTTCCTGCGAAAGCGGGATCGTGGTAGTGCCGTGTGTCCCTTCGTGTTCGTCGCCTTCCTTCCAGCCACATGCTTCGATCTGGAGCAGTTGTGATCCTTCATCGAATATGAAGACATGGGCATGGTACAAACCGAACTGCCGCTGGGTAAGCTGGACCATCTGCTCCAGCATTTTTTGCTCGTCATCAATGATCGAAGAAGCGACGGAACTGACCTTTGCAACTTTTTGCAATTCATCCGCCCGTTTGGTGACGGTTTCCGTAATATTGATATTTTGAAGCGCAATGGCTGCCTGGTCTGCGATGGATCGGAGCAGGTCGGCGTCTTGTTGGGTCAGGCTGTTCACGACATTGTTTTGCACGTCCAACACACCGAGTAATTCGTCTCCCGCCATGATCGGAATGGCGATCTCAGATTTTGTCTCTGGCAACAGAGGGTTGGGCAGCCAGTTCGGGTCGTTGGATGTATCTGCCACCAAGACAGTATTTTTCAACTCGGCTGCGCGGCCCACCAGGCCTTTGCCTTTGGGGATTTTGTGTCCGCGTGCCAGCAGGGTTGCTCCGGCTTCGCCTGTGCCGCCGGTCATGACCAGATGGGTTTTCGTTTCATCCACCAGATAAATGTGGGCATGGTAATAATTGAACGAGGATTGCAGCTGATTTACAACCTCCACTGCCAGGGTCTTCTGATCTCGAATAGAGGAGAGCCGACGGCTGATCTCACCCGAAGTTGCCAGCGCCTGGGTGCGTTGCGCCACGCGCTGTTCCAAGCCGAGCAAGGTCTCCTGTAATTGGGAGGTCATGGCGTTGAACACCTGAGCAAGATCGCCGATTTCATCCTGGGTCTCGATTGTTACACGGGCGCTCAGGTCACCTTCGATGATTTGTTGGGTTACGCGCGATAAATTGGCGATCGGTCGAACGAAGACGCCTCCCAACCAAAGACCGATCAGGACGACAACGAACATCGTTGCCAGACTGGTGCCAAGGATCAGAACCAGCAGCTGGTTTTCCCGGGCTGCCACCTGATCAGCGCTGATATCCAGACCAATCACACCCTCCCTGCGTCCGTCCGCCGCGTAGAAGGGCGCGTACGCTGAAAGAAAGGTTCCAAAACTGTCGGTATAAAACTCCTCTTCGACGATGGGATGGTCGAGTGAGGCGAACACTTCCGCTAATAGGGGGCTGGCATCCATATATGGTTCGGCGACGGCGGCGGTATCTTCGTTCCCCGCCTGACCGGTATCGACCACAAAATAGATCTGACCGTTTTCATCCATGCGCATCGTGTACAAGTAGACGATATCCGGATCAGTGGCGACGATGGCGGAATTGACACCCCTGATTTGTTGGTATGCCTGTGTCGATTCATCCCCAACTTTCGTAATGGCTGCGTGCGTCTCGACATCCTGTTGAAGCGCCGCAATGCTGACCATGTTCAGCAGGCGCTGGCGAATATCCTCCCGCATCTGGCTTCGGACATTGAGGTACGTTACCGATCCGAGGAAGGTCACAGAAGCCAACGCGATGGCTGTAAACCCGGTTGCCAGTTTCAACCGGATATTGCCCTGCCACGCTTGAAGCGCCAAAAAGACCGAGAAAATCAATGCAAAAACAATGGCGGCAATCGGACCCACTTGTGCCCCGCTGTATACGACGCGCCAAGCTGGGTTGTACCACTCGATCCACCATGCGATGGCAAGGACGATTGCTGTGGCGAAAAAATAGAGGCGTTTGTGATGCGGGGGGCATATCCAGCGCAACCCCAGGGCTGCAGCCACAAGCAGGAAAAAGGTGCTAAAAAGTGCGCGTCCCTGAATGAGGGTGATCACGCCCAGCAAAAAAACGAACATCGATAGATAAGACAGGCTGTACGCAAGCGGTTGCCTCCCGCGCAGCGTGGCAAGGATACTGCCCCCATTCATACCCGCAACTATGATCGAAACCGCCAGCATGTAATATTTGAACGGTACGACGGTCTGCATGGCGGGTTGGGCGACCCCTCCAAACATGGATTGATACATTACAAACCCCGCGAGCAGTATCAATATGCCTGCTTGAGTCAGCGTTCCACGATGGGCTACGCGGCTGGTCTCCACTGCATGTTTTTTTAATTTTCTAGCCTCACTCATCATGGTTCTCCTATATCCCGTTCAAGGCAGCGCCCGGTTTACAAGCTGGCAGCGATACTTCGAACCGTGTCCCCGTGCCGACTTCGCTTTCAACGCGTACCTGCCCGCCGTGTTTTTCGATCACAGATTTGACAATCGCCAGCCCAAGCCCATTGCCTTCGATCTCGCTGGCTTTCCCGCTGCGGACCCGATAAAAACGATCAAAAATAAATGGGAGGTCCGCAGCAGGAATGCCATAGCCGGTATCTCGAATTTGAATGATTAGATTTCCATCCTGTGTATGGGAAGAAACAGAGACCTTGCCGCCCTCAGGCGTGTACTTGATGGCATTGCCGATCAAATTTCGGTACACCTGCCGCACTTGGAGCGAATCCCCTTCGACCTGGACAGAGCCTTTGGTGTTACTGATTTCGAGGGTCTGCCCCTTTTCCTTCGCCAGGATCTGGGATTCATTCACAACTGCTTCCAAAAGTTCCACTGCATCCAGGGCTTCCCGCCTTTCCTGCATTTGCTGAAGGTCGATCTCGGTCAGCTGCAGCATGTTTTGCACCAGCTCCAGCATGTTGCGGGCGGAGGATTGGATGTAACCAACAAAATCCTGCTGTTGCTGGTTGAGGGGACCTGCTTTGGATAACAGATCACTGTACCCGCTGATGGACATGATGGGATTCTTCAAATCGTGTGAAGCAGTGGCAATGAATTCGTTCTTTACCTTTTCCAGGCGCTTCTGTTCCTGCGTGACATTCTCGTACAACCGCACATTCTCAATGGCAATCGCCGCCTGACTGGCGATGGCTTGGAGTAATAACAGGTGCTCAAGGGTGAAGTAATTTTCCTGTTCGTGCGTAAGGCACAACACGCCCAATAGTTCACGGCGACCGAATAGCGGCGCCGCCACCGCAGAGCGAATGGAACTGCTGCCATGCAAATGCCATTGCGGATCGTTCTGTGTATTCTTGACGATCAGCCCCTGATGGGTCTCGGCAATGTGATCGAGCAGTTTTTTATCGAGGTCGATCTTGTCTGCACCCTCATCGGAATGGGACAGGGAAACCTTGAACCGTTCGGTTATGTTCCCCGCCGCATCCATCAAGAGGATGTGTCCTTCGAAGGCTCCCAACGTTTCGGTTGTGCGTTTGAGCACCACGTTGGCAATATCCTTGATGTCCAGCCGTGCGCTCAGATCTTTGCCGATCTCCGGCAGCAGACTGAGCTCGCGATTCCGGCGGCGGATGACATCCTCTGCTTCCTTGACCCTCAGCTTGGTGCGGATGCGCGCCATCAACTCATGGCGGTCGAACGGCTTGGTAATGTAATCATCCGCGCCAAGGTTCAAACCTTCCTGCACATCAGACGGCTCGAGCCGCGCCGCCGTCAAAATGATGACTGGAATATGCTCCAACGCCGGGTTGGCGCGGATCTCCTCCAGAACAGTGAACCCATCCTTGTTCGGCATGTTGATATCCAGCAGAACGAGATCGGGCATTTCATCCTGAACCTTTATCAGAGTCTCCACCCCATCCTGCGCGCTGACATGGTCGTAGCCTTCATAATCCAGATAACGGATCAGCAGCGTCACATTGTCGGGACGATCATCTGCCACGAGGATCTTAAACTTCCGCTTTTCCCGGTTCGCCGGTTGAGGCGGGCGAGTGGCTTGTTTCATATCATCCATGTTGCGCGCAACGATCTGATAAATGCGCTCCGGACGAATGGGCTTGATCAGCACCTCATCCACTTTCAGGCGCTGCGCCGTCACCTTCAGCCCGGGCACATCGTACGCTGTGACAAGGTAGGTATGTGCCGGGCGACCGCCAGGGTGGCTCTGCATCTTTTCGATCAATTCCAAACCGGTCATTTCCGGCATGATCATATCGGTGATCAGGATATCCACGCCTTTGTCTTTCACCTTTTCCAGCGCTTCAAGTCCATTGGTGGCGGAAACCACATCCACAGCAGGACCCAGCTGCGTGAGCGCACGCGCCAGGGTCGTAGCCGTGGAGGGATGATCATCCACGATCAGAATACGGACCTGCTCAAGAGTGGGGGATTCGCGAGTTTCCATCGCTCCCATTTTCAATGGATTCCCGTTCAGAGAACGTTAGGCTTGAGTGGAAAAGGGTTGGGAAAAGTTGGTGGGCAAAGGAAAACCCGCCTCGGGTCAAGCCGGAAGCGGGTTCTGGTCATGGGGTTCAGCCACCCGGAAGTTCAATCTGATCAATCCGCTACCAGGCGGTATCCTCGCCCCCGCACATTGATAAGGTATTTCGGACCCTGCTCATCCTTGTCGAATGCCTGCCGCAGCTGGTGGATGTGCCATTTGGCAAGTTCCTGCGCTTCACGCTGATCTGCCTGGTAGCCCTGCGCCTCGGCAACAAGGGTCTGGTAATCGACCACATTCGGGGCATGCCGCGCCAGCACGAGCAGGTAATCGAAGGAAGTGGGCGGAATATTGACGGCTTCCGCATTGATGATGATGCGGCGGGTATGCAGATCGAGCACGATCGTTCCACGTTTGAGATAACGCTCTGTTTCGTTGGCAGGCAGGTTGGACGGGGGATTGGGTTCCTCGCCGGTTTCCAGGGTTTTCAATTCTTTTTGCAGGGCTTCGATCTGAAGTTGGATCTCGCGTTTGCGTCGCTCGCGCTGCTGGCGGGCAAGGATGGTGCGTGTGCGTTCGATGATCAATTCCGGCTTGAGGGGTTTTTCAAGATAGTCGGTCGCACCATGACGTAGTCCTTCCACCGCCGAGTTGACATCTGGCTGGGCGGTGAACAACACCACAGGCAGGTTTGGGTCGTTGGCGTGAATGTGTTTCAAGGCATCCAGTCCCTGCATGCCGGGCATACGCAGGTCGGTGAAGACCAGGTCAAATTGGGTGGTGTTCAGAAATGCCAGCCCCTGTTCGGCGGTTTCGGCAGTGGTTACCTCGAACCCCGCCTGCTGCAAGACACGCGCCAGGGTCTTTCGCAACACTGCTTCGTCATCGATGATCAGGATGTGCCCTGTGCTGTTCATGGAGTATCCATCCTTCTGGTTGGGAGCCAAATCTTGAAGGTGGCGCCTTTGTCCGGGTTGTTTTCTGCGGTGATGCGTCCTTTGTGTTTAACGACAATGTCGTAGCAAATGGTCAATCCCAGCCCGGTTCCTTGCAATTTGTTGGTGATGAACGCCTCGAATACGTTGGGCAGGATGGCCGGGTCAATACCAGAGCCATCATCCGAAACGGAAAGAAAGATTTCATTGCCTTCCGGAATGTATTTCGTATGCACACAGAGCCGCCCGCTGCCGGTCATGGCATCGGCGGCGTTCATGAACAGGTTGAGAATCACCTGCCGGATCTGATCTGGCAGCCCGGGGATGATGGGAAGCATCGGGTCGGGATGGAACTCGAAGGAGATGTTGCTGTGCCGGAAGTGGGTGGAAACCAGCGCGTACACATCTTCGACGATGGTGTTGATCTGCATGGGACGGAAGTCTTCCATCTGAATCGGTCGGTAGGTGGCACGCAGGCGTTCGATCATGGTTGCCATGCGCTCGGTTTCAGAGAGCACGATTTCAAGGTCCTGCCTGCCCTGGCTGGAAATGCCCTGTTCCACTTTAAGCAGGAAGAGCGCGTTTTGAATCGCTTGAAGCGGGTTGTTCAATTCATGTGAGACCGAGGCAAGCAGTTTGCCCATCATTGCCAGCCGCTCACTCTGCACGAGTTGACTGCGGATGAGCTTTTCGTGGGCAAGGGAGATTTGCAGGTTTTGGTATAGGTCCGCTTTTTGCAGGGCAACCGCCAGCTGGTCTGCCACGGCGCTGACAAGCTGCTGGTCGCGCGGGGAAAAGGTATTGGGCGGTGCCTGTTGTATATCCAGAATGCCGAGGATGGTATCTCCGCTTTTGACGGGGATCGCCAGTTCCGATTTTGTTTCGGGCAGATATGGGTTCCTGATAAAGAAGACGATATCGTCCACGTTGTTGGTAAAGAATGGGGCGGATGTTTCCGCCGCGTAACCGACGATCCCGGACCCGGCAGAAAGGCGATACCCTTCGGCTCGTAATCTCCGACCAACCTCTCCGCTGCCGACCTTAACGATAAAATCGCCGCTTGCCTCATCGCGGATATAGATCTGCACATGATAATATCCAAAGTTCCTTTGCAGCAGGTCCACCACATCCTTGAGGAGCTCATCTGTATCCAGCGAGACCAAGCCCTGACTGATTCGGTACAAGGCGTTCGTTTCGCGCAGCGACTGTTGGGTGTTTTCAAGCAGGTGTGCGTTTTCGAGCGCAATGGCAGCTTGTGCGCCCAAGGCGCTAAGCAGGTTCTTTTCGTTGTCGGTGAATGCATTCGGATCTTTGCTCTGAACGCTGATCGTGCCAAGCTTCTGTTCCCCGCTAATGATGGGGGCAACCATGAGCGAACTGAATTGCGGCGGGGCATCCATTTTAATGAAGCGCTCGTCGGTGTTCACGTCCATGATATTGATCGTCATTCCACGGGCAATGACCTGTCCGGCAATGCCCTCTCCAAGCCGCATCTTATTCCTGATCTCAGTCGGGTTTGCGATGCCCGCCACGGCTTGCGGCGTGAGGAATTGACCGCTCTCATCCAGCAGGTGGATGACGGCTTGTTCCGCACCAGGGATCAGTTCCTGTGCGGATGCGGCGATCAGACTCAGCAGGTTCGACAATCCGATCCGCTCCCCCTGGCTCAGTGCCTGGGCGATATTGTTGAGCGTATCGGTTTCTTTCAGCCGTCTTTTTAGCTCGAAATCCTGGCGGGCATTCCAAATGGCAATGGCAAGCTGATTTGCAACCTGCTCTGCGCGGCTGACTTCCTCAGTTGTGAATTTGTGCGGCTGGTTATAGGCGATCAGGATGGCGCCCAGTTTGTATTCCCCGTGGATGAGCGGCAGCCCCAGCAGCGATTTGGCTGGGAAGAGGCGCGCAACCTGCGGGCTTATATGGGGGGAGTTCAATACATCTTCAGCGAGAAGCGGGCGTTTTTCTCGAATGACAGACTGGGTCAAGGTGAGATTCTCGGAAGATAAATCCAAACCTTTGTAATAGGGAACCACGGTTGCCGTGGTATGCAGCGGAATTGTCTTTTGTAAATCGTCGTCCCATTGTGTGATGTAACAGTCATCCGCGCCAAGCAGCGATTTCAAGTCGCCGGGGAGGGTTTGCATCATGAGGTTGAGATCTACGGAGGTAATGATGGCTTGCGCCATTTTATTAAGCAGCGAAAGATACTGCTCGCGGGATTCCAACTCCAAGGCACGGTCGATCTGGGCATTGATGCGATTCCGCGACCAGCCGGAAAGCGCTCCAATGAACAGAAGGATGATGTACTCGAGCAGGAAGCCTGTATCTGTCACGACTGCCAGCCAGCTTCCCCAACCGCCAAGCGCAGCCATGGCGACGAGGATATTGATCAGGATGAAAGTGATGCCCGCTGCTGTCCCCATTGCGATCCCGAAAAACGAACCGATCATCCCCACCGGAATGACCCCCAACATGCCCGCAGAGAGTCCGTAGACCTTCATCAGCCAAAAGGTGAAGATCGGGTACACCACCAAAACCAATAAGGTGATTGTCCAATTCGCGCGCATGAAAAGGGGGATTCTCTTCATGGTGTTATTTTAACCTTTGAGAGCCGCATTTCGATAACCACAACCTGTTTGCAAGGAAAAACTCCCGCAGAGGTCAGCCTCTGCGGGAGTTTGAGATTACTTGGCGTATTCGGTCGAGCGGGTTTCGCGGATGACCGTCACCCGGATCTGACCGGGATATTGCATGGTCTCTTCGATCTTCTTGGCGATGTCGCGCGCCAGCCGGGCTGAACCCAGGTCGTCGAGCGCTTCCGGCTTGACAATGATGCGGACTTCGCGTCCCGCCTGGATGGCGAAGGCTTGCTGCACCCCGTCGAACGACATGGACATTTCCTCAAGCGAGCGGATGCGTTTGATGTACGCTTCGAGGTCTTCGCGGCGGGCACCGGGGCGTGCGCCGGAGATGGCGTCTGCGGATTCGGCGATGACCGCTTCCACAGTCTCCTGATCCACTTCATGGTGGTGTGCAGCGATGGCGTTGACGACAATGGGATTCACACCATAGCGCTTGCAGAATTCCGCGCCGAGTCCCGCGTGTGTGCCTTCCTGGTTGTGATCCATTGCCTTGCCGATGTCATGCAGGAAGCCGCCCTGCTTGGCAAGTTCCACGTTCGCGCCGATCTCCGCCGCGAGGATCCCCGCCAGTTTGGAGACTTCCACCGCATGGGCGAGCTGGTTCTGACCATAGGAGGTGCGGAACTTGAGCCGCCCCATCATGCGCAGGACTTCGGGATGCAAGCCCGTGACGTTTGCTTCGTAGGCGGCTTGCTCACCGGCTTCGTTAATGATCTTTTCGACGGCTTTGGTTTCATCGTCGATGACCTTTTCAATGTGGGCGGGATGAATGCGTCCATCCAGCACCAGCTTCGAGAGCGCGCGGCGGGCGATCTCGCGGCGCACCGAGTCGAAACAGGAGATGGTGACAGAGTCGGGGGTATCGTCCACGATGACATCTACACCTGCGGCTTGCTCGAAGGCTTTGATGTTGCGCCCGTTGCGCCCGACGATGCGTCCCTTCATTTCTTCACTCGGCAGGGTGACCACGGCACGGGTGACTTCCGCCACATGTTCCGAGGCGACGCGCTGAATGGCATCCGCGATGAGTTTGCGGGCGCGCTTCTCACCTTCTTCGCGCGCTTCGGCTTCGATCTGGCGGATGATGCGCGCCATGTCGCCGCGTGCTTCCTTTTCAACAGCGGCAAAGAGGTCTTTGCGCGCATCGTCTGGTGTCATCTGCGCGATCTGTTCGAGGCGCTTCATCTGTTCTTCGTGCAGCTTGTCGATCTCGTTCCCGCGCCGGTCGATCTGCGACTGGCGGCGGTTGAGGTTTTGTTCGCGCTGTTCCATCTTATCGAAACGGCTGTCGAGTTCGGCGCGGCGTTTGTCGAGCCGTTCGGTCTCGCGGTTCAACTCGATGCGCCGTTCCTTGATCTCCGACTCAGCCGCCTGGATGATCCGGGTGGCATTCTCACGTGCGCTGCTTTCGATCATACGCGCCTGTGTGTTGGCGGCTTTCAAAATATCGTCTGCCTTGTCCTGCTTGGCTTTTGTGGCACGGTCCACCTGGTATCGGTGGAAAAAGTAACCGGCAGCCACGCCGACGACGAGCGCCAAAATTTCTATGAATATGGTGATCGGGTTCATGTCAGATCCTCGTCTTCGTAATGTGTTTCCTCCGTGTGCGTCTCGTTCCAGATCTGGGTGACGATGGGCGCGATGACGGAGTAGGGGAAGCCGCGCCTTGCGAGGTATTCGGAAAGTTTCTTGCGAAACTCGCTCCATTCCAGACGTTGGAGTCTGGGTGCCCTTTTTCGGGCTGTTTCATACGCCAGGGCCGATTCGTCCACACCGGAAACGGCGGATTTCACGGATTCCTCATCCAGCCCTTTTTGACGAAGTTCCATCGTCAGTGCGCGGCGGCTGCGGGGGCGGAAGGTGTTGCGATTTTCCACCCACGCGCGGGCAAATTCATTGTCGTTGGCAAGACCGCCTTCACGAAGCCGTTGCAGGGTTCCCTCGACCACCTCTTCGGGGTATTCGTGTTTTAGCAGGTTCTGCCGTATTTCCTTTTCGGAACGGGCGCGGTAGCTCAGGAAAAGCATGGCTTGCTGGAATGCCCGTTCTTTTGAGTCTTCGGCTTGCAGGCTGGCGATCTTTTCGTCATCGAGCAGGTCGCCGGTCTTGAGCCATGCGGCTGTGATGCGCGCCAGGGCGAAGGCGAATTCCCCGTCGAGGTAAATGTTCACCCGGTTGGGGTTCTTCTTCTGCGCGGTTATCGCGGTAATTTTCTTCATGTTAATTAAACGCACACAGCCGAACTTCCGACTGAGTCGGACCTCGGCTGTGGAAAAAGTCTGGGTCGGGTGACCCGTCACCGGGTCCCGAAGGAGGCGGTGATGGATAGGTCAAACCACGTGATCTTCAAAACGTCACGTTCGGCACATTCGAAATTAAGGTGAAGCCAGTCTGTTTGTCAAATTTTTACCTAAATGAGACTTCACAAAATAACTCCCAAAACCGGGGGAGGATCGTGCGCGAGATTTCCAGTCAGGTTCCAGCAGAGGACCGCATGGCAGCGGAAGTGTTCAAAAATTTTCTTAATTATACATGAATTTGCAGATTTGTTAACATTTCGGTTGTGTTTCAGCGGGGTTGTGGGTTTGGACGATTTGCCGCACTTTGTGGGTATAATCAAATTCCATCCGATTCATCAATTTTCATGGAGGTTTCATGACAGAACGGCAACCTGAGCATGATGGGGATGTAAAAAATATCCGTCGGTTTGTTGCGTTTTTGGGGGTCTTTATTTTGTTGTTGAGTCAGTTCCTGGTCTTTTCACAACCTCTTGTGGATAATGTCCTCATGCCGCCTTATGCGTGGCTGGGAATTATTGGGGTGTTGGTGCTGATCGCCAGTCAGTTGATTCCTCCCACGCCGTTCTGGCGGCGTTTGTCGGGCGGGCTGGTCTTTCGTGCGGGGGTGTTTTGGGTCGTTGCGGCGCTGCTCTTCTCGGCGTTGGCGACAGGTGCCACGGCGTTCTTTATGACGTATACGCGTGTCAATTACATCCCGGTGGTTACGGTCTGGTTGTTGAGTGCGGTATGTTATGTGTTTGCGTTCGCGCAGGGGATACCCGCTTCCGGTTCCATCGTGGACTGGCTCAAGTCTCACCGGAACGAGGTCATCCTTGTGCTGGCACTGATGGTGTTTGCGGCTGCCCCGCGATTCTATGACCTTGGGTATACTCCCCGCGTATTGGATGGGGATGAAGGTTCGGTGGGTTTGAATGCCCAGTTTACCGTCAGCGGACCGTTGACCAATCCATTTGCCATGTGGGAAAACTTCGGCGGGTTGTATTTGCAGATGATCAACCTTGGGTTGAGGTTTTTCGGGGTGAATTCTTTTGGTCTGCGGCTGATGCCCGCCATTGCCGGGGTGTTGGCGGTTCCGGCGGTCTATTTGCTGGGACGTTGGATGGGCGGGCGGAGGATCGCCCTGATTGCGGCGGTCATGCTGGCGTTTTCGCATTCCCATATCCATTTCAGCCGCATCGTTTCGGTGGCATACATTCAGGATACCTGGCTGATCCCGCTGGAGTTGTATTTCCTGCTGAGCGGGCTGGAGAAGCGTCAGTCCTGGCGGACGGCATTGAGCGGGATTCTGCTGGCAATGCATTATTCCATTTATCTGACCTCCCAGATCGTCACGGCGATCATTCTGATCTTCATGGTGCTCGCCTTGATCTTCCATCGTACCTGGTTCAAAGCGCGCCTCTCACAAGCGATGACTTTTTGGGGTGGGTTTTTGATCATGGTGTTGCCCTCGCTGTATTACGCCTTCCGGGTGCCTCAGGAGTTCATGAGTCGTCTCGGCACCAGCGGAACCTTCCAAAGCGGTTGGCTGGAACAGACGATGCAACTTACGGGGCAAAGCGCCGCTCAGATCCTGTTAGAGCGGGTGGTGCATGCCTTTCTGTCGCTTTTCTATTACCCGGCAATCGATTTTTATGGCTCGCCCGTGCCGATGATGAGTTTTCTTTCAAGTGTGATGTTTCTGGCTGGGCTCGGCATTGCGCTTTGGCGGCTGCGCCAACCTTCCTACCTATTGTTGAACGGATACTTGTGGGGCGCGACGGTTGCCATCGGTGTGTTTGCCACCCCGCCTTCGGCGGATTCCTACCGCATGTTGATGGTGCTTCCCGCCGCGATGACGCTGGCTGCCCTGGGCTTGGACCAGATCCTCGAATTCATTGGCGTGGGCTGGGGCGAGGCGCGCAATGGCTACCGGTTCAGCGTGGCGGCTGTGCTTGCCAGTTTGGTCGTCTTCAATTTGTGGACGTATTTCGCAGACTTTGCAGGCAAGTGCCGCTTTGCTGAAAGCCAGGCGGGACGTTTTGCATCGTACCTTGGCTGGGAATTGAGTCGTATCGACAGTGAATCCGAAGTCTTTTTGTTGAGCGATGATTTCTTCTCCCATGGCACGCATGCCTCGACCTTTTTCCTCAGCCAGAGCCGGCGCGTGACGAACTTTCCCGACCCGATCGATATGATCGACGCGGTATCCGGTGAAATCATCATCGCACCCCCCTCCCGCATCGAGGAATTGAGGCTGTGGGCGCGCGCCCATCCTGGCGGACAGCTGCATTACGAGTACGACTGCGACACGTTGATGCTGATGTCCTACCGCCTGCCGTAATGAGGTATTTTGGAACCGGACGAATATGAACTCATGTACCGTGTGGAGGATCGCCATTGGTGGTATCAGGGCATGGCGTCCATCACCCGGTTGTTGATCGAACGATGGGTGCAGCCGGATGCGCCGCTCAAAATTCTGGATGCCGGTTGCGGAACAGGCGCTGCCATGACCACCTATTTGGCAGAATACGGGGAAGTGACCGGTGTGGATCTATATCCACAGGCGATGGAATACTCCCGCCGTAGAAAGGCGCGTTTGCTTGCCCGCGCTTCGGTGCTGGACCTGCCATTTGTTCCCGCTTCCTTTGACCTTGTCACTAGCTTCGACGTTTTGTACGAGCGCGGCGTCCGCAGCGATGCAACTGCCCTGCGGGAATTTGCCCGCGTCCTCGCTCCGTTGGGCAGGGTGCTCCTGCGTCTGCCCGCCTATGACTGGCTGCGTGGGCGGCATGATGAACGAGTCCATACCCGGCGGCGTTACACGGCAAAACAACTCCGTACCCTGCTGGAGCAGGCAGGCTTCGATGTGGAGCATGTCTCATATGCCAACACCCTGCTCTTTCCGCTTGCCGTGCTGAAGAGACTGGGCGAAAGCCTGTTCCCTCTCAAGGAGAATGCTTCCGACCTGACCTTGGATACGGGTATGTTCAATACCCTGTTTCGTACCATTCTTTCCAGTGAAGCGCCGCTGATCGCCAAATTCGGCTTGCCGTTTGGATTGAGCGTGGTCGCTGTAGGCAGGAAACGTTCCTGATGGTTGAGAGAGCCAGTCGCACCAAACGACTCTCCAGCCTCAGCGCCGTCTTCCCGGCGTACAACGATGGTGGCACGATTGCGAGCATGGTGACTGCCGCCGCGATCGCTTGCAAACAGGTGACCGAAGATTTTGAGATCATTGTCGTCAATGACGGTAGCAGCGACTACACCCCCCTTGTGTTGGCGGAATTAATCGAACATTTTCCCGAATTGCGCGTCATCACCCATGACGTCAATCGCGGCTATGGTGGAGCGCTGCGCAGCGGATTTGCCGCCGCAAAAAAGGATTGGATTTTCTACACCGACGGTGACGCTCAATACAATCCGCTGGAGTTGGCTCGGTTGGTGGATGCGCTTCAGGGTAATGTCGATGCGGTCAATGGATATAAAATTTCCCGCCATGATTCATGGATTCGCATCCTGGTCGGGCGCGCCTATCATCACTTCGTCAAATTCCTGTTCGGGTTTCGCATCCGCGACGTGGACTGTGACTTTCGCCTGATTCCAAGGCACATCCTCGCTGAAGCTGACCTGCAAAGTGACAGCGGCGCGATCTGCCTGGAGTTGGTCAAAAAGATCGAAGACTTGGGCTATGTCTTCGCAGAAGTTCCGGTCAGCCACCATCCGCGCCAGTATGGCGTTTCACAGTTTTTCACCCCGGCACGGATCATCCGCTCGTTGCAGCAGATCATCCGCCTGTATCGTTCCCTTGTCATTCACAAAACACATCTTCATCCAAAGACAACCGAATGAACATCCAAACTGCGTACTTCAAACAAAAAGCATTGATCACCGGCGGGTTGGGTTTTATTGGCAGCAACCTTGCCCGCCGCCTGCTTGAACTCGGCGCCGAAGTGACCATTCTGGATAACCTCGACCCACAGACCGGTGGGAATCCGTTCAACATTGCCGACATCCGCGATCAAGTCCGCCTTGTGCAAGCCGATATCAACGACGAAGACAACATGAAAAGCGTGGTTGATGGGCAAACCCATCTCTTCAATCTCGCCGGACAGATGAGTCACATGGGCAGCATGCAAGACCCATTCAAAGACTTGAACGATAATGCCATCGGTCAACTGAAATTGTTGGAAGCCTGCCGGAAGGTCAACCCGAAGATCAACATCGTATTTGCTGGAACGCGCCAGGTGTACGGGCGTCCAAAATATCTCCCCGTCGATGAGAAACATCTGCTCACCCCGCTTGATAACAACGGTGTCAGCAAGCGCGCCGGCGAGATGTATCACATCGTCTATCACCATGTGCATGAAATGGCTACCTGTGTGCTGCGCATGACCAACACCTACGGTCCGCGTATGCGCATCAAGGATGACCGTTTGACCTTCATCGGCTGGTGGGTGCGTCAACTATTGGAAGGCGATGAAATCCAAATTTACGGCGATGGAAGCCAGGTGCGCGATTTGAATTATGTCGATGATGTGGTGCATGCCTTGCTGCTATGTGCCAGTCATCCAACCGCATATGGAAAAATTTACAACGTCGGCGGTGAACCGATCAGTTTGTTGAACCTTGCCCGCACGATGATCGACGTCTATGGCAGCGGAAAGTATGCCATTGTGCCGTTTCCTGAAAACCGCAAGCGCATCGACATCGGCGATTATTACGGCGATTACAGCCTGATCCAAAGTGAGGTCGGCTGGCAGCCAAAAACTTCGCTGCGTGCGGGGCTTCAAGAAATGTTCGAGTTTTATCGCCGCAACAAGGAACACTATTTTTAGATGCGAACGATCCCCGCCATCGATTTGAACCGGCAAACCCAAGCCATCCGCGCGGAATTGGACGATGCGATTGCCCGCGTATTGACAAAAGGTTCGTTCATTTTGGGCGATGAGGTCGCGGCGTTTGAAGATGAATTCGCAAAATATTGCAGTGTCGCGCACGCGGTCGGCGTTGCCTCTGGAACCGATGCGTTACAGATTGCCTTGCTGGCATGCGGCATTGGCGCGGGCGACGAGGTCATTGCGCCATCTCACACAGCCGTGGCGACGATTGCCGCGATTGAAATGACCGGCGCCAAGCCGGTGCTGGTGGATATTGAGGTCACGCGCTTCGGTCTGGACCCGGCAGCGGTTACTGCAGCGATAACCGATCAAACCCGTTGCATCATCCCCGTCCATCTCTACGGCTGCCCAGCGGATCTGAATCCCATATTGAAGATTGCACGCGCAAAGAAAATCTTCGTCCTCGAAGATTGCTCGCAGGCACACGGCGCATCCTATCGCGGACGGAAGGTCGGCGGCTGGGGCGATATTGCCGCATTCAGTTTTTACCCCACCAAAAATCTCGGCGCGCTGGGAGATGGCGGTGCGGTGGTGACGAATGACTTGCAACTTGCAGAGAAAGTGCGCCTGTTGCGTCAATATGGTTGGAAGGAACGCTATGTCAGCCATGTCAAAGGGATGAACAGTCGGCTCGACGAATTACAAGCCGCAATCCTGCGCGTCAAGTTGCGCCATTTGGACAAGTGGAACGTACGTCGCTGCGAAGTGGCTGCCCTTTATTTGGAATTGCTCTCCGGCACAGATCTGGTGCTGCCCAGTCTGCCGGAAGATAGCCAGCATGTTTTTCATCAATTCGTCATTCGACATCCGCGGCGGGATGAGTTACAAGCGCACCTTCGGGCGCACGGGATTCACACGTTAATCCATTACCCCGTGCCGGTACACCTCCAGCCTGCGTATGCAAACTTAAACCCAATGGACGGGACTCTCTCAAAGTCTGAACGAGCCGCGCACGAAGTGCTATCGCTGCCCATGTTCCCGGAACTCACCGAGGAGGAAGCCCGGCGGGTGAGTCAGGGCATCGTCGAATTTTTTTAACCTGCTTCGTAACTTTTTGTACAAATGGGGTAAGAATATATGGAATTACCCAAAACGAACTTGTCTAAATTTGTGACAAAAGCAACTATTGTCTTTGTTCAAGTCATGCGATAATCTTTAAGTGTCGTTTTGTTGATTCTCGAACGATTCAAAAACCACTGGAGGCTGTATGGCGAAGTTCACACGTGAAGATGCACTTGAGTATCATCGTTTGAAAGGCAAGCCCGGCAAGGTGGCGATCGTGCCCACCAAGCCGATGGACACCCAGCGAGATTTGAGTTTGGCGTATTCCCCGGGTGTGGCGGAACCCGTGCTCGAGATCGAAAAGAATCCCGAAGATGCCTATGAGTACACGTCAAAGGGCAACCTGGTGGCGGTCATCTCCAACGGAACCGCCATTCTGGGGCTTGGTGACCGGGGCGCGCTGGCGAGCAAGCCGGTGATGGAAGGCAAAGGGGTGTTGTTCAAGAAATTTGCGGATATCGATGTGTTCGATATCGAAGTCAACTCGCACGACCCGGACGAGATCATCAAGGTGGTCGCTGCGATTTCCCCGACCTTTGGCGGGATCAACCTCGAAGATATCAAAGCTCCCGAATGTTTTTACATCGAAGAGACGTTGAAAGGCATGCTGGATATTCCGGTCTTCCACGATGACCAGCACGGCACAGCCATCATCTCGGCGGCGGGATTGGCGAACGCGCTCGAGATCGTGGGCAAGAAACACAGCGAGATTCGCCTGGTCATTTCGGGTGCGGGCGCGTCGGCGATCTCCTGCGCAGAACTGGCGATCAGTTGGGGAGTGAAGCGTGAGAACATCATGCTCGTGGATACCAAAGGCGTCGTATACAAGGGACGCAAAGAGGGCATGAACAAGTACAAGGAAATGCTGGCAGTGGATGACAAGGGGCATCGCACGCTGGCGGATGCGGTCAAAGGCTCGGATGTGTTCTATGGCTTGTCGGTTGCGAACGTGCTTTCGCCGGAGATGGTCAAGAGCATGGCAGACGACCCGATCATTTTTGCGATGGCGAACCCCGACCCGGAGATCAGACCCGAATTGGCGCGCGAAGCCCGCAAGGATGTCATCATCGCCACCGGTCGCTCGGATTATGTCAATCAGGTCAACAATGTGCTTGGCTTCCCGTTCATCTTCCGCGGGGCGTTGGATGTGCGCGCGAAAGGCATCAACGAAGAGATGAAGTTTGCCGCTTCGAAGGCACTGGCGGCGTTGACCAAGGAAGATGTGCCCGATTCGGTCATCCGCGCGTATGGCGGCGAGACGATCAAGTTCGGGCGCGAGTACATCATCCCCAAGCCGCTCGATCCGCGTGTGTTGTTGTGGGAAGCGCCTGCCGTGGCGGAAATGGGCATGAAGACCGGCGTGGCTCGCAAACCCATCGACATCGATGAATACCGCGAGCAGCTGGCATATCGTCAGGGCAAGGGCGAGCGCATCCGCTACTTCTTCCAAAACAAGGCGCGTTCGTCGGGCGGAAGGAAGCGCATTGCCTTCGCGGAAGGCGAGGAGCAGAAGATCATCCGCGCAGCGTATCAGATCCAGGAAGAGGGCATTGCCACGCCCGTGCTGATCGGACGACAGTCTGTCATCGAAGAGCAACTCAAACAGTTAAGCTTTGATTACAAGCCTGCCATCGTAGACCCGAGCAGTTTCGAAAAATTGGATGCCTATGCCAGGGCGCTTTATGAACTCCGTCAGCGCAAAGGCATGACGATGGTCGATGCGGCGAAGAACATCCGCGATGCGAACATCCTTGGTTCGATGATGGTCAAGATGGGCGATGCCGATGCGTTCGTCTCCGGCTTGACCTTCGATTATCCCGAGGTCATCCGCCCGGCGTTGCAGATCCACCATACGGCGCCAGGTCTGGCGCGTGCGGCGGGTGTCTATATCATGATCGTGGAAGAGAAGGTTTTCCTTTTCACCGATGCAACGGTCAACATCGACCCGTCGGCGGAAGACCTCGCGGACATTGCAATCCTTGCCGCGGACTATGCCAGGAAGATCGAACTCGACCCGCATGTGGCGTTCCTTTCGTTCTCGAACTTCGGTTCCACGCCTCACCCGCTTTCGACCAAGGTCAGTAAAGCGGTGCAGATCGTTAAATCCCGCCGTCCCGATTTACTCGTGGATGGTGAAATGCAGGCGGATACGGCGGTTGAGCCGTCGATTGTTGAAGAGCGTTATCCGTTCAGCGCAGTGAAAGATGCGAACGTGCTGGTCTTCCCGTCGCTCGAGTCGGCGAATATTGCCTACAAGCTGCTGGCGCGCCTCGGTAACGCCAAGGCGATCGGTCCCATTCTGTTGGGCGTTGGCGCGCCGGTGCATGTGTTGCAGACCGGTGATGATGTCAATGCCATTGTGCAGATCGCTTCGGTGGCTGTGATGGATGCGATGGGACGCTAGTGGGGTAGTTTTTTAGTCTGG
Source organism: Anaerolineales bacterium UBA2395 (assembly GCA_002343775.1). Lineage (GTDB taxonomy): Bacteria > Chloroflexota > Anaerolineae > Anaerolineales > Villigracilaceae > Villigracilis. The sequence continues at coordinate 342,508 of DDSH01000012.1, forward strand.
TCGTTGAGACCCCGGGTGATGAGCCCGGGGTCTTTTTTTGTGCGTCGAATTTCGTGAGATTTCCAAAAGATTTCACCCAGATATTACTGAGAAAAACCTCAAAAATCCCTGTAACCTCTGTTGTGAAAGATTCTACTAGTCCATGCTTTTGGACACTCTCATCCACGATCCACGGTCTATGGTCCAGTGCCAAAAGGTATAATCTTCCTCTAATTTCACCAAAAGGATAATCTGTGACCAACCTTGAATCAGCAGCCCGAAAAATAACCGCCATTTTGTTCGCCCAACAATCCCTCGCTTCGGCGGGGTTTATCGCGGCGGCAACGCTCAATTCCATCGTCGGCAAGGAGTTGAGTCAAAACCCCAGTTGGGCGGGTGTGCCCACGGCAGTGTATCTGCTGGCAGGGGCGTTCTCTGCGTTTCTGTGGGGCTATGTTTTCGATGCGATCGGACGGCGCGGCGGTTTGGTGACCGGACTCATCACCGGCGTGATCGGGTCTTGCGTGACGTTCTATGCGATAGCGATCCATTCGTTTCCCCTCTTTCTGACCGGGATGGTAATGATGGGCATTGCCAATGCAGCGGTGCAACTCGGTCGCTTTGCGGCGGCGGAGGTGCACAAGCCCGAACATCGTGGACGCGCCATTTCGAATGTGGTCATCGGCGGGACGGTTGGCTCGGTTATCGGTCCGTTCGTGGCGGGACCTGCGGGCGGCATCGTCGGGGCGTGGGGCGTGGACGAATTGGCAGGTGCGTATCTCTTCGCAGCGATCCTGTTTGCGATTGGGGCGCTGGTCGTGTTCTTCGGTCTGCGACCCGACCCGCGTGAGATCGGGGCACAAGTGGCGGAACAATTTCCAGAAACGGTGTCCGCTTCCGGCGAGGTGCGAAGCGTACTTCAAATCCTGCGCCAGCCCGCCGCTCAGGTGGCGGTCATCAGCATGGTGCTCGGTCAGATGGTGATGGTGCTGGTCATGGTCATTACGTCGCTGTATATGCGCGGGCATGACCATGCTTTGCATAGTATCTCGGCGGTGATTTCGTCTCATACGTTTGGTATGTATGCGTTTTCGATCATTTCCGGCAGGCTGGCGGACCGTTGGGGACGCGGCGTGGTGATCTTGCTTGGCTCTGCCACGTTGGTGGTTTCCTGCATCGCCGCGACGATCTCGTCAGATGTGCTGCCGCTGGGCGTGGCGTTGTTCCTGCTTGGCTTGGGTTGGAATTTTTGTTTTGTGGGTGGTTCGACCCTGCTTGCCGACCAACTCTCGCCGTTGGAGCGCGCGCGTACGCAGGGGTTCAATGACCTGCTGGTGGGGCTTGCTTCTGCGTTCGGCAGTTTGGAAAGCGGATTTATCTTCGCTTCGCTTGGCTATAACATGATGGCGTATGTCAGCGCGGCGGTGGCGTTGATCCCGCTGGTGGTCGTGATTGTTTGGATGACGAAACGATCCGCTGCGTTGACCCCGGCGTAGGCTTAAAAAGAACAGGTCACGCGAAGGCGTGACCTGTGTGTTTTGTGTGGTGCTTCCGTTTACTCACCGGAAGAGGTGCTTTCTGAGGACGAGCTTTTCTTCGCTGAGGAAGAGTCTCCCGAAGGCGATTTGTGGTCAGTGGCATAGAACCCCGACCCCTTGAAGATGACCTTGGTGGGGGTGATGACCTTCTTCAACGCCTTCTTGCGGCACTCCGGGCAGGTTTTCAACGGGGAGTCAGTGAAGGATTGCTGGCGTTCGAATTGAATTCCACAATTTTCGCAACGGTAGGTATAGACGGGCATACGTTCTTCTCCTTGCTCTTGCATGACTTTCTTTAATACGACTGCGGCATTATAGCCTTCTTACGATGGTGTGACAAGCCTCAAGAGGCGGCATGTTATAATTTTCTAACAAAATTGCAGACCTGAAACCTCTCATTTAGATGCCTCTTCATGCAAAAAGTGACACGAAAAAGGCGGGGGGTGGTCGGGTCTTTTCGGAGAATTATGCTAACGATCGAGATCGTCTACTGTGCGGTTTGACATTACACCAACCGGGCCGTGAGCCTGGCAGACGAGTTGCTGAAAAACTACGAGCACGTCATTGAATCGGTGGCGCTCGTTCCCTCAGACGGAGGCAAGTTCGAGGTCAGTGTGAACGGGGATTTGGTCTACTCCAAATTGCAGACCAAACGTCATGCCGAAGCGGGTGAAATTCTCAATCTTGTTTCGAAGATAGTTGACTAAAACCCAGTAGGGGCGATCCGTCTCTACGATTCAAAGAGGAAAACGATGGCAAAAAAAGGACGAGTATTTTCGGGCGCACGCCCCACGGGACGCCAGCACTTGGGAAATTACCTTGGTGCGATCAAGAACTACGTCGCGCTTCAAGACTCCTACGACAGTGTGTACTGCATCGTGGATGTCCACGCGCTGACGACGGTGGAGACGACCGAAAACCTGAAGCAAAACACCTTTGAGATGGCGCTCGACTGGCTCGCTGCCGGTATTCGCCCTGAGGAGTCGATCCTGTTCGTGCAGTCGCACGTGCCCGAGGTGATGGAACTGCACACCTACCTTTCGATGGTCACGCCGTTCGGCAAATTGACCGACCTGCCGACCTTCAAAGAGAAGGTTCGTCAGCAGCCGGAGAATGTCAATTATGGCTTGCTCGGTTATCCCGTGCTGATGACCGCCGACATCGTGCTCTACAAAACGGATATCGTTCCCGTCGGCATCGACCAGGCGCCGCACATCGAGTTTGCGCGTGAGACGGTGCGTTCGTTCAACTATCGCTTCAGCACCAAGGTGTTGATCGAGCCGCAGGTCAAGCACACGGAAGTCTTGAAGGTCGTCGGCATCGACGGCAAAGACAAGATGAGCAAGAGTTTGAACAACCATATCGAACTCGCCTCCACCGCCGAAGAGACCACCAAACGCGTGCGTGAAATGGTCACCGACCCGGCACGTCAGCGCAAGACCGACCCCGGCAACCCGGATGTCTGCAATGTGTTTACCATGCACAAGATCTTCTCTCCACAAGAAGAAGTGGACATGATCAACGTCGAGTGTCGCCGTGCGGGCATCGGTTGCGTGGACTGCAAATTACGTTTTGCGAACAACCTCAACAAAGACCTTGAGCCTTTCCGCGCCAAGCGCGCCGAATTGGAGGCGAAGCCGTCTTATGTTCAGGATGTGCTCAATGACGGCGGCAAGCGTGCCCGCGCAATTGCCCAGCAGACGATCACTGAGGTCCGCGAGGCGATGCAGTTGCCGTAGACTATGCGTGTCTTGATCCAACGCGTTTCTCGCGCCAGCGTTACCGTAAACGAGCAGACCATTTCCAGCATCGGAAAAGGTCTGTTGATTTTATTGGGCATCGGTCATGGCGATGGGGAGGAGCATGCAAAGTTCCTCGCTGAGAAAGCTGCCAACTTACGCATCTTCGAAGATGAGCAGGGCAAGACGAATCTATCTGTGTTGGATGTGAAAGGGGAGGCGATTGTCGTTTCGCAGTTCACGCTTTACGCTGATTCCCGCAAAGGGCGTCGTCCCTCGTTTATCGATGCGGCGCTGCCGGAGGTTGCCGAGCCGCTGGTGAATCGATTTGTCGGGTTGTTGAATGCTCATGGTGTGCCAACTCAAACGGGTCGTTTTGGTGCGCACATGGAAGTGGAAATCCATAACGATGGACCCGTCACGATCTGGTTGGAAAAATGAAGCGACCAAATCTGATCCAACGCCTCATTCATCGTTTTATCATGCTCAAACCGGTCACTGCGTTCTTTGCCACGCGGACGCATCTCATCGATCATTTTGTTCTGCGGTTGACCAAGGGGAAACACAGCCTTTCGGAGATCCTTGGATGGAACATCATTCAGGTCGTCACCACCGGCGCGAAGACCGGGGAGAAGCACCTGTCCATTCTCATTGGTGTGATGGATGGCGAGAAGATCGCGCTCATCGGCTCGAACTTCGGGCGTCGGCACAACCCAGGCTGGTATTACAACCTCAAGAAACATCCGAATTGTGAAGTTCAACTCAACGGTGCAACCCGTACCTATCTCGCACGTGAGACCGAAGGGGAGGAGCGCGAAACCTATTGGAGCAAGGCGGTTTCCCTCTATGCCGGCTACGAAAAGTACAAGGAACGCGCCGCGCACCGCCGCATTCCGGTCGTTCTGCTGGAGCCATTAAAATAATTGCCAAGATTTGAATTTAATGATAAATTAAGCCTGAAGGATGCAAGAGGTTTTCGTTGCGGAAGGAAGAAGACGACGGCTCAAAGCAAGACCTTGAGCCGTATTTTTTTACCACCCGATGAATACAACTGCGTCACCCGAATTTTTTTCTTTTGCTCAGGAGGCAAATATGGCTGAACGTATCATCGGCACGGTTAAGTGGTTCAATGGGACCAAGGGGTATGGTTTCATCGAGCGTGAAGGCGGTCCCGACGTCTTCGTCCACTTTTCCGCCATTCGCGGTGAAGGCTTCAAAAACCTTCAAGAGGGTCAAAAGGTGGAATTCACCATCGAAAAAGGACCCAAAGGTTTGCAAGCCGCGGATGTTGTGGTTCTCTAATTCGCAAGTAAGTAATTAATTGAACCGAATGAAAGAGCCTCGTCGTGAGACGGGGCTCTTTTTTGTCCATTTCCTGACAAAACTGTAAAGGACCGGGAGGACAGGAGCGGGTACACTTTGTAAAATACATCACAAATCATGGAGAGCGGGACATGCAAAAGAAACCATCCGCATTTGTTTACCGAACTAGTTTGTTTGAACCGACGCGCGTTTTCATTGCGTTGTTGATAGTGGCATTTCTTTGGGTTTTTCCCCTTCTGACATTACCGGAAGAGCAGAGGGATCGAACCGCGTACGCGAGCGAATCGCGCAGCTCGTGCCCGAATTCATGCCAGATCCCAGTATGTAAGAAATGGGTTCCGCCTGGGGGAAGCTGCCAACCTGAAAATGATTGGGATATCGGCTGTTGCACAATATGGGGAACCGCATGTGACCCGGCGTGCGAAGAAGAGGAAGACCCCGGCGGAGGCAATCAACCTCCAGGCATCTCCCACGTTCTCAATTGCTCGAAGGTTGGAAACAACGGCTGGTGCATTGCAGCGCTCACGCTCGACCTGAGCGCCTCGGACCCGCAAGGGGCAAACGTCATTATCAGCGGCGATGTGAATGGAAATGCCTTCGCCTGCCCCAGCGGACAAACCACCTGTTCCATTCCGCTCCCCGAAGGATCGGGCACAGCCAACTATAAAGTGGATTCCGCAACGGGATTATCTGCCAGCGGCTCCACGACCTATCAACTGGATGTCACCACGCCGGAAATCAACGGAAACATAAACGGTTCAAGCGGGACCAATGGCTGGTACATCACCCAGGCTTTCGTCACCGCCTCCGCCTCAGACTCACGATCAGGGCTTGCCTCCCTCGAAATGAACGTGGACAACACAGGCTACACCCCCTACGAAGACACGACTTTCAGCGATGGCATTCACACCATTCAATACCGCGCTACCGATAACGCAGGCAATGTCACTGAAACCGCCCTGCAAGAAATCAAAGTGGATACGACTGTACCGACGCTCAATGTTTCAATGACCGGCGCAACGGGCAATCACGGGTGGTATATTTCGGATGTGACCATGACCCCAACTGCCAGCGACCCTTCGACAGGCTCAGGACTTGCTTCGGTCGAAATGACCGCAGACGGCGGACCGTGGACCGTAGTGACTGGCGCAGTGACCCTTACCGACGGTATTCACACGGTGCAATTCCGCGCTACCGATCATGCGGGCAACGTCTCACAAACTGCTGTGCAGCAGATCAAAGTGGATGCCACCACCCCCAGCTTAAGCCTGAACATCAGCGGCACCCGCGGGCAGAACGACTGGTACACATCCGCGACATCGGTAACGCCGAATGCCTCAGACACAGGATCAGGCATAAACACGATCGAAGCGAAGATCAATGGCGGCGCATGGGTTTCAGTGACCAGTACCCAGTCATCCGTGTTCAGTGACGGCATCCATAGCTATCAATACCGAGTGACCGACCATGCAGGCAATGTGACCGAAACGCCAGCCCTGCCGATCATGGTGGACACCGTCCCGCCTGCGATTGCGATGGATAATGACCCGTTAAGTTTAGGCGACACCCTGCACTACGACCTCGAAGACACGATGAGTGGTTTATGGATCAACCGTACAGTGATCGAAGATGAGGACGAGAAATACAAGAAGATTGTCTGGCTGGAAGAGTTGACGGGCAATAAGTCCAACGACAATGAGATCCGTTGGGATGGGGTCTTTGCCGATGGCACGAAAGCTGCGCCGGGGCAATACTTCATCACCTTGAAGATCAGCGACCAGGCGGGCAACGAAACGATGCGGACGGTGATGGTGGAGGTGACCGCTTTCAATTCCCTGCTGCCGATCCCTGTCTTCACGCCGCCTGCGTCTGAGAAGACATCCGAGGTCTCCGAGACCTCGGATGTCTCACCTGCGCCAATCACCTTTGGCGGAACGGAGAACGGCAGTGCCGGGAACGAAACGACAACCACCACCAGCGGCGAGACGGTCTTTACTGGAATGAAACTCCAAGCTGGAGAAACGAGTTCGTTTAGCAGTGGTAACCAAACCACAACGCCTGCAACTACCACCACTTCGAACATCCTGTGGGGAGCGGCAGCCGCGGCAATGCTGGGCGCGAAGCTGGCAGACTGGCAGAAGAAGAAAGAGGAAGAGGCTGCGGCGCGAAAGGCGTATTGGGTCGAGAAGAACGCGAAGAAGAAAGCCGAACGGGCGCGGATCGATTATTTGAACACCGCCTATCAAGCCAAATTGGATCGGGAGGCAGCGCAACGGGAGCAAACGTCACGAAAAGTGCAGCAAGAGGCAAAGATTGACGAAATGATCCAGATGGACATGACGGAAGATGAAAAACTGACAGAGTACAAGCAAAGCGAATCCTACCTTGCGCGGCAGGAGAGGTATGCTGAATACTATGCCCAAAAAGAACAGGAGAGACTGAATGCTGTCAGTGCGGCGAGATGGGCGGGGGTGGCGTCCGTGGCGCAGGGGAAGCAGGAGGAAGAGAAGAAAAGCGGAAACTGGCTGTCCAACCTGTGGGATGCGGGCATGTCCGCTGTGGGAAGCATCCTGTCCCCGAAGAATGCGGGTGGTGGAGGGTTGTTGTCGGTTCGGGACGATGATCCGCCTAATCCCATTAAACAGTGGTGGGATGAAAGTGTTATCCCGACATGGAATAAATATGTTGCAGAACCAATCAAGAGGCTTCTAGGCTTGGATCAGACAGAATCTGTGCCAACATCCACACCTGCCGTATTGCCAATGCAGACCAAATTCCCTGCAATTGTCTTAACTCCGACAATTTCAGTTTCGCCTACCGTCACGCCGACACCAACACAATCCAAGATTTATAATATCAATGGACCGATGACTTTGGACCAGGTTCCCTCTGAGTTTATTTGCACACTACCAGAGTGGAAAGTTATCAACGGTCAAAATTTGCGTAACGTTTATTATGATCGCTGCAAAATTGGCGAAGAATTGATGGTCGAGTTGCTTACAAATCCGAATGGGTGGTGGTGGCAGGATGGAAGTACCGAATATTTTGATTGGAACAAAAATATTTTGGTGGTAACCTCATGGGAGGGAGTGAAAACAAATGAGGATTTTTGGAGGTTGGCTTTGGCGTATGGGTTAGACACAGAGGGGACAACCTTAAGAAGAGATAATATTAATGGTTATGGGCCATTAATTGAAGAAGCGATACTAAACAAATTTTGGCACTTTGATCTTGGCGTCAGGGCACAATATGGAAAGCCAGACGCGAGTAGTGGAATATACGACCCCAATGATTCCTCCCCTCTTGGAACAAATGGACGTTTAGTCGCATTAGGGTCTTTACAGTCTTTAGAAATGCGAAACAACGTTTTACAGCCTCCCATGGACGGTAGTGGTAGTTCCACTTATATGTGGGATGATTCATGGAATAGGTATGCCAACCTTTTTGAAAATGAGTCTGAATCTGGTTGGCAGCCACTTCCAAATGCACCATATGAAGTTGGTAATATAGATTCAGATCATTTCTACTATAAAATTAAGAATGTTGAAGATGGACCAGGGAAATTTGAAGTGTTATATAGGTCTTCTCCAAACGCGGTATCACTTCGCGCTATTGTCTTAACATTTGAACAGTTTGCTGTTTATTCTCAATATCCCAAATAATATATTCGACTTTCTAAATCCGAAATTGATAGGATAGAAATCATGAAAAAACATGCTCAAATAATAACTTTTATTTTCTTGCTTATTTTAGGTTGTCAAGAGAGTAACAGTATAGGCAAGAATACACCAACAACCCAACCAGTACCAACCATTTCCCAACCATCATTCAATCCGGAAGGCTGCCTAGAGGAGAAAAGAACCCCTCTTGATAGTCTTAGTTTGTCTGGAAAGTTAGTTGTTTATACGAAAAATAAAGATGGACTGTTTGATTTAGAGCAAAACATTTTTATTGAATTGCCAGAGACAGCAAAAGTTTCACCTGATGGACAAAAGGTGGCGCAATTTGATGAAGAAAAAAAAGGAATAGTTATTTCGGATTTGGAAGGTGTCCCGCTTATTTTTTTTGAAAAGAAAGAAGAATGGACTGAAGCAAACGAAATTTTATATGGTACTGTATTGGATTTTAATCCAGACTATGTGAGGTTTGATTGGTGGGATAATGATTCTTTGTTTATACGCACATTGCCAATTGGTTCTTTATTAATGTTAAATACAGATAATGGGGAAGTGAGGGAAATAAACTTTCCGTATAGTAATGAGGTTTGGGCGCGTAGTGGGTTAAATGATATTCGGGGCTATTATGTAAATTTTTCACCTAATTTGGATAAGGTAGTATATGCTTCAACGAATACTCACTTGGTTTTGCGAAACAATTCAGCATACACCGATGGAGCATGGAGGACAGTTACTTGGGTTGGATACTCTTTTGCATATTCAAATCCAATGTGGTCTCCCGATGGAGCGACTTTTGCTGTTGTAATGGGCGTGGACAGAAACATTAATGACTTATTTCAAGTATATGCAGATTTTGCAGTTGGGGAACGACAATTAACAGATTTGAATAAGCTATTCGATAATCCTTACTCTACATGGATAAGCCAGATATCGTGGTCTCCCAATGGAGAAAAAATTGCATTTATTGCAGGTGTGACACCTAATGAAGGGGGGGAAACATTAAATCGACTGCTTGTTTTAGATTTGGCATCAGGAACTATTGACGATTACTGCAATCCTGACCCAGATAGTCCATATAATTCAGGGTTTGGCTTTACATGGTCGCCTGATGGAAAATATATCGCCACTGATACGGCAATTGTAGATTTGAATTCTCGGGTTGTTTATAAAATTCCCGATGTTTACATAGTTGATTGGGTTGGCGAGGGGAAAACACAATAGCGATTATTGTCGATTTTATGGATTGCGAAAATGAAAAAATACTTACCAACAATTTCTGGTACGCTATTAATCGTTACGTTGCTTACTCTTGTATATTATCCTGCATTTGGGTCTGTTTTAGGGATGCTTTCGTTGTTATTTACCCTTTCCCTCTCCATCTTCACTATCTTCCAAAAACATGCAGGGACTGAACACGCCCACGCCAAAATTTTCAGAGAAGTGGGTGTGATGGTTCTCACGCTCATCATCGTCATTTTTCTCGGTGGGATTGCGGCTATGCTGGCGAATGCGCAGGTCAGTGTGAGGTGGGGCGAACTTGCGGGGTTACTATCCGCCATTGCCGCGAGTTTTGGGATGGGGTATCTTGTCCGCAAGGGGATGATGAGATTGGCGGGGTGAAAATCTCAGTTATTCCTTTCTTTCGGGACCCAGAGCCGGGCATCTGTTTCGACAGCCATTGCTCCCGCCTTGAGCATTGACTCGACATCCGCCTGCGACCATACGCCGCCTGAACCGATGATGGGAATGCCGCTCATTGCTGCCGAGCGGACAATATCTAAGGAACGGGGAAACAACGATTGCCCGTACATTCTTCCGGTAACCAGATTTCCAGCCTTGTCATACAGCGCCCCGCGCGGCGAGGCAATGCTGATGGCGCTTGCGCCGCCATCCATAAGTTCGCGTCCCAACGTCAAAACCTGTTCATGGGGCAGTGCAAAGATGAGGGGAACTTCACCCAAACACATTTCCAAATTCAGCAAGATGATGTCATCCGATAATAATGGTGCAAAACCAAACTGCACTGCCATCACATTCTCAACATTTTCCAATTCACGCACCATGCGTTGAGTCTCTTCGGGGCGATCTGCCATGAGGTGAACGATGATCGGCAGGTCGGCGCGATTCCATTTTGCCGAATATTTTTTCAGGGCGGCATGAAAGCCGGGGTTGGGCAAGCCGGTATGCATAAGAAACCCGCCTGGGAATTCGACCAAAGCCGGATGGTGAGTCGGCAGGCGCGGGCGCAGCGAAAGCGGATTTGTCACGAACGCGCCGAACGAATCCAGCGAGATTCCGTTGCGAGGGTCAGGCGCGAATCCCAACGATCCTGCCGCATTGATGAGAGGTTTGCTAAAATACAAATCGCGTTTCATAGGAGATGATATGCAACCCTTGCAAAATATCCGTGTGCTCGATCTCAGCCGCGTGCTGGCTGGTCCTTATTGTACGATGGTTCTCGGCGACCTGGGAGCGGAGGTCATCAAAGTGGAGCCGCCCGAAGGCGACGAGACGCGTGGTTGGGGTCCGCCGTTTGCGGGCGGCGAGAGCGCTTATTATCTGTGCGTCAATCGCAACAAGCGCGGCATAGTCGTGAATTTGAAAACGGATGAAGGGCGCGAAATTTTGCGCAACCTCGCTCTGCAAAGCGATGTGCTGGTGGAAAATTTTAGACCGGGCACGCTCAAAAAATTTGGCTTGGATTTTGAAACGCTTCATGACCTTAACCCGGGGTTGGTCTATTGTTCCATTTCGGGCTTTGGTCAAACTGGAAGTTTGCGCGACAAACCCGGCTACGACTTCATGATCCAAGCCATGGGCGGAATCATGAGCGTCACCGGCGAGCCAGACGGTGAACCGATGAAGGTCGGCGTGGCGGTGGCGGATTTGTTCGCCGGGCAAAACGCAGTCATTGCGATTCTTGCCGCCTTGCAAGCGCGGACGTTTACCGGCAAAGGTCAATTCATTGATATTGCCTTGTTCGATTCTGAATTAGGCTGGCTGGCAAATGTGGCGAGTAACTTTTTAATTTCGGGCAAAAATCCAAAACGCTATGGCAATGCACATGCCAACATTGTGCCGTACCAAAGTTTTCAGGCGAGTGACGGCTGGTTGGTGGTGGCGGTGGGAAATGACAAACAATTCGAAGCGTTTTGCAAAGTAGTGGAAAAACCTGAACTTGCGAATGATGAAAGATTTTCAACCAACTCGGCGCGGGTGCAGAACCGTGAGATTTTGATTCCCATGCTCAAGCCAATCTTTATGCGTAGGTCTGTGAGCGATTGGCTGGCACTGATTGGCGAACAATTCCCCTGCGGATCGATCAACGATCTTGGGCAGGTCTTTGCCATGCCGCATGTGCAAGAACGCGAGATGCTGGTGCAGATGGAACATCCCACCATTGGGGCGTTGCCGCTGGTCGGTTCGCCGCTTAAGATGGATGGAACACCCGTTTCCTACCAACTCCCGCCGCCGCTGATGGGTCAGCATACCAGCGAAGTTTTGCAGAATGTACTGGGTTTTTCCGAGGTGAAGGTGAAGGAGTTGGCGGAACGTGGGTGTGTCATGTAATGTATAGGAGTTGCGTATGGATGTCGTTTATTCCGCTTCGGCGCTGGGCGCTTTTTCAGATAGTATGATCTATATTGGTATTTTCTTCATTCTTGGGCTCGGAAATCTTTTGCTGGTCCTGCTGACGCGCAAGCCGCGCAGGAAACGCAAAGCAGGGGATGTGGCGATGGTCGTTCTGGGCGTTTTCCTGCTTTTCGTTGGGGCGTTGATGACAGTTGTGACGTTCAATTCCTACCGGAATGGGGATAAGACGGTTCAGGTGAGGGCTTTGGAGAAACGGGAAGTGACCGTTAAGTGCGGCAGGTATTATTGTACCGAGTACGATCTTGAAACCACAGATGGTGTGAAGCGTTATGTCTTTGGCTTGGAAAAGGATACCTGGGGAAAGATGCAGGTGGATGCCTGTTATCAGTTCACATACTATCCCCTCAAGCCTTTGCTGGCGGGCTTTTTACAGCAGGAGCCATCCATGTATGAGACGACAGGCTATATTACATTGATAAGAAACACCGGGTGTTGAGTTTATTTCGTGATGTGGTACATCGTCAACAGGGGAGTCCACTGTTTGGTTTGGATGACCAGCCCGCGTTGAGTCAGATGCGCGTCTAGGGCGTTGAGTCCGAAGTCGGTGTCGGGGTGTCCCCAGCGGAAGAAGGCATCGAAGATTTTAATATCCACGCCGCGCGGTTCTTCAAGGAAGAGACTGCCGCCCGGTTTGAGCACACGCGCGATCTCGTCTATGGCTTTGCGCCAATCCGGGATGTGATGCAGCACACCGAAGATGATGACCACATCCTTGCTGGCGTTGGCAAATTGGCTGAGATCTTCTGCGCCTTGTACAATGAATTGGAACTGGGAGAATTGCTTTTGCGCCAGTGCGATCTGTTCTTCCATTACGTCGAGCCCGATGTAACTTTTTGGTTCGAGGGAGGAGAGCAGGTATGCGCCATAGCCGGATCCGCAGCCGATCTCCAACACATCTTTATCACGCAGGTCGAGACCCATGCGTTGGAACATGGGCATTTCAAAATAGCGCTGTCCCAACTTGCGGGGCAGCGATTGCATGGCGCGGAATTCCGGGGACGATAATTTCATACGGTTTGGGTATGGATTTGAATAGAGTATTTACGAATACTGTAAACTCTCACGCACGCTCATCCGCGCGGCTTGACGGGCAGGCACCCACGAAGCAGAAATGGAGATGACCAAAATCATCGCCAGCCAGATGAACACGGCGGGGGTGTTGAAGGCGTAATCCAAATCTATATCGAGCATGGTCTGACCGAGAGCGCGCGCAAGCGGTGCGGCGATGATATAGGCGAGAGGGATGGATACCAGCCAACTGACCAACCCTTGCAAGACACCTTCCATAATGAAGATGGTCATCATCTGACGGTTGTTCGCGCCGATGGAGCGCATCACACCGATCTCGCGCTGCCGTTCCATCACGCTGATGCCGAGCGCGCCCATCAAGCCGATGCCGCCGACGGTGGCGACCAGCATTGCCAAGCCGAGGAACATGCCGATCACCGATTGAAACTGGTTGTTGGCGTAATCGCGTTCTTCAAAGACCACACTGGTGGTGTAGAGATCGATGTCTTTATCTTCGGCTTCGTACATTGCACGCAGGTCGTCAGAGAGTTGCTTGATGTCGCTGGTCGTTGTGCGGTCGGTCTGGATGTAAATTTGCGTGCCTTCGTCTTGCACGCCAGTTGCGTCATAGACCGCTTCGAGCGGCGCATAAATGGCGTCGATCACAAATCCGCCGCCGTAGACCACGCGATACGTGCCGATCACTTCCCATTCCGAGTTGCCAAGTTCACCCAAATTCAAGTTGATGGTGTCGCCGACTGCGATGTTGTTTTTCTCCGCCGTCTCGCCGCTCAACACGATCACGTTCTCGTCGCCCGCTTCGAACCAGCGTCCACTGGTGATGATGGGTTGGTAGAGTTCGCTTTCAGCGGGGAGTCCGATCAATTGGGCACCCAGCCCCGCGGAGTCCTGGAGGCGTTCGCCTGCGCGCAGGATGGTCGCGTTGCGGCTGAACCACACTTCGGCGGCGGTCACGCCTTCCACATCCAATGCGGTTTGCACCAAATCGTCACTCGGCTGGTTGCGCGTGAAGCCAATGCGGAAATCATATCCGCGCCGTGCCATGTCGTTGTCGAGCGTCAGTGTGGTGGACGAGATCAAACTCATCACGATCAGGAACATCACGCCCGCAGTGGATAAAACCAACAGCGTCAGGACGAGACGACCCTTGCGGCGGAACATGTTGCCCAACGCAGCGGCATACGGCGTGGATAAGAACACGCTTCCGACTCGCTCCACGAACCTGTCCAGCCCATTCGAGCCGAAGTCTCCGCCGATGCCGTAACTTGCAATCGCCTCGCGGACGGTGATACGTGCGCCCTTGAGAATCGGAATCAGCGCGGCGAGCGCAGGCGCGACCAATGCGGCGACGACTTGATAGGTGATGGCGCGGATGGAAAATTCAATTGTCGGATAATCGATGTTGAAGAGAATCAGAAACCAGCGCGTCATGCTGTAAGCGAGCGCCACGCCCAGCGGCAGCGAGATGATCAATGCCAACATGCCATACACGAATACTTCCACGAGATAGATGCGTGCCACCACGCTCGAACGTCCGCCAATGGATTTGAGGATGCCGATCTGGTCGGTCTGCTGGGTGATGATGGCAGTCATAGTGTTGAGCACCAGCACCACGCTCAAGAAGAGCGAGACGATTGCCATGATCTGCAGGATAAGGTTGACACCTTCCACGAACATGCGCCCCCAATGACGGTCGGGGTCTTGATATAACGTGACAAGCACGCCCAAGCCTTGCTCGCCCAAGCGCTCGCGGATGTCGCCCGCGATCTCCTGTGAGCGTTCGAGACTGTACTCGTCCACGCGCACCAATAATTGACCGTACTGCCCTTCAGGAATGCCAAATTCTTCCAAACCTTCGGCGCTGACAAAGAAATGCGCCTGCCCGCCAAACTGCGGCGGCTGGACGAAGGGATGGCGAATCTGGCTTTGCACGGTGAAGGCTGTCGGCTCGCCGTCAATTTCAAAGGTGACGGCGTCGCCAATCTCAATGTCGAAGTATTGACCCGTCATGCGTTCCATACCCAAGTCCAAGCCAGTGGGGTAGTCGCCTTCCTTCAACACGAATTGGTCATAGACCTGTTCGTCGTAATCGCGCATGACCAGCGTGCCAAGTTTCCACGGTTCGTCGTCGCTGGTGCGGTAGCGGACGGAGATTTGGTTGACAGGGTCAATTTCTTCCACGCCATCCATGGTCTTCAAATCATCCACGATGTCGGCATCCACGAAATTGCGCAGGATGATGTTGATATGTGAGGGGTTGACGTCACGGTGCGAGGCATCCATGCCGCTGATCAACAGATCCACCATGCCGAAGATGCCACCGATGGCGAACACGCCCGAGGCGATGCTGAGAATCACCAACAGCGTGCGCCCGCGACTCTTCCACAGGTCGAACCAGACTTTGTACCAGATCACGCCCATGTCCTATCCTTCACACGGACCGTCGTGCGCGATCAAACCGTTGCGCACGACCACACGGCGCGGAGTTTGGCAGGCGAGTTCGTCGTTGTGCGTTACCATCACGAGCGTTTTGCCCTGATCCACAAGATGACTGAAGAGATTGAACACATCATCGCTGGTTTGCGCGTCGAGGTTGCCTGTCGGCTCGTCTGCGACGATGAGCGGCGGGTCGTTGGCGAGCGCACGCGCAATGGCGGCGCGTTGCTGCTGTCCGCCTGAGACGTTGCCAGGCAGTTTCTGCGCCTGATCTGCCAAGCCGACCAGTTCCAGCAGGTGCATGGCGCGTTCCTTGCGCTGTTTCTTCGGCAGAGATTTGGAAAAGTCCATCGGCAAAATGATGTTCTGCAACAAGTTCAAGGAAGGCAATAATTGAAAGAATTGAAAGACAATGCCCACCTGCGTCCCGCGCCAAACCGATAACTGCTCTTCGTTCATGGCGTGGATGGGTGTGCCGTTCACGTACACTTCACCACTGGTGGGGTGGTCGATGCCCGTGATCATGTTTAACAGCGTAGACTTGCCATTGCCCGACGGTCCCACAATGGCGAGGAATTCGCCGCGCATGGCTTGCAGCGACACGCCCTTTAAAACACTAACCTTCCCGCCAGCCAGCGGGAAGTCTTTGGTCACGTTGCGAATATCAATGAGTGGAGTTTGATTCATGCATTCTCTTTTTCAGGCAGATAGATGCCATGATACCCGATCAGCACAGGCTGCGGAATCTCAGCCCGCGAAATTTCTTCAAAGGTCGTGGCATTCAGCACCAACAGGAAGGAAGTGCCGCGCTTCGCATCCAAAACGACGGAGAGGATCACGCCATCATCTTCGGTCATTCGATCAGGCTTGGGCACGAAGATTGGCTCGCCTGGGTAACAATTTTCTTCCGTCCACGTTTTCGTTTCGCGGGTTTGGATGTCCACTTTTACGAGTTGATTGTAGAAACCCTGCCGTCGCTTCTCATCGATGCTGATGGAGTACACGTAGCGATAGTCCGCGCGGAGATTATAGTTGGCGTAATCGAAATGCGGCAATTCCATGCAGGCATCCGAGATGGTTTCGTAGGTTACTTTGATGCCGCGCGTTTTACCCGCCTTCAACGGCAGGCGATAGCGGCGCAAATTGCCGAACGGCAGTTCCGATTTCGCATCTTTGATCTTGTCGAGATAATACGATTGGATGATGCTCGCATCTTCATACGCGGCAATATCCAAAACCACTTCGTCACCCTGCTCAAAGGCGTTGACATGATGAAACGCAAAGAACGCCTCTGTATCATATTGCGCCGCCACTTCACCCGTTCCGCGATGCACGAGCCAGATGCGTGTGCCGCGTTGCGGTTCCCATCGGAAATTTTCAATATACGGCTTGAGCCACAAGAGTAAGTCAATGGGATTCACTACTAGTGGAAACTCGGCAAGGATGAAGTAATTTTGGGTCATGCCGAAACTGTGCATGTAGGCAGGTTTGGTCACAGGCACCGAGCCGATGCGCTGCATCTTGCCTGTGTTGCTCACGCTATGGATGTTGTAAAAACTGACCGCGTTGTAGCGCGTCACCACGTTGTAGGCTTCGCGGCGCGACTCGTCCAAATGCGGATGCACCGTGGTCATCTGCCCGACGCGATTTTTTTCATATTGAAACACGCCCGCCGTTTCCAGCGTTTGCGGGTCGAACGCCACTTGAATGGGCGTCTCTGCCAGCGCCATCACCTGCCCCGCAAGTTGAGCAATGCTCACCTTGGCGCTGTCGGTAATGTCTGGGCGAAAGACCGCCATCGCCCGCCCGAACAAGCCACGGCACGGGTCGGCGGCGAATTCCGAAAAGGCGATGCGTCCCTGCGCTTTGGCTTCCGCATACGAACGGTTCCGCAAAAATTTATTCGCATACGAAACATTCCCGTTCTGAAAACTGAACTTGTGCAGCATGGCAAGCCCATCGAACCAGTGACGGTAATGCTGCCCGCCGACCTCAAACGTGCCAGGTCCGTTGCGCAGCAGCGTGCCACTCAACCACTCGGGCATCCGTCCGCGCACAGGCAGGGAGGGGATGTCCAGTTCGGCTTCCGTTTTGCCAAAGCCCAGCGAGAAGAAATCACTCATTGGATTTGATTCTAGTCCTGACCCGCATTCATGGCGGGAGCGGCGCGATACGTGGAGATGCGAGCCGCTTCAGACTCCGCCTCAGCCTGGATCAAGTTGGCAGCGATCTTTCCCGACGCCAGAACAGCGGGTACGCCCGCGCCAGGGTGAGTTCCCGCGCCGACGAAATACAGGTTGGGGAATTCCTCCGAGCGGTTATGCGGACGCAGCCATGCAGATTGCATCAGGCTGGGGCGCACCGAGAATGCCGCGCCGCGATAACTGTTGAGCACGTTCTTGAAGTGCAACGGGTCGATGTGATGCAAAGCGACGATGTTCTCCTGCAAGTTTGGCAAATAATTATCTTCAAGGAATTGCAGGATGCGGTCACGGTAGGGGATCGCCATCTTCTCCCAATCCACGCCGCCGAGATTTTTGGCAAGCACTGGCACAGGCGAAAGGACATAAAAGCCTTCGTGACCTTCGGGCGCAATGGATGGGTCGGTGATGGTCGGCATGTGCAAATACAGCGAGAAGTCATCGGGCAGGCGTGTGCTGCCAAAGATTTTCGCCAACAGCGATTTGTATTCCTTGTTGAGGATGATATTGTGATGCGCCAGTTTGCTATCCAAATAGCGGCGCTTGGTGCCGAAATAGATCACAAATAAGGACATGCTGTACTGCATCGCGTCGATGCGCCAGTTGGGGTACACGCGGCGGTGTTCTTCCTTGATGAGGTAGCGGTAGGTCGATGCCACATCGCCGTTCGAAACGACGATGTCAGCGGGGATAAACGTCCCATCGCCCATGCGAATGCCGACGGCTTTGCGGTTCTCGATCACGATCTCGCTCACTTCAGCGTTCAAATGGATTTTGCCGCCCAGTTCTTCGAACAACTTGCCCAGCGCGCGGACGATGGCGCCCGTGCCGCCTTTGGCGTAATGCACGCCCCATTGCTTCTCGAACTGCACGATCAGCGTGTAAATGGAAGGTGTATCGAACGGATTTCCGCCGATCAGCAACGGATGGAAGGAGAATACGCGCCGCAAGAATTTGTCTTTGATAAATTTCGAGACCATGCCATGCGTGGATTGCACCGCGCCCAGTTTGAACATGTCGGGCATGATGGCGAGCATGTCTTTGAGTTTGAGGAACGGCTTTTCAGTGTACGGCTGGAATTTGGTGAAGATCTCCACCGTCTTTTCGACGAACTTGAGATAGCCTGCTTTATCAGCGGGATTCCAGCGTTCGATCTCGTTGAGCATGTCTTCGGTTTGGTGGCGGTAGTCGAACGATTTGCCTTCCTCGTTGAAGATGCGGTAGAACGGGTCGAGCGGAATTAACTCCATATAATCCGCCATCTTGCGTCCCGCGTTTTCGAAGAGTTCCTCGAACATATACGGCGCGGTGATGACGGTCGGTCCGCCGTCGAACTTGAATCCGTTGATTTCGTACTGGTAGGCGCGCCCGCCCAGCCTGTCGCGTTTTTCGAACAACTGCACGTCATGTCCCTGCGTGGCAAGGCGGACTGCCGCACCCAAGCCGCCAAATCCGCTGCCGATCACGATCACTTTTTTCATACCAAAGAATCTCCTTGTTGTTTTATTCTGTTATGGACTTCCACCAGATGCCGGGCAGGAGTTTTAGTTTGGTGAGTTTGCTGGTATGGGCGCGGCGGGTGAATACGTCGTAGTCGTTCTTTTCGATCTCATCGAGAATGCGCGCGTAGAGGATGCCCGCGGCATAGGTTGCAAAACGTCCGCTTTTATCGAGCAGTTTCACGCCGGGTAGGGAGGTGGCGTACAGTTCGCGGGCGCGTTCGATCTGGAATTTCATGAACTGCCGCCAATTCTCGGTGACGTACCCTGCGGCAATGTCCTCTTCGCGGATGCCGTAGATGAGCAGTTCTTCGCGCGGCAGGTAGAGGCGTCCCATGCGGTAGTCTTCACCCACATCGCGCAGGATGTTGGTGAGTTGCAGTGCTACACCAAGACGAATGGCGTATATCAAGGCTTGGTGGTGTCGAAAACCGATGATGTGCATGGACATCAGCCCGACGGTGCTGGCGACACCGTAGCAATACTCGGTCAGGTCGGCAAAGGTCTGGTAGCGTTTGTGGGTGAGATCCTTTTTTACGCCATCGATCAACTGCTCGGCAAAAATGGACGGAATCGAATGTTTCAGGCGGGTATCATGCCAGGCGAGAGCGACCAGGTCTGTCTCGTCGGAGTTGAGGCGCGTGGTTTTCATCCGCCATACCTCCAGTTGGGGAATGGGGTCATCGTTGGAGGGCTCGTCCATGATGTCGTCGCAGGAACGGCAGAAGGCATACAAGGCACGAATGGCGCGGCGAGTGGCAGTGGGCATCAGGGCAGACGCGGTGTGAAAGGTTTTACTATGCTGTCGCGTGATTTCTTCACAGCGGGCGTATGCCTGCTCGAGCAGGTTTGTATTTGCGTTGTATTCTCGTGATGGGTGAGTGATCTGATGGTAGCCCGCCTTCGCCATCTCCAGAAGGGAATGCTCCCATTCATGGATAATCATTGAGGGATTGCCATGCGTAACGGTCGGATGATTGGGCTGAACGTATTCCATTTTCTCTCTCCTTCAGTCTGGTCTGACCTTGCCACGGGAAATCATAATTTCATATTACCCCACCGGTTATATAATGTCAATATTTTGCACATATTTTGCACATTAATATCGAATTAGGGTTTTTTGGGTTAGATTTCCCCTCTTAATAACGAACAGGGCACAAACAATTGTGCCCTGTTACAAAATACGATGTTTTCCTGGCTTTATGCGGTTTCGATCAATCCCATTGCTTGTAGCATTTCTTCATTGGTCGAAAACTTGAACTCTGGGAGTCCACGTTTTTGGGCTTCTTCCGATTCGGCGGCTTCCAACCGTTTGATATCTTCTTTGAGGATGACTGGTTTGTGCAGGGACTTGACCTTTTCAGCAACCGCTTCAGGACTGGCGTTGGCAGGAGCGATAGTCTCCAGATATTGTTTCACCGCCTTTGCCGCGTTCGTGCCATCGCGACGGGCATAGCCCACCAAGCCTTCACTTGCCTTGCGTGACCAACCACCGACGAAGATACCCTCCACTGTCGACTCGTACGACACGCCTTCGACCGGAAATTTTGGGTCCTTGTTTTTGAGGAATTCGCCCCATTCTGCGGGTAACCCAAAGGAAGCGTCCACCTGGTCGCCGATGGCGAAAATGACCGCGTCCACATTCAGGGTACGCTTCACGCCGGTGCCCTTGGCGCTGGTCTTGCCATCCTTTTCGACAAGGATGTTATCTTCCACTTCCAGTTGGGTCAGGTGTCCATTTTCTCCGTACATGGCGGTGGGCGAGGCGAGGAAATCGAAATGGAACTTCGCGTCCTCGGTTTTGGGATCTGCCTTGGAGAGCGAATCCAGTACCTTGTGGCGAC
This sequence comes from Anaerolineales bacterium UBA2395, assembly GCA_002343775.1. Classification (GTDB taxonomy): domain Bacteria; phylum Chloroflexota; class Anaerolineae; order Anaerolineales; family Villigracilaceae; genus Villigracilis. Next base: position 363,427 of record DDSH01000012.1, read on the forward strand.
CGATCTCCGGGTCTTGTTGAATCGCTTCCAGCACAGGGATGACGCGTTGCATCTCGTTCTCGAACTCGTCCAGATCCAGGTAGGGGATGAGGTGCTTCATCTCATCCTTGGTGAAATTCACCTCCGCCGGACCGCGCCGCACGATGGCGGTCACTTCTTCCACCTTTTGCACGTTGATGAGGTGCCGGGCAATATCCACCATCACATTGCCCGCGCCGATAATGGCGCAGCGCTTCCCAAAACGGAAATTCCGCTGGGTGAAAGGCGGCAACTTGTTGTAGGCATACACCACGTCTTTGGCGTGGTACACACCTTCCAGATCTTCACCCGGCAGCCCGAGCGATTTCGTCCCCTGTGCGCCCGCCGAGACCAGCACGGCATCGAAGCCCATCGCGCGGATGTCGTCGAGCGTTAAATCGCCATTCATCCCAACCATCACATTTCCATAGTAGTCGATGTTCGGAAGGTCGAGCGACTGGCGGAACTGCTTGCGCAGCCCATCTTTCATGGTGTGCTTTTCAGGATAAATGCCATACTCTGCCAGACCGCCCGCCTTGATATCGCGGTTAAAAAGCGCAACGCGCACACCATGCTGGGCGAGTTCACGCGCGCCAAAAAGACCAGCCGGTCCGGCACCGATCACGGCAACAAAAAATTGATTCTCCACTTTCTCTGCCTCCAAAATTAGACACAAACTATCTGATTATATTTGAAAAGATTTCATATCACAAGCCGTTCTCATATCGCTTTCATCTTAAAAACGAATCTATTAAGCCGGGACAACTATGCTAATATTAGACATCGATTTTTTCAGGAGGCACCATGACCAGCCAGCCCATCAAAGAAGATCCTGTCAAAAGGTTTCGAAAACTACTGGGGAGCCTTTCTCCGCTTACGCGCCTGCCCCAAAAAGCCGCCGGAGCATCATCCTCCTCGTCCAAAAAGCCGGCAGCGAATCCCCCCTCTTCATTACCGAAACAATCGCAGACGAAGAAGGATGCGACCGCGCAGCCCAAAACCACAACAGCCAAGCCTTCTGCTGTGCCCGCTTCCTCCCCCGACCCGGATCCTGAACCCGTTTCGAAGAAGCGTTCCTACGCCTGGGCGCCTGCCTTTTGGACAACCGCAAGCATCCTCTCTCTTACCGTCAACATTATTTTGATCATTATCCTGCTCGTATTGTTGACCAACGTTTCGCGCCTTCAAGTGGATGTAGACAAGATCATGGGTGTGACCCAGGACTTGATCAGCCTGCCCGGCGGCTTGTACGAAAATTTTGAAAAGATGGACCGTGCCAGCATCCAGACCAATGTCAAAGTGGAAACGTCCATCCCTGTAAAATTCGACCTCACCCTCAACCAGCAGACCGACGTTGTCCTCAGCCAGGATGTGACCATCAACAACGCCCTTGTCACCGTCAATACCGGCGGGTTGAACATCACCCGCGCCAACACCACCATCGTCCTGCCGGCAGGGACCAGCCTGCCCGTCTTCTTGAACCTGGTCGTCCCGGTCGATACACAAGTTCCCGTAGTGCTGGATGTGCCGGTCAATATTCCGCTATCAGAAACAGAATTGAACGAACCCTTCGTCGGCTTGCAGGAAGTCATCAAACCACTTTATTGTTTCCTCAAGCCCGATGCGCTCAATCTGGACGATCAGCCGATCTGTCCATAACGAGTCCTGCACCGCACTTGTCAACAGAATAATTTTGGAGGTAATTTGAAGAAACCAGTCACGCAAGTCACATTAAAGAACGGCATGAAGATCATGCTCAAAGAGATCCACACCGCACCGATCATTTCCTCGTGGATCTGGTATCGTGTCGGCTCGCGCGACGAACCCACCGGCAAAACCGGCATCTCACATTGGACAGAACACATGATGTTCAAGGGGACGAAGAAATTTCCATCCAAAGTATTGGACAAAGCCATCTCAAGAGATGGCGGGCGCTGGAACGCATCCACCTCACGCGATTCCACCCGTTACTATGAAACCATGCCCGCAGACAAGATCGACCTTGCCCTACACCTCGAATCTGACCGGATGCAGAACAGCATCTTCGACAAAAAAGAAGTCGAGTCGGAACGCACGGTCATCATCTCCGAGAGAGAAGGCAGCGAGAACGAACCCACTTTCCGCCTGAGCGAAGCGGTGCAGCACGCAGCATTCCGCGTGCATCCTTACCATCATGAAATCATCGGCGACAAAGCGGATCTGCGCTCCATCACGCGTGACGATCTGTACAACCACTACCGAACCTATTATGTGCCGGGTAATGCGGTGCTTTCCATCGCTGGTGACTTCGAGACGAAATCCATGCTCAAGCGCATCCGGGATTTGTACGAACCCATCCCCAGCGGACCGAAGCCAACGCGTCTCATCCGCCCGGAGCCGGAACAACATGGAGAGCTTCGTCTCGCTGTGGAAGGACCCGGTGAGACGGCATTCACTCAGATAGCCTATCGCTTCCCAAATGCCACTCATTCAGACTATTTTCCGCTTCAAGTGCTGGAGAGCCTGCTCAACGGCGCCAGCGGACTTTCGTACAAAACCGCCCGCCTCTACCGCGCCCTCGTGGACCGTGAATTTGCCGTGGACGTCTCCGGTTGGTCTGAAGCCACCATCGACCCGTATCTGTATCGCATCACCATCACGCATCGACCTGACCGAAAGCCGGAAAAAGCCGTCGCAGTGTTGGATGATGAGATCAAGAAATTACAAGATGACCTTGTGCCCGATGAAGAGATCCAACGCGCGGTCAAACAGGCGCGCGCGGTCTTCGCGTATGGCAGCGAGAATATCACCCATCAAGCCTTTTGGATGGGGTACACCGAGATGTTCTCGGATTATTCCTGGTACACCAACTACCTCAAAAAACTTGCAAAAGTCACGCCGAAAGATGTTCAGCGTGTGGCACAGATATACTTCCAGCCGCGCTCACGGGTGATCGGCTCATATGTCCCGAAAGGGAAGGGGGCATAATGGCAAAGTTCATCGCCAAGCCGGTCAAATCATCCCTGCCCAGCCCCGAAGATGTGCTGGAGGTCCAACTCTCGAACGGCATCACTATCCTTGCACGTTCGAATTTCAACAGCCCCGCCATTTCATTTGGCGGGTATCTCCCCGCCGGAGCGATCTTCGAAAGTGACGAAAAACTTGGGCTGGCAGATTTTGTCGCCACCTCACTGATGCGCGGCACGCAGACGCGTACCTTCGATGCAATCTACAACGAACTCGAATCCGTTGGCGCAAGCTTGGGCTTTGACTCAGGTGTCCACAACACCAATTTTGGCGGGCGCGCCCTAGTCGAGGATCTGCCGCTGCTGCTCGAACTGCTGGCAGAGTCTCTGCAAACGCCCACCTTTCCCGCAGACGAAGTCGAACGCCTGCGCACACAGCTGCTCACCGGGCTTGCCTTGCGCGAGCAGGATACCTCCGATATGGCGGACTTGATCTTTGAGCAAATGCTCTACGACGTTCACCCATACGGCAGACCCGGCGATGGATATATCGAAACGATCCGATCCATTACCCGCAAAGATATGAAGGAATTTCATCGCCGCCACTTCGGACCTCGCGGCATGGTACTCGCCATCGTGGGAGCGATCCACCCGAAGAAAGCGGTCGAGGAGGTGGAACGGTACCTGGGCAGCTGGCAGGTTTCGGGTCAGAAAGAAGCGCCGCCTCTTCCTCCGCTCAAACCGATTCGCAAGACCAAAAAGCGACATCACACCATCAAAGGCAAAGCCCAGTCTGACTTGATTGTGGGTGTGATTGGTCCCACCCGCAAGAGCCCCGATTTTATGGCGGCTTCGCTGGGAAACTCTGTGCTCGGTCAGTTCGGCATGATGGGGCGCATCGGTGATGTGGTGCGTGAGCGGTCGGGTTTGGCGTATTATGCCTATTCCAGCCTGCATGCTGGAACAGGACCCGGTAGTTGGGAGGTGATTGCCGGCGTGAACCCGGCAAACGTGGGCAGGGCGCTGGGTTTGATCGAAAAGGAATTAAGTCGTTTTGTGAAAAGCGGAGTCACCAAAGAAGAACTTGCCGATAGTCAGGCGAATTACGTTGGGCGGCTGCCGCTTTCACTTGAGTCGAACAACGGTGTGATTGGCGCGATCTTGAATATTCATCGATATGATCTTGGGATGGATTACTATCAGCGCTATGAGTCTCTTGTCCGCAGTGTGACGCGTGATGATGTTGCGGCTGTGGCGCGGAAGTACATCGACCTGGAACGGCTGGTCATTGCTACGGCAGGACCCTGAGAAAACATGCTGTTACGAACGGGTGTGGACTTGATCGAGAATATCCGCATTCAGGAAGCCATTGAGCGGCATGGCGAACGCTTCCTGAAGCGGATCTTTACCGAAAGCGAGCAGCGCGATTGCCATGGGCGCATCCCTTCGCTGGCGGCACGTTTTGCCGCCAAGGAGGCGGTATCGAAAGCCTTGGGGTATGGCATTGGCGATGTCAGCTGGCTGGATATCGAAATCCAAGTGGATGGAAAGAATGCTCCATATTTATCCCTGCATGGCGAGGGGGAACGGCTGGCAGATCATTTGGGGCTGACAACCTGGTCGGTCAGCTTAAGCCACACTGAAGGACATGCAATTGCTTTTGTGGTTGCAACCGGTTAGTTAAAGGAAAGGCTTCCCGCATTGCCAGTTATGCGGGAAGCCTGCAAGGAGATATAGATGGCGAAGGGAAATCTATATCTTATCTTGTCTTTTGGTCTTCGACGCCGATCCAGAAGTGACCGGGCATCACTGAGCGGTACGGGCGGACAACCATTTTGCCCAGTTCGAATTGCTTTTGTCCGCTATCCAGCATGCTGGGGTGGACAAGGCATAAGTCGGGGATGCGTCCAAATTTCTTGTTGTAGTAATCTATGGCTTTTTGAATCTTCACGCTCAAGGTCGTGCGTGGGTCATTGTCGAACCATAACATGCCGGTGTGCATGAGGACCTGCCTTTCGTTATTCGATGGTAGGGAGCCAAAAGCCCAGCAGTTTTCCGTCTTCACGCATGGCGAATTGCATGCCGGCTTTCAGGTGATGAAGGTTGTAATTGCCCGTCAGGAGATTGGCTGTAGCGGAGTGTTGCACATTTCCGAACAGGCGGGTATGGAAGAATTCCAGCCAGCCCTTGAGGTCGTGAGCTTGCGCCGCATCCATCGCGACGAATGTCCACACCCGGCGGCTGGTTCCGCGTAGGAGCAGCCAGCGCAAGTTCTGCTGTGCCTGCTGACCAAGTTTTAGCACGGCATCGAGGTCGTCGATCAACAAGAGGATGGATTGTTCCTGTCCCTTGTTGTGATGCGCCCAAGTGACGAGTGATTGCAGCAATTCCTTTGCGTTGTCATCGCTGGTTTCATAAACGCCTGCGTTGTTCCGGCTGCCGTGGATCGTCTTCCACTCGTCAAGGCGGGAGGTGATGATGCCATATTGCACCTGGCTGGGCGCATGGAGCATGTCGGCAGCGCGGGCAATGGTTTTGAGGAATTTTGTCTTGCCGCTGCCTTGGTCGCCTGCGATCAGGATGGGACCCGGTACAGGATCGTATAGGTTGAGAAGCACGGGCAATCCATCTTCCGCGATGCCAAGGAAGAGCGCTTCCTGTGGTAGGGGAGCGATGTCGGTGAGGACAGACTTCAGGGTTGGCAGTTCAGGCTCCGGCGGAGTCTGAAGCGGTTCAGATGCGATGAGTATCTGTTCCTCCTGCGCAAGTTCTGCCAGGGCTTCGATCATCAGGGCGAATTGGTTCGTTTTATCCATAATAGAACACTTGTTCTAAATAATATACCATTTGATTTGGGATGTCAAGGGGTCAATTTCGATTTTCGTTTCAGATTCATTGCCATCAAAATTACTTGACGATGTGAATTGTTTTGGTATAATCTGTCCGCTTATTGCCTTGCCGACGTAGCTCAATCGGCAGAGCACCCGCCTTGTAAGCGGGCGGTTACGAGTTCGATTCTCGTCGTCGGCTCTGGATTACCGGTTGAGGTATAAGTCGGTGATCGTTTCCAATTTATCATGGGCAGTTACCCAAGTGGCCAAAGGGGACTGACTGTAAATCAGTTGTCAGAAGACTTCGGAGGTTCGAATCCTTCACTGCCCACTACCGGTACGATCCGGTACTCCCGCAAGGGAAACAGCACGTTAAGCCCTCATAGCTCAGCTGGCAGAGCACACCCTTGGTAAGGGTGAGGTCACGGGTTCAAATCTCGTTGAGGGCTCAGTTGCTGAAAAGCATTCTTGTAAACCTATTAAGGAGATTCGGAAAATGGCGAAGGAAAAGTTTGACAGA
>DDSH01000014.1:0-16192 GCA_002343775.1 Anaerolineales bacterium UBA2395
GAACAGGAAGAGGAAGAAGATCGAACCGCAGATTGCACCAAAGGGATTGAAGTGGTGATGGAAACCAAATCCATAAGGCTGCGGGTAGCCATAAGCGTAACCGTGACCATACATCGGCATCACAGGAGCGCCATTCTCTGCGGCTTTTTCAATGGCGGCGGCAACTTCGGGAGCTTGCTGAATTCCACGTGCCATACCGGCTTGGTAGCCGAACGCCCCTGCGCCTGCGATCAAACCGAGTACAAGTAGTAGACCGAGAACGCGAAATACAATAAACGGACCTTTTTTCATGTTTACCTCTCAATAGGATTGTGATTTAGTTTGTTCCTATGCACTAAATGTATCAATCCATTGTGGAGGGATTATGGATGGGTGGGTGAGGGATTGTGGAGAGAATATAGGTTAAGTGTTAACGGTGGAAGTGAAATGGTCTATCGTCCATCGTCTGCTTCGAGCACCGTGACGTTCTGCCCGGCATATTTTTCATAAAGATCACTGCGCCGATTTCTCCATCCGTCGAGTCCGCCGCGCAGGTTGGTGATTCGTTTGAATCCCTTTGCTTTCAAATAATAAGAGATCATCACCGAAAGCCCGCCGCCTGGGCAATACACGATGATCTGCTTATCATGCGGAAGTTGCTTTAAGTATCGTTCTACATATAAAGGATTGACCTCATGTGCATTCGGGATGCCCTTGAACTTTGCCCGGTCATCAGACGGACGCACATCAAGGATAAAGGTGTCTTCATTGAAAATAATCGTCTCATTCAATTGAGCCGGGGCGAGCATATTGACAAATGAAATTCGACCTTCGATATAATCTCGAACCACTTGTGCTGTATATTGGATATCGCGTACCGAGGTATCATGTCCAAGGCTGATGCGGATCGTCTCGCGCGCGGCTTTATCGGATAACCCGATGGCTTTCAACACATGTGAGGGTGTATCTTCGCCCGTGCTGCATGCCGAACCAGCAGAGACAGCGATCCCGCGATAATCCAACATGCCCATCAGCCCGGCATTTTCCACACCGGGGAAAGAAACACTAAGCGTATTGGGCAGGCACTCTGCATCCGCTTCTGGCGAATTGACAACACAATCTGGCTTGATCTGTTTGAGGCGCTGAATTAACTGTTTTTTCAATTCGCGAACTTCTCCGGCATGTGCCAGGAGTTTATCCACTTGCTGACATGCCGCGCCGAAGCCGACGATGTTATGAATGCTTTCCGTCCCAGCCCGTAAGCCGCTTTCTTGATGACCGCCATGCAGGAAGGGTGTAAACGGGCTGCCTTGTTTGACGTATAAAGCCCCGATCCCTTTCGGACCGTAAAGCTTGTGCGCCGAAAATGAAGCGTAGTCTACATCCCAGGCATGGACGTCGATCGGGATCTTGCCCAAGGCTTGTACACAGTCGGTTAAGACCAGTGCTCCATGTTTTTTTGCGATCTTTGTCACCGCTTGAATGTCTTGAATCACGCCAGTTTCATTATTGGCTAAGATGCAACAGACCAAAAAGGTATCTTCATCTACTAGTTTTTCCAATTCGGTGAGTTGTACGCGCCCTTTGTTATCCACCGGGCAATATTCCACGACCACGCCTTGGGTTTCTAAATATGCCAGAGTATTCGTCACAGAGGGATGTTCGATGGGCGTGGAAATGATCTTCTTCTTTTTGGGGTAAAAATGCTCGGCAACCGATTTCAGCACAGCATTATTGGACTCGGTCGCGCAAGCCGTAAAGATCACCTCAGATGCATTGGCATGGATGGCGTTTGCCACATGCTCGCGTGCATCCTCTACGAGACTTGCCGATTTTCTACCCATGCCGTAAAAAGACGAGGGATTGCCATAATGATATTTCAACGCCTGATCCATCTTTTTACGCACATGCTCGCTGACGGGTGTCGTCGCGTTGTGGTCAAGATAGACCTGGCGGTTGAAGCGGATGAGGTGTTTTGCAAACTCGAAATATGAGATTTCCATTTAGGTCTCCTGCATAAAATGCGATAAAGCGTATTCACAGTATACGTTGTTCTGAGGTATTTGTTGCTAAAGCAAATTCGCTTATTACATTTTGAGCACGATCTTCCCGCTCGCATGCCCTGTTCCTAAATGACGCATGGCATCAGCTGCTTTGTGCAACGGATAGACCTTTTCTACCACTGGTTTTATTTTTCCAGCTTCGATCATTTCGCGCAGTGTTGAGAGATCTTCCCGACTGAACTGTGCGATGAAAAAAGATACTTTTTGGCTTGAGCCAACAGCCCCAAAATTGATCTTGAGCACATAACTCAGCGGACCGATAACCTGATTCCCTTTTGGCGACCCGACAATGACAAAGCGGGCGTTGGGCTTCAAGACACGCTTGTACTCCCGCCACGACCGCGTGCCGGCAATATCCAGGAACAAGTCATATAGCTGCCCATTTTGAGTGAAATCTTCGCGAGTGTAGTCAATGACATGGTCTGCCCCAAGCGAGCGGACCATCTCCACGTTTTTGGTGCTGGTCACACCGGTCACTTCGGCGCCGAGTGCTTTGGCGATCTGCACCGCGAAGGTACCTACGCCTCCTGCTGCGCCGTTGATCAATACTTTGTCTCCAGGCTTGAGCTTCCCGTGGTCTCTTAATCCTTGCAAGGCAGTGAGCGCCGCCGTTGGGACTGCGGCTGCTTCTTCGTGCGAGATGTTTGCGGGCTTACGAACTATGGCATTGACAACATTAACATATTCGGCAAACGCTCCACTGCGCCCGCCGTAAACTTCATCGCCAACTTTGAAGTCTGTCACCTTGCTGCCAACCGCCTCGACCACCCCGGAAAAATCTCCACCAACGCGCGGGTTTTTGGGTTTGAACAAACCATTCGGTCCGCGGGCGATCAGCAACCCTTTTACGCTGTACCACTCTGCCGGGTTGACGGAAGATGCGTGAATGCGAACCAGAACCCCGTCTTCTGTGACATCAGGCTTAGCAACTTCTTCAATTTTCAGAACATCGGGTGAACCATAGGCGTAATGTACAACGGCTTTCATAAGATTTATCTCTCCTCAAAACATTAGACTATCTATGCTCCCAAATTTATCAGCCCATTATGGAGGAAATGTGTACATTCCAGCCAGAGAATGTGGAGACTGTGGAGGTTGTGTAGGAGGAGTGTAAGAGATGACAGTGGACAATAGACCGCAGACCGCCGTCTGAATTTGCAACCTTTCCATACCTTGCGCATCTGATAAAATGCAAACCGTAATAAACGAACCAAACCCATCGTCTTGACGATGAAAGAAACTCAAAATTGGCAGGAATCCATGACAGATAACCGACATGTAAAAGTTCTTATTCTTGGCGCAGGTCCCGCAGGCTTATCGGCAGCATTGTATGCGGCTCGTGCCGAACTTGCCCCGGTCGTATTGACCGGTATGCAGTTGGGCGGGCAGGCAGCGCTTACACACACCATTGAAAACTACCCCGGCTTTCCCGAAGGCGTGGGCGGACCGCAGCTTGGCGAACTCTTCCAGAAGCAAGCCGAACATTTCGGCGCAAAGGTCGAATTCGACATGGCGCACGAAGTGGACTTCTCCCAGCGCCCTTACAAAGTGACCGCTGACAGCGGCGACTACTATGCCGACAGCGTCATCATCGCCACCGGTGCCAGCCCTGTGCATCTTGAAGTCCCTGGTGAATATGAAATGACCGGGCGTGGCGTTTCCTATTGTGCCACCTGTGACGGCTGGTTCTTCAAAGACAAGAAAGTTGTCATCGTGGGCGGCGGCGATAGCGCCTTTGAAGAAGGTCTCTTCATCACCCGTTACGCTTCCTCGGTTACGCTCATTCATCGCCGTGAAGAATTCCGCGCGGGCGCCATTTTGCAGAAGCGCGCCAAAGAACACCCCAAGATGAACTTCATCCTCAACACGGTCGTCACTGAAGTGTTGCAGGGTGAAAAACTCACTACGCTTAAACTCAAGAATGTACAAACCAATGAAGAAAGCACCTTCGATACCGACGGCTTATTCATCTTCATCGGTCACACACCCAATACCCAAATGTTCAAAGGTCAACTCGAAATGAGCGACCTCGGCTACCTCAAGGTCAACGACAAAATGGAGACCAACGTCCCCGGCGTGTTCGCGGCGGGCGAGGCGGCAGACGCCACCTTCAAGCAGGTCGTCACCTCGGCAGGCATGGGCGCGGCGGCAGCCATCCAGGCGACAAGGTTCCTCGAAGCAGAAGAAGGCTAGAGGTCCGGTTTGAAACGAGAGAAGGACTCCGTTATCTCACGATGCGGAGTCCTTCCTTTGAGTCCCCCCTCTTAAAAATGTGACATTCTGTACTTTTGGTCTGTGGAACTTTCGGATAAAATTAAAAAATAACAACGGCTTCGAGCCGAACCCATTGGAGGAATGATGAAGAAAATCTCAATCATTGGCGCAGGGAACACAGGTGCAACCGCTGCGCACTGGATCGCCGAACGCGAGTTAGCCGACGTGGTCCTGCTGGATGTTGTGGAGGGAATGCCGCAGGGGAAGAGCCTTGATATGCTGGAAGCGATGCCGATCATCGGCAAGGATACGCATATCGTCGGTACGAACAAGTACGAAGATACCAAAGATTCGGATATCATCATTATCACGGCGGGGATCGCGCGCAAACCCGGTATGAGCCGTGAAGATTTGCTCAAGACCAACGCGGAAATTGTTGGCAAAGCCGCAACCGAAACGCTGAAGCATTCCCCGAACGCTTTCTTCATTGTATTGACCAACCCGTTGGATACGATGGCATACCTCACCATGAAAGTGACTGGTCTGCCGCGTGAACGTGTCATCGGTCAGGCTGGAATTCTGGATTCCGCACGTATGCGCGCCTTTGTGGCGATGGAAGCGAATGTCTCGGTTGAGAATGTGCAGTGCTATGTGTTGGGCGGGCATGGAGATGAGATGGTTCCCCTCACTCGTCATTCGAATATTGCGGGCATTCCTTTGAAGGAATATTTCCCTGCCGATCAGCTCGAAGCCATTGTCAACCGCACCCGCAAAGGCGGTGGTGAGATCGTCAATTTGTTGAAGACCGGTTCCGCTTACTATGCTCCGTCAATGGCGTGTGTGCAAATGGCGGAAGCGATCCTCAAGGATAAGAAGCTGATCGTGCCGTGCGCGACTTACATGAACGGCGAATATGGTTTGAACGATATGTACTTCGGCGTGCCGGTCATGCTGGGTGCGGGTGGTATGGAAAAGATCGTCGAATACAAGTTCGATGATGAAGAGCGTGCCATGTTCGAGAAGTCGGCAGCCTCGGTCAAGGAATCGCACGAAGCGCTCAAGAGCGTGGTGAGTCTGTAAAGTCACAAGCCAAAGGTCGAAGGTCACATGGACTTTCGACCTTTGTTACGAATATAAAAAGGAGTCTCTGATGATTCTGTACGAGAAACTTTCTGCTCAACTGCCCGGCTGGCGTGAGCGTATCAAGTCCCTTGCGAAGGAACATGGCGAAGTGGTGGTAGATAAAGTAACGGTCGGTCAGGTGATCGGCGGAATGCGCGACATTAAATCCCTGCTTACCGACGTTTCTTTCGTGGACCCGGCGGAGGGTATCCGCTTCCGTGGCATGTCCATCCCGGAAGTGCTCAAGGCGCTTCCCAAGGCGAAGGGCGGCAAGATGCCTTTGGTGGGTGGTTTGTTCTATCTCTTGTTGATCGGTGAAGTTCCCACCAAGGAACAGGCTCTGGAAGTGGAATCCGAATGGGCAAAACGCGCCATTGTTCCCGATCATGTTTTCAAAATGCTCAAGTCCATGCCGAAAGAGACGCACCCAATGACGTTGCTTTCGCAGGCGGTTCTGGCTTTGCAGAATGGCTCGGTCTTCGCCAAACGCTATCACGAAGGCATGAAGAAAGATGCTTATTGGGAAGCCGCCCTTGAAGATGGTCTGGACCTGACGGCGAAACTGCCCATCATTGCGGCGTACATCTACCGCATGAAATATTTTGGCGAGACCAGCAAGCCGAAATACAACCCCAAACAGGATTACGGCTTGAACTTCTCGCGCATGATGAAGGTGTCGGATAAGAAGGGCTATGCCGAACTTGCCCGCCTGTATTTCATTTTGCACAGTGATCATGAATCTGGGAACGTATCGGCGCATACGATGCACCTTGTGGGTTCGGCTCTTTCCGATCCCTACCTCGCCTTCTCGGCTGCGCTCAACGGTCTGGCTGGACCTTTACATGGTCTTGCCAATCAGGAATGCCTTGGCTGGTTGCTCGAAGTTCACCAAAAGTTTAATGGCGTGCCCACCCGCGACGAACTATACAAGTTCTCATGGGATACGCTCAATGGCGGTCATGTCATCCCCGGCTATGGTCATGCGGTGCTGCGTGTGCCCGATCCGCGATTTACGGCGCAGATGGAATTTGCCAAGAAACGCTTCCCCGAGGACGAATTGGTGCGCCTCGCCGATATGGTCTTCGATGTTGTTCCGGCTGTTCTGAAGGAACAAGGCAAAGCCAAGAATCCCGCCCCGAACGTTGATGCCATCAGCGGCACACTCCAGTATTACTATGGTGTGCGTGAATTCGATTTTTATACCGTGTTGTTTGGTGTGGGGCGCGCGTTGGGTGTGGTTCCCAATTACATTTGGATGCGTGCTCTGGGTATGCCCATCGAGCGTCCGAAATCTCTGACGACCAAGATGCTGGAAGATGTGGTTGCCAAGTCGGCACAGCCTGCTCCATAAATTGCCATAAATCGAAAGACCTTCGAGGTTCTACCTCGAAGGTCTTTTTGTTTAGCAGAAACAATATTTTAATTCGCCCCAATCCTGTCCATCAAAAAAGCGTAGTCCAGCGCGATCTCTTTGATGTAGTCGTAGCGTCCGCTTGCCCCGGCGTGACCTGAATCATAGTTGACGTAGAAGATGGCGAGATTATCGTCCGTTTTCATTTCGCGCAGCTTGGCAAGGAACTTGGCGGGTTCCCAAAATGCCACACGTGGGTCATTTAAGCCGGTCGTAATCAACAGGTTGGGGTACTCCGCCGCGCGGATGTTATCGTATGGAGAATATTGGAGCATGTACTCGAAGGCTTCCTTGTTCTCCGGGTTGCCCCATTGGTCGTATTCCTGCGTGGTGAGCGGGACGGTTGGATCGCTCATCGTCGTGACCACATCCATGAATGGGACTTTGGCGATGACCGCCTTGAACAAATCTGGGCGCATCGTCATGCAGGCGCCGACGAGCAATCCGCCAGCCGAGCCGCCCTGAATGGCAAGTTTATCTTTTGCGACATAACCCTCTTTGACGAGGTGCTCGGCGCAGGCGATGAAATCGGTGAAGGAGTTGATCTTGTGCTCCATCTTGCCCTGGTCGTACCAGTCGCGTCCCATGTCGTATCCGCCGCGGATGTGCCCAATGGCGTAGACAAACCCCCGGTCGATGAGGCTGAAGCGGTTGGAGTCGAAGTACGGGTCGATGGTCGCGCCGTATGAGCCATATCCGTACATCAGCGCGGGGTTGGTACCATCCTTCTTTTGCAAGTCCTTGCGATAGGCGATGGAGATCGGAACCCGTGTTCCGTCCGGTGCAGTGGCGTGAATGCGTTCCATCGCATAGTTCGACTTGTCGTAGCCGCTGGGGATGACGTCTTCTTTTTTAACTTCCCATTTGCCGGTATCCATGTGGACGTCGATGATGGAGTTGGGTGTGATGAGCGAAGAGTATTTCAGCCTCAGGCATTTGCTTTCGAAATCCGTGTGCCCTTCAAGATGGACATTGTACGTCGGCTCAGGAAATGGCACGTAACGGACATTGCTCACGCCGTCGGGGTCACTGATGCGATATTTCCTCAACCCGCCCTTGCGTTCATGGGTGACGATGTGGTCCTTGAATGCGTCCACATTTTCGACCAGGACATCCTCGCGGTGCGGGATGATCTCGCGCCAATGTTCCCTGCCGGGTGTTGCAACGGGTGCAACGCTCAGTTTGAAGTTCTTCGCCTGATCGTTGTGGACGATGAAGAACCTGCCTGTGTGGTGCGTGGCGAGATACTCTAAACCATGAATGCGCGGCTGAAGCACACGCAGTTCGCTTTCCGGGTCATTGGCATCCATAAAGCGCATCTCGCGCGTAGTGGTGCTGAGGTGGTATGTCGTGATCAGCGCGTCGTCTCGGGTTTTGTAACAATACAGATAATACGCTTCATCCGCCTCATGCAGGATCATCACATCGTCCCTGGGGTCGTTGCCGAGTGTATGACGGAACAATTTGTACGGGCGCAGGGTTTCATCCAGTGTGATGTAAAAAAGGGTTTTGTTGTCGTTTGCCCATTCCACACCGTAGCGTTCGTAGGCGCTCCCCGCAACGTTCTCGATCACATCGGGAAGATATTCCCCGCTGGTCAGATCCTTGACGCGCAGCGTATACACTTCCCTGCCGCCAAAGTCCACCACATAGGCCAGCATGGTCCCATCCGGGCTGACAGCCATGCCGCTGATATTGCAGAAGGATTTACCTTCCGCGAGTTCGTTTTGGTCCAGCATGATCTCTTCGGGTGCGTCCAGTGAGCCCTTTTTACGACAAAAAATAGGATACTGTTTTCCCTCCGCGTGCCGTTCGTAATAGAAGAATCCGCTTCTTTCCTCGGGGACAGTTGAATCGTTTTCCTGAAGCCTGCCCTTCATCTCGGAGAAGAGCTGCTCCTGCATAGACTTGGTGTGCTGCATCACTTCTTCGAGGTAGTCACTCTCGGCGCGCAGGTGCTTCAGGGTTTCAGGGTCTTCCTTGTCGCGCATCCAGTAATAGTTGTCGATGCGGGTGACTCCGTGTTGGGTAATGGCGTGTGGACGTTTGGGTGCGATGGGAAAATTCTTCTGGGTCATCGAGATGGTTCCTTTATGAAATGAATGGCAGATATTTTTCCTTCATACTTGCCATGTGGTGTTCCACATGACCGACGAGAAAGTAGACCAACGCTCGCGCGCTGACGGGTGCCCCGCTGGCGGTGCCGATCTCCATCAAGGCGTCCTCCGACATGTTGCGAATGGCGATGGTGTTGGCGAGGCGCAGGAATTCAAATTCCGCGAGCAGATCTGCCAGTGGAAGGTTGTCTGCGCCGGATGTGCGGACGTAATCCTCCTGCTCGAAGCCGGGCAGGGGGGTCTTGTCTTTGCGGGAGATGCGCAGCAGGCGATACGAAAAGACGCGCTCACCATCTGTCAGGTGGCTGATGATCTCTTTGATGGACCACTCTCCCGGTCCGTTTCTGAAGCGGGCTTGTGAGTCGGATAGCCCGCCAAGCGCGGCTTTCATCTCATCCGGCTGGGCAGACAGGGCGGCAATTAAATCTCCCCGCGCCGTGGCGCGCTGGACATAATCTGCATAAAAGGGTGCGTACTCTTCGGCGGCTGGAGCGATAAGGCTGGCAGGCATGGGTGGCGTCCTTTCTGTAAATAAATTGCGAATGGGTTAAGGTCAGGGGCAGGGCAAGTATAGCACAACCACTTTTTCTCAATCCACTATAATAGTGCGTGGAAAATGCATGGAAATCTCTTAAATACTTTTGGCGATGTGCCATAAGACGGGTACAATTGTCAAATAAAAGGTCGAATGAGCCATTCAACAAATCGTAAAGAATTATTTCGTATCCCGGCGGCAGCGGAAAAACTGTCCCTTTTTCAAAACCTGTTCGATTTAAGCGAAATACACACCGACCTTGCGTTGGCGTTGCTTAAAGTGATACACAGAGAATTGGGTGAAAAACCGCTTCCTGACCCTTCCATGTATAGGCGTTATGCGGGTGTCATTCAGTCTTTGCGTTATGGCAGGTCCGATATGTTTCAAGCAGTTGTCGAGGCTTGGAAAGCGGGTAGGTCTGCAAAGGAAATCGAGTGGCTTTCAGATGGGGTAATAAAGTAAAAACCCCACTTCTCTGGGGGTTTTTACTTTGGATCTGAACAGGATTATCGAAATAGCGAGTGTTTTATTTTTTCTCCATAAGCGGGTGGTAATCTTCATGATCTGGGAAGGGATAAACGATCCAGCCGTTCTTTTTGACTTGTAGTTTGGAATAGAACATGGGATGAATTACACAGTCATCGTCGCTGGTGAGTGTGAGGCGATCCTGCATGGCATATTCAAAGTCCGCTGTGATGATCCCGGTCGCTTCGTTCTGGGTACGTACCTTGCCGACAATCCCAAGTTCAGCTACCACGCGTCGAAATGCCGCGGTCGAGTAGGTACCATTGGGCCAGGCACTTGATGTGCGTTTGGCGACTTGGTCGAGATAATTTCCACGAAAGACCATGGGTGCATTTGTCAGCGCAGTAATGATATCCGCTACGCGGGGGTAGATCAGGTCATAGGAATTCAATACCTCGTCCGCCAGGTCGTACTCAGTCTCGATGATGATTTTGCTAATGTTCACATCTTTAAAGAGTGGAAATTTCGTGCTTTTCTCCGAGGTGCGGGCGATCTGGTTGCATAGGACAACCAGCTGGCGTGGCCGCATTTGCGTGTGACGTAAAATATAGGGGAAACTCCTTTCCCAATTCCCGCGCAGGTTTTGGATCTGTTCACCAAAGAAGGGATTCCATAGTTTTTCAAGGATATCATTGAAGTTTTCCCAGTTCGGCTCCTGCAATTGACGTTTTGGATCCCTTTCTTCCATGTAACGGTAAAAACGCCACATAATCAGCCGAATTAAGTCCTTGGGTTTCCATCGCAAATAGACGGGGTTACGGATGAACTTTGTGGTGTTCGTGATGATGCTTTCCTTGATATGGGGAAAAATTTCAGCTGATACAAACGATTTGATGTGTATCCCTTTCGAGGAATAAGAAATGTTAAACTCATTTGCTCGCTGGATTAGTGCTGCTGTGACGATCATCATAGCCGTATTCTCTCGGTCATATCTCTCAAAGGTGTCGATCGCTACAATGACCGGTTCTTTTTTTGTGAATTCCAAGACCTTCGTCTGGGCGATGGAAAATATGGGGGAGGTCGTTGTATGCGAGATGTCATCCGCCACTTTTCCGCTGTCGTCCACATACTTGTTTAGCAAGCCCTTTAGGAGATCGTGGACGAAGTGCGAGGCCGTTCCTTTACGTACCATGAGGCTGGCGGCTTTGATGGCAGAATCTTTTTCCCGGAAAAGATCGAAAATAAGCGACCAAATGAGATAATCCCAAATTTTCCCCACTTCGATTACGGCAAGGTCTGCTGAGAGGGTTGGGCGCTCGGCAATGCCTTGCAGAATACCACTGTAAATGTTAGGCTCGTCCACATCGATGCTTTGGGCGTGTTTGATATGGTTTTGAAACCCGAAATACTTCGTAAGGGAGGTTTTTCCGGAGCCGCGTCTGCCTACGATCAGGTAAACCTCCTCATCCAACGCTTCTGCGTTGAAGCGGCTTTGGTTGTAATAAAATTTCCGGTATTCATCCTGGAGAACCTTGAACTCGTGTTCGCAGGATTCTTCCCCAAATGGGAATCTAAAACCGATTTGATGTGCAGATAATTCCATTAACCGCCTGCCTGTAGTGTTTTGCTTAACAGTATATATGAAATAAATGCAAAATACTACTCTGAATTCCGGGAATTATGAATTGGGTAGATAATTCATAAATTTATATTAGTCGAGCCAATAAGGTTTTGCAGTGCGCCTTTCGCTGTATAATCATGTCAGACAATCATATGGAGTTTTCATGACCAGTACTCACACTCGTAACCCCGGCACGCCTCTTGACCTCGATTGGGTGATGGGCGCGCATGTGAACAAAAGCGCAGTGGAGCGACGCACTGCCACGCTCACAGGTCGCCGCACCGTGAAAAAAGATTGGCAGGCAGCCTGGCTTTTACGCGCCATCACCTGCATTGACCTCACTACCCTCGCGGGCGATGACACGCCCGGGCGTGTAAATCGCCTGTGTGCGAAAGCTAAGCAGCCGATTCGCCCCGATATGATGGAAAAACTTGGATTAAGCGGGCAGCGGATTCAAGTCGGTGCGGTCTGCGTGTACCCCAATCGTGTTGCGGATGCAGTTCACGCGCTTCAAGGCTCTGGAATTCCAGTTGCTTCTGTTGCAACAGGTTTCCCGGCCGGACAGACTCCTCTGCCGCAGCGCATCGCAGAAATTGAGCAAGCCGTGGAAGCAGGTGCCAAAGAAATTGACGTGGTCATCGCCCGCAATTATGTGTTGACAGGCGATTGGCGTGCCATGTACGACGAGTTGCAGCAATTCCGCAAAGCCTGCGGGGATGCGCACATGAAGACCATTTTGGCAACGGGCGAACTCGGTACACTTAAGAATATTTACCAAGCCAGCCTCGTGTCCATGATGGCAGGCTCGGACTTTATCAAAACGTCCACAGGCAAAGAACCCGTCAATGCTACGCTGGATGTGAGTCTGGTCATGCTGCGCGCCATCCGTGACTATTTGGATCGCTTCGGTTATAAGGTCGGTTTTAAGCCCGCGGGCGGAATCAGTTCCGCGAAGCAGGCGCTGGCGTGGCTGTCTCTGATGAAGGAAGAACTCGGTGATGAATGGCTGAAGAATGACCTCTTCCGCTTTGGCGCGAGCAGCCTGTTGACCGACATCGAGCGGCAGTTGTATCACTACATAACCGGTCACTACGCCGCGAAACATCACATGCCAATGGGGTAGGGCATGAAGCGTTATTGCCCATGTTTTCAAACGAACTTCAAGGTTTACCAGTAGATGAATACCAAACGACTCAGCCGTCGTGATTTTTTGCGCCTAAGTCTGATTGCGGCAGGTGGGGCATCACTGGCGGCATGTGATGGACAATTTCTCGAGTTCCTTCGGGGCGACCGCCCCAATTTCCTGATCATCCTCACCGATGACCAACGCGCGGACACGATTCAATACATGCCGCGCACCAAAGCCCGTATCTTTGAAGAGGGCGTGACGTTCGAGCATGGATATGCCACAACGCCCATATGTGGTCCGAGCCGGAGGAGCCTTCTGACCGGCATGTATGCACATACACACGGCACGCTCGATAATGCGGAAGAGAATTTCGAAGATAAAACCTTCATTGACCATCTTGCGGATAACGGGTATTTCACCGGTTTGGTGGGAAAATATGCCAATACTTGGAACGGCACGCCACGCCCGGAATTCGATTATTGGGTATCCATACAAAATGGTTCAAGCCGATATCTGAATCCGCGGCTGAACGTCAATGGCGAATGGTCGCGCCATCAAGGCGAGTACATTACCGATGCCTTTGGCAGGTATGCGCTTGAATTTATTGAGATCGCCAGCCGAAAGACCAGACCCTTTTGTCTTTTCTTTTGTCCCAACGCGCCGCACGATCCTGCCACGCCCGCAGAAAAGGATGCCGCCACTGCGCTGGAACTACCAGAGAAACCTCCCAGCTACAATGAGGCAGATATATCAGATAAGCCCAACTGGCTGGCAAATATTCCGCCCATGACAGATGCGGATATGCAAAATCTCGAAGCGTTCAAGCGCGATCAGATACTCAGCCTTTTTTCCCTTGATCGTGCCATTGATGCGCTTCTCACTCGATTAGACGAAGAAGGTCTGCTCGATACGACTGCAATATTTTTCCTGTCAGATAATGGAAAATTATGGGGCGAACACCGTTGGACGACCAAAAATTCAGTGTATGAAGAGTCTGCTCGCATTCCCTTTGCGCTGCGATACCCTCCGCTGACATCGACGCCGTCTGTCGAAGAGCGGGTGGTGGCGAATATTGATATCGCGCCGACTGTGTATGAACTGGCTGACATTCCATCTCCGGAGGGTGTGGAGGGGGAATCCTTGGTCGATTTACTTACCCCGGATGGGACTGATTGGCGTGAAGGGATTCTCATCGAGGGCTGGCCCGGGCGTGGATTTTATTCTGCGTATCACATGGGGGACTATGTCTATGTGGAAACGCGATGGGATAAATCCGAGTTTTATGACCTGAAAAAAGACCCGTATCAGTTGGAGAACGCGATCGATGATCCTGAGTACCAAACATTGATCGAACACATGCGCGCCAAACTCGCCGAACTCAAACGGGAGGATATTGCGCCTTCGGAATCTTCTGACGATGAAACCGAGTGATCCGGCATTCCGACCGACCGAACCTTATCATATCCTGATCAAGCCGACCGGTGCGGTCTGCAACCTCGATTGTAAATATTGCTTCTATCTCTCGAAAGAGGCGCTTTATCCCGACAGTGATTTTCGTATGTCGGAGGCGGTCTTGGAGCGATATATCCGTCAATTATTGGAGTCGCATCCGGGTCTGCAAGTACCGCTTGCCTGGCAGGGTGGCGAACCGACACTGATGGGGTTGGAGTATTTTCGCAAGGCAGTTCAATTTGCAGAGCAATATAAGCGACCGGACCAGGAATTGCAGTACAGCATACAGACCAACGGCGTTCTCATCGATGCTGAATGGGCGAAATTCTTTCATGACCATCAATTCCTTGTTGGCATCAGCATTGATGGACCCTCTGATCTTCACGACAGTTTCCGTGTGGATAAAGGCGGAGCGCCTACTCACAATCAGGTCATGCGCGGATTTAAGCATCTTGCCGAACATCAGGTGGAATACAATGTCCTGTGTACGGTAAACGCGGTCAACAGCCTGTATCCGCTGAAGGTGTATCGGTATTTTCGGGATGACTTGCAAGCCCGCTATCTTCAGTTCATCCCGATCGTCGAGCGTACGAATGGTGCGGCGGTTTCGGACCGCTCGGTGGACGCCGGACAGTGGGGACGCTTCCTTATTGAAATCTTCGATGAGTGGGTGCGGCGGGATGTGGGCACGGTCTTTGACACGATGTTTGAGGATGCGCTTGCGAACTGGTTGGGTGTACCCGCTGGGACATGTGTCTTTAATCCCACATGCGGATCGGCTCTCGCCCTCGAACACAACGGTGACCTGTATTCCTGCGACCACTTTGTGACGGTTGAGCACTTGTTAGGCAATATTGGTGAAGTTCCGCTGGCAGATATGATCGCATCTGCATCACAGCAGAAATTCGGTCAGGATAAAAAAGATACCCTGCCCAAATACTGCAGGGAATGTCCGGTGCGGTTTGCCTGTCACGGTGGTTGCCCGAAAGACCGCTTCATTACAACACCTGACGGTGAAGCAGGCTTGAATTATCTATGTGCCGGGTACAAGCAGTTCTTTCAGCACATCGACCTGCCGATGAATTTTATGGCGAATGAATTACGCAGTAGACGGTCGCCGATGCGAGTGATGGAACAAGTGGATTCTATGACCAAGATGGCAACTGATAGTGAATGAGTTATGATTAATAAGTGGCCTTGATATTCGACCACCGAGATAGGATGTTAAAAATGAGCAAAATACTTGAAATTTTCAACACCATGGAATACGGACCTGCGCCCGAAGCGCCGGATGCTGTTAAGGCGTGGCTGGATGAGCATGGACGCAAGTTTGGCTTGTTCATCAATAACGAGTGGGTGACGCCGAAGGGAGCGAAGTTCTATCCTTCGTACAACCCGTCGAATGGCGAGTTGCTTGCCGAGACCACTCAAGCCGAGAAAAAAGATGTAGACGCAGCGGTTGCAGCGGCTCGTGGTGCATTCAAAACTTGGAGCAAAACTCCTGGCGTGACTCGCGCTCGTTATCTCTACGCGATTGCGCGCAATATTCAGAAACATTCGCGTTTGCTGGCGGTGCTCGAAAGCATGGACAACGGCAAGCCGATCCGTGAATCTCGCGATATTGATGTGCCGTTGTTGGCGCGTCACTTTTACTATTATGCGGGTTGGGCGCAGTTGATGGAAACCGAATTGCGCGACTATCAACCTGTCGGTGTGGTCGGGCAGATCATCCCGTGGAACTTCCCGCTGCTGATGCTGGCATGGAAGATCGCGCCCGCGATTGCGATGGGCAACACGGTGGTGTTGAAGCCTGCTTCTTACACAAGGCTCACGGCGTTGTTGTTCGCGGAAATTGTCGCCGAGGCGGGATTGCCTGCTGGCGTTGTAAATGTCATTACTGGAAGCAGCAGCGCGGGCTCGATGATCGTCGAACATCCCGATGTGGATAAGATCGCCTTCACGGGTTCGACCGATGTCGGGCGCACGCTCCGCAAGCAGACGGCTGGCTCTGGGAAAAAACTCTCGCTTGAACTTGGGGGCAAGAGTCCATTTGTCGTGTTTGACGATGCCGATTTGGATGGAGC
>DDSH01000014.1:16522-148347 GCA_002343775.1 Anaerolineales bacterium UBA2395
GTGCAGGAAAATGTCGCGGGGAAGTTCATCCAAAAATTAAAGGCTCGCATGGAACACATGCGCGTGGGCGACCCGCTCGATAAAGCAATCGACATGGGCGCGATCGTTGACCAAAGCCAATGGGACACGATCGATGGCTGGGTGAAGACGGGCATTGCCGAAGGCGGCGAATGTTTTCAACCGAATATCGCGCTGCCCGAAAAGGGACTGTTTTATAAACCAACGTTGATCACGGGTCTTGACCCCGCCGCCGCAACCGTGCAGGAAGAAATTTTCGGACCCGTGCTGGTCTCGCTCACGTTCCGCACGCCGAGCGAAGCCATCGACCTTGCGAACAACACGCGCTATGGTCTCGCCGCGAGTGTGTGGAGCGATAACATCAACCTCGCACTCGATGTCGCGAGCAAGATCAAGGCGGGCTCGGTGTGGGTCAATTGCACCAATCAATTCGACGGCGCTTCGGGCTTCGGCGGCTATCGCGAGTCGGGCTACGGACGCGAAGGCGGACGTGAAGGTTTGTTTGAATATCTGCGACCAAAGTGGATGGATCGTCCACGCCCTGAGTTTGTTTTGGATGAAAAGAAGAAGTGGGGCGAGCACGTGCCTACGCTTCCTTCTCAGCCGACAGTTGCTCGGGCAAATGGACATTCGCTTCCGCCGATAGATCGCACGCCAAAGATGTACATCGGCGGCAAGCAGGTGCGACCCGATGGCGCGTACACCACGACGGTGTTGAACGCCAAGGGGAAGATTGTCGGGCAGGTCGGTGACGGCAATCGCAAGGACATTCGTGATGCGGTCGAAGCGGCTCACGCGGCGCATGTCGCCAAGCCAGGTTGGGCGATGCGTCATGGATACAACCGTTCGCAAATTTTATATTTCATTGCGGAGAATCTCGATGCCCGCAATGCCGAGTTCGTCAAACGCATTGTCGAAATGACGGGGCGCACGCAGAAGTCCGCGCAAGCCGAAGTGGACACGGCGGTGGAACGTCTCTTCAGTTATGCGGCATGGGCTGATAAATACGGCGGCACCGTGCAAGAGACCACCCTGCGCGGGATCACCGTCGCGGTCAATGAACCTGTCGGGGTGATCGGCATTGCCTGCCCCGATGAAATGCCCTTATTGGGTTTCGTCTCGCTGATGGCGCCTGCCATCGCACGCGGCAACACCGTGGTGATGATCCCCAGCCAGAAATATCCGCTCTCCGCCATGGACTTCTATCAGGTGCTCGACACGTCCGATGTGCCTGGCGGCGTGGTCAACATCGTCACAGGCGACCGAGACCATCTGGTCAAGACCCTCGTCCAGCACGAAGATGTGGACTCGGTCTGGTACTTCGGCTCGGCGGAAGGCAGTTACCACGTCGAGAACGAGTCCGCCGCGAATATGAAACGCACATGGACAGGCTATGGTCTGCCCCGCGATTGGCTCGACCGCGAGCAGGGCGAAGGTCACGAGTTCCTGCACGAGGCGACTCAGGTCAAGAATATCTGGGTGCCGACGGGGGAGTGACCCCCTCCGTCCTTTGGACACCTCCCCCAAATTCTGTCGAATTTAGGGGAGGGAAGGCTGTTGTATAATTATTGAAACTATGGTTACCAAAACTTCTTCCCGTGTGAAGATCCGAGTTCCAAAGAAAGAGTTAGCTGATTTCTGCCGCCGTTACAACGTGCAGAAATTGGCTTTGTTCGGCTCCGTGCTTGGGAATAACTTCCGCGCGGATAGTGATGTGGATGTGCTGGTGTCCTTTCAACCCAATGCAAAAATCGGGTTTATCACTTTCTCACGAATGCAGCGTGAACTTGCTGAGTTGTTCAACCGCCCCGTGGACTTGGTTCCAATGGATGGTTTAAAACCTGTCATACGCGACTCGGTCCTCTCGAATATTGAGGAAGTGTATGCGTCCTGAAAAACTTTATCTAACCGATATTGTCGAAGCGGCGCAAGCGATTGCGCGGTTTATCATGGGCGAGAACTATTACGAGTTCGAGCAAAATGAGATGATGAACAGCGCAGTTCTCCAAAAGTTGACCGTGATCGGTGAAGCCGCATCCCGTCTGCCCAAGGAATTTACCAGTCGTTTTCCTGAAATTCCCTGGGTGGACATTATTGGTTTTCGCAACATCGCCGTCCATGAATATTTCGCCATCCGCTGGGACATTGCATGGGTGGCAGCATCTGAGGAAGTCCCTGTATTGAAGGATCAAATTGAGAAAATCTTGCGAGATGAGTTCACAGAAGAATAGCTGCCCAGATCTCGGAAGTCCACCGTTTGATGGTGCTTCCGAGATCTTTTTTGTGAAAAACAGGCAATTGTGAGTGAGAAACACATTTAGAAGTCTTTGACAAAACATCGAAATGTTTTTAAAACGAGTCTAGACTCGTTTGCAAACCTCACTAGACACGATTTAAATCCTCTCTAGACTTGTTTCCAAACTTCTCTAGAGAGGATTTCTTTCTCTTTCTGCTTTGTTTTGCGCGTAGGCAAACGAGCGCCTCCCTGCCGATGGGAAGAGGGAAGATAGAGAATTAGAGAGTAATTGAAGACACCCCCGAGTTGTCCGCTCGGAGGTCTTTGTTTTAGTGCTAAAAGAACATACGTGCTATAATAAAAATTATGACTCAAGAATTTTTATTGCCACCACATAAAAATATACTCGCAGAAAGAATATCTCCATTAATCAAGTGGGCAGGAGGTAAAGAATCTGAGTTAAAACATATCCTGCCAAACTTACCAGAGAGTTTTGAAAGGTATTTTGAACCATTTGTTGGTGGGGGTGCAGTATATTTTGCTGTCGATGCTGATGAAATGTTCATTAATGATAAATCGACAGAATTAGTGACCTTATACAAGCTTGTTAAGAGTGGAGACAAAGAGTTTTTTGAAAAGCTGACAGAAATGAATAAGTATTGGCGTTTATTAGAGAATATTATAGAAGACAACACCACAGAATTTCTTGATATTTACAAAAGAAGTTCGCCTACAAGTGTAAAAATATTAACTATTAGGGACAGGGTTACAGAATTTGTATTAGAGCACCATGAAGAATTTAGCGGGATTTTGAAATCGTCATTCAATCTTGACCTCGATAATTTTGTCAGTGAGGTAATAAAAAATGTAACGAACAAAATAGATAGAATGAGAACAATAGAAAGAGCTAAGGGTAATCTTTCTAAAAAAGATGTTTTATCAAACATCGAAGGTTCGCTGAAAAGTGCTTTTTATATGCACTTTCGCCGATTGTATAATAAAAATAAAGTTTATGGTATCAATAAATCTTTTTCGACAGCAATATTTTATTTTGTACGAGAATACTGTTACGCCTCGATGTTTAGATATAATTCAAAGGGAGAGTTTAATGTCCCGTATGGTGGTATTCAATACAATCGAAAAGACTTTTTGAAAAAAATTAAAGCCATGCAGTCAAGAGATTGTAGAAACCATTTTCAAAAAACGAAAATATTTAATGCCGATTTTGAAGAGTTTTTGAGAGAAAATAAGCCTGGAAAAAAAGACTTTATTTTCTTTGATCCTCCTTATGATACTGATTTTAGTACTTACGCAAAGAATGAATTTGCCAAGCAAGATCAGATTCGATTGGCGAATTATTGTTATATGACTAAAGCCAAATTTATGATGGTTGTTAAAAGTACAGACTTTATTTTAGACCTGTATTCTGGTCATAACTTTAATATTCGTTCTTTTGATAAAAAATATGTTGTTAGTTTTCAAGATAGAAACGATAAAAATGCAGAGCATTTGATAATAACAAACTACTAAAATGGCGCGAATAACAGAATCGGATTTGATATTGCCTGCTCTCTATGTAATCCATAATCAACCAGGAATTACAACTGGAGAATTGATTGTGGAGCTTAGGTCTATTTTCAATCCTGTGGGGGAAGATGCTGAAATTTTGCAGGGTAGAAATGATGATAAGTTCTCTCAGATCGTTCGGAATCTTGTCTCACATCATACTTTAGATCAACGTTTAAAATTTACAGTATTAGGTAACACGGGAGGAGTGAACACTACACATCAACTTAGTGAAAATGGATTAATCTACTTAGGCGAGAATCTTTCCTCGCTGGAAAGTTTACTCTCAAATAGACTTGGCTATGTAGAAACCATTGGGGGTGTGGCAGAAATAGTTCGGGCACAGGATACGGGAAGAAAGGTTGTTGTATTTGATGAAAATTTGTTTATTTCAGAGGGTAAAAAGAAAACAGTAACAACTCAAATCTATGAACGCTCGAAACAATTAAGGGATATGGCAATTGAGCATTACACAGTTGATGGGAAAATAGTTTGTGCTGCTTGCGGCTTTGATTTTCAAAAAATATATGGTGAAGTTGGACGTGGATATATTGAAGTTCATCATCAAAAGCCAGTTTTTCAATTTGAAGAGACGGATTTTTCTCGTTTAATTTCAGATGCTTTGAAAGACTTGATTCCACTTTGTGCAAATTGCCACCGAATGGTTCATCGAAAGAAAGATAAACCATTATCGGTTGAAGAATTGATTGAGCTATTGAATAGTCGAAATCTCTAATCGTGTGGTTAGGGTGTAACAAATGTAGTTTTCATAAAAAGGATGGAAAAATGAAAAATGATAATAAACTTCAAAAAGCTTTTGATTTTCTAATGCAACATGGTGAAAGCGGTAAGTCTTTTAAAATAGAAGAACTTATAAAAGCTTCTGGATGGACGCTGGGTACGGCGGAAATATACTTGTCTAAAAAGTTTAGTGATTTAGTTGAAAAGAGGAATGGCGTTTATCATGTTACGCCTGAAATATTACGAGTCCGATACGAAGATTTTAAGGATTTGTATCGACAAAAACAACGGTTGTTTACTGATTACGTTCGAAAAACATCGCAAAAAGTATTAGTGTATGAGTTTTTTATGCCACTTTCTAGGGAGGATCGTCTACGTGAAGCCCTCGATAATCTTTTTTATAAAGATACAATTCAACAAAGAATAAAAGAGATAGGAATTGAAAAAATTAGGACTGGACTTAATCTTCCTGGAACAACTTCTAATGACAAAGTTGTTGAGTTTGTAGTTGATTTTATGGACAATACAATAGGTGGCTATTCTCTTCATTTAGTGAATGGAAGATTTCGAGCAGGTGCATTAACTACTAGAAAAGAAGTGGTTTCGAGACCTTTTTCGCAAGGACCATATCTTGTCGACGAAATAACTGCAGTTGTAAGATTTATTCTGCCTGTGAGCGAGAGTCAAGAAACTGTTTCTCAGATGAATCTTTTTGAGCCCGCAAAAGATACTGCAAGTTCAGATGAACTTGCAGAACAAATGCGCTGGTTGTTCTTGAGTTTCTTTGCAGAAGCGGTTACGAGAGTTGTAAAAAAGGAAGATGAAATTTGGTTGCTAGAATCAGGTATGCGTAGTGCGCTCTACAGATGGGTTCGGAAACCTGAATAGATTTATCCCTGTTTCCCAAAGCGCAACGGCAAAAGCAACTCCCTCTGCCCGCAGGCGGAGGGGTTTAACGCTTGAGGTAAAATATCTGCACATCAACGGGGGAAGTAAATTCCATACATAATCACCCCGCATGTTCCTTGAGGAAAAACCATGAATACTTTAGAGATACTGAAAGAACTGACGCAAGCGTTCAATGATCATGATCTGGATCGGATCATGTCTTTCTTCCATGAGGATAGTTCGCTGGATATGCCCAAAGGGTCTGAGCCTTGGGGCACAAGATATGTGGGCAAAGAAGCAGTTCGAAAGGGCTTGGCTACCAGATTTGAGACCGTTCCCGACGTGCATTATGGCGAAGACCGCCATTGGGTCTCAGGTAATATGGGCGTTTCCGAATGGTTGTTGACGGGCACTTTGCCATCAGGTGAACAGATCAAAGTCCGCGGCTGTGACCACTACGAATTCCGCGATGGAAAAGTGATTCGCAAAGATTCGTACTGGAAGATCGTTGGATGATCTTTGGGGGTAATACGTGAGTTAGAACCCGCGCTTCTGACCTTCCCATGGCGGGGCTTTACCTTCTTTAAATTCTTCCACGCTGGGACCTTTTAACTGCCCAAGCCGCCAAAGTCCGTAGATGTAACTGACGATCAGCAACACAACGATGAAGGGCCAGCCCAACAAGATTCGCACCGTTCCGAGGGCTCCGAGCGCATCTTGTTGATACAGCCAAAATTCAACGGTCAGCCGCGTTGCGAATGCCACTGCCCAGAGAATGGTCACTTCGTTGTAGGCAGGCAACACTTGCGGATGCCAGTACCAATTCAATGTCCAGCGCCTTGCGATGAAGCTGGACCATGCCACCATGGGACGGTTGAACGCTACGCTCACCACACACAGGATCACTGTTGCGGCGCCAGAAAAAAAGCCGGGTAAAAAGAATCCAGAACCAGATCCGCTCAACTTGACGAAGAGAGCCGCTAACAGCGTTCCACCCAAGCCACCGAGAGCATAGGTCAAGTTCTCGCGGCGGATGAGGCGGTAGGCGGCGAATCCGCCTGAGATGGCGAGCGCGCCCCATAGCGCTGCATCCACATCGGAGATGGAATTGATCAGCAGGAACACCAGTGGCGGGAAAAACGAATCAAGCAGCCTTGATCCCTGACCTGAAAGAACGCCTCTTAATTCCTCCCCGAGTTCTTGCAGTTTAACCATTGGCGTGGTGCCCCATCCAGAATTTTTTCCAATCGCCTTTGCTGGCGTTGAGCGCGAGGAAGGTGTAAAGACTGCCTGTGAAAAATCCGAGCACCATCATCAAGACGACCCAAACGACCGCGCGGACGATGGATTTCTCGCGATAAACGATCCATGCCGAGAAGAGGATGAAGCCGGTGTATAAGTCCACCATTGAGACGATGCCCCACGGGTTTTGAAGCAGGGCGGCACCATCTTTTCCGAAATCTCCGGCGGTGAAGCCATAGAACAATACAGCGGTCATGGCGAGCATACCCAAACCGGAAATGACTTTAGCAATATTCATGTTCATTTTGTTTTCCTAACTCAATCTCTTGCATATTGGAATCCTGAAGTTTTACTTCAGGCAGATATTCCGAAAGTAGAACTTTCGGAGTCCTGCGCAATTTTTGGAGAGATTTTATTTCTTCGGTGGCATGGGGACTAGGACGGATGTCCCTGCTTTGTAGGCTTCGTAATCAGGCTGACCACCCCATTTTTCATCGGCGCGTTTTTCCAAAAGCGGCACGCCGCTGATGCGGGTGAGCAGCAGGATGATGAAGATGGGGGAGATGAGCGTTACCCATTGCCATCCGCGCAGAATGGGCAGGGCAATGATCGTAACGCCGATCCACAGCACGATCTCACCGAAGTAATTCGGGTGGCGTGACCAAGCCCACAAGCCGGTATGGATGAACTTGCCCTTGTTGGCGGCGTTGGCATTGAAGGCGCTCTTCTGCGAGTCTGCGATCACTTCGAATGCAAAGCCGAAGAGCCAGACGAGGAACCCGATCACGGCGAAGGCATCCAACTCTTTGCGCACGGTGGAGGTAATGGCAGCCAATGCCGCAGCGAGGGAAAAAGCCACCCAAAGCCCCTGCAGGGTCCAGGTCAGCAGGAAGCGGGCGAAGGATTGTTTGATCTCGCGGAAGCGGCGGTCTTCCCCAGCGGCGCGAATCCGCATGAAGAGGAAGGACGCCAGTCGGATTGCCCAGATGGCGACGATGCCGGTGAGCAGCAGGGAGCGGTTATCCATGTTGGTGCTGAGGAGCAAAGCCACGGTAATGACCGTGAGGTAGGTGATGCCGCCTGTCAGGTCGTAGAATTTCTCGGTGCGGAACAGGTAGGCAGGAATGAAGGCGAGCCATTGAATGATGAACGCGAGCGCGACACACAGTGCGAATAAGGGAAAGCCGTTAATGCTGACGCCTCCCTGACTTCCGGCAAAGGCAAGACCGGTTGCGATCAACAAGACGATGACGATGGCAATGACCGAGCGTTTGGTTTCAGGACTCATGTTTTTCCTATCGTTTGATTTATTTTTTGACGGGGTTCTTTGAAATGACCGCATACCCAACTGCGCCCGGACCCAGGTGCGCTCCGATGACCGGGGTGATATCCATGGAATAGGTTGCCTGCTCAGGAAGTAAATGGGCAGCATATTGGCGAAATGCCATGGCTTGCTCGGCGGCATTCGTATGCAGCAGGGAGAACTGTTCAATGGGTTGAAGTTCTTCCAGCATTTTCAAAAGTCGGGCTTCGGCTTTGTGGGTGGTGCGTACACGCTCGGAACCGGGTTGTCCGTTTTGCATGGTGAGGATCGGTTTCAGTTGTAACACACTTCCGATGCCTGCGATGAATCTGTTCATGCGTCCGCTGCGCCGCAGGAATTCAAGCGTATCCAACCGCGCTGCAACAAATGTCCGCGCCTTGAGATCATCCAGCGCGGTTTCGATCTCCTGCATCGACTTGCCTTCCAGCGCCATGCGGGCGGCGCGTTCCACTTGAAAGCCCGTCCCCAAACTGAGTTGTCCTGCGTCACGCACGGTGACAGGAATTTGTTTGAATTCCTGCGAGGCATTCCTCGCTATGTTGACGGTGGCGCTTAGTTTTTCTGAAATGTGAATGGAAAGGATTTCGGTGCAGCCCTTTTCTGCCAGGGTTTGGTAGGCGTTTTTGAAGGCATCCACGCCGGGAGTGCCGGTTGTGGGGTGTACGCTGTAACCCGGCAGGTTCGTATAAAAATCTTTGCGGGTAATGTCTACACCGTCCAGGTAGCCCTTGTCGCCAATGTTGATATAAAGCGGCACCACCGTGATTTTCAATTCCTGTATCACATGTGGTGGCAGGTCACAGGTTGAGTCGGTAACGATCGCAATGGACATGGCTTGTCCTCCGTTTTGGCTTATTGGTAAATTGTCTTTTGTATGATCTTGTATTAATTATAACCATGATACGAACTTTGGTAGGTTCCCCTTAGAGAGTGTCTGAAAAAATTAAATATTCACCACAGATAAACACGGATGAACGCTGATTTTTGGATGGATTTTCGACAAAAGAACATTTTATCCTTTTTATCTGTGTTCCTCTGTGGTTAAAATACTTTTCAGACACTTTCTTAGTAATGTTTGTCGATACCCCCGAACCCGATCAACTTATTTTCCTCTGTCATGCGGATGAAGTGCCTTAGTCGCTTCTCGAACTCGCCGGGGCGTTTTCTTGCTGCGTCGATATAGGCAACCCGAATCCGGATGTAGGAATCTGAAAAGTTTTTGAAATTCGTCCAAGCCCTTTTATTCCCCTTGAGCGCTGAAAGAATATCCGCCGGAATGAAAAACTCCGCATTCAGGATTTCCCCCAATGTATCCGCCACTTCTTTGATGATTTTCTTTTGCGAGACAAGGCTGCGTAAGCGTTCGATGTTTGCTTGAGAGTATTTTGCGTTCGCTTTGCGCGGCGAAAACCGTTGGACGGTATGCTCGTCGTCCAAGGTCTTGATGATCGAGTCGATCCAGCCGAAGCACAGGGCTTCCTCCACTGCGTCGTTGTATTCGATGCGCGGCTTGCCGGTCGCTTTCCTGGGGTACACCAGCCAGATCTCCGGTTCGCTCATGTAATGCTTCTTCAGCCAGTTCCGCCAGTCTTTGCGGTTGGTGATGTAAAGGGTTTGGGAGATGTCCATTATTTGTAAACCTTGTATTTATTTTGAACCAAGCCGTTGCGGAAGGAACGCGATACAAGTAATTCCAGCTTTATATCTTTTTCAAGGCTGCCGAAGAGCGGCAATCCCATGCCGATGAGAATGGGAATGGTGGTGATGGTCATCTCATCCACCAGCCCTTCGCGTAAAAAATTTTGGATGGTCACGCCGCCGTCGAGATAAATGTGTCGGCTGCCGCGCCGCTCCAATTCGTGGACCAGTTCGAGGGGAGACAAATGAAGCGCTTCAGCTTTATCGGTCAGTTCGGGGGAGAGGGTCAATTTGCGGCTGGTGAGCACGATCACTTTCTTCTCGTAATGCCAGCCGCCGAAGGTCAGCACTTTATCGAATGTGTTTCTGCCCATCACAACATGGTCGATGTCAGACATGAATTCGGCGTAGCCGTAATCCTCGCCGCTTTCGCCGCCGGGCAACCAATCAATCTCACCATTCTTGCGGGCGATGAATCCGTCTGCGCTAACGGCAATGTACACAGAAACTTTAAGGGTCATTTTTTTTCTCCATGTGGTTTTATTGGTGCGATTATATGGCAGGATGTGAAAGTGTCTGTTCGGTCTTTTGGATGGGGAAGGTGATTTCCCCATCCGTTGGAAAAATGCCTTCGATCAGGGTTACTCCGATCCTTCCTGGTTTATGATCTCGTTCAGGAAGAATTCGACGATGGCGGGTTCGAATTGCCTGCCGCTTTGCTCGCGGATGTATTGGATCGCTTTATGTTTCGTCCACTTTTTGCGGTAGGGGCGGTCGCTTGTGATCGCATCCCAGACATCCACCACGGCGAAGATGCGCGCTGACAGGGGAATCTGAGTCTCGAACAGCCCGCGCGGATACCCGCTGCCATCCCATTTTTCGTGGTGGCAGTAGGGAATATCCAACGCTTCTTTTAGGTAAGCGATCTGACTGAGCAGGTTATAGGCGAACTGCGGATGCTTGCGCATGACCTCCCATTCTGCTTCGGTGAGTGGACCTTCCTTGAACAGGATGTAATCCGGCACGCCCATTTTTCCAATGTCGTGCAGCAGCGCTCCCCGGCGGATGTGTGGGATCTGTTCCTCTGAGATATGCATCGCGCGCGCCAGTTTGATGGTCATATCTGTTACGCGCTGGGTGTGACCCTCAGTTTCCTTGTCACGCAAATCCAGCGCGCGTGACCAGCCTTCGATGGTGGCTTCGTAAGCGAGGACCAGGTCGGTGTTGGAGCGCTGCATTCCCTGGACCAGCAGGGCATTGTCCACGGCGATGGCTGTCTGCCACCCGAGACCGTCGAGAAAGTTAAGCCATTCCATGTCGGGTCTGAGCGGGCTGCGGTGAAAGACTTCTAAAACCCCTTTGACCTCGCCTCTGGCAACCAACGGGACGCCAAAATAAGCCTGAAAATTCTCATCTGCCAGAAGTTTTTTACGTGTGAAATCCTTGCTTTCCATCGCCGGGTCGTCAAAGGATAGGATGCGTCGTTCGAGTGCGGCTTTCCCTGCGAAGCCATCGCCAAGGCGCAGGCTGGTGGATTCTATCTCGCGTGTGCGGAAACCTTGCCCCATGGCATATTCCAATCGCCCATTTTCCGGTCTGAACAGCAGGACGCTGGCGGCATCCACGCCGAGTTGTTTGATGGTCTGTTCCAGTACCACGCTGATCGAGATGCGAAGATCGAAGGTGTTGCTGATTGCCAGGTCGATGGTGCGAAGCGCCCCAAGCCGTTCCAATTGTTTCAGGGTCTGTTCGTGCAGGCGGGTGCGTTCCAATCCCAGGGCGGCTCGGTCTGCAAAAATGGACATGAGGCGTTCGTCGTCTTCATGAAAGGCGTTCAGGTCAGGGCTTTGCACATCCAGCGCGCCGATGACATCGCTGCCGATCTTGAGCGGGATGACCAGCTCGGAGCGTGCCAGTTCCCAATTGGGCGCGTATTCGTCTTCTTTTGTCACATCCGGTGCATTGATGATCTGCCCGGTCCGTACGGCTTTTGCCACCAGTCCGGGTTTGTGCAAGTTCAAGACAGCTCCGCCCACCTGCCTGGCGTATGGTCCTGCAACTGCGACGCGTTCCAGGTCGCCGGTGGTTTGTTTCAACAGCAGGAGGCTGCAATTGGATTGCTGGAATTCACGCAGCACGGTTTGGACGATGGTTTGGGCAAGTTCGGAGAGTTCATCCAACGCGCCGATGAGCAGCGCTTCGGAGGCACGATACAGCCGCATCAATTCGGCGTTCCTTTGTTCCAGTTCCGCATCGCGTTGTTGGAGCGCCTCCTCGGCTTTTTTTCGCTCGGTTATGTCGTGCGCCAGTACAAGACGCGCATTGCGCTCCAGCCACTGGATGGCGTGCGAAGTGATCTCCACGTGGATCAGCGTCCCGTCCTTTCGGCGATGCCGCCATCCGCTGGAAATCTGGTCGTCTTCCTTCAAGGTATCAAGATGTTTCCTGAGTGCGGGCAGGTCTTCCGGCGGACGGAGATCGCTGATGGTCATGTTCAGAAATTCGTCGCGGCTGTATCCGTAATGTTTCACGGCCGCATCGTTCACCGCCAGGAAACGCAAGTGCTCCACATCGTATACCCACATGGGATGTGGATTGGATTCGAATAACATGCGGTAATGGTTTTCACTTCGTTGCAGCGCTTCGATGGCAGATTTGCGTTCCTGGCGGATTTTTACATCGCGCAATTCCCGTTCGATGGCGGGACCCAGCCGTGCATAGTTGCCTTTTACGATGAAATCATGCGCGCCGGCTTTCAGGGCTTCCACGGCGGTTTCCTCCCCGATGGTGCCGGAGACGATGATGAACGGCAGGTCTCTGCCGCTTTCGTGTAGAATGTTCAATGCCTGCATTGCCCGGAACTGCGGTAGGGAGAAATCACACAGGATCAGGTCCAATGGTGTGCTTTCAAGGATGGCTTGCATCTCCGGCGCGGTCTCGACGCACTGATAGTCCACCTGGTAGTCGTTTTTCTCAAGTTCGCGCAGGAGCAGGAGTATGTCGTTTTCCGAGTCTTCGATGATCAGAACTCGCAGATTTTTTTTCATGAGCGCTATTGAGGCGGTGCCTCGTTCAAGACCAGCCAGTACATCCCCAATTGACGGATCGCTTCGACGAACTGGCTGAAATCCACCGGCTTGCGGACGTAGGAATTAGCGCCCAATTTGTAACTTTTGATCAGGTCCTGTTCTTCCTTCGAAGAAGTGAGTACCACGACCGGCAGCAGGCGAGTTCGCTCGTCCGCGCGGATGCGGCGCAGCACTTCCAACCCGTCCACCTTGGGAAGTTTCAAATCCAGCAGAATGACCTCTGGTATTTCTTGGTGGTCGCGTTCGGCGTACGCGCCTGTAAAAAAGAGGAAATCCAATGCCTCTGCTCCATCGCGTACGATTGCAAGGTTATTGGCGATCTTGTTCTTTTTGAGCGCCCGGACGGTCAGGGCTTCGTCGTCGGGGTTGTCTTCGACCAGCAGGATCATTTTATATATCATTGGCGGCTCCGTTTATGGTGAAGTAGAAGGTGGCGCCTTTGCCCGCTTTACTGTCCGCCCAGATGCGCCCGCCGTGAATGGTGATGATGCGGTGAACGGTCGCCAGACCGATCCCGGTGCCGGGATATTCGCTCACCGAGTGCAGTCGTTGAAAGACGCCGAACAACTTGTCGGCGTATGCCATGTCAAATCCCACCCCATTGTCGCGGACGAAGAAGATGCGTTCTTTCGTCCTGCTCTTCTGCCCGAACTCTATCGATGTATGTTCCTGCTTGGAGGTGAACTTCCAGGCGTTGCCCAGCAGGTTATCGAAGACGATACGCATCAGGCGCGGATCGCCTTCCACCATCAGGTCGGGCATGATGGTGATCATCGCCTTTCTTTCGGGTTGGCTTTCCTGCAGCGAGGCGGCGATTTCCCCCGCGATCTGGCTCAGGTTGATAAAACGAGTTTGCAGGGGAGTGCGTGTGACGCGCGAGAGGGCAAGCAGGTCGTCAATGAGAACCGCCATGCGTTGGGCTGCCAACCGGACGCGTTCGAGGTAATTGCGTCCCTCCGGCGGCAGGGTTTCACCGTAATCTTCCAGCAGCACCTGGCTGAAGCCGTCAATGCTTCGCAAGGGTGCGCGCAGGTCGTGTGATACCGAATAACTGAACGATTCCAATTCCTTGTTTGCGGCTTCCAACTGGGCGGTGTGTTGCTGCAAGTCGCTGTTCAGTTTCTTGATATCTTCTTCGTTCTTTTTGCGGTAGGTGACATCCCGCACCACTGCGCTGACGAGTAGATTCCCGTCCATCTCCAGCGGACTGAGGCTGATCTCGACCGGGAACTCGCTGTTGTTCTTCCTTAACCCATATAGATCCAGACCTACTCCCATCGGACGCACGGGCGCTTCCACGTAATACCCCTCTCGGTGTCCGACATGTTTTTTTCGAAAACGCTTCGGCACCAGCGTTTCGATGGGCAGTCCCACGATCTCATCGCGCAGATAGCCGAACATTTTCTCCGTTTGCGAGTTGACCAGTTGGATGATTCCCGCACGATCCACGACGATGATCGCATCCGGCGCGGACTCCAGCAGCCCGCGAAATTTTCGCTCGGCATTCTGACGCTCGGTTACATCGCGGATGGCAGCGATGGCGAACGTTCTGCCCTCTGCCTCCAATGGACTGAGGCTGATCTCAATGGGGATCTCGCTGCCATCCCGTTTCAAGCCGAACAGTTCCAAGCCAATTCCCATGGGGCGCACACGCATGTCCGCAAAGTATCCGCTGCGATGACGCTCGTGCTTATTGTGATAACGGGGAGGAACCAGCACTTCAATGGGCTGTCCTTGAATATCGCTGCGAGCCCATCCGAACATTTTTTCGAACTGCGAGTTGACAACCATGATGCTGCCCTTGCCATCGACGATCACCATGGCATCGGGCGCTGCCTCAAGAAGATGGAGAAATTTTCGATCTTTGAACACGGACCTAAAGCCTTTCACGGTTCATTAAACAAATCTCACGACCAGCCAATAAAGAAGTAAATCGGTCTTTCTTGTGCGGATAAAATCAGACAGAAATTATCCAATTTCAAGGAAATATACAACTTAATCCGCGGAAAATCAAGCGACCATAGTACTAAAATTCTTAATGGGTACTTGGCATATAATATTTGTATGACACTTTATCTCGGTTGTCCCGTTTGGTCGTTCAAAGGCTGGGTGGGGAATTTCTATCCCAAAGGCACGCCATCCAAAGACTTTCTGCGCGAATACGCAAAGCGCCTCAACGCCAACGAGGGAAACACCACCTTTTATGCCATCCCTGCCCCTCAAACCATCGTGTCGTGGATCGAACAAACCCCCGAGACCTTCAAATTTTGTCTGAAGATCCCCAAAGCGATCAGCCATCATGGGAAATTGAAGGCTTATATTGACCGGGCTGCCGAGTTCGTGAATGTGATGCGCCCGCTCGCTTCGCGTCTTGGACCGATGTTTCTGCAACTGCCACCCAGTTATTCGCCTGCGCTGATGCCTGACCTGACCGCGTTCTTGTCCGCCTTTCCGGCGGATGTGCGCTTGGGAGTGGAAGTCCGTCACCTCGACTGGTTCGAGGATGGACATCGCAACGCGCTCAACAAATTGCTGGCAGATCACAACATGGCGCGCGTGGTCATCGATACCCGCCCGATCCGTAATTTGGCGGGAGATGAACGCCTCAAAGGCAGCACCTATGAAAGTCTGCTCGAGGCGCGCGAGCGCAAGCCGAATGTGCCGGTCTTTGAAGAAGTGACCGCCGACTTCACCTTCCTGCGTTTCATCGGTCACCCCGAAATGGAGCAAAATCAGATATGGATGAACGAATGGATCCCCAAACTTGTAGACCAGTTAACCAGTGGGATGGAGGCGTTCGTCTTTTGTCACTCGCCCGATAATTTGTTGGCTCCCTACATCGCGAAAGAATTTCACAGCCAGCTTTCCTCTCGAATCAAAATCGCCCCACTGCCGTGGGACGACCTTGAAACGCCGAGCGAGCCGTATCAGCCGACTTTATTCTAATTTTTAGGCTTCACCTTACTCATCGCGTACTCAGCCAACGCTGTGATCGTCAAAGATGGATTCACACCGGGGTTGGCGGGCATGACCGAGCCATCGATCACATACAAGCCGGGGTAATTGTGTATCTCAAAATTCCCGTCAATTAAACCTTCGTCTGCATTTTTGCCGATCGGTGCGCCGCCGAGGATGTGCGCAGTGGTGGGCAGGTTGAGCAAATTTTCGCCAATGGAGCCGAGCGCAACGCCATTCGTGCGCCTGGCAAATTCCTTTGTCACTTCATGCGAGCCTTCCACCTGCGCATTGATGGTGTAGCCAGGTTCCTCCTCGGCAACCATGCCCGTGCGGAAGAGCGTGAAAATGCTTTTCCCAATTTTGAAGCGCATGCGATTATCAGCGTGTTGCATGACCAATAAAATCGTCACATTGTGTGCCCAGCCGGGTAGGAAAAGCGCCTTGCCAAAATCGATGGGATGAGTGAGTGCCCAGATCAAAAAGTTGAGCAGGCGGCGCGGGATGCTGAAATTCTTATCAATGAGCGGCGCAGCGAGAAAACGCATCAGCGACGACCCGTCTGGGTAGCGGACAGGTTCGATGCGTGTGATTTCGTCGTGGTTGTAGATGGAGGAAATCGCAACGCCTTCCGAGTAGTTGATGTCTGATTTGCGCGCCACGCTTCCGAGCAGACCTTCGGAGTTGGTCCTGACCATCGTCCCCAGTTTCGCGGATAGTTTTGGCAGCGACTTCTTCACGTCACGCAGGTTCAGCAGCAGTTTCATCGTCCCCATCACACCCGCTGAAAAGATGACGTTGTTGGCATAGGCGGTTTGGGTTTGCTTGATGAGTTTGGTCGAATCACGATAGGTCACTTCGTAGTTGGCGGTCAACTGCCCGTCGTCTACTGTCAACGGTTTTACATCAGTCACCTCAACTTCAGCAACGACCTTCGCTCCGCGCTTCTCAGCAAAATACAAATAGTTCTTGGGCAACGTGTTCTTTGCGTTGTGCCTACATCCCACCATGCAGCCGCCGCAATGCTGACAACCCGCCCGGTCGGGACCTTCTCCGCCGAAGTAAGGGTCTGAAACGGTCACTCCCGCTTCCCCGAAGAATGAACCGACATCCGTCGCGCGGAAGGTGTGACCCATGCCGCGTTCCTCCGCCATTTGTTTGAGCAGCAAATCCGCTTTCCAAAGTTTGGGGTTGCGGGCGACGCCGAGCATTTTCTTGGCGGTTTCGTAGTGTGGTTTGAGGAGTTGTCCCCATGGCAGAGGCGCGCTCCACGCCGGGGTGGCGAAGGTTTCGTCGGTGGGCACTTCGAGCACGTTGGCATAGCCGAGGCTGCCGCCGCCTACGCCCGCACCGTGCAAGACCATCACGCCTTTGAGGATGCTGATCTGTAAGATGCCGTGTGCGCGGATGGGTGGCATCCAGACGTATTTCCAAAATTGCCAGTTGGATGTGGCGAAGTCTTTGTCTTCGAAACGTTTGCCTTTTTCGAGGACGAGAACTGAATAGCCTTTTTCGGTCAATCGCATGGCAGAAACACTTCCCCCGAAACCGCTTCCGATAATCACATAGTCATAGACTTGAGTCATCCTGTGCCCTCCGCGTTGGATTGGCGCGATTATAGCATTACCGGTTGTATTAAACCGAATGTGACAAAGTTAAGTAAACAGGTCTTAATTATCACAAAGAAGCCGTGATTTTTTCCACTACTTTTTTAATCCCCGATTTGATATAGTGAACATATAAACACCCAGTTGAGTTCGATAAAGGAGTCAAAATGAAAACACTACTCGAAAAAGGTTTCCTTGCTGGAATTGGTCTGCTCTCGATGACCCGCGAAAAGGCTCAACAGATCATTGAGGACCTTAGCCATGAGGGTGAGGTTCAGAAAAGCGAGATCAAAACGTGGGTTGACCAGCTTGCCGACCGTGGCGAGGAAGAACAGCAGGCTCTGCGCAAACTGATCCGTGATGAGATGAAAAAGGTCATGGACGATATGGGCTTGGCGACCAAGGAAGACATCCAAAAGTTAATGGAAAAACAAGGCTAAGCAAACAGATCTCGATGTTCGCGCCTACCCGTTCCATCCGCCATCTGCAACGTTATAGCGAGATCGTTGCCATTTTTGCCCGGCATGGGTTTGGATTTCTGTTTCTCCGCTCTGATTCCAAACCCCGTCGTTGGTTTCGGGCATCGTGGCGGGCGCCTCAAAAAATTGCGCCGCCCCCAGAAGACGCTCTTGCGGTACATTTTCGAACGGCGTTGGAGGAGCTGGGTCCCACGTTCATCAAGTTTGGACAGATCCTTTCCACCCGGGCAGATTTGCTGCCGCCTTCGTTCATTGCGGAACTGGGCAAACTGGTGGATTCGGTCTCTCCCGAGCCGTGGGAGTTGATCCGCACGCTTCTGACTCGTGAACTGGAGAAACCGCTGGATACGCTGTTCGCCTCCATCAACCCGCAGCCGATGGCGTCTGCCTCTTTGTCACAAGTCCATGCCGGGGTGCTGCCCGATGGGCGTGAAGTGGTCATCAAGGTGCAACGCCCGAACATCGCATCTGTCATCGATACCGACCTTGAGATCATGGCGTCGCTTGCCGCGAGCGCTCAAACCACCGCTTTGGGAAGTGTCTATGACTTCATGGGCATCGCCGATGATTTTAGTTTTACCCTGCGCAATGAGCTGGATTACCAACGCGAAGGTCGCAATGCTGACCGCCTGCGGGAGAGTTTTACCGGTCAGGAAAAATTGCTGTATATCCCCAAAGTGTATTGGGAGTTAAGCACCCAGCGCGTGCTGGTCATGGAGCGTATTCACGGCATCAAGATCAGCGACATTCCTGCTCTGGATGCGGCGGGATATGACCGTCATAAAGTGGCGTTGAACAGCGCGAGTGCGACGGTCAAGCAGGTGTTGGAAGACGGCTTCTTCCATGCCGACCCTCATGCGGGCAACTATCTCATCATGCCGGGAGAAGCGATCGGGCTGGTGGACTTTGGAAAAGTCGGGTACTTACGTGACAAAGACCGGATGGATCTGATCCGGCTTTATATCGTTGCGATTGAAATGGACGTGGACGGGTTGATCGATCAACTGGTGCGGATCGGCGCTGTGCGGGAAGATGCAGACCGAAACCGGCTCGCATCGGACCTGAGCCGCTTCTTGAACAAATATAATGGCGTGCCCATCAAATACATCCGCGCCCGTGAATTGATCGATGAGATCACGACCATCACGTTCCGCCATCGTTTGCGATTACCGTCAACCTGGTGGCTGGTGGGGCAGACCATCGTCATGTTGGAAGGCATTGGCTTGCAACTGGACCCGGACTTTGATGTCTTCAAAGCGGCGGAGCCTCATGTCCAAACCTTGATGAAGAATCTCCTTCTGCCAAATGGCAGTTGGGTGCGGTCTGTTCTGATGGATGCCACCAATTGGGGTGAAATGCTTCATCGCTTGCCGAGGGTGGGAAACCGGATGCTGGAGCGATTGGAGCGCAACGAACCCTTACGCATGGAGATCAAAGATACCGACCATATCCTGACCCGCCTCGACCGACTGGTGACGCGGCTTTCGCTCAGTTTGCTGGTGGCTGCTTTTGTGGTGGGACTGCCGTTGTTGATTCCGCTTACTACTCCAGATAGTTTGCCGCGATGGCTGTTATTAGTGGGGATGATTCCAATAGTTGGCGCTGGAATCTGGCTTGGTTTCTCGTTGTTGAATACCCCAAGAAAATAAGTAACTTAAGTTTTATACTCGCCCATCCGTGTAAATGAACAACTCCCCGTCAACATCGGGGAGTTGTTGAATTTGTTATGGCTGGTTGCCATTGCCTTGGTTGGGATTTCCTCCGCCAGGGTCGCTGCCTGAGTTGCCAGGTCTGCCAGGGCTCTCGTTGGGTCCGCTCGGGGCTTCGGTAGGCTGGTTGAACTGGGTACCAGTTTCAGTCTGAGTCGGAAGCGTGAACTCATCGCTCTGACCGTTCATATTCTGGTTCTGGATCATGTTTTGATTCATGTCGCCGAGCAGCAATCCGTCTTCGACCTGTTGCAGATGGGTGCGTAGCATCTCACGAGTGCGCAGGAGGGTGGGTTGGGCATCTTCAGGAGCGTCGATCAGCAATTGCTGCATCAGATGGTCTTGTTCTCGCAGGCGGTCGCGGATCTGCAGCATGGTTTGGTCACAAGTGGCATCCTCGGTGTTTGTGCAGAGTTGAAGCGCCTGTTGAATATGCTGCTGCAGCAAAATGGGAGTCTCCTCCGGGATCGGCTCGCCATCCGCCACCAACTGCGCCATCTCCACGATGCGGGTTTGCGCCATCGTCATCAGATAGTCAACCTTGTCCTGCGGGTTGTTCTGGAATTGCAGGCGGGTCTCTTCGCTCCACATCTTCACGGCGTAGAGCGGTTCATTGGGCAGGTCGTCCTGCGCGGCGCGGACGGTTGCGCCTCCGCCGAACAACAGTCCGGCGATCACAAGGGTGGATATGATCAGGTTCATCGCAAAATTTTCCTTTCTGAATGTGAACATCCATTTTTTATGACGATGAACTTCGCTTGCAGATACTGCCCGACTGAGAAATTGTGCCCGTCTCTGAGTCGCGATCCGTGGGTCGCGTGCGGGAATATCTTTAAGCGCTTCCAAATTCTTTTTCAGCAGGGTTTCCAACTCGTTTTGATTCTTCATGGTCGACTCTTTCTTCCAAAAAACGTTGCAAACTTTTCAAAGCCCGATGATGAATGGATTTCACCGCGCCAATGGGTTTATTCAAGGCGTGGGCGATCTCTTCATTATTCCAACCTTCCAGGTATTTCAACGCGATCACCTGTTGCTGGTCTGGGGTCAGTTTTTTTATTGCTTTGCGTAACTGCGTCTGACGAATATGCTTCGCCGCATCCTCTTCAGGGTGGTCACCACTCGCCAGCATTTCATCCAGTTCAACATCGCCTTTTTGCTTGCGGTATGAATCCACGACCCAGTTATGGGCAATGCGATACAGATACGCCTGCAAATGGTCACGCGGACCTTTACGCTTTTGCAACGCGTCCAGAAAGCGTGCGAACGCTTCTGCTACACAATCTTCTGCCAGGTTTGAATCACCGAGCAAACGCGCGGCATATCGGTACATACCGGGGCTGTATGTGTCGTAGATTTCCGTAAGCGCCTTTGTCTCCAACCGAGACGCGCGTTGCAGCAGGTCTTGTTCTTCTGGCACAGTGTTTCTCACTTAATATGACGTGGAAAATGAAGTTTGGATACTCCCTGCCATGGTAGCAAACCAATGTAAAGGTGGCTTAAAGGTTGGATATCGTTTTGGAAACGATGTGTGTTTTTGTTACAATCCAATCATGACCCCAGTTAATTTCACCTCCCGTCGT
This sequence comes from Anaerolineales bacterium UBA2395, assembly GCA_002343775.1. Classification (GTDB taxonomy): domain Bacteria; phylum Chloroflexota; class Anaerolineae; order Anaerolineales; family Villigracilaceae; genus Villigracilis. The sequence continues at coordinate 37,595 of DDSH01000014.1, forward strand.
TCGCCTGTTTACTCCCGCCGTGGAATTGTCGCCACTTCGCAGCCGTTGGCAACTGCCGCGGGCATTGAAGTCCTTTCGAAGGGTGGCAATGCCGCCGATGCTGCTGTGGCTGCCGCCGCCGCGTTGAATGTCACCGAGCCAACCTCCACGGGGATTGGCGGGGATATGTTCGCTTTGTATTTTGACGCGCAGACCAAGCAAGTCACCGCCCTGAATGGATCGGGGCGCGCTCCTTCCGCGCTGACGCTTGAACGGCTAAAGCGTGAGGGACTCCTCGCCGATAGTTTGCCGTTCTATCATCCGCATACGGTGACTGTCCCTGGGGCGTGTGCGGGTTGGTGTGATTTGATCGAGAAACACGGCTCGCTGTCGATGAGCGACATCCTTGCGCCTGCCATTCGACTCGCGGACGAAGGTTTTCCTGTCGCACCGCTCACGGCTCACTTCTGGGCACGCGGCGCGGACAGGCAATTGAAGTCCGCGCTGAATGGGCATGAGTTGACCATCGACGGGCGTGCGCCGAAGGCGGGTGAAATCTTCAGCAATAAAGGTCTGGCAAAAACATTCAAACTCGTGGCGGAGCAGGGCGCTATCGGCTTTTACCAAGGCTTGGTTGCAGAATCAATTGTCGCCGTAATTAAAGAGGCGGGCGGATGCCTATCCGCTGAAGACCTTGCGTCGCATGTATCCACGTGGGAGAGTCCAATTTCTGTCGATTATCGTGGACTGCGCGTGTATGAATGTCCGCCCAATGGACAGGGCATCACGGCGTTGATCGCGTTGAACATCCTCGAAGGCTTTGACCTGGCTTCACTGGATTTGCTCTCGCCGGAGAAAATGCACGTGATGATCGAAGCCATACGCCTCGCGTTTGCCGATGCGAAGTGGTATGTGAGTGACCCGGCGTTTGCGAAGATCCCGATGAAGGAATTGCTCTCGAAAGAATACGCGAGCGAGCGCCGCAAGTTGATCGACCTGAAACGCGCAACGGTTGATCCGCAGCGCGGCTCGCCGGTGAATTCGTCGGGCACGGTTTATTTGAGCGTGGTGGATGGGATGGGCAATGCGTGTTCGTTCATCAATAGCAATTACATGGGCTTTGGCACGGGAATTGTGCCGAAGGGCTGGGGCTTCACCCTGCAAAACCGCGGACATAATTTCAGCCTCGACCCGAATCATCCGAATGTGCTTGCACCCGGCAAGCGCCCGTATCACACGATCATCCCTGCAATGGTCACTCGTGTTGCGGATAATTCTTTGTACGCTTCGTATGGCGTGATGGGCGGCTTCATGCAGCCGCAGGGACATGTGCAAGTGCTGTCCGCGTTGAAGGATGCGGGGCTTGATCCGCAGTCTGCGCTTGACTTGCCGCGCTTCTGCCTCGATGCGGATTCGGCAGGCGGTAAAGTTGATATTGAAGAAGGGATGCCGATTGAAACGGTGAACACCCTGCGCGAAATGGGACATCCATTGAACGAAGTCAGCGGGTATGAGCGCGCCGTCTTCGGCAGGGGGCAGGTGATTCTGCGAGATGAGTCGGGTGTGCTGTGTGGTGGGAGTGATCCGCGCGCAGATGGTTATGCGGGTTCGTTGTAGGGTAGGTTTAATTATGTAGGGGCGACTCGCGAGTCGCCCCTACTGCAATCATTTTCTAAGACTCTAATTCACCGAACCAGCCTTTGCGTTCCATCCACTTGACCAATTCAAGGACAGGCGAGATGGTCAACGATAGCCCGCCGATGATGAGCCAATCCACGAGCGGGAGGCTGAAGGTGTTGAAGGGTTCATGCAAAGCAGGGACATACACGATCAACAGTAGCAGTATGGCTTCCCAGAGAATGGCAGTGTTGAGCCACTTGTTCTCGAACGGACGATTGAACACCGAATGACGGTCGGAGCGGAAGTTGTACGCTTTGAAGAACTGCACCAGCACCAACGAAACAAAGGTCATGGTCATGGCTTGTTCCTGGCTGCGACCGGAATTCATCGCCCAGATGAACAGACCAAGGTTGATGATGGTTGACCAGATACCGCCCGCCAACATCAACGCCACGACGGGGCGGGTGAAGATGCCCGTCTTCTGGTTGCGCGGTTTGCGCTTCATCAAATCTTTTTCGGCAGGGTCAACCGAGAGTGCCAGCGCGGGCAGACCGTCTGTAGCGAGGTTGACGTAGAGGATTTGCACAGCGGTCAATGGCAGGGGCAAGCCGAGCAATGCCGAACCAGCCATCAAACCGATCTCGCCGATATTGGAAGAAAGCAGGTACATCAAATATTTTTTGATGTTGCCGAACACACCGCGACCTTCTTCCACTGCTGCAACGATGGAAGCGAAGTTGTCATCGGTCAGGGTCATAGCGGCGGCTTCTTTGGTCACGTCGGTGCCGGTGATGCCCATCGCAATGCCGATGTCCGCTTTCTTGAGGGCGGGGGCGTCGTTCACGCCGTCACCTGTCATGGCGACGATGTGTTCATTGGCTTGTAGTGCCGTCACCACACGCAATTTGTGAGCAGGAGAAACACGGGCATACACGTCGATGGTTTCGACTTCGCGCTTGAAATCTTCATCAGAGATGTCATCGAGTTCTGCACCTGTCACCACGCGTCCATTTTTCAGCAAGCCGAGTTCACGCGCCACAGCCTGAGCCGTGAGCGGATGGTCGCCTGTGATCATCACAGGGCGGATGCCCGCGCTTTCACAGACCGCAATCGCTTCTTTGGCTTCGGGGCGCGGCGGGTCGATCATGCCAGCTAGCCCGAGGAAGGTCATGCCGGTTTGGGCAGACTCAAGCGCCGCGTCTGGTTTGGAGGCGATGGCGAGCACGCGCAAGGCTTGGCTGGCAAAATTCTGCGCGGTATCCAGGATTTGCTTGCGAGCCGCATCATCCAATTTTTTCGCGCCATTGGCAGTCAGCACCGAATCACAATTTTCTAAAATAATTTCCGGCGCACCTTTGGTGTATGCAACGTTACCCTTCTCCGTTTTGTGGAGGGTGGTCATGCGCTTGGTTTCGGAAGTGAACGGGATTTCCTGTGTGCGTGGATAGGTGTCATCCAACGCTTCTTTCTTAAGCCCAGCCTTGGCTGCTGCTACGACGAGTGCGCCTTCAGTTGGGTCGCCTTTGATGTCCCAATCATTCTTTTCGTTGCTTGCTTCATCTTTGACAATTGTTGCATCAGAGGCGAGGGTCGCGGCGGTGAGCATCTGCTTCAATTCAGCCGTTGGCTCAACCGTCTTGCCGTCCATTGAAAATTGACCGACTGGTTCATACCCCGAGCCGCTGACATCAAAGACCTGTCCCGCTGCGAGTAATTTGCGCACGGTCATTTCGTCTTTGGTAAGCGTGCCAGTCTTATCGGAGCAGATCACAGATGTACTGCCAAGTGTTTCCACCGCGGGCAAACGGCGAATCAACGCGTGGCGTTTAACCATCTTCTGCACGCCGATGGCGAGTGAGATGGTCACCACAGCGGGCAACGCTTCTGGTACAACCGCAACGGCGAGCGCAATGCCGAAGATCAGCATTTCGATGAAAGGTTGTCCGCGCAGGAGACCGAGTGCCACGATGATGGCGACCACGACAAACGCGGCGCGTGCCAGCACCGAGCCGACCTTATCCAGATTCTGCTGTAGCGGAGTCTTGCTGCTTTCAACGGTCTGCAACAACTGCGCGATCTTGCCGAACTCTGTTTGCATACCCGTGGCAACGACCAAGGCGCGTCCGCGCCCGTAGGTGGCGGCAGTTCCGGCGTAGACCATGTTCTTGCGGTCGCCCACAGGCATCTCTTGAGTCGGAAGCGCGTCCGTGTGTTTTTCCACAGGGACTGATTCGCCCGTCAGCGCCGCTTCTTCAATTTGTAAATTGATCGATTCGATCAACCGCCCATCAGCAGGGATGCGATCTCCCGTGTGCAAGATGACCACATCGCCGGGTACCACTTCACGCGCTGGCACTTTCACTTCGATGCTGTCACGCAAAACCGTTGCGGTCGGTGCCGCCATCTGGCGCAGCGCTTCAATGGCTCGCTCAGCGCGATATTCCTGCACGAAGCCAAGCCCCACCGCGAACAGAACGATGACCGCAATGACGATGGATTCAGTTGCATGACCAAGGAAAAATGAGATGGCGGTCGCGCCGAGCAGGATGAGGATGAGCACATTCTTGAATTGCTCAAGCAATATTTCCCACCATTTTATGCGCTGCGCGGCTTGGAGTTCATTGGGACCATATTTCTCGAACCGTACTGCCGCCTCTTTCGCACTCAAGCCTGTTTCTGAACTATCGAGTTGATCGAACGCCTGATCCGTATTTTGGGTATGCCAGTAATTATTTTTTTGCATGACTAAAGTTTTTCTCCTTGTGTGAGTTTTTCTTCCATTGTAGGGTTGCTGATTTGAATAGAAAATGATCGAAAGCAGGATGGGACCCGCCAGGATGAGTACGCTTAAGGCAGCGAAGACGGGTTTCCAATACTATGGCAGGGCTGTCGTTGCATTGGAGGACATGGGGTTCTCCTTTCTGTTGACGGACAGATAAGGCAGGGAGGGCTCGACGTCAGCATAAAAAGAGACCACCGCCTTTCGGCGATGGTCTTGCGCTTTCATCCAGGCAGCCGGGAATTTTTTTCCGTCATGACGACTACCCAACCCGAAACAAGTTCGGGGGCTACTCCCCATCGGAGTATTAATAGTTTACAGTGTTCTACGCATGATGTCAATTACAGTTTCGTAAAGTTAACGATTTCTTCACGATTCTGGTAGAAAATATTTCGGTTTTCCGGTTATCCGATTTTCTCTTTCCATGCCTTTACGTTATTCTGGATCTGCTCAATATGCCCCGGAATATGCGCCGAGTAAATGTTGACCCACTTGGCGAATGTATACGGCTCCTCGTATTCGGGGTGTTTGAGCCAGTGGGTGGTGAAGACTTCTTCTGAAACGGTTTTTAGTATCTTGTAAGTGGTCTTGCGGACAATGCGGGTGGCTTCGAGCGCATCTTCGAGGTCATGGTCGTGATACTTCAACTCGATTGCCCACTTGTCCTGGTCGTAGCCCATCAACATGCCGCCAGGTTCAACAATTAATTTTCGCGCACGCAGGGCGGCATTTGTCTCACTGTCTGCGATGTGGATGATGATCTCATACACGCTCCACTCTTTCGGCCCGGGTTTGAAGGTCATCGCCCCGGCTGGCACTTCCACCAGCGCCGCTTTCAACAGGTCGTATCCTAGCCCGTACAGTTCGATTTTCTCTTCACGTTCCTTCTTATCCATCTCAATCTCCAAGAACCAGTTACTCCACTTCCACGGCCATTGCCACCGCTTCACCGCCGCCAAGACATAACGACGCAATACCCCGCTTCAGCCCACGGTCTTTCAGTGCGTAGATCAACGTGGTTAGCACGCGGGCGCCGCTGGCTCCCAGTGGGTGACCGAGCGCAATTGCCCCACCGTTTACATTGACCTTGTCCCAATCCCAGCCCTGATCGGCGAGGGCGTAGCCGTCTGCCAGAACCTGCGCAGCAAAGGCTTCGTTGAGTTCGATCAAGTCCACATCCTTCAGAGTCCAACCGATTTTCTTGAGCAATTTCGGCATGGCATGCGCCGGTGCTGCGAAAAGATATTTTGGCTCCAGCGCCGACTGCGCGTAGCCAATAATCCGTGCCATCGGCTTGAGCTTATTCTTTTCGGCATATGCGCGAGACGCGATCACCACCGCTGCCGCGCCATCATTCATGGATGAGGCGTTGCCCGCCGTCACTTTGCCATCTGCTTTGAAGACTGGCTTTAATTTGGCAAGTGATTCCAGCGATGTATCCTTGCGCGGACCTTCATCATGAGCTACGGTGGTCACTTCGCCTTTGCGCCCGGGAATTTGGACGGGGACAATTTCCGGCGTAAACCGTCCCGCCTCTTGAGCCTCCACAGCCTTCATGTGAGAACGAAGCGCAAATTCATCCATTGCGGCGCGGGTCACTTCATATTCATCTGCAATGAATTCCGCTGCGTTGCCCATGCCCCAATTCTCGAACGGATCCCACAAGCCGTCGTTGAGCAGGGCGTCGGTCATTTGCGAGTTGCCGAATTTGAGTTCGCCCATGCGCCCACTGACCAGATAGGGGGCACGGCTCATCGATTCAAATCCACCGGCGATGAAAAGATCCGCATCGCCCGCACGGATGGCTTGTGCCGACATCATGGCAGCTTTCAACCCGGAGCCGCAGACTTTGTTGATCGTGGTCGCGCTGACCGTGGCGGGTACACCACCGAAAATGAGCGACTGACGCGCAGGTGCCTGCCCCAACCCTGCTGCGACGACATTGCCCATGATGACTTCTTCCACTTCCGCCGTGTCGATGCCCGCGCGTCTAACCGCTTCTTCCACGGCAATTGCCCCCAACTTTGGTGCGGGAATGCCGCTTAATGCGCCCTGAAATCTCCCGATCGGAGTGCGTACCGCACTCAGGATGACTGCTTCGTTTTCTTTGCTCATCATGCCTCCGTGTTCTATTGATACGCCATTATAGTGTGTCTGGGGTGTTAATCAGTTACAATTTTCCGCATGACCCAAACTCAATCTCTGTATGAATTGCTCGGCGGCGAGGCGGGCGTGCGCGCCCTCGTCGACCGGTTTTACGATCTGATGGATGCTTCGCCCGAGGCGAAGGATATCCGCGCTTTGCATGCCGCCAGCTTGAAACAATCGCGCGAAAAACTTTTTATGTTCCTCTCTGGCTGGTCAGGTGGACCGCAGTTGTACATGGAAAAATTCGGGCATCCCCGTTTGCGGATGCGTCACATGCCCTTTGCCATCGGCGAGCGCGAACGCGACCAGTGGCTATGGTGTATGGAACGTGCCATCGATGCGGGTAACTTTCATCCCACCGTGGTCGATCACTTGAAAACACGGTTTGCGGAAGTGGCGGATTTTATGAGAAACACGTAGATGGAATGGATTATTGGACGATTGGTGCGGTGGGATCTTCTGTGGTGGTCATGTAACCAACACCCGCGCCGGTGAGAGCTGCCAGAATCGTGCCGACAATTCCAAAGCACAATCCGGTGCCAATTCCCGAAGCGTAGTAAATGATGCTTCCACTCGGGTCTGCTTCTAAGTTCGGGATCTCCCCAAAGATCGACGGTGTGCCCGATAACTGCATAAAGGCAAGTGCCCCGATCCCGCCGATGATCTGCCCAATGATGACTAGACCGCCCGCGATTAAACCGGCAATCGCCCCGGCTTTTGCGCCCTCGCTCTTGGTCGGGAGTCTTTCCTGTTGGGCGGCAAGGAAACCCGCAATTCCACCTGCCAGGAGAGAGACCACTGGTCCGCACAAGCCGATAAAGCCTGAGACGCAAATGTTCAAGACCAGCCCGACTACGCCGATAAACAAGCCCATTCGAATTCTTGGTTGCATACGAAACCTCCTTGTTTTGTAAGCATAATTCTCTCATATTTTCAGGGAATTAATGCTTGATATTTTTCAATGCTTCTCTTTTGCTCAGCGGATGCAATTCCTTTGTCGCATTCACGAACTTTTTCACAGCCGTGGGGTTTTTCCACGCGTATTGACGCAATGCCCAACCGATGGCTTTGTTGATAAAGAATTCGTCTGAACCGAGGTTTTCACGGATGAGATCGCACAGCAGGTCAAAATCCGTTTCTTCTTTGTAGGTTAACTGGAACAATAATGTCGTGCGCCTCAACCAAAAGTTTTCAGACTTGCGCCACTTTTTTAGATACTTTGTCTTGACCTTGGGGTAACGTTTGAACATTACCCCCACCGGATGCCCCGCAAGAGTGTCAACCGTATCCCACCAGGATTTGTGTGTAATGAGATATTCGAGTGTGACGACAAAATCTTCGTCCAGTTGCTTGTCCATTTTGCCGATCAGGCTGACAGCGAGATATTGAAACTCGCGTTGCGGCAATGCCCACAACGCGCGGGTGATCACACCCAAATCTGCGATGGGCGGCAGACCGTTTTCCTTGATGTGACCCGACACCAACACTTTGAACTGCGGACTTTTGATCCCCAAATATTCGAACTGGTCGCGCATATATTTCTTCATCGGACCCGCATTAGCGGGGTTGGCATTCTTCTCGAACAGTTGTTTCAACGAACGAACATACGTGTGCATTCGATCCTCCAACTACTTTGCCCCTTCGGGCGGCATATAGCGGACAGTCCAACTCCCATCCATTTGATTGGTCACAAATGAATACGGCGTCGCCACAAAGATCCACGTCTGCCCGGGTTTGAGCGCGACTGGATTTCCATCCATATCGGTGAAATAGATCGGGCGTGCCTGACCGGTCTCTTTTTCGTAGTCGCGTGCTTTCGTGCTCCAACGAATATCATGCTTCATCCCATCGCGGAAAAGCGTAGCGAAACCGCCGCCGCCCAATTCCATGTACCAATCGATCAGCGTGGGCACAAGTTCTCCCTGAAATTGAAACACTTCCTGATCCACTTCCAAGACCACAATATTCTCGAACTGCAATTGCCGTCCGGTCAGCCGGTCGATCTCCGGGTGAAGCACCCCCGCGTTTTCCTGAGTGGTATCGTCCACATATCGCCAATACGAACCGGAGAGTGGGTCGTAGATGAAGGCGGCTTGATTGCGATACGCCACATACATGTTGATTCGGTTCGCAACCCAGCCTCCCGTCAGCGGTGTTTCCGAAAAAATATTGCTGGCGTAGTTGAAATCGCCCGAGCGTGTCGCGCGGTTCTCCTCGGCGAGCGACTTCATCTTTTCAAGCGACACCATCGCGCCGCCGCTGGCTTCGTCGTGCGGAACGAGATAACACTGCGGTAATTTTTTCAAGATCTCCAGCGAGGCAGAGGCAAAGACAAAACACGAATTTGGGAAGAAGTCGTGAATGTCAATGTAGATCAGCCGTCCCGAGCGGATGGGTCCCACTTCGGCGGCGGGCATTTGCAATGCGCTCACGGGTGGATTCACGTCGCTGGATGGGATCACGCCTGCGTCGAGATAAAGAAGCGTGGATTTAACTTCCGCTTCAACCCGACCCGTAGACTCGTCCACATCACTATCCTTGTTCTCATCCCCGATGTTTTTCTGCGTAAAGGTCAACCACGCCGGCAGTTTAAACTCGATGATGTAATTCCCCGGCTCGACGTTGAAGCCGTAGTAGCCGTTCGAGTCGCTGGATGTTTGTTGCAGCAATTGACCGGCGGAATCGTACAGGTTGACACACACTCCGCCGACGCCTTTTTCATAATCATCCTGAGTGTTGTTTCGATTTTTATCCAACCAGATGCGATTGCCCACCAGCGTAGAGGTTTGCACGAACGGCTCACGCCGCACTGCGCAATCGCCAGTGATGGGAATCTCAGGTTCGGGAAAGACACCGTGGAATACGCCCAGGAAACGCGTGGCGCCTTCGGTGATGTAGAACTCAAAGACCCACGGCGCAAACGACAATCCCGCCTGCGGACGCGCCGCCACCGGGAAGTGTGAAATGGACATCATCATGGCAGGCGTACGAAGCAGGTTTGGGTCTTCGACTTGCAAGCCGCTTAGCGGGTTGATATTTGTTGGAAAGTCTTCGCTGTTTGGACCATAGGTGAATGGCGTTGCGGTGACTTGTGGTGTGGGGGTGAGAGTTGGCAGCGGTGTGCCCACCGTGGCTGTTACGGTCGGTTCCGGCTGCGAAAGCGACGCTCCTTGTGTGCCGCAGGAAATGACGAACATACCAATAAAAAGAAGGAGTGTTATGTTTCCGTTAAATCGTTGCATGGCGTCTCCAGATCAAGTTTCCCTCTCGTGACGATAAAATAAGTGATGGCAAGTTGGATGGGCTTTACTTTGTTTTCGATGTGAATGCCCTTTGAATTCGTTTGAAGGTATCCTCCAGCGCTTCTGGCAGTACACGAGTTTGCCCGACAGAGGACATGAAGTTGGTGTCGCCTGCCCAGCGCGGCACAATGTGAATATGGACATGTCCCAGCACGCCTGCGCCTGCGGCTTCGCCGATATTGACGCCCACATTGAACGATTTCGTGCGGTATTCTTCGCGCAAGATCGTGGTGCAGCGTGAGGTCAGTTCCATCATTTCGGCGCGGGTTTCTGAATCCAGTTCCTCCAAATTGGGGGTATGTTGGAAAGGAATGACCATCAAATGTCCGCTTGTGTAGGGGAAGCGATTGAGGATCACATACGCGTTTTTTCCGCGAAAGGTGATCAGGTTCTCATTCCCATCCGTCAGGGCTTGTGCATTGCAGAAAACGCAGCCTTCTTCTTTTTTGTGGTTTTCGATGTATTCCATACGCCAGGGTGACCAAAGATGATCCATGTTGGAATTTTAGCAGAAAACATTAAGGAGGGATGACAGGAAAGGCGATATTTAAATCCAGAGAAGGGTTGGCGGCATAAACCATGAAATAGAATCCAAGGTCTGTAAGGAGGATGCCCGCCAGCAGGATATATGCCCAAGGGAGGCGTTTTGACTCAAGCATCTTTCCAAGTGGCAACGCGACCAGTGCGCAGACGGCTGGGATGGCTGGCACAAAATGGGATGAACTGGGTGTGCCGGCCAGCAACACGCCTCCAAAAACGGTGACCAGCAGGATCCATACCCAAAGCAGGTGTTTCCCCTGACGAATCGCAAGGAATACCCCGACCAAAAAAGAGAGCGAAGAGATGCCGATCAGAAGCGGGACGCCTGGTGCGTAGAAGCCGGTCACATCGGTGAAGATGTTGTACGCGCCAAACGAACGGCTCATCTGATGGATAAAATACTCCCAGTAACTGGCAGATGGGTGCAGGGACAAGTCGATGGCGACGCGGCTCCAGCCGTAGACGGTATTGAAGCGGTCGAAGAATTCGCCGGGTTGCCTCAATGCAAAGATGATGATTGGGGCTGCGGTAACGGTCGCAACCAAATACATCCTTCCTGCGTATGCAGCCAGCCGGGCATGTTCCCATGTCTTTTCCCAGGTTTGCAGGGTTAGAAAGATCATTAACGGGACCAGCACATATCCGCCGGTGTAGAAGTAAGCGCTCAAGCCAAGAAAAAGCCCCGCCAGCAGCGCACCTTTGGCATTATCCATGCGCCAGCCGCGCAGAAAGAATCCCACGGCAAGCGGGAGGAGTAATGTCGTAAAGATGTTGTTTAGTGCGATGCGCGACCAATGAATGTGGAAATGATAGGCGGTCATCAAGATGGCTGCAAGCCAGGCGTTTTTCCGCCCGGAAAGTTCATCCGTCAGTAAAAAGACGGCGGCGATTGCCAACGATCCCACCAGGGCGCTGGATATGCGCGCACCGGTGGTTGTAAACCCGAAGACCTCGATGCTTGAACGCAGGATATAACTGTACAAAGTAGGTTGCGAGTCTGAGCCGGTGCGAAACGGGCTGATGGTTCTGCCGTTCAGGTCTGGGTTGAAGACATGCAAAACGGAGAATTCGACCGAACCTGCTTCGTCTATGTGGAAGCCGGGCGGCAGGTTCGGCAGATTGATAGTCCGTAGGAAGAATGCAATACCGACCAAGCCAATTAAACCAACCCATGTCCGGTTGAGTTGGGGCTTAAATAACGATGCCGCACCTTTGGGAATCAACGCCGCAAAACATATCAGGATGGCGTACAGCCAGATCAAGATCTGGGTGATGCGGACAAATATCTCATTCTCGTAACGAAACCCGATCCAGGCGGAAACCGTCAATGCGGTCATTACCAGCGCCATTCGCCAATACGTTTTTAGGAAGCCTGAAAAAAAATCTCGAATGGAATGAACCGTCATATCTGCACCGTTTATTTTGCTCCCACGATTATAGGCGAAATCTGGAACGAGTCATTTCTTGTTTCCTATTCCACATTCCCTTATTTTCGATTATCCTACGCTCAATGCAACCCGACCTGTTCTCCACTACCCTGACAGTTTCACAGCTGACCTTCCGCATCCGCAAGCTGCTGGAGGACAACCCCGAATTGCAGGATGTATGGGTGACGGGGGAGATTTCCAATCTCTCACGCCCGGCATCAGGACACATTTACTTCACGCTGAAAGACAAAAATGCGTCACTGCGTTGTGTCATGTGGAAGACCGACGCCCTGCGTACCCGCCCAACCTTGCAGGAAGGCGCCGCCGTGGAAGTTCACGGACGCATCGCTGTCTATGAACCGCAGGGACAGTATCAGCTGATAGCCAATCTCATTCAAGCAAAGGGTGAAGGCGCGTTATTTCAGGAATTTTTACGCCTCAAAGCCATGCTTGAAGCCGAAGGTTTATTTGACCCCGAACGCAAACGGGAGATTCCCGAACATCCGCATGTGATCGGTATTGTCACATCCGCCACTGGAGCGGCATTGCGCGACATGCTCAACACCATCCGCCGCCGTCAGCCGCTTGCCCGCGTCATTCTTGCGCCGTCCCCCGTTCAAGGCGTGGATGCGCCGCCTGCGTTGGTGGATGCCATTCAATCTCTCAACCAGCAAAAACCTGATGTGATCCTCATCGCCCGCGGTGGAGGTTCCATCGAAGATCTGTGGGCGTTCAACGATGAGCGTGTCGTTCGCGCGGTGGCAGCGTCAAAGTCCCCGGTCATTTCCGGTGTCGGACACGAAACCGATTTCACCCTCTGCGATTTCGCCGCAGATTTGCGCGCCCCGACTCCCACCGCCGCCGCCGAATTGGCAACTCCAACCACATTGGATGACCTCCACTTTCAACTTTCCACGTTTCAATCACGCATCACAGACCTGACCTTGAGCCTGCTCGCTGACCATCGGGCTTTGACCTCATCCCTAGCGGCGCGTCTCAAGTACGTTTCCCCCGAACGCAGAATCCAATCCGAGTTCCAGCATCTCGACGAACTCTCCCGCCGCGCCCTGTCTGCGTTGACTCATCGCATCCAATTGCAGTCTGCCCGCGTAGATGGAATATCGAAGCGGCTGGAAGCGCTTAACCCAACGGGCGTTCTTGCGCGTGGATATGCAATCGTCACCCGCAAAAGTGACGCGAAGGTTGTCAGCGAGGTCTCGCAGGCGCAAGGTGACATGACCGTCCGCGTCAGCGATGGCGAATTTGAAGTCGAACGTAAATCGTAAATCCAAGATCGTTTGGAGTTTCCATGGCAAAAACAAAATCATCCCCAAAACCCATCGAAGACCTCACCTACGAGGAATCCCTTGCCGAACTGGAGCAGATCGTCGAATCGCTGGAAGGTGATGCTTCGCAGAATCCGCTCGATGACGCGATGAAACTCTATGAGCGCGGACAGGCTCTCATCGCGCGTTGCAACGCTTTGCTTGATGCCGCCCAACTCAAAGTGCAGAAACTGGCTGGAGATTCACTGGTCGATTTCGAGGAAGACCCTGAATGAACCTGCTCGATATTTTCCAGAATCAGGTTTTGATCGCGGTCCTGGTCGCATGGCTGCTTGCGCAGATCTTGAAGATTCCCACGGAATACCTTCGCTCCCGCCGCTGGCTGTGGGCAATGTTCTTCGCAGCCGGTGGAATGCCGTCTTCCCACACGGCGTTGATGGTGGCTGGAACGTTGGCGGTCGGTTTATATCATGGGTTCGATAACCCGGTCTTCGCGCTGGCGGTTGCGATTACGATGATCATCGCTCACGATGCGGCGGGGGTGAGGCGTCAGGCAGGGATTCACGCCGAACGCATCAACTTGTTGTTCGAAGAACTGCTTCACGGTCACATGTGGAATGAGGATGAATTGAAGGAAGTCATCGGTCACACTCCGCTGGAGGTGATCGGCGGGATTATTCTCGGGTTGCTGGTCGCCATCGTGCAGTGGATGGTTTGGAAATAAAATATCCCCACGTGTCTATTTTCTTTCCTCTTTCTTCTCGAAACGAGAAAAAAGAGGAAGTCTTTTTAACGCCTGATGCGTCTCAACACCCCGTTGATCACATAGCCCAATTCCGGCACGCGGAGCGCAATTAATACGCCAAAATAGACCGCTCCGCCAGTGGCGATTCCCACCGGGACGAGAATCCACACGCTCAACGTTTCGCTGAAGCGCAGCCAACCGAAAAGTGTCAGCGCCATCAGCCCGCCTGCGATGCTGAAGGGGATCGCTCCCCGCAGAATGTGACCGCCCTCAATGCCGTTCAGGCGCTTGCGCATCATCGCGAACAGGGCGGTTGCCTCCAGCGCGGTAGCCAGTGAATTTGCCAATGCCAAGCCGCCCAGTGGATACCATCCAATCGTCTCAAAATAACGGGAAAATAGAATACTGAAAAGAACGTTCAATCCCATTGCGGTTGCGCCGATGATGACCGGTGTTTTTGTGTCGTGTTGGGCGTAAAACGCGCGCGTCAGCACTTCCATAATGGAATGACCGAGAAGTCCGGCTGCGTACCACAGCAGCGCCCACGCGGTCATCTCTGCAGTGATGGCGTTGAATTCGCCCCGCTCAAACAACAGCGAAACGATCGGTCTGGCGAGCAGCATCAGCCCCAGACTGGCAGGAAGCGCAACCAACAGGATCCCGCGCAATGCAGACGCCAACGACGAGCGCATTTCATCCAACTTCCCCAATGCGTGTTGAGCGGAAAAGGTCGGCATGGCGGCAATCGCTACTGATTGCGCAATGGCAGCCTGTGCCATCACCATGAGCGCAAAGCCGTAAGAAAGGCTTTGGATGCTGCCTTCCATCATGCGTGACCCGAGGTTGTTGTTGACCCAAAAATTCAATTGCACAATCGCCGCCCCAAAAACGCGCGGACCCATCAGTTGAAAGACTCTCAAAACATTCTGGTTTCCCCATCCCAATGAAAAGGAGAATGTACCATTAAGTTTTAGCAACGATGGGATCTGAATCAACAGGAACAGCGCTGCACCGAGCACCACCCCCCATGCCAGACCATAAATTCCCATCCAACGCGAAAGAACCAGAACACCAAATATCTGCCCAAGATGATACATGGAGGCAGTGATCTGCGGAATAAAGAAAACTTGATGCGCATTCAAAATGCTGATGACCATGCCGCCCATGCCGAACAGCACTGCTGATACAGATTGGATGCGCAGCAAGTTCACCGTGAGCGCAAAAGATGCCGGGTCTTCGGAGAGCCCCGGCGCCAAGAGGTATTTCACGATCTGCGGCGCAAAGATCGAGACAAATAATGCAGCAATACTTAAAGTCAAGGTAACGAGATTGATCAACGCCGAAGCAAGTTTCCATGCAGAAGCGCGTTCCTCTTTGACCAGCAAACTGGTGAACGTTGGCAGGAACGCCGAACCAAGCGCCCCCGCTGCGATCAGCGTGAACAGTGTTTCGCTGACGCGGTTTGCAGAAAAGAACGCATCCAGTTCGCCTGCCGGGAATGTATTCGCCACCAAAATACTGCGCGCCAAACTGGCGATCTGCCCCAAGACGATCGCGATCACCACCGTCCCCGCCGCGCGTGCGATCTGGCGGTTTGCATTTGAATTCGTATCAGTCATAGCGGCGAGATTATAATGCCATTATGAAACGACCCATCATTGCTTTTCTCATCCTTGTGATATTGACTCTCGCCTGCAACTCGTCCACTGCGACGGGTACGCCTCAAACTCCGTCGACACCTGATTCGACAGCCGAAGAATCGTCTTCGCTGAAAGAGATTCCCCTGCCCGTTGGCTATGGCGTGGATGGCGGCTGGTTTGAATTGTATTTTACAGATCCAAAGAACCCGCTCTCCTCCCAAAAGACCGGCGGCATCGACCAGCCTCTAGCAGCCGCCATTGACTCCGCCAAACTGAGCGTGGATATTGCCATTTACAGCCTGAGCCTGAACAGCATTCGCAATGCGCTAATACGCGCCTATGACCGCGGTGTGCGAGTCCGCATGGTGATGGAAAGCGACAACATGGACAGGACCGACCCGCAGGTCCTGAAAGATGCGGGCATTTCCATCCTCGGAGATCGGCGCGAAGGATTGATGCACAACAAGTTTGTGGTCATTGACAACTCCGAAGTATGGGTGGGCGGCATGAACTACACTGATTCAGGTGCATATGAAGACCACAATGTGATGATGCGTATCCGCTCGGTGAAGATGGCGGAAAATTTCACCACGGAATTCGAAGAGATGTTCACAGAAGATAAATTTGGCGATAACATCGCGGCAGAGACGCCCAACCCACGTGTGACCCTCGACGGGACTCCCGTCGATACCTACTTCTCGCCGGATGATGGCGTACAAGCCATACTGGTGGATATTTTGAGCGAAGCGCAGGAAAGCATATATTTTATGGCGTTTTCTTTTACTGCCGACCCACTGGGCGAAGTCATCCGTGCGCGGGCTAGAGACGGGGTCACTGTGGCGGGTGTGATGGATGAAGACCAGGTCAAATCCAACATTGGAACGGAGTTTGATCTGTTCAATCAGGCGGGTTTGGACGTGTACCGCGACGGCAGCCCCGGTCAGATGCATCATAAGGTCATGATCGTTGACGAGGAGATCGTAATTTTCGGGTCGTACAATTTCACCAACAGCGCCGAAACCCGCAACGATGAAAACCTGCTGGTCATCTACAATGAACGGATCGCGGCGCATTTCATCGCAGAATTTCAACGGGTATACGGACAGGCGAAGTAATCATTTTCGAGAAAAAAATCACAATCAAATTCCCCTGAAACCAGCCGTAACTTTTTCGCCGCTTTAACGACTATTGGGGTGTAGTCAAATAATTTCGTCAAAAGAGGTGAAAAAAATGAAGAAAATCTCGCGTTCCTTCCTTATTGTCATGGCATTGGTCGCCATGCTCATCAGCGCTTGTGGCGGCACGGCGGCTTCTGCCACCGAAACCTCCTCCGGCTCCACCAAGCCTCGCGCGTCCATGGTTGAGTTTACCGGTGTGATCGAATCTATGGATGGCAACCAGTGGACCATCAATGGACAGGTCATTTCGGTCGATGACTCCATTCTGCGTGACGGTCCCTACAGCATCGGCGATACGGTCAAAGTGGAAGCCGAGGTGCAGCAGGACGGCTCCATCGTCGTGACCCGCGTCGAGCGCCCATCCCAGGATGATGACAATTCAAATGATGATGGCAATTTGAATGCCAATGGAAATGCCAACGACAACTCGAACGCCAACAGCAACTCGAATGGCAATACCAATTCGAACAGCAATGACGATGACTCGAGCAATAGCAATGATGATGACTCGAACAGCAACGACGATGACTCGAACAACAGCAATGACGACTCAAGCAACAGCAACTCTGGTGGCGGTCAGAACAGCAACGACGACGATGACAACGGCGGCAATGACAACGACGACGACGATGACAATGATAACGACGACTAGTTTTTCTGTACTGGAAGTGTAAAAAGCACGAATAAAAGGGTCGCCCGCGAAAACGGGCGACCCACACCGTATCAGAGAGCAGGGAAATATTTCATGTACAAACGCATTCTTTTTCCATTTTTATTATTCGTATTGTTTATCGTCGGGATGGCGGTTATCCAATTCTCCACCCCCAATCTGCCGGATAACGATGGGTTCTATCACATCAAACTCGCCTGGCTGATGCGCACCGAAGGGTTGAAGCCGGATTTTCCCTGGCTGCCGTTGACCATCCTCAACGAGCGTGAGTTTTACGACCATCACTTTCTTTTTCATGTCGCGCTGATCCCCTTTACTTTTGGCGACCTGCTGACCGGTGCAAAATGGGCAGCTGTTACATTTTCTGCGCTGGCGTTTATGGGTGTTTGGTATTTGTTCCACCGTCAGCGAATACCCGCTGCCTGGTTGTGGGCAGCCGCCCTCCTCGGAGTCTCCGATGCGTTTCTGTATCGCATGTCCATCACCCGCGCTCAATCCCTCTCTTTAGGCGTTTTAGCGCTGGGGTTGGCATGGATGTTGGAGGGAAAATACAAACGGCTGGCGGTTCTGTCCTTCCTTTACGTTTGGATGTACAACGCCTTCCCGTTGATGTTCGCCCTGGCGGGCGTGCAGGTTGCAGCAGTTTTCCTGACTGAACGCAGGTTAGACGTTCGTCCCTTGGTGTGGGTTGGGGCTGGGCTTTTGGTTGGGCTCATCATCAACCCATATTTTCCCAACAACCTGATCTTTACCTATCATCACTTCCTGCCAAAGCTAATGGATCTCGAGTCGGTGCGGGTGGGCAACGAATGGTATCCGTATGATACCGGGCAGTTGCTGGAAAACTCGCTGCCTGCTTTCATCGCGTTTGTGGGTGGTATCTTTGGGTTGGGTCTTTCCGGTCGAAAAATGGATGCGCGCACTGCTGTTGTTTTCCTGCTGGCATTGCTCTTTGGCCTGATGCTTTTCAAAGCGCGCCGCTTTGTGGAATATTTCCCTCCGTTTGCGGTGATCTTTGCGGCATTTGCCCTTGCGCCTCTGTTTGGAACCGAACAACGCGCTTCCAACGCCGCCGCGGGCTTTTCCTCTTTTTTTCGAACGTACCTACCCGAGACTCTTCTTGCCATTGGCGTTTTGGCAGGTGCGGCGATCAGCATCCCTGCCGCACAGGATCAGATCGGAGGATCAAAACCCGCCGACTTGTATGAGGGCGCATCTGCCTGGCTCGTAGAGAATACCGAAGCAGGAGAGCGTATCTTTCAAACAGACTGGGATGACTTTCCGCGCTTGTTCTTCTACAACACACACAATACCTACCTTGCCGGGTTGGACCCCACCTATCTGCAAATTTACGATGCAGACATGTACGATGAATGGGTCGATATTACCCGTGGCGATGTCGAAAATCCTTCCGCCATCATCCGCTCACGGTTTGGCTCGCGCTACGTCCACACCGATTTGAATCATGGCGATTTTCTAGACCGTGCCGAGGAAGACCCGAACATGTTGGAAGTGTATCGCGACGATCAGGCTGTGATTTTTTTCGTCCTTGAACCATGATGCTATAATGTGTGTTCAACTTTGGTCGGCAAATTTTCAAAAACGGATATATTCCAACACCATGACTCTAGCGGATGGGCAAGGGAAAATTCAAAGTCTGGATGCGCAGGCGATCGGCGCTGTCTACGACCAGTACTTTTCGGACGTGTATCGCTATGTGATGTATCGCGTGGGAGATGTGTCTATTGCGGAGGATATTGCCAGCGAGGTCTTCATCCGTCTGCTCGAAGCGGTCAGAGCCGCGCGCGGACCGGAATCCAACCTCAAAGGGTGGTTGATCGGAACCGCTTCACATGCTGTGACCGATCATATGCGTAAAAAATACCGCCGTAGCGAAGAGGAGATTCCCGAATCGTTGCCAGACTTGAGACCGGGTCCCGCCACAGAAGCAGACCAACGCGAACAGAACCGGGCGGTTCAAAACGCCTTGCAGAAATTAACTCCGGAACAGCAGCATGTCCTAGCCATGCGTTTTGGACAGGGTTATTCCCTCGAAGAAACGGCGGCTCAACTTAACAAGAATGTGAATGCGGTAAAAGCCCTCCAGTTCCGCGCACTGGCTGCGCTCCAGCGCGAGATTGGCGAGGTGGATCATGACTGATTTATTTGATGCCTTGGAAGTTTGTTTACAAGACCTTGAGAGCGGTGCCGATCTCGAGACGGTTCTTGCGCGTTTTCCCGAACACGCCGATGAATTGCGTCCCATCGTAACCGCTGCCGCTCAGGCGCGCAGCGTCTCTGTCTCTGAGCCTTCGCCAGAAACCATCCGGCGTGGACGCGCCCGCGTGTTGCAGCATGCCGCCGAGTTACGCGAAGAATCCGTCAGATCGCGCAGACGTTCCATCCCAATCTTGCAGCGACTGACTCTTGCTTTTTCACTTGCAGCTTTCCTATTGATGCTCAGCGGATTTGGCTTGCTGAACGCCTCTGCCTCATCCCTGCCCGGCGACAGTTTGTACACGGTCAAACGTGGTTGGGAGAATGTGCGCCTGACCTTTGTGCTCGACCCGAGTGAACGCAGTTTGCTGGAGACCCAGTTCTATTACGAACGCCTTTCCGAAGTGACACAGTTATTGTCGTTGGGTAAACAGTCTCCCGTGGAATTTGCCGGAATGTACATCCAAAGCGGTGACCTGATCTATGTGTCGGGCGTTCAGGTCGTTGTCCATGCGGATACCCTCCTGCCAGCGAATGGTTTGGAAAACGGCATGGCGGTCCTTGTCAACGGAAACACCAATTCCAGCGGCTGGGTGGATGCGGTTTCCATCGAAATTCTTCCACAAACGGCAGTTGTTCCCGAGGGTGAGGCTGTCCCGGTAATTGTGACGCCCACCCAAACACCACAAAAGGGAATCGATTCCGTTGATTCACCGCCGGTGGGCAATGAAAACGAAGGGACGACCGCTAACGAAAATCAAAACGGAAACGTCAATTCCAACGAAAATGCCAATGGCAACTCCAATTCGAATACGAATTCGAATGATAATGATAACAATGATGAGGACAACAGTAATGCTGGCGGCAGCAACAATAATGATGATGGCGGCGATGATGACGAAGATAGTGACGATGATAATGACAACGATTGACCATGAACTGCGAGGTACACCCTCGCAGTTTTCTTCTACAATCATTTGCCTTTTGGTATAAAATCGGTTAAATTAAACCCTAGCACGTTCGTTCTATTTCAGTACCCCAAAAAATATTGCAGGATTGCAATCAGGAGAGACGAGCATGACCGATTTTTACCTTGGACGCCTGTTTGACGAAAAGACCGCGAAACTCACCGCCAAAGACCTCCACTACGACTCTGCCGACCTGACCACTCACGCCGTCGTCACCGGTATGACCGGTTCCGGTAAGACCGGTTTGTGCATTGCCTTGCTTGAGGAAGCCGCGCTCAATGGCGTTCCCGCCATCATCATCGACCCCAAGGGCGACCTGACCAACCTGCTCCTGCATTTCCCCGAATTGCTGCCCGAAGATTTCAAGCCATGGATCGACCCGGAGATCGTCCGCCGCGCGAACAAAACGCTCGACCAGGCAGCGATGGAAGCGGCCACTTCTTGGCGCAATGGCATTAAAGAATGGGGCATGACCCAGGAACGCATCCTCGACCTGAAGAACTCGGTCAGGTTTTCGATATTCACACCCGGCTCTGATTCCGGAATTCCCGTCAGCGTGCTCTCTTCCCTCGCCGCGCCAGAACTCGATTGGGAGGAAAACCGCGAGGTCCTGCGTGAACGCATCTCCAGCACCGTAACAGCGTTGCTGGGTTTAGTCGGCATGAACGACCTGGACCCGATCCGCTCGCGTGAGCATATCCTTCTTTCTAATATTTTCGAAGAACACTGGAGCAAGGGACAGAGCATCGATCTGACCGAACTCATCCTACAAACGCAAAGCCCACCTTTCGACAAACTCGGCGCATTCCCCGTAGACACTTTCTTCCCGCCTAAAGATCGCATGGAACTGGCGATGACCTTGAATAACATTCTCGCCGCGCCCGCCTTCGAGGCTTGGCGTGAAGGTCAATCGCTCGACATCCAATCGCTTCTCTTCACCGAAGACGGAACGCCGCGTCACAGTATCTTCTATCTCGCACACCTCTCCGACGGCGAGCGCATGTTCTTCACCACGCTGCTCCTCTCCGCCGTTGAAACTTGGATGCGCACGCAAAAAGGTTCCACCTCACTCCGCGCTTTGCTCTACATGGACGAAATTTACGGCTACCTTCCGCCCACGGCAAATCCGCCCTCCAAACAACCGTTGCTGCGCATGTTGAAACAAGCCCGCGCCTTTGGCTTGGGGCTTTTACTCGCCACCCAAAACCCTGTGGACATGGACTACAAAGCCCTCTCCAACACGGGCACATGGTTCATCGGCAAATTGCAAACCGAGCGCGACAAGAACCGTCTGCTCGATGGTCTCGAAAGCCTCGCGGGCGGTATCCCGCGCGCCGCAATGGACAAACTGATCTCCTCCATCGGCAAGCGCGTCTTTGTGATGAACAACGTCCATGAGAAAACGCCCATCCTTTTCCAAACCCGTTGGGTGATGAACTTCCTCGCCGGACCGATGACGCGTAACCAGATTCGTGACCTCAACGCACTGGTCGGTGCAGAAGAGGAAGAACCGCTTCAGACTCCGCCGCAGCCTGTTGCTCCCATCCAAAGAGAATCCACCCCGCCGCCCGTGGACCATGTCCAGCCGGTAGTTGTACCTACATCTGTGCAGGCGCAACCTAAAGTAAAGACGCCGCCGCGCAGTTCGGCATCTGCCGTGGCATCCTCCTCCGTCAACAATGGGAGCATGACCAAGCCAGCGCTGCCCGCCGGGATCCGCGAATATTACCTGCCGCAGAATTACAGCCTGCCCGAAGCCTTCAACGCCGCCGGCAAGACGCAAGCTTACGGTGCAAATATTCAGGGCGTGATCTATCGACCCGTTTTGCTTGCCTCTGCCCAAGTCCGCATCCTTGACCGAAAATATGGCGTGGACGCCGAAGTGACCAAAACCGCCTTCGTCGAAGCATTGGATCGGCGCGGAATCGTCCGCTGGGAGGAATTTCCCTACGCCGGACCTTCACTCGATAGATTGGAAAGCGGACCCGCGCCCTCGACCAAGTACGGTTCCATCGAAGCGCCACTGAACGACTCAAAGTTGATGACCGCTTTGCAAAAAGATTTCACCGACTGGGTCTTCCGCAATTCAGCAGTCACGGCGCGGGCAAATACAGCGCTGAAAGTCTTCGCGGGACCCGATGTCAGCCAGGCGGATTTCATGAAAGCTTGTTCCGAAACTGCCCGCGATGCGCGTGACAAGGAGATCGAAAAGAAGACCGCCGCCATCGAGAAAAAGATCAAGACCCTTGAAGATAAATTGATGCGTGAGGAACGCGAATTACGCGAAGATGAATCCGAGTTGCAAAGCCGCAAGATGGAAGAGTATGGCACGCACGCCGAGAACGTCCTCGGGCTGTTCACCGGCTCCCGTAGCACGCGCAAACTGTCGTCGTCGCTTTCGAAGCGCCGCATGACCGAGAATGCCAAAGCCGAAGTGGAAGAATCCATTCAGGCGATCAATCAGTTCAAGAAGGATATCGCCGACCTGCAACGCGAACGCGAAGACCTGGTGCGCGAGATCAGCGACCGCTGGGGACGCGTGGTCAGTGATGTGAGCGAAGTGACCATCAGCCCGAAGAAGACCGATGTGTACGTCAACATCTTTGGCGTGGCGTGGAAGCCGTTCTACGTGGTGGGCGCAGGCGGCGAGACGTTGGAACTCCCGGCATTTGGCGAGGAATAGGCTGGTTCGACTACCCCGGACAGTAGTATAAAGAGAATCGAGACCACAGAGGGCTACTCCATATGCAGCCCTCTGTGGTCATTTTGCCTGTAACGAAATCCATTCTCGCCGCATCTAAAGTGTATGAGCATGGTTACCCTTCTTCTTTCTCTCGCCATTTGGGGTGTGATTCACTCCCTTCTTGCCTCGCACTTCGCCAAGGACATGATCCGCGGCATCTTGGGCAAAGACCTGATGCGCTTTTATCGTTTTGGGTATAACGTTTTTTCGGTGGTCAGTTTTGCCCCCATTCTATATTTGATGTGGTTCCTGCCGGATCAGCCGCTATACCGGGTGCCAGCACCGTGGAGTTACCTGATGTTTGTCGGGCAGGGAATCTCCGCGCTGCTTTTGCTGGTCGCGCTTTTACAGACCGATACGCTATCATTCATCGGGGTGAAACAGTTCTTTATTGAGGTGGAGGAATCGGGTCAATTGGTGACGCGTGGTTTGTATCGCGTGGTGCGGCATCCACTTTATACGTTCAGCCTGCTCTTCCTGTGGCTGACGCCGTCCATGTCGGTTAATTCTCTCACGCTGTACATCGGTGCAACCTTGTATATTCTGATCGGCGCGTATTTCGAGGAGCGCAAGTTGCTGCGGGATTTTGGCACGGCGTATGCTGCGTACAAGCAAAAAACTCCCATGTTAATCCCCGGTTTGACATTTGGTGAAAAATAGAGCGATTGTATTTTACGAATTGTTAATGTCTTGACACACGTTAACAGGCATGATAATCTTGCTCCAGCGTGCCCGATTCGCCTTTGAAAGCGTGAAGGTGGACGGGCATAAATTTTTTTATACAGCAGGAGTAACAAAGATGTCTGAACGTATTGTTGGAACCGTAAAGTGGTTCAATGCGACCAAGGGCTATGGCTTTATTGGGCGCGATGGTGGCGAGGATGTATTCGTGCATTTCAGCGCCATTCAGACCGATGGCTACCGCAAGTTGGAAGCCGAGCAGAAAGTGGAGTTTTCCATCGAGGAAGGTCCCAAGGGTTTGCAAGCCGCCAACGTGGTGCCTCTCGCGTAAGAACTACATCAATTCGCGAAACGAACAGGACTGTCGTGAGACAGTCCTGTTTTTATTTCTTTTTGTTGTTGTTTGTTTCGGATGCGATCTCGCGTGGTTCGATCATTCCCCAACGGCTTGCGCCAAGGTAAAGAATTTCCAGCACGAGGTCGGTGTAGGGAATGCCTTCCGCTTCAGATTGCAGGCACAGGTCGCTGTAGCTGGGCGTCAGACCTGGCAGGGTGTTGATCTCGATCAGGCGCGGGTTTCCCTCTTCGTCGAGGCGGATGTCGGTGCGGGAAACGTCCAGCGCGTTCAGGATCAGATGCGCCCGCAAGGCAAGGTGCTTGAGTTTCTTTTCGAGTTCGGGGTCGATCTTGGCTGGGCAGAAGAAGCCCTCATTGCCTTCGGGTCCCACATCTTTTGATTTTGCTTCATTCGTATATACCCACGGACCTTCCGTGTTGCCCGTGTCCAACTCCAGAACGGGGAAGCGGTGGAAGCCATCTTTTTCGTACCATTCGGGATGGCGGGAATATAGTTTTGAGTCAGCGCGACCCAAAATGCCAACGGTGAATTCACGCCCGGGTAAAAAGGTTTCCACCAGGGCAGGCTGCTGATAGGTGCTGACGATGTACTGGGCGCGTTCGCGCAGTTCCTTTTCGTTGTTGACGATGGCGTTCATGTCCACGCCCATGCCAGTGCCTTCACGTGCCGGCTTAACGAAAAGTGGGAATTTTAATTCCGGGCGCAGGGGTTCGTCGCCGAACTGAAATTCCTGAAAAGGGGCAACCGGCAGGCGCCTGTCACGCCAGATGCGCTTGGTGAGGGTTTTGTCAAGCGAGATGCCATTGGCCAGTACACGCGAACCGGTGTAAGGAATGGCGAGCATTTCAAGCAGGGCGGGGACTTGCGCTTCGCGCGCATCGCCCCCCAGACCTTCGGCAATGTTGAAGCAGATGTCGGGCTTTTCTTTGCGGAGGGCGTAGGGCAGATCCCTGTCGGCGTGGATAAAGACCGTGGTGTGACCATCCGCTTCAATCGCAGTCCGAAGCGCATCCACGGTTTCGATATGGTCGAAATCTGCGAACGCATCCGGCGGAACCCCTTCCGGCGTTGGTTGGTTGTCATCCTTGATGTTCGCAAGAACCGCCACTTTCCACTTTTGCTTGCGGAGGCGGGGGGAAGGTTTCTCTTCCGGGAGAATGGACATCGCTGGTGGTATTACTCCTCTTGTAAGGCGTTTTTAGCGGGTTTTAGTATAGTATAAGATGTATGGATTACAAGGGTAAGCGCGATTTCTTAAGGTACGGTGTGATTTTTACCCGGGTAACTAGACAATCAATCGCCTTTCAGGTATCATTGGCGCACTTGTGCCCTCGCTCACGAAGGCAGGGTAAAATGACAAATAAGCCCGGATAAGCCCCTTATCCGGGTTGTTGTACGTAAAATGATTTTTTTGGTGGAGGCTACCGAATGTCAGACTTGATCAAGCAGATCACAAGTGATTTGCAGAAACAAATTGATGGTTTTAAACCGGAGCTTAACGTCAGCGATTACGGTGTTGTCGTTGAGGCGGGTGATGGTATTGCCCGTGTGAAAGGTTTGGCAAATGTCCGCGCGCAGGAGTTGGTTCAGTTTTCCAACGGCGTGATGGGCACTGCGTTCAACCTGGAGCAGGACAGCGTCGGTGTGATCGTGATGGGCGCGTACGAAGGCATTACGGAAGGCATGAACGTGCGCGGCACGGGACGCATCGCTTCTGTACCTGTGGGTGACGCCATGATCGGACGTGTGGTTAACGCCTTGGGCGAGCCGATCGACGGCAAGGGTCCCATTGCGACGACCGGGTTCCGTCCGCTGGAGCGCATTGCTCCGGGTGTGGTGGAACGTCAGGATGTGGATACTCCAGTGCAGACCGGTATCAAATCCATCGACTCGATGATCCCTGTGGGTCGCGGTCAGCGCGAACTGATCATCGGCGACCGCCAAACCGGCAAGACGGCTGTTGCCATCGATGCGATCATCAACCAAAAAGGGAAGGACATGGTCTGCATCTACGTGGCGATCGGGCAAAAGAAAGCCGCGGTTGCACGTACCCTCGGTATTCTCGAAAAATATGGCGCGATGGATCACACCATCATTGTGATGGCTTCTGCAGATGAATCTGCCGCGCTTCAGTACATTGCTCCCTACGCCGGTACCGCCATCGGTGAAGAGTTCATGGAAACGGGACGTGATGCGCTCATCATTTACGATGACCTTTCCAAGCATGCCTGGGCGTATCGCCAGGTTTCTTTGTTGCTCCGCCGCCCGCCCGGACGTGAAGCCTACCCCGGCGACGTGTTCTACCTCCACTCACGCCTGTTGGAACGCTCTGCGCGCCTCGCGAATCAATTTGTGGTGGTGAAGAATGATTACAGTAATACCCTTGCCGATGCCAAAGACGGTGTGGATGGCAAGGTGTACACGGGTCCGCTTTCGAAGCATGAAGCGGAAGAAGCCGCCAAAGCACTGGGTGACGGTCACAAGATCGTCAAGGTGGCTGGCACGGGTGGTTCGTTGACTTCCCTCCCGATCATCGAAACCCTGCTTGGTGACGTTTCCGCATATATCCCCACCAATGTGATTTCCATTACTGATGGTCAGATCTACCTCGAAGGCAACCTGTTCAATGCAGGTATCCGCCCGGCGGTGAACGTGGGTATTTCCGTGTCTCGTGTGGGTGGCGACGCCCAGACCAAAGCAATGAAGCAGGTTGCGGGTCGTCTGCGCCTCGACATGGCTGCCTATCGTGAGTTGGCGGCGTTCGCGCTTATGGCGTCTGACCTGGATAAATCGACCCAGCAGCAATTGAACCGCGGTCAGCGAATGCAGGAATTGCTTAAGCAACCGCAGTATCAGCCAATGGAATTGGAAGAACAGGTTATCGTTATTTTTGCCGGTACGAACGGTTATGCAGATGGCGTTCCGCTCGAAAAAATGGCGCAATGGCAGGCTGACCTCATCCGTTATATGCAGACCTCGCACCCTGAGATCGGCAAGGATATTGTTGTGAAGAAAACCATCACGGATGATAATCGTGCCGCTTTAACCAAGGCTCTCGACGGTTTCCGCGCGGGCTGGCAAGCCTAATCATCCAGTATCTAATTATCTAAGGAACTAATCTTATGGCTTCCGCTCGTGAAATGCGGCTCCGAATTAAGAGCGTCAAGAACATTTCGCAGGTCACGCGCGCCTTGGAGACGGTTAGCGCCAGCAAGGTCCGCAAGGCTGTAAATGCGGTCACGGCGACCCGTTCTTACGCAACCAAAGCGTGGCAGATACTGAAACACGTTGCCGAACAACCGGGGCGTGACACGCTGCATCCGCTTCTGGCGCGACACGGTGAGGTGAAAAGCACCCTGGCAGTGGTAATCACCGGCGACCGTGGACTTGCAGGCGCGTACAACTCCAATGTGATCCGTTTTACGGCTCAGCGCTTTGACCGGAACCCCGTCCCTGTGAAATACATCGCTGTTGGCAGAAAAGGCAGAGACCTGCTGCTTCGCCGTCGCAAAGATGTCATTGCAGATTTCAGCAACCTGCCCGCCGCACCGTCCTTTGTGGATGTCTCTGCCATTGGGCGCCTGGCTGTGGATGAATATCTCAACGGCAACGTGGACGAGGTTTATCTCGTCTACACCGATTTCGTCAACATGGGTCGGCAGATCGCCACGGTGAAGAAACTCCTTCCGCTGGAACTTGGCGGGGAGGGGCGTGTCGAGGATTTCGAGCACAAGGCTCCGGGTCCGACCGCAGCGTATGAGTACGAACCCGACCAGCGTGAGATTTTGGATGAGATCATCCCGCGCTTTACTGCGCTGCAGGTCTATCAGGCGATCCTCGAATCGCAAGCCAGCGAACACGCTGCGCGCATGATCGCCATGCGTAATGCTACAGACAACGCCAAGGAACTGATCGGCGCGTTGCAACTGGCGTACAACAAGGTTCGCCAGCAGGCGATTACAAACGATATTTTGGATATTGTCGGCGGCGCGGAAGCGCTCGCCGCGAAATAACTGGAGGAAATCATGGCAAACGAAAACGGCCGTGTCGTACAAATTCTCGGTGGCGTGGTGGATGTTGAATTCCCCGCGGGGAACGTCCCCGATCTTTATGAAGCGATCACTGTAGACCGCGAAGACAAGAAACCGCTTGTGCTGGAAGTACAGAAGCACCTCGGCGGTAACTGGGTGCGTACCGTGTCGATGGACTCGACGGACGGTTTGCAGCGCGGCGTTCCCGCCAAAGCAACGGGCGCACCGATCACCGTTCCGGTGGGACCTGCCACCTTGGGGCGTATCTTCAACGTCTTGGGTGACACCATCGACAAGAAGGGTGATATTCAGGCGACCACGTATTATCCCATTCACCGCTCCGCGCCTGCCTTCGAAGAACAGTCCACCCGCGTGGAAGTCTTTGAAACCGGGGTGAAAGTCATCGACCTCATCGCCCCCTTCACCAAGGGTGGCAAGACCGGTATCTTCGGCGGCGCTGGAACCGGCAAGACCGTTATCATCATGGAACTCATCCGCTCGGTGGCTTCTGTGCATGAAGGGAATTCCGTGTTCGCTGGCGTGGGTGAACGCACCCGCGAAGGAACCGGCTTGTACCGCGAAATGATCGAATACGGTGTGATGAAAGACACCGTCATGGTATACGGTCAGATGAACGAGCCCTCCGGCGTGCGTCTGCGCGTGGCGTTGACCGCGCTTTCGATGGCGGAATATTTCCGCGATCAGGGCAAGGACGTGCTGCTTTTCATCGACAATATCTTCCGCTTCTCCATGTCCGGCTCCGAAGTGTCCGCGCTTCTCGGTCGTATGCCTTCTGCTGTGGGTTACCAACCGACCCTTGCCACGGAAATGGGTGAGTTGCAGGAACGCATTACCTCCACCCGCACCGGCTCGATTACCTCCATGCAGGCGGTGTATGTGCCCGCAGATGACTACTCCGATCCCGCTCCTGTGGCGACTTTTACCCACTTGGATGCGACCATCGCGCTCGAACGCTCCATCGTGGAAAAAGGTATTTACCCCGCTGTGGATCCGCTCGCCTCGACCTCCCGTATTCTTGATCCCAACATCGTGGGTGAAGAGCACTACCGGACGGCTCGTGAAGTGCAGCGCGTTCTCCAGCGCTACAAGGACTTGCAGGACATCATCGCCATTCTCGGTATCGACGAACTCTCCGAAGACGATAAACTCGTTGTATCCCGCGCCCGCAAGATCG
Organism: Anaerolineales bacterium UBA2395; assembly: GCA_002343775.1. Taxonomy (GTDB): domain Bacteria; phylum Chloroflexota; class Anaerolineae; order Anaerolineales; family Villigracilaceae; genus Villigracilis. Next base: position 67,102 of record DDSH01000014.1, read on the forward strand.
AACGCTTCTTCTCACAGCCGTTCTATGTGGCGGAGCGCTTCACCGGCATCCCCGGCCGTTACGTTGCCATCAAGGATACCGTCCGCGGCTTCCGTGAAATTCTCGATGGCAAGTGTGATGACCTGCCCGAGCAGGCATTTATGATGGCTGGTACCATCGAGGATGTCCGCGAACGCGCCGAGAAACTGGCAAACGCGTAATTGGTAATTAGAGATTGGAGATTGGTCTCAGCCAATCTCCAATTCACTAATCTCCAAAAGGTGTTTCTATGACCATTCGTTGTGAAATTGTTTCGCAGGACCGCACCGTGTTCACAGATGACGTGGACATTGTTGTGCTTCCCGGTGCGGCTGGGGAGATGGGTATTCTTCCCCGGCATGCGCCTGTTCTCACCACGTTGAAATATGGCATTATTAAGATCCGCAAAGGCACCCACGAAGAACACTTTACAGTGGCTGGCGGGATTGCCGAAGTTCAGCCTGAAATCGTGACCATCCTTGCCGATGCAGCTGAAAACGTGGAAGAACTCGATGAAGCCCGTGCCGAAGCCGCCCGCAAACGTGCGGAAGAAGCACTGGCAAAGGGCGTCCCGCCGGATACGGATGCCTACCTCGCAATGGAAGCGGCGCTGCGCAAATCCAACCTGCGTTTGGATGCCATCCGACGCTATCGCAAGGGCGGGATGCGTATTCCCACCTCGGAGAATTAAATCCAAGTGTTCTCAATGTTCTCCAAAGACCTGGGTATCGACCTGGGTACCATGTTCACGCGTATCGCCGATAATGCCCAGGTATTGTTGGAGGAACCCACTATCGTTGCCATCGAGGTCGAAGACCAGAAGATGGTGGCGGCGGGGCTCGAAGCGCGCGACATGTACGGCAAGGTCCCCGAAAGCATCGAAGTGGCTCGTCCGCTTCGAAACGGGGTGATTGCCGATTACGAAATTACCGAAACATTACTAGCTTACCTTTTGCAGCGCGCAAGCGGATCGATGCGCATCTTTCGCCCACGAGTGATGATCACCGTCCCCTACGGGGTCACCAGCGTGGAGCGTCGCGCCGTCTATGAGGCGGTGATGGAAGCGGGCAGCCGCGAGGCGTACCTCATCCAACAACCGCTCGCCGCCGCGATCGGCATTGACTTGCCGATCAATTCCCCGTCTGGAAACATGATCATCTGTCTGGGTGGCGGTTGCACTGAAGCCGCTGTGATGGCGATGTACGGTATTGTGGCGGCGGATACATTACGGATCGGCGGCATGGACCTTGATGAAGCCATTGTCAATTACGTACGCCGCAAGTATGGCGTGATCATCGGACAGCAGACTGCAGAGCAATTGAAGATCCGCATTGGCGCAGCAGTTCCACAGGATATTGAAAACAGCATGGAAGTGCAGGGGCAGGATCAAGTCACGGGGTTGCCGCGTCCGGTCACCTTGACCACAGGCGAGATCGTGGAAGCCTTGCAAGAGCCGCTCAAGCAGATCGTGGAAACAGGGCGTAAAGTGCTTGAGAAAACCCCGCCTGAACTGGTCTCAGATATTATCGATCGCGGTGTAGCCTTGTGCGGTGGCGGGGCGCTTCTGCGCGGGATTGACAAGCTGCTCACCAAATCGCTGGGCATTCCTGCCTATCTGGTCGATAACCCGCTGACCTGTGTGGTGCAAGGCTCCACCAAAGCCTTTAGTATGTTGAACGTCATCCGCAGGAATTTACCACAAGTTTAATTGCCCCATACCCAATAAAAAAAATCGCCGCCCAAACTCGAGTTTGGGCGGCGAAACATTATTTGTCCTATAAATAATATGTCATTCGCTGTAAATGAGTGGACGGGTCGATATACTGCACCTTCACGTTTCCCGGCACGTTCAAACTGATCGGCGCATAATTCAAGATCGCCCGCACCCCCGCCTGCACCAAAACATCTGCGACCTCCTGTGCCGCCGGAGCCGGAACGGTCAGCATCGCGATCTTCACTCCCGCCGCCTTGATCCGTTCGCCCATCACCTCGGTATCTTCCACAGTGAAACTGCCGATCTGCCTGCCCACCTTTTCCTTGTCATTATCGAAAATGGCAGTTATGTGAAAACCGCGATCTTGAAACCCCTGATAGTTTGCCAGCGCGTGACCAATATCACCCGCACCGACCACCACCACATCCCAAATACGATCCACCTTCAAGATCTCACGCAGTTTGTCCAACAGGAACTGGATCGAATATCCCGTTCCCTGCTTGCCGAATTCGCCAAACTGCGATATATCCTTGCGAATTTGCGCCGCCGAAATACCCACGTGCTCACCCAACTCTTGAGACGACGTGGTCTTCAACCCCATGTCCGACATGCGTTGAAGGGCGCGCAAGTAAACAGGCAAACGTCCAATGATGATATCAGGGATCTTCTTAACGCTCATAGGTGCCCTCGCCTTTACTGGAATGGATATAACTATACCAAAAAAATGGATTTTGTACAATTAGGTACAAGTATTTCACAAACTGGATGAAGAGCCGCATCTCAACCAGACGCAGGCTTTAATCGCCCCATCTGGCTGGAGCGCCGCTTTGGGCTACTTCTTCCAGCCTTGCAATTTCTCAGTATCCGGAGCGCCTCTGCGTCCGATCACCCGGTACACATTCACCGGCTGGGTTTTCCCCTTTACGGTCACCGAATCTGCGAGTTCTGCTTCGAACTCGTCACTGACCTGTCGATAGGTGCTCTCGCTGATCAAGATGGGCCAGGCATAATTTTTTGTCAGGTCTTGCAGGCGGGAAGCCAGATTGACATTATCTCCAATGACCGTGTAATTGATGCGCTGCTCGGAACCCAACAGCCCGACAAAGACTTCTCCCGAATTAATCCCGATGCCCATCTCGATCTGGTGGGGATGCCCCTCTCTCGCCCAGCCTTCCCTCAAGTCGGATAACGCTATTCGCATATCCATCGCCGCGCGTAACGCACGCACAGCATGGTCTTCGTAATGGACCGGCTCGCCGAAGAACGCCATGATGGCATCGCCTTCATACTTATCCACCGTACCGCCATGCTTGTAGATCACCCTGGACAGGGCTTCGAGGTAGGGGTTCAGCAATGCGACCACTTCCTCCGGCGTCATCTTCTCAGAAAGCGTTGTAAACCCGCGAATATCTGAAAATAGAATACTGATATTCGAGCGTTTGTTCAACGAATTCAAGTCCTGTGTAGCGACCATCTGATCGACCATCTCTGGCGAGATGAAGCGACTGAACAGGTTGCGCAACCGGCGTTTCTCCCGCTCCTGCGAGACCGCTTGTTCCAATGTCGGCAGCACCACCCCCAAAAATAGCATGATCTCCGGCGCGATGACCGGCAGCGAGTAGCGTTGTCGGATGAAAACCAAAAGCGCTGCAACGAAGTATCCGCCCATCGTCAGGAGCAGAAGCGTGATGGTTTGCATTGGGCGCTTGGGCAGGGAGATCAGGTAGGCGATTCCAGCAGCCGTAACAACAATCAGCATTGCCACCCATGGCGGGGCGGTGGTGATGTATTTGCCCTGCAAGATCGTATCTACAACGTTGGCGACGATCTCCACGCCGGGGGTTGGCGCCGTTGCAGAGAATGGCGTTGGATAAATGTCTTGAAGCGTGAGGGAGGTCGCACCGATCAGCACGATCTTGCCGCGGAAGGCATCCGGGTCTTGCTCCAATGTGATCCCGTCATGCACATCTGAAGCCGAATAGGTTGGGTAGGTTCTGGCGGGTCCTGCAAAGTTGACCAGCATGCTGTTGCCGTTGAGCGGCACGACCTGTCTGTTGAAGTGCAGCGAGTTATCAACAAAGCTGGGTGGCGGTATGTTCATATGGAGTCTTGCGAGGTCGAATGCCCAGTGATAGTAGGTGGTTTCCTGAAACGAATCGAACGCCACCACGCTACGTACGATCGCATCCTCATCACGGATGAAGGAGGTGATGCCTGTGCCGTCCAATACATCTCGATAGGGTGAAAGTGGCTGCACGAACGATTCGGTTTCAAAGCCTTGCCCGCTTTCACGGACGATCTGAACCACCGTTACCGCGGCGGGGCTTTCTCCCAGTGCGGTTGCGAATGCCCGATCACTCTCCTCCGCTTCATCCGGCTCTGAGAGGATGATATCCACGCCAACCACTTTTCCGCCGCCCGCGTTGATCTGATTCACGATCTCGGCGAAATAGGAACGTGACCAGGGCCATTGGAAACCCGTCCAACTGAACGAGAAATCGTCGATGGCGACGATGACGATCTCGCCCGAAGGCTCTTCCACGCCGCGCAGTCGCGTAAACAGGTCTCGGATCGAGTAATCCATGCTTTCGAGCGGTGTGGTGACACTGGGCAGCAATCCAATAATATTAAGCGCCAGCAAGATCCCCATAATGATGGAGATCAACAGAAAGGATGTGTTTAACGGTTTTTTTCCAGTCATCATTTACTAGATTAATCGCATAACTCAAAGTATTCCTGAGACTCGAATCCAACGAAGCATGCCTCGTTCAAGTAATCACACTTTTGCTCTATGGTGCAGGCAACTTCTTCAGTGGATGGGACTTGATCTTCCTGGGTTGGCTTTGGCGTTGGGTCGCCTTGCGGCTTGGAGAAGGTTACCGGAGATGTCGAGCATAATTCGTTTCCATCTGCGCCGTAAGCAGTGACAAACCAGCTGTACTGCCCGCCCGCAGGGAAGATTTCGATGAACCACGCTGTGCTGGTGTTCGTCGTTTCCACAGCGGCGCGATAACCGTTTTCATTGACGAATGTGACGACATAAAGCACTGCGCCGTTCTGTTCCTCCCATGCAAAATCCACCCTGCCTTGTTTGGGCAGGCTGGCTCCCGTCTCTGGTTGGATGGTCGTGAAACAGGTACTCCCTGCCGCGCCGGATCCACTCGTGGATTCCGGGGTTGCGGTCAGGGTGGCAGTGGATGTGGGGATTGCCGTCTCGCTAGGTTGTGCCTGCGCAGTGACAGTCGCCATTGCCTGCTCAAAGAGCTCCCGCGCTTCGGGGTTGTTGTCCAGCCATTCGCGGAATTCCTCAGGGGTCATCGGCTCGACCGTGGGAACAGTCCAATTTCCCGTCACCGGGTCGCGATGGAACAGAATCACCTTTTCTCCATTCGTAAAGCTGACCGAGCCAGCCGGGTTGCCTGCAGTGCAGTCTCCCTCCAGGCATGTGATATAGATATCCAGGGTTTCGGGATCCACTTCCACTTTCATGTATGAGCCGCGTACCGAAGCCACGCCCGAAGGAGTTTCCACGTCTGCGCTGCCGCCGCTGAGGATGACGAAGATTTTGCCAACCTCCAATTTGATCTTTGTGGCAAGTCCACCTTCCACTTCGTCATTGGAAAGCAGGGTGAAGAGGGAGGATGGCGCAATGCGAATGATCGTCCCGGAGGATAGATCGAGGCGCACACGTCCGTCATCTCCCGTCTGCACCTGTCCGTTGACGTCCAGTGTTGCCGCTGCTGTGGCGGGCGCAAACGCCTCCGCTCCGGCTTGTTTCATGTTGACCGCGCCGGAAAGTTCGCTTAGGGCGGCTGAGAGTGGCGAGGATTCCTCCTGCCGTTGGCAGCCTGCGGCTAAAATCATCAGCGTAAGCAGCACACTCAAAAGGGTGTTCTTTTTCATGATAAGGTCTCCGTACTTTTTTGTCGGTACAATTAAATCAACGACTGGCTTCGATCTTCACCACATAGCGCACAAATTGGGGGGATCCAGTTTCCGGGTTTGTGAGTCGCAGGGAATAAATCATATCCGGTTCGATTTTCAAGAAGCGTCCATCCCCGCATGGGATCGAAAACGCCTCCTGTACAGTGCCGCCCTGCCATAATTCTACCAGCAGCAGGTCTGGTTCGCATGCAAGCTGGATCGTCACACCTGTCTTGTCGGAGGAAAAAGCAACCCAATCCTCGACATCTCCTTCCGGCGCAGAAACACTTCCGCTTACTTGTAGTGCGCCCACCCCGCCCGGAGTGAGATGTTCGTACACCAGCGGGGCATCGCGTGTGTCGCCATCCTGCAGCGCAATTTGGGGATTTTCCTGCGGCACATCAACAGCTGCGGCATCGTCCTCATCCTCCCCCGCAACAGTGATGACCGGGAGCGCATCGAGATCGTTCACTTGCATGAATTCCAATGCGCCCCAACCTGTGCCATCTGGCGAAGTGCTGAACAGAAATTGCAGCCACGTCCCGCTCTCATCTCTACCAATAACCAGCACGACATCCTTCGGAGTCAATACGCCCAGCGATTCAAACTCCGTGGCGGGACCGCTGCGCACATTGATGCCGCTGATGACCAGCCCGTTCACACCGGACCCGAAACCTGCCGCCACATCCCGTACCTGAATCTCCGCCGGCGATTGCACCTGTAGAAACTCAGCCCGAACCCAACCCGTGCCCGTTGGTGACCCTGCATAAAGGATTTGATACCACGTTCCGGTCTCCTCCCTGCCGACGATCTGCACCGATGTAAACGGTGGAATAACACCCATACTTTCACTGGCGGTGTTTGTCTCAGCCCGCACATTGACCTGTGTGTTGGTCGTCCCTTCGATGGGCGGCAGAGTGGGAACGGCTGTAGGCGGCAGGGATGTTTGGGTCGGCTGTGGAGCTGTGGTGGGCGGCAAGGTGGCGGTGACAAACTCCGGCAGGACAGGTGGCGCGTTTTCTGTTGCAACGTCCACACAGCCTGCGCTGGCAGCAATTACCAAGACGGAGAGAAGAATGACTTTTCGAAACACGCTTGTAATTGTATCCAAGATTCAAGTTGTCAGAAATAAGACAAACGGGTTATGAGTTTAAGAATTCCAGGGTGTCCAAAAAGAAAAATCCGCCTGTTATGGCGGATTTGGTCCTGGCACCCCCGCGCAGACTCGAACTGCGCTCTTCGGCTCCGGAGGCCGACACTCTGTCCACTGAGCTACGGGGGCGAGCGAAGCGAATTTTACCATAGGCGTAGAAAAAGGCTGGAGAAACGAGTCTCCAGCCTTCGGTCCGGAATGAAGCGAATTTACACTTTTGCCTGCGGCGCGAGCGAAGCGATGCTTCCGCGCAGTTTTTCGATGATGGCAGTATTCCCGCGTTCATCGCCAAACTTCACCAGTTGTTCCTTCTTGTGCGCGAGCTCCCCCAGGTATTGATAGAAGTTGGCGGTAGATTTGTATACGCCCCCGCTCAATGCAGCCATGCGCGCGCCGAACTGAAAGAACGAGACCGCTGTTTTGTACTGGGCTTCAGAGATTAGACCACTGGCAACTTCTTCGCGCAGGTGTTTTTTCAGCAGCCCTTGCTCGTGACGGATCATCCAGATGATGAAGCCGAGGAAGATCAGCCAGCCGCTCCACTCGAGCAGGACGACCAGCGCCAGACTGCCCAAGCCGGTGACGAAGATGACGGCGGTGTTGTGGAAGGCGTGTGCAAAAACGGCGGCGAAATAACCGATGATGGGAGCAATGAACTTGATCAGCATATTGCGATTCATACGTGTGACGGCAAACCCGATGCCAATGAAAGCGGTATAGAAAGGATGCCCCCAGGCAAATACACCCACGCGCAGGGCAAAATTTGTGAACATGCCCGCCCAGCCGCCATCGGCATATTGCCCCATGAAGTAGAAGACGTTTTCGGTGGCGGCGAACCCAAGCCCGGCGATGCCGCCGTAGATGATGCCATCGAGGATCGAGTCGAATTCTTTACGGAAAATGAAGAAGACCAGCATTACTGCCAGCCCTTTCATAAACTCTTCCACAACCGGCGCGGTGATCGAACCCCCGGCAATGTCTTCCAACACGGCATCATTGAGCACAATGCTAAAGCCGATCTCGAAGACCGTTGCCACGATCAGCGTGCCGATGATGGCGACGAAACCGCCCCAGAAGAACGTCATAAATAACAGCCAGCGCGGCTCTTTCTCGTAACGGTCGAGCCAGTAAATAAACCATGAAAAGAAGAACGCGGGGATGAAGGCGAGCGGGATTGCGACCAAAAGTGCCATGAAAACTCCTCCAAATGAATTGGTATCAATGCATGCGGATATTTTACCTGCATGCATTCAAACGAGATATGGGAAAAAAGTGGGAGCGACCACTCACTCGCGAAAGATAAGGCGTGTCCGTTCCACGCGCGTGGTATCGGCTTCGATGTTCAGCGCAGATAACACTTCCTCCGGGCGTCCGGTTGCGCCTTCGCGCGATGCCAGGGTCATCTTAAGCCATACGTTTCCGCTTGCCTCGGTGATGACACTTAGCATCTCGATCAACGGGCGCAGGTCGTAGGATTTGCCTCTCCGCTCGCGGATGAGACTCTCGGAATTCATGACCGCTTCGACCCGGCGCGTCAATTCGGACCCGTCCACGGCTTCTGTCAAACGCACATCGTATGCCGCCGAAAGCACCTGCGTCTGCAAGGCGGGCAGGCGCTCATCCACCGATTGCACATCGACGATCTTGATGTCTGGCGGGAGCGATTCTTGCAAGCGCGCTGAAATGTCCGTCACAGTCAATTCCTCATTCAGGCGTACATCCAGCACCTCGCCGCGGGAGGAGAATCCCAGTGGCAGGGCGGCAGCGAGACTGATCTTCGGTTGCGGATGAAATCCTTGCGAGTAAGAGATGGGCAGGTTGGCGCGGCGCATGGCGCGTTCCCACAGACGATGCAGGTCGAGATGACCGATGAAGCGCAGGGGTCCCTGCTTGGAAAAGGTGATTCGGACGCGCATGATATCTATTTTGGCTCGGAGGCGATCTTCTTCAGCCAGCGTTGAATGGCAGAGATGACGCGACGATATGGGCGATAGGTGTGTTCGGCAATACGGTGGAACAGGTCATGGTCGAGGCATTGATGATGCGTCATTTTCTCGAACGCATCCAGAATATTGGAATACACCGCCAGTTCCTGCGCCACGATCTCATCGAATTCGATGTTCTTGTAGGGCTCCAGTGCGAATAGGTTGGGATTGTCCTTTTCATGCAATGGTGACTCGAAATCCGGGTAGCCATAGTGTATTTGGAAGTTTTCCAGCGCGGTGAACGAAGAGGAAGGGGCGTATGTTTCGCCTTCCAGGATCTCACTTAATCTGTCGGCAATGAATTGCTCATGAAGCAGCACATCAGCCAACAGGTCTTTGGCGGTCAATTGCCCAGATACGCCTTTCATGGTCAATCGGCGCGAAAATCCAACGCGATTCAGCAATCCTTCAAACTGATCACGTTCGCGTTGCAGGCGTGAGAGGAAGAGTGTTTTGTTCATAAGCTGAGAAAGGAGAAATTGACTTCTGAAAACCCGCAAGTAGAGATTGCGGGTTCCGGCTTGGTCAATCGCCCACCAGTGGTAGTTCCACTTCCATCTTGCGGGCAGGGGTTTTCACTTCGGGACATTTCCAGCCCTCGCCGGGATTTTCGCGGCGCAGATTGGCAAAGGTTGGCAGGATGCCGCACGCGAAGCAGTTCAAGCGGCAGTCCACGCGGATCTGACCTTCGAGCGACATGCGGAAATCCTGGAAGAGGAAATTCTTGCGTACAGCGGCGGTGATGTGTTCCCACGGAAACACCTCATCCGTTCGACGCTGGCGGTGGGTATAGAAGGAGTGATCGAGCCCATGCTCGGCAAAGGCTGCCATCCAAGTCTGGAACTTGCGACCCTCTTCCCAGGCATCGAAGCGGGCGCCGTTTTTCCATGCGGTGTAGATCACATCTGCGATGCGGCGGTCGCCGCGCGAAAGCCACGATTCCACAAGCGAATCATCGGGGTTGGTCCAACTTAGTTTTATACTTTTGTCTTTGAACAATTCGCGTTTGAGCAATGCCTGCTTTTCGAGGATGCTTTCGCGCGTGTCACTGGAAACCCACTGGAAGGGGGTTTGCGGCTTGGGCACAAAGGTACTTACACCGGCGTTCAACTTAACTTTCCAGCCCGCCACCTTGCGCCCCTCTGCGATGACGCGCTTGCAAAGATCGGCAATCGCTTGCACATCTTCCAGCGTTTCGCTGGGGTGACCGATCATGAAATACAACTTGATGGTCGTCCAGCCGCGACTGTAAATTTCCCGTGTGGTGTTGATGATGTCTTCATCGGGGATGAACTTGTTGATGATGCGGCGCATCCGTTCGCTGGCGGCTTCGGGTGCGAGCGTGAACCCGCCCGAGCGGTGCTGCTTTAGTTTCTCCATTAAATCGATGGAGACCGATTCGATCCTTAAAGAAGGCAGCGAAACAGTTAGTTTCCGTCCTTCGAAGCGCTTGCTGATGGCATCCACCAGATCTTTAATGTGAGTATAGTCGGAAGAGGAAAGTGACAGGAGCGCCAGTTCCTCGAAGCCCGTAGAGCGGACCGCCTCATCGGCGGCTTCCACGATCTCCTCCACGCTTCGCTCCCGGACCGGGCGGGTAATCATCCCTGCCTGACAGAAGCGACATCCGCGGGTGCATCCGCGCATGATTTCGACCGAAACGCGGTTATGGACGATGTCGATGTTCGGTACGATGAATTTGGTTGGCGGCGGAGGGAGTTTTGCCACAATTCGCTTGTGGATCACCTTGGGCGCTTCTGAGATGAGCGGCTCGATGGCTGCGACAGTCCCATCATCCATGTAGGTGGTTTCATAGAAGCAGGGGACGTAAACGCCGGATATCTTGGCAAGATCGCGTAATACATCTTTTCGGTGGAAAGTGGATTGTGGATGATCACCTTCCACTTTCCACTTTTGAATTGTGTCAATAATATCGTGTATGACTTCTTCGCCCTCGCCAATGACGAACGCGTCGATGAACGCGTGCATTGGCTCCGGGTTGTTGGTGGAATGTCCGCCTGCAATGACGATGGGGTGGTTGTCATTGCGTTCTTCGCTTCGCACGGGAATGCCGGCCAGATCGAGGATGTTGAGGGCGTTTGTGTAGAGCGTCTCATAGGGGAGGGAAAAGCCGATGAGGTCGAAGCAGGCTAAGGGTCGTTTTGATTCGAGCGCGTAGAGCGGAATCCCGTGCTCGCGTAGCAGCGGTTCCATATCCAGCCACGGCGCGTAGGCGCGCTCCGCCAGCGCATCCTCGCGCTGGTTGATCTGGTCGTAGAGGATCTTCAAGCCCACATTGGAAACACCAATGTCGTAAATATCGGGGAAGACGAGCGCCACACGGGTCTTTGCCTTGTCCCAATCCTTGTGTATCGAGTTGAGTTCGCCGCCGACATACCGACCGGGTTTTTGTACCTTTAAGAGGATACGGTCTAGTTTGTTTTCAATTTGCTCAGGGGTTAACATGCCGCACATTATACCTGATAAGAATTGTCTGAATCGGTTTGATTTTTGAGGCTGAAATTCGGAAAAAAACCACGCCTCTTTACAGAACTGATAAGGAAATTGGGAAGAAATAGCCCCAAAGGGTGAGAGGGGTATATTCTATTGTGACTTAAAATTTAAAGAAAATAGAATCAGGAGTGTGAAATGAGAAATCTATTGCTGATGTCGCTTGCGCTGGTGTTGGCTGCGTGTGGCGTAGTTCAGCCTGTCCAGCAAGAACAGCCGACCCCGGTGATTCAAACGGTGGTAGTGACGGTCATCCCGCCGACTGAAATTATTCCGCCAACCGCAATCCCTACACAGCCAGCGCCGACGGATGTCCCTACGCTCGCGCCGACAGCGACTCTTGAACCAACTCCGCTGCCTCAACCGACAGCTACGACCGATTCGTCCAGCACGAGTTCCGGTGCTTCGAGTACTGGTTTAACCGTTGTTAATGTGGATAACGTTCTTGGGAAAGGCGCATTTGTCGACATTTCGTTTTCCAGCGACCTGCTGACCTTGAATTGCACCCCGCGTGAGATCGAGATTTCGATGACCGCCAACCTACCAGAGATCACCAGAGCCGAGTTGTACTATCGAGTCACCGATCAGCCCAGCGCCTTGTATCCTTCCAATTGGTTCTTGTTTGGGAATTTGGGCACAGATGGAAAAGGTAAATTCTTTACCAAGTTTGATGCGCTCAGCATCAACCCCAACTATCGCGGCTTGGAAAAAGCCTGGTTAGATTTCCAGATCATCGGTGTCAATAAGGGTGGCGGGGTCGTAGAGCGTACCCAGCATATCGAACGCCTTGTGACGTATTCCAAGGAATGCCCGTAATCCGTATGGAATCAAAAAGAGACAGGCTTTCAAGCCTGTCTCTTTTTTTTGTTAAGTCGAACGCATTTGCCAGCGTTCGCGCCCCCAGATCCACAACGCGCCCAGACCAAGGAACATCACCAGAAGACCGATCAACCAGCCCACGAACGGAAGTTCGATCAGCAGAGCGACGATGACGACGCCCAGAACAAGGGGCCAGACCTTGTGCTCTGCCAAAGACGGGTTGAAGCGTCCCAGGATCCACTTGCCGCCCAACCATGCCACTATGATCTTGGTCAGGAAAACGGTTACCAGGACAAATCCGACCACGGCTGCGAACAGCGCCAGAATGGCTACCCATATGATGGTTCCGCTAATTCCACCGAGGGTGATGATGCCGAAAATAACCGCGCCAAGTATGGCAACTGTGACCAAGAGGAAGAGGGCGAAGAAGAAAGCGACATACGCCACCACGCCCCAGCCGAGGCTTGCCGCAGGTTGTGCCTGCAATTTATCCGTCAGGGTCTTCATGAAGGTGGGGGCAAGCCAGCCAAGCAGCAACCCGAACAAGATCAGTGTAACGATGGTGCGCAGCAGGTCCAACGTCCACGAAACGGCTTTTTCTGCTTGTGTTGGCTCAGGTTTGGAGTATTTAACATCCAGTACCGGCTCATTGCGTGTGACCTTGCCTTCCACGACGCTGCTGGGAATGGCGGCATCCTTGGTCAACGTGTAGATCAGGTCGCCTTCGATCCTGGCGTCTTCATCGACCTCCAGCCCCGGTTTCACACTCGGGATGGAAATTTCGGTATTGTTGATGTACATGGAAGGCGAAGGACTGTTCTCGTCCACATCTCCAATATCCACACGGACATCGCCGCCGAATTCGCCGCTCAGGCTTGCAGCTCCCGTACCGATCATGGCATCATCGGCGACATCCCCGGCAAAAAGGATTTGCCCGCCGCCATACAACAGGTTGCCGCCCACCGTGCTGCCAGATTCGGCTTCAAGGCTGGCGCCCCCGGCGAGCAGGTCGCCGCCAATACTGGCTTCGTCACCCAATTTCAACGCCGCGCCACCCATGCGGACATCGTCCATTACGGTTCCGTTGATGATGACACTGTTCCCGCCTGCAAACAGGTCACCTTCCACCACCCCATTGATGACGATCACATTTCCAACGACGAACAGGTCACCCTTGATCGTTCCCTCCAGGGTGAATTCCTCCGCACTGACGTATAGGTCATCGTTCACCACTTCGTCGGCTTCAATAACGACAACATCGCCCTCGCGCCCGTCGAATGCCATTGCAGGTGTGGCAATCGTCAGCGTGAGCAGGGCGAGCATGGAAAAAACAGCAAAAAACTTACGGATTGGTTTCATACATTCTCCTTGGAAAACTTCCTAAGCAGAATATACGCCGTCGAAGCAGGGAAGTTGCGACGGAATTGTTAACGCTTCTTTCTAACCCTCTGCCTGATTCCGCCCATCCGGCAGAATCTCCCCTCAACCATTCCCACTGATTACGCTTTCAACACGGTCAATTTGGTTGGCTTGTCGAAATACCAGTTCATAATCTCGATAAACCAGCCGCAAAACAGGTGCTTTTGGTTCGCAATCTCATCCTGGATCTCGGCAAGACTCATGAAGCGTACTTCAGAGATTTCCACCGGGTCAAATTGCACCGATTTCCCCTTCAGCCTGCCCTCGTAAATGACGCTGATCTCATAGTCATTCACCCCATATTCCATTTGAATTTTCCCGCGCAGAGCAAGATCGATGCCTTCCACGCCCATTTCTTCACGCAAACCACGCACTGCCGCTTCGAGATAACTCTCTCCAGCTTGGACATGCTCCGAGACAGAGCAATCCATCAAGGAGGGGGAAGAAGCGCGATCAGCGCTGCGTTTTTGGACGAGCATCCTGCCCGCCTCATCGAACAGGAATACATGCACACCGCGGTGCTGCAATCCCAGCCGATGGATGGTGGAGCGGTCTGCTTGTCCGGTCACAATATCATCGTTATCAACAATATCAAGAAATTCAGCCATGGTAGCCCATAAAAATGAAGTTCAAAAGCCGCAAGGCTTTTGAACTTCATGGTAATGTATTGATGTTATCCAAACAGGTCGAGCAATTGTTTGACGTGTACCACGCCATCGAAATCTTTGATCCCGCCCTTGCGCATGCTGGCTTTTTCACCATCTGGATCACCGAGGCAGGAGACGATCACATCGCCCGCTTCCACATCCTCTTTTTCGGTGTAGCCGTTTGTGGTGACGATGACCTTCATGCTCGCGGCTTTTGCGGCTTTCACGCCGTTCTTTGAATCCTCCACCACGAAGGCCTCCTCAGGTTTCAACCCCAGGGTGGACAAGCCAAGATTGTAAATTTCCGGATCGGGCTTCTTGTTTTTGACCACATCACCGGCAAGCACAACCTCGAATTTAATATCTGAAAGAACTTTCTCGGTGATCGCCTTTGCAGCCTGTTCGTTGGAGGTCGTGCAGACACCAATCTTGATGCCCGCCTCCATCAATTCCTTCATGAAGCGGTGAATGCCGGGGCGCAAAGCGAGTTTGCCGCTTTCGATCAATTCCACGAAGAGCGCAGTCTTGCGCTTGTGCATCTCCTTGACGAGACTGTCGATCTCCTCTTCGGTCAACGGTTTGGAGAAGCCCCTGGTCTTCCAATGGTGCTTCATACGCTCTTTGCCGCCCGCGATCTGGAGCAGTTCGTGGTAATACTCCACACTCCATTCGTCAGTAAAGCCGAATTCTTTGAAAGTCATGTTGAAGGACACACGATGACCATCGCGCTCAGTGTCGATGATCACGCCGTCCTGGTCGAAGAACACTGCTTTTATTTTGGACATATAAGCCTCCACGTCATTGCAAGGGCGGAGTTTGCGGACAAACCCCGCCCTTGCAATGGCGAAAACTATTTTTTCACTCCAAAGAATTCGAGAACGGTGTCCACGAATAATTCATTCTCTTCCTTCGAGCCGATCGTCACGCGGAACCAGCCGTCGGAGCCATATTTCCTGCTCTCGCCGCGCAGGATAATGCCCTTGGTCTCGGCGTAAGCCAGCACTTCCTTGCCCGTCTTGCCAGTGGCACCGCAATCGAAAAGAATGTAATTGGTTTTGGAAGGGAAGACCACAAACCCCGGGATGACACTCAGCGATTCTGAGATGAACGAAATCGCATCGTTATTGAACTTGACGCGTTCGGCGAGACCCTCGGTATCTTCAAATGCTGCCAGTGCCGCCCACATCGGGATGGTGCCCACATTCCACGGCAGGAGGGAACCAGCGACTTGTTTGAGCGTATCTTCATGAGCAATGGTATAACCGAAACGCATACCCGCCAGACCGTATGCCTTGGAGAGCGTGCGGGTGATGAAGACGTTCTTGTACTTCTTGGTCAATTCGACCTGCGACACGCCCAGCCCTGCGTATTCAATGTAGGCTTCGTCCACCACGAGCGGAATGCCCAACTTGGCGAACGGCTCGAAATATTGCGGGTCCATAAAGTTTCCGCTGGGGTTGTTCGGGTTCGGGATGACGATGATCTTGGTCTTGTCGGTGACGGCTTTCATGAGACCATCAGGGTCGAAGTGCAGCAGATTGTCTTTGTAGATCATCGGCACATCGACCATTTTGGCGCCCAATAATTTTCCGCGCAGACCGTAGATCCCGAAGCAGGGGGTGTGCTGAATGACTTCGTCGCCCGGCTCGATGAACATGCGGAAAATGTTGTCATACACTTCACTGGAGCCGTTGCCGATCATCACGTTTTGCGGACCAGCCACGCCGTTGATCTCTGCGATCTTGCTGCGGACAATCAAACCCTGGTCCGGGTAGCGATTGGTCATCTTGGCGTATTTGAACATTGCCTCCAGAACTTTTTCTGAAGGGGGCAGCGGATTTTCGTTGGACATCATGCGGTGCAATTCCGGTTTTCGCCATGCCAGTTCGATGTGATCCGAAATGTACATCGGGATGCCCTTCACCCATGGGGCATAATAGTCTTCAATATTCTTTGTCATGTTTCTTGATCTCCTTAATTATTTTCGATGCAACGACGGGTGACCATTTTCATCACCCATCGAGATTCTCTCTGGTGGTTTATGCTTTTCCGTTGCAGCCAAGCTTGTCCATCCAGTGCATCACGGCTTTGCGGGTTGCGTCGCGGACGAACTTGTCCAATTTACCGGGGTCATATTCATCGCGGTGCGCGTTAATGTATTCCCATTTGGCGTCGATGAGTGTGTGTTTCAACTCGGTGGAGACGTTGAATTTTGCGCCGCCCGCCTCGAGCAGTTTGGCAACATAATCGTCAGGCAGACCGGTTCCACCGTGGACGACGAGCGGGGTCTTAATCCCATTGCTGTTCAACATCTTATGAATGGTTGCCATGCGTTCAAAATCGATCTTTGGGTTTTTTGTCTTGTACACGCCGTGAGCCGTACCGATGGCGGGAGCGAAGATGTCCACACCGGTGCGTTCGACAAATTCGACCGACTGCTCCGGATTTGCCAATTGCGCCTCATCCTCGGCGACCTTGATCTGGTCTTCCACACCGCCCACGGTTCCCAGCTCGCCTTCGACGGAAATGTTACCTACACTGTGACAATAATCCACCACTTCCTTGGTCTGGCGGATGTTCTCTTCATAGGACTGTTTCGAAGCATCGATCATTATGTTGGTGTACCCCGCATCCGCGCACTTTTTGCAGTATTCGATATCCGTGCAGTGATCGAGGTGCAGGCAGACCGGCACCGGCGCAGATTCAGCCAGCGTACGGTAGATCGCCACCATCATGTTGGTCCCCAAAAACTGGGAAGGCTTGACGGAGGTTTGTACAATGACCGGGGCTTTCTTTTCGATCGCCGCATCGATCACTGCTTCGAATTGCAGCAGGTCGGTCACATTGAACGCACCCACCGCCCAGCCCTCTTTGGCTGCCGGGATCATGATTTCCTTTGCATTTACGATTGACATGGTTGTCTCCTGTTTTTTGTGTATCTTTGTTTTCATCAAGGCTCACGGCGTTCGAGCCTATTTTGATAATGCTTTGTGATGACGGGAGGTCATCCGTTCGCCGATAAATTTTTCCAAACCGGCAAACCCCTTTTCAAAATTTTCGATCGTACTCACCGTGGATGGGTGAGTGTTGAACTGCTCCAGCGCCAGTCCGTTCGGGTCGTATGCCTGGATGCAAAACGGAATCTTCGCCATCTTATCCAGCACATTTTGCGGCACACCTCTTTTGATCTCCGGCTCGAATTCCAGCGCATCGCCTATTTCGAACAGCGGCTCGAGCACATACGGCGGACAGGTGTACACGATGTCGCCTCCGGCGATCTTCTGCACATCCCAGAAGCGCATCTTGCCTGCAACATTGGGACCGACTCGCATCGAACAGGCGAGCATCTTGCTGGCATAGCCACCTTCGGTCAACATACGGTATGCCCGGCGGAACACAGCAATGCCGAACCAGTGCTTGTCCTGCCACGAAAGTTGGATGCGATTGCGTTCTGCCTGCACATCCAGCGCTTCATTCTCCGTCAGCCGCCCGATCATCATGGTGATGACCGCGCGCCATTTTTTCATCTTCACACCATTCTTTTCGGCGATCTTCAAACCGTCCATCGCGGCATTTGCGGAGGCGAGGATCTGCGGCAGGGTAAAGCAGACTGTGGTATTTGTGCTGATACCCTTCGAGGTCAGGATCTTTACAACCTCGATGCCCTGCATACTGGCGGGAACCTTGATCATCACATTGGGGCTGAGCGCGCTCAATTCCTCTGCATCGTGGACCATGCGTTCGGTTTCAGTGAAGAGACGCGGGTCGAGTTGACCCGAGATCCACCCGAAGCGCCCATGCGAGGCTTCGAAGATGGGCAGGTACATCTCTGCGCCGCGTTTTACCACTTCCTTGTATGTCATCCAGACGGTCTCGCTCAAACTAAGACCCGGGCTTGACTCGATCAATTCATCCACCCATTCGCTCCAAAATATTGGATCGCTTTGGATGGCTTGCCACGAAAGCGGCGGGTTGGTGGTGCAACCCCGAAAAATGCTTGCCGCGGGGTCATCGGCGTTGTACAACCTTGCGAGTTGTTCTTCCAGGATCTGCCTTCCGGCAGGTTCTGCCTCATCAACCATTTTGCGTACCCACTGGTTGTACACCAGCGGAGACGAATCCCACCAAATTTCAAGGTCAGGATGCGTCTTGGCAAGCCGTTCGAGTGGACTTTCGATCATGGCGCACACTCCTTTCTCAACGCGCGCATGAAAGTCTACGTTAGGCTGGATGAAACGGCAAAGAAACGTTCAACTTTCGGTTTTAAACGTACATAACTCCATTAATTATTTTACATCCCGCAGCCACTTTTCCCAACGGTAATCTGTCACATGCATTCGGTAACGTCCGAACCAAAGATTGGCGTAGCCCTGGAAATCCTCTTCCAATTTTGAGAGAACTGTCTGGGTGGTGCCCCACATGGCTTCGTGCAATTCCGACATCGCCCACATGATGCGCAGGCGGGCGTAGCGTTTTGGGGTCATTTTCCCAAAATAGGCGGTTAGAAAGACTGCGATCTGTTCTTCGTTCAGGCGATGATGGTGCGCGAAATTCCCGAGGTCGAAAAAGATATCGCCCATGCCCGCATACTCCCAATCCAATAAGCGGATCTCGCCGATATCGCCTGCCACATCCTCTTCCAACCAGTTCAGGTTGAGCAAGTCGTTATGGCAGGGAGTGGGTTTATAGGGATCCTTTGAAAGCGCTTTTTCCGCTTCACGCATTTTCTTTTGGATGAAATCCCAATCATATGGAAAGGAGGCACCTCTTTTCTTTGATAACTTTGTCAGCATTTCCACGCGGCGGAAGACGTTGAATTCGCCTTTCAGCTTGGGACCGTTGCGGTGGAACAACCTGAGTTTTTGCGCCACACGCGCCAGATAATCCGGCTTGACGATCTCCTCCGGCATGATGCGCTTGCCATTGACGAACCGCGTCACAATGTATCCTTCCGGTTCAATGAAATACATGATTTCGGGGGCGATGCCGAGCTCGCCAGCCGCTTTGTTCGCCATGTGTTCCACATCACGCTTGATGCCCAAAAGGTCGGTCCCATCGCCTGCGAGGCGGATGACGTAGGATCGTCCATCGGCTTCGATTTTGAAGTTCAGGTTGGTGATGCCGCCGCTCAGCGGAATCTTCTTGAGGTTCTTCGACTCCGCCAGGAAAGGCACCTTGGCAATGGCTTTGTCGATGGCAAGCGTATTCATTGGATCGTATTCCTTCCTCTGTAAAAGAATTTGATCTTCGAAGCGGCTTGACCCTTGGCGATGTCCAGCCGCTTCATTCTGACTGTTGAACTGATCCTGTTATGCCTTGATCCTCTCGTTCTTCGGATCCCATAAGACATTCTGCACCACTTCCGCGCCGACCTGCTCGCCGAAGCATTCGATCTCCAGTTTCGTGCCGGGTTTGGCGTATTCCATTGGCAGGTAGGCGTACGCAATAGACTTGTTGACCGAATAGCCGAATCCACCCGCCGCCACCCAACCGACCGTCCTGCCGTCCAAGTGGATGGGTTCCTTGCCGAGCACGATGGTGCGGTCATCAGCGAGTGTGATGGTGCAAAGTTTGCGGGTGATCCCCTCCGCCTTCTGCTTGACCAACGCCTCTTTGCCGATGAAATCACCTTTATCCAGTTTCACCGCAAAACCGAGACCGGCTTCGTAGGGTGTGTAATCGGGCGAAATTTCGCCGCTCCAATAGCGGTAGCCTTTTTCGAGGCGCAGCGTGTCAATGGCTTTGTATCCGCCTGCCACCATGCCTTCGGGTTTGCCTGCTTCCCAGAGCGTATCCCAGAGCCGCAGACCGTACTCCATTGGGCAGTAAAACTCCCAGCCCAGCTCCCCAACATAAGTCACGCGTGAAGCGAGAACGGGCACGTCGCCCACGTTGATGCGCTTGGAAGTCATATACGGGAAGCCCGCGTTCGAGACATCATCCGTTGTTACTTTTTCCAATATCTTGCGTGCCTTCGGTCCCCACATGCCGATACAGGCATAGTTCGAGCCGACATCTTCCATTGTGACACTGCCGTCATCCGGCATTTGCAGCGAGAGCCACGACATATCGTGCTGACCGAACGCAGTGCCGGTGACGATGAAGAAGCGGTCTTCCGCGAGGCGGGTGACGGTGAAATCGCATTCGATGCCGCCGCGTTTGTTGAGCGCCTGGGTGTAAACGAGATGTCCCACCGGCACATCGATCTGATTCGCGCAGGCGTTGTTGAGGAATTTCAACGCGCCGGGTCCGCGCACTTCGAATTTATTGAACGAAGTTTCATCGAAGAGACCAGCGTTCTCACGCGTCTGCAAGTGTTCGTAGCCGATGGCGCGGCTCCAGTTGTGACGTGCCCAGCCCTTCGGCTCGTGACCATGCGTGGCAAGTTCTTCGTATGGCTTGAACCAGTTCGGGCGTTCCCAGCCCATCTTCTCGCCGAAGTGACAGCCGAGGTCGCGCAGGCGGAAGTAAGTGGGGGAGGTGCGCACATTGCGGCGCGACATGCGTTCTTCGCCGGGGAAGTGGATGTCATAATACTGGGTGTAGGTTTCGAACGTGCGCGCCACTGTGTAATCGAGGCTGTTGTAGTTCGGACCGAAGCGGCGCACATCGAGCCGCCACATATCCCACTCGGGGCTGCCATCGATGATCCACTCTGCCATCACTTTGCCGATGCCGCCCGCGCCCGCGAGACCGTGAGCGCAGAACGCACATGCCACCCAAAATCCCTTGACCGAGGTCGGACCAAGCAGAAATTCGCCGTCGGGCGTGAAGCCTTCGGGACCGTTGAGGAGCATTTTCACTTCGGCGTTTTCCACGGCGGGCACGCGGCGGATGGAATTTTCCATCAGCGGAGTGAAGCGATCCCAGTCTGGGTTGAGCAATTGATATTTGAAATCCTTTGGTATGCCGTTCAACCCAAACGTGGCAGGCTGGCGTTCGTAGCCGCCCGTCACCAACCCGCCGACCTCTTCGCGCCAATATACGAGCAGGTCGGGGTCGCGCAGGTTCGGGAATTTATTCGTCACGCCTTCGATGGGCTTTGTGAGGATGTACAGATGCGCCATTGGAATAACTGGCAGACTCAGCCCCACCATTTTGCCGATCTCGCGTCCCCACATGCCGGAAGCGTTTACCACGATCTCGGTCTTGATCGTCCCCTTGTCTGTGACCACTTCGTGTACACGTCCGTTCTTGAGATTGATGCCTGTAACGGTGGTGTAGAGCAAAATTTGCGCGCCGCGATTCTTCGCGCCAATGGCAAGCGCGTTGGTCAGACCGGTCGGGTCGATGCTGCCATCATTGGGCGTGTATGCTGCGCCGACCACGCCTTTGATGTCCATCAGCGGGAACATATCCTGCGCTTCTTTCGCAGAGATCATTTCCATCGGCACACCGAAGGAACGCGCCATGCCCACGAGGCGGCGATTCTCTTCCATGCGCTCGAACGACGAAGCCAGGCGCAGACCGCCTACTTCGCGCCACGAAGTGTCTTGTCCCGTTTCGGCTTTGAGGCTGCGATACAGGTCGGTGCTGTAGTGCATCATGCGCGTCAAGTTTGCATCGGAGCGCATTTGCCCCACCAGCCCCGCCGAGTGCCATGTGGAGCCGGATGTCAGCTCGTGTTTTTCGACGATGACGACATCCTTCCACCCCATTTTTGTCAGGTGATACGCGATACTTGCCCCGCCCACACCGCCGCCGATGATGACCACTTGCGCTTGTGTTGGGAAAGCGGACATAAATTCTTCTCCTTAATTTCGGAGTCCAACAGCGGACTGTTGGACCTCCTGTATTGATGTGATATTCGAAAAAATTTAAAGGTATTGCCAAGCAATACCTTTATTGTCCATTATCGTTTTTGCCAGACCGAATCGGGACGAGCCATTTCTGCCACAATGTCGAAAGATGAGATCACGCCGAGCGGGAACGCATCCGGGTCTTCCTTATCCACAACTACCAATCGGTGATAATGATTCTGGATCATCTTGTCTGCGGCTTCGCGCAAGCTGGCGTGGATATCTATCGTTAGAGCAGGGTGCATGACATCACGGACGATCTTGCCTTCGAAATTGCCGTTCTGCACGTACTGGAGCAGGTCCCGCCCGCTGACTACGCCAAGTACTTTGCCTTTGGCGTCCACAACCAGCACCGAGCGCCATCCGGCGGAAGTCATTGCCCGCGCAGCAGAGGAGATCGGAGTTTTGCCGCGGCAGACCAGGATCGCATCCGACATGACATCGCCCACCGTGTCTCGCTTTAATTTCTCCTCCTCGGCGATGCTGGCAACGAAATCAGACAGTGAAATGATACCAACTGGTTTTCCATCCTCGGTTACGAGCAGGCGGCTGACCTGCTTTTCGATGAGGGTTCGTACGGCTTCCGAAAGCGGGAGGTTCGACTCGACAGAATCCACTGGTGTAGACATCAACTCGGCGGCGGTTAACTTGCGCATTACGTTCAGACTCTCTGGATCGGAAGAAAGCCATTCACCTGCCAGCAGGTCAAAATCGGAGATGATACCAACGGCACGCCCATCGCGGTCATTGACCACCAACGCATGGACGTGGTTGTTGTGGAGCATCACTGCCACCTGTCCCAGCGTGGCATCGGATTTACAAGTGATCAAGTTTGCGTGCATCAGGTCTTTGACAAGTTTCGCCATGAGTTCTCCTTTAGACTTCATCCACATCCTTGTACCACTTGACCCGGTCCCCGACGCGGTCGCGGATGCGCCAGGCAAGCGGCTTGGGTTCATCGTTCAGTCTTTTGACAATTGCATCCACCTGGGTTTCGATTTGGGATTTTTGTTCAGGCGTGAGTTGCGGGTAGTGCTGCGCCAACTGCTTGACCTTTTCCAGGTTCATCGTCGTTGTTCGCCACAACCCCCAATCCACCGCGCATAGTTGTGCCGCCAGCGTGATGTTGATGGTTTCCTCGTCGATTTCGCCTAGCGGATGTTCCAGCAGCAGCATGATGGTATCGATGATGTCCTTCTCGTTGATCTGCACGATCTGCATCTTTTCCAGCAGCAGTTCCGTCAATGGAATGGTGGGAGAGTCCACTTCGAGGCGGTCTTTCCAGTAAATGGCATGACAGAAATCCAGCTTCTCGTAGAAAACATCCACATGCAGCCCCGTTCCCGGCTTGTCGAAGATCGCCCGTTCCCCTTCCGATGCGATGAACACTTCCCGGTTCTCCACATAGCCCATCCTGCCCATCATCTCGGAAATCTGTTTGTTCTGGCGGCTGTATGCGCCAAAGTCAATGTCTGTGTAGGCACGTCCCATGGCGGCTTGCAAATAACCGAATTGCGGACAATGCATTTGAAAAGCCAGTGAACCGATCACCCTCATCAGGATGCCCGCATCGTCACTGGCTTTAAGAATCGCTCGCAACTCATTCTCAAACTTCTCGCGTTCAGATTGATCCTGCTGACCCATCCCAATGGAACTGTTTGTCATGAAGAACTCCTGAAAAGATGAGGATGAGGCTTTCATGCCTTATAAAATGAAAAAAATCAAACTTATCGAAATTGTCAGGAACTAGCGATTATTATAATGAAAAATTCAAAATCTTGCAAATTTCATCAGATTCTTATATAATGCGCCATCAAAATGAACATTTTCCTTCATTCTCACACCGAGAACATTTGATGAGCAAACCCCTCATTCCAGCTCAACGAAGAGAGAAAATTCAGGAATATCTGGCAATCCATCAGATCGCGCGTACTGCGGATCTATGTGCCTTGCTGGATACCTCCGAAGCGACCGTACGCCGCGACCTCGAATGGCTGGAGCAAAAAGGGTTTTTGGAGCGCACACATGGGGGCGCCATCCTGGGTCATCGCATGATCCTTGAGCAGGAATACCAACAGCGGGCACAACACCATCCCGAAGAAAAAAAAGCCATCGGCGAGCTTGCCGCGTCTCTCATCGAAGAGGGTGATATCGTCTTTATCAACAGCGGCACGACCGCCACGCAAGTTCTACAGCATATCCGCAAGAACTCCAACATCACAGTCATCACGAACAACGTCAGTGCAGTAATGGAACTCGGTGAGCCGGGATTCCACTACTTTTTGACCGGGGGCGAGTTCCAGGCGCGCTCCAACTCTCTGGCAGGGCGCTTCGCCATCGACAATTTGGGCTTGGTCTACGCCAATAAAACGATCCTCGGCGTGGATGGAATCTCCCTAAAGCACGGTTGCACCGTGCCGACCAACGCCGAAGCAGAAGTCGTCCGCAAGATGATCGAACGCACAAAAGGCTCCATCATCATCGCCGCAGACTACAGCAAATGGGGCGGTGTTTCGAACTTTCAGGTTGCCACCATTGACGAGATCGACAAACTCATAACCGACAGCCGTATTGGAGAGTCTGCGCGGGACTCTCTCGCACAGCATGCCGTCGAATGCCTGATCGCCTCCCCCGTGCCATCCTTAAACTGACCAGAGCCGGTCAGGATTCAAACAGGAGACCCCATGTCCTTCCTCTTCTCAAAAAAGCCGAAAAAGAATCCGACCCGCCTGTTCTTTGCCACCGACTTGCACGGTTCCGAGCGTACCTTCCGCAAGTTCATCAATGCCGGGAAATTCTATGATGTCAACGTGATCGTAATGGGCGGGGATATTCAAGGCAAGTTGATGATTCCCATCATCAAGGAATCGAACGGGCGTCACCGCGCAACGGTACAAGGACGGACAGAACAACTCGCCACAGAAGAGGAACTCAAAGCCCTGATGGGCAAACTCGATATTCTGGGCTTTTACTACAGGGTCATGGAAGAGGATGAATTCCGCGCCTTGCAGGCAGACCCAAAATCTGTGGAGAGTTTATTCAACGAACTCGCAAAACAGAAATTGATGAATTGGGTGAATCTGGCAGAGGAACGCCTGAACGGTACGGGCATCAAATGCTTCGTCACCGGCGGCAACGACGATGAGTGGGATGTGTTAAATGTTATGAAGAGCCAGCCCACCCAGTCTTTTTTTGCCTGCGAGAATGAAATGGTTCATATCGATGATGACCATACCATGATCTCCATTGGGATCAGCACGCCCACGCCGTGGAAAACTCCGCGTGAGACCACCGAAGAGGAACTCGGCAAAATGATCGAGGAGATGGCATTGAAAGTGCCGGATATGCAAAAAGCCATCTTCAACTTCCATGATCCCCCAAAAGATTCCACACTGGATACCTGCCCGATGCTGGACTGGGATAAAGACCCGCCTGAACAAATCATCAGCGGAGGTCAACCTGTGATGCATGGAGCCGGCAGCGTCGCAGTCCGCGAAGCGATCGAAAAGTTCAAACCGATGCTTGGGCTGCACGGTCATATTCACGAGTCGCAGTCTGTGGCAAAGATCGGGCGGACGACCTGCGTCAATCCCGGCAGCGAGTACGCGGAGGGAATTCTACGAGGTTGTTTGGTAACGTTCGTAGACGGCGAGGTGCAGGGTTATCAGATGACCAGTGGATGACGCGCAGGATTATTGCGCAAAGGAGGTGGCTTAGAAGACGGAACCGTGTGTTTGTTCGACAAGGGGATTGGGCGCAAGCCCGCGCTGTGAATTCAAGTCTGTGTTCGATTTCTCGACCAAAGGAGAAGGAATGGCTACAGCAACAGCAAAACCAGAAGTCTTCACCCGTAAAGCCTCGGGGCTTGTACGTGTGATGTCCCCGTTTTCCGCCTTCGTCTACAACATTCTGACGATGGGCTTGATCTTTCCCTGGACGTATCTCTGGGCGCCTGGTGCGCTGCCCGGCGGTAAACTCGTCTGGGGAATTTTGCTTGCGATGGTGATCGAAATTCCCATTGCATTGGTCTATGTATGGTTGTCCACTGCGCTGCCGCGCTCAGGTGGAGACTATGTCTTCCAAAGCCGAGTGTTTGGCGGTGGCGTGGCATTCACGGTTGTAATGTCCGGTTATGTGATCTGGATTTTGCAATGGGTGGCGTTATCAGGCTGGCTGCTTTCATATCTTGGATTTGCGCCGCTCTTCCTCGGGCTCGGAGCGACTCTGGGGAACGCGGCTTTATCCAATCTGGGGATCTGGTTCACCGGTTCGACCGGCATCATCATCACCAGTATTCTCAACGCATTGGTTTCCATGATGATCCTCACAAGCGGATTCAAGAACTACGTGCGCTTCCAGAACGTGATGATCGGCGGCACGCTGCTTGCCTTCGTCACCATGCTGGTGGTGCTCTTCACAGGGAATCCCACATCCTCCGTGGCGCGGCTTGATGCATTTGCGCTTGCCATCAGCGGGGTGGAGAATTTCGTGCAGACTGCGCGCGACGCCACCGTCGCTGCCGGCGTGGATTTGAATCCCCCGTTCAGCCTCGTTGCCACCTTGCTGGTCGCGCCCATCGCCTGGACTTCGCTCCAGTGGGCAACCTACTCTGCCCAGCAAAACGGTGAGATCAAGAATGCGCGTTCGTTCCAGAGCCAGCTGTTCATTATTGTCGGCTCATTGATCTTTACGGGCATTCTGCTTGCCGTCCTTGCCGCCGGGCTGGAGAAGGCTGTCGGCACCGAATTCCTCTACATTGCCGGCGCGGGGTATTGGTCTGGTGTTGGCGAAGCGACTGTTGCCGGGTTCTGGTTGTGGCCCAACATCATCGCCGTTGCGTTGACCGGCAGTCCGCTGGTCGTCATTATCATCGGCTTGGGTTACATTCTCAACTCGCATCAGATCGTACACAACTGCTACATCGGCATGACGCGCGTCATGGTCGCCATGTCGCTCGACCGTTTGCTGCCCGAATGGCTGAGCAAAGTGGATGAAAAGCGCCATACCCCGGTCAACGCGCATTTGGCGTATTTCCTCGCCAGTATTCCTGTCATCCTGCTTTACAACCTGTATCCCGGCTGGGTCGGTTTGACATTGGGTGTAACCTTTGCTTGCGGTTATGTCTTTGTAATTACCTGCCTTGCGGGCGCGCTGCTCCCGTACCGTGCCAAAGATGTGTACGAATCCTCCCCCGGCGCGCAGTACAAAGTCGGCGGCATTCCGCTCGTTACCATCCTTGGCGGGGTCGGGTTCGTCCTCGGCACTGCCATGCTCATCATGTTCATGTTCGATGCGCGTCTTGGGCTGACCAGCACACTTGCATATTCGGTGGTCTTTGGCGTACTTGCCGTTTCGGCGGTCTGGTATTTCATTGCCAGGAACATGCAGAAATCCAAGGGCATCAACGTGGATTACGCTTTCAAGGAAATTCCGCCCGAATAGTTTCCCTCTTCCGCACGTTGCAGGTCACGCCAAGTGCGCGACCTGCAACTCTTTATTTGTATAGGAGTAAGAATGGCTGTCATAGAAGATGTGGTCGCGAAGATCGAAGACTGGCAGGGCAGGGAAGTTTCCATTCAGCCGCTTTCGGGCGGTTTGACCAACACCAACTACAAGGTGGAGGTGGATGGTACGCCGCATTTTGTACGCGTGCCGGGCGAAAGCACCGAATTACTCGCCATTGACCGGAACAACGAATATCACAACACCCATGCCGCAAGCAAGGCGGGGGTGGCGCCGAAGATATTACATCATCTTCCAGAGCATGATGTAATGGTGATCGAATTTCTGGATGGCACGACCATGTCGAAGGGTACGTTGAACGGGATGGGAATGCCGACCCGCATGGCTCAAGCCATCAAGACATTGCATGCCGGTCCGCGCTTCTACTCGGACTTCAACATGTTCCGCCTCACAGAGTATTATCTACGCCTGTGCCGCGAGCGCGATATCAAGATCCCCGCTGGGTACAACGAGCGCATGGAGACGGTAAAACGCATCGAAGGCGCAATGGAGGCAAAGCCGCTGTCAACCGTTCCCTGCAACAATGACCTGCTGGCAGAGAATTACATCGACGATGGCAAACAATTATGGCTGATCGACTACGAATACAGCGGTAACAACGACCCGACCTTTGAGTTGGGCAATTCCTGCCAGGAAATGCAATTCAACGACGAGCAGATCGTCGAGGTTTGCAAGGCGTATTTTGGCGAAGCAACGGCAGACAAGATCGCGCGCATGAAATTGAACATGATCATGTCGGATGTGGGCTGGGGGTTGTGGGCGGCGATTCAGGCGAATATCTCCAGCATTGATTTCGATTTCTGGGGTTGGGCAATCGAGCGCTGGGGCAGGGCAGAGGAGAAAATGGATTCAAAGGATTTTAGAGTTTGGTTGGATCAAGTCAAAATGTAAATTGTCAGCATGGCGACCCCATGCTGTTGAAAATTGGATGGAGTGATCATGAAAACACAGGCAGAGATCGTTGTCATCGGCGGTGGGATATTTGGGGCGCAGGTTGCATATCACCTGGCGAAATTCGGGCGCAAAGATGTGGTCATCATCGAAAAAGGTGAGATCGCCAGCGGCGAGTCGTCTCACGCGGCGGGGTTGGTGACGCAGTTCGCCACATCGCAAGCCATGCTCAAGTTCCGCATGTACAGCGTGGAACTGTACAGCGAATTGGGCTTGTTCAACCATGTCGGCAGTTTGCGCGTGGCTTCGAGCAAGGAGCAATTGCTTGAACTCGAACGAAGTGTCAGCCGCGCCAAAGCCCTGGGGTTGGAATGCGAGGTCATTGGTCCAGACGAAGCGGTGAAGCATATGCCGCAAATTTCGAGCAAAGACTTGTATGGCGGCATCTATCTTCCGCGTGACGGGCAACTCGATCCATACATTACGACCACATCAGTGGTGAACTTTGCCAAGCAGTTGGGCGTGGAGGTTTACACCAATACACGCGTGACAGGCATCAAGATGTCGGCGAAGGGAGAGGTTCAGGCGGTTGTCACCGATAAAGGCGAGATCCGATGCGAGATCATCGTCAATGCCGCTGGGCTTTGGGCGCCGCGCATCGCTGCCATGGCGGGTTTGCACATCCCAACCACTCCGGTAGATCACCAACACATTGCATTGCGGGCTGTGCCGGGGCATGAGTTCGCACCGAATACGCCCTGCCTGCGTGACCCGGATAATCTGGTGTACATGCGCCAGGAGGCGGGTGGATTGGTCATCGGCGGCTATGAGCCGAACCCGCTTCCGCGCTGGATCGATGGCACACCGTGGGAGCACGGCAGCAAATCGTTCCCCGGCGATTTTGACCAGTTCGAGATGCTATTGGAAGGCGCGATCCGCAGACTTCCATTTTTGGATCAGGCGGGCATCATTACGCTGGTGCGCCATCCCGGCGCATACACCCCAGACTGTCAGCCATTGCTCGGACCGATGCCTGGTGCACGTGGATTCTGGATGCTGGCGGGCATGTCGCTGAATGGCTATGGCGGCGCAGGCGGCATGGGCAAACTGCTGGCGGAGTGGATCATCGAAGGCGAAGCGCCGATGGATGTGTACGGCTATCGCGCCACCCGCTTTGGAAATTATTATTCCGATTTCAATTACGCGGCAGAGCGCACGATGGAAAGCGTGAAGTATTACTATCGTTTGCGTTTTCCGCACGACGAGCATGAACGCGCGCGCCCGCATCGGGTCAGCCCGTTGCATTATCGCCTGTTGGAGAATGGTGCGGTCTTTGGTGAGAAGTTTGGCTGGGAGCGCGTCAATTACTTTCAGCCAGGCAAAGAGTCGCGCCGCATGGGTGAGGATCATCGTGCCTGGGGTTGGGCGAAACCGCCTTACTTTGAGCGAATGCGTCAGGAGCATACTGCCACTCGTGAGCGGGTTGCGTTATACGACCTGACCTCGTTCGGCAAGATCGAAGTAAAAGGACCTGGCGCACTTCCGTTGTTGCAACGATTGACTTCGAGCAATATCAACAAACCCGTAGGCAGTGCCATTTACACCCAGTTCTTGAACACACGCGGCGGAATCGAATCAGATCTGACTGTGACGCGCCTGGGTGAAGATCATTTCTGGGTGATCACTGGTTCCGGTTTCATTGCCAATGACCATGCCCGCCTGTTGATGCATGTGGACGAAAAAGACGGTGACGTGTCCATCCGGGATATTACACAAGAATATGCTTGTCTCGCTTTGTGGGGACCGAAAGCCCGCGACGTGATGAAGAAAATTACGAGCGACGATGTTTCGAATGAGGCGCATCCGTATTTGATGACCAAGCCGGTCAATATCAACGGGGCGCGGGTACTGGCACAGCGCGTCAGTTACACCGGTGAATTGGGTTGGGAGTTGTACATTCCTAATAACCGCGCTACGATGGTGTGGGATATGCTCATCGAAGCCGGGAAGGAATTTGGCATGGAACTCGGCGGGTACAAGGTGCTCGATCCGCTGCGCCTTGAAAAAGGGTTCAAATACTTCACTGTGGATATCACCCCAACCACCACACCCTACGAAGCGGGTCTCGGCTTTTGTGTGGATTTGGAGAAGGGCGAATTTATCGGGCGTGAGGCGTTGGTCAAGCAAAAGGCGGAGGGCATCACACGCAAACTCTGCACACTGACGCTTACAGGCACCGAAGAATTTGTGCAAATCTACGGCGGCGAAGCGGTGTATCATGGTGATACACTTGTTACCCGCGTGCGAAGCGGCGGTTACGGTTTCACCGTCAAGAAAAACATTTTTTATGCCTATCTTCCCATTGAGTTGGCGAAAAAAGGCGAACGTTTCACCATTGAACTCATCGAGGGTAACCTCGAAGCCGAAGTGACTGCGAATGTGTTGGTCGATCCAAAAAGCGAGAAACTGAAAGCGTAATGCTTAACTGCAAAGTATCATGAAGGTACACAAAGGACAAAAGTCGTTCCTTCGTGATACTTTTTGAACCTTTGTGGTAAATTGATTTATGCCTGTAAAAAAACAAACCCCTCCAGCCTACGTCGGCTTTGGTATGTTGACGCCAGTGTACATTATGTCGCTGGATCAGTTACCCAAGTTGAACACAGGTGCGATTGTCCATCAGGTTAGCGACTATGTCTATGACGATGCCGCCATCATTGCCTGCAACCTCAGTCAGTGGGGCGTACCCTCCGGGATGATCGGCACGGCTGTTGGGAAAGACCTGCTTGGAACGTACGTTTCGGGTAAGTTGAAGGAACTGGGCGTACGGGGCGAGGTGCGTGTAACCGAAAAATATAAAACGCCGCTTGAAGTTAACGTCTCAGATAAGAAAGGTGCGCGCACGTATTTCTGGCAGCGTTCGAAGGAAATTCTCAACACACTTGATACGGCGGATCTGTCTTTGATCCAGACTGCCAAATTGCTGTATGTGGATTGGTACGACGGCGACCACATCGTCCGCGCGATGGCGGAAGCAAAACGTCATAATGTTCCGGTCTTCCTGAACTTTGAGCATGGGCATAACCACCCTGATCTGCTGAAGAAATATGCGGGTATGGTGACGATCTGTCAGGCGGTGACCGATGCGGCGCAGATCGGTAAACGTCAAGCCATGTTGGGCACGGCGCGTAAACTTATCAAGGCGGGCATTGAAACAGCGATCATCACAATGGCGAGCCAGGGCTGCATGGTTCTGCGGGGTGACGAGATCATCCGCGCTCATGCACCCAGGGTGAAAGCGGTGGATGCTTCGGGCGCAGGGGCGACATTCTCTTCGGGGTTCATCTATGGGTACTTGAACGGTTGGGTTTTGGAAGATACTGTGCGCTTTGCGATTGCCGCCGCTTCGCTCAAGGTGACTCGTTCCGGGCTGGAAATGTTCCCGGTGCAGGAAATTCAGGGGTTGGCGCGCACGGTGCGTATCGAGCGCATGGTGTATCGCGGCGACCAGTTCCATACGATCCGCAAACTATTGAGTTTGCCGCAAAACAATCCGCTTCTGGATAATCCCCTGATGAAGAGCAGCCAGAGGATGGTCGAAAAGATCATGCCGAAACGAAAAGTGGATCGAAGAAAGATCAAGAAATCGATGGTTGAGTAAGTGGAAAAAATTTTTGGAAGGAAACCCTTATGACATTTGCCGCTTTACTTACGCAGGAACAGGTTGAAAAGGTCCACGACGCTTCGTTGGAGATTCTGGAAGAAGTTGGTTTAAAAGTGCGCTTTGAGCCTGCGCGCGAACTGTTCAAGGCGCATGGCTGCCGGGTAGAGGAGGAGCGTGTTAAATTTCCGCGCGCAGTGGTGGAGAAATACCGCAGGTTGGTACCGTCGTCATTCACGTTTCACGCGCGCGACCCGAAGTTCGATAAAACGATTCCACAGGATAGCCCCGTCATCGTAACGGCGAGTTCCGCTCCCGATATCATTGATCCGGTTACGGGTAGAGAGAGGCGCGCGGAGTCGGCTGATATTGCCCGAATCGCGCATCTCATTAACGAATTGCCGGGCTACGACATCTTCTCCATTTCCACGCTGGCAGAGGATGCGCCGCAGGACCAGTTCACGGTGTCGCGTTTGTATCCGTCGCTCAAGTATTGTCTCAAGCCGCTGCGCGTCACCACCACCAATATGAAGGATACGATGAGTGTGATGAACATGGCGTACATGGTGGCGGGAGGGGAAGCGGCATACAAGGAGCATCCATTTTTAACGCATCATTACTGCCCGATCGTTTCACCGCTGACGATGGACCATCTCTCCACTGAGAATGTGATGTTCTTTGCGCAGCAGGGGCTGCCGGTTTACCCCACCATTGTGCCGAACGCCGGGTTGACTTCGCCCATGTCTATGGCGGGTACGCTTGCACAGGGCAATGCCGAATTTTTGGCGGGGTTGATGTTGATGCAGATGACGAAGGAAGGTACGCCGACGATCTATGCCACGCTCGGCACGGTGGCGGATATGCGTTCGGGTGCGTACACGTCCGGTGCGATCGAGTGTGGGATGCTGCATATGGCGTACGCGCAGATGGCTCGTTTTTACAATGTGCCAGCGGGAGGTTATGTTGGTTTGACCAATTCCAAGGTCAATGATGCGCAGGCGGGGTATGAAACAGGCATGTCCGGGATCGCCGGTCTGTTGGGCGGGATGGATATGTTCAATATTGGCGGTTTGATCGATGCACTTAAAACCTTCGATTTTGCCAAAGCCGTGATCGATGATGAAATGGCTTTGATGATGAAGCGTATGAAACGCGGTATTTCGTTCAATGAAGATGACCTTGCCGTGAATTTGATCAAGGAGATCGGTCCGGGCGGCTCGTTCATTACGGTCAAACACACCATCAGCCGCATGAAGACCGAAGCGGTGATGACAAAGATGGCAGACCGTGATGCTCGTACCATCTGGGAGAAGAAGGGCGCACTGGATATCCAAAGCCGGGCTATGAATCGTGTGAAGGAGATTATGTCGAAAAATACAGCGCCGCTGATCCCGCCGGATGTGGATGCGAAGATCCGTGAGGCGTATCCTGGTTTGGTGGAAGGGATGTTGGAGCCAATCCCCTGATAGAATGAAGGAAGTTCCAATGCCTTTTTCTCATGAGGTGTTGTGTAAATTTACGACCTAGAGAGAGTTTGCATGTTTCGTATTTTTAAACGCAAGGAAGATAAATTCCAAAAACTGATCGAAGAGCAGGCTTCGCTGGCATTCGAAGGTATGCGGCTGCTTGTCAAGTACCTTGAAACCGCCGATTCAGAGTTTGCCGAAGAACTTTCCATGAAGGAAAAAGAGGCGGATGAAGTGCGCCGCATCCTGATCGACGAGTTGAATCGCACGTTTGTCACGCCGTTCGACCGCGAGGATATTTTCGCTCTTTCCCGTTCCATTGACGATGTCATTGACTATGCCGATACGACCGTTGTGGAAATGGAGATTCTCAAAGTCAAGCCGACGCCGTATATGCAGCGTATCGCATCCCTGTTGAAAGATGCTGCGTATGAGATCTGGCATGGCGTCCAACGGTTGCCGAAAAATCCCAATGTAGCCATCGACCATGCCCAGCGCGCCAAGGCGCTTGAGAACCGCGTCGAGGCGGTCTATCGAGAGGCGGTGGCAGACCTTTTTACGGGTCCCGAAGACATCCATCATGTTGTGGAGATGCTAAAACTGCGTGAGGTCTATCGTCACCTTTCCAATGCGGCAGATCGTGGAGATGAAGCGGCAAATATCATCGCGGACATCGTCGTAAAGAAAACATAACATAATGTTAATACCCGCTTCGCTTTTTATTGTTATATTTCTGGCACTCACCTACGCGTTTATCAATGGGATGAGAGATTCAAGCAGTATCGTAGCAACCATGATCTCTTCACGTTCATTTCACCCCCGTGCTGCGTTGGGAATGACGG
The DNA here is from genome assembly GCA_002343775.1 of Anaerolineales bacterium UBA2395. GTDB lineage: Bacteria > Chloroflexota > Anaerolineae > Anaerolineales > Villigracilaceae > Villigracilis. The sequence continues at coordinate 101,474 of DDSH01000014.1, forward strand.
CTGTGGCTGAATTTTTCGGTCCGCTGATATTTGGGGTGACTGTGGCGAAGACCATCGCTGGTGATATTATCTCTTCGGAGGTGATTTCTTTACAGGCGCTCATGGTTGGGCTGGCGGGTGCGATCGTTTGGAATTTGATCACCTGGTACTTTGGAATTCCGAGCAGTTCATCGCATGCTCTGATCGGCGGATTGGTTGGTGCGGCATTAATCTCCTCCGGCTGGAATGCGGTCAAACTGACGGGCTTTACCAAGGTGCTTTTGGCTCTTTTTATCTCACCGCTGGTCGGTTTTTTTGTCGGGTTCGTGATACTGCGGTTGATCTATGTCTTTTCGCAGCATGCCACACCGAACATTAATAACTTTTTCAAAAAAAGCCAGATATTTACGGCAATTGCGCTGGCGCTGAGTCATGGTACCAATGACGCTCAAAAGACCATCGGTGTCATCACCTTGAGCTTGATCATTGCCGGGCAGATATCTGATTTTAACGTGCCGTTTTGGGTGATCGTTGCCAGCGCTGGAATGATGGCGGCTGGTACGGCGTTGGGCGGCTGGCGGCTGATTCGCACGTTGGGTGGCAAGTTTTATAAGATCCGCCCGGTGCATGGTTTTGCCACCCAACTGACTTCCGGCTGTGTGATTTTGACCGCCACATTGACCGGCTTGCCGGTTAGCACGTCGCAGGTGGTCAGCTCGGCGATTATCGGTGTCGGCGCTTCAGAGCGATTTGGAAAAGTCCGCTGGGGCGTGGCGGGTGACATCCTGACCGCCTGGGTGGTCACCATTCCCGTCAGTGCTGTTTTTTCCGCGGGAATTTATGCCATGCTCGCGTATTTTAATGTTAGTTTGTAGTTGGGTCTGGGTTGTTCATTCAAAGAAATCCCACTGGACTTTGAATGTTGATAATGTTAAAATGTTAACGGATTATTAACAGATTGGAGGTGTCAGGGAAAGAACAGTAAAGCGCAAGTAATTTCGTTCGTTTGATCCACCCCATATTCAAAAGGAGAAAGAGATGCGTTCGAATAAGATAGCCTATCAATTGCTTGCCCTGTTCGTAGTTGCCGCTACATTGCTGTCCGCCTGCGGGGGCGGAGGTGGAGGCGCTGCCAGTGATTTCGACTGGAGCACTGCCACATCCGTTGAGGATGGCGGCGGCATGGATGCTTTGATCGCCGCAGCCCAGGCGGAAGGCATGCTCACAACCATTGCCCTTCCGCACGACTGGTGCAATTACGGTGGTGTCATCGAAGCTTTCAAAGCCAAGTACGGTCTTGAAGTGAACGAGTTGAACCCTGATGCCGGCTCTGCCGATGAAATTGAAGCCATCAAAGCCAACAAAGAGAACAAGGGTCCGCAAGCCCCCGATGTCATCGACGTGGGCTTCTCTTGGGGCGAATCCTCCAAGGCGGAAGGACTGATCACCCCCTATAAAGTTGCCACCTGGGATACCATTCCGGACGATGCCAAGGATCCCGAAGGGTACTGGTACGGCGACTATTATGGTGTGCTGGCGTTCCTCGTGAACACTGATGTCCAGCCGGATGTTCCCCAAGATTGGGCTGACCTGCTTGATCCCAAGTACGCGGGACAGGTTGCCCTCTCCGGCGATCCGCGCGTTTCCAATCAGGCGATCCAGTCTGTGTACGCTGCGGCTCTTGCCAATGGTGGTTCCCTGGATGATGTCCAGCCTGGCTTGGATTACTTCGCCGAACTGAACGCGGCTGGAAATCTCATTCCGTTGATCGCCAATAACGGTCTGGTAGCGAGCGGTGAAATTCCTGTCCGCATCACGTGGGACTATAATGCCCTTGCAGCCATCGACACCTTTGAAGGCAACCCGAATGCCACAGTCGTGATTCCGGCAACGGGACGTTTTGCCGGCGTGTACGTTCAGGCGATCAGCGCCTACTCGCCCCAGCCCGCCGCCGCCCGCCTGTGGATGGAATTCCTCTACTCGGATGAGGGTCAGTTGCTGTGGATGGAAGGGTACTGCCACCCGATCCGCGAAGCCGATCTGCGCGCGCGCGATGTCGTTCCTGCGGAACTTTCGGCAAAACTTCCTGATGTGTCTGGTGCGGTATTCCCCACGCTCGACCAGCTCACTGCTGCGAGCGAATTGATCACCAAGAACTGGGACAGCGCTGTTGGCGCCGATGTTAAATAATCTCAAGATTGATTGACCAATGCGAGACCCTGCCTCTGGCGGGGTCTCGCTACAGCAAGGCTATTTGTTAAGGATAAACTCATGGCGCAGGCTACTAAATCCAATGGTCCCAGGACTGCAGCGAGTTGGAAGGTTTGGTTGGGCGTTGCACCGTTTTTTCTGTTTGCAGTCCTCTTCCTCCTCATGCCGTCCTTTCGGTTGTTGACGGCGAGTTTTTCCACACCGGAAGGCTCTTTTACTTTCGATAATATTCTGCAATTGTTCACAGAACCTTTGATCGTGAATTCATATATTTTGAGCATTCAGATCAGTGCCGTGACTGCGCTGGGTGGTGGGATCTTTGGATTCCTGCTTGCCTATTCGGTGACGGTGGGCGGTCTTCCCAAACCCCTTCGCTCGGTTCTAATCACGTTTTCCGGGGTGGCATCCAATTTTGCGGGCGTACCGCTTGCATTTGCATTCGTCGCCACACTTGGGCGTCAAGGGTTTATCACAGCAATTCTAAAAGATGTTTTCAACCTGAATGTTTATGATGCCGGCTTCAATTTATACGGTTTTGCCGGTTTGAGCCTTGTGTATATGTACTTCCAGTTTCCATTGATGGTTTTGATCATGGCGCCTGCATTAGACGGCTTAAAAAGGGAGTGGCGTGAAGCGGCAGAAAACCTTGGTGCCAACACCACTCAATACTGGTTGAAGGTTGCCATGCCTGTGTTGCTGCCGTCCATCCTTGGCGCGATGATCCTCCTATTCGGAAATGCCTTTGGCGCATATGCCACTGCCTATGCCCTGACCGGTGGCAGGCTTGGTTTGGTCACCATTCAAATTGGTGCGCAAATTCGCGGGGATGTTTTATACAACCCGGGTTTGGGGTATGCGATGGCAGTTGGCATGGTCTTTATCATGGCGATTTCGCTGGGCGGCTACTCCTGGCTTCAGGCAAAGACAGAAAGGTGGTTGAAATGAGTTTCATTTCCCGGCTTCGCAGATTCCCATTCTGGGCGTGGTTTTGGTTCATCCTTGGCGCTCTGTACTTTGTACTTCCATTGTATGCCACTCTTTCATTCTCGCTCAGTTGGGACCCGGAGTACCCGCTCAAAGCATATGAAAGAGCGTTTGGCGATTCCCGCTTCTGGAACAGTTTTTTGTATTCGAACATGCTCGCGTTATCGACCATTGTCGCTTCGATTGTTCTCGTCGTCCCCACTGCGTATTGGATCAGATTGCGCTTGCCGGAGGCGCGCCGTGTGGTCGAATTCCTGACATTGATGCCTTTTGTGGTTCCAGCCATTATCCTCGTCTTTGGCATGATCCGCATTTACAGCACGCCGTTCACGCTTCCCTTTACCGACATTGTCTTGATGCAGCCCCTCACTCAGTTCAAAGCAGGGACAAATATCCTGATCGTTGCCGGGTACATGGTGCTTTCCATGCCGTATATGTACCGCTCCGTGGATACCGGTATGCGCACTGTGGACATTCGAACTCTCACGGAAGCCGCGCAAAGCCTTGGCGCCAGCTGGTTTACGATCATCACCAAGATCATTTTGCCCAACATCCGCGCGGCATTGTTGAGCGGCGCGCTCCTCACATTTGCGATCGTAGTTGGGGAAGTGGTGTTGGCATCCTTCCTGGGGGTAAGTGCCTTTGGTCCATACCTCTTTCTGCTCGGGCAACACCGCGCCTATGAGCCTGCCGCGCTTTCCTTTGTCAGTTTCCTGCTTACCTGGCTTGCCATGGGATTGATCCAACTGGTAACCGGCGGTCAGGGACAAACCGCGGGCGCGCACTAACCTTTGACGGAGAACCGACATGACACATCTTGCACTCAAGAACATATCGAAGCAATTTGGAGATTTTGTTGCCGTTCGTGATTTCAACCTCGATGTTAAGAAAGGCGAATTCGTTTCATTTCTCGGACCGTCAGGTTGCGGCAAAACCACCACCCTGCGCATGATCGCAGGGTTCGAGATCCCCTCCTCGGGCATGATCTCGATCGAAGGAATAGACATCACCGACAAAGCCCCCAACCAGCGCAATGTCGGCATGGTGTTCCAGTCCTATGCGCTTTTTCCAAATATGACCGTTGCCCAGAACATCGGCTTCGGCTTGCAGGTGCGCAAGGAAAAAGAGTCTGATATCAAAGACCGTGTAAAAGAGATGCTCTCCATCATTCACATGGAGGAGAAGGCGAACAGTTACCCCTACCAGCTCTCCGGTGGACAAATGCAGCGCGTCGCACTCGCCCGGGCTTTGGCGATCCGACCGGAAGTTTTGCTGCTCGATGAGCCTCTCTCCGCGTTGGACGCCAAGATCCGCGTATCGCTTCGCGCCGAGATTCGCAGCATTCAGCAAAAGCTGGGGATTACCGCCATCTACGTCACTCACGATCAGGAAGAGGCACTCTCCCTATCTGACCGCATCGTCGTGATGAATGTAGGCGAAATGGAGCAGGTGGGAACTCCGTTTGAAACTTACAACTTCCCAAAGACCCGCTTCGTTGCCAATTTCGTAGGTTCCCTGAATACCGCAGATGCGGAAGTGCTCGACCCCGCTTCCGGTCTCTTGAGCGTGGATGGTGCCCGTTTCTCTTCTTCTGACATAAAGGGGCATAAGAAGGGTGATAAGGTAAAGATCGCCATTCGTCCGGAACGCTTCAGTTTTCTTTCGGAGGAAAAGAAAGAGAACATTGTGGACTGCACCATCGAAAACATTACCTTCCTTGGCTCCGTGGTCCGCATTCGGGTGAAGATCGGCAACACAAAGTTTGACATGGATACGTTCAATCGCCCCTCTCTCGAACTGCCCAAGGTTGGGGAGAAGAGTCAAATTGCGTGTTCACGGAAGGCTGTTTTGGTCCTAGACGAATAACAGACAAGACCTTGATGAGCGGTTCGCCGGGTGTGCAGGCGAACCGCTTTTGTTTGGAGCGGATGATGGGCAAAGTTGTTTTGATTCTCTCTGATGCGCTTCGTTACGATGTGGCAGTTGCCAATATGGGGTTTCTCGGTCATCTGGTTGAAAGCAGGCAGGCAAGCTTGTATAAGATCGTTGGCGAACTTCCCAGCCTGTCCCGCCCGATGTACGAAACCATTCACACGGGTTTGCCTTCCAGCGAGCATGGCATTGTCTCCAATTCGGTTGTGCGGCTATCGGATAGACCGAATATTTTTCGATCTACAAAAGAAGCGGGGAAAACAACCGCTGCTGCTGCATATTTCTGGTATTCTGAATTGTATAACCGTGTTCCTTACAATGCCATTGACGATAAAGAAGTCGATGACACGGCGTTGAATATTCAACACGGGCGTTTTTATACCGAGGATGACTATCCTGATATCGAACTCTTCAATAGCGCGGCGCATCTTATCCGTAAATTCTCGCCGGATTATCTTTTATTGCACCCAATGGGTATGGACTATTATGGTGAGACATTCGGCTCCGATACAAAGCAATATCGAAGCCATGCCACCTACCAGGATTTAAAACTCGCGCCGCTCATCATGGAGTGGCGCGAGCGCGGCTATGTAATCCTTGTCACTGGCGATCACGGCATCAATGCCGATGGGGTTCATGGCGGTACCACGCCCGAACAGAGGGAAGTTCCCTTCTTTGTAATTCCGGCCAAAGGTCAGGGAAGAGGCGATACGGGCGAGATCATCTCCCATCTTCAGATCGCGCCAAGCATCCTTAAATTATTGGATGTCCCCATCCCATCAACGATGAAGCACGGGTCTTTATCCCTCGACTAATGCTTTGACCAGTTCGCGGTTGAAATCGGGGATGTCTGCCACGACCCGCCCCCAGACCTGGTTGCCTTCACGAAAAGCGGCTTCATCCGCCCAGACCCCGCCGGCATTTTCAAGATCGTCCTTGATGCCGGTTGAGCCGGTCACGCGTTGACCCGGCTTGATGATACCCGCTGAGACGGCAATCGAACCACCGTGACAGATAATGCCGATGATCTTGTCTGCATCTTGCATTTCCTTGACAAGTTTTTTGGTTACTTCGTACCTTCGGATTTTATCGGGCGCCCAACCGCCGGGGAGAATGAGCGCATAGAGTTCGCTGGCTTTGAGGTCTTCCATCTTCGTATCGGGTGTAATGACCAACCCATTCTTGCCGCGTACGGGTTTGAGGTCGAGCCCGGCGCTGAGAACTTTGGCTCCCTCCTCTTGCAGGCGCATGAGCGGGACGTAGTATTCGAGGTCTTCCACGCCTTCGGCGATCAGGGTGGCAATGACTTTATGTTTTAATCGCATTGCTTCTCTCCTTTATCTTTCTTCAATTTATTCACCAATAATTTTGATCAGCACTCGTTTTCTGCGCCTGCCGTCGAACTCACCATAAAAGATCTGCTCCCATGTTCCGAAATCGAGTTGGCCGTTCGTGACTGCGACCACCACTTCGCGTCCCATCACCTGGCGTTTCATGTGCGCGTCGGCATTATCTTCTCCGGTATCGTTGTGGCGGTACCCGCTGACGGGTTCGTGCGGGGCGATCCGCTCGAGCCATTTATCGTAGTCGTGATGCAACCCGCTTTCATCATCATTAATGAAGACGGAGGCGGTGATGTGCATGGCATTGCACAATAGCAAGCCTTCTTTGATTCCGCTTTCCCGCAGGGTTTCTTCGACCTGCCGGGTGATGTTGATGAATCCTCGGCGGGATGGGATGTTGAACCATAGTTCTTTTCGATAGGATTTCATGAGAGTGTTATGTCCTTGGGGTGAGTCTCTGGGGATTCTACATGAAGTTTTGGAATTGAGGTAGTTTTTATTTGCTGCAAGAGAAACTGCGACGATATGCGTTCCCCATACCGATTTGAGATTCCACCTCTGTTCCCGGAAGTTACTCTGCCCGAATGTTAGCTAAAATGCTGGTAGTGTTAACAAAAAAATGGCGGAGATCACTCCGCCATTTTTTTAAACATGGAATTTTGTTTTATGGAAGGTCTACGCAATTTCCGCTGCCGGGCTGCACTGAGTGGTTGGGATTTGCGATCAATGCGCACATTTGAGTTGCATTTGCAGGGCGGTTGGATACTCCATATTGGACGAAGGGCGAGTTTCCGTAGGAGCGATATGTCAACTTCCAGGGACCGGCGCCGGGTGCGCCAGCCTGATCCGGTGAAACGGAGTTGAAGAACATGTGAACATGCAGGTTTGAATCAGGCGGTTCGTTATTGACTTCGTAGTCCACAACATACATATTGTTCTCAAGGCGAATGCCGGTAATAACCACATACGGTCCGCTTGGGGTTGGGGTGGCGGGAATTGCCGTTTCCGTTGGAATATCTGTAGGAACGACCTCCACCGGATTTTCCGTGGGGGCTTCTGTATTTATCACGACAACTGCAGGCGCTTCGGTCGGATTGACATCCGAGGTGGAAGTGAACAGGCGGCTAGCCAGGAAAATGCCGCCAACCAGAACGCACAACCCTACAAACAGGCCTCCGATGATGACAGGGATTGCCAACCCCGATCTTGTCGCCTTTGGTGGGGCTGGTTGCACGCCTGAGCTTGTGACCGAAGACGTCGCAGCCGGTCTCTGAAGCGGAGCACTTTCCACCACCGTTCCATGTGCGGCGGGGAGCGGGCTGCTTTCAACGACCGTTCCCTTCGAAGCAGGGAGTGGTCCACTTTCCACCACCGTTCCTTTGCCGCTATTGATCTGTTGCTCGTAGGCGGTGGCTTTCAAATTTGCTGCCGTGATGGGCGACTCGTCGAGCATGGTTGCCACGGGAGCGGGTCCGGTACCGGCGGCGCCCAACTGGACAAGCGCATTCCGCAATGCAGCTGCCATTTGAGCAGCGGTCTGGAAGCGCTGATTGGGATCCTTTGCAAGCGCCTTGTTGATGACAGCCACCAACGCTTCAGGTACTTCAGGATTAAGTTCCCGCACGTTCGGAACCGGATCATTGATGTGCATCATCATCAGCGTCATCGCCGATTCGGCTTCGAAGGGTGGATGTCCACTGACCATTTCGAAGAGCGTTACGCCGAGGGAATAAATATCGGTGCGGCGGTCTGGTTGTTCGCCTTTGATCTGCTCCGGTGACATATACATGGCAGTTCCTACCACTGCTCCGGTGGCGGTATGTCGCTGGCTGCCGACGATCTTGGCAATACCAAAGTCCATAAGGATCGCTTGCCCAAGGGTGTTGATCATGATATTTGCCGGCTTGATATCGCGATGGATCATGCCGCGTTGATGGGCATAGTCCACGGCGTCGCAGGTGTTTGCCATATATTCAATTGCCTGCGTAGGAGAGAGCCTGCGTTTGGCATCGTTGAGACGTTTAAGATGTGCCTGGATCGTCTCGCCCGGCACGAATTCCAGCACCATATAATATGTGTCGCCGTCGCGGTTGAAATCATGGACTTGAATGATCCCATGATGACGCAGCTGCGCCACAGATGCCGCCTCTTCTTCAAAGCGTTTGACGAAATCCGGGTTGCCGGATAGGTGAGTGTGGATCATTTTGATTGCAACCACACGCTTCAAATTCGGGTCTGTGGCTTTGTATACCGCAGACATGCCTCCCTGCCCCAAAATCTCTTCGATGACGTAGCGGTTGCCCAACGTTTTGCCGATCCAATTAGATGTTGACATTGCCTACTCCCAGAAAAAATTCAATTCAGTCGGTGGTGCCGGTGAATCGTGGATATACATTTATTAGCTGTCGATGAGGAACAGCCATGCATTGTTGAACGTGCAGACCGTCCGCCTGCCCGATTCGCTCAAGGCAACCAGCGCGATGAATCCACGCTCGAAAACCGTCTCTGCCGAGCTGAAGGCGCGCTGCCGTGCCGCATAATTCGCTCTCATTTGCTGGACGATCAAGTCGTATTCAGCCTTGTTTGCCTGATATGCCGCTTTGGTTGCGGCATCTGCGTTGGCGGGGGGTTGTTCCGGTTCTTCCGGGAAGGCAGGCGACGGCGGCGGTGCGCTTGGGTCGACCTCTCCGATCAACGTGCCGTTCGTATAAACCCAAAAACGATTTCCCCTGCCGACGATGGTCAGCCGGTTGGTGGAGTTGTTCGACCAATCGAAGGTTTTGTCTTTATAGCGTGCGTAAATATCCCTGCCAGTGACAACTTCGCCGTCATCCATCGTCGCAAAGAGGAAATGTCCGCTTGCAACGCGGGTGATAACGGCAACGTATTGATCGAGCGCCGCCGTATTCCCATCTGAACGGAGAACAAAACCGCAGCCGGAGGTACTTCCCACCGTATCCCAGGTGATGTCTGCTGACACGACAAAATCAGTCGCCAACGTTCCAAGGTAGTAATTGACATACTCGAACTGGCGATAGCCGGAGGCATCCATGGTCACGGGGGGGTGGACCCAGCCCAGTTTGCCTTCGGATGGATCGACCCCATATGTAGGCAACTCGGCGAGGATGGGCGCGAACGCTGCTGCTGTGGCAGTTTGAGCGACGGGGTCGACACCTGCTGCAGCCTCGGCTGTTTTTGCAATATCCACGGAGCCTTCCGCTAGGGCGGCAGCGGTTCCAGTTGCGTAGACCTGGTTGCTGATTGCTTCGAGAGTGCTTTGAGTCGCTTCATCTGACGAACCGCTCGTCCCACAAGCGGAAACCAGCAGGATCAGCAGCATGGGCAGGAGTAAAAATCGATACTTGTTCATGATTTAAATTACATCCTTGCGTTTTTGCAGGAAAAGGATCGCCACAAACAGGATGAGGACGATCAATCCCTGCACCGACCAGGTATAAACAATCTTTCCAATGTAAGCAGCGGAATCTTCCTTATTAACGTACATAAAGCCGACACCGTTGTGGAAATTTCGGATGACGCCTTCCGCCGGCGCAACCGCCACCTGGATTTCAGCCCGCGCCGTTTCATAGACAACCCTTTCAGCCTGATATGCCTCCACCTGCCGCTTGTATTCTTCAACCTGCAATTCATATTCCTTGAGCTGGGCGAAGAAATCTGCCATGGCTACATTGTCGGATTGGTTTTCCGGTTCAGCCGGTCGTTCAGGTTCCGGCGGCAGCGGAGCAGGTTCTACGGGCAGTGTCGTGCTGTTAAGAGTAATGGCGAATTTTCCAATTCCTGGGTGGTCGCAATTTTCCTCTTCGAGCATGTTAATGCCCATACAGCGGCAATTGTTGTTAATCTTGTCCTCCAGCGTCATCGCATTGCGTACATCCGGTGGGAGCGCCCAACAAATATCCGCCGCTACATCCGAACCGGGTCCTGTAATGCCGATCAATGCTTCGAATGCCCAGCGGGCAGAGATCGGTGCGCTGATGAAGCCTGGAACGGGGATCAACGCACCTGCGAGAACGATCTGAGGGAGCATCAGCATGATGACCAGCAGCGGAGCAGAACTGGCGTTTGGCGCCAGCGCCGAGGCGAAAAGCCCGAGCATCATCCCTGCGAGGGTTGCCAGTACCATTGTGATATAGATCTGGACGAACTCAAGTGCGCCTCCCGGCATGTCGAAGGCAAGATAGTGGACAATGGTATATGCCGCTGCCTGATAGAAGGCAAGCAATGCAGCCACCCAGATCTTGGACATGACATATGGAAGGATCTTTAAGTTGACAAGCCTTTCGCGTTTGTAAATATCGGCTTCCTTGACGATTTCGCGCATTTGCGAAATGCCGCCGACCATGATGCCATAAATGGTAAGCAGGAAGGTGGTGATGAGGACCTGTGCCATGTCGCCGTCGTTGAAACTGAATGGGTTTCGTCCCATTACAAGCGAGAGCACCACGTCCAATAGACTGACGAGCGGCGCAGTGGCAAGCATCAGCCCCAATGCAAATTTATCGCGGGTGAGGATTTTGATATTACGCGCCGAAAGGATGAAGAACTGCCTCAACGAAGAGACTTGTTTTGTATTGGCAGATTTTTGATATGTTTTTCCCGGGTCGCGGACGGTTGGCGCGCGTTCCGGCGCCATTTTGTCCTTAAGCGGCATGGCGACATAATCCAGATACGCCTTGCTTTGGCGGTATCGGTTCGCCCATTCCTCGGCTTTGCCTTTGCTCTGATCGTCGAGGATGGCGTAGATTTCGTCGAATTCGATCTTGCCGGCGCGGCGGTCGCGCTCCGAGCGATACTGGTCAAAGTACGCCAGAGCTTCATCTGGTGGACCGAACCAGGCGAGATACCCACCTCTGGCAAGGAAGATGACCTTGTCTGCCAGCATGACGTTCTTTGTGGCATGAGTGATGAGGATGATGGTGCGCCCCTGGTCTGCAAGGCGGCGCATCAATTGCATTAATGCAGTTTCAGTGCCGGGGTCCAAGCCGGAGGTTGGCTCATCGAGGAAGAAAAGCCCCGGTTTGGTGATCAGTTCCACGCCAATGGAGACGCGTTTCTGTTGCCCGCCGCTCAACCCGCTGATCTGCACATCCTTGCGGTGGGTGAGGTCCAAATCTGCCAGCACTTCCATCACGCGGTTGTGACGTTCCGCGGCAGTGGTGTCGGCGGGCATGCGCAATTGAGCGGCATAGTCCAGCGCCTGATAAACCGTCAACTCCATGTGGATGATGTCTTTTTGCGGGACGAAACCGATATCGTTACGTACCGCATCGAAATGGGAATAGATGTCGATGTCGTTGACCAGTACGCGCGAAGGCGGTGTGGCAGGACGATACCCAGCCACGGCATCCACGAAGGTGGATTTGCCGCCGCCGCTTTGACCGACAACGACGATGAACTCTTTTGGTTTGAACGAGACGGAAATATTTTGAAGAATGTTCAGGTCTTTGCGCACCCACTTGTTGAGGTTGATCGCATCGACACGCAGACCGTTGCTATCATCATATTTGACGATCTGATTTTTCCCCATCACCAACCGGTGTTGACCAATGCGAATGGTGTCATCCGGTTTCAGCCAGACCGAACCTTCAATGCGTTCCCCATTGACGAACGTCCCATTGGAGCTGCGCAGGTCTTCCACGCGGTAGCGTTGACCGACACGCTCGACCTGTGCGTGGAAGCGCGAGACGTTCGGTGATGCAATGACGACATCGTTGCTTGGGTCTCGCCCGATCTGGATCAGGGCTTTTTCCCCGAAGACGACATCCTGTTCGGTTTCCTGTGTGACTTCACCCGGAACTTCGTACGAAATGGTGACCATTGTGCCGGGGTCGAGGCTGCCAAGTCGGAGCAGATCACCGTGCCGCAGAACACGTGGACCTTCCAGCGGACGCCCTTCGAACAGCATCGGATTCTTCGCTTCAGGAATGACCGAAACCTGGTAGCCGCCATCGACCTTATCCAACCGGGCATGACGGCTCGAAACGATCTGCGAGGGGATGACAATGTCGTTGCCTTCCACGCGCCCTATGCTCAGGCTTTGACTGGTAAGGGTATAGGTCTGTTGCTTTTCACCGGCAATCGTCACCACCAGTCTCGGTGGACCCAATGCCGTGCCTGAACGAACCACCGGCTCCTCGCCGATCATGGTCTGCATCAGATGCGCCGGCTGCGAAGGCTTTGCCGGTGCAGGGCGCACCGCGGTTTTTTGAGATTCCTGAGTTGCAGGGGCTGTGTAAGAAAGCGTGATGGCTTGCCCGAGTTTGATCTCATCCCCTGCGTTGAGGGCTTTTCGCGCTCGCAGCCTCTCACCGTTGACGAAAGTTCCGTTGCTGCTGCCGAGGTCTTCGATCACATACCCGTTGCCTTCCATGGAAAGCTTGGCATGCCGCCTGGAAACTGCTGGCGTCGGGATGACAACATCCACGCCTTCATCGCGACCGATAACGATTTCCGACTTGATCAGTTCGAATACTTTGGCGGGATCGCTGCTTTGATTATTGATCAAAGTTAGTTTGAAGCTGCTAGATTGGGCCACGTCTCTCTTCCTTAATTGCTTGAATAACCTGTCATGCAGGGTGCAACACCATCTAAGCGCCGTCAAATTAAATATATCAAGGAGTGCCCCCTTGCAAAATAAATAATTATTACAAATCGTACAATAATAGTTGAATTATACCTTTTTCAAAGAAGGCATGTCAAGAAATATTAAAAAAAGCATAGTCACACAAAAGTCATGTTTGTTCCTGTTGGTACAGAAACACCAGCGCAGGGTAATAGTACAAATATCGCAGCTGGCGCTGGCTATGGAAAAAACCTTTTGTGTTATAAATAAAAAATTATTCCAGTAACTAGGTAGAAATTATCATGAATAATCCGTCTCACCTGACGCCAGTTCCATCATCGTTTAACACATTGCTGGACCTGTTACAAACCAGGGCGCAGCAACATCCCGATAAACTTGCGTACCGTTACATTCAAGATGATGACGCCGATATCATCAACATCACCTATGGGGAATTGGATCGCCGCGCGCGCGCCATTGGCTCTTGGTTGGAAAGTTTCGGCGCGGGCGGACAGCGGGCGCTTCTGCTCTACCCTCCTGGTTTGGATTACATCGCATCCTTCTTCGGCTGCCTCTACGCCGGTGTGACTGCCGTCCCCGCCTATCCGCCGCGTTTGAATCGCCCCGTACCTCGCATCCAGTCCATTGTCGCAGATTCACAAGCGACTTTCGCCATCACAACCTCCACCATCTTGCATAACATTGAACAACGCTTTGAACACACTCCCGACTTGAAGGCATTGCATTGGTTAAACAGCGATCAGGTCCCGGCGGGGTTAGAGGCGGAGTGGCGTCATCCGAATATTTCATCTGAAACGCTCGCGTTCCTTCAATATACATCCGGCTCCACCAGTCAACCTAAAGGTGTGATGCTTACGCATGGGAACCTCATGCATAATTTGAAAGCCATTCGTCACGGCTTTCAAATTGACGAGAGCGCTTCGGGTGTTTTTTGGCTGCCGAGTTATCACGACATGGGGCTGATCGGCGGTATTCTCGAACCGATGTACCTCAATGGCACATCTACATTGATGTCACCTGTTTCGTTTTTGCAGCGCCCGTTTCGCTGGCTCGACGCCATCAGCCGCTACAAGGGTACGACGAGTGGCGCACCGAATTTCGCTTATGACTTGTGCGTGGATAAGATCACATCCGAACAGATCGACACGCTGGACTTAAGTTCCTGGTCGCTGGCGTTTTGTGGAGCGGAACCGATCCGCCCTGAAACGCTTGAGCGCTTCGCCCGGACCTTTGAGCGCTGTGGCTTTCGAAAGAGTTCGTTCTACCCGTGTTTTGGGATGGCGGAAAGCACGCTGCTTGTCTCCGGTGGCATCGGTCCCGCCGAGCCGCGTTACCTGACCGTTGACCGCAAATCTCTCGAACGCGACCAGGTCACACAAACATCGCCGAACGAAGCCAACGCGCTGACGATGGTCAACTGCGGCGGCTCCATCATCGATCAGAAGATCGTCATCGCCAACCCATCTACACTGACACGCTGTGCGCCTGATGAAGTTGGCGAGATCTGGATCTCCGGTCCGAGTGTGGCACAGGGATATTGGGGTCTGGCAGAAGAAACCGAAAGCCACTTCCATGCTCGATTAGCAGATTCGGATGAAGGTCCGTTCTTGCGAACCGGCGACCTGGGTTTTTTGCACAACGATGAACTTTTCGTCACCGGGCGGCTAAAAGACCTCATCATCATTCATGGCAGCAATCATTATCCCCAAGACATCGAATTGACCGTTGAAGCATCTCATGCTGCGTTGCAACAATCTAGTGGCGCGGCATTTTCCGTGACCGATGAAGGCAAGGAAAAACTTGTCATCATTCAGGAAGTGACACGCCAGGGCAGGAATGCGGACGTGAACGAAGTGGCATCTGCCATTCGTCAGGCGGTTTCCGAAAAACATGATCTGCAAGTCTTCGCCATCGTGCTTGTCAAACCGATGAGCATTCCCAAAACCTCCAGCGGAAAAATTCAACGACGTGCATGCAAGGCAGCGTTCTTGAATGGCGAGTTGGAAGTGGTGGGCGAGTGGAAGAGTGGCAAGCAAGTTGTGAGTGAGCGAGTTGATGAGTTGCCGAGTCAACGAGTTGGCGGGGTGAAGGCTTCGTCGGCTGAGATTCAATCCTGGCTCATCACTCGTATTGCCTCCATGCTCGAAATGGACGCGACCTCTATCGACCCCCGTCAGCCATTCACCTATTACGGGCTTGGCTCGGTGCAAGCCGTCAGCCTCACAGGTGACTTGGAAATATTTCTCGATAAAAAACTTTCGCCAACATTGGCGTGGGATTACCCGACCATCGAACTGCTGGCGAAGCATCTTTCCAACGGCTCCACGCCGACCAAACAAAAAACAGCAAAGCCGGAACCGGCACAACCTGCTTCGAGATTTGTCAAAGAACCGATTGCCATCATCGGCCTGAGTTGTCGCTTTCCGGGTGCGCGTAATCCCGAAGAATTTTGGACCCTATTAAAGAAAGGCATAGACGCCATCAGTGAAGTCTCTGCGGATCGTTGGGATGTGGACGCACTTCACTCCGAGTCCGCTGCACCGGGGAAGGTCACGTCACGTTGGGGTGGTTTCCTCAACGATGTGGACTTATTCGACCCGGCGTTCTTCGGCATCTCTCCGCGTGAAGCCGCCCGCATGGACCCTCAGCAACGACTCTTGCTTGAAGTGAGTTGGGAGGCGTTAGAGAATGCCTTCATCCCACCACAAACATTGGCTGGGACTCGCACCGGCGTTTTTGTGGGTATCAGCAGCTACGATTATTCGCGCCTGCAATTCGACGACCCCGAACGCATCGACGCCTACGCTGGAACGGGCAACGCGCATAGCATCGCCGCGAATCGCCTTTCATATTTCTACGACCTACGCGGACCGAGCATGGCAGTGGACACAGCTTGTTCCTCGTCGTTGGTGGCGGCGCATTTGGCGTGTCAAAGCCTGCGCAGCGGCGAATCAGATTTGGCGTTGGCGGGCGGCGTGAATCTCATCCTCACCCCCGAGTTGACCATCACCTTCTCGCAAGCGCGCATGCTCTCACCCGATGGACGCTGCAAAACGTTCGACGCCAGCGCCGACGGCTATGTGCGCGGCGAAGGCTGCGGTGTCGTCGTCCTCAAACGTTTATCAGACGCCTTGCGCGATGGTGACAACATCCTTGCCTTGATCCGCGGTTCGGCGGTGAATCAAGATGGGCGCAGCAATGGCTTGACCGCCCCGAATGGACTCGCCCAACAGGATGTCATCCGTCAGGCAATGACCGACGCGCAAATCACACCGGACCAAATTGGTTATGTTGAAGCGCATGGTACTGGCACGCCGCTCGGTGACCCGATCGAAATCGCCTCGCTTCGCGCCGTGCTCGATGACGGCGAATCGAATAGCAGGGTTTTGATCGGCTCGGTCAAAACCAACATCGGACATTTGGAATCGGCGGCTGGTATTGCAGGCTTGATCAAATCGGTGCTGGCATTGCAGAACGAAGCCGTCCCACCGCATTTGCATATCAAAGAGATCAACCCGTATCTTTCCATCGAAGACTCGCGCCTCGAGATCGGAACTTATCTCCGCCCGTGGAAACGCCGAGACCAGCCGCGCTTTGCGGGCATCAGTTCCTTCGGCTTCGGTGGCACGAATGCGCATCTCATCATTTCCGATTCCCTTTTGGAGTCGGACAGCTTGCTGTCCGAAAACCAAGGGCAAGCCCCTGGACTCCATAAATTCGAACGCCCGCGTCATCTTCTCACCCTATCGGCAAAATCAGAGACCGCCCTCCTCGAACTAACCCAATCTCTCAAAGACTCCTTACTTATTACGGATCACGAATTACGCAACATCGCCTTCACCGCCAACACAACCCGCACACACTTCGAGCATCGCCTCGCCATCCATGCATCTACTCTCGATGAACTGAAAAGCAAACTTGAAAACCCAGAACTTGCAACCATCAAACCGGGCGCACAGCCGAAGATCGCTTTTCTGTTTACGGGGCAGGGTTCGCAATATTCCGGCATGGGCAGGCAGTTGTACGAAACACAGCCTGCCTTCCGCAATGCGCTCGATGAATGCGCGACCATTCTCGATTCCATCCTTGACCGTCCGCTGATCGAGATTCTTTTTTCCGAAAGTGATTCGATCCATCAAACTCAATACACTCAGCCCGCGCTCTTCGCCTTTGAATACGCGCTCGCGCAAATGTGGCTTTCGTGGGGCATCACGCCGCACGCGGTTCTCGGTCACAGCGTAGGTGAGTATGTTGCCGCGTGCATCGCTGGCGTCTTCACTCTCGAAGACGGTTTGCGCCTCATCGCCGCACGCGCACGCCTTATGGGTTCGCTTCCGCAAAACGGAACGATGGCAGCCATCTTCGCAGACGCATCTCGCGTTGCCGACGCCGTGAAGCCGCACGCCGATAAAGTCTCCATCGCCGCGGTGAATGGACCCGATAACACGGTCATCTCTGGAGAGAAAACGGCGCTTCAAGCGGTGCTGGAGGTTTTGTCTCATCAGGGGATCTCTTCCAAGCCGCTAACGGTTTCACATGCCTTCCATTCCCCGCTGATGGATTCGATTCTGGATGAATTTGAATCCGCCGCGAAGCGAGTCACCTACTCTGCGCCGCGCATCTTGCTGACCTCGAACCTGACCGGCGGTATTCTGTCAGCGGAGCAAACGCCGAATGCGCGTTACTGGCGCGAACACATCCGCGCGGAAGTGAAGTTCTCGGCGGGCATGACCTCTCTCGCTGAATTGGGAATCGACGCTTTCATTGAAATTGGTCCCGCGCCGGTTTTGCTTGGCATGGGCAAACGCTGTTTGTCAGAGTCAACGTCCGCTTGGCTGCCGTCGCTGCGACAAAATCAAGACGATTGGCAAATCCTGCTGGACAGCCTCGGCAAACTCTATCTACAAGGTGCGGACGTTAATTGGGCAGGTTTTGACGAAGGCTACATTCGCCGCAAAGTTTCCCTGCCGAATACACCCTTCGACCGTCAGCGGTATTGGCTGGAGCCGTCGAACAAAAAAGTTGATTCACCAGTGACGATTGCGCCGGTGCCATCAAAGGTCATTCCACAACGTAAGAACGGAAACAACCATCACAAACCGCAGCCTGCGCAGATCCCGGTCACGGGGTTGGATCGTTCCGCTTTATTGAAAGCCGAACCGACCCAACGTCAGAAAGTTTTGGAAGATTTCCTGCAAAAGCAAACCGCCCGCATCCTCGGCATGGACGCGGCGCGATTGGACTTGTCCCAACCATTGGATACGATGGGTCTCGATTCGCTTATGGCGATGGAACTCAAGAACTCGCTTGAAACCGCGTTCGGCGTGAAGTTGTCAGTTGCCAGCCTCTTGCAGGGACCGACGATCTCAAGTCTAAGTGTAGAAGCGCTCAATGGTTTGGATTCGCCCGAAGTCCAGAATGAGGCGCGGCTCGTCATCTCCAAACATGAGTCGGTTGAGAGTCCGCTTTCGTATGGGCAGCAGGCGTTATGGTTCCTACATGAATTGTTGCCGGAGGATATTTCGTTCAACGTGGCAGGCGCGATCCGCATTCGCGGTGCGTTAAATGTGACCGCGCTCGAACGTGCCTTTGCGCAATTGACCGAGCGACATGAATCACTGCGCAGTACATTCCATGTCGTTGCAGGCGAGCCGATTCAACGTGTGCATGAGTCGATGACCGGGATGTTCCGGGTTGAGAAGGTTTCGGGTTTGAGCGAAGCCGACTTGCGCGAACGGTTGACCACCGAGGCTCATCGTCCGTTCGATCTGGAGCATGGACCGGTGTGGCGCGCGTTGCTTTTCAAAAGTGAGCAGGTGACAGTCACCTCTGACATCCTTCTGCTTGCGATGGATCACATCATCACCGACTTTTGGTCGATGACCGTGCTGGCGCGGGAAGTGCTTGCGTTGTATGAAGCCAATTTGGCAGGTGAAGCGATTCCACTTCAGCCGTTGGCAGCGCGGTATTCGGATTTTGTCCGCTGGCAAAATGAGATGTTAACGAGCGCGGCGGGGGAGCGCTTGTGGGAGTATTGGCGCGATGAACTCGCGGGTGAGTTGCCCGCCTTGAACCTGCCGACGGATCGTCCGCGCTCGGCATTGCAAACCTATCGCGGTGACTCGCGTCATTTGTTCATGGACGCGGAATTGACTGCGCGGGTGAAGTCGCTGGCGCAGGAGCAAGGCGCGACGATGTTCATGACCTTGCTGGCGGCGTTCCAGGCGCTTTTGTATCGCTATGCCAATCAGGAAAAATTTCTCGTCGGTTCGGTGACTGCCGGGCGCAGCCATGCCGAACTGGCGGGCTTGGTGGGTTATTTCATCAACCCGATTCCATTGAAGGCAGATTTTTCCGGTAACCCGATCTTCACTGAATTTCTCGCGCGTGTAAAACGGACGACACTTGGCGCGTTCGAACATCAGGATTATCCGCCCGCTTTGCTTGCGAAGCGACTCGGCGTACAGCGCGACGCGAGCCGTCCGCCGTTGTTCGAGACAATGTTCATTTTGCAGAAGGCGCACGAAGCCGAGGTGCAGGCGCTGAGTCCGTTCGCGCTCGGGTTGGACGGTGCGCGCATGGATGTCGCGGGACTCACGTTGGAGTCGATGGCGTTGGGTGGTGAACCGGCGCAATTCGACCTGACGATGATGATGTCTGAAACCGAAAGCGGGCTCGCCGCCGCGCTTCAATTCAACACGGACTTGTTCGAAGCCGCGACCATCGAGCAGATGTTGGCTCATTTCCATGTGTTGCTGCGCGAGATTGTGACCGATCCGCTCAAGCCGGTTTCCGCGTATTCGCTGTTGAATGAAGTTGAACGCAAGCAACTGCTCGTGGATTGGAATCAGACGCAGGTAGATTATCCGCATGAGTTTTGCATTCATGATCTGTTCGCGGAACAAGTCAAGCGCACGCCGAACGCACTTGCGCTTCAATTCGGCGCAGAGACGTTGACCTACAAAGAGTTGGATAAACGTTCGACACGTGTGGCGAAAGTTCTGGCTTCACGCGGAGTCAAGCCGGGGATGTTGGTTGGTCTGTTCGTCCATCGCTCACTCGAAATGGTTATCGGTCAACTGGGCGTGCTCAAAGCGGGTGGAGCATATCTGCCGCTTGACCCATCCTTCCCAGCGGAACGACTCGCGTTCATGCTGACTGATTCAAACGCGCCCATCTTGTTGACACAATCCACTTTGTTGGACAGATTGCCGGAAAGCAATGCTGAAGTTATTTGCATAGATGAAGTCGAAGGGATGAAATCTTCGACGAAGAAATTAACTGTCGCGTCTCCCGATAACCTTGCGTACGTCATTTACACATCTGGCTCCACCGGCAAACCGAAGGGCGTGCAAATCCATCATCGCGCGGTGGTGAACTTCCTTGCGTCCATGCGGGCGAGTTTGGAGATCAGCGCGGATGATTCGCTTCTGGCAGTGACCACGCTTTCCTTTGACATCGCCGTTTTGGAATTGCTCCTGCCGCTGACGGTAGGAGCGCGCGTCGTCATTGCGGATTCAGAAACCGTCGCCGATGGCGCGTTGCTTGCGCAAGCCTTGTCTGATTTCGATGTGACCTTCATGCAAGCCACTCCCGCCAGTTGGCGCTTGCTGCTTGAATCAGGCTGGAAGGGAAAAACCGATCTCACCATCTTGAGCGGCGGTGAAGCGCTGACAAATGACCTCGCCGAGCGCTTGCTCAAACGCGGCGCGGCATTGTGGAATTTATACGGTCCCACCGAGACGACGATATGGTCAACGCTGTATCGGGTGACATCGAATGAAACTCGTGGAATTTCCAATACCGTTCCCATCGGCAGACCGATCGCTAACACGCAGATTTACATTCTGGATTCCAACCTTCAGCCGGTTCCCGTTGGCGTCATCGGTGACTTGTTCATCGGCGGGGATGGAGTCAGCTGTGGATATTTGAATCGTCCCGAGTTGACAATGGAACGGTTTATCCCTCACCCCCATCCCCTCTCCCTCAGGGAGAGGGGCGCAGGGGTGAGGGTTATCTACAAAACCGGCGACCTCGCCCGTTATCTTCCCGATGGCAATATTGAATTCTTTGGGCGCAGTGACCAGCAGGTGAAGGTGCGCGGATTCCGAATCGAAACGGGTGAAGTGGAAGCGGCGCTGGCGAGTCATCCATCCGTGAAGCAGGCTGCCGTCACAGCATGGAAGGCGACATCGTCAGACGCGAGTCTGATCGGGTACGTGGTGCCAACTTCCGGGGAGAATGAAGCGGACTTCGGTCAACTGCGCGAGTATCTGCGGACGAAACTTCCCGAGTATATGGTTCCATCCATTTTCGTCACACTTGAATCCCTGCCGCTCACGCCGAATGGAAAGGTGGATCGCAATGCCCTGCCCGCGCCGACGCAATCGCGTGTGGACATGCGCGCGAAGTATGTCGCGCCGCGCACGCCGCTTGAACAAGAGCTGGCAGATATCTGCGCCGAAGTCCTCGGCTTGGAAGATCATCCGGTGGGAGCGCACGATAATTTCTTCGACCTCGGTGGTCATTCGCTCTTGGGCACGCGGCTTGTGTTTTTGCTGCGTGAAAAATATGGACTCGACACTGCTCAGTTGCCGCTTCGCACGCTGTTCGAGAATCCCACCGTGGCAAATTTGGCGAACGCCATCGAACGCGCTTTGAGCGGAGAGTACATCCCGCAGCGCAGCAACGTCATCCGCATGAACCAGTTGACGTTGGATGAGTTGAATGCTGAAGCCGTCCTTGATGCGGACATCACAGCGGGCGATCTTGAATACAACCATGTAAATGAGCCAAAGCATATTTTGCTTACCGGCGCGACCGGTTTCGTGGGCGCATTCCTCTTGCATGATTTGCTTAACCAAACTTCGGCAGATATTCATTGTCTGCTGCGGGCTGAGTCCATTGAGCAGGGCAGGGGGCGTTTGAAGCGCAACCTAAGCAACTATTTGCTTTGGGATGATTCGTTCATGGAACGCATCCAACCTGTGCTCGGTGACTTGGGCTCCCCTCAATTTGGGCTTGACGACGAAGCGTTTGAAATGCTTGCCTCGCAGATCGATTGGATCTATCACAACGGCGCGATGGTGAATTTTGTGTATCCGTATGATGCGCACAAGGCGTCAAACGTTCTAGGCACGCAGGAAATTCTGCGGCTGGCGAGCCGCAGGAGACTCAAGCCGGTTCATCATGTGTCGACGCTTTCCATTTTACACAACGGCGACCACGACGATGGACGCGTCTATTGCGAGACCGATGACCTTGACCAGACCGGCGCTCCGTTCGGCGGGTACGCGCAAAGCAAGTGGGTGGCAGAAAAATTGGTGATGGAGGCGGGTGCGCGCGGCATTCCGTACGCGATCTATCGTCCCGGCTTGGTGTCGGGTCATTCGCAAACTGGCGCATGGAACACCGACAACATGATTTCCAGCATGACGCGTGCCTGTCTGCTGTTGGGCACCGCGCCAGATCTTGATGTGGTTGCCAACATCGTCCCCGTGGATTTTGTCAGTGCGGCGATTGTGCATCTTTCCAAACAGCCTGAGAATTGGAAGCAGGTCTATCACCTTGAAAATCCAAGTCCGCTTCATCTTGACCCGTTAGTGGAGTGGTTGAACACGGAAGGATTCCAACCCCGGAAGGTTTCCTTCGAAGAATGGCGCGCACAACTCTTCAAAGCCGTCGCGCATTTGGAATCAGGCGGCTGGGAACCGTACCTGCCATTGATCGAAGAAGTGGAAGAGAAGCAGATCTTCATGCCGCGCATCGACCTGAGCAACACACTCGCCAAACTCGAAGGCAGCGGCATCGTCTGCCCGCCCGTGGATGGACAGTTGCTCTCCACTTATATTCAAGCCTTCATCACGCAAGGTCTCATCGAACGCCCTGAACCGAAATTCCAGTGACCGCAATGGTTGATGTTTCAAGCAAGTGGTTCGTCCGCCCGCAGGTGAAGCCGGAGGCGAAATCACGCCTTTTCTTCTTCCCCTACGCGGGCGGTGCGCCAGCAGTTTTTACCAAATGGTGCGCTGACCTGCCGAGTCACATCGAAGGCGTTGCCGTTCATTATCCCGGCAGAGGGTCGCGTTTTAATGAACCTGTTATCAACGACATGTCGCGCATGGTGGCTGACCTAGCACAGAATATCCAGCCATTGCTCGATAAGCCGTTTGCCTTGTTCGGTCATAGCCTGGGAGGGTTGATCGCGTTTGAACTGGCGCGTCATCTTCGCGCACAACATCTGCCAATGCCCAATCATCTGTTTGTTTCCGCTTGTGGTGCGCCGCATTTGCCCGACCCGAATCCAAAAATTCACCATCTACCCGATAACGAATTCATGAATGAACTCGACAAACTCAACGGCATTCCTGCCGAGTTGAATAATCCTGAAGCGATGAGTCTGCTCCTGCCCATCGTCCGCGCGGATTTTCAACTTGTGGAAAACTACGAATACAAACCTGATGAACCGTTCGATTTTCCCATTTTAGCCTTCGGCGCACTCAATGACCCGCGCGTGAACCGGGAGCGTATCGAAGCCTGGTCAATTCACACGAAGGCAAAATTTGTGTCGCAATTCTTTCCCGGGAATCACTTCTTTATCAACGAAACGAAGGAAGATATTTTGAAACGTATCATCCATGAGACGACTGGCGAGCAAAGAGGGATTCATGCAACTTAAGAATCAACAGTTCTTTCTTTGGTTCAACAAACTGGTCTTTCCATTCTTTTACTTGCGACATCAGGGAAAATCCAAGGTCACCATTGCTGCGGGTGATGACGCGCATTTCAATGTGCGTGTGAATACATCTGATATTCTGGTCATTTGGGAGATATGGAAGGCGAAGGTCTATGACGACGCGCGTTTTCCGATCGAACCCGATGATGTCATTGTAGACATCGGTGCGCACATCGGCGGGTTTGCCGTCCGCGCTGCGAAGCTGGCTCATCGTGGGAAGGTCTTTGCTTATGAAGCCTCCAGTAAGAACTTCGCCGTGCTTTCCGAGAATCGCCAATTGAATCATACGAACAATCTACACATCCACAATGTGGCGGTCACCGACCGGCGTGGCGAGATGAAATTCTTCATGCCCGGCGACAATGGCGCGCTTGGCTCGCTCATGCAGGAGAAAGATAGTCCAATGGAAATTGTGCAGGCAACGACCCTTGCCGATATTCTGTCTGAGAATTGCATTGAGCAAATTGATTATCTAAAATTAGACGCAGAGGGCGCAGAGTTTGCGATTCTGTTGAATGCGTCCGATTTCACTCTTTCGCGTGTGAAGCGCATCGTCATGGAATTTCACGAATTCAATGGAGGCGGTCACCATCACCTTGACCTTGTCAACCTTCTGAAGTCGCACGGTTTCAAAGTCGCTGTTGAGACGGGTGTCTTCCCGCAGAAATTTTTATTTGGTACTGGAATCATCAAAGCATGGCGCGATTAAATGCAGGAGAAAACATGCAGACGTTGAATTGGTCTCAATCTGTTGACGATATGAAATTGGAATCTCACCATGCCGACATCTGGCGCATCTCTCTGGACCTTGAGCCGGATACCGTTAAACGATTTGAATCCACGCTGTCAGCGGAAGAGAGCAACCGCGCAGCGAAGTTCCAATTTCCGGCAGATCATGATCGCTATGTCATCGCTCACGGATTCTTGCGGAATGTCCTGGCGCGGTATTTGGGCGGCAATTCGTCCCACTTCAAATTCTCGGTCAACTCGTATGGCAAGCCTGCCTTGAAGGGACATGACCTTGAATTCAATCTCACACATTCTGCCGACTTTGCACTGGTGGCGTTGACTCACAACCGCAAGATCGGCGTGGACGTGGAGCGCATCCGTTCGGGGATCTCGGCGCATGTCATTGCGCGGCAATATTTTTCTAAGGCAGAAGTCGCCGAATTGGAATCAATCCCGCCCGAATTGCGTGAACGTGCCTTCTTCGTCGGTTGGACTCGCAAGGAAGCCTACATCAAAGCGCAGGGAATGGGCTTGTCGCTTGGCTTGGATAGTTTCGATGTGTCCATCACGCCTGATGAGCCTGCCATTCTCCATGCCACCCGCCCGAATCCCGATGAAGCCGCACGTTGGACGTTGCTCTCCTTCCCGGTCGATCCGCGTTATGAAGCGGCTGTCGCTGTGGATGGCAAAGACATCGGATTTCGTTTTTGGGATTGGAAATAGAAGCATGTCACTCAGAGTTGCTTTGCGGCGAAGAGTCTCTTTACTGACTGACGGACTCTTTCCCCAGACATTGCATCTCATCGGTGTTTTTCGGATACACCCGATACACGTTGTTCTCCGGTATGATGCAATATGTCTCCACCAGTTTTGAGGCGTTGTAGAAACGTTCGCTGAGTGATGCGATGTAAACGGGACTCTCGGGGAGGGAAAGGTTAATTAGGTCCGCAACAAGCTGCGGGTCGAAGGAAGCGGGGGCGATGTCATGCCAGCCAAAAACTTTTACATCCGCTCGGATGGGGTCAATTTTCGTGAAGTATCGCAGGATGAAATATTCATCTGTGTCGGTGTACCATTCCGCGATGACGATGGAGTTGGGTTCAAAGCCCATCGTGGTCTCATAGCCAAAATCATAGGGGGATGTGTCGCCGCGTTTGAAAGGGTTGATGTAATAGGCGAGACCGTTGCGAAGCCCTGTGCCGATCTGTGGAATGCCGATGGTCGTGTCGTTCATGCCTGCGCTGGCGGCGATATGGGGGAGAGCCGTATAGAAAAATGGAGTTGCAAAAAGGAACGCACTTAAAACGCCGATGGCGATCTTGCGCCTTTGTTCGCTCAGTCTAGAAAGAAGATGACTTGCACCAAGTCCCATCATCAATGCCCAGAAAACATACGACGTGATGAAAAACGTGAACTGGTCTGAGACGCGATAATAAATTCCAAAGAGGGCATAAACGACGAAGAAAGAAATTGATTTGCGTGTAGCCAGATTTAAGTGTACGTAGGTTTGCCGAAACCCAATTGCACCCAAAACCAAACCAACCGGACCGAACTGTACGATCAAAAATAGCAAATAGGTGACGATGCTTTTCCCCAGCGAGGTGAGAGTGAGCGGCTCCAATTGATTGAAGAATGCCGAGCCAGCCATGGCTCCCATGATCTCAGTGAGCGGGAAGTTGGCAGACATGCGGATGAATTGCAAGATATAAAGCGAGAAGCCTGCCGTGAATCCGAGCGCAGGCGGGATGAGGTTTTTTATGCCGCGCAGGTTCACCTTGCGAAATTCCCCGGCAAGAATGTAATGCAAGCCGACTGCGGGTAATGCAAGAAAGCCGAGAATGTGCGTGGAGGCTGCCAGCCCCAAAAAGAAAGCGCTGAAGAACAGATTGGTTGGTTTGTTGTCTTTATCGAATTTGTTGTGAAAGAGAAACGCAGCCAGCAGCAGGGAAGTGAACAATGTATACACTTCTGGAGTGGAGGAGTGCCACCAAAAGGTATGAGATATCGCCAGCGCGAGTGCGGCATATAACGATGCCGGGGGGGACTTCGTGTACTCCCGAACGAGAATAAAAACCAAAGCGACGGTCATCGCACCGAAGAATGCCGAAACGAAATTGACCAGCCACAGCGCATCGACGAAGGGAAATGCGCGCACCAATAAATGACCGACCACCGTGTAAAGCGGATGATCCCACGCAGCGACACCCAATTTGGAGAAAATGAACGGGTCCGGCTTGAATTCATCCGATGACAATTCGGAAATGACGAACGATTCTCCCGAAACGGCCTCGCTTTGCAGCTTGACACCGTCGCCCCAGGCGAGCGACGGTAAAAGTGAATAAGTATAGAAGAAGAGGGTCAGGAAAAAAACAGGCAGCGCTGAATTAAGTTTGAGGGTCTTGTTCATACTTTCCGATGATGAGAACCGCATTGCTTCCGCCGAAGGCGAATGAGTTCGACATGATGTTTTTCAGTTTTGCGTTCCGCTTCCCTTCGGTGACGTACTCCAGGTCACACTCGGGGTCGCGGACTTTGTAATTGATGGTCGGTGGAATGACCTGGTCGCGTAATGATAGCACACAGCCGATCAGTTCCAGCGCCCCGCTTCCGGCAATGGAATGCCCGAGCGCGGCTTTGTTGCCCGCCACAGGAATTCCGTAGGCTTGTTCCCCGAACACTTCCTTGATGGCTGCGGTTTCGTTCTTGTCGTTCCATTCTGTGCCGGTGGCGTGAGCGTTGATGTAGTCGATGTCTTCCAGTCTCAGGTCGGCATCTGCCAGCGCGCGCTGCATGGCTTGGGCGGGACCGGCCTTCGTCGGCTGGGTGAGATGACTGCTGTCTGCGCTTGCGCCGTAGCCTTTGATCTCTGCAAAGATGGGGGCTCCGCGCTTCAGTGCGTGACTTTCAGATTCCAGCACCAAAATGCCTGCGCCTTCGCCGAGAACCATCCCATCACGATCTGCGCTAAAGGGGCGGCACGCTTCGGCGGGATTCTCCGTACGGGTCGAGACGGCACGCAGCGCCACCCATGCGCCGGCTACCGCCGGAGAAAACGGCGAATCCGCGGCGCCTGTTAAGGCAATATCCAGCATTCCGCTGCGGATCATGTTGAAGGCATAGCCGATGGAGTGTGCCGCCGTGGAACAAGCCGCATCCACGTTCATCAGCGGACCTTGAAAACCGTGCCTGATGGATATGTTCGCTCCCGGTCCAACGTTCATAGAGATGGGAATGGTAAAGGGGCTGAGTCGGTTTTGGAGGTAGAAACTCTTGAAGTACGGGTCTGAAGCGCTGTATCCGCCGATGGAACTACCGACGACGATGCCGACTTCGGCGCGGTTCACATTTCCGTTTTGCATGCAGGCTTGCTCCATTGCCTGATCTGTCGCTACCAATCCAAGTTGTGACGAGCGACTCATGCGCCGCGCTTCCTTGCCTTTGAAATGTTCGCTTTCTTCGCAGCCGTGCGCCACTGCGCCGATCCTCGACGGCAGGTCTGAAAACATGGTTCCGTCCAATGAGCCGACCCCGGATTGCCCCGCCAGCAGGTTATTCCAGAATTCGGTCAGGTCACAGCCCAACGGACTCGCAACCCCCATTCCTGTTACAACCACACGTTCTGTTTTTCGGGACATTCTCTCATCCTCCGATCTTCTTGCCCATAAGGCATGAAGAATTTAGACTCATTTAAATCTAAGTTATGTCACCTTTATACTCGCATTTTGCGATTCACAAAAATATACTTAAGTACTGCCATGAATGAAAAGACGCCAGAACAAAGTCTGGCGTCCAAGTGCGAGCGGGGTTTTAGCTGGATTGCGCTATTCTGCTCTTTCCACAACAATGGTCGCTTCGGTCAACAAGGCGGCGATGGCTCCCAATGCGGCAAGTTGCGGGGCGATCAAAACGCCCACCACTCCAATGGTCACGGGAATTTCCATCAGTGTCTTGCCGTCCTTATCCTTGATGATGACCTTGCGGATATTGCCTTCGTGGATCAGCTCCTTGATCTTCGAGACGATCTTTTCGCCTTCCACGCGAAATTCTTCTGTATGTGTCATGCTACCTCCGGGTTACTTGTTTCGATAAACCTCAAACCATTTTTCTTCCAGCGGCGCCCACTCGTCGCTTTGCTCGGCGCGCGCATCCCAGTTTTCCTTGCCGCTCCACGACTCGATCGTAATGGCATAGACCGACGTGGCGCGCACTTCCTTTTCCGTGATCTCGCGATACTCTTTGCCCGCGGTCAATTCTGGAAAATATTTTTTGATCAGACCATATAGTAATGTACGCATTTCCGCGGGATCGGTTACAACCCGTGCCGTACCAAAGACCATGACGCTGCGGTATTGGAGGGAAAATTCGAGCGCCACGTTGGATGGAAGCAACTCTCCCAACTCGCTCGCTTCAAGCGTGACTTTGGGATTCGCCTCGATATTCGAGCGGATTCTCCCCGCGATGTTGGAGTGAAAGACGATCTGACGCCTGGCTTCGTCGTACCAGAAGATGCTGGGCGTGATAAACGGCTGTCCCTCGACAGACGTGCCAATATGACCGACCTTTGCCTGCTTGAGGAAGTTGCTGATCCAGGTGTCGTCTTTTGTGAGGTGCGGTCTGCGCTGGAACGCCGTGGGTGACTGACCGATGTAATCTCTTGGCATGTTCGTATTCCTTATCGGTCATCCACGAGCAGGCGGGTGTACCATGCCCACTGGGCGGCATACCCAATGACGACGCTTGCGATCACAAGCCCCCACGAAAGCCAGTTACTCCCGCCTATGACGAGCAGCAGGAAGTACATGCCTGCTCCGCTTGTCAGGGCGCTTAGCATGCAAACTTCGACTGCGATCAAGTTGGCAATGCTGTAGGGTTTGTTGGTGGGTGGGATGTCCTTTGTGCGCCATTTGAAAGCAGACTCAACTTCGGGGTGATTCTCGATATAGAATTCCTTGATACTGTTCATCGCTTCAACGGATTCATGCCAGGCGGCGCGGAGCCGCGCCAGCTGGGCAATGGTCAACGCGCCCATGAAGGTTAACACGGCGAATAAGATGAAGAAAGCAAGTGAGACCATCTTGTTTTGCGGCTCGAACTGGGTACCGAGAATGGCGGCAACGAATGTGCCAACCGTGACAAAGTAGAATGACGTCACCCGTGAGCGGTCTTCGTTGGCTTGGAAAGCGGTCTGCGTGATATAGCCGTATTCCTTTTGGAGCATTTCGTTGGGGTCGAGGGTTGGCTTGCGCGCCATAGAGTCTCCTTCAAAAAAAGCCACGGATTTCACGAATCAACACGGATGTTTGGCGACCCGTGAAAATCTGCGTAACCCGTGGCGGAATGTTTGGGGAATTGTATTTTTCTTATGCTTTGAACGCCCATTCGCCCTGTCGCATCACCGGCTCACGATTGCCATCCTTGGTGATGCCGTCAATGTCCATTTGCGGTGAACCGATCATGAAATCCACATGGTTGAGGCTGACGTTGCCTCCAGCGGCGATGAACTCTTCGTCGTTCAACTCCGTTCCACCCACGAGGGTGAAGCGGTAGGCGCGTCCGATGGCGATGTGACAGGAGGCGTTCTCGTCGTACAGCGTGTTGTAGAAGAGATGTCCGCGTTTTCCGATGGGTGACGAGGCGGGGACGAGCGCTACTTCACCAAGACGCTGCGAGCCTTCGTCGGTTTCGACGAGTTTTTGCAGGGCGGCTTCTCCGCGCTTTGCACTGACTTTTGTGATTCGTCCGTTTTCAAAGTGGACCTGGAAATCCTCGATGAGGGTACCGCCATACGAAAGTGGGAAAGTGGCAGAGATGACGCCATCCGCCCGGTTGCGGTCGGGCAGGGTGAAGACTTCTTCGGTGGGCATGTTGGCGGTGAAGGCAATGCCGTTCTGCGCCAACGATTGTGCGCTGATCCACAGGTGTCCGTTGGGCAGACCAAGCGTAAAGTCGGTGCCGGGACCCTTGTAATGCAATGCAGTATATTGTTTTGCCTGCAAATATTTTGCGCGTTCGCGCAGGTTGATGATGTGCTGATTCCACGCTGCGACCGGGTCGGGTTGGTCGATGCGGGTGGTTTCGAAGATAGCCTGCCAGAGTTTTTCCTGTGCCTTGTCGGCGGGTAGGTCGGGGAAGATTTTCTGCGCCCAGGCTTCGCCTGCGGCAGCGACCACGCACCAGTTAATGGCGTTGGTGGTGACCTTCTCGCTGATGGGGCTCCAATTTTCCAGATGGGTGCGCTGCATCTTGCCGACAAATTCCGGGTCTAGCCCCCCTAGCAGGTCCGGGTTGGAACCGGCGATGGAAAGCAGGGCGTCGCCATTTGTGATCATGTCTGTAATGGCTTGGATCTGCCATTTGGGATATTCCCCGGTCGAATCTTTGGGGGCATGTTCAACGCGCAGACGTAGCATTTCCTCGTCTGCAAAGATGGCATCCACGTATTTTGCGCCGACGGCGTACGCCGCTTTGGCGATCTCCCGCACGAGCGGAGCAAATTGATGCGGCACGCCGCGCGTGGCTCCCAGCGTAATGATGAGCCGCTGCCCGGCGCGGATGTTCAAACCGACTTTCACGATGGCTTCGGCGTATTTCGCCAGCATTTCCTGATGAGTTTTGCCTGTCATGTTGCCTCAGTAAATTGGAATTCTCCAAGTATAGCACGGAGGTTATTTTTATGTTTGTCCACTTAATAGGTGACTTTTTGTAGGACAAAATCCCTGTTGGAGTGTTATATACTTGAAGTTGTTCGACACCCCGTTCAGGAGAATGCGTCATGCTCGTCATTGAAAAAGTGGATACGGAAGATAGAAAACAGGTTCGGCGGTTCGTGGATGTAATGCGCCGCATCTACGCGGACTGTCCGTTTTGGGTGCCGCCATTGGATGTGGATGCCTATAATCAGTTGAACCGCGAGAAACATCCCTTTCACGAGCACTCGGATGTGGATTTCTTCCTTGCTGTGCGCGATGGTCGTGATGTGGGGCGCATCGCCGTCATTGAGAACAAGCCGTTCAACCGCTATCACAACCACAAGACAGCGGATTTTTATCTTTTTGAGTGCGAGAACGATCTGGAGGCGGCAACCGCGCTTTTCGATACCGTATTCGATTGGGCAAGATCGCGCGGGCTGACCACGGTCATCGGACCGAAAGGTATGGGTCCGTTGGATGGGTACGGGATCCTTGTCCTCGGGCATGAACAGCGTCAGACGATGACCATGCTCAATTACAACCACGCCTACTACCAGTCACTGGTGGAAGCGCAGGGCTTTACCAAGGAAGTGGATTTCGTCTCCTGCTATCTGCCCGCCGACAAATTCCAGATGCCGGAGCGCGTCCAACAGATCGCCGAACGTGTGATGCAGCGTGGGCATCTGGATGTGAAGAAATTCGCCAGCAAACGCGAATTGATCAGTTGGGCAGACCGTATCGGCAAGGCGTATAACAATGCGTTTGTGAACAATTGGGAGTATTATCCGCTTTCGACGCGTGAGATCAAATTTGTGGTGGATAATATTCTGACGATCGCCGATCATCGGCTGATCAAGATCATCACACACGGCGAGGATGTGGTGGGATTCTTATTCGCTTTTCATGACGTGTCGGCGGCGATGCAGCGCGCGAAGGGAAAACTATTCCCGTTTGGTTTGCTCGACATTATGCTCGAATTGCGCCGCACGAAGACGGTTGCGGTCAACGGCATGGGGATTTTGCCGCAGCATCAGGGGCATGGCGGCAACGCTCTGCTCTATTACGCAATGGGAAATACGCTGCTGAATTTTCAGCAATTTACACATGTGGAAATGACTCAGGTGGCGGAGTCTGCTGAGCAAATGCGCGCGGATTTGAAGAATCTGAACGGTGTGGAATACAAAAACCATCGTGTGTATCGAAAAGAATTGGCATGAGCCAGCTTGATCGGCTCGCGCATTAATTGTTCGCTACACGGTCCAGCCCAAATCTCATTTCCTCGCTCATGCGGTGGTTCTCACCGTTTTCCAATTTGGTCAACGGCAGGATGATGTGGAACTGGCTGCCGGGGAAGTTGACCTCGTCGTAGCCGGGGCTTTCCACCCAGATGCGCCCGCCATGCGCTTCGATAATTCCCTTTGAGAGCGCCAATCCCAAACCGGCGCCGCCGCCTTTGAAGCGTGTCTTGCTGGTGGAGTGCTTGCCCAGTTCGCCGGGTTGATAGAACTTGGTGAAGATGACTTCGCGCAGGTTCGGGTCTACGCCCACGCCGGTATCGCTGACGATCACTTCCACGCCGCCGTTTGGCAGGTTGATGATGGCTGGGATGTGATGACCTGAAATGTAGATCCTGCCTTTATCGGGCGTGAACTTGACCGCGTTGCGGATGAGGTGGTGGAATAATTTCTTCAGCAGGTGGGGGTCTGCTTTGACGAGCGGCATGGATGGCAGGTCGATGCTGAGCGCCTGTCCGCGTTCTTGCAACAATTTGGAATATTCCATGCTGACTTCTTGAATGAGATGGCTCAAATCTACGGGTTGAAGATGGGGTTTGAGCGAGCGGGCGTCGAGTTGGGCAATGTCGAACATTGAGTCCATGACCTCGTGCAGGCGCAAAGTTCCGTCGTGGATGCCCTTCATCATTGTCTTGAGGTTCTTGTCCAGTTTGGGGTCATCCATCAGCATTTCGGTGTAGCCTTTGATGACCGTCAGCGGGGTGCGCAGTTCGTGCGAGGCGATGCTGATGAAGTCGGATTTTGCCTGGTCGATGCGCTGCAATTCCTGGTTGTTCTTTTCCAGCGTACGGCGCGCCTGGCGCAGTTCCTGGTTGAGCCGCATGAGGTTGTCCACAAGGCGGGCGTTTTCCAATGCAACTGCGGTCTGGTTGGCGTGTGCGCTTAGAACGGAAAGGTCATCGCGAGTGAAGCGGTTGCCGCTCAACTTCGAGCCGAACGCCAGCAAGCCGATCCACTGTCTCTTGGCGAAGATGGGGATGTAGACCTCGGTGCGGAGTTGGGCGAACCAATCCCGTTCGAAGGTGGAAGAGGTTCGAAACGCCGGTAAAAGGTCCAGGTCATATTGAAGAAGCGGTTTTTGTTCACGAATGAAGTGCGAGGCGACAGGTCCGTTTTCCTCCAGTTCCACTGCTACCATCTGGCGTTCTTCGGGGCTGCGAGCGGACCGCAACTTGTAGGTCTTGCGCCCGTCTGCCTGCCGTTCCGAATCGACCAGGAACAAAAAGCCGCGTTCGATCTGCATTGCTTCGAGCATGATGCCAACCGCTATGCTGGCAAGGCGGTCCATGTCGAGGATGTTGCTGATGCTTTCGCTGTATTGGTGGATGGTCAGGCTGGCATCGTATTGATCGCCTTTCATCCAGGTAGTGATCGTGCGTGAGACCAGCGTGGTGAGCGGGGCGAAAATGATCGCGATGAGCAGTGCCACGAACGCCCCAGCCAGCAGCGGGTTGAATGTGCTTCCGCTACCGAACAACGCCTGGATCAATAAAAATCCGCCTACGTAAAAGCTGACAATGACGATGATGGTGGCTAGGTAGATCAACGCGCGGCGTGTGATGTTTTTCAAATCTGGCACATAATGCGTGCCGACCACATATGCCCCGGCGACCGCTACTGCCAGCCGGAAAGGCTGCCCGCCGATGACAAAGCCGGAGAACAGGATGACATCGCCGAGCAGCAGAAAGAACAGTACGGGCCACCAATAGTTCAAACGTCCGCGAAAAAGCGGCTGGCGCGATTGGCGGTAGGCATTGGCAACGTTAAGGATGAAACCGATGACGAGGATCAGCCAGCCAAGAATTGCCCAGGCGGGACCCAGGCGTGAACGATACAAGATCAGGTTTCCGTTTGTCCAAACGGTTTCTGGCAGGTTGAGTGCGTTGGTCAGAATCAGCGCGAGACCGAGTGCCCAAAACATCCAAAAGCCGACCCACAACCACCATGTTTCGCGTTTGAGAAAGGTTTGCAGGGAGATCATCACCACAGCCGCCAGCGTAAAAGCAGTGTAGGTTTGAAGTTCCTGAAAGAGGACCAGGTCTTCTCCGCTTTGCCAGGCGGCTTCCGCGATGTTAATGACCATGGCGAGCAAAGCATAAAACACGATCAGCCAGGTGGCAACGGCATGCCCCTCATCCCGCCGTTGAATCGCAAAGAAAATGATCGGCAGGTATAATGCGCCCAGGAACAGGAGTACAATAAAGCGAATCAGCGTTGGTTCCATATATATCGTACGGGGATTCTACTCGAAATCCCCAAAGAATAGGTTATCATTGTTGTTATGCTAACATCCCGCGCATCCCGGCTAAAGTATAATTTTTCGCAGGATTTCTTCCGCCCGGACGGACATGTCATCTTCCAAGATTTGACATCCGCCCGGGCTTTTGCTGCTCAAATGTCGGCGCGTCGCGCGGACCCGGTAGCGGCTTCTGACCTCTATGTCATGTCCCTGCTGGATGAGGCGTACCATATCCTATTTAAGCAATATTACAGTCGTTACACCGGCGTGATGGGGCGTGCGATGGGCATGTTGCAATCCTCGCTTGGCTCGAGATATGACCTGACCCTGACAAAATTTACCGAGCAATTTCCGCCCATGTCCGTATTTCGCGGTGAAGTGACGGCGGGAGTCTACCTCTCGACGCAGGTGCCCAATTTCGGCGATTTTGGACGCGGGGTACGCGCCGCCGCCATTGAAGAAATGTTGTTGGTCAACAATGCCAATAAGAATCCTGCCATTCGCCGCTACCGCGACCTGTTCGATGAGTCCGTCATGGAAGGCTCCGCTTACACTGAGTCTGTCAGCCGGCTGCTGGAATTTTTCTCACAGCAGCCCGGTTTGGGAGATGGCAGAGCCGGGATGGGCGAAACGCTGACCGACTTGCTGCTGGGTCCGATCAACGCTTCCCCCGACTCGTTGGAAGGACAATTGCAATTCATTCTCGAAAAATGGGGTTACTTGCTCGGCGGGGAATTTTCCATCCGCCTTTTACGCGGCATGGATTACCTGCGCGAGGAAGTCATCCGCAAACAGGGACCGATCGACACATTTAATCAAGATATTCCTGTTCCCACCTTCACCGGCTACGACTACACCGAATACGAACGCTACAGTCCCGATCAAGAATGGATGCCGCGCCTTGTGCTGATCGCCAAGAACACCTACGTTTGGCTTGATCAGTTATCGAAAAAATATCAGCGCGAGATCAAATATCTCAACGAAATTCCCGATGAAGAACTCGACCTGCTCGCCAAGCGCGGATTCACCGGCTTGTGGCTGATCGGCTTGTGGGAACGCAGCCGCGCCTCGCAACGCATCAAGCAACGCATGGGGCAGGGTGATGCCGTCGCATCGGCGTATTCGCTTAATTCATATGACATTGCCAACGACCTCGGCGGCTGGCTTGCTCTGCAAGACTTGCGCGCACGCGCCTGGCAGCGTGGAATTCGCCTCTCGGCAGATATGGTTCCCAACCACATGGGCATCGACTCGCAGTGGGTGACCGAACATCCCGACTGGTTCCTTTCCCTGCCGTTCTCGCCCTATCCTTCCTATTCCTTCCGCTCCGAAAATCTCTCCGATGATCTGCGTGTTGGCATTTATCTCGAAGATCATTATTACGACAAAACCGATGCCGCCGTGGTTTTTCAACGCCGCGATTTGCAGACAGGCGACCTGCGCTACATCTATCACGGCAACGACGGCACCTCCTTCCCGTGGAACGATACCGCTCAACTCGACTACAGCAATCCCGTCGTGCGTGAGGCGGTCATTCAGGTCATCCTGCATGTGGCGCGCAACTTCCCGGTCATCCGCTTTGATGCGGCGATGACGCTTGCCAAGAAACACATCCAACGCTTGTGGTTTCCCGAGCCGGGCGCGGGCGGAGCAATCCCATCACGCTCGCAATTTGGCATGACCAAAGCCGAATTCGACGAAAAGATTCCAGTTGAGTTCTGGCGCGAGGTTGTTGATCGTGTTGCCGCCGAAGTGCCCGACACACTCTTGCTCGCCGAAGCCTTTTGGCTCATGGAAGGCTACTTCGTTCGCACCCTTGGAATGCACCGCGTGTATAACTCGGCGTTTATGCACATGCTTCGTGATGAAGACAATGATAAATATCGCATGGCGATCAAGAACACGCTCGAGTTCGACCCACAAATTCTCAAGCGTTACGTCAACTTCATGAACAACCCCGACGAGAAAACCGCCGTGGAGCAGTTCGGCAAAGGCGATAAATATTTCGGTATCTGCACCGTGCTGACCACCTTGCCCGGTCTGCCCATGTTCGGTCACGGACAGGTGGAGGGGTTTGCCGAAAAATATGGGATGGAATTCCGCCGCCCGAAATGGGAGGAGACTCAGGATGACGGCTTGATCCAAGCCCATGAGTGGCGCATCTTCCCGCTTCTTCACCGCCGCAGCCTGTTCGCTGATGTGGAGAATTTCCTACTCTTCGACTTTTATCGCCCCAACAGCGGCGTGGATGAAAACGTCTTTGCCTACTCCAACCGTCTTGGCGAAGAACGCGGATTGGTCATCTATCACAACAAATTTGCAGATACCAACGGCTGGATCAAAACCTCCGCCGCCGCATTAGACAAAGGCTCCAGCAAACTCAAGCAGCGCACCCTCGCCGAAGGACTCAACCTGCCGCGTCAGGGATATGTCATCTTCAAAGATTATGCCTCGCAATTGGAGTATGTCCGTTCGTGTGAGGAACTTTGGAACAAAGGCATGTACGTGGAATTGGGCGCATATCAGTGTCATGCCTTCATGGATTTCCGCTTTGTGTACGAAAAGGAATGGCAGACCATTCACGACGAATTGAACGGTGCGGGAGTTCAGTCCATGCAGGAGGAGTGGCGCAGGCGTTTTGCCGTGACCGAAGAACCCGTTGCAGAGGAAAAACCTGCTAAGAAGAAGCGTGTCCTTCGTAAGAAAACATCTGTAGCGAAGGCAAAGGCGAAGAAACCCGCAGCAAAGAAAACTCCCACGAAGACAAAAACCACCTTAAAGCCGAAGGCTGTCAAAAAGGAAACAGCAAAGAAGAAATCTGCTCCAACCAAGGCGGTAAAGCCCAAGACGGCTGTGAAGAAGCCGGTTGCCAGTAAATCCAAGGCAGTCCCTTTGAAGAAGCCCGTGGCAACGAAAAAGAAATCCGCGGTTTCTTCAAAAGCGGATGGCAATCATAAACAGGCTGCAGTGAAAAAGCCCGCTTCCAAAAAGAAGGTTGGCACGAAGATCAAGAACAAGTAAAAAAAAAACATAATTAACCCCGAACTTAATCTGGGACGCGGACGAGCGCAGATTTACGCGGAAAGGATTATAAAATCCGCGTGTTCAGCGTTCATCAGCGTCCTATTTGCTCTTAAAAACAAACTCACCCGCGAAACCTTAATTTCGGGGTGAGGCATGTTTTTGTGTAAATGCTGCTAGCGATAGGAAAAATGTTTAACACCGACCAACTGTTCACCCATGTATAACTCAACTCGATATGTACCGCGAAAGACTGGGTTGTTTATGAAGAAATAAATATCAGCGTCATTTTCTTGTACCACGTAATCGCTGGCGCTGACCAATACATACGCCTGGTCGCCGAGAAAATTGACCCTGTAATACCACATCGCGCGAAATTTGGTTCCCGCTGAGACGAGCCTCAGATCAAGGTGGCTGTATACATCCTCTCCGCCAGAAAAACCAACAACGCTGTTGCGGCTTTCCAAACTATCCGACAAAATAATATTGGGTACTCTGCTCGATCTAACAGGCGTTGGGGATGTATTTGTAATGATCCGGAGTTGGAATGCCAGCGCGGTGACTGCAACAAAGGCAACGGCTATTGCAGCGATTGCCAGGATAATCTTGCGGTTGAAAATTACCGATTGGATGGCGCTGTTTTTTGCTGACCAGATATCACGGATCTTTTTCCAAAAACTTGCTGCTGTTATTCCTGCGTTCGGGGGAATAGGGACCGGAATAGGGTTAGGTGTACTTGTTCCCCCTTCTTTGTTTCGTGCTTTCAATGCTTCGAGTGCTGCCAGGGAAACGGTTCGACTGTCGTCGTTATTTGCAATGTGTTCAAGTTTTTCCTTGGCAGAGCGAGCCATGCCAAGGTTGTTTCCATCCATGATCTTGACGAGCTGTTGAACGGCTGCCATTCGGATCTCGGAATAAGGGTTTTCAAGGGTTTCGAAAAGTGGAGCGGGGAGTGGGGCGGGCTTGATATCCTCCATGCGGATATTTTTGCGGAGAACGATCTCTCCCTGCTGTTTGCTGGAGAACTTGGACGGTGTCTGTGTGGGCATGACAAGTTTTACTTGTTCGTAGGCATAATCGTATAGCTCGTCCACGGTGATCTGACCATTGCCATCCCGGTCTGCTTCGCCCAACAAGCCTTTGACCAGAA
Source organism: Anaerolineales bacterium UBA2395 (assembly GCA_002343775.1). GTDB lineage: Bacteria > Chloroflexota > Anaerolineae > Anaerolineales > Villigracilaceae > Villigracilis. The sequence continues at coordinate 140,385 of DDSH01000014.1, forward strand.
AATGGGTAAATAATGAATTCTGCGTATTTCCAATGATCTTGTCCCCCTCCCAGGCAAATTGCGTCGAGTCGCTGGCGGTTAGTATGATGCGTCCATATCCGCTATCAAAAGCGGTCGCTGTACCGACGCTTGTGCCCACAGCCGATTTTGTCCCTTGCGCAAAAGCGCCACTGTTACAGCAATCCAAAATCAGCACCTGTCTCCGTGAGCGGGTTTGATCCATGGTTTCGCGGATGAAGTCGGATTTTATGGCTGTGACGCGAAGTCGCTTGAGGTTTGTGTTTCTGACAGCCAGGTACAGTGTGCCTCGCTCATCGCGGATCCCATGCCCTGAGAAATACAGCAATAACAAGTCTTCAGGATGTTTTTCGTCCAGAAAGCCGTCGATGGCATTGCGGACAACATGTTCCTCTTCATTGAGAACAGTGCGAACTTCATCGAAGCCGCAAATGCCCGGGTCATTTAGGATTTTCGCGAGGTCTTCCGCATCTTTTCCTGGCGCGGTTAATTGCGCCAAACCCGGATCACTGTACTTCGTGTTGGCGATGATCAATGCATATTTCCTCCCGCTCATTTCTTTTTCTTTTCCTTTTCGAGCCTTTCGAGTAGTTTTAGAAATTCTTCGGGCGGACCTTCGAATTCTATGCCCTTGCCTTTGAATTTAACTGTCCGCCCATTTCCGCGCAGAGACCATGCCTGGACAAACTCCACGATTTTTGGAAGTACGCTTGGCAGGACGACGAGTACAATTGCTCCTATTGTAACGGGATCGCCCTTTGCGCCCTCTGGCAGTTCCGTTCCTTTGACGAGACTGGCGGATTCGATATCCAGTTCATTTAATTCAGATAACAATTGTCGGGTAATGGAATCGAGTTCCTCACCCATTGCATCTGATGCCGCGACCTCAAGATATAACTCCAACTGCTCATTGTTTGTCATGCTGTCCTCAAGATGGAACGTTGAAATTTTTTTATTAACTTTCGTTGAGACACTTTGATTATACTCTTGAAGGACAAGAAAAGGAGCGCCATTATGAAGATCAAACTCTACCTTATCACCCTGATCACTTTCCTCGCCATTGACTCGCTGTGGTTGGGAGGTATCGCCCCGTCATTCTATCGCTCGCAAATCGGGCACCTTATGGCAGATGAGCCGAATTTTGTTGCGGCGGCGTTCTTCTATTTGATCTTTATTTTTGGAATGGTCTATTTTGTGGTCGAGCCTTGTATGCGAGGAGGGAGATCACCAAAACAGACGGCATTGCGCGGCGCGATCTTCGGTTTTGTAACGTACGCTACCTACGACCTGACCAACCATGCTACATTGGTGAACTGGCCGATGCTGATGACTGTAGTGGACATGACGTGGGGAACTGTACTGAGTTCGTTGGTAGCGCTGGTCAGTGTTTGGGCGGGGAGAAGGTTGATTAAGTAGATTCAGGTTTCGGGTACGCAGGATGCGCGTAGTCAAATTAAGTCTTGGTGAGTTTTTTGGTATGCCCACCCTACAGATCCCATACGAAACCATAACAAACTGACATTTGTCATTGACTCGCACTTTGAAAAGTACTATACTCTCCGCATACGAGGTAACGCCGTTATGAGCATCTTTTACGGAGACCACTTGTTTTGTTGATAAAGACACGCGATATAACCGCGTGTCTTTTTTTATACCAAAAATAAAAGGAGACTTTTGCCATGGATTACGGACTGATCGGCAAGCTCGAGAAAGCAAAACGCTACGCGGAGGATCGCAAACGCTTCCGCTTCAACCAGTTCGACCTTACCTTTCACGGTGACAATAACGACCATCATGTCACCTACAATAACGGTGTGTTTACCTGTGATTGCGAATTTTTCCTGACCCATAAACGCTGTGGACATTCCATGGCGCTCGAGATCTTGCTCAAGGATATGATCGCCGAGACCGTGGAAGCCTAACCACACCCTACAACTGAATATTCCAAACCACCCCCTGACCATTCAGGGGGTGGTTTTTTCGCCCGTCATACTGCTAGTTTGTTGTAAGTTTTTCTTGACGCGTGGAGGCGTATAATTCGATCATCGTACGTAAAAAATGAACACGGAGAAAAGGCAAGGGTGGGTCGGTTTTCCGGCGGGGATCATCCCAACGTAAAATCTTCGTTGTCCCTGTCTTGACCAAAACCCAACCTGCAACGCATAAGTTATGGACGCGCCTTCAAACGGGAAAAACCTGTATCAAAAATACTTATGGGGATTTCGCATCCTGGCTGTGGTTACCGCCTTGTGGGGGACTTATTATCTATTTTGGCGTTACACGAACAGCCTGAATTTCGATGTGTTCTGGCTGGCGCTGATCCTGGTGCTGGCAGAAACCTATGCATTCGCAGATACCCTTTTTTTCATCTTGATGATGTGGAAGCCTGCGCGGCGTGAAGCCCCTCCGCCGCCGCCTGCTGCCAGTGTGGATGTGTACATTGTCACCTACAATGAGCCGGTGGAACTCCTGCGTCTGACTGCCGATGCTGCAACCCGCATCGATTGGGACGATAAACACGTTTTCATCCTCGATGATGGCGCGCGCCCTGAAATGAAGGTGTTGGCAAACGAACTTGGTTGTGGGTATATCACTCGCGATGAAGAGTGGAGCGGCAAGCCTCGTCATGCCAAGGCAGGAAACGTCAACAATGCGCTGTTGCAGACCCAGGGCGAATTCATCCTTATTCTTGATTCCGACCAGATTCCCGCGCCGGAGATCATCAAGAACACACTCGGTTATTTTAGCGACCCGAACGTTGCATTTGTGCAAACGCCGCAGTATTACTACAACCTGCCTCCCGGCGACCCGTTCGCTTCAGATGCCCCGCTGTTTTACGGTCCTATTTTGCAGGGCAGAGACGGCTGGAACGCCGCCTCCTTCTGCGGTTCCAATGCGGTCATGCGGCGTGAGGCGCTGATGCAGTTGGGGTTGAGCGGCTTTGTCAAGGAAGTCGAAGACCAGATGGCGCAGAGCGTATCACGCCTTCACAATGAGTTGCGTTTTGGGTTGGCGACGCCCATATTGGAGAAGTCTGCGCTTTCCCGCTTGAAAGCCGGGTTGCGCGAGGCGCGCGCCTCCATGCGTCGGGGAGAATCACTCTCCTCGGTTAGCGACTCCGTTCGAAGGTCCATTAAAGAAGCGCAAGTGTCAGTGGCGGAAGATGATTTCAGCAAGATCGCCGCAGACCTGGCGGATTTGTCGGCAATGGGTGACCCGTCCGCCGACGAAGCCCATCGCTTCATCCAGGACCGAAAGCCTGATCTTGCCTCTCAGACCGCTCCACACGCCGGCGACGTGCTTGGCGTTTCGAAAGCCTCGCTTGAAGGCATCGAACTGACCCGCCCCGACGAAGCCATTCCCATCCTGCCGCTATCCACCATCAGCATCACTGAAGATACTGCCACTGCCATGCGCCTGCACGCCCTCGGTTGGCGGAGCGTTTTCCACGGCGAAATTCTCGCGTATGGTCTCGCCCCCGAAGACCTTGGGACGGCGCTCAGCCAGCGCTTGCGCTGGGCGCAAGGGACGTTGCAAATCCTGCTGCGTGAAAATCCGCTCTTTTATAAGGGACTTTCGCTGCCGCAGCGGCTGTTGTATTTCAACATGTCGTATTCGTATTTTGGAGGATTTGTCAACCTCATCTTTTTGCTTGTCCCGCTCCTGTACTTGTTCTTTGGGCTTTCCGCTGTGTCGAGTTGGTCCATGGGTTTTATTGTCCGCCTGTTACCGTTGCTCATTCTCAACCGGCTATTGTCTTCGTATGTTACTCATGGCTTGAACGTGCGCCGCAGCGAAGAATACAGCCTGGCGCTGTTCCCGTTGTGGATTCAAGCCGTCATCAGCGTATTTTCCGGCATGGAACTAAAATTTGCAGTGACGGCAAAACAACGTCAAAGCGGGAACTACCTGCGTTTGGTCTGGGCGCAAATTTTAATCGTTGCGCTTACCATCACTGCTTCGCTCTATGGCTTGGTATCGCTGGTGCTTGGATGGAACCCGAACGTCTACGGTATTTTGATCAACATATTTTGGGGCATGTACAACATTCTTCCGCTCTCCCGCATCATCCGTGCTGCCTATTATGCTCCTCCCGCTGACTGGCAGCCTCGCCCGCCGGATCACCTTTTCCCGAAGAAATCTTGAGCGTGGCGCTCGTCACACACTTAATCATTACCAAAGGAATTTGTATGGATTTTCAACTTTCTGAAAAAAACCTGTCAGACCGCATCGCCCTGCTGACCTTAACCGGCAGGCTGACCGCCGCCACTGCCCCTCAATTGCGAGACGCGATCAAACGCTTGGTGGATGATCGGCACATCGAGTTATTGTTCGACATCAGCGGGCTTGTCTTTCTGGATAGCTCCGGGCTGGCGGTTATTGTGTCTGGTTTGAAAACCACCCGCGAACTTGGCGGCTGGCTCAAATTAGCGGGCATCACACCGCAGGTCTCTGAAATCTTCAAATTGACCAGGCTGGATCGCGTATTTAACGTCTATCCCAGCGTGGAAGATGCCTTGAAAGGGCAATAGCAGCCTCTTTTCCCCAATCTCTTCTTACTTATTCTTAAAGATAATCGAGTAAAATTCTGCGCATGGACAAAGGATTATCGCGCAGAGATTTCTTAAAGTTAGGTGGATTCACCCTCGGCGGGCTGGCATTTTCGCCGTTTTTGCCCGGGCTGACCGATTTCGACGATAGTTTTGTCGTACGGATTGCCACGGCAGAAATGCCCGTCCGCAAGCAGCCAACCGACGACAGCCGGATCGAACTGACATGGTATCGTGACGAATTGGTGCATGTCTACGGGCAGACGACGGCTGAGGAACCCGCCCATAATCCCGTCTGGTACAAGGTCTGGGGCGGTTACCTCCATCGCGGAAGACTGCAACGGGTCAAGACCGTCTATCAAACCCCATTGAGTTCCATCCCTGCCGGAAAACGCCTCGTTGCGGATATTTCCGTCCCTTTCACCACGCCCTATCGCTTTTCAAAAGCATTCGGCTGGCAGCCATTGGCTCCGCCGCTGTACTATGGTTCGGTCCATTTCATCGAAGCGGTGGAAGAAGGACCCGAAATGGCAGATTATCGCGGTCCGTGGTATCGCATCTTCGACGAACTCGACTCGAACGTCACATATTATGTGCCCGCCATCCATGTGCGCATCCTTCCGCAGGAATACATGGATCCCGTCTCGCCGGATGTGCCCTACGAACAAAAATTGATCGAGATCAACCTCAGTACGCAAATGATGTATGCCTACGAATATGGCAGCGTCGTTTTCCAGACCAACATCTCCTCCGGCGTACCCGGCGACCCAACCGGCGGCACGGGCATCCCCACCACCACGCCCACCGGCAGATACACCATCATGGACAAAGTCCCCGCCAAGCATATGGGCAACAGTTACTTCAGCAGTGAAACCACCGGCAACTTGCTTGCCGATGTGGATAACTACGTCCTGCCGGGAGTGCCCTGGTCGTTGTTCTTTACCACACAAGGACATGCCTTCCATGGCACGTATTGGCACGAGAACTTTGGCACGCCCATGAGCAAGGGCTGCATCAACATGCGCAGCGACGAAGCCAACTGGCTCTTCCGTTGGGTGCGCCCCGTTCATAACTTCGACCAAACCGCCACGCGCGGTCTTGGAACGCCTGTCGAGATCCATTACTAAGTTTTGGATGTCGCTCCTCGAACCGCCTTCACCCTGCGAGAATCGAACCAACTCATGCCAAACCTAGACTGGAAGGGAAAGCATCTTCCCCCGCCGCAGCCTGCTGCTGTTATTCTCGATTCTATCCTCTACCCGAAAGGACGCGGCTACCCCAAAGCCCGTCCCGATGGTCGTATCATCCTTGGGGATAATTTGGAAGTTATGGCAGCCCTTCTTCCTGAATATGAAGGACGTATCAACCTCATCTATGCCGATCCGCCGTTCTTCACCAACCGGAAATTCTCTGCACGTGTAGGCAGGGGCGAAGATTCGCGCAAGCCGTCCAAATGGAAACTGGTGGAAGGCTATCACGACTCGTGGGATGACATCGACTCCTATCTGCAATTTCTTTATGAGCGTCTTTCCCTTATGCATCGCCTGCTTGCCCCAAATGGGACCTTGTACCTGCATCTCGACTGGCATGCCGACGCCTACGCCCGCCTCATCATGGATGAGATTTTCGGTGCGGAGAATTTCATCAACGAGATCATTTGGACCTACCACGGACCATCCCCGATCCGCACGGCGTTCAATCGCAAGCACGATACCATCCTGATGTACGCCAAAAGCAAAGAATATACCTTCAACGTGGATGATGTCCGCGAGCCGTACAATCCCAACACTGTGGCGACCTTCAAAGCCTCGCCCAAGGCTGGCTTTGGTAAAATCCCGGATTTGGAACGCGGCAAGGTTCCCGAAGATTGGTGGTACTTCCCGGTGGTGGCGCGTTTGCACAACGAACGTACCGGGTACCCCACTCAAAAGCCGGAAGCCCTGCTCGAACGCATCATTCTGGCTTCATCCAATAAAGGTGATGTGGTTGCAGACTTTTTTTGTGGTTCGGGTACCACGTCTCTTGTGGCTGCCCGGCATGGACGTCGCTTCATTACCTGTGATGAAACGCTGCGCGCGGTTCAAACCACGCGCTCGCGCCTGGCGGGAACAAAATCCGTCATCTCGTTCGAACGGGATGCGCGTGCAAAATATGAGATTGCGAACAAATCCAAGAAGGTCAAGGTTTCAGCCGCAGATGGTTACGTCCATTTGAAGACTTCGCTGGATGTGGATTTTTGGGAGGTGGACCCGGCTTGGGATGAGAAAAACTTCCGTAGCGTTGCGCAGGCTCATCGTCACGTTCGAAGCGGGGAAATTCCCATGCAATTAAAAGTAAAAATCGGAGGCAGGGTCTGCATCCGAGTGGTGACGGTCGAAGGAAAGCAATTTCAGTTAAATATCTAGGCGATAGCCAACACCGCGAATGGTTTTTAGGAATTTGGGATTGTCGGGGTCGAGTTCGATGGCGCGCCGCAGCCAGGAGATGTGGACATCCAGCGTGCGGGTGTCGCCTGTGTAATTGGTTTCCCAGGCTTTTTTGAAGAGCGACTCGCGCTCAACCACTTCTCCATGTTTATCCATCAATAAATGAAGCAGGGTTACAAGGCGCGGAGTGAGTTTCGTGCTCTTCCCCAGGCAGCGCACGCGCCGCTTTTCCAGATCGAGCCGGATGGGACCAACGTGCAAGACGTTCTTGCCGTCACCCGGCAGCAATGGTTTGACGCGGTTGACAAGTTTTTGGACGGTAAAAGGCAGGACGAGTACGGCATCTGCTGCGTCTTTGCTGACTTCGCGTTCCTCTTCAAGGATCAGGATGATGGGCATCTTTGCATCCTTTTCGCGGATGGACTGGCAGATCCGCAAGCCGGTGCTGCGCAACGACGCCGCATTAACGACAATGAGGCTGGGGCTGACTTCTTTCATAAGTGAAATGGCATTACTGCCGTTTGCGGCGATGTGGACATCAAATCCCTTCTTCTGCAAGTCGGCTGCAAAAGAAGGGATCTCCGCGTGTTTGGCTTCAATGACCAATAGGGTCGTGGTCTTCATGGATTGAGTTAGATAATACCTGTTTGTTTCAAAATTAATTCTTAACACAAATTCATAAGGTTTGAATTTGTTAAGGTAGATTCATTATACACCAAATCTTAACAAATGTTTTTGTATATTGGTACTTATGGGTATATGATTTTCATTAAAGTTAATTGGATTGTTTGCTTGACATAATCTCATAAACTTGGTAACATCGGCGGGCTCAAATAACCGATGCGGGGTGGAGCAGTGGCAGCTCGTCGGGCTCATAACCCGAAGGTCACAGGGTCAAATCCTGTCCCCGCAACCAGCTCTTTAACAATGAGACAACCGATAGGTGTGAGTTCTTGGTCTGGTGGTGGT
>DDSH01000018.1:0-1284 GCA_002343775.1 Anaerolineales bacterium UBA2395
TAACTGAATGCTGAATGGGAAGAAACAAACACCCGTCTCGAAAAGAGGCGGGTGTTCTTCAATCCACACAAAATCTTCACAACATTTATGGGATAATGAATCCATGCCTCAAACCATCCTGATCGTGGACGATGAACGCCGAATGGTCTCCCTCCTGCAGAGCTACCTGCAACAGGAGGGCTATCATGTCGTGACCGCTTTCAACGGCAGTGAAGCATTGGCAGCGGCACGGGCTGAAAACCCCGACCTGGTGGTTCTGGACATTATGATGCCCGAAATGAACGGATACGAATTCATGCGCGAACACCGGGCGGAACGCGATACGCCCATCATCATGCTGACCGCCAAAGTGGAGGATGAAGACAAGATCATCGGGCTTGAACTCGGCGCAGATGATTATGTGACCAAGCCATTCAAGCCGCGCGAGTTGATGGCACGCGTGCGCAACGTACTGCGCCGCGCCGGGAAGAACGAGCCAAAAGGGCAGGCATTGAAAGTGCTCGATATATCCCTCGACCGCGATACCCGCGAAGTGAAGGTGGACGGGCGCAGCATCGACTTGACTCCCTCTGAGTTCGACCTGCTCACCGCGCTGATGACCTCACCAGGAAAGGTCTTTTCCCGCCTCGACCTGCTGGATGTGATCCAAGGGGTGCGCTATGAAGGTTACGAACGCACCATCGATACACACGTAAAAAACCTGCGCGCCAAGGTAGAAGAAAATCCGCGCAAGCCGAATCGAATCGAAACCGTGTATGGTGTGGGCTACCGCTTGAGAAAAGGGTAGGCTCAGAATAAGATGAAACTTCCAGTAAAGCTTATTCTTGCCTTCCTATTCATCAGCATTTTCAGTACAGGCATTGTTGTGGTTTCATCGCGCGTCCTTACGGACCGGGAATTCGATCGCTTCATCAACGACCGTTATGAAACCGAACTGGCGGAAGAACTTGGGCGTTACTACGAAGAGAATCAAGGATGGGACGGCATCGAAGAGGAGTTCATGCGCTTCGGACACGAATCCGGCTGGCACGGCGAACCACGTCCTCTCAACTTTTCCATTGCGGATATGAACAGTAACATCATCGTTGCGGGCGAAGGGCGGAACATGGGAGAGCCGTGCAGCAAAGATGAATTCGATAACGGTTACCCCATCCAGGCAGACGGTGCGACGGTCGGCATTCTGCTCATTCCCAAAGCGCCCGACAGAAGCCCGCTCGATTACGAATTCCTGCGCCGCCTGAACGGCTCGATATTTTTCAGCGCAATCGCCACCACCTTGCTTGC
>DDSH01000018.1:1603-34416 GCA_002343775.1 Anaerolineales bacterium UBA2395
AACAAGTCCCCGTCCGTTCGCGGGATGAGATCGGCGAACTCGCACAATCCTTCAACAAGATGAGTTCAGATCTAGCGCGCGCTTTCAATCTCCGCAAACAGATGACCGCCGATATTGCTCACGAACTGCGCACCCCCATCGCCCTGATCCTCGGTCATGCCGAAGGCGTCAAAGACGGTGTGCTTCAACCCACGCGCGAGAATTTCGAGATCGTCCGTGAAGAAGCCGAACGCCTCGAACATCTCATCAATGACCTGCGGACTTTATCTCTTGCCGACGCCGGTGAACTTTTTGTGGAATTCCAACCCGTGGATGTGAACGTCTTTATGAGCGATGTCCACGCCCATTATCTGACCCTGTTCAATCAAAAGCGCATCACTTTGGACCTTGAGCCTGCTCCGGGCATTCTGACGGCGAATCTCGACCCAGGGCGATTTGCCCAGGTTCTAAACAACATCCTCGACAATGCGCTTCGTCACACCCCTGATGGCGGAACCGTCGAGATGAAGACCCAGCTCACAGAAAACAGAATCCAACTGTCGGTCGCGGACAGCGGCGAAGGCATCACACCCGAAGAAGCGGCTCACATCTTTGACCGCTTCTATCGCGCAGATGAGTCACGCAACCGGGACGATGGCGGTTCCGGTTTAGGACTGGCAATTGCCAGGTCCATTGTGGAGATGCACAAAGGGCGCATTTGGGCGGAAAGCAAAAAAGGCAGTGGGCTGAAAATTCTGATAGAACTGCCCCGCACCCATTCTTGAGCTTGACCCGTAAAACATCCCGCTAAAATCAGCGGGATGTTTGTCACTTATTCCGGTTTGTCGCATCAAAACTGGAAGCTAGACCGCTCTCGGATGCACTTAGTTTTTGTTCAAAATTTTTGTCCGTGAGTATCGCATTTCATTCCACCGAAAAGATGAGAGTCCATGCCTGAAACCAAACCCAATTTTCGAAGCATTGTTCAGCATTTTGTGCCATCCTGGTTCGCGCTGGTGATGGGAACGGCAGTCGCAGTGCCTGCCTTTGCGTCGTTCCAGAAGATCATTCCGTTTGCATCGGTTTTTATGCTGTTCTTTTTGACAGTCGCGTTCATCGCTTTCGTAATGATCTTAATTCCCTGGCTTTTACGCTGGGTGTGGTTCCGTGAAGCAGCTGTTGAAAGTCTGAAGCACCCGGTTTCGGCAGCATTCTATCCCACTATGCCGATCTCTCTCATCGTCGGCGGGATTGCTCTGGAAAAAGCGAGTGGTCTCTTTCTGCCGGAGAAGTTCCTCAATGCCACCTTGCAGACCTTGCTCATGGCTGGCGCAGTGGGAATCCTATTGCTCGCCATCCTTATCCTTTCAGAGTTTTTCCACAAGCCTGACCTCCCATGGGGTTCCGCATCCCTTGGGTGGTTGATTCCGCCCGTTTCAACCTTGATCGTGCCGCTGTTTAGTTTTTCGCTGGCAGAACGCTTCGAAGGAACTGTTTGGCACGGCATGAATGTCGTCGGCGGGTTGATCTTCACAGGCTTGGGCTTCTTCCTGTTCATGTTCATGATGGCAACGATCTTTGTCCGCTATTTGTTTCACCAACTTCCACCTGCCCAACTTCTACCCACCTTTTGGATCGGACTAGCCCCCACATCGATCCTCGCCATTATCAGCCTGAAATCTGTGCCAGCATTGGCGGGATATTTCGAAACGCCCGAAACCGTAACGCAGGTGCTGACATTCTTTTCGAAGACGTTTGGCATTGGCTTATGGGGTTTCGCCTTCTTCTGGTTGTTGCTTTCCATCTGGTTTACGTTGGTGTATACGCGGAAGTCAGCGCTGGATTTTGCCTTAAGTTGGTGGGCTTTTATCTTTCCACTGGGAGCGTTTACTGTGGCAACGGGTGTGCTGTACACTAGCACCCAATTGAACTTCTTCCTTTGGGTAGGAATCGCCGCCCTGGCGGGATTTCTCCTGCTCTGGAGCGTAGTTTTCATCCGCACGTTGCAAGGAACATGGAGCGGAAAACTCTTCATCCCTCACGGATAGTTCTCTGAAAATAAAAAAAATCGCCCAGCAGCACTCATGCACTCGGGCGATTTTTGATTCGTGTTCCTTTTTAGGAAGTGGCGACTCTTTTCGCTTTCTTCCCTGTCCACACTACAGCAGAGTAAATTCCACCCGCAATGGACATCAACACCAGCGCTTTGATCACCCCGCCGGGGAAGCCGAATCCGCCGCGCTCCCCATGCTCACCCCTTTCATCACCTTCCGGGCGGAACATATTGTCATCACCATCCGGGTTGAATTGCGGACGGCGTCCCTCTTCAAAGGTGGACGTGTCCGAAGAGCCAGAAGCATTCACGCCAACATACATCAAGCCGCCGATGATGGAGGCTGCTACCAGGATGACCAGAATACGAAACAGTGTCTTCATGATTGCGCCTCTGGATTTGCCGCCACAGCAACCTGCTTCTTGCCGCCGCCAAGAAATACCCGTTTGAAGGTGGTCACGATCCAATTCCAGTGCATGGCAAGGTGCAAGCCCATGATAAACAAAGACAGATTTGCCGACATGTCATGCAGTCTGCGCCAAGCAAAATCGACAGGCAGGGAAATGCCCAAGGTCGGCAGGACGGCTTCTGAGATCATAATACCCGAAAGCATGATGAGGATTCCATCGATGAACAGCAGCCAGTTGAGCACATAATTGACACGTGCGCCATTTGTCGCTTTGACAAAAAGACGCTTGGTGACGTTGACGATCCACTCCCAATTCAACAGCAAATGCACAACGATCGTCCCCGCCAGCGCAATGGACAGCCATTCATGAATAGCCAGCCCGCTGAAATGCGGATCCATCGTGATCAGAAAAGCCAGAAATATTCCAATATCCAAAAGTAGTTTTGTTCGATTTGAGTTCGACATTTTCTCTCCAATTTTCAAGTGACAGCCACCTTTGCGAAGCACCCCGTAGCGAAGCGGAGCGGGCAAGGTGACTGTCACTTATTGTATGGAAAGCCAGATTCTTCAGGTGGATAAAATGCGAACGAAAGATGAAGAAGTTGTAAAATATCAATAAAGGTTTCCATGACTGCTTCCCTCACCTCCATCCTCCCCGCTGACCGCATCCGCTCCCGCCTCATTGACCGTATTGCCTACGCCAACGACGCGTCGTATTTTCGGCTCGTGCCGCAGGCGGTGGTACAGCCGAATTCCATTGGGGAAATTCAGGCACTGTTCCAATTTACCCAGCAAAACAAAATCCCGATGACCTTCCGCGCAGCAGGGACAAGTCTCTCTGGGCAGGCGGTGACAGATGGCATTCTCGTAGATATTTCCAGGCATTGGGGCGAGTACAGCGTGGAAGAGAATGCGGGCAAAATTCGTTTTCAACCCGGCATCGTCGGTGGATTTCTCAACAACGTGCTCAAGCCGCACAGACGGCGCATCGGTCCCGACCCTGCTTCTATCGACGCCTGCATGATGGGCGGCATCCTTGCAAACAACTCCAGCGGCATGTGCTGCGGCACGACAGAGAATTCATACAAGACCATCCACGCGATGACCTTTGTGTTACCGAACGGCTTTACGCTCGACACCTCCCACCCTGACGCACACAAGATCTTCGAGAACGAACAACCACATATCGCAAAGGGAATACTCGAACTCAAGCAGAGAATTCTGAATTCAAACGCAAAATACAAAGACGAAACGCTTGCAGAGAAAATCCGCCGTCGTTATCAGATGAAAAACAACAACGGCTACCTGCTCAACGCCTTTCTTGACTTCGACCATCCGCTTGATATTCTCATTCACTTGCTGATCGGCTCCGAAGGCACGCTCGGATTTATTGCCGAAGGCGTGCTCGACACCTTGCCCGATTACAACTACAAATATACGGGGCAAATGTATTTCAAAAACATCCGCGACGCGGCGGCGGCGGTCTACCCTATCAAGCAATCAGGTGCGCGCGCAGTCGAAGTGATGGATCGTGAGTCGCTGCGTTCGGTAGAGCATTTGCCCGGCGTACCTGCCATTCTCAAAGAGTTACCCGCGGGCGCAACCGCCATTCTCGCCGAGTATCAAGCGTCAGATTCAGAGACCATGCTCCAGTTTAAGAAAGAGGCGGGGCGCGTCATCCACGAACTCAAACTGATTCACGATGTCGAATTCACCGATGACCCGATCCAACAAGCCGCGTTGTGGAAACCGCGCAAAGGCATCATCGCATCGGTTGGGGCGATGCGTCCGCGCGGCACGACCTCGGTCAATGAAGATGTTGCATTTCCTGTTCAGCATCTCGCCGATGCCGTGATGGATTTGCGTCATCTCTTCGATGACTTCGGTTACACCGAGGGCGTGATCTTCGGGCATGCGAAAGATGGCAACCTGCATTTCCTCGTCAATCAGGCGTTTGATACGCCAGAGCAAATTCAGTTCTTCGATAAATTTCTGCGCGAGATGGTGGGCATCGTTAGCGGAAAATACGATGGCTCGCTCAAAGCCGAGCATGGCACCGGGCGTAACATGGCGCCGTTCGTCGAAACCGAATGGGGCGCCGAGGCATACGCCATCATGCGCGACCTCAAATCGCTGCTCGACCCCGATGGAATGCTCAACCCCGGCGTACTCATCAACGACGACCCACAAGCGCATGTCACTCATTTGAAATCGCTCACACTCGTCGCGCCTGAAATCGACAAATGCATCGAGTGTGGATTCTGCGAGTCGAAGTGTCCAAGCCGCAGGCTGACTCTGACTCCCAGACAGCGGATCGTCGTCCAAAGAGAACTCGCCGCTATGTCGAAGATGCCGCAAAGCGGTACGCTCGCCGCTTCATTCTTAACCGAAATCGATTCAGTTTCTGACGATTATTCCTACGCCGGTATCGACACCTGCGCCCTCGACGGTCTGTGCGGAACGGCGTGTCCGGTGGGGATCGATACAGGGAAGTTTATAAAAAAGTTGAGAAGTGAACGAGTAACGAGTAACAAGTTAGCGGAACGGGTTGTTGAAAATTTTGGTTTCGTTGAAAAAACGGTTGGGGTTGGCGTTTCGCTTGGTCACGCCGCTGAAAAAGTGATCGGCGTAAACGGAGTCAAATCCATTTCGGTGGTTGCTGAGAAAATTACAGGCACAAGGCTGCCGAAGTGGAACAAGTCCATTCCTCATTCTCCAAAAAATCTCCGTGGCTTCCGTGATCTCCGTCGTGAAAAAAAATTTATCTATTTTCCATCCTGCATCTCGCGCCAGTTGGGGGTTCCAGGTTCCAAGTCACAAGTTACAGGTTTTTCAAACCTGCAACTTGAAACCTTCAACCTGCCACTCAGTGAAGCCTTCATCACCATCGCCAACCGCGCCAACATCCAACTCCTCATCCCTGCCAATTCAACCGGTCACTGCTGCGGAATGCCCTTCTCCTCAAAGGGATACAAATCCGCATACCAAGCCGCGCTCCATAAAACCCTCACACAAATGTGGGAATGGTCACAGCATGGGAAATATCCCATCGTCATAGATACCACCTCCTGCACCCATACCCTCAAAACCTGCGCTGATGACCTCACCCCCGAAGACAAAAAAATCTGGAATCAACTCACCATCCTCGACGGCGTGGAATTTCTACACGACCATGTTCTGCCAAAATTAGAAATCCACCCTGTGGATGAAGAAGTCATCCTGCATCCCAACTGCTCCGCCCGTAAACTCGGTTTGGATTCAAAGATGCACGCCATCGCCAAGAAATGTGCCAAGAATGCCGTAGTGCCATTTGCCCTCGGCTGTTGCGCCTTCGCTGGTGACCGCGGATTGACCCACCCCGAACTGACCGCATCCGCCACCGAAAAAGAAACCGCCGAAATCCTCAAGAAGGATTACGGCGGCTATTACTCGTCCAACATCACCTGCGAGATCGGCATGAAAGAAGCAACGGGCAAGGATTATGTGTCCATCGTGTACTTGGTGGAAAAAGCGACCAGAGTCACCTAAGTACCCAAGCAACATGAAGATGTAGGTCTTCACTTTTAAGGTGTTTAGGCACTAGGAACGCTTTCGCAATCTCGCCATCAGGCTTTTCGGAACCACGATCGCAAGCACTGGAATGGCAACGACAAACACATTCTTTCCGGTGCTTCGGATCCACTGTACAACATAAGCAAAGAGATTAAAGTCTTCCGGTGCTTCGCGCTCCACTGGTTCTGGCGCTTCGCTCGCAGATGCTGCTTCCCTGGCGGCTTCTTCCGCTGCACGCTCTTCAGGCGAATCGATTAGCCCCATTGAAACAGCAACTCCCGCCACAACATTCACAGAGACAGTGACGACGCCAGCCAGCAGGACAAAGACAGCTAGGATTATTAATCCACGGGTCAAGGTTTTCATGTCTGTCCTTTTATCTCTTGATCAGGGAAAGCGCAGGCGCAAATACATAACGGTTGATGGTGCTGACAATCCAACTCCAATGCAGTGCCGTATGTAAACCGAGCAAAAGCAGGGCAACATTGGTTGAAAGATCATGTAACTTATACCAACCGGGACCCAATACGAGATCCAACCCCAAAGCGGGAATTGCCACACGGGAAATCATAATTCCAGACATCATGATCACCACCCCATCTAGTAGAAACACCCAATTCAAAATGTAATTGAGCCGGTTTTGTCCACCCACGGTCTTAAAGAAACGTCTGGTAATCTGAACGATCCAATCCCAACTTAACAACAGATGCACCATCATTACAAAGGTCAGGGCTAGCCCCAACCATTCATGCACCGGCAGGTCGCTCAGGTGCGGCTCCATCACAACCAGAAATGAGATGAAAATAAAGATATCCATCCATAATTTCACTTTGGTCTGGCTTGAGGCGCTTTTCGATACTTCAGATGTCATTCTCTCTCCTTTTTTCGCCAATTATATGACGCACCTGTCAAGAAAATATGTTAAGTTTGTGAAGATTTTGAAGATTAACCGACCGCCACAATTTCCTCTTTCGTCTCGATCACTTCTGCGTGGATCTTTCCCGCCGATAATTCACGCAAATCAGTTTGAAAATTCTCAAAATTCTCCACAGGGAATTGCAGCGTCAGCGTAATATCTCCGGCGTAATCTTCGCCCAAAATCTTTCCGTGATTCTTCGAGGTTAAAATTCGCACCCGCTCCAAAAGATTATATGGAATCGCCGCCATCACCACATGGACGGGCACACGTTGTCCGCGCTCCACGGCGTTGACAACAGATTGCGCCGCCTCAGTGTAGGCTTTCACCAATCCGCCTGTACCAAGCAACGTTCCGCCGAAATAACGGGTAACCACCAAAACCGCATCGCCGAGACCACTTCCGCGCAGGACGGTCAACGCGGGTTTGCCCGATGTGCCGCTTGGCTCGCCGTCATCTGAAAAATATTCGGTCACGGTATTTCCACCGCCGATGATGTACACAGGCACATTATGAGTCGCATCGGCAAACTCTTCACGAATCCGCTTCATGAAGGCGCGCGCTTCTTCGATGGAAAAGGCAGGCGCGAGCGTGGCAATGAAACGCGAGTTGACCACCGTCTGCTCGCGGCGGATTTCGGTTAATGGTACAAGATATGTTTTTGACATAAAGCGATTATACAGAAGACCTCGGAAAGTTTAGTGCTTTCCGAGGTCTTATTTTAGTAGCGCCCGCGCTCCACCACCACATCCGGGTTGGGCAGGTCACTTTCTCTTGCGGGGAAGACCTGCACAGCGCAAGCCTTGAATTCGGGGATCTTCGCCTGTGGGTCGAGTGCATCGTTGGTGAGCAGGTTCGCCGCTGCTTCATGGAAATGCCAGGGCAGAAAGACGACCCCAACCGTGGTCTTCTCCGTCACTGTGGCGCGGACAACGATCTCACCGCGTCGACTCTGGACCTTGACCGGGTCATTGTTTCTGATACCGTGGATTTCCGCGTCAGCGGGATGAATCTCCACCCGGGCTTCAGGGTAGGCTTCGTTAAGAGACGAGTTGCGCGTCATTGTGCCGCCATGCCAATGTTCAAGCAAGCGCCCTGTGGTGAGGATGAAGGGATATTCATCATCGGGTTCTTCGCGCACAGGGACATAATCAAGCGGGTGGAATTTTCCACGTCCGCGCGGGAAGGATTCCGTGAAGAGTGTCGGCGTACCGGGGTGGTCGAGGGTCGGTACAGGGTATATCAAGCCGACCTTGTCGATGCGTTCGTAGGTGATGCCTGCGTAATCCGGGTTTACGCTGCCCATTTCGCGCAGAATCTCTTCGGGGTTGGAATATGCCCAATGGGCTGTGGAAACTCCCAGTCTGGTTTCGATGCGGAGGGCTAAGTCACAGATGATCTGCCAATCGGGGCGGGCTTGTCCACGCGGTTTATGCGCGGCGCGGACTCGTTGTACCCTTCTATCCGTGTTCGAGAAGGTGCCATCTTTTTCGGCAAAAGGCGTGGCGGGTAAAAAGACATCGGCAAATGCACCGGACTCGTTGATGAAAATATCCTGCGCCACAAGGAATTCAAGATGCGTCATGTGCTTGCGGGTCTCGTTAAGATTCGGCTCCGACATCATCGGGTTTTCTCCCATGATGTATAACGCGCGAATGCCGCCTTCATGGGCGTTGCTGAGAATCTCGGTGGTGGTGAGTCCCAATTTGAGATTTAAGCCGCCTTCTTCGATGTTCCATGCCTTTTCCCATTTGGCGCGGTTTTCGGGGTTATCAACGCGCATGTAGCCGGGATAATGAAACGGCATGGAGCCCATATCGCTCGCGCCTTGGACGTTGTTCTGTCCGCGCAGGGGATTCAGCCCGGTGCCATCGCGCCCGACATGACCGGTGAGGAAGGCAAGGTGAATGAGCGCAAGCGCCGATGCCGTGCCATGCGAAAGCTGCGAAATCCCCATACCCCAATAGATCGCACCGTTCTTCGCCTTGGCATACATGCGGGCGGCTTTGCGAATATCCTCGGCGGCGACACCGGATATTTCTTCGGCATACTCAGGTGTGAATTTTTCAAGCGATTCCATGAATTCGTCGAAATTTTCAGTGCGGTCTTTGACGAACTCCCAATTAACCAAATTCTCTTTGACGATCACATGCGCCATTGCCGAAAAGACCGGGACGTTAGTGCCCGGCTTGAGCGGAAGCCACATCTCTGCCATATCCACCAGGTCGATGCGACGCGGGTCGACCACGATCATCTTTGCGCCATGTTTCTGCACGGCTTCTTTCATCTGCAAGGCAATGATGGGGTGATTCTCAGAAGTGTTCGAGCCGGTCACGATGAAGACATCGTTCATAATGACCTGCCCCGCCGTGTTGCTCATGGCAGACGAACCGACCGCCTGCTGCAACGCAACCACCGAACCAGCATGACACAGACGTGTACAATGATCCACGTTGTTGGTGCGGAACAGGGCGCGGTACATTTTTTGCAGGAGATAGTTATCTTCGTTGGTGGCTTTGGCGCAGCAATAGACCGCCATTGCATCCGAACCGTCGCGCTTGTAAATGCGGACGAGGTTATCTGCCACGAAGTTCAGCGCGGTGCCCCAATCGGTTTCCACCCAATCCCAATCGTTGGAGATCTGCGAATCGGGGATGGGCTTGCCATCCACGCTAATGGCGTAGACCTGCTCACGTCCTTCGGGTTTCGGCTTGCCTTCAAGCAAGTACCGCCGCACAAGCGGAGTGGTGACGCGCTTGGGATGATAGACAAAATCATACCCGAAGCGTCCTTTCACACACAAGTTGCCGTGATTGACGGGTGAGTCAAACGGGCTGGTTACTTTGTAAATAAAATCATCTTTGACGTGAAGTTGAAGCGTACAACCCACACCACAATAAGGGCAGGTGGTGGTGGTGATTCGGTCAGGCTTGATCATCGCGGCTTCCTCTGCTTTCTACCGGTATTCATCACGCTGATCTCAGCAGGCGTTTTCCCCTTTTCCAATAAGAATTCACGTTTGGGTTTCAAGGCGCCGGTTGGGCACACGCCCACGCATTGCCCGCACAGCACACAAGTCGTTTGGGGAATGGCTTTATCGAAGAATGTGCCGATCTGTGTCTCGTATCCGCGACCTTCGAAATTGATGGCATAGGTAAATTGCGCATCGTCCGCGCAGACCTGCACGCAGCGCCAGCAAAGCAAACACTTCGAGTAATCGCGGATATACATCGGGTTGTCGTCTTTGATGTCCGATTCGCGGCGCACGGCATCGGGGAAGCGTTCATCGCGCGCGCCATATTCTTTCATCATCGCCTGGATGTCAGCCGCCTCAGACAGGTCCATGGTGGCAGACAACATTTCCAGAATGGTTTTCCGCGCGCGGACAACCTTCTCGCTTCGCGTCTGGACCTTCATATTGGTCGCCGCCTTGACAATGCATGAAGGCTGGAGCGTTCTCATCCCCTCCACTTCGACAACGCAGATTCGGCAAACCGCATTCGCCGTAGTCGCTTCGTGAAAGCAGATGGTGGGAATCTCGATCCCATTTTCGCGCGCAACATCCAACAAAGTTTGACCGTCCTGCGCGGTGACTTCCTTGCCATCCATCAGAAATGTGACTGTCATGACTTCACCTCGAACAATTCGGGCCACAATTTCATCGCGGACAAAACCGCACTTGCCGCCGTCTGACCCAAACCACAAATGCTCGCGTCTGTCATCGTCCAGCCGACATCCTGCAAGCGGACGAAATCTCCTTCGAGGACTCTGCCCCCTGCCACGCGATTCAAGATCTCCATCTGCCGCTGCGTTCCCATTTGACAGGGATAGCATTTTCCGCAAGACTCGTGTGCAAAGAAGTGACCAATGCGATGCAAGGCATCGCGCATGTCACGCGTCTCGTCATAGACCAGCACTACGCCCGAGCCAAGCGGAAGTCCCGCCGCACGCAGGTCTTCGAAGGTCAACTTGATATCAAGATGTTCCTCCGTGGCGAAGGCTCCCGCCGCGCCGCCCAGTAAAACGGCTTTGAGTTTTCGTCCATTGGCAACGCCGCCTGCCAGATCGAGCAGCTCGCGCATCGTTGCGCCAAACGAAACTTCATACAATCCCGGCTTCGCTACATCACCCGAAACGCAAAACAACTTTGGGCCTGGGGATTTTTCCGTGCCGAATTTTCGATAACCTTGCGCACCTTCCGAAATAATCAGCGGAAGATTGCACAGTGTTTCCACATTATTGATGACCGTCGGCTCGCCAAACAAGCCAAATGTCGTTGGGAAAGGCGGCTTCACACGCGGGAAACCGCGCTTCCCTTCGATCGATTCAAACAGCGCGGTCTCCTCGCCACAAATGTAGGCACCAGCGCCGACGCGAATTTCAATATCAAAATGTTCACCGAGGTAGCCCGCCTCGCGCGCCTCGCTCAAGGCATGTTCGAGCACGGGCACAATGTATGGGTATTCCCCGCGAATGTAAATATAACCTTTGGTCGCGCCAACGGCATAGGCTGTGATGCACATGCCCTCAATGACGCGATGCGGATCATCGTTCAGCAACACGCGATCTTTGAATGTGCCAGGCTCGGATTCATCCGCATTGCAGACAACATACTTTTGATCGCCAATGGCGCGTTCTGCGCCTTCGCCTTTGATGCCGGTCGGGAAGGCTGCGCCGCCGCGTCCGATCAGACCGGAGGCTTTGACCTCTTCGATGACTTCCAGCCGTCCGAGGGCTTGGGCTTTTTCTAACCCGGCATATTTGCCGTATTTTTCAAGGCTGGTGGGACCGTTCCCACAATTGGCGGTGAGGATGCGCAATGTCCCGTCGACGATGGAACGGGGCGTGCCCACTTCATAGGTGTGGAAATCCGTGGAAATGTTCGTTTCGGCTTGGTCATCCACAAGCGCGACGGGAGCCTGCTCGCAAATCCCAAGGCATGGGCTTGGCTCGATGGTGAGAGACAGGTCTTCGGTCGTCTGATGCGGTTCGATCCCATGATGAGCGCAAAGGTGATGCAGAAGCCCATCCGCATTCTTCAAGGCACAAGCCTGATCCGTACAAACCCGGATGATCTTTTTCCCCACCGGCTTGTTGTAGTACATGGAGTAGAACTCGATCACACCATGTACGTCGGCAAGCGGAACGCGCAGGCTTTTTGCGATTTCAGACGCTACTTCTTCGGGTAACCAGTTGTAGATTTTTTGCGCCGCGTGCAGGGCGGGCAGCAACCCGGAACGCCCCAGAGGGATGTATTTTTCGATGGCTGGCTTTAGTGGGGTTAGGTTAATTTCAGACATGAAATCTCCAATATGGCAAGTATACCCGAAGGGCTTTTGCGCCGATGACATTTTTCGTGACACGGGGCACTTCCGAAATCGTCCGTGATTATATATAATGTATAATTATGGCGTCAATAGTGGAACGAGAACTTACCCATAAACCCCTCAAAGAAGAGATCTATGATGCCCTGCACCGGCAGATCATCGCGGGAAAATATGGACCCGGCGACTGGCTGCGACAGGAAGATATCGCCAGTCAGATGGGCGTGAGCATGACTCCCGTGCGTGAGGCGTTGGACCTGCTGGTTGCCAAGGGAATCGCGGAGCGGGTGCCCTATCGCGGCGTGCGGGTGCGGGAGATGTCGGAAAAAGACGTGGTGGAAGCCTATGGGATGCGTCTGCTCCTCGAAGCGATGATCGCCCGGGAAACCGCGTTAAATGCCACGCCCGAACAGATCGCAAAACTTGAAGCGATCATGGAAGAAATGGATCGGCATGTCGAATTGAACGAGATGCCGCAAGAGCGGCAGTTGAGCCGCGAGTTCCATGCCACAATCGCGAATGCTTCGGGCAATAACTTGCTAATCGAACTATATGCCATCGTCTCGAACGCTTTTCCGGATTGGCTTCTGTATGAAGCGTTATACCGGCAACCTGAATTGGTCTCTGGCAGCGTGGCACAAACTCATGATGAACACGCCGCCATCTTGAAAGCCTTCAAGAAAAGAGACCCCGATCTGGCGGTGAAGGTCTCGCTGGAGCATGTGATGGAGTCTGGCAGGTGGCTGGAAACCTACCGCAGCATCCCTGCCAGGTTGTTGAGAGAAAAAGAAAAACAAGTCATGCACTTGATCAAAAAACCATCAAAGTAACTGGAGGAACTTCCATGTCAGACGAATTATTCAAACAGATGGCGCAAAGCATCATCGACGGGGATTCGGATCTCTCCACCGAACTTGCTCAAAAATCCATCGAGATGAACATCCCGCCGCTGGATGCCATTACAAAGGGTTTCGTCATTGGCGTCAACTACATCGGCGACCAGTTCGGGGCGGGCGAAGCCTTTCTGCCAGAGTTGGTCATGGCGGGCGAAGCGATGAAAGCCGCCGTTGCCACGCTCGAGCCGGAATTGCTGAAGCTTGGTGAAGCCCGCGAAACGATGGGACGTGTGGTGCTTGCCACCGTCGAAGGCGACATCCACGAGATCGGCAAGACTCTGGTCGGCACGATGCTGAGCGCCTCCGGCTTTGAAGTGACCGATCTGGGCGTGGATCAGCCCGCCGATAAGATCATCGGCAAGGCGCTTGAGATCAACGCCAGCATCATCGGGATGAGCGCATTATTGACCACCACCATGGTGCGCCAGCGCGAGGTCATCGAAGAAATGGACAAGGAAGGTCTGCGCCCGAAGATCAAAGTCATGGTGGGCGGCGCGCCCATCACCCGTGAGTGGGCGACCAAAATCAAAGCAGACGGCTACTCTGAAGATGCTGTCGGCGCAGTCAAACTTGCGAAGGAATTGGTCGGCAAGGCAGATGTGTAATCCCATTATTTCGATGAAGGCAATTATCCGATGAAACAACCTTCGTTGGAGGTTGCCCCGGTTTTGCCCTTGCAATGACAATATGTTCTCAGAGAGAAGAGGAGAGACATAGCCTCGGGAGGGCACCATGTCTCACAAGACGATAAAGACCATCAGCGACCCCAAACTAAAACTTGAGGTGCTGACGAAGGAAGAAGTCCAAAAAATCCATGAAGCCACACTGCACATCATTGAAAATGTCGGCGTGCGCTTCCCATCCAAGCGGGCATTGGAAGTTTGGCAAGCCAATGGCGCGCAGGTCGATTTTGAAAAGAAGATCGTCCGCGCCAAGCCGCAGTTGATCGAAGACGCGCTGAAGAAATGCCCGCCCAAGTACGACCTCGGCGCGCGCGACCCTCAGCAGAATCTTCCGCTCGATGGCAACCACGTCTGCCTCGGCACAGATGGATGCGGCGTTGAGATCATCGACATCGACACGAGAAAGAAGCGCACCTCCGTTCTGCAGGATGTCCGCGACATCGCCCGTGTCGCCGACGCAACCCCGGAAGTCGCCTTCCATTGGGTTCCACTCTCCGCTCAAGATACGCCCGTCGAAGCGCGCGGGCTGCACGAACTGCAAGCCGTTTGGGAAAATTCCACCAAACACGTGCAGACCGAATCCATTTACAACGTCCACGAGGCAAAAGCCGCAGTGGAAATGGCGGGGATTCTCGCGGGCGGCAAAGAGGAATTGCGCAAGCGTCCTGTCCTCTCATTGATGCAATGCACCGCCCCACCACTCGGACACGACGGCGGTTCGCTCGACGCAGCCTTGATCGCCGCTGAGGCCGGAATCCCCACGGGCTTCATGACCATGTCCGCCTGTCTCACCACAGGACCGGCAACCATGGCAGGCACGCTCGCTGTCGGCAATGCAGAAGTGATCGCCGCCACCGCCCTTTTACAACTGGCTTATCCTGGCGCACCTGTGTTCTATGCCGCTGCACAAACCGCCTCCGACCCGCGTCTTGGCGTCTACACCGGCGGCGGACCGGAAGACTTCCTCTTCGGCGCAGCGACCAACGTCCTCGCGGATTTTTACAACATCCCTCTTTCGATGGGATCGTTCGCTACCGGCGCAAAGGAACCAAACTGGCAAGCCGGTCTTGAAGGCAGTCTTTCAACCTTTATGGCGAGTGTGGTCATGTCGGACATGCTTTTGGGTGTTGGATTCCTGCACGGCAGCCGCATTTGGTCCTATGCCGAAATGATGATGGATTGTGAAATTTTCTCCATCATCCACAAGATGATGCAAGGCATCGTTGTAAACGAAGAAACACTCGCACTCGACGCCATTGCAGCCGTCGGTCCTGGCGGGCACTACCTCGCCCAGAAACACTCCCGCAATCATATGCGTGAAATTTTCCTGCCGAAATTCCTGGACCGCCGCCCGTACACCCAATGGGAAGAAAAAGGCGACGACGCGCGCGACTGGGCGTTGGAGAAAGCCAGAAAGATTTTGAAAGAACACCAGCCCGATCCGCTGGATGAAAAGATCGGTTCGGAGTTCGAAAGAATTATCAAGTCAGTTGAAAAGCAATAAGTTGAAGGTTTAAGGGTACAGGTTGAAGGGAAACTTCGACCTGTACCCTGCAACTTGAAACCAATCTCTTCGCCAAAGAGAACCAAATCCCCATTAGAGGTGTCACATGAGACCCAAACTCACCCTCCTTAGCGACGAAATCATCGCCCGCATTTTGGAAGAAGCCTACGAACTTCTGCGCTGCCCCGGCATCAAGGTGCAGAACGAAGAAGCGCGTCAACTTCTCGCCGAAGCCGGCGCGATCATGTACCCGGAAAATAACGTCGTCGGGATTCCTGCTGCGCTTGTCCACAAAGCGATGGAAAGCGTGCCGCGGGAATTTTATCTGTACGATTACGACGGCAACCCCGTCGTTCACTACGGCGGCGACTCGGTTCACTTCGACCCAGGCTCTTCGGGAATCACCATACTCAACCCGGAAACGCTCGAGCATGACACGACCGAAACCGAACACCTTTTGCGCCTCATTAAAGTGGCGGAACAGATTCCCCAGTACGATGCCCAATCCACGGCAGTGATCTGTCACGACGTTCCCAAGGACATTCAAGACTCGTACCGTCTTTACCTCGCCCTGCTGTATTCCAAAAAACCCATCGTCACCGGCGCATTCACCAATAAGACCGTGCAGGAGATGATCGACATGCTCGCGTTGTTCGCGGGCAGCCCCGAAGCCTCGCGTGCCAAACCGCGCGCCATCTTCGACGTGTGCCCTGCCCCGCCGTTGATCTGGTCAAACTTCGGCGCGGGCAACCTCATCGCTTTGGCGCGGGCGGGTATCCCTGCCGAGATCGTCTCCGTTCCACTGGCAGGCGCGGCGGCTCCCGTGACCATGCTGGGCACTGTCACACAACACACGGCAGAAGTCTTCGCCGGCATCGTCATTCATCAACTTGCACATCCCGGTTCTCCCATCGTATGGGGCGGCGCAGCAGCCATCTTCGATATGAAAAAAGGTGCGACCCCAATGGGCGCCATCGAAACCGCCATGCTCGATTGCTCCTACGCGCAAGTCGCCAAGACGCTCGGTATGCCCACCCACACCTACCTCGGCGCAACGGATTCAAAACTCGTCGATGCGCAGGCAGGGTTGGAGAGCGGCATCACGGCAATGGTCGGCGCACTGAGCGGCATCAACATGATCTCCGGCTCCGGCATGTTGGACTTCCTCGCCTGCCACAGCGCGGAAAAACTCGTTATTGATGCAGAAGGCATCGCAATGGCGAAGCGCATGGTCAAGGGTGTGCAGCAACACACCGACACTCTCGCTACCGGCTTCTACGATGACAAGATCAACTTCAAAGGCGGCGACTTCCTCAAGCAGAAGATCACCATGAAACTCTTCCGCGAAGAACAGCACCTGCCCAGCGACATCATTGACCGCAATTCGACCCGCGCCTGGAAGGAAGCAGGGTCACTGGACGCCTTCGGCAGAGCCAGATTTCGCGTGAAGGAATTGCTCGCATCGTATCGTCGACCCGAATTGGATCCTGACCAGATGGCGCGCCTACGCTCATACATGCTCGACCTTGCGCAAAAGGCTGGCGTTGAAGAATTGCCCAGACTGGAAGATCACGAATTGGCTTGATCTCTTTGTTAGTGGTGAATGGTTATTGGTATTTGGAGATTAGAGAGTGGAGATTCGCGGCTTTAGAGTTCAAGCCTGCTCCAAAATGACCTTTGAAATCCTTGAGTCCTAAAGACTCGATTACGAATTACCAATCTCCAATTACCCCAAGGAGGCACCATGCAACCCAAACTATCCCTGCTCGATGAGGAACTGATCGACCGCATCCTCGATGAAGCCTACGAACTTTTGCTGAACCCCGGTATAAAAGTGCAAAATGCCGAGGCGCGGCAACTGCTTTCCGAAGCAGGCGCACAAGTGGACGAAGAGACGATGGTCGTGCGCATCCCAGAGCAAATTGTCCGCCGGGCGGTGGAAACCGTTCCCAGCGTGTTCCATCTCTACGATTACGACGGGAATCCCAAGGTCCAGTATGGAGGCGATGCGGTTCATTTTGACCCCGGCTCATCGGGCATCTCCATCCTCCTGCCGGATACGCTCGAACATAAGACCGCCGAATCCGAAGACCTGATCCGCATCATCAAAGTGGCGGAGGTGCTACCGCAGTACGATGCGCAATCCACCGCAATTGTCTGTCACGATGTACCAAAGGACATTCACGATCTATATCGTTTGTATCTGGTCTTGCTTTATTCAAAGAAACCCATCGTCACCGGCGCGTTCACGAACAAGACCGTGCATCAGATGCTGGAAATGCTCGCCATTCTTGCAGGCGGACATGAAGCCTCACGCTTGAAACCCCGCGCCGTGTTCGATGTCTGCCCATCGCCGCCGTTGATCTGGTCAAACTTTGGTGCAGGGCAACTAATCGCCCTGGCACGCGCGGGCATTCCGGCGGAGATCGTATCCATGCCGTTGGCAGGTGCGGCGGCTCCAGTGACACTGCTGGGCGCGGTCACGCAACATGCAGCGGAATGTCTTTCGGGCATCACCATTCACCAACTCGCGCGCGCAGGTTCGCCCATTGTGTGGGGCGGCGCCCCCGCCATTTTCGACATGCGCAAAGGCGGCACACCGTTCGGCGCCATTGAAACTGCGATGATCGATTCGTCTTACGCGCAGGTTGGCAAATCGCTTGGATTGCCCACACATGCCTATCTTGGCGCGACAGAAGCGAAGTTGCTCGATACGCAAGCAGGTTTGGAAAGCGGCATGGGCGCATTAGTCGGTGCGTTGAGCGGCATCAACATGATCTCCGGTTCCGGCATGTTGGACTCGCTCTTGTGCCAAAGTCCGGAGAAACTCGTCACCGACGCGGAAGGCATTGCCATGGCAAAGCGCATGATCGCGGGCATGAAGGTTCATACCGAAACGCTGGCAACCGCTTTCTTTGAAGGCGTCAACTTCAAAGGCGGCGACTTCCTCAAGCAGAAGATCACCCTTAAACTCTTCCGCGAGGAACAACACATGCCAGATAAAGTCTTTGATCGAGACTCAATGCGCGGATGGAGAGAATCCGGCTCGATGGATACGTTCACCCGCGCCAGAATCCGCGTGAAGGAAATTCTCGCATCGTATCGTCGACCTGAAATGAATCCAGACCATGAGGCTGCTCTCTACGCCTATGTTTTGGATCTCGCACACCAGGCAGGCTTGGAAGACCTGCCGAGATTGGAAGAACCCGCTATTGCTTAAGGACAAGCAACAAGAAATGAGTAACGAGTTACAAGGTAAAATGCCCTCGCTTCTCGTTACTCATTTCTTAATCCTGATTTCTCAAAAACTATGCTGACACTCTCCGAACTCCTCCGCATCCCTTATGTTGACACTGGTCTGAAATTCGCCGTCTCGCCTGATGAGCAACGCATCATCTTTTCCTGGAACAAAACGGGGACATGGGACCTGTGGGAAGTAGCAGGAACAGAGATCAGAGAACTGAGGATCAATTTGGCGGGGGCAAAGTTTTCTCCGTGCTTTTCGCCAGATGGGACAAAGATCGCATTTGCGTTGGACATTGACGGCAGCGAGTCGTATCACATCTGCATCCATGACTTCACAACCAACACTTCCACCGATTTAACGCCGGATATTTTGTATGCGCACCAACCGAATATGTCCTGGGCTCCTGATGGCAGAGGGTTGGCTGTGCTTTCAGAAGCGAATGGACAGTTTGCGCTGTATGTGCTTCCGCTCGACGGCAGCCGCGAACGGATGATCCGAAATATCTTCCATCCGTGTTGGGATGCGGCATGGTCACCGGATGGAAAATGGATCGCGGTAGAGTCAGAAGCGGCGGCTAGTGACCGCAGTATTCACATCGTGCCGGTGGGTCAGCACAAGGGGAAGGTTCGAACCGTTCAGTTAACGAAAGATGGCAAAGCCCTGAACGCGCAGCATCCTGCCTGGTCGCCGGATTCCAAGTCATTGGCGTTTTCGTGCGAGAATAGCGAATGGTTCAACATCGGCTTGTATGACGTTGAAACGCAAGAGATCACCTGGGTAACGGATTCGGTCGGCGATGACACTCAGCCTACCTGGTCGCGGAGCGGAGAGATTCTCGGCTGGGTACACAGCGAAGGGGCGAAGACCCAATTTCAGTTTAAGGATAGAGGCGGCGCAATCCGCGAGGTTAAAGCCGGTGATGGAGTCCACGCTCACCCGCAGATCACAGCGGATGGCGTCATCCTCCATTTTGATGATGTGAATCATCCCGCTGACTTGTGGAAGATCAATCTTGAAACCGGTGAAGCGACTCAGTTGACGAAGTCACTGGATGAGGAGTTGAACTTTCCACAGCCGGAGGAGGTTTGGTACCCCGGCATGGACGGTGTGCAAGTGCCCGCCTTGTTGTATCACGGCGCGGGCGATCTTGCGGTGCTCAACATCCACGGCGGACCGAATTGGCATTTGCAATTCTCATGGAACCCTGAGTTGAGTTTTATGCTGGCTCAAGGCTGGACGGTGCTCGCGCCGAACTATCGCGGCTCCACAGGCTATGGCAAGAAATGGCAGAATGCAAGCCGAAACGACATGGGCGGCGTGGATAACGACGATTGCGCGGCTGGCGCGAAGTATCTGCTGGAAAATGGGCTTGCGAAAAGGATCGCGGTCACGGGGCGGAGTCACGGCGGGTATTTGACGATGACCTGCTTGACGGGCTATCCTGAGTTATTCGTTGGGGGTTCGGCGGTTGTTCCGTTCCTGAATTGGATAAAATCGCATTACGCATCGCGTGAAGACTTGCAGCATTGGAACATCGAGAATATGGGCGACCCGGAAGAGAACAAAGAATTATGGATCGCGCGTTCACCGTACTTCTTTTTGGATCGCGTGAATGCGCCTGTGCAAATGATCTGCGGAGAAAATGACCAGCGCTGCCCGGCATCTGATTCCATCGACGCGCGGGATAAGCTGGTGGAATTGGGGAAGGAAGTAGAATTGCATTTATACAAAGATGAAGGTCATTCGTTCTTGAAGATCGAAAACGTGATCGATGCGGAAATGAGGCGGGTGGAGTTTTTGGAGAAGGTGCTGAAGAAATGAGAAGTAAACAGTAATCAGTGATCAGAGGAGAATCCATGGAGCGGTTGAAATTTTTATCGGAACAAGATGTACAAGCCATGCACGAAGCCACGCTGCGGGTACTGAACGAAGCGGGCGTTTTTTGGACGCATAAACCCAGCCTCGAAATCCTTCAATCGGCGGGCTGTACCGTTCGAGAGAACCGCGTCTTCTTCCCGCCAGATCTGGTGATGGATTCGGTTGCGAAGGCAAACAAGCGACCTGTCATCCGCGGACGGAATGGGCAGGTCAACGAACTCGGCAATGGGACGTTGTACTTCCACAACCTCGGCGGTGCGCGCGATGTCTTCGATGCCAGAACCGGGACGCATCACACTGCTACGACGCAGGATGCCAAAGACGCTGTCCGCTTGCTCGATGCGCTCCCGAACTGCAACACAGTGACTCCATTCTTCACGCCGCCGGATGTCTCAAATGAAATGCTGTCTCTGCACATGTACCGCCATGCGCTCTCGAACACAGTCAAACCCGTTCAGGGACCGGGCATTCAATTCGGGCATGAGGTTCGATACGCTGTCGAAATGGCGGTGGTGGTGGGAACCAAGCCTGAAGAGTTGACCCTATCACTATCGCCGGTCAGCCCGTTGACGATGCACGACATCGCCGCCGAAGCCATCATGGAGATGGCAAAGTATGGCGTTATCCACGCCAACCTGCCATGTCCCACCGGCGGCGCAACCTCGCCGATGACGATCACCGGCAGCATCGTTCAGCAAAGCGCCGAGTCGCTTGCCCCGCTCGTGCTGGCACAACTTATCAACCCCGGATGCGGCGTCGTCTACTGCGGCAGATTGGGGATGCTCGAGCCTCGCACCGGTTTGATCTGGGGTGGCGTGGAACTGGGCTTGTCTTCTGCCGCTACGGTTCAACTCGGACATTATTACGGATTCAGCGTCAACGTGTACGGATTCTCCACCAATGCGCACACCCTAGACGCCCAGAACGCCTTCGAACGCGGACTGAATGCCGCCATCCCCGCCTTGGCTGGCGCAGATGAACTCTCCGGCATTGGCGAGATGGAAGCCGGTGTGATGGGTTCCTTTGCCCAGATGGTGTTGGATAACGAACTGGTCGGCAGTGTCCAGCGGCTGCGCAAAGGTCTCTCCGCGGATGCTGACCATCTGGCTGTTGATATTATTCTGGATGTGATGAACGGGACGCGTAATTTCCTCGGTCAGAAGCACACCATGAAGCACCTGCGCGGAGGCGAAATGGCGCTGACCAAGTTGGCAGAGCGCAATTCATGGGATACATGGGAAGATAAACTTGGACGCAAGCAAATGGCAGATCACGCCATGGACGAAGCCGAAAGGCTCCTGCGCGATCATCAAGTTCCGCCTCTTACAGATGAGCAGGAAAAGGAACTTGATAGAATCTATGCGGCGGCTGAAAAGGAAACAGCAAAGAAGAAATAAGACAGTTATCAGTGAACAGCGCTGAAGTCAAAAGAGGAGACCTTATGATTAAACAAGCGAATGCAATTTCAGAAGAATTGATCGAATGGCGGCGTGATTTTCATATGCATCCTGAGATCGCTTTCGATGTCCATCGCACGGCAGGGATCGTGGCAGACGAACTGGAAAAAATGGGCTATCGTGTAAAGCGCGGCGTCGGCAAGACAGGCGTGGTGGCGGAGATCGGTGAAGGCGGCAAGGTGGTCGCCATCCGTGCGGATATGGACGCGCTGCCCATTTTCGAGCAGACCGATACCGAATATGTTTCTCAGACTCCCGGAAAGATGCACGCCTGCGGACACGACTCTCATACCGCAATGGCACTGGGTGCGGCGCAACTCCTTGCAAAGGAAAAATTCAACGGGCGTGTGCGCTTCCTCTTCCAACCCTCGGAAGAAACCGCGGATGAAGAAGGCAAGAGTGGCGCGATGCGAATGTATGACGAAGGCGCAGTGGAAGGCGCGGACTACGTCATCGCCCAGCATGTAGACCCCGCCAGCCCGACGGGAACCATCGCCATTCAAGAAGGTCCGTGCAGCGGCGGCGTGGATACATTTACAGCCACCATCAAAGGCGTCGGCGGGCATGGCGCGTACCCACATACCACGGTCGATCCATATGTACTTCTGGCGCATGTCATCATGGGACTGAATGCCATCACATCCCGCAGGCTGAATCCGTTCGAGCCCGCCATTGTCAGCATTGGTGCGGTTCATGGCGGTGTCGCAGAGAACGTCATTCCGGACAAAGTGGAGATGAAGGGCACACTGCGCTTCACCTCTCTTGAATCCCAGAAAAAGATCCGCGAGGAAGTGGCACGCGTCTTTGAGATCACCAAAGTTCTGGGCGGCGATTACGAACTGGACTTCTTGTTTGGCGGACTGCCGTTGGTAAACGATAAATTCGTTGCGGATACGATCGCTCAGGTCGGGAAAGACCTGCTCGGTGAGGAAAACGTCCTCCCGATGTGGAAGTCACTTGGCGCGGAAGATTTCCCCGAATTTCTAAAGGATGCCCCCGGCGCGATGTTCACCCTGGGAACGCGCATCGAAGGTCGACCCGTGTACGAGTTACACCACCCCAAGTTTGACCTCGACGAACGCGCCCTGCCCGTTGGGACGGCAGTACTGGCAGAAGCTGCGTTGAGATTCCTAAAATCATAAGTATTCATGACCCGACAGGTTTTGAAAGACCTGTCGGGTCGCATAAACCTTCGGAGGGCACATGCATACCATTCTAAAGTCAGAGAAAAAAGAAATTGTTGTTGGCATTGACAAACCTTTCGTCATCATAGGCGAAAAACTCAACCCGACCGGTATCAAGAAACTTGGTCAGGCATTGGTTGAGCGCAACATGGATTATGTGAAGCATCTCGCCAGGCGTCAGGTGGATTGGGGCGCGGACGTGCTGGACGTCAATGTCGGGCATCCACAGATCGAAGAGGCGGAGGTCATGCCGTTGGTGGTGGAAGCGGTGCAGTCGGTAGTGGATGTTCCACTGTGCATCGACTCGAATGAGCCAAAAATTCTCGAAGCGGGATTGAACGCCATCAAAGGCGGTAAACCGCTCGTCAACTCCGTCAACGGGGAGGAAAAGCAACTTAGCACGGTACTGCCCATCGTCAAAGATCGAGGCGCAGCAGTCATCGGCTTGACCATCGGCGACGAGGGTATCCCGCCCACACCCGAAGGTCGGCTCGCGGCGGCGGCAAAGATCATCGAACGTGCTGCCAAGATCGGCATCCCGGTCGAAGACATCATCATCGATCCGCTGGTGATGACGGTCGGTCACGATAGCAAAGCGGCGACGATCACGCTCAAATCCATCGAACTCATTAAGAATGAATTTGGCGTGAACATCAGCCTCGGCGCGAGCAATGTTTCTTTCGGCTTACCAGACCGCCACTCGGTCAATGCGGCGATGCTTTCCATCGCCATGCTGACCGGCGCAACCTGCTCCATCACCGACCCGATCAAACTGGGCAGCACCATCCGCGCCACTGACCTGCTGATGGGCAGGGACGCAAACTCGATGCGCTATCTGAAATATTTCCGCGCGACGGAAAAATTACGCGAGGCAGAAGCAGCAGCCAAATGAATGTCATTGAAGAATTTCTAAAACGCCAACGCATTGCCATCATCGACGGTGCGATGGCGACCGAACTTGAAGCGCGTGGCTGCGACTTGAACGATGACCTTTGGTCGGCGCGTGTGCTGCTCGAACAGCCCGAACTCATCCGCGCCGTGCATCTCGATTATTTCAACAACGGCGCAGACATTGCCATCACCGCCAGCTATCAAGCCACGGTAGAAGGCTTTGCCAGGCGCGGACTTTCACGCGAGCAGGCGCTCGACCTGATCAAGAAGTCGGTTCAACTGGCACAGGAAGCGCGCGATGAATTTTGGGCGAAGGAAGAAAATCGCGTTGGGCGTTTACGTCCGTTGATCGCTGGCTCGGTCGGTCCTTACGGCGCGTATCTCGCAGACGGTTCGGAATATCGCGGCGACTACAACTTGAGCGAGGATGAATTGATCGCGTTCCACCGCCCGCGCGTGGAAGCGCACATCGCCTCTGGCGCGGACCTCTTAGCCTGCGAGACCATCCCATGCGGAATCGAAGCCCGAGCCTTGATTCGCCTGCTCGCCGGGTTCCCGAACACGCTGGCTTGGTTCACCTTCACCGCCAAAGACGGCGAACACATCAGCAATGGTGAGCGCATCGCAGACATTGCCGCCTTTCTCGATTCGCAGCCCCAAGCCGCGGCAATTGGCATCAACTGCACCTCGCCTTTGCACATCCCTTCGCTGGTACGCGAGATCAAGAAGAACACGAACAAGCCCATCATCGTCTACCCCAACTCCGGCGAGTATTACAGCGCCGTCACCAACACCTGGCATGGTGAAACCTCGTCTGATAAATTCGGCTTGCAATCGAAAGAATGGTATGAGAATGGCGCCACTCTCATCGGCGGGTGCTGCCGCACCACACCGGGGCATATTCGTGAAATTAGTAATTGGTCAAGAAAATAAACACATTTTCTTGACATTTGCCTGCACAAACGATGTATAAAGAGGCGGTAATAGACTGCCTCTTTTTGTTTTCTATATTAAAAGGTTGAAAAGAGACTTTACAAGGAGAGCTTATTTTTATGAAGAAAACCTTATTGGTATTCATTGCATTCTCACTGATGCTTACCGGCTGTGCAACCGTCGAAGCAGCGCCTTTACCAACCGACACCCCCATCCCAGCCACAGAAACCCCAACACAAATCTCCACGCCTGAACCGACAGCAACTTTCACCATCATCCCCACTGCCACACCGGTTCCGCACCCGATGAGCATCCATGCGCTGCGGAATCAGGAATACCCCGGCAGCGAGGTCACCATCGTCCGCGAGTTGGAACGCGGCGTAAATTACCGCCGTTATTACGCCTATTATCTTTCCGAGGGATTGAAAATCTACGCGTTGCTCACCATCCCCAACGGCGAAAAGCCCGAAGGCGGTTTCCCCGCCATTGTATTCAATCATGGCTACATCCCGCCGGATGTGTACAAAACAACAGAACGCTACATCGCCTACGTGGATCAACTTGCACGCGCCGGCTATGTCGTCTTCCGCATCGACTATCGCGGGCATGACCAATCCGAAGGCGAAGCAACAGGCGCATACGGCAACCCCGGCTACCAGGTCGATGTGATGAACGCCGTTGCCTCGCTCAAGCAACACCCCGATGTGAACCCGGAAAAGATCGGCATGTGGGGTCACTCGATGGGCGGAAATTTGACCCTGCGCGCCATGGTCATCTCGGATGACGTCAAAGCCGGTGTGATCTGGGCGGGCGTCGTCGCCTCCTACCCCGACCTGTTGTACAACTGGCGCAGAACAGGCGCCTTCACCCCGTCACCGAGTTCCACCGGGCGCGGATGGCGCGGCTCATGGATCGAACAATATGGAACACCCGAACAGAACCCCGCATTTTGGGATTCTGTCTCCGCCACCTCTTACCTTTCCGACCTTTCCGGACCAATTGAACTACACCACGGCACCGCGGACGATGATGTTCCTGTGGAGTTCTCCATTCGGCTGGCAGAATTGGGACGACAGAATGGGCAGATCGTCAACCTCTACACCTACGAAGGCGACAATCACAACATCTCGAAGTACTTCACCCAAGCCATGAATCAAACAATTTCTTTTTTCGACATTTACTTGAAGTAGAGCAAGATCAGGGCGGAATGCCCTCCCCCTAAATCAGCACCACTTCCACCAATTCTCCTGCACTCAAGCCAGTGGCATCGGGATGAATTTTCAACAATCCATCCGCGGCGGCGAGCGTGAAAATCAGGTTGCTCTTTCCAAAGATCGGCTCAGCGATCCATTTTCCACCGCCCATGCTCAACTTCACCGCCCACCAGTCTTCACGCCCTGCCTGCGATGGGAGATTGACAGTAAGTTCGGCTTGTACCGTCGCTTTGGGTTTGGGTAATGCGCCCAGCAATTTCTCGACGACCGGCACGACGAACAAATACCCATTCACCAGCGCGCTGACCGGGTTGCCCGGCAAACCAATAACCGCCTTCCCCTGGCATACACCGAGGATGGTCGGCTTGCCGGGGCGCGTGTTAATGCCATGGACCAGCACGCCCGGCTCTCCCAACTGCCGGATGACTTCGGCGGTCATATCGCGGGTGGATGCGGATGACCCGGCGGTGATGATGACCACGTCGCACTCGTTCAATGCTTTTGCCGCCGCTTCTTTCAGGACCTCGAACTGGTCGCCAAAAATCCCATAGCGGACAACCTCCCCGCCGCTTTTTTCGACGAGCGCACCCAGCGTGTACGAGTTGATGTCACGCACCTGTCCCGGGCGCGGA
Organism: Anaerolineales bacterium UBA2395; assembly: GCA_002343775.1. Taxonomy (GTDB): domain Bacteria; phylum Chloroflexota; class Anaerolineae; order Anaerolineales; family Villigracilaceae; genus Villigracilis. The sequence goes on from DDSH01000018.1 coordinate 28,356, forward strand.
CGTTGACCTGGCTCGATGACTTCATCTCCCGTTGAGATCAGTCCAATTTTCGGTTTATTGGCTACGCGCAAAGATGTTATGCCCAATGCCATCAACCCGCCAATTTCAGCGGGACGCAACACTGTCCCTTTTGGGATGACGAGCTGATCCTTCGCCACATCCTCACCAATGCGAATGACATTCTCGCCATCAGCGACGGATCTGAAGATTTCGATTTCTGGGCGGGATGACCCCGCCCCTACGATATGCTGTGTGTATTCCAACATCACAACTGCGTCGGCGCCTTTGGGAAGCATCCCACCGGTGTGGATCAACGCACATTGACCCGCCCCAACCTCAAACGACGGCTCATCCCCCATTGGAACTTCACCGATGAGATGGAGGTACGTGGGCAGCGAGTCGGTTGCGCCGAACGTATCGCGCGCGCGGACGGCATATCCATCCACGGTGGTGCGGGGGAATTCGGGTAAAGGGTGCGGCGCGACAACATCTTCGGCGGTCACTCTGCCCACAGCGGAGTCTACAGCGAGGGGCTCAGGGGCAACTATCGCCTTGGAAAGATGCGAAAGCAATTTGTCACGAGCTTGGTCGGGCGGGAGAAGGGTCAGGAATTCAGGCATGGGGAATCAAGTTAGCGAAGCCAAAATGTCAAAGTTAAGAAATATGTGGTGAGCCCGAAGACAGCAAGGGCTGTGGACGAAAGCAATTTCCAATTAGGCGGATTGCCATTGGCGATGGCACGGAGCTGGAAGATCTGAAAAATGGCAAATGGCAGCGTCAGGAACGCCGGGACGATGAGGTTGAAAGAGTAACCGAACAACGGAACAAGCGCGAACATTAAGTATGTAAAGGCAATGAGACCGTGATGCAATGGGGTGGCACGTTCCCATGTGAGGCGGCGCAGCAGTGTGCCGCGTTCGTACTTTTGGTCTTCAGGGAAGGTGATGAAGTTAATGATGAGAAAATACGTTAGCGCCAGGGCGGTGAGCGGGATGAGGATGATGGTCAGCAGGCGCGAGTTTTCACCGGACTGAAATAAGAAGCCGATAGAAGGAATCACATAGGCGATATGCGCAGCAAGGATCAGTTCGCCAAAGCCGCGATTGACAAGGTGAAAGGGCGGGATGGAATAGGCGAGCACAAGCACAAGGGAAGAAAGCAAAAAGAGAAATGCCGGAAGTGTGAGTGTGAAATTGAGATGGACAATAAAGGCAATGACTGCCGTGGTTGCGAGCATGCCCACGGACATGTAAAGCAAGTTATTGCGAAGCGTCTCTTTCTGTTTGGGTGTCTCGCCGGCGACGATGGGCTCATTGTGCGGACGGAAGACTTCGCGCAGAAACGCCATGCTGATCTGCGCAAGCAGAATGCCGACAAAGCCAAGTATGAACGGCAAGAAACGAAACGGAACACCTACATAGGCGGGGATGCTCACGCCAAGGAGGTAGGTCAGCGCTGCGAGCAGGAGGTGGGGGGGACGAGTGAGTCGAAGCATGAAGGAAATGGTAAAGGGTAATTTGAAAAAGGAGATTAGAAATGGAATCGCTGATCTACGATTTTCGATTGGAAAGATACGCTTCCAACCGCTCGACCGCCTGCGGGAGGTTCTTGCGCCCCAACCCTAAACGGAAGTGATTGCGGGTGTCGTCGTAGACAGAGCCGGGGAGCAGCAACACACCCGCTTTTCGAACAAGGTCATCACAGAAGATTTCCACATCTCCTTGCAGGAGTTTCGGGAAACCCATTGAACCGGCTTTAGGACGTGCCCATGCGAAGAGCGAGGAATGGCGCACAAAAAGATCGTCGATAATACTGAGATTGTTTTTGATGATTTCCAGATTGCGGCTGGCTAGTTTTTTGCGGTGACGCATGGCAACTTCGGCAAGGAATTCACTGGGAGCGGAATTGCAGATGGTGGTGTAATCTTTCAGCGACGCCATCTTTTCATACAGGTCATAGTTTTTGGTGGCGACCCAGCCAATGCGCAGACCGGCAAGTCCGTAAGTCTTTGAGGTGACACCAAGCGAGACTGCATGGGGTCCATAATCCACGGCGGCGGGCAGGCGGTCTTTCATATCGTACTCTGATTCGCGGTAGACCTCATCGGAGAACAAAAGCAGGTTATTTTCCTGCGCAAATGTATTGAGGGCATCAAAATCGCCACGGGACATCAGGTATCCGGTCGGGTTGTGAGGCGTGTTGATGATGATCGCTTTGGTGGTGGACTGCATCAATTGAGGCAACTCATCCAAGTCCAACGCCCAGCCGTTCTCTTCGCGCGCACGCCAAAGGCTGACCTGACACCCAAGCCCTTTTGCCACTTCGCTCAGGGATTGATAATGCGGCGTATGGACAATGATGTGGTCATTCTCTTTCAACGCCGCCAGCATGAAGAGGTAGATCGCCTCGTTCGCGCCGGAAAAGACCAGCACATCCTCAGGCTGGGTTGTGGCGTAGACCTTCGCGATCTCCCTGCGCAGCGACATGCCGCCCTGCGATTCGGTGTATCCCAGCCAGACATGCTGGAAACGCTCCGCCGCACCCTCTTCGAGCGCAAGCAGGTCGGCGATGGGCATGGCTTCACAATCTGACGTGCAAAGCAGATATTCGGTGTTGAATTCGTATTTGGCGAAATAACGTTCGAGTTTGAAGGGAGAGAGTTGCATAAAAAAACCTTTTCAACCACAAAGGGTCACAAAGGAACACAAAGGAAAATCCTTTATCATCAATTACCTTAACGCCCGCTTCACGTCGCGATAGTGCAGCTGATTGTGCAGATACAGCATCTTCACCATCTCGCGGATGACGGTTTCACCGAGGAAGGGATGACGCCCTTTGATGTCCAGTTCCTCATCTTTCAGGGTGTTCACCCACTGCACTGACTCAGCGCGGACTTGTTGATACTGCGCCAGCAGGTCGGCAGGAGCAAGGTCTTTGGTTCGTTCTTGCTGCGAGGCGTTGTAGCGATCAATGGAAAAATCATCGGCAGCTCCTTCGCCTGTGGTGCGGATGCGTTCGAAGAGTTTGACCAACCCCCGCTCAGAGGTGACGAAATGCGCCAGCACGTTGCGGATCGTCCAGGTGGCGCCCTCGGTGTAGACCTCACTCCCCCACTGGTCTTCGGTCAGTTCGGAAAAGAACGCCGCCATGCGTTCGCCTTCGGTCTTGAGCTTTTCGGCAAGTTCGGTGGTTTCAGACATGGGTGAATCTCCAAAATAAAATGTAGGGGCGACGTTCCGTCGCCCGGGGCAGGGAAACCCTGCCCCTATGGTTGTTCGTACATCGCATAATTGATCGAACGTTTGCCGGTGGTCGGGTAGAAATAATCCCTGAACTTTGAGATCTGCTCCACCAGGCGCTTGCTATCTTCAAACCCCGGTCGGACGTAATAGTAATGCGTATCGTAGGGGCTATCTCCAAAGACCGCCGCAAGAATATAACCATTGTCTTCGGCGTAGGTCTTGAGCAGAATGGTCATGCTGAACCAGGGCTGGGCGAGGTTGGCTTCGGTGAGTTTGGGCGGCACAAGCGGCGAGTAATAATCATGGAACATGATAATGTGCGGCTGGACCTGGTCGAGATATTCCACTGTGATCGAACCGTTGTGCGCGATGAACTGATCGTTCAGCCCCCAGGTGTCGATGGCGCTCCAACCGGAGTAATACGGCAGCAAGCCCGCCTCGGTCGTGGCGATGACATAGCCCTTGCCGCGATACTCTGCCAGCATCTGCGCCATTTCAAGGCGTCCGTCACGCTCGTAGGGTCGGGCACAGGTCTGTTGATAGGAGGAAAGAAAGCAGTTCTGGAACCACGAATAATAGACGAGGCTCAACATCAACGCGGCGCCCGCGACGAGGTACGCGCTTCTTTCTTTGACGGAGAGTTGACTCAGCGCTTCAAACCGGATGCCACGCACCAGCGGGATCCACGACAGGAGCGCAATGGGCAGTACAGCATATTGGAAGCGCGCACCGTAGTTCATTTCGTCGGAGACGAGACCAAACGCGGCAGCAAAGCCAAGGATGGGGATGAGATATGCGAGAGTTGTCTTGAGTGTCTCTTTGGAGCGGAAGCCAAGGATGAAGGGAATGACCAGCGGCAGCCCCAAGCGCAAGGTGTTCAGCATGGAGGCGGTAAAGGTGCCCCAACTCCAGCCGCCTGTGCCTTTTTTATAGAACGGGTTGGGCAGTGGATAGCCGAAATAGTCCCAGCGCCAGAGGAAGTATGCGCCGCCGATGGTGAGGAAGACGACGCCGAAGGTCATTACGATGGGGAGAATCCCGCTCGCCTTAATCACCTCCCTCACCCCGTCCCTCTCCCATAGGGAGAGGGGGCTATTAGAGATGCGCATGACGATGACGGCAAGCAGCATTAACGAAGCAAGAATGACGCCTTCGGGGCGAATGAGTCCGGTGATGAGCCCGCTAAAGGCGAAGGCGAGAGAGAGCCACCAGCGTGGTTTCTCTTCCTTCATCAAGACCAAGCCCAAGGTCCAGGTGGAAGCGGCGGCGAGGGCAAAGAATGGTGTGCCGAAATAGGCTGCCACATATGAAAGTCCGGTCCCTACGGCAAGATACAGTCCGCTGAATAAAGAGAGCGGGATGCTGCCGTTGTGGATGCGGCGGTTGGTCCAGTAGATGAGCAGGACGGTGAGCAGGTGTGAGAGGAAGCCGATGCCGCGTACGGCTTGCCCGACGGTGAAGCCTAGTTTGATGAGGGCGGCGGCGGCGACCATGAAGAGAAAGTCGGTGGCGCCATCGACGGGGGTTTCGCCGATGTTCCAGACGATGCCATGCCCTCCGGCGAGGTGCTGGGCGTAGCGCATGATCATGGCGGCGTCTTCAAAGGGCGGGGTGGAGAAGTCGATAAAGGTAAATGAATAATAGAGGGTGGAGAATAGTAAGAGCAGTGAGACGAGGAGGTCGGGGAGGTATTTTTTGAGGAACATGCGCGGGTGGGTGGTCTGCTATCAGATTAGGGAGTAGCCGCCGTCGATGACGAGGGTTTGTCCGGTAATATACTCGTTTTTGATGAGAAATTCGAGAGTGGAGGTGATCTCTTCCAGTGCGGCGGGACGTTTGAGGGGCAGGCGTTCGATGAGGTGGTTCCATTGTTCTTCGGCGACGATGTCGGAGGGGAGGACGAGTCCGGGGGCGATGGCGTTGACTCGGATCGTTGGGGCGAAGGCGCGCGCGAGGGTTTTGGTGAGGGATTCGAGTGCGGCTTTGCTGACGGTGTAGGCGGGGTAGCGGCTCCAGGCTTTTTGCGCGCCGATGTCTGTGATGTTGACGATGAGTCCTGAGGTCATGCGGGGGGCGGCTCTTTGGGAGATGAGGAAGGGGGCGCGCAGGTTGAGGTGGATGGTGGTGTCCCAGTCGTGCAGTTCGATGTGGCGGATGTTGCCGATGGGCATGATGGCGGCGGAATTGACGACGACTTCGAGGGGTGCGTTCATTTCATCCATGAGGGAGAAGAGGAAGTCTACTTTTTCGGGCTGGGTCAGGTCGGCGCGGATGGGGAGACAGTCTACGCCGAGGGCGCGGATCTCTTCGGCGGTTGCTTGGGCTTCCATGACGGAGCCGCGATGGTGGAGCGCGATGGCGTATCCCATACGGGCGAGGGTGAGGGCGAAGGCTTTGCCTAGGCGGTGGGCGGAGCCGGTGACGAGGGCGAGGGGGGGCATGGCGGTTAGTGGTTGGCGATTGGCGATTGGCGGTTGGCAGTTAGCGGTTGGCGGTTGGCGGTTGGCGGTTGGCAGCAAGTATCAGGGGTGAGGGGTCAGGTGTCAAGTGTCGGGGGGAGGGGCGGGTTGGGTTGTGCTTAGGATGTACTTAGGATGTGCTTAGGATGTGCTTAGGATGTGCTTAGGATGTGCTTAGGATGATGATGTGAATTTTGAGGGTTTTTTTGGGTTTCTTGCTCCTTTCTGCCGGTGCTTGTATAATGTTGCTATGTAATATATAAGGTGTTATACAGCACGATGCTGTTAACGACCCCAAATTGGGGGTATATACAGCAGGATGCTGTATAAAACATAGTTAGCCTGCTCATATAATAGGAA
>DDSH01000032.1:0-7724 GCA_002343775.1 Anaerolineales bacterium UBA2395
CATTCATGCCGTCATGCGGCGCACCAATGAATATTCGATCTCAAGAAACACAACCGACGAGAAGGCGATCAGATCCAACCCGGTTGCCACGAGTTTAGGATTCACCACCAGAGCGTCCAACCCGATAACACGCCTCGCGATCCATTCCTCGCGTTTGCGTGGATTGACGCCGCTTGATAAAACTTCGGCGCGCACTCCACCATCCCGCAGGATTTTCAATATCCGATCCTGAATGTCCCGTGTTCCCGTCTGGCGCAAGTAGATCAATACCTTGCGTCCCTGCTGGCGTTCAGCACGGCAGAAATCCACCAGCCAGGACTCTTTGGGCATGGTTTCGTCATCGACCACAGCCGGCAGTTCCATCAATTCCTTTCGTCGAATGACTTCTCCTTTCTGATTAACTTCATCCACCTCCACCACTTCATTTCGGAAGGCGGAATTTGGGCGTGCCAGAGTCCATTGCAACCAGGTGGAAAGATAGCGTCGGTTCTTGATCGCCAGGTCACGCAACTTCTTTGCCATCGAACGATATTGCCCACCAAGCTCATCCGTCATCGTGAGTGTCACTACTTCCTCCGCATAGTGAGGCAGAGCGAGACCTAGATCTTTCAGGGACAAGAATACAGTTGTATCGAGCAGGCGATTGACAATGGCAGGTGAAATCCCGGGTTGCTCCTTTGCCTGATTCTGGTATCGCCGATTTCCAGTGAAACCATCCTCATCACCACCTTCCGTGGCGCGTTTACTTTTACGGGTCATCTCCAAAACACCATACAATCTTGCCCAGCGTTTTTCATCGTTGAAGGCAAAGTCTTTTCGCACACTGGCATTCAGGCGATGGAGCAACCAAAAGATGGATGTGCTTCGACCTCCAAAGAAGGTTCCGGTCAGAGTCAGAGTGTATTTGGTTGAGGCAACCAATTGATGAAAAGCGATACCGCGATCAGATGCCTTGGCTGCGAGTTCGTGACATTCGTCCGCGATCAGCAGTTTGAATGAGCCTCTGGCTTGTTTCGCAATGTATTCGGCGATTGCCCAGCGACGTCCGGTGAATTGGAACAAGGGTGTGCCACAAATCCGTTTTCCCCAAACTGGCTTCCTGTTTTCATCTTGTACAAGCCTGCCTTTATCATCGAGTTCATATCCGCTGATCTCAGCCTCACAAAATCTACGTTTGTCGCCAAGGTCATCAAGACTGGTTGCCAACTTGGTAAAGCCACCCGGCAGATTAATCTGAATTGGCGAGCCGCATGTTGGGCATGTCAGGGCTTCAAACACCCGCCCATCTTCATCATCCACAAACCTTTTACGCACCACGGCATGTTCCCAGCCAGCGCCATATTTTGCGGAGGTATGGGCAATCACGGCAACTGCCCTTTGCCCCAGTTCGCCTGCTTCATAAAGATTCAGGAACCTTCTCACATCATTTACATCACCCGGATCATCCGCATTGCGACCAATCCGCTTCAATTCCATTGCTCTTGCGCCTGGGATGGTCTCTTCGATTTCCCTGATCCACTTGGGCACAAGATGAGGTGGACATACCACAATGGCGGGATAGGCATTCAGAAGTTCCATGACTGCTGAACCCACCGAGCTTTTACCCACGCCCATTTCGCCCTGCACGTTTCCAACACCGTGTTTCTTTATCGCCCTGGCAACGCCAGTTGAGATATGACGTTGCGTTGGCAACAACCCCGGTTTCTCCTGTCCGGGCAATGGCTTGCGCTTTGTTCCCAATGTATCCAGGATCGCAGTCTCTATAGAAGTTGGATCGAAGTTGTACAAAGGTCGATAGGTGGACAGGATGTGCGCCCCGATCTGATCCCCATACTTGTGCATGAACTTGGAGAGCGGATCAACGGTATCAATGATCTCGATCCCGCTCTGGCGCAGGATAGCAACGGTGGAGACGAAGCGATCACGGAAGATTTCAGAGGTTACATTCCCTTTCTTGTCTGTGTTTTCTTCGACCTTCTCCGTGACCTTCACCACCCGACCTTTGACCAACATCGGCTTGCCATCTTCATCGGTCAGTCGCAGTGTTCCCATCATGCCGGACGCCATCAACATCGCGATGTGCCCCTTCTTTAATGGCATGACCGGTTGCTTCAACTCACCCAAGCCACGCGATGGGTTGAGCAGATCCAGCCATTCCTTCGATGAATGCAATCCGCGTTTCTGTGTGGCATCCACGATCTCTTCCGGCTGCCAGTCCAGACGGGAGAAACGGATGGGCTGCCCTCCCGATCCTTTGTCGGTTGCAGGAAGTAATTCATACAATGGTTCTTCCACTTCCACCAACATGGGCGGTTCCACATCTGCCCAAGCCTGTACCTGATGGACTTCCTCATGAGATGGGATCTTGTACTTCACCCGCTTGGTCGCCAGCACAATGACCTGATTGAATCCGGTTTCGGGATAACGATAGATGCGGATGTTCTCGTAATATCCAGCCAGATGGGACGCCACATCCAGATCACGAAACAATGGATGCGGGATGATGTAGATCAAGACACCACTACGAACCAGTTTGGGTGTGGTGGATTTCAAGAACTCCAGTTCCAGGCGTTTCTGGTCACCAAGACGATCATGGCTATAGGGCGGGTTGAGGAACAACAGCGTGATGGACTCACTGGTCAGATGACAGGAACCCCAAGGTGTACTGAAGAGGCGGTCCATCTTTTCGGCAGCCAGTGCGGCACGAGCTGGCGAAAGTTCAGCACCCCAACTCTGACAGTTCAATGCTTTTGCAAGTATTGATGCGGCTGTGCCTTCACCAGCGCAGGGATCAAGAAGCCTGCCAGAGTCGGCAGGCTTGAAATAAGTTTTGAGCAATTGGGCTACGTTGGTTGACGTCTCGTAATACCCCATCTTTTCGATTGCGGGAGGACGCATATCAAATCTCCTTTTTGAAAATAAAATCCCCCACACCGAATGGCATGGGGGATCAAGTCGAATTTTGTTTTCTTACTTCACCTTACAGAACAACCGCCCGGCGATGTTCACAAAGCCGAGCGGTTCATTCTTCTCCAGGTCAACGAACTCAGGCAAACCGCGCGACCAGTCCGATTCTGAATGACGAAACTGAATCACCAGCGTGCGATGTTCCTTGCGGAGACCGGTCCACAACTGCCAGACCTCTCCACGTCCATCACAGATGGTGAACTCGAAGCGCTGGAGCGCTGCTTCTGCCATAACTTGTTTCTTTGTCTTCACTGGAATTTTCACATTCACGAACTTCAGCAGATGCTGCCAGTCGGCTTTACGCATTTGCGCCAGCCAGTATGCCAGGGGATCGTTCGAATTCAAGGCTTTGTTCATATCGAAGATCTCCTCTGCGGGAATGGAACGTAACATGGGTTGCCTCCTATATCTTAAAGACTTCCTGCTCCAGCAGGTTCTGCACCAGATCCTGCCAGGGTTTGGACAGATCGAGTCTGACTCCCCCGCGGCAATCCCCGCCCGTAACCAGCCGCTGAATGTATTCTGCATCCAGCGCATACTCCCAGAGCGTCTTTGCCCACACGTCCGGGATGGGAAAGGCAAGCGTCTCCTGCAGGCGTTTCAAAGTCAGCGCCTGCAACTGCGCTTCAACCTTCCCATCTTCAAAGACCAGGGCATAGGCTGCATCATCCTTTGCCTCCCACTTGCCAGGCAATGCCTTGCGGCAGATGATCCCGGCGTGCAGGATGTTGAACTCCGGCAATGGCTGTGTCAGCATCTTCACTTCGCCATCAGCAAGCACCGATGTGCCGCGCATGGAACAACTCCCTTTGCCACGGATCAACGACGCCCAGAGACTCTCCACACTGGTCTTGTGCGCGGCGATCCCGACATACACCAACGTATGCTGATAGGGTCTATCTTGAAGCACAGCAAAGCCGGTGACATCGGCGCGCGTATGGGCATTGGTCAGGGCGGGAATGCGTCCTTCCGGGTAGAGGTGCTGAACAGGAGAGACATCCTCCACCGGTTCGATGCGATAGACGTACACACCAGCATTGACCCGCACCAATTCCTGGTTGATGTCCCGCAGCAATTCATGCGCGTTCAAGCCCACGTTGATGGCAGTGAAGGTGATCTTGATCTCCTCCACCTGAATGCGGACGGTGCGTGCGTTCATGTCCACAGTTGCGCTCCCCGGCAACCACTCCTTGATGTTCTTCAAGACAGGCGGCAGATCAGCGCCGGGAGACGGCGTGAACCACAACGCCCCATGAAACGGAACATTGGGAACAGACTCGAACTTTCCATACGGCGCGGTATACCGATCCCTGCCCTGAAACTCCACATCAGGCAGATCGTTCAACGCGGGCAGCCAGAACTGCTCATAGGAAGACACGAGGATCTTGCCATTCGCGGCTGCCTCTCTTAGAGCAGTCCTCAATTCTTCAATGCGTTCCTTGATGTATTCATCTTCATACGGTTCAATCCATGCGTACATTATTCCTCCGGGGTAGTGATGGTGAGATGGAAATCCAGCAGCCCGAAGACTTCCCCTTCCTCGGGGTCGTCACCAGCTGTGACCGTGGGCTGGTATTCGCTGAGATACCGCCAGTCCAGGATGTGGCTTGTCTCTGAGCAGATGCCGTTCTCGGATAGCAGTTCGGACATTTCATCGGCGACGGAGTCAGGGTCGGCATCCTCCGCGACCGCGATCTGGATGGTCAGGATGCGAACCTGCTGATTTGGTTTTACGGCGTGCATGTTGCCTCACTTTCCTCCACATGGATGCAGTCCTCCTCGCGCACGACCAACAGCCACGGCTCGACCTCCTCCGAATGGCGCGGCTCGCAACCGATAAAGATTGGCACCTTCGGTGTTTCGTCCGCCAGCGATTTGGCAAGCGCGAGCACCTTCGGCAGATTGCCGTGAATGTGGTCCGGGAATAACCCGATCTGTTGGGCGATCAGGTTTCCCTTGCGCCACACCTTGAAGACACCTTGCACGTCCGGATAACGCTCTTCGGGCAGGCGTTTCCAGTCCAGGTGATATTCCTGCAGGGCGACCTCCAGCATGATCCATGTGATACCCAGTTCAGGGTCATGCCCTTCAAAGAGATCCTTCAAGACTGCGACCGCGTCATCCTTTGTGATCGGGATGCCCGCGTTCAGGGCGGTTTCCAACAAATCACCGACCTGCCAGATGGGGGCGATCTTGTCCTGCCAGTAGTGGTGCAGGATGCGCAGCACGTCTTCATTCGGAATGTGCAGTTCGGTTGAAATGGCGGACGCCATTTCTTCAATGACATGATCGTTCATGGTTTATTCCTTTACAGATGCAAATGGGAATAGGTCATGCCATCATCACCAAGCAGAGAGTAATGAATGGCATAGGCTATGCGGATGTAGCGGCGTGCGCCGCGTTCGAAGCGGAAGAGGGGTTCGTTTTCGTACAGATATTTTTTGGATGTACGGCGAAAGATTGTCCAGCCAATGGCATCCGGCGCACCAGGTTGACTGCGTTCGATCTGGACGTGTACACCGCTCCGCAACAAGGACAGGGTCCGCTCCAGAGTCAGCGGAAGCGCAGCCTCCGGCAGGGTTGCCTTGAAGGGCAGGATGACCAGGTACGGTTTGGTCGGCATCATGGTGTCCCGTCCCCTTGTGTATCGAGCCAGCGCTTTAGCTCCTGCCTTTCCTTTTCGATCTGCTGAATGAGATCATCACGCACCCACGTCTCATCCCAGCCGGTATGATGTGCCTGCTCCAATTCCTTCAAGAAGTTGGTAATGTCGCGTTTTTCCTCAGGGACAGGATCAAAGGTGGGATCGGTGGTCGCCTCCACGGAAACATACTCATGCCAGGGATGATCGTCCTCGCTCACGACAGCGAAGAAGCGTTCCTCAACCTGCACCTGCCGGGCGATGAAGAACAATCCATCGGAGAGAAGGGAACGTATTTGTTTATCAACTTCCTCATCGGTCAACAGGGTTTCATTCGAGAGGATGACCTCACCATGCTGCTTGTAATTGCTGGCATCGCGGTACATGTAGACAAAGCGCACGTTAGTCATTCGAGACCCTGCCTCCCTCCGCCCAGCCTTGTGCCTTGATATTGCGCGCCCACATGCTCAGGAAGGAGGAGACCTGCTTGTGGAAGCGGGTGTCGATGAAGGTCTTGCCGTCCCGTTCGATGAACTTCGAGCGATACCCGAAGAAGGCTTGGGTGATGCCGGTCGGCACCCAGGAGGGATAATGCAATTCCACATCCGGGTCGGCGATCAGGTCGCCGTTCTGCTCGAAGTAGTGCGCGACGCTGATCATCTCGCCGTGACGCTCGATCACCAAAGGCTGGTAGCCTGTTTTCTCAAAACGAACATGGAAGGAGTCCTTCGTTTGGAATTCCTCCAACAGGTTGTGTGACTTCAACAGATGTTCGATGGTTTCTTGAAAGAGTGTGGTCATTTTGGTTTCTCCATAAAAAGATTGGAGGGCGACTACGTCGCCCTCCAAATGTCTATTGACCTATTCGTCCCAGCCGCTGATGCTGTCTTCCATTGCGGCTTCCAACCAACCGTCATCACCGAGTCGGGAGGCATTCTCATACTGCTCCACCAATGGGCCTTCATCGGGTTCGATCTCCGCATCCTGGTATTCGTGATCTGGACGCAGGATGACATCCGCCGGGAAGTCGCCTGCCTTCCAAATTTCCAGGGTACGCGCGACTTCATAACCAGGCTTGCAGAATTCCTGTGGGTCGAGTTCCGGTGAAACGATCACCACATATTCATCGGAGTCGGAGATATAGTGCGCCAACATGTACGGTCCGATCTCGGAGAGCGCCGCTTGTTTGTATTCAAAAGGCGGTAAGGACACACCGGCTTCGGCAAACAGCCAGGTGATCTTTTCCTTGAGCCACTCGATGTCGGCGTCTCGGTTGAAGATCGTGCGGCGTTTGAAATCACGAGGGATGTCGGTCAGGTTGCAGAACTCAACCGGTTTCTGGTCTGCCAGGGCGTATGCAGAGGTCTCGATCTCCAGACCGACAATGGTGTCCTCCTCCCATTGCCAATGGACACTGCCGACATACTCACAGGGCTTCGAAAACGCGCCAGGATTCATCACGATGCCATCCCAGCCTTTGGGATGATCCTGTGGAATACACCAGACCTGGAAGCCGCCACTGCCCGCTTCGAAGATCGCGGCAGGATGAGGATTGGTGGCGATGTCCAGCTTGCGTGCCAGGTCGAGCACAGGTTTCATTTTTTGATGTTCAGAATGGTGAGACATGATTTACTCCTTGTAGTTGTGATTTGGATCTATCCGCCGCGCGGACCGTCGTATTCGTATTGATGATGAAATTCCTCGATCCCCTCAGACCAGCGGGCATGTCCGCTGAAGCCGATACCGCCTTCAAAGTATTTCAACTCGAAGGTATGGTCGGGGAACATGGAGGCAAGTTTTTCGATCACGGGGATGGGTGGACTCCAGGCGGTATCGAATTCCATGAAAGCCTGGATGGGTTCGGCATCTGGCAATGGACTGCCGCATTGTTGGCAGGCCAGGACAACCATCGTTTCAGTCTTATGAACCGTCTGGCAGTAGGCGCACTTGGATGTTTTGCACAGAGGTTTGGAGGAGTCGGCACGTGTGATGAGATGGACATGACAGGCGTTCCATTTTGTCTGCCAAAATTCACAGCACCACTCATAACCGCCAGAGTTGAAGCCATCCTTTATCCACGGCGTGCCGGGTTCCACACCATATTCCGCGCCGAGCG
>DDSH01000032.1:7998-114248 GCA_002343775.1 Anaerolineales bacterium UBA2395
CGGGTCATCGTTTGCGATGGCGTTCAGTTTTTCCCGATACTCTTCCGAACGTTTATCCATATCGCGATACATCTGCGGATAGGGGATGATCTTATTGAAGTCCAGGATGCGGACATCTTCATCCTCCCCGGATTGGGAACGGATGGTTTCGAGCACCTTGTTTACATCGGGACCAGTGATGGTCAGTTCGTTTTCAGCCCAATTAGGCATGGGACTGCTCCTTGTGTTTGAAATAGTTCCTGCCGGCTTGCAACCGGCAGGGTTGATGGTGGTGAATATTCAGCTTGATCCTGCGCATCGCATTCCAACGCAATGGAGAGTTCCTCAGCCGTCATGTTTTCCTCGACGATGAGCTGTTCCATGCGTGGGTTGGCGCGCGCCAGGCGTTCAGCATCGGCGGCGGTGCGGATCTTCGGATTGGTTCTTCCATAGCGTGCGAAGTACCCAGCTCCAACGCGGCTTACGAAGGGTCCGATGACCGCCTTGTACAAATGTCCGTGAGTTTGTTTTGTAGGTGGCATGGCAGAGTGAAACAGGATCAGATCATCCTCTCCACGTCTGCCGAGATAGAATGGCATATTCCCTCCTAAAAATCCTGGATCAGTCCCAGCAGGATCAGTTGCTCCTTTTCTTCGACATGCAGGCGCAAGCTGGTCGCGATGAAACGACCGCTGATCTTGTCATCGCGCAGGAAGTCGAACGTGAAGGAAAAGGAGGGACGCTGATCCAGCGCCAGATGGTGATGCGCCAGCCAGAGTGCATCATAGAGTTGCTGGTCGTGGTCATCCTCATCATCCGCATGGATGGGCATCAAGGCATCATTCAAAGACTGGCTGATCTCCACCTTCTTGGTGAAACCAAGACAGGGCGCTGCCCAGCCTGCGTTCAACCAGGTGGTGTTCTTGAAGAGGGTCTTTACAGGTGGCACAGGTGCAAAGGTCAGATTGAGAGTCAGTTGCGTCATATTCACCTAGCTGAAGCCGAGGCCACGTTCCTTGAGGCTGATCCATTTGTTGCCATGCCCGATCACGAGGTGATCAAGACAGGAAATATCCAACAACTTGCCCGCTTGCACGATGGCGCGTGTGACAGCCACATCATCGGGACTCGGGGTCGGATCGCCACTCGGATGCGAGTGAACTACGATGATCGCGGGAGCCATGCGTGCGATGGCCGGCTTGAAGATCTCAGCGATACGAACCTGTGAGGAATTCACCGAGCCTACATACACCTCCACGATTTCCAACACGTGATTGCGCTGGTCCAGCAGCAGGACTCGCAGGTGTTCCTTTTCGAGAAGCGCCATCTCGTATTGCACGAGAGCGGCAGCATCGGCAGGAGAATTGATCGTCGGGCATTCTTCATTGGGGATGTTCAACCGCAGACCCAGATTGAGCGCAGCTTTGATCCGCACAGCTGTTGCTTGATTGATCCCTTTGACCTTTGCGAGTTCAGCCGGATGCGCTTGATACAAACGGCGAATGTCGTTGTTGAAGTGGGTCATCAGATCCTGTGCGATCTCGATCTGCTTGGCGCCGCCGATCACGGCTGCCATGAGTTCGGTCAGGTTGCAGGCATGCGCGTTCTGAGTCACGCGGTAGGCTGGTTGTTCGCGCAAGGGCATGCTCTTGAGTTTGGGTTGGCCGTAGGGAGTGTTCACTTGCAGTAAGGGTGTGTTCATATGGCTCCTTGGGAAATGAAAGACGGCATGGAGCCAATGACTCCATGCCGTCTTTGTGGATATGGTTTGCTGGTTATGCCATTGCCATTTCGGGCAGGGTGATGGCGATGACTTCATCCTCCGGGAAGGGATCCTTACTGCCATCCACCATCATTGGCATGATGACCGCTGTGAAACTCCCGGCTTCGATTAGGATCGGCTTTGTATTATTCGTGATGCGCATGACCAGTTCGCCCTTGCAGGCTTCCGCCGCGCGTTTCAGGAAGGTGGCGGACAGCCAGGCTTGGGCATTCTCTCCGCTGGCAGTTCCATCTAGGATGTTGCGACCCTGCCCGGTTTCGGTTTCCGCCGAGGCGATCTTTGCGACACCATTAATTGCCTTCAGGAAGGTGCTTTGTGTGCCCATTGCATTCACCATGCGGATGGATTGCATCAGGCTGGGTTGCTGGATTTGCAGGATGGCGACCGCGTTTTGACGCGCTTCATCGATCAGGGTCTTGATCTGCGCCGATGGGAAATTGCCGTCTGCCGTGACGGTTGCCAGAGTCAGGTCTTTGGAGTCATCGGCATTGGTGATCTGGAAGATGTAGCGGTTCTCACCTGCTGTGCCCATGCGCATCGTGTCACGATCATCGACCAGTGTGGATAACAGACGCGCGCTGCTTAGTGGCAAAGATACGGAGGTTTGATTTGTAGGACCCACGATGCTCTCCAGCACAAGTCCCGCCGAATAGCCATCGGCGGTCTGCGCCATCACCGTGTTGGAGTCGAGGATCAGGTGAACGACCTGCAGAACCGCGCGCGAGTCATCCGTGGAGGCAAAGGGTAGGGCGCGCATCAAACTGCGGAAGATGGTTCCAGAGAACGTGGCAACCGATTGAACACTTTCCTCGCCGATGACCGGCAGGGGCTCATCCACAATGCGCAGGCTGGTACGGTTGGAGGTTCCCTGCTGAATGACCAGCGATGTTCCATCCACATGCAGGCGGATTTGACCGGCGAGAGTCTCCACCAAGGCTTTCAAGGTGGCGGCATCCACACAGACGGAAAGGTCTTCGCTGCAATCCACATTCACGGTGGAACGTGCGGCGGTCTCGCCGTTGAAGCAGGACAGGTGCAGGATGCCGTCCGTATGGACATCTAGCCGAACGAGGGAAAAGGCGGCCATCAGGGTGCTCTTCGTGCTTGCGCGGGTCACGGCATTCAATGCCGAGTGTAGTAAATCTTGTTGAATGGTGATCATTTGTTAGCTCCTGAAAAAACGGGTGGAAGTCCTGTGGACCTCCACCCGTGATTCAAATTGGGTTAATACTGAATGTCGTCCTCAGCCGTATCTGCTTGCGCGACAGCCGGCTCATTGTTCTTGTTATCCAGGAAATGGATCTCCAAGACTTTGAGTTCGTAATCTGCCGCAGCCGTGCCGTCTTGACGAATCCAGATGCGTGGACGGCCCGTGGCTTTGTCCGGTGTCAGCCGGCCTTCGATCAACACCTTGCTGCCCTTTTTCAGGTACTGGTTGCAGACCTCGCCCAACTTGCCCCAAGCGGTGCAGCGGAACCAGGTCGTGACCTTGATGGTCTCGCCCTTCTCATTGTTGTACTGGTCATTGGTGGCGACATTGAAGGTCGTCACGGCTGTGCCTGTCGGGGTGTAGCGCATTTCTGGTTCACCACCGAGGTGACCGACGAACACTGATTTGTTGTATTGCTTGGACATGAGAGACTCCTTGTTTTGATTTTATTTTTTGAAATTACTTGCAGATGTCGTACAGGCGCTGATCCACCTCGTACACAGAGAGTGAGAGCAGACGTCTTTTATTCTCCTTGGAGAATAAAAGACGGCGCACAAGCAGTCCGCCGTCTTCATATTCATTTTCTTTGTGCGTTTTGTTTTTGTACTACGAGAAATGTGGTCGTGATGACTTCATCATCGAGGAAGGGATCCTTGCTGCCGTTCTCCGAAACCTATTCAATACTATCCAGGATAGTTTGATGTTCGGTTCCTGCTTCAACGAGCGTTGCCTGGAAACCAGGTCTTACATGCTCTCCACAGGCATATCATTCCGCGGAACTCGCGGTAGCCATGCTTTAGGCCATATATATCAATTGCTCAAGATTTATGGCTGCATTCAAGTCACGATCAATCTCAAAACCACAGATATCGCAGTGATATATGCGCTCACCCAAGGAGATACTTGCTTTCACCTGCCCGCATCGCGAACAACGCTTTGTGGAAGGAAAATATGGGTCGGCCATACGTACGTCACAGCCATACCATATACCTTTGTAAGTCAACTGGCGCTGAAACTCATGCCAGCTCACATCGGAAATGGCTTGTGCCAGGCGATGATTTTTCATCAACCCCATGATGTTTAGATTTTCGATCATGATGATTGACTTGGATTTTGCCAACCGGGTGGTGGCCTGGTGGATGGAGGCTTTTCGAATGTTCGCCACATGCGCATGTGCTTTCGCAAGTTTTCGTACAGCCTTCTGGCGATTGGCACTTCCTTTCTTCCGACGAGATACAGTGCGCTGTAAGTGTTTGATCTTTCTAAGAGCCTGTCCCAAACTATGTGGGTTTTCGAAATACAGGCCATCGCTCACTTGTGCCATACGATGAATTCCAAGATCCACACCGGCGACCGGCTTGTTGGAATTTTCCGGATAAGGTATTTCCATTTTTACCTTTAGTGAAACGTACCAACGATCAGCTTTTTCACTGATCGTGGCACTCAGAATATGAATATTGTGGGTGGGTAAATATCCGTGTTCTTTCATTTGCAGGAGACCCAGACGTGGTAATTGGATCCTTTTTTCAAAAACATGGATCTTGCCGGTCAGACGAAATCTAGCCGGGCTGCGATTTTTCGTTTTGAATTGTGGAAAACCCACCTTGATATTTTTGCCTGCTCTCTTCTGCTTCACCCTTTGAAAAAAGCGTCGAAAGGCATTGTCCAGATCACGCAGGGCTTCCTGGGGTGCACACTTTGAAACTTCATACATCCAGCCGAATTGAGTTTTCTTGAGGGCGATGAGCTCCTTGTGCAGGTCGATGGCGGTGGGTGTCTTTTGTCCAAGTCGATACGCCTCCAACTTACGGGATAAACCCCAGTTGTAAGCGAAGCGCGCCGCCCCAGCATTCCGGCTGCAAGCCGTTATTTGGGCTTTGGTTAGGTCCAACTCAGTTTTGTAGGCACGATAGATTTCCATAAATCGGTAAACCTAGTGGGATGCGGATGCCATTGAGTTGGCAAGCCAGAATTCATGGGCACCTGCGTAGCAGCCAATAACTACCCTTGCTCTTTGTTGCTTTGACATGAGAGTCTCCTTGTTTGATTTTGGATTTGAAATTACTTGCAGATGTCGCGCAGGCGCTGGTCCATTTCATACTCGCCGGAACCAACGTATTGGATGAACCGCACGATGAACCAAACCGCCCAGATCAGGATCAGGGTGGCGATGATGGAAGCGAAGATGGTGAGAGTAGACATTTTGTTTTCTCCTTGGAAAATGAAAATTGGGGAGCGATGCATGATCGCTCCCCGATTCAGGGAATGGGTTGGATTTGAATTTACAGAATGGACGGCCACCATCCGCTCAGGATGGCCTCGTCCGGATCGAGCGCGTCGGGAGGTCGCAGGGTGCGCGCTTTAGCACCACCGTGTCGGATGGATGCCGACACACTTTGCGCCCATTCGACGCCGGCTTTGTCCGGGTCGCGCAGCAGCAGGTACTCGTACTGCGGATGTTCGCGCAACCACTGGTGCATTCTTGCAGATGGACTGGCGCCGTTGGTGTAGACCGCGACCGTGTCGGCTTCGCGTCCAAGCTGATGGATCTTCTGGGCGGTGATGAGCATGTCGAACAAGCCTTCCAGCACGATCAACGTGCGCGTGGCGGGAGTGATGCGCCAGCTGCCGAGAGGCTGGACGCGATTACCCCAGGTCTTGTGATTCTTGAGCGGGGTGAAATTGCGTGTGCCTTTGGGCAATTGTTCCTCCGGGATGTAGCGCACGTTCATCACTGCCGGGTGTGTCGGCGGGTCGGCATACACCACACCGCCTGCCCACAGCCAGATGCCATCACGCCGCACCATCATGGATTGCCGTGCCGCATCGATGATCTCACGATGGACTTGTGGAGCGGGAATGCCATAGCCAAGTCCATAGACCAGTGCGGTATAAGGTGTCACACCGCGTCCTGCCAGATAGTCCCAAGCAGGGGAACGCTGTACAACCGAGCGCGCTTCCGACACGGCTTCATCGAGCAGTTGCACCTGTGTCGGCGGGCGTTTGGGGCGTGTCGGTGTGCTTGCCGATACACTTGGCTTCCAATCCTGACCCAGCTTTTTTTGTAATGACTTCAGCGAACCACCGCTGGCGCCACAGCGCAGACACTTCCAGTATCCGCTCTGCAGGTTGACGCCGAAGTTGGGCTGACCACCCTCTCCCTCCCGACTCGCGTCGTTATGGAAGGGACACCAGAAGATGGCCCAATTGCGATGATCCTCCACACGAACCGCCGTTCCCAAAATTTCTTCGGCGGCGGATAGGATGTTTTCCATGTGCTTTTCTGCGACCTCCTTTTCGTCTGACTATCTGCCGATACAACGTGCGATGGCAACCATGATGGCCGACAGCCAGTGATGGGGCTGGCTGGCGGCAATGGCGACCAGGATGAGAAGCATTGCGAAAGTTCTCATGATCTATCTCCTTGTTTGGATGGATTAAATAGTCCCAGGGAGAAGGCATGATCACGCATCCGCGCAGTCCAGTGTGTCGGCTCATTCCACCTCCACGCTTGCCCAGCTGGGCGCGGTGGTATACACGGCTGCATCTTCGCGCAGCAGTGTAACGTCGGCGGTGTACAGGTAGTCCCCTTGCTGTCGTCCGGCGGAGGCGGCGACATTGATCGCCTTGCCGTTCACGATCACCATGCGTTCGTTGGCTTTGAGTGGAAAGGGCGCGTAAATCTTGACGGTTTTTACGGTTGTGATATGATCGGGCTTGTACATTGTTACACCTCGAAACCGTCCAGTTGCACCTGGGCGGTTTCACTTTTTTATCTGCCGGGCCTCTCACCCCGGCGAGTCCTCACTGTGGAAAACGAAAACGGGCGCTGGCATGGGAAGTCCATGCACAACGCCCGTTTGTGTTGAGGGGGGTATTCAGTTTTGGGTTTGGTTCGATCAGCCTCCTATGAGGGTTTCAAGGGAATATTTTTCACCGACACACCCATGAAAATCATGAAGTGTGTCGGTTCCGAGGTTGGGCTTGTTTGCGATGCTTGAACCTGTTCTTAATGGTTCCTATTCCCAAACGTTCGAGTTTTTTCAATGAGCTTATATAAGTTTCCAAACAAGCCTATCTCTTGCATGATAAATTGGGAAGATACGGATGAATTGACTTGGTGATGGTGATTATGGTTTCCTTTCGTTGAGTTGAAGTTGGGGATTGGGTAGAACAGCAGAAGCCCGGCGGTTTGCCAGGCTTCTTGAAGAGAGGGATGGATTGTGGAAAATAGGAACAGTGCGGATTATATGGAGTTTGAGAAAACTGTCAAAGTACGTAGGCGGCAGATATTCCCCTTGAATAACCTTATGCGACCTGAAAACACGCCCCTATTCCCTACGGGTGAACTTGCGTTTGAGAACTGGAAATTGTGAACATTGGATGCCATCGGATATATCGAATATCCCAATTTCGAGAATTACACTGCGGGGAAATAGTGACGACACGTTCCTCATACCCCTTTATTGCTTTTCGTATCATCGCGCAAAAAACGAAAAAGGATACGAAATGGATACCAAACAAGATCGAAAAAAACGAGTCATAAAAATAGCACTTCTGGTTCTGACGCTACCTGTATTGTTCGCTGGACTTAACTTTCAGCAGTTGTATTCCGCCTGGACAGTCCGGAGCGAGACCCAGCGGCTTGCGAAGCTGGCGGGAGATGCACCGGATGATTTTGAAAATCCTGCGCCACTCACGGAGGATTTCGAGGAGGGTCTTTCCACGACGTTTTGGGATTTCACGATCATCAATGGCGCCGGGCAGGTCTCCAATGAAACCGCCTGGCACACAGCGGACATGGTGATCGATCATCAACTCATCCTTCGGCATGTGCAGGATCCGAAGTTTGAGACCGAAAGCCCGAAATGGCAGGAACCTTCCAGCGGGCAATACAACAATGTCACGTTGATTGGCGGCAGTGGGTTTGAACCTACTCCTTCGAGCGATGTGGTTGTGGAGTTCAAAAGCAGGGTGGATGAGAATTTTTATGGAACGGCAGGGGTCATTCTACAGCCGGCAGGAACACTTCAGGCAGATGGAATGTTTGCCCTGCCATTCGATATGTTCGGTTTTTCAGTGATCGGCAGCGAGTCCGCCGTCAACGGGATCAATGGTCCGATTTGTTATCTGGCATTGAATTGGATTCCCGCCGAGGTCGAAGCCATGAACGTGGACCCGGAAGTATGGCATACCTATCAAATCCGCCTGCATCAAGTCAGCAGGATCGAATGGATGGGAACCGTATCGGTGGATGGGTCGGAACTGTGTCGGATGATGATGCCGGCGTTGGGACCGGTGGAAATCCAGGTCTGGAGCGATAATTATCTGGTGAGCACCCAGCCGCAACGATGGTGGCAGATCGCACCGGTCCTTGAGTTGGGTTTCCAGGATGGCGGGAACAAGGAGTTTCATCTGGATGACATCCGTATCTTTGAGGAAGTGAAGTAAAAATCACGTAATGAAAAATACGCCCGGTCGTGAACCGGGCGTATTTTTTTGAAAACAATAAGCGACACATGCAAACCACCTTGTCCTCCTGAAAAGTATAGTCACGCCCATGAGTGAGTCGTACCAGTCCAAACAGGAACGCCGGCAACGCTTGTTGGAGTCACTGCCCGAGGGACTTCGCCCACACGTTTCCGTCCGCAACATCGAAGCCGTGGCAGCGCTTTCCCCACAGGCACAGACTCGTTTGCTGGAAGCCGTTCAAGCCGGGCTCAAACGATTGCCGCGTGCCATTGAACAATTACGTGCCGACCCGGAGACTTCCGTTGCAGACCTGCTCGATCCTCCTGCACCACCTGAAACAGAACTGCCTGCTCCGACCGACTCTTCATCCATTGGACAGGAAGTGGCGGATCTGATCCAGGAATGTTTTCCGGATATGCCGCGTGTGTCGGCGGAAGCGCTGGCAGATGCAGATGTGATGCAGGTCGTTCGATCCGTTGCAGAGACCCATCAGCAGGTGTTCAAGTCCAGTCATATCAAAACGGATTTCGTCATGCTGACTTTATATGGATTGGTACGCCAGACACTCGAACGACTCGAAGAGATGATTGAAGAAACCCCTGCCCTGCGGCAGGCATTTGAAAAAACCAATGAATGGAGAAAAGAAGAAACATGTTAAAACGAATTGCCTCGACCGGTGTGAACCTGGTAGTGCTGGGGGTATCGGTTGGAATATTTCTGGTGGCGTTCATCGCCCTCAACGCCCTCGGTGCGGCGCAGAAGCCGCCCACCATTTCTGTGTTGTCCGCCACGCGTGACTTGAACATCGGCGATGTCATCACAGCGAGTGACTTGGCAGTCAAGACTGTCTTTCAGGATGACAATGCCAGTTTGTATATCCCCGGTGAGGAAGTGACTGGTGTAGTCGGCGGCATTGTCGCCCAACCCATTGGAAGCGGACAGCCGGTCTTTCGCAACGCCATCGTAGCGCCAGCAGCAGAAGGCACGCGCCTGTCGGCTGTGCTGGCTCAATTCCCTGGACACAGTTTATTCCCTCTGCCATTGGACGCGATGAATTTGGTATCGCCCGATGCAGAAGCCTTCCTGCCCGGAGACCTGATCGGCGTGACTGTGGTGATCAGCACCCGACCGCAGCAGATGAGCACACCGACCCCGATGCCGGAATTGGTCATTGATCCTGGGTATGTGGAGCCGACCGCCCAACCCTCGCAGCTTGAACAGGAACAGGCAGATGCGATGAACCGCACGTTCCCACCGCTTGCCAAAGATTTGTTCCCAATGGGTGTACGCGTGATCGCGATACAAGGGCTGCCGGCAAAGACTGACTCTACTGAGAATAGCGATGGTGGTTCCTCCTTCACGCTTGAAGATACGCAGAAGATGTTGATCCTGCTCGTCCCAAATGAGAGCCGTGAAGTGTTGTCGCTTGCCTTGCAGCAGAGCGATCGTTTGGTGGTCTCGCTCATGGCCCGTGGTGATGAAATACCGTCTGCCGGATTCACCTATTGGGATTTCGAGGACCTCTTCAAGCAAGATCGCGAGGAAGTCTTGGGAGGAGGACAGTAATGCAGGTTCTGTTACTTGGTGCAGGTACTGTCACCTCGCGTCTCAATATGCAGCTCGCAGAACAGGGTCATTCGGTCATCGCCCAGATCGCAGCCTTTACCCCGCAGCACATCGACCTGTTCGATTTCCGCGCTCTAGTTGTTGTGTCGCCAGAGTCGTCGGTCTCCCCGGAGAGTCTGGTCAAGGCGGCGGAGCGTGGCAAGCTGATTTTCGTGATTGCCGGTGTCGGCGATGGCATGGCATCCTGGGCAAATGGGGTCGGCGTGCCTTCGATTGCCTATCCACCCTCGGATGTCGACATCAATAAATTGTATGAAGAGATGCGTAGGGCAGATGCCGGCAATCTCGCGGCAGATGACCAATACCGCCGTGCAGTGCTGGGCAGTGATATGTCGGCACGCATTCAATCGGGCATGGCAGTGAGGAAGATCGCGATCACATCACCGAAAGGTGGAACGGGTAAAACTACCGTGGCGGTTAATCTCGCAGTCGCGCTTGCCTTGTCAGGTATCACAACATACTTGGTGGATGCCGATGGCAATGCAGGCGCGTTGCAGTATCACATGCGCATGGAACGAGTGAATACAACGATGATCGGGCTCCTGCGACGTGAGATCGCCAAAGCCAATAAAGGCGTGATGGGCGACGTGGCATCGGGAGCAGCTTATCTCAATGCCTTTACGCCGTTGGAAAATTTACCGACCTTGAGAGTCCTACCAGGTCTCATTACCGATGATCTTGGAGATGAGGTCCTCCAACAGGAAGGTAAAGTCGCAGAGGTAATTCAAGGGTTGTATGAAGCCGGCGTCGCCGCTGGTGGTGTGGTCATCATGGATGTAGGTATCAACCCAGCGCATGTCGTGCATCGCGCGGCATTGAAGGCCGCCGAAGGCATTGCCATTGTGATCAAGCCGGAGATCCCTGATCTGGCGGAAACTCGTCGTTGGATCGCGAGGATGATCAATTCATTGGCAAGTGTGGTTGGCAAGAGCAGTGCGCATGAATTTATTGGCAGTCGTGTCAAACTTTGCTACAACCAGGTTGTGGGCGATGGTTTCAAGGCGGCACACAAGATGTTGCAACAGGCGCTGAGTGAAGACAAGATCGACCTGGCACTGATCCCCAATGGCATCATCCCCATCGTGGATCCGCGTCTGGCTGCACAGGCTGTGAACTCGGATCGTCGCGAGGATATCCTGATCTGGCGTTACAAGAAGGAGAAGTTGGAGGAACTCGGACCGTTTGCGGATTCATTACTTGGCTTCGCCTCCCACTTTGTGCCGGCTGTGCGTGAAGGTGCTTCCCGGATTGGATTGCTTCCCAGTCCGAACAAGAAGCGCGGCTGGTTCGGGAAGGGCTAAGCCATGTTTGACATTACCGGCAAAACCCTGAAGCCTGTTTCGGAAGCGCGTTCCTCGGATGAGATGGAACGCTGGTGGAATATTCTTGCTGAGGAGGGACGTGCAAAGAAAGCGATTGAGTCTCTACAAAAAAGCATGACCTCCACAGAGATCGAGGCGATGGCACGTCAGGTCTTTGAAGAAATAAGTGTTCGTGCGGTGGATGCTGGTGTTGCCCTGCCCAAGGAATACATCCTGCGGCTGATCGGTGAACTCTCCGGCATGGGTCCCTTATTGGAACTCATCGCCCGTTCGGATATCGAAGACATCGCCATCAACCTCGGACATATCTATGTGTACACGACCACAAACGGTTGGGAACATGCCGGAGCTGCACCGGATGGGATTGGCGATGCACTCAGAGTCATGATCGACCGTGCCGGGCAACGCGCGCCGACTCCTGATTATCCGATTGCCGATGCCATGTTACAGGTCATGGTTCCACTGGTGGATGGCAGTGTACGGAGGAAGGGCGTGCGTATCAATTATGTCATGCCGCCCGCATCACCCTATGGAGACACGATCACCTTGCGTGTCTCCAATTACCGAACCGCCTCCGATCTGACACAGGGCAGTCTGGCATTGCTTTGTCAGAACAGACTCCCGCCCGTGCCTCGTCCCAAGTTTGACCCGAAGGACTTCCCACGCGGTAACGGCATTCTCACACCCGAAGCCGCGAATTATTTGTTGAGCGTGATGGTGCATGGCGGGACGCTCGTGATTGCCGGTACAACCGGTTCGGGCAAGACCTTTGTGGGGCAGCGCATCTTGCAGGAGATGCTGGATTACTACCCACGTGGTGCGATCCGTTTGTTTATTGTGGAAGATAGTAATGAGATTATCTTGAACGGCTGGAACGGTGATGGCAAAACGGATACCGGCAACATCATCTATACCGTGACACGTCCGGAGATCCGGGGCGGTCCACCGCCCGTCACCATGTACGACCTGATCCGTTCCGCCTTGCGTTCCCGTCCGCATGGCGTGGTGATCGGTGAGGCACGTGGCGCGGAAGCATGGGAGTTGATCCGTGCCGCCGCGACCGGGCATGGACATAGTGCATTCACCATCCATGCCACCAGCGCTGAACATGTCTGGCCACGCTTTTTGCAGGTGGTACAGGCGCATCCGGATGCAGCACGCATGTCCGAAATCCAGATAGCACAGTCTTTTGCCGAAGCTATAACGGCGGCGGTGTACATCGAGCGCAATCCGCAGCATGGTCAGATCGTGCGTGAAATCGTGGAGGTGTCCACCATTGTGGAGCGCACCGCCGCACGTCCTTCGTTTTCTCCGTTGTTCAAGTATGAAGCCGGCAAGGGACTTGTTCCCACCGGCAATCGCCCCATGCGTCCTGGCTTTCGTGCCAATGACTTGAACATCCCCGAGTCCATTTTCAAGGCAGGGTTGTAATGACAGAGCAAACCATTGGTTCGACGAGAACTTTTGTATTGGCAAAAGGCTTTATACAGGTCGGCAATCACCCGGCTTTGATAGGTGAAGATGATACCAAACGATTATTTGCTGAAGTCTATGCCGATCCAGACCGTCCGGATGTGCGACCGCAGGAGGCATACCAGGCAATCCTTTCCTCCATGCAACCGGGCTGGACGCTGCGCCTTCTCCAATTATTCTGGCCCGATCCTGAACCAAGGTTGGAGTTCCAAAAACAGGCAAGCCAATGGAAGCGACCTGATGTGGAAGGCTTGGATATATTGCATCAGGGCTTATCCCTTGCCGTGCAGGAATACCCGCTGCCTTTTGTGCGGCGGACTGTATTGGAGTTTGTATTACCTGGAGACGAAGGAGTTGCCTGGTGGGAAGGGCTGGTGGGGTTATGTGCCGGCTTTGGTTTGCGGATTCGGTATCTGGATCAGAATGCAATTGAAGGCTTGACCCGCTGGGTATTGAATCCAAATTTAGAATATAGGACATAGTTTGAGTAGTATGTTCCAAGGATCGTTGATTTAATTCAGAAGGGAGTTGACAGCAATAGCTCCATTTTGAAAAACATAGGTGTATTTGATATAGATCGTTTCTCGTCATTGCCCAGAGAGTTTTTTCAATGGCTTGAGGGTAATTTTGCTCTGTCGCTTTGGTGCAAATTTTGGCAGGAGTGGCATATAATTTATATTATCCGTACACAGTATGTTATACCGAACTATTCGGCATAACACCCCGCAGGGGGGCAAAAAGCCGAATGGTTCGGTTAAAGCGTAGTTGGCACGCCCTTGCACAACAAGGTAAAAACATTCAAGTAAGCAATTTGCCTTTTCAACAGTCTTATCAGTTAAACAAGACAAGGAGATTTTCAATGAGCGATAATTGCTGTTCAACGACATCCGCAGGAAGTGAAGTTTGCGAATTGCCATCAGCGACAGTTCAGCGCAAACTACATTCCGAAGTATTTTGTCCCGAATGTAATCAAAAAGGAAAAGTTGTTCAAGGTCAAACTGTAAAGGCGCTTTTGTCTGTTTCGTTGCGCTCATTTCAAGATACAGATTATTATTTTTGCCGCACACAATCTTGCCCCGTTGTTTATTATTCGGCTAATGGCAAGTCCATGTTTACAGCATCACAATTGCGTGAGCGAGTTTATCAAAAAGAGCCAAGCGTAGATGATGTATTTGTGTGTTATTGCTTCAAACATACGGTATCAGAAATTCGTAATGCTTCACCTGAAACCCGTGTTGCACTGGTAAATGATATTAATGCTGGCATCCAAGCCAATCAATGCGCCTGTGATTTACGAAATCCGCAAGGCTCATGTTGTTTAGGAAATGTGCGTGGCTTGATGAAACAAACAGAGCAAGTATCCGCGCAATCATAAAGAAACTTGCTGGTATAAACCGTAGAGTCTTGCAAGTCAAAAGCGTGCCAACAAAGCGTGGAGCAAAGATACTACCTGACGATGGGTTCGTCCATAGCGCTTATGTACATCCTAAGCAGTTTTCTATGCCTTGGACTTTTTTTCTGGGTGAACATCTTCGCCATCCCCGATCCAATACGGTTACCCACCATGCAGCAATGATGCGTACCATTGAAATCTTCAAAAAAATTTCGATCAACCAAGCGATGTCTTATGATTAAAAACAAACTATTTGTCAAATTAGGAAATGGAAGCTACCTTTTCTGCCCGTAAATAAGGTTCCCCGCGTTCTTTGTCCATCTCCATCACTCCGGTGATCAACAGGGGCGGATTTGAATCAAGAAATGATTTTGACACACGATACACTTCAGGAAACAGGATGACATCCAATGTTCCTTGTAGATCTTCAATGGTCAGGAACAGCATCATATCGCCCCTGGCAGTTCGGCTGCGGCGCGATGTTTGACGCACGCCAGCTACGGTCACACGCCGACCTAACTTCTCCACAGCATCGATGGTGGAAATGGCTCCGGTGATCTTATCCAGTACCAATTCAAGTGGGTGTGCCTCAAGGCTGACGCCAAGGAGTTCCGATTGGGCATCCACCTTTTGCTGCAGAGTCCAGTCCTCGGCGCTGGTGTCTGACCAGGCAAAGAGACTCATCTGATCCCGTTGCCAGCCGCCGGTTTGTAGTCGCTTCAAAATGGCGGGAATTTTTCCAAAGCCATCCAGTGCGCCAATCTTTGCCAAGTGTTCTGCTTCTTGCATACGTGGATCCACACGCGAAAGGAAGTCATCCAGAGAGGTGAATGGCGCAAATTGGATGATTCTTCCAATGGTGCGTTGGGTCAATTCCTTGACCTGTCCAAGTCCCATAAAGAGCGCACGATCTTCTGAGTCGATCATCCTTTGAACAGAAAACTGATGCCGGGAATAATTCACATGCGGGGGACGGACTTTCAATCCCAGTCGTCTGGCTTCGCTCAAGTAAACACGCTGACTGTAATACCCGCCCCAATTGGCAAGCACCGCCGCCATGAACTCTGCCGGAAAATATTGCTTGCACCAGGCGGAACGCCAGCCAATCCTGGCATACGAAGCGGCATGCGCTTTGGGAAAGCCATAGCCGGCAAAAGCCGCCATCATTTCCCAGATGCGTTCGCCGGTCTCGATGGGAATGCTATTTCGCGCTTGTGCTTCGTTGACGAATTTTCTTTCCAACTCCTGCATCTTCTTGCCCGGATCGAAATGACTCATCGCGCGCCTGAGCAGGTCGGCTTCGGCGAGACTAAAACCTGCCAGTTCGTTGGCGATGCGCAAGACCTGTTCCTGATACAGGATCACCCCAAAGGTTTCATCCAACAAAGGTGCAAGTGCCGGATGAAGATGACGTACTGGCTCCTCGCCCTTGAAGCGCCTCACAAAAGCATCCTTGAGTCCACCGGTCAGTGGACCGGGACGATATAGCGCCAACGCTGCCATGATGTCATCTTCCGTGCGGGCATGGATTTCACGCAAGGTCGCGCGCATCCCCGGACTTTCGATCTGGAAGCAGCCAATGGTCTCGCCCTTCTCAATGCGAGTTGAGGTGGCTTCATCAACGGATGGCGTGGAGTCCAGGACAGATAAAGGAGTCGCGTATTGTTCGGGTTTACTTTGTTGCACGAACTCCGCCACGTCGCCGACAACGGTCAGTCCGCGAATTCCAAGAAGATCGATCTTCACCAAGCCCAAAGTTTCCACGGAGTCGAGATCGAGCTGGGTGATGACCACACCTTTGCCGCCCGAGTTCATGACCGGCACCAGATCGGTCAATGCTCCAGGTGCAACGATCACTCCACCTGGGTGCATGGAAAGATGACGCGGCAGTTTCAAAATGGCTTCGGCATCATCGAAGATGGATTGGTGGTTGGGATAGGTTGTTTGCAGCCCTGCAAAAGGAGAAGGCGCATCTTCTCCATCCTCAGAGTCTTCAAATCTTGCCCACCAGGCATGCGGAAGTTGATTGGCAAGTTCGCGTACCTTGGCAGGTTCCAGTCCGTATGCCTTGGCAACGTCCCCCAGTGCAGAACGTGGACGGTAGCGGTTGATGGTCCCTACCATCGCCACCTTGTCGGCGCCATAGGTATCGAAGACATGCTGGATCACAGAATCTCTGCGGCGTGAACATAGGTCGGTATCAATATCTGGCGGAGTGACACGGGCTGGGTTGAGAAAGCGTTCAAAATACAGATTGAGGCGTAGGGGATCGGGGCTGGTAATGCCGAGACAATGTGCAACCAGCGAGGAAGCAGCCGAACCTCGGGACGAATAAGGCACGCCCGTTTCACGCGCGAAGTTCAGGATGTCCTCCACGATCAGGAAGATCGGCTCAAAGCCCATGCTTGAGATGACTTCGAGTTCATGATCGAGGCGCGTTTGGATCTGTGGTGTGATCTCGCCATAGATTTCTATGGCTCCAGCTGTGGCTTTATCTCGTAAATGCTGGGAGATGGTCACGCCTTCTGGCAGGGGCACAACCGGCATCTGGGATTTGCCAAGCGGCAGATCGAAACGACATCGTTCGGCTATTTCGATTGTGGCTTGTAGAGCTTCGGGAAAATCCTTGAAGCGTTCTTCAATGATCTGTGAAGGCATGAACCAGGCATCTGCCGGGGCAAGGGTTGTCTGGGAAATAGTGGTAACCGTTTGATTGAGTCGAATGGCTGCCAGTGTTTTTTGTAATCGAGCTTGCTCCGGGGCCTGGTAATAAACCGGGTGCGCGACCACGGTCGGCAATCCAAGGTTGCGTGCCTGGGCAGATAGCGATCCAGCGCTGGATATATTTCGCAAGGGGACATACAACCGATCTTCAAATCCATCCTGTAATCCATGCGGGTTTTCACATAAGGCGATCAGGTCTTTGGAATATTGAAAAAGCGTTTCCAACAAACAGGGTGCATCGGGATTGTCACGCAGAGCCAGAACGCTACTCAGCCGGCAAAGATTGGACCAGCCTTCAACACTTGTCGCTAATAATTGAAGCGGACCTTGTTCCAGATCGATCTCCAACCCGATCACTGGTTGAATGCCGGCATCCTTGCAGGCTTTGACGAATTCAATGGTGCCTGTCAGTAGATGGTGATCAGTCAGACCCAAAGCTGACATGCCACAGGCTT
The DNA here is from genome assembly GCA_002343775.1 of Anaerolineales bacterium UBA2395. Classification (GTDB taxonomy): domain Bacteria; phylum Chloroflexota; class Anaerolineae; order Anaerolineales; family Villigracilaceae; genus Villigracilis. The sequence goes on from DDSH01000032.1 coordinate 25,436, forward strand.
GTGCCGCCTGTACCAAATCAGTGGGAGTCATCAAGCCTTCCTGTAAAGAGAAGGCGGAGTGGGTTGTGAGGTGGACGTACATCAGGACAATTGTAAACGTTCCCACCAATGATTAGCGACATGAAGAATACTCCCCCAAGCCCATCCCGCTATCATCCCGCGCATGTTATCCGATCACCCCATCCCAATTCCCTTCATCCTGCGCGGTCAGGACATTGCCGCGCAGGATCTGTTGTATCAAAGCCGGGACAAAAAGATTGAGTTTTATTATCCCGACCCGCGTCCCCTGCTTGACCGGATCGTGCTCTCCGATCCCGTTCAACTCCAGCGCGACTTTGCCTCCATGCGTGTCAGTGAGATCATCGACTTTCTTGCCGAAGCAGGCAAAGCCATGACCCTTAATCATGCCCGCATGGAACAGGCTTGTCGTTTCAGCCTGCCGTTCAGCGCCCTCCCGGAGTCCATCGTGCGCGGCAGTTATGACCTGATCCCGATTGTGTTCTCGAAGCTGGCATTGCGCACAATGGTCGAGAATGAGATCGGCTCAAAGTATTTGGATGGCTGGGTTGAGATGCCCTACGCGGACAAGTTCGCAAGACGACGAGCCTATGGCGCACGCACCCTGCATTTCATTTCCGGCAATGTACCGGTTGTGGCTGCCCTGAGCATCGCCCGTGCCGCGCTGATCAAGTCGGACAACATCATCAAGGTCACGCCAAACGATCCGCTCACCGCCTCTGCCATCATTGGCGCGATGATGGATGTCGATCCGAACCATCCGGTCACCAAACATTTCTCGGTCGTGTATTGGTCAAAGGAACTGCAGGACTTCGAGCACGAGCTGATCCAGCTACGCTACCTGGAGAAGATCATCTCTTGGGGCGGCGCGCTGGGTGGCATCAACTCGACGCTCAATCATGGCAACCTGCAAGCCTCAGGTATTGATGTCATTGCCTTGGGTCCAAAGTTCAGCATTTCCATTTTGGGACGTGAAGCCTTCCAATCCAGTGCGGAGATTGAACAAGTTGCAAAACGTACCGCCAAAGATGCGGGTTCATTCAACATGGAGTCCTGCGGTTCGTCGCGTTTCCATTTTGTGCAGGCGTCCCCGGATCAGGCGATGGAATATGCGCGACGTTTATATGATCACATGCAGCACCAGGACCCATCCTTGAGTGCCCTGCCGAAGAATTTCCCAGCTGACCTGCGCGATGAGATCAACGCCGCCCGCGCCCAGGATGATTTCTATTATGTTGTCGGCGGGGATAGGAACGAAGGCGCTGTGGTGGTGAGTCTCACCGGTGAACTGCCCGACTTCTTCCCCATCCACAAAGTTGTGGTGGTCGTCCCCTTCAATGATCCGCTTCAACTCGTAGATCGCATTCATCCTTCCACACAGACCGTCGGCATCTACCCCGAAACCCTCAAAAAGCCATTACGCGACCTCCTTGTGGCACGCGGCGTTTGTCGTTTCATTTCCATCGGACATACCGTGGACTATTCCATCGGTGGTCCCTTCAATTCAACCGAGATCATGCGGCGTGCCTGCCGCTGGATCCTGGATGAGTCTTATCCATCCCAATGGGAACTGCCCGGCTTCTATCTGCGCAAAGCCTGGCAGATCCTCAAACACCATATTCTTTAGGAGATTTATTTCATGACTGACCCCATTCTTTCGGGCACACCCGAATCCTGGACGCGCCTGCCGGTCCAGACCTTGTTCTCGCTTTCAAAAAGTGAATTGGACTCTTTGCAATTGCATTGGGCGCAAACCCGATTTGGGCAGTTGCAGGATCGCATCCCCGCTTTGGATGCATTGGCGGAAAAGCAGGGCGTAAAGATCATTCCGGATTTCGAGACTCTTGCAACCATCCTCTTCACCCATCAGGTTTACAAGAACTATCCCTTTGCCTTCATCGAACGCAAGTTGTTCACCGAATTGACACGCTGGCTGAACAAGTTGACCGCGCATGACTTGTCCTCGCTCGACATGCGCGGCGTGAACACCATCGATGAATGGCTGACGCGTCTGGATGAAGCCGGCATGTTCGTCTTTCACTCCACCGGCACGAGCGGCAAGTTGAGTTTCTTCCCGCGCAGTCAAACGGAGAAGGAAGCCTGGGTCGAAGGCACATACACCTTCCTGGAAGCCTTCATGCCGGGCATCCGCAATCTGCATCTGCCGGTCTTCTGGCCCGCGTATCGCAGCGGAAGGCAGGCGTCCATGCGCCTGATCACACATTTCGGTCCGGCGCTGGCAGGGGATGCGGCGGAATATCACAGCCTGTTCAACGCGCCCATGTCGGCGGATTTCATGTCGCTGGCCATGCGCATGAAACATGCCCAGGAACACGGCGATCTGACGGCGATGGATACGATCAAAGCCATCTTCAAAACCAAAGGCGAGATCGTCACGCTGAAAGCACGCAGAGCAGGTCTGACCAAAGCCTTCTTTGACAAGATGGTGCGCGAGTATCGTGGTCGGCGGGTCTTCCTGATGGCTTCCGCCACGGATCTCTTGGATGTAGCCCTGGAAGGATTGGCAGTCGGACAGGAGCAAGTCTTTGCATCCAACTCCGTTCTTTTGACGGGCGGCGGCTTCAAAGGACGGAAGGAGATTTCGGATTGGAAGGAGGTGCTCAAAAAATTCTACGGCGTCGATCAGGTCTTCATGTCCTATGGCATGACCGAACTCAACACCTATAACATCGCCTGTTCAAAAGGTGTTTATCACGTCTTCCCCTGGAACATCCCGATGGTGTTGGACCCGGACGGTACACCCTTACCGCGTACCGGAGTGCGGACCGGTCGCGCTGGTTATTTCGATCTGCTTGCCCAAACCTATTGGGGCGGCATCCTGACCGGCGACCGCATTACGGTTCACTACGATGAGGAATGTGGTTGCGGTTGGAAGGGTCCGTGGATCGAAGACAACGTCCAGCGCTTCAGCGAACTGATGGGCGGAGAGGACATCATCTCCTGCGCCGGGGTGCAGTCGGCATACAGTGATTTCATGGAATACATCGCCGCTGATGTATCGGAGGGAGCGTAGGTAGTATGGACGTTGCCGCATTGACCATGCTGGTTTTCGGCATGGTGATCGTGGGATCAGGGCTGACCGGACTCCTCGCACCGCAGTTCCTTCTGATTGTGTTGGGCATATCGGAGAGTGGTCACAGCACCCAACTCTTCGTGATGGCGACCTCCCAGGCGTCGCTGGCGATGGGACTGTATTACATTCTGGCTTCCGTAAACGAAACACGCATCTTTTTTCAATGGAGTGTGCCCTTGCGAGTCATCAACTTCATGGTGTTTGCCGCCATGATCCCACTGGGCATTGCACCAACACAATGGCCGCTGGTGGCTGGACTTGAACTGGCTGGGGCATCGGCAACAGCGATTGCATTGGCTTCCAAAAGCGACTTCACATACAACCCGTTCCGTGTAGTACGGATTGCCAGTTTTACTCTGGCATTGATTGGAGGCATACTCGCGTTCAAGCCATTTGGCATCTATGGCAGCGCATCCACCTTCCTGTTGATCTCCAGCGCCGGCATGATGTATGCCTATCATAGGTTCGCGCCTGCCATCCCGGATCCATCCCAATAAAACAATCCTGCCTACCCTTAGCGACACGGATGGAACACCCGTCTGTGTCTTTTTGTATCATGCCGTCCATGCCTGAACCTCAAGATCAATTCGTTGCCTCGATAGCCTCCGAAGCCGTGGAAGTGTTGGAAGATCATCTGCTCTTTCCGGGCGGCTATCTATTACCGCTCTCCGCGCGTGGCACAGGTGTGCCTGGCATGACAGATCGTCCCTGGTCACGTTTGTCAGCGGATGTTTTTTATCCCAATTTACCAGTGATGTATTCCTTGTCCATGCGCCGTGAACCACCGGATGTTCTGCGTGGATCATTACGCGCGCGCCGCACTCTGTTCGAAGGTTTCATGATGGCGTTGGCAGAAAAGACTGGACGGCGTCCCTCGATGGCGGAACGTTCCGCCGATCATGCAATGGATGCGGCGGAGTCGGAACTGACCTTTGGCAAGCCGGCCTTCAAGATCGCCCTGATGAGCGCCCTCTTTGTAGAGCGCAATCGTTTCGAAGAAGCAGAGGCTGCACGCAGAGTCATTGAATCGAATTTGCGCGCAAGAGGACTTACTGCACAGAGACTCTTCTATATTGCAGAACGCGCCCTGCATCATTTCCAGCCGGGCGGAAAATTGTTTCCCGGATTAGACGAGCCGACACTCTTTCTTGAAGAGACTCTTCCCTTGATGCCTGCACCATCCAGACAGGTCATGCCAGTCGAGGATTCGGTCTGGATCGGCACTCATGCCCGCGATGGACGTGACATCCATTTCTCTTTTACCAGGGGACTCGATCCGGCTGTCCCACCACCTCCACATGCAACAACATTGATCCTCGGTGAACCAGGTGCGGGCAAGACCAGTCTCTTGCGCTGGATCATGTTGCAACGTTTGTTGCAAGGCAGGACGGTTATCTCCATCGACCCCGAAGGTGAGAACAACAAACTCTGTGAAGCCGTTGGGGGCAAGGTTGTACCGGCTGGTATTCCCGAAGACAAGGAAACCTGCCTCATTCATCCCCTGCAAGGGGAGAACCCGGCAGAGTTGTTGCTGGCTGTCCGTTTCCTGATCGCTTCCCTCGCTGGAGAGTCGGTCTTGTCGCCCGGTGTGCAAGCCGCCTTACATGAAGCGGTAAAGAGACGTTGGGATCGCAGACCTGGTGCGATGACCATTGCGGAATTCGTGGAGACCCTAGGAACGATCAACGTTCCTGAAGCCGCCATGCCCTTGGCACTGTTACGTCCTTTTATGCGCGGTGGTTTATTTGAAGGATTCTTCGATAGACCCAAGGCACTTCTCTCTCCTCATTTTCCTGCCGGTCAGTGGTGGAACTTCGATCTCTCCTCCCTGCGTGAAGAGAACCGCGCCATTGTGCATTCGGTGTTGGCATGGTTTTTGTATCATGCGGTTACGGTTGGAAAACAGCCGATGGATATCTTCATCGACGAGGGCTGGCGCCTGTTGCGCAGTGGTCCCTTCACCGATTTGTTGGATGAACTAGGCAGACGCGCACGCAAACGTGGCGTTGGTGTAACTCTCATCACCCATCTGCCTGCCGACCTAATGAAGAACCCCACCTCCTTGAGTCTGGCATCCACAGCTTTCATCGGTCGGCTCGGACCGGATGAAGCCTTTGCCTTCTATCGTTCCCTCGGCGTTCCAGAAAGCGAAGCCAGGAAGAATGCAGAGACTACGTCACGGTTGCCTCCGCGAGTCTTTCTTGCGGCTCCATCTGCGGGGCGTGGTGCTTTGTTTCCGGTATTGGTCTCCATCCCGCCGACATGGATCCAGTTCTGGAAACAGCTAGGGGCAACAGGAGTGGCACGATGATTTACCCAAAGAGCGGGTACATGTGTATTCACTGCGGCTATGAACATGCTACTGCTCCAGATCAATGTCCCCTCTGTAATGGAGAATGGCAGGCTTGGGAATTGCTCTTTGCGCCGCACGCTCTGGATGACCTGCGCGCACAAGTCATGGGTTGGATTGCGCAACTACCCTTTCCGACCCTTATGGAATGGATCGCATCGCCCAAAGGTTTGCGTGTGCGCTTGTATTTGCCTCCGCATGTGGCAGAAGGAGTGGTGAATTCCTGGTCTGCCATGACCGGACAACATTCCAGATGGCGCAGTCTGGGCATCGTGAAGGTTCAATCCGATGGATATGCCTTGCATACATCGAATCGTTTGCCATCCCTGATCGCCTCAGCGAAAGATAGCGATCCATTGCTTGCAATCGGCAGTCGGCTGATCAGCTCTGCTCGCGAGGGAAAGGATGCCACTCTGCGCCTATGGCTGCTTGGGAATGAAGATCAACTTCAGGAAAAATTGCGTAGCTTGTCTTCCTACTCGTATGGCACCGAAGGTGGCGTCGGCAATGACACGCCGAATTCCTGGGGCATGCAACTGGACTTCCTGCGGGCAGGCTTATTTTTCGGGATGATTATGGCGGGCATCAGCGGCGGGATTTTGTTCGCAGATTGGTTCAATCCCTTTGCGGTCTCCATGTTCGTGATCGCCGGCATCACGATCTGCCTTGCTTCGGCACTTGGTATTCGGGACTGGCTCGCCTGGAGATCGATCCCCAAGGAAGTTGTGGAGAGACGGATACAGGAGCCGTTGTTGAAGGTAGCCTTTTCCATCTCTGAACCGATCCAACTTCCGTTATTGGCTGGTGAACAATTTTGGCATCCCATTGAATCAGTCTGGCCTGCAATCCAGAAACACACCTTCCCCTTGCCTGTCGGCGAACTTGCCGGACTGATCGCCCCGTTGCAACTGGGTGAAGGTTCGGGCTTGTTGGATCGCGCCGTCTGGCAGGAAGTGCCGGCGCCGCCGCCGTCCCAACCGTTGCTCGAAGCTGGTTTCAAGATCGGGCAGAGCGTGGCTACTGGCGCGCTGGTCGGCGTCGATCCGGATGGACATGGTCTGGCGACAGGCGGCAGCCGTTCGGGTAAATCTTCCTTTGTGTATTCCATGCTGGAGCAGTTGATCGCCAAAGGCGATGATGCACCGGGAATATTTTTAGTGGACCCGCATGTTTCATTGGCAGATGCCTTCCTGGATGCAATTGCACAATTACCGGAAGAGCAGAAGCAAAAAGCAATCAAGCGATTGAGAGTCATTACCCCGGATCAACCGCAGGTCATTCCCTTGAATCTACTGGCCGTTCCGGATTTCACCTGGGCAGGTAATGCCATCGTGCAGGTCGGTCGGCGTATCTGGGATGACTACTGGGGTCCGCGTATGCAGGCGGCGCTATTGGGATTGTTCCGTCTCGCACATGTCTGGAACCAGCACCATCCAGAAGCCGGGCTGGGACTCTTGCATATCGTTTTCATGGCCTTCAATAAGAGATGGCGGCACACGGCAATGGCGTTGCTGCCGCCCGGCGAACGTATGGGTGCCCTGGCGCTTGATGCCTTGTTGGGTCAGATCGGGGAGGAGGATAAAAAGAGTCAGAGCTGGATCACGGAGGTGATCAGCCCGGTGCTCTCCAAGGTCATGGCATTGGAACTCTCGCCGTGGTTGTTCTCCGCCATGCACCAGGAAAGTTTTGTGGACCTCAATCAATGGATCGACGAACGCGCCTGGATCGTATTACGTCTGCCTTCCGGTGAAATGGGACGTGAAGGGGCAAGGTTGACCGCCTCCGTGCTCTACAACGTCTTCGAGGCTGCTTATCGCAAGGCGACATTGGAGAAACCTGTCCCCTTTTACTTCATCGTCGATGAGGCGCAGGAGATCGGTTCGGGCATGCGCTTGGAGTCAATGCTGGCAGAAGGCGCGAAGTTCGGCGCGCGCATGTTCGTGCTGGCGCAGTCGCTTTCGATGATGCGCAAGGTGGAAGGCATGGAGCCGGTCGTACAGGCAATGCTTGCCAATACCTCCACGCAGATGTTCTTTTCCCCCGACCCGGAGGATGCCGACCTGATCCGCGCCACCTTGAGTTCCACGGTGCGTTACGGGAACATGACCCTTGACCTGCCTTCGTTGCAGTGCTGGCTGCGGGCGCGTATTGGTGGGCGCTGGCAGCCGCCGACCCTGACACAGATCAAACCTCTGCCGCGTGCGGATACCGCAAGAGTCCGGGCATTGATCGAGGAAGTGATCGCTGTCCATCCCCGTGATTATCTGCCAGCGAACGGCTGGCAGGAGAAGGCATCACGTGCGCTGAAGGACATGCTCCCCAAGGCTCTGGCGCCCCTCCTGGGTGAATTTTTAGCGGCGTGGATCGAGGAGCAAAACAATACCCAAATACAGCAGCCAGCGCCACAGGAAGATGAAAGGCGGTTGGGTTTCTGATGACGGCGATGACCTTGCGTTTTCTGTTGGTGACGTGTGGCGGTTCGCTTGCCTGCGTATTGACGTGTATTGGCGTTATTTATTCCGCCTGGAGAATGTCCCGGCGAGACAATGGATGGGATCGATGAGTGAGTTAAATGTGTTGATCGACCAAATGGTTTTGGATATCGGGACGCATGTCTTTCAGCTCGATGATCCACGTTTGCGAATGTTCCTGAATTGGCTGGCGGCTCATAGCGGCAGCATGAAGGTCCTCGCAGGCAATGTCCTCGATATGGACATCGCCGTGCTTCGAGGGACAGACTTGCAGGAAGGATTCAAGTCAGCTCTGAAGACCTGGCTGGAGTCCCTGCCGGCGCAGGGCATGCTTTGGGAATACCGCACCATTTCCTTTGAAATTGCCTGGTGGCGCAACCTGGACCCTGTGCGGTTGAAGATGATCGTGGAATCGGAAACTGGGCAGTGAGATGATGCGCTTCCTTGCCGGCCTGGGTGTCGGCATCTTTAGTGGGTATCTGCTGGGACTTGTGATTCCGCTCCAGGTGTTCATGATCGCCTGTCTTGTGCTTCTGGCGTTGGTGATTTTGTTGTTCTTCCTGTTCCATCTCGGCATCCGGGATTTCCAGGAATATTAGGAGTTAGTTATGAAGCGTTATCAATGGATTGGGATAATCCTCTTCCTTCCCATTCTCTTTTTGTGGACATCCGCGTCCACCCATGCAGCGCCTCTGGCGGCGTATTCATTGCCGGAGGGACGCACTTATGACCAGGCTCACAATACTGGCTACATCGACTGGAGTGGTTCTGCCCAGTACGTGTACATTACTCATCGCGATGGATCCTCACTTCCACCCGAGGAAGGTGGCACATTTTGTGGTTCCAATTGTTCCGAGTGGGTCACGCGGCTGGGCAATGGTAGCGTTGCCAGCGGCTCCTTTGACCGCGATGTTTCATACTTCGAGATCATGGTCGGCTTTACGCCTGACTCAAGTGTGGGCAATGCCGTGTTGCGGGCATGTTCCTCTGTGGATACATGGTACTTGCAAACAGGCTCTGGACTCCCAGGGTTTGTGAGTATGGCGATTGCTGTTCCAGCTGGCTGTCGTTCCTGGTCTTTAACCGCATCAGGTGGATATGTGGATTTTCGTTCCATCGACGTGGAATACATCGGTCCACCGTCCACTGCCACACCCACCCCGTCGCGGACACCCACGTTCACACCGACCATAACTCGCACACCGACAGCAACCTTTACACCCAGTCTGACGCCGACGTTGACCTTCACGCCGACCATGACGTACACGCCCACGGCGACCTTCACCAATACGCCGTCGCCCACACCCACTCCGTTGCCGCCTCAAATTACAGGCGTGGTAGTTTGTGATCTATGGGGCGATGCTGGTTGGTGCAGGGGGGATGAAACATTGGAACTCACCGCCAGTGATCCACAGGGATTTGATGTGACGATCACTGGTGATTTGAACGGTCAACCGTTTACCTGTGGCGCTTCCTGTGACTTGCCTTTGCCAGAAGGAACTGGTACAGCCAACTACACTGTGACATCCACCAGTGGGCGAGCTGCGAGTGGTTCGTCCACCTGGCAGCGGGATTGGACGCCACCTGATCTTGAAGTCAGCCTTCCGCCTGTTGATGGCAGGAATGGTTGGTATGTTTCGGAAGTGGACTTGTCTGCTACGGCAACAGATGTGATCTCTGGACTTTCATCCCTGCTGGCAAGCGCTGATGGTGGAGCAAGTTGGATCACTCCACCGATGCACTTCACAGATGGGTCACATGCTGTCCTGATATATGCCAGGGATGTGGCTGGAAATGAAGTGACAGCATCCAGGGTAATCCGCATAGACACGGTTCCTCCGGTCGCTCAAATCACATCCCATTCCAATGGAGAGGTTGTGCAGGGTGATGTACGCTTCGCTGGAAGTTTGGTGGATGGCATGTCCGGTCCGGATGGAGGTGAAGTCTCGGTTGACGGAGGAAATACCTGGCAGGCAGTCTCGATGAGCGCAGGAGATGGCTGGTCTTATATCTGGCATTCCGGTGAAGTGCCCAATGGCGAGTACACCATCCAGATGCGTGGCAGGGATCGCGCCGGCAATGTTGGCGATTTGGTTTCGATTGCGTTGACTGTGGACAATGCCCCGCCCGCCGTGTCCATCACAGAACGGTGGTGGATTTGGGAAAACGGAACTCTGAAGGTTTCCCCCAATCACTTTCCGATTGCCAGCATCCAGGTGACCATCCGTGATCCGCGAAAGCGTTGGAAGGAGTTGGTGTTGGACTTTGATCCCGGCAGGAATTCCTATGTAGTGAAATGGGATCGGCGCTTTGGGGATGGAACGTTGGCGCCAGTTGGGGAATACCCAGTTCTGGCAGAAGCTTGTGATGTAAATGGGTTATGCGGACAGGATGCGGGCAGGATCGTGATCCCAGAGGTGGCAACATTGACTGCCACTCTGACTCCATCTCCAACAGCGACCAGCACTTTGATGCCTTCGATAACGCCGGTGGCAACACAAATACCGCCAACAACGACCTTGGTATTGAGCACACCTGTACCAGAGGAGATAACTGAACCTGCTCAGTCCTCCCTGCCACTTTGGCAGATCATTGGCTTGTTGGGATTGTTTATGGTGATCGCGTCTGCCAGTGTAGTTGACCCTCGCCCCAAAGCGCTGGAAAGATTGGGTGAAACGTTCAGGAACATGTCTGAAAGCTCAAAAGACGAATCTATTAATAACAAATAACGAAAAGGAAAAGGAAAAGAAAAATGGAAATACTTCTTGCTATTGTGGTGGCATCCGCCGTGATCTTCTTTGGCGCATTGATCAGTATGGGAAACGAACGCCAAAGACGGGCATTAGACAACTTGCGCGAACAGGTCTTTTTATGGGCTGTAAATGATTTGCAGATCAAGAGAGAGAAATTGGCGCGTGATGTCAAGGTTGAACATCCGTTGGGCTGGTTCAAAAATGTGATTTCAAAAACATGTAACCTTGAAGGAGATTTTCAGTTAGTTGAAGTCTTTGAAAGTCCTGCAGTGATGGTATGCACCTATTCCGAATCAGGAAAAAATATTATCCTGACACCATTATCTCCTGATGCAATACGCAGGCTGGCGTATAAGAATCATAGTCGGATAACCAAATTTGCCGATGGAAATCCATTATTGACCCTTCCGCGCAACGTCGCGGTGAAGGAAGTATCTGTGTTGAATGGCGGTTTTCTTTTTGATCTGGAATTACCACTTGCATGGAAGGGGCTGACTGGACGGGATGTACTACATATGGATCGTTTATGGGTGTATGCGTTGCCCTAGTTACTGCACCTGGGTTAGCTTCCTGCCGACCGCTCGAATAACCTTTACCATATCTTTATAGTCGCTTTACACCCTTTTCAACCACCAATCCTATACTGGTGTCATAAAACAACACACAACCGTGTGAAACATCAAAATAGGAGATTATCCATGAACAAAACTTTAAGTATGACCCTGACCGTTATTGCAGTCATTGCGCTGGCTGCAGTCGTCTTCTTCGCGGGGAGCATGTATGCCCGCGCGAACGCCTTTGGACCGTCCATGATGAGCGGTTACGGTTGGAACAATAACAATGCCTACGGACCTTCCATGATGAATGGTGGCGGACCCAATATGATGGGTGGCAACGGTGGAATGATGAATGGCAGTACTGGAATGGGACCCAACATGATGGGCGGATACGGCTACAATCCCACCAACGTTACTCCTCTCACCATTGACCAGACGAAAGCCGCCGCTGAGAAATATATGGCGAATCTGGATAATTCCGATCTGGAGGTTGCCGAGATCATGATCTTCGATAACAACGGCTATGTGATCGTCAAGGAAATCAGCACGGGGATCGGCGCCTTCGAGTTGCTTGTAGACCCCACTTCGCAGATTGTCTACCCTGAGCATGGTCCAAACATGATGTGGAACCTGAAATACAGCGGACTCAATCACCAATACATGATGGGCGTCAACGGTGGAATGATGGGCATGATGGGCGGCAATAATGGAATGATGAATGGTTGGAACAGCGCCACCCCACTAGATGTCACTGCTGAACTGACAGTCACTCCCGAACAGGCTGTTCAATACGCCCAGCAATATCTTGATACAAATTATGCGGGTGCAACCGCCGCGACTGATCCTGCACAGTTCTATGGTTATTACACTCTTGATTTCGAGAAGGATGGCAAGATCATTGGCATGTTGAGTGTCAATGGCTACAGTGGACAAATCTTCCTGCACACCTGGCATGGGACCTTCATCGAGGAAACCGAGTAAGACTCGGACTCAAACTATAAGATGCGCCGAGATAAGCCATTCGGCGCATCTTAATTTATGCAGGTGAAGTTACAATACTGGCAAACTCCTCAACCAATTATCCAACTATAAGAGTAGCACATGACAAAAATCCTGGTCATCGACGACGAGCCTTCCATCGTCAATCTTGTTACCGCCTATCTCAAGCCCGAAGGCTATGAGATTTACACAGCGACGGATGGTCCGTCGGGTCTTAAGTCTGCCCGTGCTTTCAAGCCCGAACTCATCATCCTGGATATCATGCTTCCTGGCATGGATGGAATTGAACTGCTCTCACGCTTGCGCCGCGAATCAGAAGTGTATGTAATTCTGTTGACCGCGAAAACCGAAGAGACCGACAAGGTTGTTGGTCTTTCCGTTGGCGCAGACGATTATGTGACCAAACCTTTCAGCCCGCGCGAATTGGTGGCACGAGTCAAAGCCGCGATCATGCGCATTCAAACGGGATCAGGTTCAGGGTTCGAAACGAGCGTGCTGTCCTTTCGTCATTTACATATGGATGTTGGCGCACGCATCGTTAAGGTCGATGATCAAGAGATTGAATTGACCGCCATTGAATTCGATTTGTTGAAAACGCTGGCTGAAAACCGCGGCAGGGTACTCACACGCGAGCAGTTGCTGGAGAAAGTATGGGGCGGCGAATACTTTGGCGAAATGCGCGTCGTGGATGTGCATCTCGGACATGTCCGTCAGAAGTTGGGACATGAAGATTTAATCGCGACGGTGCGCGGCGTCGGTTATAGATTTGAAGATGAACCGTTGTAAGTGAGGAATGATGATTGATTATTTCCGACGTCGCTTGGGCGCAAGGCTGTTACTGTCCTATCTTGTAATTATCGTGGTCGGGGTGTTGGTATTGGTGATCGCTAGTCAATTCATCCTGCCAACATCCTTTAACCGCCACATGAATGGAATGATGGATGGCGGCATGGGAATGGGGATGGGTATGAACAATTCGATGGGACAACTGTATGTGGATTTCCGCGCCAGTTTCAACGAAGCCCTGACGTATGCAACGCTGGCAGCCATGCTCGCCGCATCCATTCTCAGCTTATTCTTCAGTCGCAGTGTGATCGCTCCCGTCCATGCCATGTCGCTTGCCACACAACGAATTGCCGACGGGCAATATGACGAGCGCGTGCAAGTCAATGGCAATGACGAACTCGCACAACTTGCAGTATATTTCAATCAGATGGCTGAAAAGCTAAATGAGGTTGAAACCATGCGTCGCCAACTGATCGGTGATGTCAGCCACGAATTGCGCACGCCGCTCACCGCCATCAAAGGTTCGATGGAAGGATTGATGGACGGTGTCCTGCCCGCGACAGACGAGACCTATCAACAGGTCCATGCAGAAGCAGAGCGGCTTAATCACCTCGTAAACGATCTGCAGGAACTCAGCCGCGTTGAAGCCCGCGCCTATCAACTGGATATTCGCCCATTGGATGCTTCCACGCTGGTACGAACGGTGACCAAGCGCCTTTTCTCTCACGCGGAATCAAAACGCATCACACTCGACTTTGAACTGTCTCCTGACCTTCCACATGTTCTGGCTGATGAAGATCGCGCCGTGCAAGTGTTGACCAACCTAACAGGCAATGCTTTGCAATACACGCCAGACGGTGGTAGAGTCACCATTTCCGCAAAGAGGATCAGTAATGCGATCCAATTTTCCGTTCGTGACACGGGGATTGGAATACCGCCCGAACATCTTTCGCACATCTTCGACCGCTTCTATCGCGTGGACAAATCCCGTTCACGTCAGACAGGTGGTGGAAGCGGCATCGGCTTGACGATCGCGCGCGCCCTCATCGAAGCGCACGGCGGACGTATCTGGGTAGAGTCGGCAGGTGAAGAGCTGGGAAGCGTATTCAACTTCACAATACCCATCGCAAAATCAAAATAGCGGCAGGATTGTGCAATCTCGCCGCTATTTTGACTCTTGTGGATTTTATGGAATCCAATTAGACAATACGTTCACGATCATATCTGGATTTTCAGGGTCATTCGTCTTAAGATGAACCGCAAAGTTATGCGGACCGTCCATGCCTGCGTGCATCATAAACACGCTAGACTCGATGATCGTGCTTTCGCCAGGTTTAAGTACCATCGAACCGATGGTCAGTTGAGGAGGTCAGCACCCCTCCACGACTTCAACATATGGGTCTTCCTTGAAACGCAGTGTGCCATCACCCGTATTGGTGACTTTGATGGCGAAAGTCTTCTCGACGTTGAACTTCACATCGCCGTAATCGATCAGTTGCTGATCCACCGCAATGGATGGCGTCCCTCCTCCATTGCCACCGCCTTGGTTGGCAAAGAAAAACGCCGCCGCTGCCAGAAGAATCCCACCGAGTGCGACAAACAACCAGGGGAAATTCTTCTTTCTCTGCTTTTGATACTTCTTATTTTTTTTGCTCATTGAGCCTCCTTACTTTTGATATTCAAACTGGAACGAATAGATGTACGCAATCAGGTCCCAGATTTGTTCTTCAGTAAAAATTACGCCCCACATGGGCATGCCTGTTCCCATGCCACCGCGCAAGATTTTCCCTTGCAATAATGCTGGGCTCGCGCCAAGTATTCGACTTGGATCGGTGAAATCAACAGGGGTTTGCATGACCATATCCGTTGCGCCTTCCATTGTTTGCATGGAGGCTTCGCCCGCTTCGGCAAGGTCGTCGGCAAAGACGCCGTCGCCCGCGCCGTTTTCGCCGTGACACGCCGCACAGTTTTGGGCGTAGAGTTCTTTTCCGTTGGCAAGCGATTCAGGTGTGGTATTGGATTGCCAAAGATAGGCAACTGCATCCCACTTTTGGGATTCGGTTAAGGATGTGTCCGATAAGTCGGTGAAGACCTGGTAGGGGGAGTGAGAAAGATAGTAATCGAGTGATTGGTCGATTGGTAAATTAGCTCCAAGTAATTGACCATTCATTGCTGATGGCTTTTCATTTGGAATAACAGGCGAGTCGTGCGGAGCGTCAATGTCCAGGTCGAGAGAAACGTAGAGGGGAACAGAAGCAGGCTCGGATGAGCCCCCTGCGGTGATGATATCCGAACCGCCTGTTACTTCTATCGTGCCGCGCATGCGCCAGTGATTGAGTCCACACCAACGGGTGCAGAAGAAGGTATAGATCCCAGGCTTGTCGAAGGTCAACGTGATCTCGGTGACTTTGCCGGGGAGGATGTCCACACTTTGCATGTCCATCTGACCGACTGCAAAGCCATGCACAACATCATCGGAGGTGAGTTTCAAATGAAGGGGCTTGCCCGTTTCTGCTTGAATCACATCGGGGTTCCAGCCGCCATCCTCCGCCATGCGGGCGTGGATCAAAGGCGTGCGCGCCCAAAGAAACAATGGAGCACCAACGGCAAGGAGTATCCCTGTGATAATCAGGATGCGTGAGATGAGTTCGGGACGTTTCATAGCAATAACCATAGCATGATGGATGTGGCGACGAAGCAGTAGACGATGACAGGGATTGTGGACGTCCCCGCTTCATTCACCTTTTGGGCTGTTCGCGCCGACCAGACCAATCCTACGACCAGAGCGAGTGTCTGCGCGGGCGCAAGGATCGTGGTGAGCATGGGCTGCCATGCGGCATTTGCGGTGCCAAACAAATTCCAGCCAAGCGCCAGCGGATCGGACAATGCGGCGAGAATGTAAGAAGCATTTGTTAGAACGAAGGATAGACTGAAAGCAACCCAGAACATGAGTCCCAGTGGGATGAGAGCAGTGGAAAGAGACATGAAGCGTTGTTTGAGAGATTGCCTGCCTTTGGTTGTCATAATCCCCAAAGTGAAAAGCCCAGGCAGGACGATAAAGATGATCGCAAGAAAAATTACTGCATACATGAACCATGCGCCTGTACCGACGTTGTATGCCGCGTCTTTGAGTGTGCCCCACGGACCAAGCAACACGCCCGCGTAGATCATGGCGGCGCCAAACATAATGAAGGCTTTGAAGGCTTCGTCGAGTCGCGCTGTCGGTTTGGCAAGGTCAGCAGAGAAAGGGCGTAGGTTGACCGCGATATTGTCGTGCGGGCAGGTGCGGATACATTCCATACAAAGTCCGCAATAGGTGTTCTTGGTCATGCCGCCGGGGAAGACATCCCACGGACAGCCGTAGCCCGCGTCCGAGCCGTTGTAGCAGGGCTTGCCCACACACTTCACGCAAACTTGTTTATCTTTGATGCGTAGTTCGATGGGCGCGGTTTGTGAATACAAGCCGATGAATCCACCCACGGGACAGAGATAACGGCAGAAGGCGCGGCGCTCGAAGATGGCGCTCAGTCCGATTGCGACAAAGAGCATGGCAGCCAGGACAATGCCAGTGATGTTTGGGGTAGTGAGCAGGGCACTGCTAAAGAGAGCCAGAAGGAGAAACGAAATGTTCTGCATCCAGATATTGCGGAACATTTTTGGCACACGGAGATTCAACCATTTCGGTCGTTTATCTGGCGGGGCAAGGATCGCGCCGCGTTGCAGCCATTCCCCTGGAAGCGGGATCGGACAGACCGCGCACCAGCCGCGTCCGAAGAAGGGGACCGCGACGAGAATGAGGATCGCCCACCACGCGATCCAAACAAAGACAATGCTGAAGTTGTGACTGCCGACAGGCGTTCCGATGAGTCCCGCAAGGATGGCAAAGATGTAACCGACCAGCATGACGATAAAGACTGCCAATTGCGGGTAACGGCTTTTGAGAGTGTTCTTTATAAAAGGGATACGGGTAAGTTCGATGCGGTTCATGTTAGGAAGCAATATTTCTTTCATCTTTCTTCTTACTTTGATTCAGGAAAGACGAAAGAGGAAAGAAGCCAATGACTGCAAGAGACGCCAACCCTATTGAGCGATAAAGCCAATCGTTTGTGCCAACGGTTATTTTCCCGATCATGAAGGGATGCATGGCTCCGCAAGTGACGTTACAGCGGAAACGGAAGGAACCGGGTTTGTCGGCAACGAAGGTTAACCTGGCGCTTTGTCCGGGGTCAGCTTCGACGGAAATGTCGTAACCATCCACATATAGCCCATGAACAACATCTGTGCTGACCAGTTTGATGGTCACGGTGTCGCCAGCGTTGACCTTCAGTTCGGAGGGGGAATAGGCATATTGGCGCGCGTCCACCTCAAAGGTCCGCTCCTGAGGCGCAACGGCTGGAACTGGCAGAGGCGCGAACGCGACCACCAGTCCAGCCATCACGAGAAGGAGAAGAGAGAAATGAAGGCGCATGAGATTAGGGGATGTTGGAGGGTCCGTACTTGGAATACGTTGCGTCGATGTAAACCCTGGCATCCTGCGGACTTTTGCCGTCCCGCAACATGCGCATCACATCCTGGGTGATGTCCACGCAGATGGAACAGCCGAGGGCATGGTTGTCGAAGGTGATGTTGTTTTTGTCATCGATGTTCGAGACGTAGCAATCGTAATTGGAAGTGTGACCGATGTCGCCGCATCCGCAATAGCAGGGAATGTCCTGCATGATGTCTGGGTTGGCGGTATTGAACTGGTAGGCTTCCTGCACTGCCACAGGCGCGGACTGAACTTCCATTGGCATTTGGTCGAGCGGCATCATGGCAAGATGCGCGTCATCAGGGTTGGAAGTGGAGCAGGCAGAAACCGCAGTAGCGGTCAGCGCCAAAATAACGAGAAGGAAAAGGAACTTTCGGGTCTTTGAAAACATATTGGGTCCTCCGTGTTCGGATGACCCAATAGTAGTCTGACCATTAAGTTATCTCCAGCGCAGTACGGCGGGTGGGGATATACGCCAAATGGCTTATGATGAATGTCATCTGACGAAAGGTCATTTACGATGCTATCACTTGCGCTTGATAATTGTGACGTCCATCGTTCCCTGCTCCAATTACCG
Source organism: Anaerolineales bacterium UBA2395 (assembly GCA_002343775.1). Classification (GTDB taxonomy): domain Bacteria; phylum Chloroflexota; class Anaerolineae; order Anaerolineales; family Villigracilaceae; genus Villigracilis. The sequence continues at coordinate 43,569 of DDSH01000032.1, forward strand.
CCTGGATCAGCATCTCGGCAGAGACCATATTCTCATCGAAGTAAACTTCCGCCATGCGCATGTTCAACATCACATCAGCGTCATGGACGCCATCCAGTAACAGAAGTCCATTACGTACCCTTGTGGCACAGTTGGGACAGCCCATCCCTGAAACGGACAGCAGGATTCGGTTGGCAGACTGGATGACATGATCCAGCGCGGACTTTTGGATCGGTTCAACGTGACAATTGTCGCTCATAATGGTTTCCTTTTAATTGTGTTGTTTTACGGGATAGTGCTGGACTTTCCTTGCCTTCTCTCCCAATTCGGGCTTGGCAAAGGTTTTTGGGGAACGTTCAAACTGAGCCTGGCATTGCGGACAGCACAGAAAATAGTTCACACCTTCGAACTCGATGGTGATATGGGCTTTGCCGCGATTGACGCGTTTTCCACAGACGGGATCTTTGAATGACATATCGAAACTCCTTGGTTGTGATCTGACGGTTGGATTGTAGAGTCGCTACTGGAATTATTGAAGCGCAGAATGGCTTGATGTAGGAATAAGCAATTCTGCGTATCGCCCTTCTAAAAAAAACAGGCTCCGATTTTTGGAGCCTGTTCCTACTCAACCTTTGATCCTGTAGTTTCGCATCATGCCCGCATCCTCATGTTCGAGATTGTGGCAGTGATAAAGATATATCCCTGTGTAATTCTCGAAGCGCACAAGCACCCGAACGGTTTCGCCTGGCATCACCAGCACGGTATCCTTCCAACCCTCGTCCACAAAGCCGCCGCTCAATTCTTGATACGCGGATTCAAATCCGCGCGCGATCTGCCTCTCAAGCACTTGGAATTGCACGCCGTGGATGTGCATGGGATGCGGCATTTCCATATTCATCATGCCCATTCCCATGCCACCCCCGCTGCCTTCGAGATTGACAAACTCCCAAACTTCCAGGTCGTTCAGCCGCACGATCTCATCCTGCGCCACTGCGTCCATCTCGAACAGGCGGTTGTTGATGGTGTGAACCATGCCCTGCATTGCCAGCCTGAACGAGCGCGGATTGTTTCCATTGACTGCATCGTTCACAGCATGTCGTTCAATCGTGGAGAGTTGCGAGGGCAACGGGTTCACGTCCGCTCCTTTCTCGCCGATCATCAAACGCAGGATGTCGAACGGCGTACCATTTGGCAATCCAGAACTGCCCATCATCCCGCCGCCCATCATGCCGCCTCCACCGCTGAAATCGGTATATGGCAGGCTGACCAATTTCATTTCACTGCCTGCATTTCTTCCGCTGAAATCCGCCCACAACTCCACGCGTTCGCCAGGTCCCATCGTGATGTAGTCGCGGGTCACGGGTGTTTCCAGTAAGCCGCCGTCGGTGGCGATCACGGTCAGGGGTGTGCCATCCTGCCAGGCGAATTTATAGATGCGCGAGTTTGAGCCGTTCAGCAGGCGCAAGCGGTATGCGCTGGCTTTGACATCCAGTGTTGCATTGGGTGAACCATTGACTAAAATCGTGTCGCCCAGAAATCCGATCATCGAATCCATCATGCCGTTTGCCAGATAGACCATTTGGTTTTGCGAATCAAAAATACGATCCTGAATCACCAGCGGCAGATCATACTCGCCCGCAGGCAAACCCAGCGCGGCTTCCTCTTCGTCACTGACGATGAACAAGCCCGCCAGCCCGTAATAGACTTGGGGTCCTGTCAACTGGTGCGGATGAGGATGGAACCAATACATGCCCGCGCGGTTGATCACCTGAAAATCATAGTCAAAACTTTTCCCAGGCGCGACAGCATAGCGCGGATGCCCATCCATCTCTTCTGGAATTTTCAACCCATGCCAGTGGATGATGGTCGGGTCGGGTAATTCGTTGTTCAACCGAACCTGGACTCGTTGTCCCTGTTTCACCCTGAAAATTGGACCCAAATACGAGCCGCTCAACGTTTGGATGAAATCCCCGCCTCCCTCCTTAACCGAAGCCTGATACCGCCAAACGGGCGTTTCCTTCCCCGAAAAAATGGGGAGCGTGCCGCGCCCAGCCGTCAGTTCCGCAGACAGAATCGGAAGATCAGGCAAAGGGGTAAGCGGAGTCGGGAAGACAGGAGCCGCTGTCGGGTTGGTTGAGGCGGACGGGAGAAGTCCGCAGGCGCTGAGGAACGCCCCTCCCGCGCCAAGTCCCATCAGTTTAAGAACGTCTCTCCGCGAAATTTGAGTCGAGTTGGTCATTGTTTTTGCTCCATAATGTATATTCAGGTCGGCAGTATAGTTTGTGCCTATAAAGATAGTGTGAAGAATTCAAAAAGAGAATATCAAGAACGACACCCGAAGTCACCTTCGGATGTCGCTTGAGGAGGAGAGATGCGCCGAACGAAGAATTACTTTTTTTGGAAGATCAATCCAGGTTGCCAGGGTGTGCCAACCTGAACCAGAAGCCAGCGGTCGAGTCCGATCCAGCCTGAGGTTTTCCAGGCAAGGATGAGCAGGATCGAGAGGATCAGGAAGACAGGATTGACAGAAGCCGAGCCCGCCATCATAAAATTCCAATTCATAAAACCGCCAATAAAAGCGGAGAACCAGATGAAGATGCCCAGGATCAGCGCCGCGCCCACCAGCAATTCGCCCACCGCCACGAGTTTGGCGAACCAGACGTAATTGCCGCTGTCCAGCATAAACTGGATGAAATTGCGATACCAGTCGAAGGCGATCAATGGGCGGGCAGGTGCATCGGGAATAACGATGGCGCGCTCCCAGAAGCCCTTCAATGCTTCGCCGCCCTGCATCCAGGCGGGGTTGGTGATCTTGCCCCAACCCGATTCGATCCATTGGTATCCCAGATACAGACGGATGGCAAGCCAGAGCCAGGCAAACGCCTTGCCTTCGAACAGGGTTTTCGTAAAGGGAACATCAGCGAGTTGATATTCCCGGGATAAGGTTTGAGTAGTCATTTTTTCTCCTTTGAGGATGAATTTTGTCTTGCTTTGAACTCATCTTACAACTCCCATGAAATAATCAACAGCGCATTTCGACCTGTTTCGAAATGCGCTGATTTGCTTATGATATTTATCAGGAATGATTTCCTGATTGTCATATTGAATTAATCAAGAGGGTGTTCGATTTCACCAGCCATAAAAGGGTCGGGATTCAAAAGAAATACATCCAAACATGCCTGCGTACAGAAATATATCCTCTCGCCGTGATACTCTGCGCTGGGATATTTGGATGGATCCTTGATTTTTCCTCCACAAGCCGTTATATATTCCGGTTGTGGAGGGGCAGGGAGGATTTCGTTTTGGTCCAACGTCATTGTTTTCCCTTTCCATGATGTTGATTTTCATTCCTGAGCCAGAAGATAGTCACAGCGGTCGCGGTTCCAATCATGCCAGCCAGAACCATCAGACCGGATGCCGAGCCGAATAACATCCTCCATAATACGGCGAAAAAGATCACGCCAATGACAAATGCCGCAATGTAGGAAAGGTTTGGCATATGGATTTTTTCGTGTTTCATTTTTACATGTTCCTTTCGTCATTATTCCACGATCAACTTGCCACGTAACATTCCCATCTGGCATTGGAAGCCATATTCGCCAGATTGTTCGGGGGTGAATTCCAGTGTCACTTGTTCGCCCTCTGGCAGCAAAGCATTCTGATTGAAGTCAGGGAACAACACTTTCTCAGAACACGCTGAACTTTCCTGGCGTGTGAACGTCAACCGCACAGGGCGTCCTTTTTGCACCACGATCACATCGGGTGTGTATCCGCCCTTGACCGTGACTGCCACCTCCTGTGCGCCAGATGCAGATACCGCAACACGCGTCTGCGCCTTGGGGGCAAACCAGAAATACCAGGCGATCAATACGGTCAACGCGATTCCCGAAAGAATCACAAAGATTTGGATTTGAGTCATATCAAGTTCCTTTCATTGCTTGGATGGCGGGATCAAACCGTCGAAGTTATCGGCGGTTTCCTCGAGACGACGCATGTAGGTCGTCATGAAACGTGTCGTTGAAGAATGCGGTGCGCCAAAGTCAAGCACATACAATTCTCCATCTGGTTTGAGCACACGATGGATTTCCTTGAATGCGAGTCGTTTATCGTCCGTGATGAGGTGGTGAATGACCAGGCTGGTGACTACTCTGTCGAAGGTGGAATCAGGATAGGGCAGGGAGGAGGCGAGTCCTTCATCCCATTGAATATCCGAACCGCGAGATTTATCTAGCGCAATTTTCAATACATCAGGGTCGCCATCCACGCCTGTAACCTGCGCGTTCGGATGGATTTTTTTGAGCATGATGGTGAGCGTACCTGTGCCGCAGCCGAGATCGAGAACCTTCATGCCTGGACGAATGTTCGCGTGTTGGATCAACCTTTGTTTAAAAGTTTCCTCGCGCATGACCCATTTGAGCAGAGGATCATACAATGGCGTGAGCCAGCGAAAGCTCAAGGCAGGGATATAACGTTTTTTACCAGATGCTTGCCTCATTTGGTTCGATCCTTTCCCATTGTCTCAACAAGACAATGCAAATAATAAGAACAAGCAACCCCATCACTTGCGCGGCGCGATAACCATCCAGCCAGAGTACACTGTCGCCGCGGAAGGCTTCGAGAAAGACTCGCGCCAGCGCGGAAAGAGAGACGAACTGCGCAAAGCGAATTCCTGGCGCGTGGGCTGGAAGAACTTTTGGAAGCACGAGTGTAAAGATCGCCAGCGCAAGAAAGATTTCATAAAGTTGCGTTGGGTGACGATAATCAGACCACACGTACATTGCCCAGGGGACACGAGACGGCGAGCCGTAGGCATTTCCGCTGAGCAGGTGGGAGACACCAATTGAGATCATGAAGAATGCCAACCCAGGCGTGAGCGCATCCAATGATCGGCGAAACGGAAGTTTCTGACGATATCCATATATCAAGGCTGTGGACATACCGATTAGAAAACCCCCGATGGGAGAAAGCGTGCTTGTGCTCAGCGAGAACAAGCCCAATGGATTTGCCACATAAACTGAGGCGTATTGCGCAGCATAGACAAGCCTTGCTCCGAGAATCCCGCCGAGCAATCCGTACCCAATCAGGTTATTGATTTTCTCCTTGTTTAAACCAAGGCGGGCGGCTTCACGCTCGGTGAATGTTGAGCCGATCCAAAAACCAATGAACAACATCAACAATGGCATTTGAAGCAGGAAGGGTCCAAGTCGAAGGTAAGGGAACATTACTCGCCCTCCCGTAATAGCTCTTCCACCTTGGATTGAATCAATGCCTCGCTCATGGGTCCGCCGACCACAACGGAACGAATTACTCCCTTGCGATCAATGAAGTACGAAGTCGGCAGGGCAGTGATGCGATACAGGTTCCCAGTCGCATTATCGCGGTCGAGCGCGATGGGAAAAGTCAAACCGATTTCTTTTGCAAAATCAGCCGCGGCTTGTTCTGAATCCTGGGCGGTGAGGTTCAAGCCGATCACCACAAAGCCAATGTCCTTGTAACTTCGATACGCTTTTTCGATGGCTGGCATTTCCAGACGGCAGGGTGGGCACCACGATGTCCAGAAGTTGACCAGCACCACCTTGCCGCGTAAATCGGAAAGCGCAACTGTGCTGCCGTCCAACAGGTCGAGGGCGAAGTTGGGCGCAGTGAAGCCTTCTTTGGCAACTGCATCCTGCTGCGCTTTAGGCCGGTCGGGCGAGACGCGCGAGAAAACAGTCCAGAACATTCCGAGAATCAAAGCCCAGGTCATCCACGTGATAAAGCGGGAGTTTTTCATTATGGTGTTCCAGACAGTGATTGCAGTTTTTCCCGCAGCATATGGACAGTGGGAAATCCCTTGACGCCTTCAGGCGTGGAATAGACGCGGCAACTCATCGAATACGTTTCGCGTTCCTCATGCCATAAATCCATACCATCAACACGAAAATGAGGGGAACCGAGGAATTTCAAACGCTCCGCATCTTCATCGGTCTCTACTTTCACCATTTCCACAGAGGCGGAGATTCCCTCCTCTTGTAAAGCAGTCCGAAGACTTTCCAAACCAGCTTCCCAGGAGGGACAACCATCGAAATAGAGAAGTTCAATTTTCATAACAGCTCACTTTACACTAAACTTCGGTCTGAAGCCTCGCAGGCGGTTGGCATTGCCAACTACGGTCACGGATGAGAATGCCATTGCTGCCCCCGCGATCAATGGGCTGAGCAACAATCCAAAGAACGGGAACAATACTCCCATAGCAACAGGGATACCCAACACGTTGTATATAAAGGCGCCAAATAGGTTTTGGTAGATGTTGGTCATGGTAGCGCGGCTGACTTCGATGGCAGTCACCACACCTTTGAGACTGCCCTTGATCAGCGTGATGTCCGAGGCTTCGATGGCGACATCCGTGCCTGTTCCGATGGCGAGACCGACATCCGCTTGTGCGAGCGCGGGGGCATCATTGATGCCATCGCCAACCATCGCGACTTTTTTGTTTTCCGCTTGCAACAGGTGAACGTTGTTTGCCTTATCTTCGGGCAATACTTCCGCCAGCACGCGCGTGACCCCAACCTTGCGAGCAATCGCTTCAGCGGTGCGGCGATTATCGCCGGTGATCATCACAACTTCAATGCCCATACCTTGCAGAGCTTTGATCGCTTCGGCAGAATCTTCCTTGACCGTGTCTGCCACGGCAACAATACCAGCGGCTTTGCCGTCAATTGCGACGAACATTGGGGTCTTGCCATCGTCGGCGAGCGATTTGGATCTATTCTCCAACTCGCCCAGCGCGATGTTCTCTCGGTTCATCAACTTGAGATTGCCAATCAGGATATTTCGTCCTTCAACCTTCGCGGAAACGCCATGTCCAGGGATGGCTTCAAAATCCTGCACATCGGTCAATTCCAGTTTTCGCGCCTGTGCTCCGTCCACAATGGCTTGCGCCAGGGGATGTTCACTGACCTTCTCAACGGATGCCACCAGGCGCAACAACTGATGGCTGTTACCATTCATGGAATTGGTAAGGATGACATCCGTTAACTCAGGCTTTCCCTTTGTAATCGTGCCCGTCTTATCCAACACCACGGTTTGAATGGCTCGCGCAGTTTGCAGGGCTTCGCCAGAGCGGATGAGAATCCCATGTTCCGCACCTTTGCCAATGCCGACCATCAAGCTCATGGGCGTGGCAAGACCCAAAGCGCAGGGGCAGGCAATGATGAGCACGGTTACACTGGTAACGAGTGCATATACCAATTGCGGTTGAGGTCCAATCACGAACCAAATGACGAACGTCCACACGGCGAGAATCATCACGATGGGTACGAAATAACCAGAGATGGTATCGGCAAGACGGGCAATTGGTGCTTTGGAATTTTGCGCGTCCTGCACCATCTTCACGATCTGCGCGAGAGCCGTATCCTTGCCGACCTTCGTGGCGCGGAATTTGAACGCGCCTGTCTTGTTCAAGGTCGCTCCGATCACCTCATCTCCCTGTTTCTTGGAAACTGGCAACGACTCACCCGTCAGCATCGACTCATCCACGGCAGAACTGCCTTCGACGATAACGCCATCCACGGGTATTTTCTCACCGGGACGGACCTGGATCACATCGCCGACCAACACTTCTTCTACAGGCAGATCAAGTTCTTTTCCATTGCGAATCACGCGGGCAGTCTTCGCTTGTAGACCCAACAATTTCTTGATCGCCGCGCTGGATTGTCCCTTGGCGCGTAGTTCAAGTGCCTGCCCCAACACAACCAATGCAATGACAACTGCAACTACATCGTAAAACGGCTCGGATGTCCCTTCAGGAAACACGGACGGAAATGCAATGGCAAACGTTGAATACAACCATGCCGCGCCGGTACCGAGCGCGATCAAGGTGTTCATGTTGGCTGAGCGATGTTTGAAGGCCGCCCACGCACCTGTGAAAAAGTCATACCCGGAATAGAACAACACAGGTAGTGTTGCAACGGCGGAAAGAACCCATGACCATCGGATGGTCTCCATTGACAAATCCCGGATGCCGGGAACGTATTGCGGGTATGCGAATAACAACACCGGAATGGAAACAATTGCCGAGAACCAGAACATTCTCATCAGCCGGATGTATTCACGGGCATGTGCCTCTTCTTGTTTGTCTATTGGCGCGCCAGTCAGCGCAGGACGTGGCTTGTATCCCCAAGCCTCAATGGCTGCATTCAATTGTACAAGGGTTGCCTTTTGGGGGAGATAATCCACGCTCGCTTCCTGTGTGGCAATGTTGACCGTTGCGCTTAATACGCCATCTGTGGACTTCAGTTCATCCTCGATGAACTTCACACAGGAGGCACAACGCAGGTTCTCGATTCCGATTTTGAGATTCGACCCGCCAGGTTGAAACCCCCCCAAGCGGATGACTGCCGCCATTTGCGGAATGTTCACCTTTTTGGAATCATATTCCACCTGCAACACACCCGCACCTGCATTGGTGGTTACTTGATGAACGCCCTCCAGGGCGCGCAAACCAGATTCCAGGGCGGTGACAGGTTTGTAAAACGGCAGATCGGCGACGGGTAGTTCGATGCGGGTGAGCGTCCGTTCGGGATTAAAACCCGTTGTTGCCGAAGTCATCACATAATGGTGCGGGTCGATATCGAACTGTTCCACGCAGGATTGTGAGCAAAAATACAACGTCTGCCCCATGTGTTCGCGCTCGGCGAAGGCACTTTGGGGTTCAATTTCCATTCCACATACAGGGTCACGGACAGTCATGGTTGCCTACCTTTTATAAAGATGCCAATAGTGTATATCCAATAGACGATGGCAGGGAGCGGATTTCAGCCTAGTGGTATATAAGCAAAATAGCCTATCTTCCGACAGGCTACTTTGAGAACGCGAGGTTACTTTACTTCAAGGAATTGCCGCAGTAGGGGCAAGTCTGCCAATCGGCTTGGGTGCCCTTTCCGCAGTTGGAGCAGGGCGTCAGGGATGAGGCTTGGGGAGGATTTCCTGTATTTCGCACCAGGGATGCGACACCAAACCCAATGAGCACGAGGATGCCGATGGGGATGAGCCACATGAAGATCATGCCCAATCCCATTCCGAACCAGCCGAAGGGAGAGTAGCCCCAGTTACCCATCATGCCATAACCGCCCATCATGCCATATCCACGGTTGCCCCATATCATGCCGCCTCCGAAAAGGAACAGAGCAGCAAGAACAGCTACGATGCCAACGATCCACCAGTTACCTTTTTTCATTTTGACTTCCTTTCATAAAGTTTGTCCGCAGCGCGGGCAGTTTTTCCAGTCGTTTTGCGCAGCCTGTCCACATTTGTGGCAGGTACGGCTTGCAACGGGCTTGAGCGCATTGACCAGATTATTGCCAGAAACGCTGTAGACGATCAAACCGACAAGTACTAAAGGGACGATCCACATGAGAAACATACTGTACTCCTTTCGATGATCCAAGAATACCCGGCATGATTAAAGAATGTGTAAAGGCACGGCAAAGAGTGATTGAAGATTTTGTTTCGGCAAATTGTCTAAAATAAAATAACCTGCCCAGTGGGCAGGTTACCTGAGGAGAAGAGGATGGAATTAATGATGATGCGCGTGTTCATGAGTCTTGCTGAGATACTTCTCGGGATCGGCATCAAACGCCTTCTTGCAGCCAAGCGAGCAAAAATAATACGTTTGCCCCTTGTATTCGGATGTGCCGGCAGCAGTAGCGGGGTCGATATCCATGTGGCAAACGGGGTCATGTACAGTGGTTGTCATAAGCTGGTCTCCTTTCCTTTGTATTATGCAATTAATAGACAGCCTCAACGAGAGCCATATTACTGAGGCTCTTATAGGCAATTCTGCCTATTCTATTTCTCGATTTCGCGTCCTGTCTGTTCCCATGCCACCATGCCGTCTTCGAGATTCCAGATATTGGTATACCCGAGCGAAACAAGTTCCTCTGCCGCAATTGCGCTCATGCGACCACTGCGGCAATACAGAACGATCCTTGCATTTTTATCCGCTGGCAACTGCGCCAGATTTTCCGGCGCACTGATCTGGTCGTAGGGAATGGACAGGTCTGTATCGGCAATGTTCCCTGCGAAAGGAGTATGCACATTGACAAGGATAAGATCCGTGTTCTTCAACATCGTGTCCAAATCGACAGGAGTGATGTTTTTATAGGAACCGTCAACGGTTGTAACCTCTTTGCCCGTAATCTCTTCGACGCTGCTCTGGCAGGCGGTCAGTGTCACAAGCAGAAACAAGGATATGAGGAGTATCTGTTTCATGGAATTTTTCCAGCCAACTCAAGATCGATGATCTGTTTGAACGCTTCAAGAGGTTGCGCGCCAACGATTGCCAGCCCGTTGATGAAAAATGTTGGGGTGGATTGAACGCCAAGGTTGAGCGCAAAATCCATATCCTGTTGGATGGCGTCCTTATATTTACCTGAATTGAGACACTCCTCGAAAGTGACTGCATCCAAATTGAGGTCAGCGGCGATCTGCAGGTACAACTCACGCCCAAGTTTGTCCTGATTCTCAAAAATCCTGTCATGGTAATCCCAGAAGGCCCCCTGTTCGTTGGCGCACATCGAGGCTTCCGCCGATGGAAGGGCTTCGGGATGAATGGATGTCAGGGGAAGATGACGATAGACAAAACGGATTTGACCGGGATACGCCGCCAGCAATTGTGCAGCCGTCTCATCCTGGAAGCGTTTGCAGAACGGGCACTGAAAGTCGCTGAACTCGACAATTACGATGGGTGCATCCACCGGTCCCTGGCTGGGAAAGCCTTCGAATGGGATTTCATAACGGGTGAATTGCGGTGCCTGTGTCGCTGCCGGGGCTTCGACAATGGGTCCCTGGGCAACAGATGGATTATTGACAATCGCTTGTTGTGAACGGGGGGCAAGCCCCCAGACAACATAACCCGTCAATATGCCGATGGCAAAAGCCAGTATCACCAGGACCGAATAAAAATGGGTTCGTTTAAAGGTGATGGTATCTTCCGAATTAATGGGGGAATCCATAAGGGTATCTTCTCTAAAAATATTATGATCTTTGTATCGTGTGCCCGCTCAGATAACCAAGATAGGCAGGCACGAGCGGCAGGACGCAAGGTGAAAGAAATGACAATAGACCGGCAAGGATGGCGGTGAAGTATGTCGGCGCGGCAGAGAACAGGGTAAACTTTTCGATATATAGACCATTCTTGAATGCCCAGATCGCTATCAGACTCATTGTGTTCGTAAGAAGCAGAACACCAATGGCAATGATGAAAACACCGCTGGCAATTTTGAAATACTTTTGATAGGGTCGCATGCGTTTGATCCAGCCTGAAGCGCGCTCCAAACCAAGCGCCATCGCCAGGAAGGGAAGCCCCAAACCAAGCGAGTACCCTGAAGATAGCCACATCGCCTGTCCGACCGTTTGCTGGCTGAGCCCCATTGTTAGGATTGCGCCCAGTGTGGCACCAATGCATGGGCTCCAACCTGCTGCAAAGAAAATGCCCATTAACGCCGAGCCACCATAGGTTCCGCGCTGACCTGTGTATTCCGTCCGGGTATCATAATAAAACCAGGGAAGGCGAATTACATCCAGAGTCGCCAGTCCGAACATGATCACGATCACGCCGCCTAATTGCGCGATAACCCGTTTGTATGCGCCGAACAATTGACCCAGCGCCGTCACCGAGCCGCCCCAGCCGATTACAAACACCAATGAGAAGCCGAGGACGAAGAGCAGCGCATGTAAAAATATTTTCAAACGTTCTGTTTGGGATGGAAAGGGGGGAATCGCAGTATCAGAGGTCATGAGTCTTCCTTTTCAATAAGGATATAACATCATGATACGCAAATCCCCGCCCCTGCATGAGCGCAGGATGGCGGGGAAATCGGTAGGCAAAATGGCTTATGACCTTTATCGCTTTACAAGCGAATTTCGATCCTGGTTCCCTGTCCTTGGGTGGACTCAATTCCCAGCCGTGCCCCGATCAGGTCCGCACGTTCATGAATACCGAGCAGTCCAAAATGCCCGTTGGGAGCAAATTCCGTCGGGCTGGCAGGAGCGACAAAGCCGTGGCCATTATCAGAGATCATCAGTGTTATTTCCGAATCAGAATAACGGATGGACAAGTCGGCACGAGTCGCCCCGGAATGTTTAGCCACATTATTGAGCGCTTCCTGCGCAATGCGATATAGCGACAATTCCACCTCGCGCGAGAGACGACGTTCGTTACCGGTTTTTTGAAAATCAACGATCAGAGAATTAACCTGGCTGATCTCCCGCGCCAGCATTTCCAACGCAGTGACCAGTCCCAGATCTTCGAGATAAATGGGACGCAGCGCCCGCGTCAGGCGGCGCAGATTTTCGATGGTCTGCTCCGCCAGATTTTCGAGTTCCTTAAGGGATTGTTTTCCATTTTGATCCTTGACCGATCTCTGCGCCAGTTGCACCCGTTGTTTCAATGCAATGACCGCCTGAATGGTGTCGTCATGCAGTTCCCGCGCCAGTCTGGCACGTTCCTCTTCCTGTGCCGAAGTGATCGCGCCGATGTAATCGTGCAATCCCTCCTGAGCCGCCTGCACTTTACGCGACATTTCGGTCAATTCCATTTGCAGGTGTTGGACCTCAGATATGCCGCCAACTGACTCCTTTATGGCTTCGAAATCCCCCCATGCCAGCGCCGCCGCCTTGGACTCAAGTTTTTGCAGGGGCTGGACGATCTGTTTGGCGCCGAACCAGATGGCAATCAATGCCAGGATGAAGGCAGGCACCATTACCAGCGGAGCCATCTGGGTCAATTGCAGGGAGGGGCTGATCACCATTTCCCATTCCTCCTCCGTGATCAATGCCCAGCCTGCAGTTTCAATGGGGCTATAGGCGACTACATGTTCCGTCGCTTCCTTTTTCACATACAGAACGCCACTCCTGCCTGCCAGAGCTTCCGCCACTCCAGGATGGTCCGCATCCAGGCTTTCGCGTTCGAGCGCACCGCTGACGAACAAAATACGGCGGGAATTATCCAATAGATAGATGGTCACGTGACTGCCCGCCGGGTAGGTGGGTGTCAGGGTTTCGGACGCGAGTGTCTCGGGTGAAAACGCGCCGGCGACAATCACATCGCGGGAGTCAGAATAGGCTGAGATGATGACAAAGAGTTGGTTGGAGTTTGGATCCAGGGTCGGGTCGGAGAAAACAAATTGAGGGCTGGATGAAGAAGCGAGTTTGACCGACCTGGAGTTTTGAGATACCCATCCCCAAAATCTGTCATTCCCCGTTTTCTCGATTAAGTGTCCATCCGTATTTAGAAAGGCAATCCCCCCGTTGAAATCCTTTGCCAGGTCGGTGGTGGTGGCAAATATATCCTTGAAGGAAATATCCTCGGATGCCAGCACCGCCATGCTCGAAACAGTCGCCATGCGATGATGAAGTTCGGATTGCAGCGCTGCGGCGGCGGACTGCACGGCGCGTTCGTCACGTTCCCCGACCAGGGTGCGCATGTCCTGCTGGTGCATGTTGACCCCGCCGAACGCAATGAACAATAACAAAAGCGTCAGCGGCAGAACCGTGACGGCAAAGAGTTGCGTCAGACCGCGCCAGCCTGGCAGGATTCGTTTCATTCTTCTGGAATATTGCCCGAGCTTTGTGAGATCAACCCCAGCGCCACCCCGCGCATGACAGCCTCGGTGCGGCTGTTGGATTGCAGTTTGGCGAAGATGTGCGCAAGATGTCCCTGCACGGTGCGGTCGCTGATATTCAGTTGCACACCGATGGATTTGTTGGTGAACCCCTTCGCCGCGAGTCGCAGCACATCCAGTTCACGGTCAGTTAATGGTTCGACGATCTTTTTTTCCGGTCCTTTGAAGATGGTGGACATCAACTTGCTGGTGATGGATGGATCGAGTGCAGACTTACCTTCATAGACATCACGCACCGCCTGGATCAGCTCATCCGCCTGCCCAGTTTTGAGGACATAGCCATTTGCACCTGCCTGCAAAACCGCCATCACGTAGGGATCATCGTTATAAGCGGTCAGGATTAACACGCCCACTTCGGGCAGATGGGCACGCACCCAGCGTGTGACTTCAATACCGCTGGCTTTGGGCATCTGAATATCAAGCACGGCAACATCCGGCTTGTGTTTTTGGATTAAGACCTGCGCCTCCTCCCCGTCTCCTGCCTCGGCAATGACCTGGAGGTCGGTCGCACTCTCAAGCAGTTGTCGCACCCCTGCACGGACGATATGGTGGTCATCCGCCAGGAGAATGCGTATTTTGGTTTTTGATTTGCTCGATGACTTTGGCATGGCTTAATGTATCCAATTGCTGATTATAAACTTGTGATTGATTAATGAACGGGAAGGCAAGCCAGACAAGACCCAGCCCCGCCAAAAGCCCGGTAAGGAAGCGCATGAGCGAGTTGAACGATCCCAGCGCATCACCGGCGTAAAACGTTGCAGGAAAGGTGTTGTTTGTCAACACTGCCAGCCATGCATTTGTATCACGAAATCCATTTCCGATACCGGCAAAATCGCTGACCATGTGTGTTCCACCATCCAGCGCCATCGGCAGCAGGAGCAGAACAAATCCCCACCAACTCAAAGTCTTTATCGTGTGTCGGAAGGGATACCACAATGCCGCAAAAAGCCAGACGCTGGTATAGAACGAGATCATGCGATCCGACCACGCCACCTTCCAGCCCATCGGTTCGTTGCCGATGAATTGGCGCAGGATCATGGGATTGGATGTGTTCTGCCAGACCGCCTGGATTTCGCCCAGGGAATACATGGTCTTTTCGCCGAACCAAAAGAGGGAGCGTTCCGGGAGTTGGTGGCAGAAGAACGAGTAAATGAAGTAGACCGCCCTGCCTGCACCCGTCCAGCCGATCTGCATGAAAACCGGCGCAAGGAAGGGAACAAATACCCAAACACCATAGATGGTCAGAAAAACGGCAAACCAATGAGTGCCTATCCACTGAAAGGCATTCGTTATTTTAGGGGCATTCAAGGTGGTTGTTGACATTTTATTCCCTCATGGGGCGTTTGGTTCAGGGGCGCGATTGAGGTTGGCGCGGTAAAAAGCTTTGGCTAAATCCATGTCGAAGATCTCGAACCTTTGAATCCGCCCCCAGGAGGTTAATGCGACCGGAACATCAATGGAATTCCAGGGATAGGCAATCAGCTTCACTCCACCCAGGTCGTTAATGACCGTGCGGATCTGTGATTTCAACTCCGCGCATCCCGTCTCATTCAGCAGGTCGCAGTTGTACCAGATGATCACATACCCGTGCTCCAGGTTATGGACAAGATAAGCAGCAGGATATGTATAAATATTCTCTTCATAAAACCCCGCCTGGGCTTCGGTTGCATAATGCAATCCGGATGTTGGCGGGTCGGAATTATATTGTCCCGGGTCAGAGTCGGTGGGGAGATGCGGATCGCTCTTCATAATGGCAACTGCCTCCCCTGCGGCTGGTTTAATCCCCTGCCAGACCATGACTCCAAGGATCACCAATACGGCGAGTCCGGTTCCGCCCCAGATGATGCCTGCAAGCAGTTTTTGTTTTCTATTTCTTTGTTGAATGTGTTGTCGTCTTTGTTTGTTGTTCATGAATTCACTCTGCCGGCTGGAAAGCAGGCGTCACATCGGGTAACGCCTGCCTTCGACGGCTGATTATTGCACTTTGAACTCGATATCTTCCTTGTAATCCAGACCATCCTTGCGGACATACACGGTAATCTTCCAATTGCCGCTCATGCTGAAGTTGGCATTGATGGAATAGCGCCCTTCACCCTGCTCAGTGGCGAGACCGCTCATCCCCATGCCGGTCATGTCCGTGTGGTCGGCAGAAACATCCACAGTCGCACCCTCGATGGGCTTGCCATCTCCATCCGTGATCGTCAGGATCAATTCCATGTTGCCCATCATGGCAGGATTGGGATTGGTCTCAATCTGGATATTTACCGGACTCGACGATCCTGACTCGACCGGGGCGGCAGGCTGTGCGGAGCTGCCGCAAGCCGCCAATACACCTGCCAGTAAAACCAACATACTGATAAAGAACATCTTTCGCATTTTTACTCTCTCCTTGAGTATTTTATTCAACGACTTCGATCATCAACATCAAACCACCTGGTTCAACATTGTCGTTGGTGGTGTGGTGCAGGATGTGACAGTGCAACATCCATTGTCCGGTCTCTGTGGCGACGAACTCAATGTCGTAGCGTTCTCCCGGTGCGACACTGACCGTGTCCTTGGTCAACTGTGCCACCTCGGGGACAGGATGCCCATCCGTCGCCACGATCCTGAAGGGTACACCATGCAGATGCATCGGATGAATGAATTGACCAATGGCAATGAAGCGCAGCCGAACCAGATCGCCTTTCTTGACAGTGATGGTTTCGGTGGCAGGGAAGGACTTGCCGTTGATCGTGAAGTAATTGGGCTCCATCCCACTCATGGGCATGGCGGCATACGTTTGCCCATCCGTCATACGCCATTCCGAGATCATCAGGGTTTTATCCACAACGGGTGGATTGGCATCCGGTTCCTTTGGGTCAATGATGAAGGGCGCATAAAGCCCGGCGCCAACCTGCACATCGCCCTCATAATGCGAGTGATACATGAACGTCCCAGCCGGCTTGGCGGTGAACTCGTAAGTAAACGTCTCACCCGGCTGGATCGGATCCTGGGTAACGCCCGGAACGCCGTCCATTGCATTTGGGACTTCGACTCCATGCCAGTGGATCGTAGTTGGATCGGGTAATTCGTTCTTTACGATCACCCGAACCTGATCACCTTCCGTAACGCGGATCATCGGTCCGGGAACGGTTCCGTTATATGTGAATGCGGTGACGGTCACTCCATCCAGGATTTCCCATTGAACAGCCTTGGTGGTTAACTCAAAGACCTTGACGCCATCTTCCAGGCGGTATTCCAAGGGCTGTCCGCCATCAGCTTCGGTGGCAGGCTGGACGTTGGGAGCAGTGATCGGCTCCATCATATGAGCCGCTTCGGGGTTTTCCATCATCATGCTGCCCGGGGTGGGCGTCCCATCCGCCATACCTGAATTGTCATTATTCATGGGCATGTCCCCATTGGAGGCTGTGGCTGGCGCGCAAGCCGATAATATCAAAGCGAGACTCGTTATTGTAAAAAATAAAATCTTCTTCATTATGGTTCCTCTGCAAAGTTGGAATAGTGCTTGAATATAAGGATTTCCCCTTGATCCATCCAGCGCAATTTGACGCGGGAATCCATAGGCAATATTGCCTATGTGAATATCAGACAGAAACTGCCGCCCTGATATCCAATGCCTCTTTGATGGAGGCGACCAACTTTTTATCTATCCGTTGGGATGGGTCATCGGCAATGGAGAAGCGCGTTTGTCCGTCACTTCCGTGCAGGATCAGTGGGACAGGTTCAGCAGACTCCCCATAAACCATTAGAACAACCATCTGGCAATCACAGTCCGCTGTGCCATGATGCGGGCAGGGACAATCCTGCTGGGTATGTCGCGCGGTATGCAGGTCAAAGGTTTGCAAAGCCCGCAAACCACCTTGCAATAATTTTTTCTTCGCTGCCTGCAAAGCCATGTCGCAGGGCAGATCAACAATCAGGAAGGAAGATGTGGTCATGGAACACCTCTATCATTTGGATGTTCTCCATTGTAGGTATGTTTCCAATCGAATAGGAGAGCCGCGTGGCGTATTCGGGCTTAGGCAATATTGCCTATAAGAAATCCCCTGTCATTGTACCGACAGGGGATTTCTTGGGCTGCAAACTTCAGATTCTCACGGCATGGGCATATTCATGCCACCCTCCGGGATTTCAAGTTGAATTTCCGCAGGGGCATTCCCCGGCGCGGGAAGCGGCGAGAAGCTAATGCCATTGGGCGCCATGCCCGTTGGGACGGTGGCGACAACCGCCATTTTTTCCAAGTCAATGACCGATACCGTGTCTTCATAGATATTCGATATGTAGGCGTATTGGCTCGATGGATCAATCACGACTCCGTGTGCGCCCTGCCCTGTTTCAATGGTTGCAATCACCTGGAAAGTCGCGACATCCACAACCGACACAGTGGTGCTTGGGGTATCCTTTGTCCCCTGATTGGCGGTCAGAACAAACTTGTTGTTGGGGGTCACAAAAACCTGGATCGGACCTCCGCCCACATCCACCTTGCCGACCAGTTCCTGCGCAGCAACGTCCACCTTGCCAAGCGCGTTTTCGCCGTTGAGGGAGAAGTAAACAAACTCCCCGTCGGGCGAAAAGCCCACTTGAACAGGATGCTCGCCAACTTCTATATCGGCGACCTTTACATCCTGCGCGGTGTCAATCACGCTCAGGGTGGTGGATTTGGCATTGGCAACGTAAACCCACATCCCGTCGGGGCTGACGCGCAAACCGTGCGGATACTCGCCGACCGGGATCGTGGCAATGGCAGACATCGCTTCCACATCAATCACAGTGACCGTATTATCCCCGCCGTTCGTGGCATACGCTTTTTTGCCATCGGGTGTCAGCACGATATGTGCGGGCATCATCCCAGTTGGCACGACACCATGAACCTCAAAAGTGACGGCATCGATCTTAATCGCCAGTGAGTCGTGCCCGCTCACCGCCCAGACGGTTTTGCCATCCGGGGCAACCTGTAGGTTGTGGGCGCCCTCGACTCCGGTAAGCGTGGTCAGGACTTGATTCGTTGCCGCATTGATCACGGTAATGCTGTTGCCCTCCTCGTCTGCCACCCAAACTGTTCCATCCAATCCTGCAACGGGTTGATCCGGTTGGGTCTGGGCGGGTTGTTCGGTCATTTCAGGTTTCGCCGGCGCGCCACATGCACTCAAGACAACCGTGGCGATGATCAGCGCGGGCATAATCTTCCAAATCAAAAACTTATTCATATGGTTCAACTCCTTCTGGTTGGATCGAATATCGTCCGCACTTATACAGCACCCACCCTCAAGTTGAACATACGCATTTTTGCCTAATACGTCATGCTTTATCCAAATTACTCACAAATTCGATTTCAAACTTTATCTTCTTCAATTCGAACATATTGATCGGGAACACGTTCAAAAAGATGTTTGCAGACCTCGGAGCAAAAGTAATAAGTCCTCCCTTTGTGAACAACCTGAAAGGGCGGGTTCTTTGGATCGACTTTCATTTCACACACAGGATCGATTTCAAACTCCTGCCCGGTCGGATAAAATTTCCGCATATTAAAACTATTCATGATACTTCTAGTCTCCTATTGGCTCACCGCATGAAGAACAAAAGCGAGCGTTCGATTCGTTTTGAGTTCCCCTCGATCACACATGGAAACTACTTAACGGCTGAAAATCCTACCCGATGAATGTAAAAAACACATGAAGAATTATCGAAGATCAACATAGGCAGTTTTGCCTACGCTTTGTTCAGCCACTTGGCGCAAGACGCCGCCCACTGCAAGGGCTATGATGACACAAAAGGAATATTTTCGATGAAACGATTCTTCATTCCATTTGTGGCATTCCTGCTCGGCTCGGCGCTGATCGCCTCGTTCTACATCGGCATCCTCACCTGGGCGCAGGGCTGGGACTACGCCTCATCTCAATTCATCCGTGACCGTTGGTATGTCATCCCGATCATCCTCGGCTTTGGTATCCAAGCCGCGCTCTATTCCATCCTGCGATTCCGCCTGTTCATTCCAGTTACATCCACAGGACATGCCGGCTCAATGATAGGCGCGAGCGGAGGCACATCCGCCACTGCGATGGTCGCGTGTTGCATTCATCATGTCACCGATGTTTTACCCATTCTTGGTTTGAGTGCGGCGGCAAGTTTTCTCACCCGTTATCAACGCCCCTTCATGCTTATCGGACTCGCCATGAACCTCATCGGAATTGGCGTCATGCTCTTCGTGCTTTATCGTGAACGACAAAAACTTCAACCTGTACTTCTGGAGACAAAATGAAACGACTCTTACTTCCCGCCCTTATTATTTTGACTTTTGTTATCACAGCCTGTTCAGCGACTTTATCCCCGCTTCCAACCCAGCCGCCATCTGATCCTGTTTCGACGGTATCAGCCTCCCCCGAATTTGACTCTGCCACCCGCATGGACGACCAGGGAGCGATTATCTTTGAAGTCACCCCACTTAACTTGGACTCAGCGACTACCGAATCTGTTGAGTTCAATATTGTCCTGACCACCCATTCGATTGACCTGAGCATGGATCTAGCCGCAACTGCAACGCTCTTAACCGATACAGGAGTCAGCGTGAATTCAACCCTCTGGGATGCGCCGCGCGGTGGTCATCATGTGGAAGGAAAATTGATTTTTCCAGCGGCGCAGGATGGTAAATCCATTCTGGATGGAGCGACAAAGCTCACCCTCACCATTACCAACGTGGATGCCCCCACCCGCATCTTTGAATGGGAGTTGAAATAGCAAGAGGAAGAAATGGCGCACAAAACAGATATCAGCCGTCGTGACTTCATCAAATCGGTTGCCGGGTTCGTCGGAATGCTCATCGGCATTGGGATCGGTCTTCCCTCCATTTTGTATCTTCTTTCGCCATCGCTTGAAAAAACGCAAGACGATTTAATCATCGATCTTGGCTCGCTTGAAAGATATCCGATTGGCATTCCAACCCGGTTTGAATTTACCCGCACCAGGGTCAACGGATGGGAACGGACGGCAACCAACTATGGCTTGTTCGTTCTGCGTAAGAGTGAAAGTGAAGTAAGGGTATTCTCTAACATTTGCACCCACCTTGGCTGTCGTGTTACCTGGCATCCTGACCAGGGACATTACATCAGTCCCTGCCATGACGGTCATTTTGATATGGTTGGTAATGTGGTCAGCGGTCCGCCGCCGCGTCCTCTGGATGAATTCACTGCTGAAATAAAAAATGGCAATCTCATTGTTTCCCTTCCGCCTGTAAAGCGGAAAGGGTAAAGGAAGGTTCACATGAATAAACGTCATATCTGGATCATGCTGCTTGGCTGCTTGCTTCCCATTCTGGGTCTGGCAGCTGTCCTGCTCCTGAAAGTCCCCATCAATACAGTCGTCTATGTGGGGCTGGCATTGCTTTGCCCGCTGGCTCATTTTTTCATGATGGGCAACATGCACAATCACAACAGCCAGCCGGACCAGCATCACGATCATTCCGTCCATGACAAGACATCCACTCACTCGCCGTGATTTTCTAAAGATCGCCGCATTGGGCGCCGGCGCACTTGCCTTTCGACCATTTACCTGGCAGGGGATTTCAGAATTACAACAGTCGGAACTGTTGGGGCGTATCACGGTTGGCAAGGTGGATGTATATGCGCGCCCAGATGGGAATGAACAGATCGTGGGCGCTCTGTATGAGGATCAGGTTATCCCCTGGATTCGGGAAGTGGTTGGAACCATGCCCGGCAGGATCAATCAACGCTGGGTCGAGACTCCCTATGGTTATGTGTGGGGCGGAAACCTGCAACCCGTGCGCAACCTGCCAAATTCGCCAGTGTCCACTCTGCCAAGTACGAGTCTGGGACCTGGCATGTGGGTTGAAGTCACCGTTCCTTATGTAGACTTGATTCTCGATAATCCGCCATCGCGCGCACCGTGGCTCCAATACCGCGAATCGATTGGGCTGCCGGCGCGGTTCGTCTATAGTCAGGTGGTCTGGGTGGATCAGATTCGCGCCGAAGCGGATGGAAGAGTCTGGTATCGGTTGAATGAACGCTTTGGATCCGGCGACCTGTTCTGGGGTCCGGCTGAGGCGTTTCGTCCACTGACTGCGGATGAAATCGCTCCCGTTAACCCGGAAGCGGAAGAAAAAAGGATCGTGGTCAATATTGATTATCAAACCTTATCGTGCTATGAGGGAAAGAATGAGGTGTATTTCGCGCGTATTTCCAGTGGTGCACTGTACGATGCATGGGGCAATCCTGTGGATGCATGGGCGACCCCGGTAGGCGAATTCCCGATCTGGCGGAAGGCGATCTCCTTGCCATTAAGCGGTGGAAGTGCATCAGCAGGCTGGAGTCTGCCGGCTGTTGGGTGGGTCAGTTTATTCGTTGGCTCCGGTGTGGCAATCCATTCCACCTATTGGCACAACAATTATGGTGAACCCTCCTCACGAGGATGCGTCAACGCCAGCCCGGAGGATGCAAAATGGATCTTTCGCTGGTCTCAACCACTTGTATCTTACGACCCTGGGGATGTTACCGTGGAGATGCCAGGTGGAACCCGGGTGAGCGTTGAAAAGAAAGAGTTTTAGCCTATAGCATGAAGGGATAAGTAGGGGCGTTCATGCTGAATTAATTTGACTCGGTAATCTGAGATTACTTCCAGGCATCTTCATAATCTGTTACATATTGCCTGAATGTGATCGGGCTAATCCCAGTTAATCGCTCGACTTCATCTGTGATCGGTTTCGCCATTCCGAAACGTGTGGATGTGTACAAACCCGTCATCACCAGGGCGAACATGAAAGGCGTACCCCTGCGTATCGTCTCGATCAGGAAATAAAGCGGGTTCGGGTTACGGTAGGTGATTCTTCGTCCCAATACCTCGCTCATGATCCTGGCTGCTTCCCAATAATCCAAGCGTTCACTGCCGGTCAGGTCGTAATTCCTGCCGGCATGTCCATCCTCCAGCAAAGCCACCGCCGCCACCGCCCCGATGTCGCGCGCATCGACAAAGGCGGTTTTTGCCTTTCCCACCGGCACAAAAATCTCATTTCTTTCCTTGATCTCACGGCGATGGGTGGTATTCAGATTCTGCATAAAGAAACTACAGCGTAAAAAGGTTGTTTGCATGTTGATTGCCTTCAAATAGGTCTCCACCTTGTAGTGGGGGACATATTTTGTGTTCTCGATCCCGATCAGGGAGAGAAACACGGCATGGGTTACACCCGCGCGTTTGGCGGCATCCATCGAAGGAACCATATCCCGCTGGATGTTCGTGATATGCGGTGGACGCATGTAGAACATCTTCTGTACGCCCTTGAATGTTGCCTCGTAGGTGGTTGGGTCGGTAAAGTCAAAGCGAACCGCCTCGACTGAATCGCCAAGGCGCTCCCTGAGTTTGTTCACATCCATGTCCGCCGCACGGACTTTCCCACCTCTGGCGAGTATCTGCCTTACGACTTCCGTGCCGATATTGCCCAGCGCACCGATTACCAATATGGGGGATGACATTCTTTCGCTCCTAACTTGACTGTATATAGACCAGTCGTTATAATAATTCAATAGTCGCATTTTGGAAAGATGACAAAAGACATTTTTTGGACGGAGATTAATATGAGCAATGCCCGCGAACAAATCCTGCAAACCACCTGCGCCCTGCTGGAAAAGCAGGGTTATCACGGCACTGGCTTGAACGAGATCATCAAGGAAAGCGGCTCCCCAAAAGGATCGTTGTATTACTACTTTCCAGAGGGCAAGGAACAGATTACGGCAGAGGCGGTGCTTCAATCCGGAAAACAAACTGCCGAGCGGATTCGCCAGGGATTAACAGAGAGTTCCAACGCTGCCAAAGCAATTTCTGACTTCATTCTGAATATAGCAGAACATGTCGAACGATCCGGTTTTGCGGCGGGCAGTCCTCTGACGGCTGTGGCGATGGAAACCGCGACCACTTCACCACGGATCAATGCCGCCTGTCACGAAGCGTATCAAATGTTGAAATCCGCCTTCCATGACAAGTTGATCGAATGCGGGTACTCAAAAACAAAAGCCGATGAATTGGCGACCTTTATTGTTTCTGCCATCGAAGGCGGGATCATCCTGAGTCGTACATCGCATACCGCCGACCCGTTGCGCCTGGTGGCAAAACAATTGAAAGTCTTGTTGGCTTCATAACCATCATTAATAAGAAACAATTTCAAAGGAGTCTTATGAAGATCGTAGTATTTGGTGCATCGCGTGGTGTTGGGCTGGAAGTGGTCAAGCAGGCATTGGAGGGAGGATATCAGGTGACTGCATTTGTGCGTTCCCCTGAGAAGTTCACGGTGACACATCCCAACTTGACCGTATTCAAAGGCGACTCGATGGATGCTGAAGCTGTCGAGAAGGCGATTGCCGAACAGGATGCAGTTATCAGCGCCCTAGGTCCGACCCGTCCGCCCGTTCCCCACATGATGGAAACTTCAGCCAAAAACATTGTTGCCGGGATGAGGAAACATGGTGTGCGCCGGCTGGTCTCCACGACTGGCGCAGGAGTACGGCAACCCGAAGATCAACCTAAATTTATTGATCACTTCATCGGATTTCTGCTCAATCTATTGGCAAAAGATGTGGTGCTGGATTCGGCTGCAAACGTGAAGGTGATTCGGGAGTCTGATTTGGATTGGACAGTGGTGAGGTTCCCGCGTCTGATGGATGGCGAACACAAGGGCAGATATCAGGTCGGGTATGTAGGCAAGAGTTCGGGTACGCAACTTTCCCGCGCAGATGGTGCAGACTTTATTTTGAAAGAACTGACCGAAATGAAGTGGTTGAAGAAATTACCACTGGTGAGTTATTAACCTGAATTGGTCGGATTTGACATAGCCTAGTTGAAAAGAACTGCGCCTTGTCGTCATGAGGCGCTGTTCTTTTTTATCCAATTCTACGTCCATAATAAGGCAAAACCAGGCTTGTGGTCACCATATACGGTTCCTTTATAACAACATAGTGAATACTAAATTGAGTAACCAAACCTGTCCTACTATTTTTCTAAGACAGCTGTCACTGCTTGGTTTACATCGACTTCCTTGCCGACAGGGTAGAAACACCTAGGCATCAAACTTATTAAAATTGGATCCGTTGAAGCCAAAATAGCTAATTTTCCGCTTCACAACCGCAATCTAATCTGTCCGGCGGGGTACATATCTGGTATACGGGTATAAATTTCGCCCCGCCTGGAATATGCCGCAGGGCTAAGGTTCTCCAAACCTGCATCCTGATCGAGAATCTTTTGTAAATCCAAGCGAATCACAACATTTAGTTCTCGATTTCTGTTGATCGTCACCTCCTCAACCAAGGTATCTATGACCTTTTTCTTGAGTAAGAATACTCTATGTCGCTCCTCTTCAGTTTGAGGAGCGGCTTCTTTTAACTCTACAACGCCTACCTGTAAATCCGCCAGGTACTCCTCAAATTTTTCCTCCCAGTTATTAAGCGCATTGATATTTATTGTCTGACCTAATGCAGATAGGTCGCGCTTATAACTTATCTCCTGCAAGGTCAAAGTCGCCAATTGTTGTTCCATATCGTTGTTTGTGAACCTTCCTTCTCTTGCTTGGGTAATCACCCATTGCCGGTTGTGATTGATCCTCTGAAGCTGTTTTTCGATTCTGTCCCTTTCCTCATGAAGATTAGAGGCGTTTGCACGAAGTTGATCAACCAAATCCATCGCTTGTGAAAGCAGGTATTCAGGCTTGTCGAGAGCGCGGCAAATCTTTTCCCAGGCATCATCATCAGCCTTTTTAGCGCCAATATGTCTTGGGCAATCGGGGGAAACAAGATCTTTGTGATTCTGGCGACAAAAGTAAACGCCTGTCGTTGTCTTTCTCTCGACCAGCACACCTTTCCGATTCTTTCGGGTCTTTTGAGTTCTCGCGCCCCACTTATTGCCACAGTCACATTTTAGTACCCCACCAAGCAGGTAATCGTGGTGGACACGACGAGCAGGATATGTTTTTTTTCGTGCCCTCATTTCCCTAAAGCTATCATAGGTTGCAATATCAATAATTGGCTCCACCGGTATTTCAAAAAGCTCTCCTTTTCTCGACTGGATTTTCAATCCATAAGCATATTCCTTGGCGGACTTAAGGATTGCCTGAATACTGGAACGAGCCCAGTGGATCCTTCTTGGAACACTGCTCCCCTTTTGGGGTGCGCCCCCAGCAATCAACCTGTCTCGAATTTCCATGAGACGACACCCGTCCAGATACCATTCAAATATCTTCCGATATTCAGTTGATGGACTGGCCATGGAGATGCTGGATAACCAGCCGAATTGGAATTCCCCCGGCTGTTAT
The DNA here is from genome assembly GCA_002343775.1 of Anaerolineales bacterium UBA2395. Taxonomy (GTDB): domain Bacteria; phylum Chloroflexota; class Anaerolineae; order Anaerolineales; family Villigracilaceae; genus Villigracilis. The sequence goes on from DDSH01000032.1 coordinate 69,516, forward strand.
ACAGACGCAACGCTGCGTTTGCCTGAGGATGAGCTTTCGTCCACCGACCTGATTGGAACGAGTTGGATCACAGGTTTCCAGCACAAAGCGATCTACCCTGTGATTCCCTCCACAGTGAACGAAGTAACTTTCATGATGCCCTGCATCCGATCGGCAATACCCGGAAAAGCTCCCGAGAATTGGGAACTGTCATTCCGTCTAATTCCGGCTCCGGCTGACATGACGGCGTTCCCTGTGATCGAGATCTCTACGCCTGTCGCGGAAATGCCGACTGTTCTACCGCAGACTAAGCCGGGCACCACTCTGTCAACAGATGGAATTTCTCTTGTTCTAGATCGCGCGGTACAGATGGATGATGGCTATCTGATCTATGCCACCCTGCATTGGGAAAACACCGGCTTTAGTTCGATCGACCCGATTGATACGTCCGCGATCCACATGCTGGATGCGAACGGACAGGAGGTCGCATCCACGTACGATATGGAAGCAATGTCCAGCATGGAGTGGCAGCCGGGGAAGACATCCTTCGCCCTTCGAACTGCGCCTATTCAGGTCGCGGGCCCGCTGACGCTTGTGTTGGATTCGGTCGTAGTGACGGTCGCGGTACCGGTAGACGCCATGTTCACCTTCGATCCGGGACCCGATCCGCAGCCGGGGCAGGTCTGGGAGTTGAACGAGGATATCGATGTGGGATATGGGCATTCCCTGCGCGTGTTGCGGGCAACATATCCCAAGCCGCCCATGGAGAATCTCCCTCTCCAGCCTGGTTTCTCCTTCGAGATCGAATCGCCAACTGGCTTAACGCAGGCCATGCTGTCCGACAACGATCATCCCCTTGCAGGCGGTGGTGGTGGCGGCGGCTCTTTCACGGGCATATTCGGCTCCGGCTTTTCGTACACGGGAGACATACCTGCGGGGCCCATCACTGTGCATATTGAATCCATCGGGTTCAGTCTGCCCGGTCATTGGGAGGCATCCTGGACGCCGCCTGCAACCACACCCCAGGCTGCCTCCACGCCTCAATCGTCCGCCTGTCTGACCCGTGAGAGCTGGCAGCAAGCGTTGCAGGCGCATGCCTCTTTGCCGAGCGGACTCACCGGGACACTCGCGCTTTCTGACCTGCTGCCTCCAACCTACAATTACGAAGTATCCGTAGCCAAACTGGATGGCAGTGGTCAAAAGTCGTATGGCTTTGGGTTTGGTCCATCATTATCGCCGGATGGAACACGCATGGTGCATCAGGGTCCGATGAACGAAGGACCCTCGAAAGGCTTGTACATCACAGATCTTGCATCAGGGAACTCGGCGATTGTGCCGGGCACAGGTTTAGGTGATGCAGGCCCGCTCTGGTCGCGGGATGGCCAAAAGATCGCCTTCACCCGTGGACCTTCATCCGGTTTGATTGGTGCTCCAGGTCCCTACAATGTCATGATCATGAATGTCGATGGTTCTAATATCCGCCAATTAACATTTAGTGAAGGTGCGAACTATCTTACGGCATGGATGCCGGATGGTGTCGGCATACTATACACGTCCGCGGTCCGTGATGGCGTCTCAATAAATCTTATGAATACACAAACCGGCGAAACCCGGTCCTTGTTTGACCTGAATTACAACGCAACGGTAGTGGCCTCTCCAGATGGAAAACGGTTGGCTTTCGAAGAAATGCTGCCGCTCGACAAGTATGGCTTGTTCGTTTCTGACCTGGATGGTTCCAACCGCAAACTTTTGGCAGATGGAAATCCCTATATTGTGACTGTCCCAGCGTGGAGCCCGGATGGGCAATGGGTGATCGCCAGTGTTCACAATTCGAATTCAAGCAACGAGTTCAATGCAAAGTTGGCGTTAATTCAAGTGGATACTTGCCAGGTCATACCTTTGCCATATCTAGTTGGATACGTCTCTTCCTGGTTGCCTTGAAAATGTCTAGCGTATTGATTCAGAAAGAAAAACCCATCTACTCACCCTCAAGCATAAAGTTCTTGCTCATTCAGTTGATATTTATTATACAGACGTGACCTTGTTCCTGACAAGTCCTGCTCTCTTTGATGGACAATTCCCAGTTCGCCAGCCAGTTTGTAAAAGCGGTCTGCGTCTTCGAGATTGCCAATCTTTTCGTAGGCAACGCCCACATTCACATAAAAGGACGCCTAGAAACTTTGAACGCACTCATCTTTTACAAGGTTGGCGTGAGCTAACACCTCCAAGTTCCGGCGCGAGGATGTTTGGTATCTTGCCATGTAATGCACTGAGGCAAAACTATTGCATTTCTTATCGATTTACAATAGGTCAAGCTGTCCCATAATTGCGGCATGTCTAGCGGACACCCGCCCTTCGGGCAATCCCTTACATCAGGTAGTATCATGACGCTTTTACCATTAACCGCCAACGGCTAACGCAAATATTAACAAAAAGCCGAAATAGATAGTCACAGCCAGAAGCAAGATTATGCCAGCAATAATAATGATGCGGTTGGGTTTTGTTTCTGAAAGCGTTGAGGTGGTTTCTGGCTGCGGACAACCTTGAATAAACATCTTCCATTGAGGAATTGGCAATTTCATTATTGCAAATGTAATAAGCGCAACAAACATGAGGTAGGTTGCTGGAAAGTTTGTGCCAGAACTAAATACGCCGAGAAATGCGGCGACGAGTGCGCTCAAAATGTCAGAAATTTGAGAGATATGTACCGACCCAGTGGTATCTCTGTTGAAAAGTTGACCAAGCACTATGAATAAGAACGTAGTTGCCACTGCTGTTACATAGCCTGCCAAAAGGGAAGACCACCATTTCTTGAAAAAACCGTTTTGCGCTAAGATACCCGCAATACACCCCATAACTGCATATAGAAGCCACTCTGGGTACCCTGATCTGTACATTGGTTCAGGTCCACTTTCATAATAAATAACAGGTATGGCGCCGCCCGTAAAAATTAGAACGCTGATTGCGCCTGTCAAAAAGCCTGCCCAGGGTCCGCATAAAATCGCAACTAAAAAGATCATGACATACATGAGAGTAAAAATTATTAGTACGGAGATACCCTCTGTGGTTTTTCCAGTCAGTACTTTTCCGATCAATGCAATGAGGAGGCTGATCGCTATTAGGATTATTGAATTTCTGTTGAAATTTGATTTTATATTCATAATTAACACTCCATCAGTAAATTTGGACGTTAGCACCTAACGAACTTCACGCTTTGTTGGGCGTGAGTGGAATTGAAGACTTGCTTAAGATAATTTCATACCCATTTGTCGCTGTACAATGGATATTTATACAGCTTTCCGCGTACAGCTTCAATGCCAGCAATAAGCCCTAAAAATGGCGTGCCCATCAGGATCGGAAATGTGCAATAGGCATAAACAGCGGCGGGACTGGAAGGACCTCTATATGGATCGGGAAAAAGAATAAATGGAATTACGAATAAAATGAGTACAAAAACAACTTGAAGTTTAAGTGCCTGCAATGCGTGAAAAGCAACAAAGCGTGATTGATTTTTAAATATCCAGTAAATTATAAGACAAGGAATAATTGGCAGGAGAATACAGAAATGAGCGATCATTGCCCAAAGGCGTTCAGTTTTATTCAGACCTTTTTCGGCAGAAACGGTTGTCTCTTCCAGGGCTTTTTCAATAGACATGTTTATCTCCTTTGTGGATGATCAAGGACGCCATGCGCCATTGTCACTAATAAATGTCGAAGGCATATAGCGCTTATGCATTAATGACCCAGCTAATGAATACGATAATTGAGAAGAGTATGTATAGCGCAAATGCGATAGGAATAACAGACATCATTCCAAGGAGTAATCGGGAACGTTTCTTAATAATTAAAAACAGAATTATGATGACATTAATAACTATCCCAAAAAGGAAAAGACTTATCAAGACGAGACCACCAAATGGAAGCTGGAAGTTTTCTGCTTTATAGAGGAGAAAAGAATAATTCTCAGCTATATAATCCAAATTCATTATGTAAGATATGGACTTCCATAAGATAAAATTTAGTATCGAAAACAAACCTATCCCTAACCAGAGGTCACTTGATTTTTCAGTATTGGCACGGTTGATCTTGAGGTTTGCTTGAACCTCGACATTCGTATTTTCGGTTTTTTTTTCGTTCATGCTGGATTTTCCTTTAATGCTCAAGGGCTTTTCAGCGCGTGCCTTTATATCTCAATATCTGCTTTATCATGTTGATTTGAAAAAAAACAACTAAATATGCGGATTGCGAACTGGCTTTACTTTCTCTAAGTTGGTATTGCATTTTTCGCAAGTCAATAACGATAGTGAGTTTAATGTACCGCAATTCGGGCAAATCGCCACTTCAATGCCAAGACTTTCTGCCCTGCTTTGTTCTTTTTCGGCAGAGTCAAGAGGTTGTTCATGGTCATCTTCATTCTTGATAGGGATGTCGCTTGGTTTTGGAATGGACTTGCCGATCAACCACCCGATCCCCAACATGATCAAGCCAGGGATGAGGATAATGCTTCCTAATACTACTCCTAGTCCAGAACGGCTAACCCAAGCGCCTTCTGATTGACTTCCTAGCGAGCCAAGAATCATGAAAAGACCCCATGCGGAAATAAGTGCTCCTAGAATACCAAATAGATTTTTAACGAAATTCATGATAGCCTCCTTCATAATTGATATGACATTAAGAGAATAAACTAATTTTCGGCGGCTGATTCCAGTTGTATTTATTTAATACTCACTCCAGATAACGCTTCCAGACTTAACATCCCAAACTCCATATTCATTGTCCAGAGTCCCGGCGGCGATTAATGAACCGTCTGGCGAGAAATCTACTGTAAGAATAGAGTCGCCAACTGTCCCATCCGTACCAACAATATTATGAGCAATCTCTTGCCCGGTTTGGATATCCCATAAGGAAACATCGTATTGAGCTATTGCAAGAATTGTCCCGTCAGGCGAGAACTTAAGCCTGGCGCCTCCAAATGGGAGAGTTGCCCATGATTGTATGACCTTTTTGCTTGAGATATCCCAAATCTCGTATAAAGACCTGCCGCGTTCATCGCGTATGATGGATTGTGTAGCCAGTAAAGTTCCGTCAGGCGAGAATGCGATCCCATAATGATCCCAACTGGATTCTTCGAATTGAGGTTGGAAAACAATTTCGAAACTTTTCAGATCATAGACCATCACAGTATTTCCATCCTTTGATACGACGGCAAAATATTCCCCGTTGGACGAAATCGCTCCGTCGCCTCGGGTTGCAATTCCAAGGTTTTTTACCAGCCGCCAGTTTTTTGTATCCAGGATTTCGACGCCATAAATATTCGACAAGCTGAAGAGATATAGACCGTCGGGAGAAAAGAAGACGTTTCTAACATGAGTTGTCTCGCCGGTATTTGGTTTTTCGTGTTGGATTATTTTTTCTTCAGACCAGTCTGAGGTATCCCATATGGTAACGGATAGATCTGAAGATCCGCTCGCAAGCCATTTGCCATCTGGAGAAAAGGCAACAGATTCAATGGAACTATTTTGCCGCAGGGTTTTGCGGATTTTGCCGCTTTGAGGGTCCCAAATGAGGATTTTCCCGTTTGTAGACCCGCCAGCCAGGAGAGTCCCATCTGGCGAGAATGCGACAGAAGAAATCCAATTGTCACCGCCCAAGATAGAACATGCCATACTTACCAAGATAAATATGCTAAAAATCAAGAGGAATTTGGGATTGGTTTTCATTTTGTCTCCTTTGACGCGCGCTCTTTGGGCGCCCCTAGCGTTCGATACACGCTTTGTTGGGCGGTATTGTAGTTCTAAACAATCTCATCGCTCATGCCAATAACAAGTTGTTTCTGATGTAGATAAATTTTGCCCATATGCAAAGCGAAATGTATAAATCAATGTAACCAAAACAAGGGGCATTGAGGGTTTGACATGGAGAGAACTGATGGAAAATCTTCCTCAGGCTGTGGAGAGGTTGGAAGAATATCTTTCTAATAAGGAATAAAAAATCCCGGTACGGAAAAAAGATATATAAAGTACAAGATGGGGATAATATAAATTATTACGGCGAATAGTGTTGACTTGTTTTTATGTAAATAATTCGAAGCAATGATAGTTATCAAATATAGTACTGGGAAAATAGTTCCAGGTTTTGATGCTTCTTGCCCGCCTTCGTCGCCGGTTCCCATGCCAATAAGCCCAATCGCTCCGACGCATGCACCTACAGTAAATAATAGGAAGATGTTTATCGATGTGAAAGTTTTAAATATTTTGTCAATTGACGGATTTTCTGTATGTAGACTATCTGTATGTAGACTGGTCGTCCAATCAGGATTAGAAGTGTGAAGTGCTAGAGCGCGTCTTGCTGCGTCTACTACATCTGGATCAGTATCTTTTGTGGCAGTAATTAGAGCATCAATAGCCTCTTGTGGAAGGGGGGGCGTGCTCACTCGTAATTCTTCGCAGGCTTCGAATCTATTGTTATGGTTTTCGTCTTGAAGCATTTTTATTAAGTGGGGAATTTCAGGCATGAACGATTCTCCTTTAATGAATTATTGACCAATATCACTTTGCATACTACTATTTTTTTCTACTGTTTTTTCCGGGTTGATGCCCAGATCACTCCCACCAAGGTTGAGAGAATTGCCGCCGTTCCCGCCCCTGTAAGTCCCATGCCAAATGCTGCGCCTCGTACCAAACTATTTGGATCGTATAACAGGGTATCTGATAATATTCCAAAACCCATGCTGATGACCACTAAAAAGATACTGCTTGCCGCTCCAATTTGTGCTCCATCTTTTGGCGAGGCGATATTCCCGGAACGGATATAAAGTGAGACGCCCAAAATGCCATGGGCTGCCAGCCAAAATGGCATAAGACAAAACATTAGCGAACCGATCCCCATCGCCTCAGGACCGTCAGGTATAAGTGGAGTCATTAGGAATAGGATAAAAGAAGTGATGAGTAACATAATTAACCCTGCAATTACTCCACTTTGTATGCGCTTGGCAAAATGTTTTAATGAATGCTTTGTTTGTTCATTATTTGACGATTTCATACATCCTCAACTTTAGATTGGCGATTATTTTTGCATTTACCTGAAACGCCTATATGATCTTCAAGTGGACTTGGCGAAGCCGTCCTACCAGAAAAATGCTTGGGATGTGCGCACGCCCTTCGGGCAGTCCCCAGCGTCAGGTGCATTATCCCGATACACTTCGGGACGCATTGTTGGGCGGGCGTTTCATTTTAGGACTTGTCAAAAAAACCTATAATACTTTTTACTTTCAACGTTACTGGATTCTCGCCAGAGCGATATCTTCGCAACACCAATGGTCCCCCTATGGCTCCAAGCACAGCGCCACCTAAGCCGCATATGATGGCAGTGATTACACCAAGTGGAATCCCAATCATGCTGCCAATAATAATGATTTCGCTCCAGTCTTCGGGGTTGGGTAAACCCGACAAACCTATCGCCAATAGCGCGAAGAGTCCTACCCCTACCACCCAACCTAAAACTAAACCAACAACGCCACTCAGAATGAGACCTGCGGCTCCGCAGCCCAAGCCAGTTAGAATAGTTACGGGCATATTTGAATTCTCGTTTGAGGTGGAAGTATTATCGGTCACAGATGTCCTTCAATTCAGTGTCGAAATAATGAAATTAAATCAGGGTTGTTGGCTTACCATGAGCAACTCATGGCTAATCCAAAAGATATGACCATATAAACGAAGATTTTGCCGAGCAATAATGCAAATTGTTTCATTTTGGAAAACCTTGTTTGTGTCTTTTTGGCGAAGCTGCCCAACGGTTTGCGCCATCGTCCCCGATAGGGGATACCTGCGCCGGGGTAGTGGACGGCGGAGCCGTCCAACCAGAAAAAGGCTAAGGCGTAGACAACTGCTTGAGATTTGCGCAGACTCCCACACGTCAGGTGTTAGTATGAAAGGGCAATCGACGGATTGCAGTCGGGCATGTTTTTGGATAAGCTCCGTTTGTTTGGAGAACGGGAACGCATACCCGGGAACGCTGCGTAAGTGACCAGTCGAAGCGTGCATGGGAAGTTCAAAGAAGAACCAGAACAAGCCCGCTCAGGTGTTTCCCGAAGGACATCGGGACGATGTGACTGTCCCGTTCGAATCAGCTTAACTGAGAAGGGCGATCTATGCCCCAGCTCGTATCTGTGTGTGATTCAGCGACCCTAAAAAAGAAACGTGCCCGACCTTGGCTGGCAGGGAAGTGCCAACATTGAGAGGAGTATACCGCTATGGAAGAAAAACGAACAAGGTATATCGGACTGGATGTGCATAAGCACTACCTGGTCGCCTTGGGCGTGGACGCGGACTTGAACATTGTCCTACCCATGCGACGGGTGGAGTTGAGCCATCTGGAAAGTTGGATGAAGAAGAATCTGAAGAAGCAGGATGAAGTGGTGCTGGAAATGACGACCAACAGGAACTACGCGGGTTGGTGGCACAGCGTCAAAAGATGACGCATCTGGCGACACGGGACAATCTTGTCTTGGCTTTGATCCAACAGGCTAATTTCTACAATGCTGCGCAAGCTCGCAGATGGTTCGCCGCTAACCTCACTTACACTTTTTTCCCTCCCGACCACCCCTTCTTTGCTACTTTGAGAAAGCCATGTCAGGAAACCCCATTACCATCCCTCCACGCAGCGGAATTGCGATAAAATAAAAGCACAGATCATTAATACTATGTGGTCTGTGCAAGTTGATTCAGAACAGCCGCCCCAAATGCGGGAAATCACGCACTGTTTTGATGAATTACATCCCAAACTCAATAGTGATGCTCACCACTATCACATACACCACCCATGTCCTGGCAATGGCTATCTCTCTTTGGATGGCGTTCTACCTATTTGCCCGTGGGTATCCAAACCGTATCACCTTGCGAGCCGTACTGGCTTTACTGGCGATTTCGGTTTTCTTTCTTGGTACGTACAATTATTTTCAATCGCCTGCCCTGCACACCATTCAACTTCGAGCAGCATTATTGGTGATTGCTCTTGTCAGTTGGTATAGTACGACCTTCACCCTGCTCACGCAGCAAAAACAAACACGCTACCGCTGGATGGAGATCACAATTTACGTAATGGGGGGCATTTCGGTAATTCTATTAGTTGCCATCGAATCCACAGAAGGCATCAAGCTCGAAAATCTCATGTATACCGCGTATTTGGAAAGTAATCTCGTAAATATTTTATACGGGACAACACAAGTAACGGCAGCCATCGGTATTCTCTTCAATCTAACCATACAGGAGCGCATCCGATATACGACTGAGGGAAAATATTATTTTCTCGCATCGCTGTTTCTCATTTTCGCCCTTGCATATGGGATTCTATCGCTCGTTATTGATGCTCGTTTCCCGCGCGTGATCCAAGACGGATTGGTATTCGGGGGTATCTTTCTTCTTGGAATTTCCATAGCGCGCCATCAAAGTCTCGTCGAACGACGCACGATCTGGCAGGATTTTCCCATAGCAATGCTTGGCATGTCTGGCGTTGTTGCGTTTTATCTCATTATTTGTTATTGGCTAAAAATTCCGAAACATCTCTGGGGAAATATTGTTGCATTGGTCATTACCACTCACTCATTGTACGATCTCGGACGAGAAGCAGTGGAACGCTGGAGAAAGAAGGAAGAAAATCTTTTTAGACGAAAAGCCCATGTATCCAGGAAACTGGCGGATGAAGTGCTTCGTTCGCACCTCGACCAGGAACTGTCACTGCTGCTCAAGACTTTGAACGCCGCCGGAGGGCTGATCGCCATACGACAGGACAATGCTCTCGTTGTGGTAGCAAGCCGAAAATCACTACCAGTGAACAGCAAAATCCTGGATCTTCCAGACGCCAACGAAGAGCTGCTCCGCATCGAAGGCAAACTAACTGGACTGGTTTGGATATTCCAGGCATTCGAAGGTATGGAATCGATTGCATTAGTAGGCATTGGTCCATCGAATACAAAGCTGGAATACTCCACTGGCGACCTTGAATTACTTGAAGAATTTACCGAACAGGTCGGAACTTTCATCTCTATTAGCAAATCGCACAATAATGAAATACAGTCTGCCCCTGAACGGCTGACGGAAAGTCTGGCGCTTCCACCAGAAGGAGATTGGGGCAAGATTGTAGAGGATGCCCTACGCCGATTTTCAGATTTCCTCTCATTGGGGGAATCTCCTTTAACAGAGTGTATAGGCATCAAGGAAGAATCACAGATCGAACGCGGTAAACAGGTTCAGGCGAAGTTGGGCGAGGCGATCCAGTCCCTGCGTCCTCAAGGTGAGCGTCCGCCTGAACCACTTCCCCGTGAATGGTACAACTTTGTCGTGTTATATGACGCCTATGTTAAAGGCGTGCCAAACCGTGAAGTGATGGCTCGCTTGTTTGTTTCTGAAGGTACCTTTCACCGCATTCGCCGTCATGCCGTGCGCGGAGTAGCCAGATACCTTGCAGAAAAAAAGAGGTTGAGGAATTAACAGTTTTTGACAGTTTTTTTGGTCAATGGGGCGAATAATATCCGTGTGACCCTCAATAAAAAACAAAGCAACGAAGATCTAGAAACTCCGGAGGTGTATCCCACCTATGATGAGGACTCGCTTTACCTTTTCATGCTATGGATGTTTCTTTTTTTAATATTTGGATGCCTGCTGGCAGCTTCCTTAATTCTGGCAGGAAAAGGAACTTAACAGTTTTTGACAGTATTTTGGAGAGGTTCAAGGCAAAATATCCCAAAGGAGATAATCTATTATGAGCATTGAACAAACAGCAACAGAGAAAAAAACAGCAGGGAGTAAGAAATGGCTTCTAATTGCTTTGGGCGGAGTGATGTTGATATGTATCTGCCTCGTTGCCTTCGGGGTTATGGCGATTCCTTCGATCATGCGAATGTCTAATGAAGCCAGCAGTTATTCAGGCATCGCCAGCGAACAACTCAAGTCCGATGTCCTATCCGCCATTTCAGACGCTGAACGTTCACAGAATGGATGCACGACGGTATCCCTATTCTCAGGTCAAATGATGCTCCGCCCCGAGCAAAGTGGCGATGGCTCATGGGTCGAGATCTGGCAAGTAAATGCCTGCGGTGAATCTCATCTCTACTCAGTTTCATTTACACCCGACGGTGTTGGCGGCACCTATTTTTCAGTTACGCGTACCGACGAATAAAATTTAAAAAATATCAGGAGAAAATCATGAATACCAGTAAACGCTCATTTATATTCCTATTGACCACGCTTCTTGTCTTAAGCCTGGCATGTTCCTCAGTGGCAGAACTTTCCGCCACTGCCACTCCCCTGCCCACATTGACCTTCACCCCAGCGCCTCCCACCAGCACCCCCACTCCAGCAGGACCCGTCTCGACAACGGACAATCCATTAGTAGCCAGTGTGGGAGACTTGAAGCTTTCCGGCTTAAGATATCAACACCCGAATGGTCTTGCGTCCTTTTATCCCATGGAAGGATGGGATATAGAAGAGACGGACTACTCCGTTTCCATGACCCATCCAGAAACGGGTGTCAGCTACTACATTAGCGCCACCAACACCGGCTATATGTTGGAGGCAGAGTCCTATGAAAATTTCCGCCTGATCATGGAGGAAATTTACACCTCACAGGCGAACTACGTAGAAATCGACGCTGGTGCGAACCCGGGTATTCAGCTCTATTTTGTAGAAAAAACCTACACCGGGTACGATGAAGAAAATTATTACGTCTATTCGATCTATCAGCAATTCGACAATGTGATCTACACGATCGAAGTATCCGGCAAAGAAGCCTTTGTACAGGCGAATCCCGTAAACCCATATAGGATCATGTTCGATTCGTTCACACAGACTCTCGAAATCAACTCAACCATCGCTTCTGAATTCCCCATGTACCAACAGTCGTGGGTGTACACCCCCGACGATAACAACGTTTCTCTGGAAATTCCGTGGGCATGGTCGTATTACCCTGACTCGGTTGACGAGACCTTGTACTATACGTACTTCTACTCTCCAGACAACCTTGCAGGGGTGGAATTTATCCGCCAGAATACGGTGAAACTTACTCCAGAACTTGGTCTGGATTTTGCAGTCAATTACCTGAATCTCCTGCATTCAGGTGAGGCGAATGATGTCAAGATCAATATCTTCGGCGAACTTCAAGAACTGGAGACCGGTCTTTATCTGATCGACTGGCAATCAGAGACAAGTGGCGAAATAGGCAACATGCTTTTCGATATCCGCACCCCCAACAAATTGATCATGGTGGTCTCATTGGTAGCTGATGAGGAATTATTGCCCATTTACGCAAATACACTCGGCATAATCAACGACAGTTACCAACTGGGGCAATAAGCCGGAGCCGGTAAACTAAATTCTTAACGCCCCGCAGGTCAAGCGAGCAAGGCTGTGGGGCGTTATCAGAAGCATCAACGAGGAACTATGAATTCAAACTCCGACCCAGAGATCCAAAACCTACTTGAAGAACTGAAAAACGGCAGCGAACCTAACCGCCGTGCTGCTGCGTACAAATTGGGAAAACTTGATCACCCTTCCTCCATTCCCGGTCTTACTGAGGCATTAAGTGATACAGATGCCATAGTACGGCTAAATGCAGCCACTGCGCTCCGCGAAATAGAGGCACAGACCGCACTAGGAGAGAAGGCAGCTAGTACTACGCCGCCCCCTTCGATCGGTGAAAGATCTTTAGCGGCGTTGTCTCACATCTTGTTCATCTTTTATCTTGCCACACCGCTTTTGGACTATCTCGAAAGGGCGTTGGCTGAAATCGTTGCATACGTAGTTCTTATAACACCGCCGCTCTTTGGTTTGATCACAGCATTTGCCCTTAAGAGGCGCTCTCCATTCACCGCATCCCATACCCTGCAGGCAGCTGTGGCACACCCCATATTTCCGATCATCGCGATTATTTTGGTTTACATGACCAACTCAGAAACCAATACCAACTCAAGTGAGGTGACTCTGCTGGCAATGTGCTTGTTACCAGTATATTTTTTATGGCCCCTATTAATATTGATCGGAACAGCACAAGCCGCATCCGGCAAGGATTTCACCTATCCGCTCATCGGTAAAGAGATCAAGAATATCTTTCTGAGTTACAACAAGTAAAATAAAGCAGAAATTTTAGAATAAAACTTTATATCTTAGCGGAAATGTATCTCAGTCGTGACGGCTGGTTTGAGATCGGTGCGCCGATCCTCTTCACACTTGGCATCTTCCTCATCCTGCGCGATTTCAACGTGGACCACACCTCCTATCATCTGCTCGCCTATTCGCTCGTTTGGCTGCTCGCGGATCTGCTCGCCCACCTCACCTTCGCCAACCCAAGACCCTTGAGCATCATCGTCCGCGTTGTTGGCGCAATGCTCACACTGATTAACTATGGAGACTTGCTAGCAGAAAACGACGCCTTAATTCCCACCATTGGATTCGGAGTTTACACGCTTCTCTTCTTAACGATCAGCCTGCTCTATCGCCAACCGAATTTACTCTACACCTTTACCCTGACCCTGCCACTTTTTGTCACCTTCCTATTCCGCCTCTTCGATGTAACGCAATGGATTCATCCTGTCATTGTGGTGGCAATGGTCTACTACCCGTTCTGGGCGGGTTGGATGCGTCCATTCCAGTGGCGGTCGCTGCTACGCTGTGGGCATTCGAAGCCTTTGCCAAACGCAATGCCTGGCTGGCGTTCCCCGCTAACAGTTTATATCTGCTGGCATATTTCATCATCCTCTTCGAACTGAATGTTGATGAACCGCAATTCTTCTCGATTGGCACAGCATTATTCGGTTTGATCCAGCACTATCTGCTAACCCGTGCAGAAAGCAAAACCGGCACGTTCCTGATGGGTATGTTCTCACAATTTGTCTTGCTCGGCACGACATACATTGAAATGGTCAACAAAAACGATCTCAATTACTTCTTCCTGCTGTTTATTCAATCGCTTGTCATTTTGGTATATGGCATTGTCATCCGCTCACGCAGCCTGACGTTCTTCCCCATCGGGTTTGTTGCATTGGGTGTTGTCACAGTTGTATACAGCGCGTTGAAGGACATCGGCACGATCTTCGTCATCGGCTGTACGGGTATCATCCTTCTCATGTTGGGTATTACCGCCGTTTTACTGCGCGAACGAATTGCCAAACTTGGCGAAAGACTCAGTGACTGGAAAGCGTAGTTAATAAACCTTATAAAACAGGAGAAATATATGAATAACCCAAATGATGTTCTACGCGCGAGAAATGGTTATATCTGGTCCCTGCTTGCCCCATTCATGGTCATTGTCACCACTCTGGCGATCGCCTCCATGAATTTCAGTTATTCGATCTGCGTCAGTGATGAAATCGATTGTGGGAGAAATGGCGCAAAGATGCTTAATTATGTTTTCGGGCTTCTTCCGTCCGCATTGTGGTACATCTTTTTATTCCCTAACGCGTTCCATAGAGAAAGCGTGTTCGTGCGCAAACACGGATGGCACGCGCTGGCGCAAGGCGGCATCTTATTGGGGGTGGCATTCTTAGGCTTGCTGATCGACTGGCTGACCCGCGCGAACGGTGTGATACCTAATATTACCTTTGCTGTCCTGTTCGTTATCTGGCTGGTGTATTTAATGCGGTACCAAAAATTCGTTAAAAAGCACACCCTGTCACCCACAGACCCATTATTCGTCGAACAGTCGTTAAATCATCTTAAAAGCAGCGACCCGCTGGAACGCCGGATGGCTGTTATAGATTTAGCGCAATCCAAATCTCCCGAAACCGTCTCTGAATTGATCGAGGCAACGCAAGATAGTGACAATATTGTCCGCCACAATGCACTTGATGCGTTGCGTACAATTGAGTCTCCAGAGGCAAGGCAATTCCTCGAATCTCAAAACATCCAGCCGAAAGTAGACGTGGAAACCGCAATAAAAACCGGTTTACTGGTCGGGCTGATCGGAACTCCAATCGCTCTCATCGCATCGATCACCGTGATCATGGTTTCAATGGGCGGGTTCGATCCCGTCATGATCTTTGCCTCATGGGTCATTATCGGGGTTTTGATCATCTTCCCCTTCGCCATTTTTTGCATTCTCGGAGCGTTGATCGGGGCTTTGATTGGAAGGGAACGCAGCGGCACGAAAGAAGCGCTCCGGAACGCCGCCATTATGGGATTGATCATCGGCACTGTGATCTTCATCCTCTTGTTTATCAGCACAAATAGTCTTCTTGAGCCCTTTATCGGGTTTTGATGATGAGGTGAAGTGTAAAACTTGTCAAAAGCTCAGCGCTTGTCAAGCGTAATAAAAAAACATATAAAACAGGAGATATATATGAATCCCCCAAACGAAGTTCAACGCGCGAAAAATGGTTATATCTGGTCCCTTGTTGCCCCATTCATGGTCCTTGCGACCACTCTGGTGATTGCCTCCATGAATTTCAGCTATTCGATCTGTGTCAGTGACAATATCGATTGTGGGTGGAACGATGCAAAATATCTTAATTATCTTATCGGGTTTATTCCATCTGTCTTGTGGTACGTCTTTCTTTTGCCCAACGCCTTTCACAAAGAAAGCGCCTTCGTACGCAAACATGGGAGACGCACACTGATGCTGGCGGGCATACTTTGGGGAGTGGCATTGCTCATCCTTGTGATCACATTGATAATGCCGGTATCGGACGACACGCTCCTCAAGACGGTATTTCCCACTCTGTTCGTCATTTGGTTGTTTCAGTTATCCCAGTTGAACAATTTCATTAAAGAGAATAATCCCAAAAAAGAGGATAACTCCATTAAAGAGAACAGCCCCAAAAAAGAGAATGACCTCAAATCAAAAAACACTGAGAAACCAACTACCAACCCGATTTGGATCATCATTTCGGTGGGTTCATTGGTTGCGTTGTTTTTCTGGAGCAGTCTGGATTATGAAGCGCAAGGAAACCTTGTAATGGCAGGAGCCGTGTGTTTGATCGCCGCTGTTCCAATTCTCGCCCTGGGAGGTTGGGCGGCTCTGTTGTCAAGGTTCACCACATCAGATAAAAAAAATGACGACAAAAGTAAAGTGGATGAACCATCTCAGCCTGATGCAGAAACCGACATAAAGAATAAAAGCGAATAGCTTCAATCAACCCAGCAAAATACCCAGAGACTGACAGCCTATTTAGCATCGGAGATGACAATGAGCCAAAACCCTGAAATACCCCAACCCGAAAATAAATCGACAAAACTCCCCTTTATCATTTTGGCACTCCTTGGGCTCGGACTGATCGGTTACTGCATTTTCGGTGCATTTACCCTGCTCAACCCCAAGCAAAGCGCGCTGGAAACTGAAAACGCCGCCGAAGTAAATGACCAGAATTCGGAGAATGAATTACAAAACCCCAGTGAGGATGCCCAAGCGTTGATAGACGAGTCGGCTCAATGGGCAACGGTATTCGAGGAAACCTTTGATTCAAATACAAATGTGAACGGCTGGAATATGGGTGAAGCTACAACAGGAGAAATAGAGAGCGATCTTGAGATCAAAGACGGAAAATATGTGTGGGATGTCACATCGAAGAACAAGGTTACCGGCATTCTCTCCCCCATGACCCTCTCCACTGTGAGTGATTTTCGTCTGAGCGCGGATGTGAAGTTGACAAGCGGCACATATAAACCTGTGTACGGGGTGGTCTTTCGTGATAACCCCAATGGGGATGGGTATTTCTTCGGCATCTATGGTGAAACATTCCTAATCGATAAATACCATTCAGGGTCAACCACTCGATTCGCCGAATCGCAAAAAACGCCAGCAATACGCCCGCAGGAAACCAATCGCCTGACCGTGATCGCCAAAGATTCTTTTTTGGTATTCCTCATCAATGACCAATTCGTTTTTGAAGTAGTTGATGAAGGCATAGACCAAGGCACACTCGGGTTTGGGGTCACTTTCTTTCATGTAGATCTGCAGAACTCTTTTGAATTCGATAATTTTATCGTTAAGATCCCTTAATGGAGCTACATAGATATGAACACTTCTAATATTTTTGAACTGCGCGTCGCAGTTACAGCGCAGAATTATGAAAGCCTAGTCAAGTTCTATTGCATTGGGCTTGGAATCGAACCCGCCGCTATCTGGAACAACGATGGTGGCAAGGCACTGATGCTCAACATGGGCAATGCCGTCGCTAAACCTCAACCTGGAATCGGTCGCTTGTAATGGGTGTGTGAACGAAAATATTCGTGCCGGAGAGCAATGTATCGAATGTTGATTGGAATGACAGCTGTCTTGGAAATTACATCCAAACCTCCCGATAATCCATTACATATTGTCTGAATGTGATTGGGCTATTCCCGGTTAATCGCTCAACCTCATCGGTTATCGGTTCTTCCATCCCGAGGCGGATGGAGGTGTACAGCCCGGTCATCACCAGGTCAAACATGAAAGGCGTACCTCTACGCATCACCTCGATCAAGAAATAAAGCGGGTTCGGGTTGCGGTAGGTGATTCTCGTCCCAGCATTTCGCTCATGATCCTGGCGGCTTCCCAATAATCCAGCCGTTCGCTGCCGGTCAGGTCGTAGTTCCTACCGACATGTCCATCCTCCAGTAGTGTCACAGCCGCAACCGCCCCGATGTCACGTGCATCGATGAAGGCGGTTTTTGCCTTTCCCACTGGCACAAAAATCTCATTTCTGTGCCTCCCCCGAGAAGTTCACCGTGAAGGATGCCAAACTGACGGTATTCAAGGGCGACTCGATGGACGCCGATGCTGTCGAGAAGGCGATTGCAAGGCAGGATGCAGTCATCAGTACCTTGGGGCCGACCCGACCGCCAGTCCCCCACATGATGGAAATTTCAGGAAAAAATATTGTGGTAGGGATGAAAAAAACATGGAGTACGCCGACTGGTTTCGACAACGGGCGCAGGGGTGCGCCAGCCCGAAGATCAACCCAAATTTATTGATCACTTCATTGGATTCCTGCTCAATCTATTGGCAAAAGATGTGGTGCTGGATTCGGCTGCAAATGTGAAGGCGATCCAGGCATCCGATTTGGAATGGATCGTAGTTAGGTATCCACGCCTGATGGATAGCGAACATAAAGGCAGATATCAGGTCTGGTATGTAAGCAAGAGTTCGGGTACGCAACTTTCCCGCGCCGACGGCGCAGACTTTATTTTGAAAGAACTGACCGAAATGAAGTGGTTGAAGAAATTACCAGTGGCGAGTTATTGACCTGAATAGGTCGGATTTGACCTTCCTTGACAAAAAAAGAACAGCACCCCATATCTGGGCGCTGTTCTTTTTTCCTAATTGACACAGAACTGGGTCAATTAGGAAAACCAGCTTGGCTGTCACCACATACAGAGTTCCATATGGCAACATAAGTCAGTGTCCAACGAGAGAATTATTGGATACTAACTTTTACCTTATCCAAATTAAGATGGAAACGCCAAGCAATCCCAGCCATCCAGGGTGTTTCCCATTCGTACCCACCAACACTAACAACGAAGATATAAACGTCGAAAGCAATATTGTGTTAAAGATAAATTCCCGGGTTGCAACATCAGATGAAGAAAACGAAAGACGCCATAGGATTATACAAATTCCCCACGCTAAAACGGTTGAGATATGCCAACTCGCCCATAGAATTCGCAACTGATGTTCTGAGATATTGGCACCTCCCTCGGTTGGCACAAACCGACCCTGAGACCGCATCCTACTAAAGATACGAATTTCGCCAATGGTTGAATGAGCGAGGCCCACTATAAATAGCAGGCAGATCGCCGTGATCAAATATGCATTCATGAACAGACTCTCCTGATTTCTGGATAATAAATATTTCGCCACTAACAGCGAACCTGGCGCCAACTTCTCCAATGGAAAATAATAAACTTACAATCTAACATTAAGAAAAAGGCGTGGTCCAATCTACCAGGCGCGACGTTGGACAGGTTTTATCTTAAAAGCACTATAAAGACCAAAGGCAAATCTATGACCACATGGACAATCATCATGAATGATAAATTCCGCTGCCAAAAGTATAAACCAGTAAGGATAATTCCCAACGGGATGACTACGCCAACCACATGAGCAATATTCCATCCTGCTGAGTGAATAGCCACAAAAAATATTAAACTAATCAACCCGCTTACCCACTTATTGCTTGTAATTTCATATAGTCTTTCCAGAGCATAACCACGAAACAAAATCTCCTCGGTTATGCCTGCCGTGAGAACGCTCAAAAGCAATATCCACCAAGAGAAATTTGAGGTAACCTGTGTTATTGACCCTGTATCGGATGGCGGAAAAACCTTGCTAACGGCCAAGGTGAATATAGGAACGAGTAAGGATAATAGAATGCCTAATCCCATAGCCGTAAAAATCGATTTCAAAGATAGGGGTTTCCAGCCAATCGTTGTTAACGATAATTTCTCAATACTTTGTGTAAAAAACAACATTCCAAGTGCCAGTACCCAAAGTACGGCGAAGTCAATCAAGGCGGAAGTAGGTCCATTTACATGAGGCTTGAGAAAAATCGGACTGACAAACAAAATATAAATCAAGGGGACGGCGAGAGATAAACTTAATCCGAAAATCTTTTTTTGCAAATTTATGAACCATCCTTTGTGGGAATACCAATGGTTTGTACTAGTTTCGTGCAACTTCACGGGATATCTGCGTTGAGGCAGGTACGGCGAAACCGTCCAACCGGAAGAGGCTAAGGCGAAAGAAACTGCTTGGGATGTGCTCACGTCCTTTGGGCAATCCCCCGTATCAAATGCACGCCTTGTTCGGCGCGATTTTTACCGAGCCGTGAAAATAGAACATCGGCTTTCCATCGGGCGAGCCCTACTCATCATAACCGAGTCTACACCCATCGGGCAATTGAAATTGCTGATTGAG
This sequence comes from Anaerolineales bacterium UBA2395, assembly GCA_002343775.1. Taxonomy (GTDB): domain Bacteria; phylum Chloroflexota; class Anaerolineae; order Anaerolineales; family Villigracilaceae; genus Villigracilis. The sequence continues at coordinate 89,376 of DDSH01000032.1, forward strand.
TTTTGGCATTTTTATATCTTTGAATATGGAGGCACATATCCAAAAAAAAGATGCAAACTTTTTATTCGATTTTCTCTGCAAACGCGAGCATATGACCGTCAGAATCAAGGCAATACGCGACGCGATCGCCCCAGTCGCGATCCGTGAGCGGACTCAATCCGGTTGCACCCGCTTCAAGCGCACGGCGGAAATAGGTTGAGGGATTTTCGACAAACAAGTAAATCTCAGAGCGTGGTATCCCGTTCGCGCGGGCAGGGTCAGGGAGGCGGCTTCCGAGAAGTCGTTTGATTCCCGCTTCTGGCATTAATCCCAAAACACTGTTTTCAGACAGAGCGAACTCCGTCATGCCAGGTACGTTGAGGGACGGTTGACGACCCAGCACGCGCATATAAAACTCCGTGCTGTGGGCTTGGTCTTTGACGTAGAGGATGAAATGGATTTTGGTCATTGGTTATTATGCTGAAGTACTGCGCACTTGCACTCTTGAAGAACATCTGAATGATGCGGCGTGCAAGCGCCAGGGAAGGTACTGTTTCATAGGGTCGATTTTTATGCTGTAAGATCTACCTCGCAATAATGGAGTGTTGTGATTTTTACTACGGTTTGATGGGCGGATCAATCCATCCAGGGCCACGCAATTTTCTGCCAATTTCCTTCGCTTGCCGCCGGGCAACCTCCAAAGGTGAACCAAATTTCGCCAGCACTCGGGCATGCGATGTTCGAGTAAACGGTAACGACATGCTCGTCGCGCCTTTCGATTTCATCATGCGCGAGAACCTGAATGAGATCGGCGGGCAGGTCCGGGAGCGTCTGCGCGGAGGATAATGTTTGTATCAGGTCTGCCATTCTGTCGAAGCGGCTCAAGGTGCCTAATGGCTCTTTGTCGGCGTCGCTCAGGGTAATATCTTCGCAGGCGCAAAAATGATTCGTTCCAACAATCCAGCCGTCGATTGGCTCTCTTCGATAATATTGCGAACATAGACATTCGAAAAGCACGAATTCGTTATTTTTTCCGTCCACTACAAATAACAACATGCCGCCATCCCTGTCTGTCTTATTGAGAAATGCTTCGACATCGTTGATTGTACGGCAAAGTTCCAATGCTTCGGTCAGAAACACGTAGGGAGGTACATGTGGTTTGTTTAGCATAGGCGTATCCCAAACGGGCAGGAAGTTATAGTGTAACCACAACTTTTCCTGATTGATGCCTGTCGGTGTGAAAATCCCACCCTCCATTGGGAAGTTAATCGTTGGAATCCGACCCTCAACTTCACGGATCGTCATGTAGCCCCAAAGTTCTGGCGCAAAGAAATCGTTGTTTCGCGCAACCCACGCTTGATTCTCGAACAAGCAAACCGCCCCACTACACTGTTTAGCGTCGCATTCTTCGATGTACGCCCATTCTGCGAGACGCTGCAAGGAAATGCCCGCACCTTCCGCCATCCCTTCGAATTCATCCTGAAAACGCGCTGGCAGTCTCCGCAGCCAAGGTAACGCGCCCGCGTGTAATTTCTCCAGGTCTTTGGATTCTTTGACCCTGGCAATATAGCGGCTGATTGTTTGTTCGAGCGAGGCAGCGAACGTTTGCCCTGCGGTAAACCCAATTTGGCGGGGACTACCTTTGAAATGATATGTCCGATCAAGATAACTGTTCATCGAGTAGTTTTTCCTACACGCTTACAGCAATGGCAAATCGGTAGATTGATCATGGTCCCTATGGGATGCATAATGAACCTTCCATATACAACATTGAGGGTACTTTACATTTTAACGGTTTATTACGACTTGAGAAATCCCACAATCTGCTTGTGAATCTCCACCGATCGTAGCGCGCCGCTGTGACCGAGACCGTTCGTTTCGCCGACGTAGTTGGGCGGCACATTCATCACCAGCGCGCACGTCGCGGAAAGATAACCAAGACTGACCACCAATCCCAGCATGACCAGAAAACTGTAGCGGCGCTATTTTTTAGAGAGGGATTGGATGGTGAGGCGCATGTGTGGTTTCCTTTTTTTATGAGTTTCATCAAGAAGGCGGATGATTGCATTAAATCATGTCCGTGTCCGTGTGGGGTCAGGTTTTCTACTTTTGATCGTGCCGCGCTCAAGACGAGAATGTTGCGGCTTGATTGCCCAGCCAATCCATCATCACGTCGAAATACCCATCGGCAAATTCCCCACCGACGCGGATAGTGTGACTGGCATTGGGAAACACATGGATCGTAAACGCTTTATTGCCCGCTTCGCGCAGGTATTGTTCATAGAGCATCACGCTCTTCTTCACAGGAATGGAGGTGTCGCTCTCGCCGAAGATCGCCAGCACGGGGCAGCGGACTTTGGTCAAGAAGTCGGCGGGGTTAACATTCATCACCGCCTGCATTTGCGCCTTGACCATCTCCCACGCCTGCGGCGGAAAACTTTCGAGCATGGGCAGGACTTCATCCAGGTGCAGAAACTTCGTCCAGCGTTCCTCTTCGATGCCATGCAAAACTTCGACGACCTTTCCATGCTCGGCAGCAGGTTCGATGGGGTTGTAAGTCAGTTCCGTCAACTCGCTCCAGAGTCCGCCACCCAAGCGACGGGATTCGGACAGATTGACTTCCCGAAACATCGGCGCGGGTAGGACGATATCCACCATCAGCCGCCTCACCAGGACTGCTTTGGCGATCTCGTCTTCATCGAATCCTTCTGCGCGACTCTCCGCTTCAACGCGAAAAACTTCCTGTTCCGCGGGCGTGACACCTGGTCCCGAAACGGGGATAATGAACGCCACGCCTTTATAGGACGCCGCCACCATATGACAAATCCATCCGCCCTGGCTGACGCCCCATAACCCGACGGCATTGGGCTTGATGTCGGGACGCGCCTGCAAATACCCGATCACGGCAATCGCTTCTTCGGTTCGATATTCCAGCGTCTCGAAACCTTGACCCTGTCCTGATCCGCCGCCCCAGCCTGGTCCGTCGTAATGCAGGACGGCAAAGCCAGCGCGAACCAACTGCTGCGCGTGTTCGACGTAATACGGGTCATCCTTACCCGACCTGTCCGCGCCGTGGAGCAGAACCAGCGCGGGGCAGGGAGTGTCCGTCGCTGGGCGGGTCAGAATGCCGTTGAGTTCCTTGTCGTTCACGGTGAACTTTACTTCTTCGATGGTGAATGAATCTTTCATTTTACAAATCTCCTCTTTTATTCCATCCCCGCCCGCACCGCGGGACTGAACGCGGCGGACAGTGTGAACGCCGTCATCAACAAGCCCGCGCAGACGAGCAGGACGGTCAGGTTGAGTCCGATCAACGCGCCCGCCAGCGCGGTCGAGATGGGATTAAGTCCGATCGCCGCGAACATCACCAGGCTCATGACTCGTCCCGTCATTTCGGGCGCGACCTTTTGTTGCAGCCAGGTGATCAGGTTGATGTTGGCGTATCCGTTGGCGATGCCCATCACCAACGCGGACACGGCGGCAACATACATCGTCGAGGACAAGCCGATCACTGCCAGTCCGACTCCCATCAGGCTGATGACGCTCAGCGACACCGTGCCGAGCCATTTCTTCGAGAGTTTCGGCAGGACGCCCGCCAGCAAAGTTCCCGTCAACGCGCCGCCACCGAACAGAGACATGATCAAGCCGAACGCCGCCGCGCCTTCGGGGAAGCGCGTCCGCGAGATGACAGGGATGCCGACCGCGAAGGGTCCGTTGATCAGGATGTTGAGTCCCATCGTGATCGGGAAGACGATCCGCAATGTCGGGTCATGCCAGACGTAGGAGAGTCCCGCGCGGATCGAGCCGAGGACTCCGCCTGGGGCTTTCGCCGCACCCGTGTCCCCGTTGTGGATCCGCATCAGACTCAACGCCGCGATGGACGCGACGAACGAGAGCGAATCCAGCGCGAACGACAGCGCGATGCCCGTCGTGGAGTGAGCGCCGCGGTCGAGCTGGGAGATCGCCGCGCCCGCCGCCAGCGGTCCGACAAAGAGGCTCAACTGCGCCGTGCCGTGAATCAACGCGTTGCCCGCCTGCAATTGATTCTTGTCCAGCAGTTTCGGCACGATGGAGGTTTGCGCGGGGAAGAAGAACGCGTCCACGAAGCCGAAGAGCAGGGCGGAGACATAGAGCATCCACAACTGGATCAGGTTCGCCATCACAAGCGCGGCGAGCAGACCTGTGAGAATCATCCGCGCCAGGTTGGAATTGATCATCAACTTGCGCGGGGTGAAGCGATCCGTCAACGCGCCGCCGACGAGCATGAACAGGGCGCGCGGAATTCCCGCCATCGCCAGCACCGTCCCCACTGCCAGAGGATTCCCCGTCAGCGAAAGGACAAGCCACGGGAGCGCAATCAAATAAAACTGGTCGCCGAGCAGCGAGATGCCTTCGCCGATCCACAGCAGGCGGAAGTTGTGATTCCGCAGGACGTGGGCGGGTTTTTGTTCGAGTGAAAGTATGTCGGTCATTTTTTCCTTTGCTATAAGCGTAGGGCGAGTTCTCTTACGCGCCTGTCGGCGTTAGAGAACGCCGATTACGCGCGGTTACATTACACCAACCTCACAGACAACAGCACGATTCCCAACCCGTGCAGGCGGCGGATCAGACCGACCAAGCCAGCCTGATCCATGACGACGCTGGAGAACGTGGTCGCCTGTAAGTCGTCGTCCAGCGATTCGACCCTGACCTGCGCGTCGCTGAACGACTCCCGCCAGGAGTCGTCGGGTTGACCGTGGATGCGAATCTCGTAGGTGTTTTGTGAGTTAAGACTGATGGGTTGTTGCATCATCGTTCCTTGTGTTACATCAACCCGAGGATGACAGCCAGGGTGATTACCAAACCAGGGATTCCTTCCACGCCATGCACGATGATCGCCATCCAGTTGCTGCGGAAACGTCGCGCGGGCCAACTGTACGCCAAGTTCGTCACGATCACGCTGGGGAGCGCCCAGGGTTTGTGCAGGTGATAGAAGCCGAAGATAACGGCGTTTGCCACCCAGTCATATTTCCCAAAGACTCCCTGCATCTTGGGCAGGAGAACGCCGTGCCAGAGAAATGCCTCACCTAGAAAGTAGTTGAAGAGATGGCTGACCAGCACGACTCCAAACAACCACCATTGACCCTGAAAATCAGGCGTTATCAACTGACTCATTTCAAAAGGCGGCTTCAGTGTGGGGAACAACCAACCCATGGGCGCATCCAGATACCCTGCAAGCACCATCCCTGCCAGGGCGTTGAATAATAGGGGAGGGATCAGCCACCAGTACAATTTCGGATTTGGCTGGTCGGTCTTCGGGTCGCGCGGGGTTTGAAGCCACGTCCGCTGGCGGATGGCGCTCCAGCGCAACGTGCCGAGTTCGCGGTATGTGATCGCAAGCGCGACAACGAACTGCCACATCATGCCCACGATGAGTAACAACCAATACGTGACGCCAGGATGCAATGGAACATAGGGAATGACGATGGGAGGAGCCACCCAAGCCAGCAATACCATCGGCAGGGTAACGATCGCCCAGATTCCCAAAATCTGCGGGAGAGTGTATTGATCGGTTGCAGTCGCAGATACTCTTTGCGCGTTGTTTGTTGAAGTGATTTCTTGCGTGGTCATTTGAATTCTCCTTGTTGTTTTCAGTACCGCAATATTCATGTCGCCTTGCGGGTGCGAGATGAATCTTGCGATATTTTTTTTATCAATACCGCCAGCCCAGCCAATTCCAATATTGCAGGAACCAGACAAAGCCGACCGCGGCGACCGTCACGAGGGTGTAATAGACTCGGTAGGCGACGCCCCAGTATTTGTTCTTCCATACCAGCACGGTGTAGACCAGCGCGGCGGGAGTCAGCAGGGCGGATAGGACGCCGAGTCCCATCACGATCTCGACGGTTAATGAGATGCCGTGCAACTCCGACGGGCGCATGGGGCGGAACCAAATCGCAATGCCGACCAAAAACAGCGCATTCAGCAGGCTGATGCCAAAGAGGATCGAGTCAGCCACGCGGGTGGGGCGGGAAGCGGCGCGATTCCGAAACGCGCGGATCAGTCCCACAGGCAACATGGACAGCAGGAGCAAGAGGCAAATCTGAAGCGCGACCATGTTGAACGCGGACGTTTCGTACCAGTCCATCTTCACAAAATCATTTTCAGACTGGATGTTCGTAAACAGGTGGGTGATGTTTCCCGCGTCGTCTTCGCGGAAGACGAGCGAGAACGAGCCGTCCACCTGGCGGAAGTAGAGCGGCTCCACTTCCACAAAGCGCAACAGAAGACCTTCCATCGGGACGAGCAAGGTGCCATCGCCGGGCGCTGTGACCTCAAGCGCGAAGCCGCCCAAAAGCCCGACGACTTTTTCGGGAGTGGTGGCGTGGTTGTTGGCAGAGCGATAAAAACCAACATAACGTTCGGCGCGTTCGGCGAAGTCCGCTGGCGGTTGAAGCGTCTCGACCACGGGGGCGGGATAGTAATGGTCGAAGAACTCCCGCTGGAATCCCATGTGCTTGGTGGCTAACCCGCCATCCTTGGCTTCCAAACTGTTGTAAACCACATAGACGCCCAAATGCTCATCGGGCAAGAGCATCAACTCACTCTCCATCACGGGCGCATATCCTTCATGCCCAACAACCCACTGACCGTTGTCGCTGAAATCGAACAAGCCGTACGCCGTGCCGCGCAGGCGCGGGTCGGGGGTATAGAGCGTGGTCAGCATTTGCCGCGCGGTGTCTTCTTCCAAAATGCGAATCTCGCTGGAGGCGTCGCCGTAGAATCCGCCTTCGAGCCGCGCGATCATGAACCGCGCCATGTCGGTAACGCTGGTCAGGTGAAAGCCCGACGGCAATCCCGCAGGTTGAACCAGATAATCGGGAAACGGTTGGAACGCGCCATCAACAAACGTATAACTCTTCGATACAAACGGGAGCAGTTCCGCGGGCATTTGCGGCTGGACAGTCGAATGCGTCATGCCCAACGGGTCGAAGATATGTTTCTGCACATACTCTTCATACGGCTCGCCCGAAACCCGCGCCACGATGTATCCGCCCAGCATGGCGTTGTAGTTCGAGTAGCCCGCCGCTTCCCCAGGCGGACGCACGCGCCCAGGAAAATTATCCACCAGCCATTCGCGCTCCGAAACGAGTTCGCTTGAGTCCGTCACCACACTATTGAGCCAGCGGTCTTCGATCCCCGACGTGTGCGTCATCAAATGCCTCAGCATGATCGGCTGTGGATAGGTATCGGGAATTTGAAAATCGAGATAGGTGTTGATGTCCGCGTCCAAATCCAACTTGCCCTGCTCGACGAGTTGCATCACCGCCGTCCAGGTGAGAACCTTGCCTACCGAGCCAGTGCGGAAGATCGTCGTCGCCGCATCAACGGGAATGTTGTTTTCGACATCGGCATACCCATAGCCTTTGGCGAAGAACAACTGTCCATCCTTGACGACTGCGACAGCCGCGCCCGCAATGTGATACTCTTCCATGTGACGGGTGAACATCTCGTCCATGAACACTTCCATCTCCCCCGCGTCGGTCGGACCCTCAGCCTGATTCAGCGAAACGGACATTTCCTCCCCCGCAGCGACAGGCGCGGCAACGGACAGCAGGACAGCCGTCAACAGGGTTACGATGGTCAAAAGGTATTTGGTTTTCATGGTTGCATTCTCCTTTCAACAGATTAATCCACAACGACCTCATACACCGCCGCTGTAGACTCAGACGCCAGCAGGAACTCGCGTTCCGCGCGGCTGGTTTCGAGATCGAGTTGCGGATCGGCGAAGGCATCGAGCACGGCGCGCGATTCCCAAAACGAGATTAGCAGGACGGTCGTGAACTCGCCCTTCGCGTCGAACAGGATGTGGAAGCCGCGCCCGCCGTCCACAAACTGATAGGCGGGAATGATCCGCTCGCGCAGGAAATTCAGGTAGTCTTCAGAGGCGTTTGCGCGGACGATCCCGCGCCAGAGTCGGGCGATCATGGGTTTGTCCAAGTGACAGTCATCAGCGAGGTGACTGTCACTTGCTCCTTTTCTACAAATACCTTGCGACCGCCATTGCCAGCATGGCGACCACGAGCAGGATGAAATCGAACTGGTACGCCTTCATCAACGACGACTGCAAGCGGTTCATCTCCTGGACTTTGGCTGGATTCGGCGCGCTCTGCGCGGACTCCATCTCCGCCCCGAGTTTTCCGATCTTCTCCTGCGTCTTGCCGAAATAGCCCGCGCCCAGCGCGTACGAACCGAGCGCCGCGACCGCGCCGATGGTGAAGGCAAAGCCCGCGCCCGTGTTCCAGATGAAACTGATTCCGCCCGCGAAGAAACGCGCGTAGAGCAAGGCTCCTGAAAGCACGGTGACGGTGGTGACCATGCCCATCATCGCGCCGAACTTGGGTCCCAGCGTTTGCAGGAATTTCTGTCCCGCAGATTGCGCCGTCCGCGCGGCGGGGATGAGCAAAAGCAGGTACAGCGTCGCACTCCCCACCCACATGATTCCCCCGCCGATATGCAGGATGCGCAGGATGAGGATGACAGAGAGGTTGGATAGAATAGCCATGAGTTTTCTCCTTTGGTAATTGGTTTCGATGTTCGCATTATGGCATTTCCAGTCAACCCTTTGGTCGGGATTACCCCCACAAAAAACCGTACAAAATCTGCCGTACTACGCCTCCCGTATGTGCCACCACTCGCGGAAGGATTGGCATAAGCCTTCATCATCGAACTCGACGACGAAGAGACAATCGAGCGCGAGACGTTTGCCCGATTCGGTGACAGTGAATTTGGATTGCCAATGCGCAATGCCGCGATTTTCTTGCACGGAGAGAATCTCGAAGGTAGACTCTTTGTCCTTCAGGTTCCGCGCGCCTTTGTCCCAATATTCGTAAATGGCAGTGCGACCTGTGATGGGTTCGTCGAAGGGATTCTCGTGGTAGCGGGCGTTTTCCGCGAAGAGGTTCGCGGAGGCTTGCGGATCGTTCTCCGCGCTGGCGCGACCGTAGGCGGTCATCCATGTTGTGAAGTGTTCGAGAGTCAACATGGTCATTGCTCCCCCAACAACCACGTGTTGAAAAACTGGATGACAGTTTCTTCGTATTCCTGCGGATGAGTCCGCAACCCGCTGATGTGCGGCGTGTTGGGCAGGAGCAGTTTTTGTTTCGGTACGCGCGCGGCGGCGAAGTATTGTTCGATGGATCGTTTCTCCAGCGTCGAGCCGCCGCTCATCCCGCCGATCAACAGCAGGGGACGCGGGGAGATTTGCGCGACCGCGTCGGTGATGGACAGAGGATTGGATACGCCGTCAATGCGGTGCAGGTAGAAGAAAAACATGTGGTCGAAGGGGACGTACAGCGAATCGTAGAAGGTTTCGGGTTGCACCCAATCCTTGAAGACAGTCGCGCCTGGGGCGTCTGCCGCGACTGCCGCGAGACGAGTGTCGCGCGCGCCGCTGAGGACCGAGGCGCTCGCCCCAAGAGAAAGCCCCATCACGCCGATCCGCTCTGGGTCAAGATCGGGACGCGCTTGCAGGTAGTCCACCGCCGCGCTCACATCGAGATATTCGTCGCCGCCGAAGGTCAGCAGTTCACCGCCGCTTTCGCCGTGGACGCGCAGGTCAATCATCATCACGCCGTAGCCGTGTTTGGCGAACATCACGGCAAGATCCAGCGTGCCGAGACGGTTGGACGCCATCGAGTGAATCAAAATCACCGCGGCGCGATTTTGGGAGGGGATGTACCAGCCGCGAATCGTCACGCCGTCTTGCGTGGTGACTTCGACATCTTCGTAAGTGAGACCTACATCGGCTGGAGTATTGCAGCACAACAGCATACGCTGCGGCTCGGTGAATCCCTTTGCCATGAAGTACGACACGCCGAAATACACGTAGGGGAAGGAGCCGACGACAACCATGACCAGCCAGAAGCCGATCAGGTTGAACCAGTAGCGATGCGAGAAGCGAGGAGCGTTCATAGATTTCCAAACATGAATTTTGTCCGCCACGCGATGATCAGCGCGGCGAGCGCGGGCGTGAGCATGTATCCCTGCGCCAGGTACATCCCCTGCTCGCCCATCATCTTTGCGCCGACGATGAATCCCACGCAAAGTAAGACGAGAATAGTGAAGTACGCAATCAGGGGTTTATGGGTCATGGGTGGTTACTCCTGTGTTTGTCTCTCTTCCGTCCGCGAGAGATTCTCCGCGCCCGCTGTGACGGTTACGACAATGGCGGCGATAACGTACAACATGATCTCCACGTTCTGCGTGATTCCGCCAGGGACGGCGAACTGGACAGGCAGGAACATTCCTGTGGTATTTCCTGCAGCGTGAAAGAGAACTACCAGCAGGAGACTGCCGCGCGTGTTGTTGTAGAGCCAGGTATACAAAATCGCCAAAGCCAGATGAGCGACGGTGAACCAAATGAGAGAAAGTTCGTCGTTAAAACCTGTCCCAAAAAATTTTGGCAGGTGCCAGACTGCCCAAATCACGCCGACGATTAAACTCGCGACCAGCGCATTGTATTTCGCCTGCAATCTTGGCAGGACGTATCCGCGCCAGCCCATCTCTTCACCGTTGGTGAGTATTTCAAAGATGATCCACGGGACGACGAGCATGAGTAACGGCGCGTCGAGCGGGACAACGTCGCGAATCATCGGGTGGCTGTAATCCGCAGGAACGCCAGTCAGCCAGGCGGTCAGTGGAATGGCGGCGAAGCGCAGGGCGGGCAAAAGCAGAATTGCGACGAGCCACCACTTCCAACCCACGCGCCAGATAAAGAAGCGTTTGAACAACTTCGTCATTTTGTCCCTGCCGAGAGTCAACCACGTCATCAACAGCGAGACAAAGATGAATCCCCAACCCAACGTGAGGATAACAAAGAATGGAACCTTGAACGGCAGGACGCCCGAGTTCGAGAGGTCGAGCATCCAGGTGTAGAGGAACATCAGGACGAGACCGACGACGAGCGAGTGTTGTTTGAGGAAGGTTTTCATGGCAACTCCTTGCCCAGTACCGCGACACATCGTCCCCGAAGGGGGTTCATGTCGCTTTGGGACGAGATAAATCTCGCGATACTGACAAACTTGAACATGATACGGGGCTATCCAAAATCAGGCTTCTAAAATCCTGCTGTTTGTAACTTCCACCAACGCCAGCGCTGCGGAAATTTTTTCGGCGGGGATGCGGTAACGCTCCGCCAGAGTCTCCGCCAGCGTTTCGGGTTCCAAGGGAATCTCATGCTTGCCGTCGTGGTCGAAGGATTCCAGCATGAAAGGTCTGGTATCGCTGTTGAACAGCCATGCCGTCTCGCCGAACATTCTGTTGATCACAACGCGGTTAAGAAAATAACCCGTCGGAAGATAATCCGCTTCGATTGCCGCTTCAAAGTCCGCTGTGCTGACGAGGACATCGTTGAACGTGAAAATGTACGGGCGTGCGTGTGGCGCGCGCGTGATTTCATAACGGTTTTCGCCTTTGGGCTGGATGGTGAAATTCAACCAAGGGGTGTAGAAGCGAATTGTCGAATCGGGAGAGTAGACAAAGGCGCGCGGCAACGGCACGGAGACATCCACGAGATAATTGTGATCGCCAAAATGAATCACCATCGCGGCGTGACATTTCTGCGCCTCCTCCATGTCGTTCAAAGTCAGATAGCCTTCAAAGCCCAGTGCGGACAACAGTGCGAAGAAGGCGTAATTGATCTCAAAGCACGTTCCGCCGCCGCCGAAGTTTATCGCATCACTCCACACTTCGTTCGGGAAGCGGGGACAGTCTGCCGTCGCTAGCGTGGCATTGCGCTTGACAATACGAGTCACGCTCTCCCACGGAACCTTTTGAATGAAGGCGCCGATCAGCGCGTTCAGGTATTCGTACGTGGGCGTTTTTTTGCGTAATTGCAGAAATTTCAGGGCATCGTCAACGTACGCGGAGTCGAGTTTTAAATGGGTCATGGTGATCCTTTCACGGTGCGCCAGTACCACACACTTGTCCTCCCGAAGGACATCGGGACGATGTGGCGTGCAAGTGCCAGGGAACTTCAGTTTGCGTTTGCACCAGCGTAGGCAGACTGAAGTTTGCCGTAAATTACTTCACAGCCACACCCAGTCTCCGCGCCAACTTCGCGACCCCAGCGCATGATGGTCTCGAAGTTGGCGCGGACGATTTGCCGGGCAAAGGGAATCGGCAGGTTCATCCACCAGCGACCCGTCCGAACGTCCACGTCGAAGCGGATCTCCGTTCCACCGTTGATTGGGTTGAACGTCCACTTGCAAATTCCTTCCAGGTCGCCGCCGGCGCGTCCTTCGAGCACGCGCTTGCTCTCGATCCGAATCATCTCAAGGTCGAAGACGAGCGTGTACGGAATCCAACTCCGCCAGCCATGGCGCAGGACGGTTCCGACGCCGCTGTCGTCGCCTCTTCGCACCACTTCGACCTCCCGAATGCCGCGCCACCAGGTTGACCAAGCCGAGTAGTCTGCCAATGTCTCCCAGACTTTTTCGACGGGGGCGGACGTCTGCCACACGGTTTGGAACTGGTAACGGTTTGCGGATTCTTTTGCGCCGTTCAATGCGGTTTGAGTGAGGATCTTATTCATGGGTTTCTCCTTCTATAACTTTTCGATGCTCGCATTATCGGGCGTCGGCGTCAATTCGCGGTGGGGCTTGACCGTACAAAAATCCGTACAAAAAAAATAGACGTAGACGACGTTTTCCAACGCCATCTACGTCAGGGAAATCGCTTGTTATCTGGAGATTCCCTTTTGCGTACCCAAAACTGGGGTTATTTACCTATCGATCATGCGCGGCGTGTTTCGCTTTGTGCGCCGCGTCCTCCATCGCTTCGAACATCTCCTGCGCGGATTCGGGCGTCAACCGCCGATCGAGAATGGGCAGGTAGACTTCCTCCTCCTTCGCAAAGTGAAGTTTGACCAGCGCATACACGCCATACAACACACGCCGCAGGGATTTGACCTGCTCCGCGGTCAGCGTCGCGCCGCCGATGTCCTTCTTCAGCGTAGCCAGTTCTTCGATGTAGCGACCGACTTCGACGTGGTCGCGGCTCATGGTCTTGGTGGCGTCGGGGCTGCCGAGTACTTTCTGCACCACGGGATAGAGCGCGGCTTCTTCTGCTTCGGCATGGGGCTTGAGGTGATGGGCAAGAAAGTCGTAGACTTCCTCCACGCCGCGCAGAATTTCGGCAACAGGCGCATCGCCGATCAGATCCGCCGCCTGGCGGATCTGATCAACAAACGGAAACAATTCTTTGTGCTCATCGCGCAAGGGTTGGGTCAGGGTGGTCATGGTTAATCTCCTTTATTATTTGGATTATGCCCCTACTGTACTCCTCCCCCTGAAAAATTTACATGACGCGCATCAATTAACTGCACCCTTTTCCGCCAACTTCTTCAAACGCTTCGCGTCCGTGATCTTCACCCGCTTGCGCCCCGACTTGATCAGTTTGTCTTCGGCGAAGCGGCTCATCACGCGGCTGACCGTCTCGGTGGTCGCGCCCGTCATCGCCGCCAAGTCCTGCCGCGAAAAGAGAAGTTGTATCAAAACGTGTTCCCCGCGCGTCTCGCCCAACTTTCCCGCCAACCGCAGCAGCGCCGCGGCGATGCGCTGTTCAGTGGTGTAGGCGCTTAATTGCTTGACCACTTCCTGCGATTCCGCCAGACGCTGGCTGACCACTTCCAGCGCGCGCCGCGCAACTTCGGGATGTTCGGAAAGAATCGTTTCAAAGTCGGCGGATGAGATTTGCAGAATACAGCAATCGGTTTGCGCGATGGCGGTTTCCGCGTATGTGCGCCCGCCAAATATTGTCAGCGCGCCGAAGTATTCGCCGCCGCGCAGAATATCCAGCAGTACTTCGCGTCCCGAAGCGGCAGCGCGAACCAGTTTGACTTTTCCCATCGCCACAAGGTACAAACGCTCCGCGTCGTCCCCTTCATGATAAATCCGCTCGTCGGCGTGCACATCGCGGTCGTGAAATAGCGCGTTGATTTTGGAGATCGCTTCGGCGGGCAAATGTTTGAAGAACGGCAAACGCCCGACGATCTTCAAACGATAGTCCAGCGAACATACTGCGGGGTCAACCCAATCAAGGCGCACAGGCGATTTGGGGCGAGTCATGATTCATCCTTTCGGCATCATTATACATCTCTGATCATGTGGTCAAGCGGACGTTCTCCAACGCCCGCTACATGTTGACATGTCATTATCGAACCCGACACTCTCTAGCGTCGGGTTCGATAATGACATAAAATATCCTTATGTCCACCGACCTGCCCTTCGGTCTCTGGCTGAAGAAACGCCGCAAAGCGCTCGACCTCACGCGGGGGGCGTTGGCGGAGCGCGTCGGGTGTTCGCTTGCCACCATCGAAAAAATCGAATCGGAGGAGCGCCGCCCTTCGACGCAGATTGCAGAACTGCTCGCGGACGCGCTGGAGATTCCGACGAACGAGCGCGAACTTTTTCTGATGGTCGCGCGCCGCCTCAAATCGGACGTTGGGCTGGCTTCTGTTTCCCCGATCCTTTCCCCACCCCCGAAGACCAACGTCCCCCTCCCGCCCACACCACTGATCGGACGCGAAGACGAGTTGAGCGGAATCAGCCACCTGCTCGCGGACGCCGATTGCCGCCTCATCAGTCTCATCGGTCCAGGCGGAATCGGCAAGACGCGGCTCGGAATCGAATTTGCGAATCGCCAGCGCGGACTCTTCCCCGATGGCGTGCATTACGTCCCGTTGGCGTCGGTCAATTCCGCAGGATCAATTGTTCCTGCGATAGCCGAGGCGTTCGCGTTTTCGTTCTCAGGTCCCGTTGACCCGAAGGAACAGTTGTTCGACCACCTCACGCGCGCGATTCAAAAATCCGCGTTGCTCGTGTTGGACAATCTCGAACACCTGCTGGCGCAATCGTCCGTGACGGCGGAATTGGTCGCCGAGATTTTGCAACGTCTTCCCACCGTGCGGATTCTCTGCACGTCGCGTGAGCGCTTGAATTTGCAGGGCGAGTGGACGTTTGACCTGCGCGGTTTGATCATCCCGCCGCCCGACGCGGGAGCGGACGTGGAGCGGTTCAGCGCGGCGGCGATGTTCGTGCAGGCGGCGCGGCGCGCGGATTCCCGTTTCAAACTCACCGACGCAGACAAGCCCGCGTTGCTCCGCATCTGCCGTATGGTGGAGGGAATTCCGCTGGCGCTCGAACTTGCCGCGGCGTGGGTGGGCGTGCTGTCATGCGCCGAGATCGCGCATGAAATCGAATCGAACATTGACTTCCTGACCACGTCCATGCGCAACGTGCCTGAGCGTCACCGCTCGCTTCGCGCCACCTTCGACCATTCGTGGCGATTGCTCACCGACGAAGAGCGCGACATCCTCAGCCGACTCTCCATCTTCCACAGAGGATTCGACCGCGGCGCGGCGGCGAAGGTTTCGGGGGCGACCCTGCCCGTTTTGTCGTCCCTCGTCTCGAAGTCCCTGATGAGGCGCACGGAGGCGGGACGTTATGACTTGCATGAAGTGATTCGCCAGTACGCTTCAGAACATCTCGAATCCAATCCCGCGCGCTGCGAAGAGACCTGCGCCCGTCACAGCGAATATTATTTGCGGTTGGCATCCGAGTATGAAAAAAAGTTAAAGAGCGAGGCGCAACAGGACGCGGTGCGTGAGATGACCGTCGAGTTGGACAACCTGCGCGCCGCGTGGACGTGGGGCGTCGAACACGAAAAGTTTGAATCCATCGGAAGGGCTGTCCGTGCGTTTGGCTGGTATTACGAAGTCGCAGGCTTGATCCACGAAGGCATCGAGCGGTTGGAGTCGCTCATCCGCGTCTTGCGCGAGAAGCCGCACAAAAAGAAAACCGACAAAATTCTCGGCGCATGCCTTGTACATCAGGGCTTGTTGTGTTTCCGTTCGGGCGACTTTGCCCGCGCCACCGATCTTTATCCCGAAGCCATCGCGCTGCTCCGCGCCGTCAACGACCGCGCCCTGCTCGCCGACGCGTTGATTTTCTACGGCACCATCCATCACCTCAGCGGCGCATATCTCGAATCGAAAAAGTTGATCGAAGAAGGTCTGGTCTACGCGCGCGAAACGAACGACACCTGGTTTGCCGCGTACGGCATGTATAACATCGGTCACGTGGACAGCATCCTGGGCGACTATGAAAAAGGGTACGAGCAAATGCAGGCGGGTCTCAAACTCTGGCGTGAACTCGGCGACCCCCATTCCATTTCGCTGGGTTTGAACTTCTGCGTTCAAACGCAGATCGCGCTGGGACGCGTGGACGAAGCCATCGCCACCATGCAAGAAAGCATCGCGCTTTGCGAGCGCACGCAAAATCGATGGGGCATGGGAACGGCGTATCGTTATCTCGGACTCGCCACACTTGCGGCGGATCATTGCGACGAAGCAAAGCGTCATCTCGAAAAGAGTCTCGAAATCTTCGGCGAATACTTCAAAGGCTGGGACATCGCCCAAACCCTCATCTATCTCGGCGAGACATATCTCCATCTCGGCGACGACGCCCAAGCCAAAACCATCCTGCTCGACTCCCTGCGCCTCGCCCGCGACATCCACTCCGAGCCGCTGATGCTCGAATCTATCGCGGGACTCGCCGCTCTCGAACTACGCCTCAACTCCGACCTCACAGCTGGGTGGCTGACCCTC
Source organism: Anaerolineales bacterium UBA2395 (assembly GCA_002343775.1). Lineage (GTDB taxonomy): Bacteria > Chloroflexota > Anaerolineae > Anaerolineales > Villigracilaceae > Villigracilis. The sequence continues at coordinate 106,003 of DDSH01000032.1, forward strand.
ATCATGAATCACCCCGCGGCGATTCATGACACGAAACAGCGGGCGGAGCAGTTATTCGCAGAACAAAAACAGCGCGTCCCTGTGGATGCGCCGTCTTTGGATGAGGTGGTGATGGAAAATTTGGGATAGTACCGCAACACATCGTCCCCGAGGGGGGTTCATGTCGCTTCTGTTTTGCGCCCGTGCCGGCAATCTGAAGATTGTCGTACAACTATTTTTTCGCGAACGTTAAACACAACGGAAACGACCCCGTCGCGCACGCCGTCTTTGTATTCGACATAAATCAAGTCGGTGAAGAGATATAGCAAACTTCCGCGTTTGGCAATTTCGGCGGGCGTGAGTTCGACGGGTTGATAGGCGCTCAACGCCGTGCTGTATATAGTCTTCAACCTGGTTGAAGTTTTCTCAAGAAAGTCCACTATCGGCGCAGGAGGCAAGCCATGTTCTCGTCTTGCGCAGTTGTTGGTCAATCCAAGCCCGATTGGAAATACCGAACGAAAGTCAGGCATCGAGTTGAATTTTAGGAGTATGCCCCATGTTTGGCTTTATGCGCGGCGGCTTCCATCGCTTCGAACATCTCCTGCGCGGATTCAGGCGTCAGGCGCTGATCGAGAATGGACAGGTAGACTTCTTCTTCCTTCGCGAAGTGAAGTTTGACTAGCGCGTACACGCCATACAACACACGCTGTAAAGCCTTCGTTTGTTTGAATGCCAATTGCGCATCACCCAAATTCTTTTTGAGCGTTTCCAGTTCTTCGATATAACGACCGATTTCGACATGGTCGCGGCTCATCGTTTTGGTCGCGTCAGGACTGCCGAGCACTTTCTGCACCACGGGGTAGAGCGCCGCTTCTTCCGCCTCCGCATGGGGCTTGAGATGGTGGGCAAGAAATTCATAAACTTCAGCTACGCCCTTTCGTGTCTCAGTGATGGACGCGATATCAAGCCTCTCCGCAACCAGGCGTATGTAATCTACATTTGGAAATAATTCCTTGTGCTCATCGCGTAGGGGTTGGGTAATGATGCTCATGGTTACTCTCCTTATAGACATTGAATGTTTACACTCTTACTATATGCCTCTCCTTATATAATCCACATGACGTATATCAATTTACTGCACCCATTTTTGCACGTTCACAGTTTCAATGCTACGTTCTGAAATCAGATACACTATGAGTTGATCCTTTTCAAATGTATTGTTTAACGAATTCTGGATTTCAGGTTTGAATGGATGGAGAGGCATATCAAATCTCAAGTTAAATAATTCTTAGGCGCTTGGTACGCCGTGCAAAAAACCAACGAAAGCCAACTCATCAACGGCGCGGATCGCATGTTGTTCACCAGCATTGAATACGAGCAGTGTGTTCGGTCCACAGGTATGCTCAATGCCATCGCCGCCTGTAAAGACACCCTGTCCTTTTAACACCACCACAAAAAATGGCGAACTGGGCGCATTGTGTTCGCGGATGGATTGACCCGGCTTAAGCGTAAAAAGTATCGCACGTCCCTGCCTGTCAACATGGAATGGTTCAGCATGAGGATCTTTGTCTCCAAATGTTAGGTTTTCCAATAGGTTTGCAACTTTCATTTTAGACTCCTTCCTGCATATATCGGTACCACACTATGGAATGCTTTGTAGATGGTGGTGGAAATAACAACCCAAATATCACAGGGTTGAACTAGAAGGTCTTTCTGGGAAATATTTTCATTGCATCATTCAGTGGGAGTTCCAAGGCTGGTTGCGGGAAACCCAGCCTTGAATGTCTATATCTGGAATCTATGCCTAGTTTGAGACGGGACTGCCAATTTGCACCCGCCAGACCTCAGGACCTTGTTCCAGGTATTCCCAAGTGAACTGTCCCTGGTGCTCATTAGCGAATTGATAATAAAGAGGCTTCGGGTCGTGGTCATTGATCAGGATGAAGCTTTGCCCCGGTGTCAGACTCTCAAAAGTCTGGAAGATCGTCGGGTGTTTTGTGGTGGCGGGATTTGTCGCACATCCAGGGTGGTTGTTACATTGTCACTCATTTTCTATCTCCTTTGGTTGTAGTTCGGCATTCTTGCCGATGTGGATAAGAATACTTCACAATCCAAGCCTCGTCTTTGCGGTAGCGCAAAGAACTACTGGTGTCCGTTTTTTATTTGGGCACCGTCACTCCACTTCCTCAGAGTTTTTTCCAAAAAACGATTGAGCGGGAGCGCGTTGTTGTGTTCCCTATATGGAGCGGGACCGAAGACTCCAACGCCCATCACATATGAACCGAGCGCCACCATCGCGCCGAACTTGGATCCGAGCGTTTGCAGGAATTTCTGCCGCACAGACTACGCCGTCCGCGCGGCGGTGACAAGCAATAGCAGGTACAGCATCGAGCATCGCGCACCCCACCCATGTTTCCGCGTCGATGCGCAGGATGTGCTATATCGCGCCTCGCTCCCCGATCAGCGCTTCCGCGGTGAGAATGCCGGACGTGGCGGCTCGTCCCACGCTGTAGCCGGGATAGGTGGTCTGCCCGGTCTGGTACAAGCCTTGAATGGGTGTGCGATGCGGGAAGTGATTCCACGGCGCGACCTGCGGCGACAATCCGTACACCGCGCCGCGATATAAATTCAAATTGTTCCTGAAATCCTTCGGGCTGACGATGCGCTTGACAGCGATATCCAGGTTGTGAACGCGCGAGAGGGCTTCGACCGCTTTTTCGAGAACGGCTTCCTTTTTCTCTTCGCTCCAATCTTCGATGGGAAAATCGCGGCGCACAGGCGGGTACATTTCGATTACGCTTCCGCCCGTGGGCGCGAGTTCGGGGAGCGTGACCGTCGGCGCGTCGTACACCAGCCACTTCACACCGTCATCGCAGGGAGCGAACACGTCGGCTTGATTTTCCATCGGCGGCAGGAAACAATGCGAATGACTGGGCGCATCTATTTTGTTGCGCAAACCAAGTTGCACCGAAAACGCGCTGTGCGATAACTGGGCTTCCTTTGCCATACGCTTCAAGCCGCGCGGAGAATCCGAGTCGTCCAGCAAAGAGCCGAAGGTCAGCATCCCACTCACAGTCGAGATGACCGCATCCACTTCCACCAATCCCTGCCCGCGAATTTCCAACCCGCGCACGCGACCATCCTTCACGACAATCTTATCCACCCGCGTATTCAAATGGATTTCCCCACCGTGCGCGAGCATCGCCTGGCTAAGCGCCTCGGGGACTTTGCCCATGCCGCCTTCGGGCAGGTGGAAGCCGTCGCTGAAAAGAGTCACCAGACCCAAGACCGAAATCGCGGGCTGTTTCTCTGGGGGCAAACCTGTGTAGAGCAAAACGCCCGACATCGCGGCGCGGACTGAATCGTCGCTGAAGAGCCGCCGCAATTCGTCCGCCACCGTGCCGCCGAATTTTGGCAGATGCCGCCAGCCCCTCGCAAGGATGCGCGAAAACGAAAGCGGATTGACCAGAATGTCTTCGGTCAGAAGGCGCAGGGCTGGCTCCCAGCGAGTCATCATATCGTCCAATTCTTTTTTCAGCGTGGATTCGTTCACCGCGCCATTTTTCTTTTCGACGGTCACGTGCAAACCATCGCCAAATGTAACCTTGTCACCGTTGGGCAGAACCGTCGTCTGCGGCGCGGTGATTCTTCTCAGCGGCAAAACGGACTTGCGATCCAACCCGACCTTTGCAAAGACACGATCCAGCATATTGGGCAGGGCGAGATATAACGCACCGTCATTGAACGTGTATCCGCCGATGTTCGTCGTTGCGCAACAGCCGCCGATTTTTCCGTTCGCCTCAAAAAGTTTGACCTTGATCCCCGCGCGCGCAAGCGCTCCGCCCGCCGCCAGTCCCGCCACGCCCCCGCCGATGATTCCCACCGTTTTGATGGATGTCATAAAGTTCTCCTCTGTTACTCAACCTTCAACCCGCGGAAACTCCAGACATAAAGATAGTCTTTTTTGATTTCTTCGATTCGTTTCACCATTTCATCCAAATCATCCTCGGGGCTGACCCAGCGTCCCGTCAGCGCGTCGTAGTTACCCGAAGCGAGAGCCACCGCCAGCGTCCCCGCCAACTCGACGGGCTGCCATTTGCCTTCGAGTTCTTTCGGCAAATAAGAAAGCCATTTGCGCCCGACTTCGGATTCGATGATGTAATCCGTCATCTCGGTGTACGTGGGACCCACAACGATTGCGAACGTACTGACCCCGAATTCTTTAGTCTCTTGCGCCAGCGTATCAGTGAAGCGCGTGACTGCAACCTTCGAGCAATCATACGCCGAGACATTTGCCATACCCGAACTGGTGAAGTTGATGATCCGTCCGCGCTTGCGTTGGGTCATGCCTTTCAAAACGGCGTGACAGCAAAGGAACACGCTTCGAATATTGACTTCGACATCGCGCCACCATTCGTCGGGATTCACCTCCCAAACGGGCGCAATGGATGTAAGCCGCCCCGCGTTGTTGACGAGAATATCCACCGCGCCGAGTTCCTTCTCCACCTGCTCCACCATTTTGATAACGGCAGAAAGGTCGGTCACATCGGCTGTGACGGAGATCGCCCGACCGCCTTCGCTTTGAATGATCGAAACGGTCTCCGCAAGTTGATCCGCCGACCGCGCCACAACCGCGACCTTGACGCCTTCCTTTGCCAATGCCCGCGCGATCTCGCGCCCAAATCCGCGCCCCCCGCCTGTGACGATGGCGGTTTGTCCTGTGAGTTTTGATTCCATGTTGTTCTCCTCAATATTTTGAACCGCGAAGCACGCCAAGGTCGCTAAGAAAGTTTTTAAATCTTCGCGCTCTTTGCGGTCTTCGCGGTGAATCTCAGGGTTTTCTCGCAAACGTCAAATACAACGGGAACGACCCCGTCGCTGTGAACGTGCCTTCATCAATCGCGCGGACGATTCCCGCGCTGTCAATCGCGTGATGGAACCAGCGACCGTCCTCCTCCGTCCCGCCGCCTGCCGTCACCGTTTCGATGTCGAGCCTCAGCCATTTTTCATCGTCGTCAACGATGTTTGCCATTCTGACCAGTTCGAGATAGTTGCGCTGTTTCTCGTGGCGATACGGCGGGAAGCCGTGCATGGCGCGGTCGTTCAAGCGGACATCGTACACATCCAACCCAGCCTGTGTTGCCAGCAGCGGCACGCGCACGCCGACGGTATTGTCCCCGCGTCCCAAAGCCTTCTTGCCTTTCATGAACAGCAGGTTGATTCGATAATACTCGCGATACCAAGCTTCGTCGTATTTATCGAAGTGGACGTTGTCGTAGTTCGCCATCGCGGAGTTGGTGTATTCCGCCGCGAAAAAGATTCCGCCAGGCTTGAGGACGCGCGTCATTTCCCCGATGACCGTCTCCGCGTCGCGGACGTGAGTCAACACGGTTTGGCAGACGACTCCGTCGAAGGTCGCGTCGGCGTATTTCAAGTTGTGCGCGTCGCCCTGCTCGAAGGAGAGATTCTTCAACCCGTTGCGCGAAGCATACGCGGACGCGTCTTCGAGAGGCTTGGGTTCAAAGTCCATACCCGTGATTTGCAGATCAGGTCGAAGGTCAGCGAGAAGAAGCGAAATGCCGCCATTGCCGCAGCCGACGTCAAGAACACGTCCGCTTTGGGGTAGGTCAAGAAGCGGAAGAATCACCTTCTCGAAGTAATCGAGATTCCAGAAGGTCTTCATCCGCAAGCGGAGGAATGCGGAGTTGTCATCGTCCGACCAGGGGTTGACGCTGGCTTGTTGAGTCATTGGATTTCCTTTTTTAGCGCGAATTTTATCCCTGCCTGAAACCCTGGCGCGACGACTTCACAGTGATTGAGGTCAAGGAAGATCTGCCTGCGGAGGGTCAAGCCTTTGAGCTTGCGGCTTTCGAGCATGGTCGCGAGTCGGATAAAATCCCTGACCATCGTGTTACGCGGATTCTCCTCCAACTCGCCAATGGACAGGTACACCTTCGCGGCGAGTCGCTTGTGCCGTTTGGCATATTGCTCTTCGAGTTTGAGGATGAGTCGGTCGTGCATATCCAGTGATGGACTGCAAATGAGGAAGGTGTCGAACAGAGTCGGCTCGGTGAACAGGGCGTAGGCGGTGAACAGTCCGCCCAGCGAGTGTCCCGCCACGACGCGCTTCTTCGGGTCTGCGGGAAATTCTTTTTCAATGGCGGGAATCAACTCCTGTTTGATGAATTGTAAAAACTTCGGCGCGCCGCCCGTAACCACCTTCCGCTTGAGCCATTTCGAATCTTCGATGTCGGTCTCTTCGTCCACTGCGGGCGTGAAATCGTAGTTGCGACCGACCACCGCATCCCGCCACGCCTCGGGTGGATTCTCGTCTTCGGGATAGCCGATCCCCACAATGATCGCGTCGGTCGTGCTACCGCACCACGACATGGCGCGTGTCATCTCAGTCACCATGCCAAAATAGTAATTCGCGTCAGTTAGGTAGATAACGGGATATTTCTTCAATGGGTTGTCGAACGGCCAGGAATGGTTGGATGTTTTGAACGAAGCCAGCGGCAGGCTGATGGAAATGCGATACGTCCGCTTGGTGATTTTAGATTTCATCAAGCGGGTCTGGCTGGCAAGAATGGTTGCAGGTTTGGAGGGCATGAAATTCTCCTTGAATGAGTTTTGAGTTAGGCAAGTTCCAGCAATATTCCCGCCAATTCCTTCGGCATGATCATCATCGCGCTGTGACCCGTCGGCAGGCTGCGGAAATTCATCCCCATTTCCTTGAACTTCTTTTCTTCGGCGGCTACCTCTTCATCGGTCATGTCATCGGAGCAGCGAATGAACGTGGACGGGATGGATTGCGCCGCCGAATTGGAAAGCGTGACGGGCTCGGACAACGTCCTCAACGGGTGCGGAGTCAGTTTTGATTGCGCCCATTCCAAGTCCGCGCCAGAGACGCCGAACGTCCACTCCAAAATCGGCGGGCACCACCACTCATCCCCGCTTTCAGTTGCCTTCTTCTTGAAGAAGTCCCACGTCTCGCCGATCTGGTCAGCCAGAGACTTGCCGTTTTCGGGAACCATCCCATCGAGATTGACGATGTGCGCGACGCGCTCGGGGATTCTATCCGCAACAATATGAGCCATAAATCCGCCCGAACTGTGACCAACGAGAATCACATCGCGCAAGTTTTGCGATACGATCAAATCCACAATTTCCTGGACGTGCGTGTTCAGGTCAATCGTGTCGCTGCGCATGTCGGCGCGTTCGGCGAGTCCCGCCAATGTCGGCGCGTGGACGTTGTGCTCCGCCGTTCGTAAGAAGGTAGAGAGTTTGTCCCAACACCAGCCGCCGTGCCACATACCGTGAATAAGAATGAAGGTAGTCACACGATTATTCTCCTTTACACAAGTCATGAAAGTTATTTACCATTCCATACAAATCCATCTGCCGTAGTGACGGTCTTAAAGCCAAGTTGTTTATAGATCGGAAAGCCCGACGGCGTAGCAAACAAAATGGACTGCTTATATCCAGCCCCGTGAGCAGATTGCATAGCGGCGAGGGTTAGTGCCTTGCCAAGCCCGTGACCACGATAACGCGGCAGGGTTGTGACGTGATAAATCCCCGCACCATGATCTGCGTGAAGCAGAGTCGAGATGGTGCATGCCTCGCCTTGCCAGCGTGCGACGAAGTGTTCGAATTTGGGCGATGGTTCGGTGAGCGAGTTGGCAAGGATTTGCTGAAAATCGGGGCGGCTTGGCTCTGGCTCTTCAAAGCCTTCCATGAGGACGTTCAACCAGTCCGCTTGATCTTGCTCAGATTGAACTCGCACGAGTTCAACTTCTTTTGGAAGCGACAATTCTGGCAAGTCATTGAGTCCGCGCGACATGCAGGGCATTCCTTTGAAGATTTCCCAGCCAATGTTTTTTGATTTCAAAAACTCTTCCAACCCTGGCGCACTGTTGTTCTGCCAGTCCACCCAGAAAAACGGTAGTTTTTTCGAGTGGAGTATCTCAAAGATTGGGTCTGCAAGTCGGCTCAAATTTTCGGCGCGGGTCGCCGTGCGCAGAACGCCGTTAAAACGATAGAGACTCTGCCGCCCAGTTGTGAACCAGGCGATCTCTTCAGTTTCTGTAAAATGTCCGCCAAGGAGGCGGGCAAGGCCCTTGTAATATGTCAGGGCATTTTCTTCAATAAGCGAAATAGTATTCATTTTGTCGCTTTCTTCATTGTCAGGGGCTGGAATGCCCAGTCTCTGATTTTCATTTATTCCTTGATATCTTTACGAAACAGGAACAGCAATACGGTGAAGATCG
>DDSH01000033.1:0-800 GCA_002343775.1 Anaerolineales bacterium UBA2395
GGGACGATGGCGCAAACCGTTGGGTGGCTGGCAGTAGTTAGAAAAATATATTTTGAGTAACTGTTATGGAAGCACCTTCTTTCCTTCTTCCTCGCCCACCTTTTAATAAAACGCCTGAAATGGTGACGGCTTTTGACAATCTGTTTCAGTCAACTCCCATAGGTGCTTTTATTGAGTATTCTCTTCCATATCCAAAATGGCAATTCCTTTCCTATCTCTGTGAAACTAAGGATCTTGTACTTCACGGTTCACAAAATTTGGAAATAGCACAAGTTGAACCAAGGCAAGCCATTGATAAAAGAATATTTAGTAATCAACTTGCTATTTACGCTACCACCGACGGCATTTGGGTTCTGTATTTTGCTATTATTGATCGCAAAAAATATCCGGAAATAACTTTATTTAATTCTTGTTTACAAGCCCGAATCGCCCCAGACAAATTTAGTGAACCATTGTATTTCTTTTCGATTACGCAATCTGTGTTAATTCACAAACCTTGGTGCACAGGCGCTATCTACATTTTGCCACGGCAATTCTTTATACAAGAATCTACTCAGCAGGCACAAGGTACTGAAATCGTTTTTCCACACTGGATTAGTTCTCAATCAGCACAACCCATTGCAAAATTACTTGTAGGAGCAGACGATTTTCCTTTTCTCAATCAAATTCACGGACATAATGACGAGAAATTGGTTCGGCTATTTTCGGAAAATCCGAATGGTTTTCCGTGGTTGGAAGCATTAGAATCATAAATAAACATATCTTGCACAACGCCACCCAACAAGGCGTGCACCTGACGC
>DDSH01000033.1:1124-33058 GCA_002343775.1 Anaerolineales bacterium UBA2395
GGACGGCTTCGCCGTCCCCGCCCCAGCGCAGGTATCCCCTAAAGGGGACGATGGCGCAAACCGTTGGCTGGCTGAACAAAAATAAATTTATCTTTCAAATAAGGACGGAAATTGATAATGACTGATGAAATTAAAGAACATGTCACAGAACCAATTATTGAGCCTTCTACTACTCAACCAGAAAGCATCAATCCTGCGCCCAAGAAATCTAAAAAAAACTGTATGGATAATCGCGGGGGTCATTTTTGTTGGAATTTGCATATGCTTGATTCTTTGTATAGCAGTATTGGCAAGTGGCACTGGTAGTGTCGTAAAAGAACAAAAGCCGATTATGTCTGTGCTTGATACGTTCATGAGGGAAATGGAAGCAAAGAATGGAGAAAATGCCTATTCATTATTCTCCCCCCGTGCGCAAAAACAGACCCCATTACAGATTTAGAAGAAATGTATGAAGGTAATAACTTTCTTCTTTTTGAAAATTACGAGGGTCTAACTATCCAAAACCTAAACTTAACGGCTGCTGCTAACACTGATCCTAATTTACCTCAAGGAAATGTTGCAAACGTGGCAGCCATAATCAATTGCTCGGACGGATTTACAGGGGAATTAACCGCAACTCTGGAAAAAGTGGATGATAATTGGAATCCGGGAATTACAAGCAAAAAAAATTGTTAAAGTTCAGACATTACGAGAACGACTACAATGTGCGTATCCATGAATTTCTCCTGTGCGTTGAAGTCAGAATACTTCAACTGTACTCGAGACCTTGCAGACTTCCCTTTACTACCCGCTCTAGGTAGCAACTTGAGTTAGTTGGGTAGATATTCGAAATACCGGAATTCCATGAGGTGGTCACAAAGCGTATATAAAATCATTTTTGTGAAAAGTATTTTTCTTGAAGATTTCCATATCCAACCCATTTGTATAAAATCTCCTCTATCTGAATATTATCATTTCCCATCAAGAACCAACTTGCTTCTTGAAGATCCGCATAGTGACTCGGCGAAAAGTAAGTAACCCAGTTCAAATCTATGTCGGGTTTGATGTCCGCGTGAGAAGGGTCATCAATTTCCATCGTTGCATATCCAAATGCAACCCCTCTTGCGGGTAATATACCGCTTATCCATTGCCCCCCAAAAGGATTATCTTGAATTAAGATAGTGTTTGGCTCTTCTAACATATTAATCATTTCGCCTAAAGTAACGTCCAATCTACCAGTGAAATTCATCACTACCACTCTGTCAGAAATTAACCTTGTCTCCACATATATCGAACGATTGTTTTGTATAAATGTATGTCCGTTCAATTTAAAAATCACCCCATCATCAAACGAATTCCAGGCACCTGTAGATTCAATTTGATCAACAATTGAGAGATCGGACAATATTGTGAGTACCTGCTCCTTTGAAGTCTCCCCAGGAATAATTCCATTCCAACAAGGTGGAGCACAATTTGATTCGAGCAATAAATTTTTCGTCGAAAAATTAGTACAACTTACTATGAACAAAAGAATTATAAGAAATAGTTTTTTCATCTTGTAAACCCTCGCGCCATTTTAAGGCAAACCCGCAGATTGCAGGGAAATAACAACATCTAGCCATGATCCAACTTGGCTTTGCGGCAATTTCCTTTTGTCGTAGATATTCCACGAAAATGCTTCTGCAAAATATTCCCCTGATGAATGGTTACCATATCCTTGATTTACATTTTGACTCCATCGATAGCTTAATGGAATATTTGGGTCACTTAGAAAACTTAAACTGCCAGCCAAGTCAAATCGCACAATCCCCGGTTCCGCACCAATATAATCCGCCAACCTGTCCCCGCCGCCTCCAACGCACCCAAGACCAACACGACCACCCGATGCGCAATCAATGTGATGTCCAATCTCATGAGCAAGTAGCTGATGCGGCTCCCAGCCACCCTTTTTTGTGCCATCTGTCCAATTACCATTAAGATAAATTATGCCTCCGGGCGGAACGGAAGGTAATGGTGTACCAGAGGGGTAGGCCTGGTTGTTAGGTAATGAATAATCATGTGCTATCGTAATACCACCAAGATATTGATGAAGCCAACCTTGCCCCTTCCCGCCAGTTAATCCATCCACATAGCGAATAATATCATTGCCCGTCGTATAAATTATCTTAAGCTCATCTGTGGTCCAAGAGCCCTTAAAATTCCATTTAAATTTATCTTTAATTAATTTCGAATACGCCGAATTTATTAGATTATCTCCACAGACACCATCCTCATCACATGGTACATGTCCGGTTGGATCATTGAAATTGACAGGGCGATTGCTGACGTAGGAAAAACGATTCAACGCCTGCGGATTGGACGGGTCGGGAATAAGCGTATCCGGCTGGATGAAGCGGTTAAGATAAGGCGAATCCGCGAATTACAAGCAAAGAAAAAAATTGAAGTTCCGATATTATGAAACTACCAAATTTGATTTTATAAAGTCTATATTATTTCATTCGTTCTTTTTTTATTTTCGCCCAAACTAATGCCAGGAGAAAAAAGATAAATAGCCCAATAAAACTAATGCCTACTACAGTAACTGTAAAGACAGCTATCTCTCTTATGATTTCTCCTACAGAAATATCCTTATATTTGTAAAGATATCCTCCATAGATACAAGAAATAACTAGAAAGCCAACAATCCCGCTTATCATTTCTTTTATCGTTGTTTCTCGCTTATTCATTTTTCTCCTGAAAAGATCATTGCATCAATATCTTGTTACCTCTAGGAGTAGATATACTCTGACTTCGTGATGGAGTCTTATTACAAGAACCACCCACTGTACAGTCAAGCAAGGTTGAATTTGAAACAGCTTCAACACTAGCATTAACACTACCCACAACTACTTGTTGAGTGCGCACAGGATTCAGGAATGGTTGCCCTCGAAAGTTCGGTGTAGTGTCATCAAGAACCATAAAATGTTTATTAAATAAAGGGCTTAATGCTTTTCCATTGTTGTATCCTAATGCGCCATAAAACATATCTCTTGCATAGTTGTCTGAAAAATCTTTCTTAATGCTTTCGGCATTAACTTCATTGCCACGAAGAACATTAGTTGCCGTCCTTTGGGTATTAGACAAAATAACATTTGCAGTTCCGGCCATAAAACTCCCAGCAACAAATTCTCCTACAATCCCGGTCCCAGTTGCAGTAGCAAGTGCTGTTGCTCCATGGACAATTAGTGCCGCACCAACAAGTCCAGCCACAGCACCTACTGCTCCAGCTACAGCAACTTCACCCCAGTTTACATTTTCAAAAGATCTCCCTCCTTCTTGATATTGGGTATATAGATTAACCCCAGCACCTATCAAACCACCAACTGCTGCAGCAATACAAAATGGGCAATGCCCGGTGGGGTCAGATAAATTTACAGGTCTGTTATAAACGTAAGAATAACGATTCCTTGCCTGTGGGTTGGATTGATCTGGAATGATCGTATCCGGCTGGATGAAGTGGTTAAGATAAGGCGAACCCGCTTTGCGAAAAGAAAAAAATTTGTTAAAGAACAAGAATTGTGACCGGCCATCATACTACCTTTTTATGCCAACCCGGTATTGGAGAATTCCAGACTGGTCTTTTCAAATTACTTTTTGGCTTATATGCAATCACTTCATATTCGTTTATTGGCAATATTATTAACCTGTCAGTTGCTAATGGGCCTCGATTAGGTTCATGCTTTATTGGTGTATAGTCAAAATCAAGATCCTGCACTCCAACAATCTGACCTGTTGATATATTTAAAGAAAACATCAAATTATTAGCGTTTCGAACATACAATTTATTGTCCAGCATCACCGGGCATTCGAGCCGCCCGATTTTTTCGCTTACCCATTCCGGCTTTCTATTGTTTTTAGAAACCAAAATGATTTCCTCTGCAGCAATTATTATAAAATCCTTGTTTACAGTTATGCACCCAAACTCAAAAGCATCTATTCCCTCATAATAATCTTTCCAAAGAGTATTCTTTGACGCAGCATCTAAGGCAAAAATAGCCGGGTTTTTCTCGTCTAAAATATATAGAATTCCATCAAAATAAGACATCGGCCCAATATATCCGAAAATACCCTGTTCCCATAACAATATCCCATCGATCCCATCGTAAACCTTCAACAAGGGACCAACGCCAACGTATACATGCCTTCCATCCGCCACAACATATGGAAATGTACTGCCAGGCAGTTTATCCTCCCATGCGATTTCCCCATTTATAAGTTTATATGCTGTTATTGTCCAATCAAATCTGGCAACATAAAGCATTTCACTCGTAGCCGCTATCGATTCAATATTTGCAGTCAGCAGACGGTCTACTGCAGCGTCAATAATCGACGATCTCCACAATAATTGGCCATTATTCCTTGAAAACACTGCTATACGTGACTGATCTTCAGGGACAATTAAATAGCCATCGCGAATTACAGGAGACGGATTTAATGGGGTTTTACTCGGTGAACTGGCTGACCAAAGCAATTCCCCATCCGTCTCTCTGATGGCCATGATCGTACTTTCTGTGTGTAAATAAATATTTCCATTTCCATCCCATACTGGTGTTGAAGTAATAATTTCTGGAGTTTTGTATTCCCAGACTCTTTCAAGTTCAGACGACCCTAACGAAGGGTATTCGTTAATTTTATTATCATCATGCTTATAGGAAATGGTCGACCATGCCATAATCGCCAATATGATAAATACCGCCAGGGTAATCCAAATTAGTTTTTTCATGCTAATTCTTCTCCATTACGTAGAAGTCAACGGATACTGATCCCCCAAATCCACCTGGAATCAGTGTAAACGTCTCTGCCATCTGGAATACCAAGACTCGCTACTGGAACCACAAACCCATTAACAGCGCCATTTTGCTCGCCTGACCAGTTATCCACAGACTGGATATGCTCGAAATAGATAACTCCTCCTACACGAGATACTCCCTCATAAGCCCTAACACTCTCACTGAGCGAATCACCCCAAAGAGGTCCAATGGAGACGTTTACATTAATATGCGGAGTTACCAAAGACTTGTTTGACTTTTTTGGATTTACCGAAGAAGGAACACGATCAATTCCAAAACCTGGCCCTTTTGCGTTTGAAAGAAACAGCCCAATCTCATCTTCGGTGATGACTATATCTAAACCGTATGTAGCATAATAATCCCATTCACCCGAAGAAAAGCTAATTGAAATCAAAGTTGCGTTTGGGCACAAAGAACAATTTGGGCCAACTCTTGGCGGTGTTTTTCTGGCTTCGATGCTTCTGCTCGAGTTGCCATCGAGGTCTGGAGTTCTTTTAGCAACAAAACCACCTGATGAGTTGGAACTGCTATTTCCCAAAAGAGCAGTTGTTGATCTGCTACCAGAGTTATTATTTTCTAGATTCTGTATGTACTTACATTCCTCCGGTTCGAGCTTGCACTCTGTGCGACCAGTAGGGTCTATAAAAATAAGCGGGTTATTGCGCACATAACTAAACCGATTCAGGCTCTGCGGATTCGCAGGGTTTGGGACGATACTGTCCGGTTGGGCGAATCGGTTAATATAAGGCGAATCCGGGGATTACAGGCAAAGAAGAAATTTGTTAAAGTTCGGATATTACGAAACTACCAAAGATAGTTAATATTCAAATACTTTATGTAGAGACACTCTCATTCCAAAGGTTAACGACTCTACTTAATGATATCTCCGGTTTGCGCATCTATTGACAAAGAGTAAACTCCTGGGAAATAATTTACTTCCCAAACTTGATGGTTTAGTTTTGGCGAAAGTATCATTGAAATTTCACATTCATTATTAACCTTATCACGTTCTTCAAGTGCCCCATTATCTTCTGCAATTTTCAAAATATCCTCGGCAAAAAAAGCTATAGTATTGATATTTATAGCTTCCGAACCTCGAAAACTTTGGTATGAAAACTCCCAAACATCAACCGCCCCTTCCCCAGGTATAATTGTAATTTGTCGTTCAATAGAAGACGGCCCAGAAAATGTTATTCCCTCTTTTAAAAAAGTAATATTTGCTCCTTGAGCTCCGAATTCGACATCGCTACATTTGAGGTTAAATGACATATCTTCAATTTCCCAGTTTTTGGATGAAGTACCATCAAGTAAATCGTGTATTGCATTCGCAATAACAAAATAGTCTTGCTGGTTCCATCGGGCATAAGTATTGAAAGTTTGACTAGAGGCAACAGTATTTTCCACAAGAGTAAATCTATTTCTATCCCCTGACTCAATAGATTCCAATATGGTACTTGGATTAAATTGGCAATGTCTTTCAAGAATGATTTTTCTATCATTGTCAGCATTACAAGATATTATGGCTAACGACAATAGAGAAATAGTAGTTACTTGGAGAAATTGTCTCATACTGGCATCCCTTAAAATAATTATCGATTATTTTAGTAAGTAGTCAATTGTTGCCCAGTTCACATCATCATAATTTTCCGGGAGAGAATATCCAAGTTCCATAAGCGTTTTTACATCCATGGCAAAAAGATTCAACATGAACTTCGTGCTAAAATTCATACCGCTTAAATTTTGACGGTCATACGGGAAAGGATTAAAAAGATTATTTGTTACTTCACCCTGCTTATTCATAACTATAAACCAATCAGCAGATGGGTCGTTTAAACCTGTTTTTGGCAAGCTTGCGGCGTGAAACCAACCTACTGGATAAACGCCGTTTTGTGCTATACCAGCAGCAATAAAGTTATCAGTATCGTCTTGGCAACGTTTTACTCTTATGCAGTTTGAAACCGCACCATCTATTCTTTCTGTAATAATTTGCTCTGCTACTTCAGGATCCATTGGGTCTCTTCCACCTAATTCTTCTGTTGTTGCCTGTGCCATGCCATAACTACTCGATAGTGAATTATTGGGATTATCCCAAGTCTCATTAAACCATTGACTTTGCACAGCAAACCCAGCAGCAACAATTGCGTTGTTTGTTGAAACGTGTTGGGTGGCAAAATAAATGCCTCGATAATCTGGCTCTGCTCCAATATAGTTTTTATAAGTACTGGCAGGCATATTCTTCTTTGCGCCAGATGCAGTTACTTTGGGATTCAAACACCTTTTACCAGTCTCGCAACCAGCATGTCCGCTTGGATCATTATATCGAATTGGGTTGTTCCCAACATACGTAAAACGGTTTAGGGTTTGCGGGTTAGTCGGGTTCGGCACAATCGTATCCGGTTGGATAAAGTGGTTAAGATAAGGCGAATCCGGGAATTACAGGCAAAGAAAAAAGTTGTTAAAGTTCAGATATTACAAAAATAGTTAGGCATTGCCCAGTTATCAATATCTGTCTTTATAAAAGAAGAGTAATTATTTTTATATATCTACACATTCAATATTTATTTTCTTTACTTGGATAAAAATCTGGCAAAGAACTATTCCACGAGACTCTTCAACAGATCCAAGATACAATTCATTTTGGTTAATTTTCAAGCCAAACAAAACAGTGAAACACGAATTACATTCGGATACAAGACGATCATCATACTTAATTCTCATGCCAACTACATCCTTAATAGTCAGTATTGTGTCAGTCAGTTTTTGACTATAAATTGGGTGATCCTTCCAAAAGAAGGATTTCTTAACTTCTAGCAATTCTTTGCGTTGAATCAGTATTTCTACAAAACCTTTCGTCTCGTCATAATTAATTTTATCAAGACAAACTCTTGCTCCGTTTGTAAGTACGCAAAAAATATCGGAGATCGCTGGAATTGTCATGTGGGATTCGAAGTGCATCTTCATCTTTACACCTTATGGCTTCCATACACGAAAGAACGGAAAAGTTTTTTCAAGATATATATGAAGATTAGCTGCGTATGGACGAACAGCACCAAAAGCAACAGTATGCCATACTGAATATGATTTCCAACATGTACTATATTCATGTTTTTAACTGTCTCTAACCCAATGTGCCATTCTGGACCGCCACGAGCAAAACCTTGAATAACAATAGGACTTGATATGGCGGCTGTAGCACAGCCAGCAATAAGTGCTGCACAAGCTAAAGCTGCCGATCCTATAGCTAACCCAAGATGTGCCCCTCCCCAACCTGCGAAATATATTAAAGCATAGGCTTCAGCTATTGCTGGTGTACCTGGAGTTGTCATAGTAATCCAAGCCTGACCAAAATTCTGCCAGCCTAACTCATAAGCCTCAAGTAAATTAACTGATTCTATGCAATTGCGACTTTGGCAACTTTCTTCATTATCAGCACTTTCTTCCTCGTCTTCTTCATCACCCTTATTACCGAAAATAACTGAACTACTTTGACTATTTTCTAATCCACCTTCACAATCTTCCCTGTTATTGTTATCAATAAAATCGCAATAAGCATGCCCTGTTGGGTCATTGAAATTTAAAGGGCGGTTGCCTACGTAAGAAAATCGATTCCACGCCTGCGGATTGGACGGGTCTGGAATCAGCGTATCTGGCTGGATGAAGCGGTTAAGATTAGGCGAAGTTAGTCCTCTATATTATTATCCGTACATAATTTGGCAGATGAACGGTAAGCTCAAGATGACTGTAAGGACACCTGAATAGAATAGTATATTTTCAGATCCATATTTTGGGGCTTTTGTTCTTAGGTAATGAAATAGCCTATCATTATACTCTCTTACATGGTGATTACTTGTTTCGGGAAAATTCTCTCGGTAAGATCTTGCTGGTCCGCTAAGATATGAGCCCAAGGCGGTTGTTGATAGCCCTAAAAGAAAAAGCACCAAACCAAAATCAACTCTTAAGAGTAAGGCAAGGACAAGCGCACAGATAGTAAAGCCGATGCTCACCATAAAAATTTTTATCGTAAAGCCTTTCAGCCCCTTATTATTATCATATTCCATTTTAGCTTTCCTTAAGTCTGAAATGCAAATAGAAGATAATTGATGATGATATGAACGACTGCACTTAGTGCGATTGATTTTGTTCTAAAAACTATGTAACTCAAGATTAAACTTACAATAGGCAGTATTATCCAAAAAGCGACTGGGCTTATTGGCAAATAGTTAATATGAACCAGCCAAAATAATACTCCTTGAATAACAAAAGCAACTTGATTTCTAACACCAAAGGTAATTAAAATTCCTGTAAGTAGCCATCTAAATATAGATTCTTCATATATCGATATGGGGATAATTTCAAATATAAATTTAATTAGATTGCGGTCGAGAGAAATTTCGTTTTTAGCATATAAAACAAAACCAACACTAAAAGCTACGGTGAAAAATGAGATGATCACCCAATAGGTTTTGTTAATTGCTTTCAGACTTAAATAATCTTTGTATAAAAGAGGCAATATGCTAGCCAATGAAATGGCTGCAAAAAAAGTATACGGGAAATAATACAATTGCGATATTCCCCCAAATATAAAAATTAACAGATAGTATTTATCAAGTCCTATGTATGGCGTTTGATCAATATTTATCGTGATGGCAATTGATAACAAAGGAAAAGTTAATAGTATTAGTAACCCGTAAATCAAAACATTAGCGGTGCCAGAGTTGATGAATGTTACATTTGAAAATATTCCTGTCCGACTCGCGAAAATACTAAAGGAATTAATTACGACCAGAATAATCAATGCACTAAATATGCTAATAGTAAAATATTTTTTCTTATTCATAGACTACTCAAAAGGGATTTGATAATTAACGTCTTGCACCGCCACTTGGTGAAAAATATTCCAACTGCATTGGTTGGACTCCATAACTTTCAACTAACGGGTTTGGTTGTATGCCAGCTGGAGGAGCATGTCTTACGTCAAACAAAAATTGAACAAATTGTACAAAGCAATCAACATCCATCATACATTCATGTCCAGCATAAACTATTACATTTTCCGAAATTGGTGACCGATTAACTGAAAGCGTATTAGGCGTCATAGTTAGTGTGCCATATACTACGGTTTTAACTGGTTGACCTGAACACATTGAAGTTCCTGGCATGGGAGTTGGGCAAAACTCTGGTGTTGGCGTTGTAGTTGTCTTGGTTTGTGTAATTGTAATAGCTATACCAGTTGGTGTTGGGATATCAGTTATTGGTATTGAAACTGATGGCGTCTGTACATTAACAGGTTGAATAACAGGGTCATTTTGGCGAACATCCCTGCCATTCCATTTTCCTCCACTACTCCTACTACTCTGACTTCGTACCAATCCGCCTTCGCAATCTTCCTTGTTATTATTATCAATAAAATCACAATATGCGTGTCCAGTTGGGTCATTGAAATTTACAGGTCGGTTGCCTACGTAAGAAAATCGATTCCACGCCTGTGGATCGGACGGGTCTGGAATGATCGTATCCGGTGTCGCGAACTGGTTTATACCAGGATTGTAATATCTGGCTCTGAGGAAAATTAACTGTGTGGAACACCCATATTGTTCACTGTGAAATCGGAATTCCTCTTTACGAAACTTCCTTTACCCATTTGAGAATGGTGCTTCTAATTTCCCTCCATGTAACATCCCAAAGCATCTTGGGCATACGTTCACTTTCCGCATCATCAAAATAGACAAGTCCATAGAGAACTGAGCCGATATCACGGATGCCGAACTTCTTTTGGTAAAAATCAAGCATTTGCGAAAGGGAAAAGGCTTTCTCCCCCAAGGCATAAATATCGCAAAAGTCTTTGCGCGCACCACGCTGGGCGATGGCAGAGAGCTTCATGCAAGCAAGATCTTCGAGTGAAGCAAGTGGGCAATTCATTTCGTTCCAGTGCTCAAGTGGCTTAAGAAGGGAATATTGATATTGCAGAAAGGTAACACGCACTCCTTTTACACTTCCATGTAATGTACCAGGCGAAACCTGTTCGATTTCCAATTCAATATTGGAATTGCGGAGTGACTGGGCAAGTATCATCCCATCCGGAAAGGAATTAGGAGTGAACCAATCCAGGTCTACAGAGATACGGTGCGAGAGATGAATAGCAAGTGCAGTGCCACCGGCTAAATAGAATTTCCTAGGCGACATCTGTAAACCCAGGGATTTTAAAACGCTGATTTGTTTTTTGGGTAAACCTTCAATGGAATATTTCATCGATTTCCCCATACCCCATTTTGCGCAGCTTGTACCCATGTGTTGATCTGACTTGCGGGAAGATCATAAATCAGTCCCCAAAAACGAATCTGGCGCGGGGTGAGCCCTCTTCCTTTGTGGGCGATCAACCAGTTGCGAAGTTCCTGATCGCCAAACTGCTTGCGCATCCAGCAAACTGCATCCCATGAGCCAATTGAAAGCAATCGACGGATGATCAAATCTCTATCCCTCGCAATGGAAAGGCGGGCGAAAGGATAGTCCCAAAAAAAGGGACGAAGCATCTTGGGCAGGGTTGTTGTTGCTGGCATACACTAATTATAAGCGAGAACATAATTCAGCAACATTGGAGATCCTGCCAATCGACAAGAAAGACTGGAGTGATCTTTTATGCAATGGTATTTTTCCACCATGTGGAGCATGGTGAGATACCCAAGAAGTAAATAGCAAACAAATCCGGTTTAAGGCGAACAATATGGGGATTCCAGACAGGCGCTGTTCCTCAAAGCTAAATACTACAATCCCACCGATGGCAGGTTCCAATCACGAGATACGTGGAATGGGGATTTGAATCGTCCCTTGTCGCTGAATAGGCTGATGTATGTCGAGGGGAATTCGGTTTTTCCAGAAACTCATGGATGGCATTATGTGCCAGAATAAATTCTGCCAATAACCGCTTCAGTTTCGCACCCTCGACTTACAGGGCTTTCGTTTGGCATCATCCACTTGTAAACCACCGTATTTGCGCTGCCAGTGGCAGTCCGGATCGATCTGTTCGGGCTTTCTTCGGGTCGTCTAAGTTTCGCTCCTTTTTGAAGTACTCAACGCTCACTTTACTTGGTCACATTTTCCCTGGCAGATCACATGACCCGTATTCAAAAAATTATCTTGCTTATCCTTAATTCAAACCAAATCTATTCTTCTTATCTTGACGGCATCAAATCCACCATTGTGAAAGTCGCGCAAGGTACTTCGCATCCACTATCCTTAATCACAGAACACGAACCTGCTCACTACCCCGGACGAACACAAAACTCATAACCAGTGCTCAACCAAGCATAATCAGGCAGGATTTCCAGAAAAAAGGGGTAGGCATCACGGTTCGGGTCCGTGAGGTCCGGGGTTCAAATCCCCGCACCCCGACTGCATTGCAAGCAAAGACTCCCAACCCGAGGGAGTCTTTTTGTTTTGATCTAGGAGGGGATGAGAGTGTCTGCTAGCACGAACTGGTTTATACCAGTGCGGGGTCGTAGTGCCGAGAGTTGTACCAGAGCAAGTTAATGTAACTGTCAGAGTATTGTCCCGTGAAGGTAAACTTCGGCAAAGAATAGGCATGTGTGGTGGATTGAGGCGCTGTCCGCATTCTCAGCATCGCAGATTAAGTTGAGGGCATCCGCATCAATGACAAAAGTATTTATTTTTTTATCGCCTTCTAAGTAGTCGGTCGAAAGTTATTTTTTAGTCAATTTACCTAATATTTGTTTTCCTGCTTCTTCCCATTTTTCCAAAACAGTGAATTGCACTAATATTCCAGCAAGTAGCACAAAAAATAATGGTATTACCATGCAAAGTGTAAAAGTAAATATTGTAATAAGATTCCATTCCCGCCAAAATGTTTTCGGCGATTGGGTATAGAAAAATATAAGAAGCAGACTAATGCCAAATATTGTTCCGCCAGTTGCTGAAAATAAGGCTCTGTATACTTTACTTTTAGTTCTATTGAACATATGGGATAAGGATAAAATTAAACCTAAAAGTGCTGTAAGCCCAAATGCTAAATAAAAAATGTATTCTTCCTTCATTTTGCCGCCTATGGAATAGGTATTTTTATTGAACCTGTAAAAGTTATTGATGGCACGGGAATTTTTCCTCTATCATTTTGTACCGCTAAAGATTGAGCAGGCAAAGAAAGAGATACGGGTTGTGCCGCCCAACCTAAAGCTGTAAGTCCCTCAGCCAACATAACATTTCCAGATATCCGAAATTGCGAAGATATTGAGATATTGTTTTCAGATACAGTTAAGGTAGTAACATTTCTGTGAGATCCATCTTTTATTGCTTGAATTACTCCAATTTGTGTAGCAACGGTTGCAAATACATTTCCTGCAAATACTAATCCCCGTGTGGCGGGATTCCACTCACCCATTATATACCCACCAGATGCACCTGTTGGATTTCCTTCAAATGTAAGTGTGCCTGCTGTACCGAGTGCTACATGCCCTAACACAATTATGCCAGCAATCGCATCTAAAGTTAATGCGACTTCATCAAAAAATAGGGAAGCCGCTCCCCATTGACTAGATGAAAATGGCAAAATACGCTCTGCAAGTTCCATTGTGTCATATGTATAAGTATGAGATCGGTTTTGGTTTTGACTATTTTGCTCTTCCCCTCTTGGCGGTTTTGGCTTAGGCTGCTTGGGAGGGCTTGTGATGCTACCATTTGGTTTTCCTGGACAGTATTCATCGCTGTTTTTGTCACTTGAGCAACTAAAATGCCCACTCGGGTCAGTATATCGAATAGGATTATTTCGCACATAGGTGTAGCGGTCGTAGTCTTGTGAGTTGTATGGGTCTGGTACAATCGTGTCAGGTTGGGTCATGTGGTTAAGATAAGGGTCGTACCAGCGAGCGTTATAGAACATGAGACCGAAGTCGGCGGGGTATGAGTATCGTAGTCCACTTCCGTCATTCATTGCAACCATCTGCCCGGCCGATGAATTCCCCCATAGCCCCGCCGCTCCCCTAACCCGGCGGGGTCCATTAGCAAACTTTGGTTCCCCACTGCGCCGCCGGTCCCCAAGTCCGGCGGCTTCCTCTACATCTTATATACCCGCCCGGTTCGATTTTCTTCCATTTTCAGAAGACCAATTTGCGCCTGCGCTGGGTATAATTCCCCCGTGGAATCGGAAACTTTGAATCACCAAATTGAATTGGCGCTCGAACAACTGGCGGAAACCCGGGGCGCTGAACTTGCCCGCCAGATCAAGCCGATCCTGCTTGTCAACCTGAATCGCGGGCGGCTTCATCGCTTCCTGGATGAGAAACCCGATCAGGTCCAATCCTATGTCTGGCTGGTTGCAGACGGTTTTTCCACGCTGCATGGTTATCTCCATAAGATACAAATCGAGCGGGCTCCCGAGGTCTGGCATACGCTTTACGAACGAATGCAAACCTGGGCGTATACCTTCTTCCTGAGGAAAAACTTTGCCGCCGATGATCCCACCCGCGAGATCGCGATCGAATGCGCCACCGAGGCAGCCCTCCAGCTGCTCGACTCGCATTTTCCCTACGATACCGAATTTGACGCATGGGCGCACACCCTAGTTCAGAACACCTGCCGCAAATTCGTTCGCAACTCCCTCAAAAAGTCCGTTGTGCCGCAGGAAAAACAGGTGGAACTCGAAGACGACCTTACAGACCTGAGCGACCTCCCGCTGGAAGTGCAAATGTTGATGACAGAACTCGGCGTGGAATTGGAGTCTGCCCTGGCGCAGCTATCCGAAGCGCGCCGCAGCGTGATCCGCATGCACTATTTCGATGGCATGGAACTGGAGGAAATCGCCCAAGATCTGGGCAAAAGCACGGGTGCCGTCTACAGCCTACATTTCAACGCGCTGGGAGACCTACGGAAGATATTGAGCGCAACCAGGTATAAACTAAATGAATGAGAATTTTGATCCACGAAGGTCAGCCGCATTGAAACGCTTGGCGGAGCGCCTGACTGCCTATACACATAAAGGCGGGGTTATTTCACCCAGGGAAAGTGACATGGTATCTCTGATCATCAGCGGGATCTTGAACGGCGAAAATCTTGCACAGCGATATCCGGATTTCCACCGCACACTACTGGAGAACGCCGAGCTCCGCGAGGCGTTCCTCGATGCGCTGGACGGTGTCGAGGCTGAACGCAACGGAAACCTTGTTTCCATGCCCGAACCTGAAACGCGCCTTGATTTCTTAACCCGCCAGCCGCCCGCGCCTATCATCATCCATAAGGACGCAGAAAATTGGAGTGTCCTCTGGCAGCGCCCGCTTGAACTGATCCAAGCCATCTTCTCACCACCCGAACTGGCATATCGAGCGGAACGAAGTCTGATCGAAGACCCCTGGGTCATGTTACTGCGCGAAGAGATCCAAGTCTTCGGCAGCGCCTACTCCATCGTTCTGGATTGCATCCCAGCCGAAGAGCAGGAAAACGCGATGGCTGTGTTCCTATCCCTTGCTGTCTCTCCTGGCGCTTCGCACGAATCTGCGAAATTTCCCCTGCGCGCCACGTTGAGATGGGGCGGGTATCAACAGGTTCTGACGGTTCCCGAAGAAGGGCGAACAAGATTCCCCAATATTTCATTCGATCTCATCTTCGACCCGATAACGAAGACTCTCACCGACGGGTTGAGTTTTACGCTCGAAACTGTTCCCTAAAGTCCTGCGATGTCCAGCGACATTCCCATTGATCCATACCTACATCTGGCAAAAGAACTATATGAGGGGCGGGTGTCTGAATCCGACCTGCCAACCATCACGGCGGGTCTTCCTCCTCTTGAGAAAAACCTGCTCGACCCCATCGCAGAACGGGCGGAGCGTGTTGCGCCTGTCGCACCGCGGCTTGGCTGGGCGCTGACCCAGGTTGTGTTCGACGCAGCGCTCTCCCAAAACTGTGATCTTTCCATCCGTGCAATGTCCGCCTGGTGTCTGGCGCGAGCCTGCAACCATTGGGCTCAGCCCAAACGCGCCGCAGACGCTCTGCTCATCGCACGGCGCGGTTTCGAGAAATTGAACGACCCTGCCTGGATCGCGGCGTGCGAGTGGCAATCGAATGCTCTGGCGTGGACCAAGCCTGACTTCGCTGAAGCGGTTCGAGAGTTGAAAGAGGCGTTATCTCTTCTTCCATCAGAGTTCATCCCGCATTGTCGTTTATCGCTGGCGTTTGCACAAATTCTCATCGGGGATCATCCTGCCGCACAGGAGAACATCCGCCTGAGCGAGGAGGTATATCAGGCGCGCGATGATTCTTTAAATCAGGCGCGCTGCTGGCTGACACTTGCCAGCTCCCTGCGACGGCAGGATCGTTTTGATGAAGCCTTTCAAAAATTAAAGCAAGCCTTGCAGGTCTTCGAGCAGGAAAAATCTCTCACCGATCAGGCGCGGGTGCATTATCAGATCGCGCTCGGACATTTGCTGCAAGCCGATCAATTGCCCCAGGCTATAGAGCGGTTTCAGCGCGCCATTGCCCTCTTTATGGAAACCGACCTTGACCTGTGGCGCGGGATGTGCTTAAGCAACCTCGGCTCCGTGTATCTATATACTGGAGAATTGTCCCTGGGGGATCGCCATTTCCGCCAAGCCGGGGAGATCTTTGCCCATCACGGCATCCCTGGCTTGCTGGCGGACAACCTGCATGAACAGGGTGAATTGAACATCCTGCGCGGCATGCCACATGTCAGTATTGAACGATACAGTCGAGCTGCGGATATCAGTGAAGAGCTCGGCTCGAAGTTAGCGGCGGCAGTGGCTATCACCAACCTGGGTAAGGCATATGGACAATCTGGACGGTATCAGGATGCCCTATATCACCTGGAACGAGCCGCAGAACGATTAAGAACCCTTAATAGTCCCTTGCGGCTGGGTGCCTGCGAAAGTTATGCTGCAATGATCTGGTCGCAGTTAGGACAACCTGGACTGGCGCATGAGCATCTTGACCACGCTGCTCGTTGCTATGAACTGGCAAACCAAAAAGCCTTGCTTTCCGAAATTCACAACATTCGTGCCGGAGCATACTTCCAGCAGGATAAGGCTCAGGAGGCGCTTGACAGCTTGAAGGAGGCGCTGGATGTCTCTATTCGGCATGGCAACAAGCCGCAGACCGTTCTTACCCGACGATTGCTGGGGGAGGCTCTGGCACAAACCGGGAAGTACGATGAAGCCCTTATGGTTTTAGACCAAGCTCAGGCAGATGCTTCAGAGATGGAAATGCAGATGGAGTTGGCATCCTGCCTTGTCGCCATCGGCACATGTTACGCTGCCCATGCCAGGCAGGATAAGGCGCAAGCTGCTTTTGAACAAGCGCTGAAATGGAGCGAGGGGATCCTGCCGGAGATTGAATGGCGTTCATGCATTGGTATGGGAGATCTGGCAGGCTCGCGATCCGAAACCGAGAAAGCGTTGACATCGTATCGACGGGCAGTGAATGCCTTTGCGCACATCCACAAGAACTTTTGGCAACCCAGTTTGGCGGGTTCCTATCTGCAAAAACCCGCGCGCGTCTTTGACCGCATCATAACCGTTGCATCTCATGCGGATGCCGCCGAAGACACTTTGACATTCATTGAATTGTTCAAGGCATCCACCCTGCAGAGACAGATAGTATCGGATCATTTCCGCACACTGGATGCTGACTCGCAGGAACTGTCCGACATTGAAGCGGAGATCCGCTTCCTTCAGAACCGCCTCAGGACACCGCCGGAACTTCCCCTTCCCCATCGCGCTGGATCGGAGTTCCGAAAAATCCGTACGCAGCTGATGGAGAAAACAGATCAATACGATGCGTTGAAAGCCCGTCTCGAACGGAGATCCGTAGTCAATAAGTCACCTGTAAACGCAACGACAGAGCATTTCGACATCCACTCCTTCCGCGAGCACGCAGGTCGCGCCGTGGGGAAAAACTGGATCGCACTGGATTATTACTTGACGAAAGAGAGCATCACCATTGCAGTCCTAAGCCCAAGTAGGCATGAAGTATGGAGTACCCCCATCCCTTTTCGCCTGCGCATGGCTTTGGAATCCTGCCAGCGCGCCGGATACAGCACCACCCTCCCCACCGCAGAAGATCTCGCTATCTTGGGGCAGGCGCTTCTGCCCAATTCAATTGCAGACGATTTGACTTCCGACACATATTTGTTATTGTCACCACATAGGGAACTTCACGCCATGCCCTGGGCAGCTTTGCACCCCGGATTCACCCCGGAGCCGCTGGCGAATCTTTGTGTGCCGGCGGTCATCCCTTCGCTGCGAAACCTGATGGTCATCTGGGAGAGAAGCACCGTGGAAATCGCACCGGGGCGGGAGGATGGCTTGGCGGTTGGGCTTTCGACTTTCGGTGGAAAACGCCAGGATCTTCCGCAGGTGCGAAGCGAACTCTCATTCCTGCGCTCCAGACTGGGACCCAATGGTGTGTGCCTCGCGGAGGAGGATGCGACATGGGGGAACATCCAGCATCTTGCAAAGGGGGCGGTGCAGGGACTATCCCGTTTCGCCTGGCTGCACATCGCCAGTCACTTCTTCTCTCATCCGCATATGGGTAGGTTGAGCAGTCTCGCTTTGTGGGATGGAGATGTATGGCTAGACACCCTTCGCGATCTCGCACCCATGCCCACATTGGTCACGATCTCAGCGTGCAACAGCATCTCCAGTTTTATCCACGAGGGCGATGAACACGTGGATTTGCCATCCGTGTGTCTTGCGGCGGGCGCAGACAGTGTGGTTGGCAGTCAGTGGGGTATCCTCGATCAGGCGGCGGCAGGGTTCAGCGAGGACTTTTACTCCCACTATCTAAGCGGTTTACGCCCTGCAAATGCAGTGGTGCATGCACAGCGCAGATTGATCGCGCGCGGGAAACCGGTCAGCCATTGGGCAGGTTTCATTTGTATCGGCGCACCATGAATCAGGGACGGAAAGGCTGGCGCCCTTTCATACTGTCGTTAGAAAAGGCGCGTTCATATCTCCCATTAACTTACTTTCAGAATATACTGCGAACACAAAAAAGGCTTAACGATTTACAATGTCGTTGACCCCAAAGAACAGTTGCAGGGTTGGAATCCCTTTGCTGCGTCCATGCGAAATGCAGTGGGCTTGTTTATAACTTCCCTCAACCTGATCAAACGAAATTATTTACAAGAGGTTTTATGCCCGTTCACACATCTCCCAACTATTGGATCCTTGAAACACGCCACAGCGCCTATACCTTTGGGCTGAATAAAGCCAACCTGCTCTCGCATTGCTATTGGGGCAAGCGCCTGCCTTTCATCAAAGATTATCCTGCGCCTTTCGAGCCGTCGGGCTGGGCCTCCACCGATGGGTACGATCATTTCATTCCCGAAGAATTCCCCGGCTATGCGGGCACCAAGTACACAGACCCGACTCTCAAAGTGACCTTCGCCGATGGTGTGCGGGACGTGGTTCTCTCTTTTGTGGATTTTAAAACCACCGCCTCACCCCAGCCGGAGCTTGCTCTGCGCTTCAAAGACTCAGCCTACCCGCTGCAGTTGACTCTCCATTACCGCGTCCATGAAGACTACGACCTGATCGAACGTTGGGTCACACTCGAAAACCTCGGCAGCGAATCCATCTCCATCGAACGCGCCTTCTCTGCCAAGTGGACCTTCCCGCATGGGAACGGCTACTCGCTCACGCACATGTACGGGCGTCACATTGACGAGTTCAACATGCAGCGCGAAACGCTCACTCCCGGTTTGAAAGTCATCGAAAGCCGACGTATGATTCCAAGTCACCGTGCCGTGCCGTGGTTCACGGTTGAAAAAGATGCCAGTGAAGATCACGGTGACGTGTTCTTCGGCACCCTCGCCTGGAGCGGAAATTTCAAGATCACCGCCGAAGTGACCGAGTATGCATCCACTCGTCTGAGCATCGGACTCAACGATTGGGACTTTACCTGGCAACTCAAGCCCAATGAACCGCTGGTGACGCCTTCCGCTATTTCCGGCTACACCCCGAACGGATTCGGCGCAGCCAGCCGCGTCTTCCATGATTATGTGCGGAATGAACTCCTGCCGCATGGCAAGGTGCTGCACAAGATTCTCTATAACTCATGGGAAGCGACTCTCTTCAACGTGGACGAATCCTCGCAATCACATCTCGCTGAGATTGCCGCGAACATGGGTGTGGAACTCTTTGTCATGGACGATGGCTGGTTCCACAACCGCAACTGGGACAATGCCGGTCTGGGCGATTGGTTCCCCGATAAGAAAAAATTCCCGAACGGACTCGGCGGCTTGATCAAGAAGGTCAACGACCTCGGCATGGACTTTGGTTTGTGGGTCGAGCCGGAGATGGTCAACCCTGATAGCGACTTGTACCGCGCTCATCCCGATTGGGTCATTCACTTCCCGACCCGTGCGCGCACCGAAGCACGCAATCAACTCATGCTCAACATGGCGCGCGTCGATGTGCAGGACTACATCATCACCACGCTCGATAAGATCCTCAGCGAGAACAATATCTCCTTCATCAAATGGGACATGAACCGTCCCGCCAGTGAACCGGGTTGGCAAGACGCGCCCGGCGACCCGCGTGAGTTGTGGGTGCGTTATGTCTATGGCTTGTATCGCGTGTGGGGTGAACTGCGTCGGCGGCATCCCAAGGTCATTTGGCAAAGTTGCGCCAGCGGTGGCGGACGATCCGATTTCGGCATTCTGCAATTTGCCGATCAAGTCTGGGTTAGCGACAACACTGAAGCGACGAAGAGACTTTCCATCCAAGAAGGCTTCTCGCAATTCATGCCCGCTATCACGATGGAAGCGTGGGTCACGGACTGGGGTAAAGAGATCGTGCCGCTTGAGTTTCGTTTTCATGTGAGCATGTGCGGCTCTCTCGGCGTAGGCGGAAACTTACTGGAATGGGATCAGGCTGAACGTCAGGTGGGAAGCGATTGCATCCAGTTGTATAAATCGATCCGGCACATCATCCAATTCGGCGACCAGTATCGACTCGTCGCTCCGCAAAAAAATAATTACTCGGCAGTGCAATACGTCAGCAAAGATAAAAGCGAAGGCGTGTTGTTCGTCTTCCGCACGCTCGTCCCCGACCCGTTCCGTTTCCCTGTGATCCATTTGCGCGGACTCGACCCCAAAGCCTTGTACAGCATCGAAGGCTTTGAGCAACCTCGCTCTGGGCTGGCGTGGATGGAAGCTGGCTTGCGGGTGGAGTTGAAGAACCTGCAAAGCAAGGTGATAAAAATCACGCGTCAATCATAGAGCCCCACGGACCGGGCTTGCACCTTATGGATTCAGTACGATCTCGACGGTGTAGACGTAGATCAGTTTGCCAAGTTCCGGGTCGTTCACGCCGAGCAGCGGATTATCCTGCCGGAACGAGAGCCTTGCCACAGTAGGTTCGGTCACTTTGTATGGCAGGGTGGTTTCAAAGGATTGCGTCTCCGTCCCATTGAAGGCAAGCATACGCGAAGAAAGCGGACGTCCATCCTGCATCGTGATGTCCACAAAGACAGGTTGGTCGTTGAAGGGCCACAGCCGCCCACTGAGGTAGACCTCACCGCCGGTGTATTCGGCTTTTTCCTTCAATCCCTCTACAGTGACTCGTTCGTAGATCGTATTTCCCGGCGGGTTGACCTGCGTCGTGCCGACGGAATACAGCAAAACAGGCATGGTGTTCAACGCCTGAATCCTGCCGAAATCGTCTTTGGTGCTGATGCGGATGTACCCCGCCTCGGACACTGCGCGAATCTCGAAGGAAATCTCAAAGCGCTGGAACGTGCCCGCCGGGTTGCGAATCAATTTCTTCAGTTCGCGGTACAGAACACGCCCATCTTCGCCGAGCAAATCCACCTGCACCACTTCACTTTCACCGGCAACAAGAATAGTTTGCAGGACAAAGGGCGAGGTCAGGCTGGATAAGGGACCCGGTGATACAAAATGGATCTGGGCAAATTCGGTGAATCCCGCCGCAAAGGTCGGTGTGGGGCTGGGGAGCACAACGGTCGGCTCGGGCGTGAACGTGGGTTCCGGCGTTGCAGT
Organism: Anaerolineales bacterium UBA2395; assembly: GCA_002343775.1. GTDB lineage: Bacteria > Chloroflexota > Anaerolineae > Anaerolineales > Villigracilaceae > Villigracilis. The sequence continues at coordinate 22,950 of DDSH01000033.1, forward strand.
GGGAACTGCCGCCTGGGTGAGCGATTCAGCGGTGGCAAAGGCGGCTTGACCCGTCAGCGCGACCACCGTTGGGAGGTAGTCGGGCGGCAAAGGTGTCGGGGCAGAGTCGATGGCTTGTGTGCAACCCACCAACAGTCCACATAAAGAAGCGAGAAGAATTCTATATTTCATAGCCTGACAAAGAAGAGACGCCCTCTTGCAAGGGCGTCTCGTTGGTTTCATCCCATCCAATTAAAGCCCGTAGATGTCGCTGTACTTCTTCGTCAAATAACGGACGTAAGCAGCCGAGTCGATCTTTGAGCCGGTGATCTTTTGCACAAGGTCCTGCGGGTCGTATTTGTGACCGTACTTGTGGACGTTCTCGCGCAGCCATTCGCGCAGCACCGAGAATTGACCCTTGCGGATCTGTTCGCCGAGGTCTTTGATGTCCTTGTTGATGCGTTCCCACAACTGCGCCGATACGATGTTGCCGAGCGCGTAGGTGGAGAAGTAACCAATGGAACCGTACGACCAATGAATATCCTGTAACACGCCAAGCGCATCGCTGGGCGGAGTGATGCCGAGGTAGTCGCGCATCTTCTCGTTCCAGATCTCGGGCAGGTCTTTGATGGCGATGCTGCCATCCACCATGCCGATCTCAAGTTCGAGGCGCAGCATGATGTGCATGTTGTAGGTGGCTTCGTCGGCATTGACGCGGATGAACGAAGGCTCGACCTTGTTGATGCCCTTGTAGAAAGTCTTCAGGCTGACGCCGTCCAACTGGGAGGGGAAGGTCTTCTTGATCTCGGGGAAGAAATGCTCCCAGAACGGGAACGAACGCCCGACCAGGTTTTCCCACATACGCGACTGCGATTCGTGAACGGCAAGCGATGTGCCGCTTTCGAGCGGTGTGCGTTCGTATTCCTGCGCAACACCCAGCTCATACAAGGCATGACCACACTCGTGCATGGCGCTGAACAACGTCGCCAGCGGGTTGCCCGGCTCGAAGCGGTTAGTGATGCGCACGTCGTTCACACTGAAGGTCGTCTCGAACGGGTGCGGGGCTTTATCCTGCCGACCGCGGTTGAAATCGTAGCCGAACTTGGCAATGATCTTCTCGCTGAAATTCCAGATCTTCTGCTCGTTGTATTTCTTGTGCAGGAAATCGTCCCTGACCTGTTTGGCTTCGCTGATGGCTTTAAGCAGGCTGACCTGCTTGGGGCGAAGGTTGTTGAAGATCTCCTTCACCTCGGCAGTTTTCATGCCGGGTTCATAATCGTCGAGCAGCACATCATACGGATGGTCGGCGGGCGGGAAGAAAGCAACATAACGCTTTACCAGTTCCACGTTCTTTTCAAGGAACGGCTGGAAGATGGAAAAATCGGACTTCCCCTTTGCCTCCACCCACGCCTCGAAGGCTTTCGTCGCCGCGATGGCTTGCTCCGCCACAAACTCCGGCGGAACACGCCTGGCTTTATCATACGCCCTGCTGGCTACACGCAGAATCGCCCCTTCATCCGTTTCCGGATCCGTGTAATCCTTCTGCAAATCCTCCAACAACTGCCCCATCTCGTCGGACGTGAACTTCTCCTGCGCGATCTTGCTCAACGTAGCCAGCTGCTGACCGCGCGCCTCACCGCCGCCGGGAGGCATATTAACCTGCTGATCCCAGCCCAACACACTGGCGGCATGACCAATATCGGAAACCTCCCCCACGATCTCCTTGAATCGATTGAACTTGTCGGACATGAAAATTCTCCTGTGTACCAGTGACATAAACCACACGCTTCAAAACCGGACCCGAACCCTGCTCCTGTTCCCCAAGGCAGTTTCTTCGCCGATGGTTTGACCTGTCTGTACGCCTCGATTGTATCGCAAAAAAAATAACGCGGGGTGAACCCGCGTTATGGACACTTATGCGACACACCCAACCCATTGACCGTGATATACATCGTGACCCCTTCCCGCACATCGATGGTCTCGATCGCGGGTTCACCGGGTACAAAAAGATCGTACACCGTATAAACGCCCGGGTTGATCTGCGCCTCGTTCAGCGATTCGCCATTGGTGTAAAAGTTCAACAACCGGATCTCACCGGGCTGAATGAGGATCTCATGCTCGGTGCAATTCTTGACGTATGCAGGCTTTGCCCAGTCGGTGAAGGTGAAATCGGGCACACTGCTTAAATCCCCGTCGATGCGCGTCAGGCTGGACATGTTCGACACCCAGCCCGTCCGCTCGGAATCGGGAATGGCAATTTGCACCCACTTCGAAAGCACATCCTGACCGATAATGCTGGCGCTGGAGCCTTTGGTCAGCGCGCCGATGCGGTCATACTCCAGCCCCGGTCCGCGGCGGATGTACAGGGTACCGCCTGTCGCCGTGATGGTCACAGCCGGCTGGGGGGTGGGCAACACTTCCGTGGCAGCAGGAGTCGCCGTCGGCGGGGGAAGCGGCGTGGACGTGGCGGTGGCAGGCGGGCGAGTGACGGTGGAGGTCGCCGCCGGCGCCACGTCCACTTCCGCCGGTTGCGCCGGAACACATCCCTGCGCAACGACCAGCAGCAACAGGGGGACGATTAGCTTGATTCTGACGTTCATGGTTACTCGTAACGCAGGGCTTCGACGGGCTCGAGATTGGCGGCGCGGCTGGCGGGGTAAATGCCAAAGAACAAGCCGATGATGGCGGAGAAACTGGTCGAGAGGATGATCGCGTCGGTGCCGACCACGGGTACAAAGTTGTTGCCAGTGGCAATGGCAACCCTGCCGACCACGAAGGCGATGAACCAGCCGAACAAAATGCCGATGATGCCGCCGATAAGACTGAGCAGGGAAGACTCGGTCAGGAATTGCAACAGGATGTCGCGTTTGCGAGCGCCGAGCGCTTTGCGCAGACCGATCTCGCGCGTACGCTCGGTGACGGAGACCAGCATGATGTTCATGATGCCGATGCCGCCCACGAGAAGTGAGATACCCGCAATGCCGCCGAGGAAGATGGTCAACACGCCGGTGATGGTCTCGAAGGTGGAGAGGAAATCCTGCTGGGTGAAGACGGTAAAGTCGTCGTAGCCGATGGGCGTGCGGTGACGCGTGCGGATGATGTTGGAGATCTCCTCTGCCGCCTGCGGGACGGACTCGGCAGTGGTCGCCTGCACAAAGATGACATCCACCTGATCGCGCGAGGAACGTTTGATGAGCCGCGCCTGCGCGGTGGTAAATGGAATGTAGGCGCTATCGTCTTCGCTGCCGAATGCGCCGCCGCCTTTGGCGACGAGGACGCCGATCACGCGGAAGGGCTGCCCCTCAATGCGAATCGTTTCGCCGACCACGCCGTCGGCATGACCGAATAAGGCAATGGCGGTTTCCGGTCCGAGGATGACGACAGACATGCGCCCAAGCAGGTGTTCTTCATTGATCGGCTCCCCTTCCGCCAGTTCCATGTTGCGGACGGGGAAGTAGGTTGGGGTTACGCCGGAAATCGTGGTGGATGTATTCTCGCCCGAAAACGTGAGAACGCCATTGCCCTGGATCACCGGCGCGACCAATTCCACCGATGGCGCGGCAAACGGGTCTGAGATGGCATCGGCATCGCCGAGCGTGAGCGGACGGTCGTTGTTGCCGCTTCTGCCGCTGCCCGGTCCGCCGGGAGGACCATCTTGAGAGCCGCTAAATACGAAGAGCAGGTTCGTGCCAATGCTGGAGATGGAGCCGGTGATGGATTCCTGCGCGCCATTCCCCACGGCAAGCATGGCGATGACGGCGGCAACGCCGATGACGATGCCCAGCACGGTCAGACCGGAACGCATTTTGTTGCCGTTCAAACTTTCGAGCGCTTCAAGGATCGCTTGTGTAAAGGTCATTTCTTCCCCTCCGCTTCCCCCGAGGTATCGAGTTCGCCATCGCGCAGGCGGATGACTCGCTGGGTTTGTTCGGCGATCTTGGGGTCGTGGGTTACGATAATGAGGGTGGTGCCGAGGTCTTTATTGAGGCTGAGCAGCAGGTTCATAATTTCCTTGCCGACCTTCGAGTCGAGGTTGCCGGTGGGTTCGTCTGCCATGATGATGGCGGGGTTGTTGACCAGCGAACGGGCAACCGCCACGCGCTGCTGCTGCCCGCCGGAGAGTTCGTAGGGGCGGTGGGTCATGCGGTCGCCCAGGCCAACCGCCTCGAGTGCGGCTTTGGCACGGTCGCGACGCCCTTCGGTAATCCCTGCATACCGCAGCGGAAGTTCCACATTGCCCAGGGCGGTGAGGCGGGAGAGCAGGTTAAAACTTTGGAAGACAAAGCCCACCTTGCGGTTGCGAACGCTGGCGAGCTGGTCGTCGGTCATTTCTGCGACGGATTCGCCATCCAAAATATAATCGCCGGAGGTGGGGCGATCCAGGCAGCCGAGGGTATTCATCATGGTGGACTTGCCCGAGCCGGACGGTCCCATAATGGAAACGACTTCGCCGCGTTGGATGGTGAAGGACACGCCTCGCAAGGCATGGACTTCGATCTCGCCCATTTTGTAGGTCTTTTTCAGGTCACGCGCTTCGATCACCAGGTCCATGTCAACCTCCGAATGGACCTCCGCCGAACGTCGGGGGATTGAGGATGATGAGGTCGCCTTCGGTGATGTCGCCGCCGGCAAGCACGCTCATCGTATCGGAGGAGGCGCCGAGGGTGATCTCGACCGGGAGCGGTTGATTCGCTTCGAGGATGTAAACGACGCGGTTTCCGTCCACAAGGCGAACGGCGCGGTTGGGGATCAGGACGACATCCTTGACCTCTTCGACCACGATGTTGACGGCGGCGGTCATGCCGGGTTTGACGAGTTCATCTGCGTCGGTGAGTTCGATGGTGACGGTAAAGCTGACCACGCCTTGCACGGTTTCGCCTGCCTGCCCCACTTTGACGACCTCGCCGTTGTACATCTTGTTCAGAATGGCGTCGAAGGACAGAGTGGCGCTCTGACCGACGAAGACGCTGTTGATATCCACTTCAGAGACCTGCACGTCCACCAGCAGGCTGGAGAGGTCGTCGATGCGGAAGCCGGAGACGCCGGCGGAGACTTGATCGCCGACGGTGGGGACGGCTTGTGTGACGGTGCCGTTGAAGGGTGCGGTGAGATGCGCCAATTCGAGGGTGGCTTTGGCGGCGTCGACGCGGGCTTTGGCGGCAATGACATCGGCGGAGTCTTCGCCTTTAAGGAGGCGTTCGTATTCCCGGCGGGCGTCGTTGAGGCGGGATTCGGCAAGCGCGAGGTCTTTATCTGCCTGTTCGATGGTTTCCTGGCTGGCGTAGCCTTTGTATTTTTTCTGCTTTAGTACGCCGAATTCCCACCAGGTTTCGGTGATCTCGATCTTGCCGTTGAGTTCCATGCGCCAGTTGTATGCTTTGTCGTAGGCTTTTTCCGCCTGGTCGACGGCTTTCTGCGCTTCGAGGACGGCGGTATTGGATGTGAGCAGGTCTTCCAATGCTTTCTCGGCGGCGACGAGGTCGGCTTCTGCGAGGATGATGCTTTGGTTGAGCGAGGATTTGGAAAGGCTGGCAAGCACGGCGTCTTTGGAGACGCTGTCGCCCACTTCTGCGTTCACAGACTCGATGATGCCGCTGGTCTGCCAGAGTAATACGGCGGTCTGTTTGGCGCGGACGCTGCCGGTGGCGCCGACGGTGGCGACCAGGTTGCCGCGTTCGACGGGGACGGTTTGAAACGCCACGATCTCTTCGCCGCGGGAATTAAAAAACACGAACGCCAATACGGCTGCGATGACCACGCCGATGATAATCCACACCCGGCGGGTGATCTTCGAAAAAAATTGTTTCATTATGGATGTTCCTCCAGAAAGTACTGTCAGCCTGCCATGAGGCAATCTTACTTATCATACTCCCCAATTTGAAAAAAAGTTGTATAAATATTGTGGAGATGCGCATGGGGTGAATTCTAATTCATTTGTGGTGTGCAACTGCCGCCAGGGCTTCGATGTTAATGAATGTCTAACCCCAAATTCATGACGATTATCGTCAGGTTTTGTGACATTTACGCCTAGGTCTGTCCAAATAGATTGGGTATCATCGCAGAAGACTACCTTTAGATGTAGATTATTTTGGCTTGGAGGCAAAATGCAGGCAGTGCCAAGTGAGTTTTTAGCCATTGACCGCAAAGAGCGCGCCAACCGCCCCTTCGCAGACCTCGATCTGCGCCCGGCGGAGATGCGCGTGTGCGACTTTGAGGATGTGGTCATTGAATTCGGACCTGAACGTGCCATGGTGGAAGCGTCGCGCTGCATCCACTGCCCAGACCCTGCGCCGTGCATGGTTGCCTGCCCGACGAAGAACGATATTCCATCGGCGATGTGGCTGATCGAACAGGGGCGCTTTGCAGAGGCGGCGGCGATCTATCATAAGACGAGTTCGCTGCCGGAGGTGTGCGGGCGGGTTTGCCCGCATGAGGCGTTGTGTCAGGGGTCTTGTGTGCTGAACAAGCACCAGCAGCCGGTGTTGTGCGGCGAGCTGGAGGCGTTTTGCGTGGATTATGAACGCCGCACGCTGGGGCATATCATTCCGCTTGGGACGCCAACCGGCAGGCGCGTTGCCATTATCGGGGCGGGTCCGGCTGGGTTGGGCTGCGCTGATCTCCTCGTCCAAAAAGGATACGATGTTACGATCTTCGAATCCAAGCCTGCGCCGGGTGGTTTGCTGGTGTACGGGATTCCGAATTTCAAGCTTCCGAAAGATGTGTGGCAGGAGAAGTGGGAGGAGTTCGAGCGCGCGGGGGTGAAGTTCGTGCCGAATACGTATATCGGCAAGGATAAGACCATTGACGACCTGTTCGCCGAGGGGTTCGAGGCGGTGTTCATTGGGGTCGGTTCGGAAATGGATGCGAAGATGGAGGATACGCCGGGTACGGATCTGCCGGGGGTGTTCGAGGCGACGGATTTTCTGATCCGTGCGAATGTGGCGCGCGACCAGTTGCCCGAGAGTATGCGCGCGCCGCTGGAGATCGGTCGGCGTGTGGCGGTGATCGGCGGGGGGGATACGGCTTCGGATTGTCTGCGCACGGCGCTGCGGCTCGGTGCGGAAGAGGTGACTTGTCTTTACCGCCGTACGGAGAGGGAGATGCCGGGCGGGAAGAAGGATCGCAAGATGGCGCGGGATGAAGGGGCGAAGTACCGCTTCTTGACCCAGCCTGTGAAGTTTATTGCCGGAGCCGATGGGAAGCTGGCGGCTGTGGAGTGTATCGAGATGAAGTTGGGTGAGCCGGATGCGAAGGGGCGGCGGAAGCCTGTGCCGGTGGAGGGGTCGAATTTTAGCATTGCGGTGGATACGGCGATCCTGGCGTTGGGGTATTGGCCCGACCCGATCCTTGGGAAGACGACGCCTGACCTGGAAACGCATGATTGGGGGTTGATCACGGTGAAGAATAAGGCGACGGGTGTGACCTCTCGTGAGGGTGTTTTTTCTGGTGGTGATTGTGTGACGGGTCCGGACCTGGTGGTGACGGCGATGGTAGGTGGTCGTACGGCTGCTTTGGCGATCGATGCGTATTTGAGGGGTAAGGGGTAGGGGTTTGTATCTGGTAATTTCCTGCTGAGGGCAGGTTGTATGAAGGCGCGGCAGAGTCAAAAAGACTCTGCCGTTTGCTTTTGTGCGGTGTTTTTAGCCGTCGAGCGGGGATTTGACGGCAAGCCCGCCGCGCTGGAGGACGTGGGTGTAGATCATGGTGGTTTTGACGTCTTTGTGCCCGAGGAGTTCTTGTACGGTCCTTATGTCGTAGCCGTTTTGGAGGAGGTGGGTTGCGAAGCTGTGGCGGAAGGTGTGGGGGGTGACGCGTTTTTGTATCTTTGAGAGGGTTGCGGCTTGTTTGATGGCGCGCTGTAATGCGGTTTCGTGGATGTGGTGGCGGCGCATGATGCCGTCTTCTTTGTCTGTGATGAAGGTGGAGGCGGGGAAGACGTATTGCCAGATCCATGAGGTGTGGGCGTTGGGGAATTTTTTGGCGAGGGCAAATGGCATGTGAACGGAGCCGCGCCCGTGAGCAAGGTCTTTTTGGTGGATGGCGCGGGTTTTGGCGAGGTGTTCGCGGAGGGTGGGGATGATGCTATCGGGCAGGGGGGTCTGGCGGTCGTCGCCGCCTTTGCCGTCGTAGACGAGGATGCGGTGGTTTTCGAAGTCTATGTCTTTGATGCGGAGGCGGAGGCATTCCATGAGTCGTAGTCCGGCTCCGTACATGATCTGGACCATGAGTTTGTATGGGGAGGTGAGGTTTTGGATGATGGTTTTGGCTTCGTCTTTGGAGAGGACGGTGGGTACGCGTTTGCTGCGTTTGGGGCGGATGAAGCCGAGGTCGGTTTGGTCGAGTTCGATGTGGAGGACGTTGCGGTAGAGGAAGAGGATGGCGCTGATGACTTGATTTTGGGTGGAGGCGGAGGCTTTGCGGTCTACGACGAGGTGGGTGATGAATTGGTTGATCTCGGGTGCGCCCATTTCTTTGGGGTGGCGTTTGTTGTGGTAGAGGATGTATTCGCGCACCCATTGGATGTAGGTTTTTTCGGTGCGTGGGGAGTATTGTTTGAGGCGGATGTGGTCGCGGTATTGGTCGAGTAGTTTTTTGCCTTGTGGGGATGATGTGGGTTTGGGTGGGTTTTGCATTTTCTTGCCCCTTTCTGCTTGAGATTGTATAATGATGTTATGTAATCTATAAGGTATTATACAGCGAAATCGCTGTTATGTACCCCATTTGGGGGTATTATACAGCGGGCTGTATAAACAATAGTTAGGTGCTTGTCAAAATTCACATGAAAAAACAATTGCTATCTTTTTTAATTTGCTTGGGACTACTAACCTCGTGCAATGCACAGGAAAATAATCTTGTATCAACGCAACCAACAAAAGATAAATGGAATTGTATTAGTACGTTTGATGACTTTCTATATCAGATGGTAAGAATTGACAGAAATGATGAGCGCTATAACTTATCAACCGTTTACCCATCTTCCCCGTGGGAACTAAACGCAGAAATACCAGTATCAGTTTCAAACAACACTTGGACAAATATAGAATTGGCGAAAATACACTCTGGACAAACAGAGTTATGGATTAGGTCTGGTGAGTTTATTATCAAACACAATGTAGGAACTGAGATTTTTTCGACTGTCTCCACTTCTCCATACGATAAAAGCGGGAAAATTTACGAAGATGTAGAAGTTCAAGATTTATTTGAATCAGCATCGGGAAACATTGTTGGAGTTAACTATCCTAAAAATTACGATACAGTATGGCAAAAAGAAATCCCTTTGTTTAGTGTTTATAGCGAAGTTGAAAATAAATTTGAGTTTTATGACATCGGGCTAAACTATCGAGAGCAACAAATTGGGTTTGGGTACGTTGGAATGATTCCACGTGACGGAGTGATTATTACTCAAAGCGATAGTTTAATTTGGATATATCAACAACAAGATGGTCTGTATAGTTACAACCCGACAAATTCAGAACTTCGGCATTATGAAACATCATTTGATGGCATTGTTCAAAGAATGGTTGCGTCGCAAGAAGGGTATTTATTGTTCAGCCAGAAAAAAGAAGAGTCTTGGAAATTATCTTTTGGTGAATTGGTGAAATATTATCCATCGTCCCAAACTACCGAAGAGATAGGTGTTCCATTTCCTCGCTGGGCAGATTATGGAACACTTTTATACACAAACTCTGGAGATTTATGGATTGGGATTCATGGATATTTGTCGAAAGATGGAACTTGGGTATCAAAAAGTCCAGATAGGCTTGCTTACATAAATCTGGGTGCGACCAGCGAAACCTATAATTGGCAACAACCAAAACTACTTTTCCAAAGTTCAAATGGATACTTGTGGTATACCAATAAAACATGGGATGGTTTAGGTGTAGATGGTTCAGCGTGGTATGATCCTGCATCAGGGAAGGGATGTTGGTTTACAACAGAATCGGGAAACATTGTGGAAGATGGTCAGAAAAATCTTTGGATGGTGATAGGCGAAAAGATTTACAAATATGTACTTTCCCAATAACGCACCTAACAAAGCGTGCACCTGACGCTGGGGATTCTGTGGCAATCTCAAGCAGTTTTCTACGCCTTATCATTTTTCTGGTTGGACGGCTTCGCCGTCCCCGCCC
>DDSH01000003.1:0-981 GCA_002343775.1 Anaerolineales bacterium UBA2395
CGGTCTGCCATTCAAAACATCGGTCTTTTGCGAAACCATCTTATTGACCGACGCCGCAGGATGAATTTCAGCAACCGTTAAGCCATCACCTTGCGCCATTGTTATCACGGGGTAATTGATATTGCCATCGAACGGTCGGTTCTTCCATTCCGTCCACAGCGTAAAATCTTCAGTAATCGCATAAATGCCGCTGTCGCTTTTACTCGCCACGATCACATTCATGCGGTTCTCAGCTGCACGTTCTTTGAAACCCAATTCCACTTCCCACTTCTCCAAGATCAACGTCGGCACTGCCACCACTTCCACATCCTTCAACGCCGCAAGCCGAAACGTCTCAGGGTAGATGGCATCATTGCCAATCACCAATGCCACGCGCCCCCAATCCGCATCAAAGACATTCACCTCATCGCCCAACTTCGACCACGCATGTCTGCCCGACTTATGCAACTGCGGCTGTTTCAACACAACGCCGCTTTTATTGAATAGCACCCCCACATGCGCACCATCTTCCACAATAGACGTCGCCACATACGCATCTTTCAAATCACTTTGCAATGCACGAATCATCTCAACTGATTCTTTTTCCGCACGCTGCGCGTCTAAATTCGTAATGTGGAATAACTCTGGGAGGACGATTAATTTCACTCCAGCCTTTTCCCCCTCCGCAATCATCTTCAACGCCGAATCAAGCGCCTCTTTGCCCTGACCTGAAACCTGCCCCACCCCCGCAAGCAGACTCTCCGCCCCAGGCATTTTCCCGCCACTTTTGGACTCCACCCCAAGCGGCGCATACAACTCAGGTCTGCGCGTGGACATAATGTCCGTGCCATCGGGACGAAGTTTATTATCGGCTTCGCTCAAATCAATATCCGCAAAGACTACCGCTTCGCCTTTCATCGGCGCCTTGGCTAACACCGTCCCATCGGGCGCGACGATCTGACTTTCCCCCGCGCCTTCGAGAAAACTTGGGTCGATCTTGAG
>DDSH01000003.1:1282-58468 GCA_002343775.1 Anaerolineales bacterium UBA2395
ACCTTATTCTCCGCCGCCCGCACAGGGATATGCAGCGACGCTTCATCATGTGCGAATGAATTCAGGCTATTGAGCAATATCTGTGGCTTGCGCACCGCCAATGCCCGTGCCACCTCAGGGATGACTCCGTCCATGCAGGCGTACATGCCTACATGCCCCAACTCTGTTTCTAAAATCGGCGCGATCGTTGTGGACTTCTCAAGGAAGTTATTTTCATTACCCATCAAAATCTGCTTGTCGGTCAACCCGACCACATTCCCCGCTGGGTCGAACAAAACATTCGTACCAGAAACCTTGCCGTCATCTCGTTTCAACGTGACGTTGATCTTGATATAGCAACCATGTTCTTTGGCTTTTCTGCCTATCGCCTGGATAAAGTCATCGTCGAGCGAAACAGCCACCCCGTAGCAATGAGCCGCGTCACGATACCAGGCGATGTGATTCACAAATTCAGGCAGCACCATCACATCGGGCTTGTGCTTCGCCGCTTCGTCTATCATCCGCAAACAGGTTTGCAGGTTCGCGGCAACATCTGCCACCACGCCAAACTGCACCGCCGCCGCTCGAATTTTAGTTTTCTGAGCCAAAGACCGCCTCCAAGGCTAAATGTTATAACATTATAACAATATACCTAAGAGGAGGATTTTTGTCAACAAACAATCAAACAAGCAACGGTTACAAAAGCGGGTTGTGCAAAATTAAACGCAGGTTGCCAGAACGGTTTCAAACTTACCCAACGCATTATCGATCACTTCATCCGTATCTGCCATGGATGTGTACATGCGCGAGCCAGCCAGAGTGATCAAACCTTGTGACATGTACGCCGCGCCCATCTCTTCGAGCATATGTTTGCGCGGCTTGAGTTCCTTCGCCAAACGGATCGGGTTGCGGAAGTCCAATAACATCACACCCGAAGTCTCCAAATGGACGATCGAGCCTTGGTTGTATGCCACAAATGGCAAATTATATTTTTCAATGATGGCTTGCAAGCCTTTCGTAAGCCGGTCCCCTGCCCACCCAGCAATGACGGGCGCGTTCGTGCGTTCCATTTCCAACAAAGAGTAATAACCCGCCACGCACGAAAGTGGATTGGCAGAAAGCGTACCACCCACGTAAGCGCGTTCACCGATACCGCCAATGCCCGCTGCAAAACGCGAAACGACTTCGGCACGTCCGCCCACGCCGCCTGCCATCGGGTAGCCACCAGTGATGCATTTGCCGAACACTGTCAGATCGGGTTTGACGCCGAAAAAGCCTTGAGCGCCACCCAAGCCCACGCGAAAGCCGGTCACCACCTCGTCAAAGATCAGAAGCGCGCCGAACTCATCACACAACTCGCGGATTTTTTGATTGAAGTCAAACGGCACGGGACGTGTCCCTGATTCCGGTCCCAGCGGTTCGACGATCACCGCCGCGGTGCCGCCCCGCAGCCTGTTCAGCCAAAGTTGACGTTTCAACGCCCCAAGGCTGTTCGGGAAGAACTCGCGAGTCGCAGCACTTGCTCCACGCGGAATGCCCGTCGCCTCAAGCCGACCCGTGCCGGGGATGTGCAAGCCGTAGACCATCGGGTCGCTCCAGCCGTGATATGCGCCGCCGACCTTGATGACATATTTCTTTTTGGTGAACGCCCGAGCCGCGCGGACTGCTGCCATCACGCTCTCAGTACCTGAGCCAAGCATGCGAAACATTTCCACTGCGGGCATGAAGCGATTGACAAGTTCTGCCAATTTCAATTCATACTCATGGAACAGACCGGTGACAGGTCCGCACTCGTTTAACATCTCAAAAACTTTTTCACGCACAGGCGCATAATTACTGCCCAATACAGTCGGACCACCTGCCTGCAAAAAGTCGATGTATTCATTGCCATCGGCATCCCAAAGATAAGCGCCATCCGTTTTTTCGATGGCGATCGGGAATGGATAGTTGAATGCCAAATTATGCTGCACCCCGCCCGGGATGAATTTCTTGGCTTCGTCTGTCAGTTCTTTTGAACGCTTGCATTGGGTATCGAAATAACCAAGAAACTCCTGCATCTTTTCACGCCTCACATGGCGCATGGGCTGGCTGACGAGGTTGTTTAGTTTTTTATAGACCTCATCCACGTCGTGATATTCACTAATTGCATATTTCTGTTCACTCATTTTATTCACCACTTCTTACTTCTTCACCCTTTTCAGTTTTCTTCTGGTCTTTGCGTAACTTGGCAAAAGCGATCTCACGCACTGCCAATGGGATCTTGCTGATCTTCTTTTCAGTGCAGATGGCGAGCAGATACGCCATGGCGCATTTTTCAAGGATCTCTACATTATGAACAGCCCGTTCCATATCATGACCAAAGACCAACGCGCCGTGATTCTGCATCATGAACGCATTGTTGTGATTCTTCACATGCTTTGCAACGGTATTCTTCAGCATTCCCGTTCCAGAGGGAGCATACGGGATGATCTCTACGCTGCGTCCGAGAAAACGTGCTTGCTCATCAAACAGAGCCGGAATCGGTGACTTAATCAGGGTCAACGCGCTGGTGTACACCTGATGCGTGTGGATGATGGCGTTCACATCCCCCCGCACCTGATACACTGCCCCATGCATCGCGGACTCGACCGATGGCTTGAGATGCCCTTCAAGCATGTTCAGTTCAAAATCCAAAATGCAGACGTCTTCCGGCATCATCTTCATATAGTCATAATTCGATGGCGTGATGGCAAATGCATTTTGTCCCTTCACCCGCAGCGACAAATTTCCACCCGTCGCCATCAAAAAACCTTTGCGCACCAATTCATGCGCAGTTTCAACGATCAACTTCTTTTCAGAGTCAAAAACTCCCATGGGATTTCTCCTCAAAACTAGACAGTGTCTAGATTTTAGGACACAATCTTGACGGTGTCAAGATTTTCGCTTAATATCTCCCCATGCCGAAAAAATATCATCACGGAGATCTAAAGAACGCCCTCATCAAAGCCGGGGTTGAAATCCTGGCAAAAGAAGGCGTGGGCGGGTTAAGTCTGCGCAAGGTGGCGCAGCGTGCAGGTGTGAGCCACTCCGCACCGTATGCACATTTCCCCGATAAACAATCGCTGATTGCAGCGATCTCCACCGAAGGCTTCAACCAACTCTACGCCGAGTTGGAAGCGGCAATATCGCCTTACTCAAAAAATCCAAAAAAGCAACTTCTCGACGGCGTCAAGGCGTATGTCCGCTTTGCGGAGGAAAACACAGATACCTTCAAGATCATGTTCTCAGGTATATTGGAAAAAGAAAAGGATTATCCAACCTTCGTTGAATCTTCAAGTAAAACGTTCAGTCTGGTCGTAATGGTCGTGCAAGCCTGTCAGGATATCGGGATATTGCCAGCGGCTCCCGCAGACCTGCTGGCTGTCACAATTTGGGGACAGATTCATGGTATCGTGTCCCTTGCCCTTGAAGGACAGGTCTCTCACACCGTTTTGGAGCAATATAACGTTCAGGATGTTGTATCGTTCGCCATCGAACAAATGTTGCTTCGACAACCGAATTGACCGGCTCTCCCGGCTAAACGCCGCTTCAATTCATCGCGTAAAAGGAGTTTCCCCATGAAGTCTCTCCCCCTCCGCTACGGGACCAACCCCAACCAATCGCCTGCCCGTGTCACCATGCAGGATGGCAGCGACTTGCCCATCGTAGTTCTTGGCGGTTCGCCAGGCTATATCAACCTGCTGGATGCGCTCAACGCGTGGCAACTGGTTCGGGAGTTGAAGCAGGTCATCGGTCAGCCTGCGGCGGCTTCGTTCAAACATGTCAGCCCGTCCGGCGCTGCTGTCGCCGCCCCGTTGACCGACATCCTCAAGAAAATCTATTTCGTGGACGACATGGAACTCTCGCCGCTCGCCACTGCCTACGCTCGCGCCCGTGGTACAGACAGAATGTCATCGTTCGGCGATTTCATTGCTTTGTCAGATCCAGTCGACGTTCCGACTGCCAAACTGATTTCGCGTGAGGTATCCGATGGTGTCATCGCGCCGGAGTACGAACCCGAAGCGCTGGAGGTTTTGAAGAAAAAGAAACAGGGCAGCTATGCTGTTATCCAAATTGACCCAGCCTACGAACCGCAATGGATGGAAACCCGTCAGGTCTTTGGTGTGAGTATGGAACAGCGCCGCAACGACCGCATCGTAACTCTTGAAGATTTTGCGAACATCGTCACCAGGAAAAAAGACCTGCCCGAATCAGCCATCCGAGATATGTTCATCGCATCGATCACGCTCAAATTCACACAATCCAATTCTGTCTGTTATGTGACGGATGGACAGACCATCGGCGTCGGTGCGGGTCAGCAATCGCGTGTGCATTGCATCCGCCTTGCCGGCTCCAAAGCGGACTTGTGGCGTTTACGCCAGCATCCATCAGTTTTGGCGCTTCCGTTCAAGGAAGGCATCAAACGCCCAGACCGCGACAACGCCATTGACCAGTTCCTGCAACCCGATGTTACAGAAGTGGAAAAACAGAATTGGAAGAATGTATTTGACGGAATTCCAAATCAGTTAACCACCGAAGAACGCCGCGCATGGCTGGATGGGCTCACGGATGTAACACTCGGCTCAGACGCCTTCTTCCCCTTCCGCGATTCAATTGACCGCGCCACAAAAAGCGGAGTGAAATACATCCTGCAGCCTGGCGGCTCCAACCGTGATGAAGATGTCATTGCCGCCTGTGATGAGTATGGCATAACGATGGTCTTTTCGGGTCTGCGCCTCTTCCACCACTAACAAGGAATTTCCCCATGCCCACCGCCCTTCTCTCCGTCCACAACAAAAACGGACTTGTCGAATTCGCCCACGGACTTGTTTCTCTCGGCTGGACCCTCCTCGCCTCAGGCGGAACCGCCAAACTGTTGCGCGAGAACAATATCCCCGTCACCGAAGTCGCAGACTACACCCAATCACCCGAAATCCTGGGCGGGCGCGTCAAAACCCTCCACCCCGCCATCCACGGCGGACTTCTCGCCCGCCCTGCTAATGAAGACCGCCAACAACTCCTCGATCTCGGCTGGGACTACATCGACCTCGTCGCCGTCAATCTCTATCCCTTCGAAGAGACCATCGCCAAACCCAACGTCACCCATGCTGACGCCATCGAAAATATAGACATCGGCGGCGTTACCCTCATCCGCGCCGCGGCAAAAAACCATGAGCGAGTCACCCTGATCTGTGACCCATCCGATTACAATGGAATTCTCAAAGCATTGCAAAGCGGACGTGTCGCTTTTGAAACGCGAAAACAACTTGCTGTGAAAGGCTTTCAAGCCACCGCCCAGTACGACCAAAAAATAACGGACTACCTCACCCATGCCTGACCCCCTTCTCGCAATCTCTCCCCTGGATGGACGTTACGCCGAGACCACTGCGCCTCTACAGAATCACTTCTCCGAATTTGCTTTTCTACGCGACCGGGTACGCGTCGAACTGGACCTGTTGCCTGCTCTTTCCAAAACAAGCTTGGTGCGCCCCTTGAGCGACATTGAGCATGCGCAGCTCAAATCCATTGCAGAAAACTTCTCCACCGCAGATGCAGAAAAGATCCTCGAATACGAGCGCAAGACCCGCCACGATGTCAAAGCCATCGAATACTTCATCCAGAGCAAGTTGCAGGATACAACGCTGCAAGACACGATCCCTTGGATTCACTTTGGACTGACATCAGAAGATACCAACAGTATCGGTCAAGCCATTGCGTTAAAAGAATCGCGCGATAAAGTCATCCTTCCCAATTATCAATCTCTAATCTCCAATCTCTCCGAACTCGCTCTTCGTTATAAAGCCATCCCCATGCTCGCCCGCACCCACGGACAATTCGCCGTGCCGACGACCCTGGGCAAGGAATTCACCGTTTACATCGCCCGCCTCAAAAAGATTTGTGATGAGATTGCCTCACACAAATTCGAAGCCAAGCTGACAGGCGCGGCGGGCAACTTCAACGCCTTGCAAGCCGCCGCCCCGCAAGTAGATTGGATTTCATTCAGCAGAGACTTCGTCTCCAGTTTTGGGCTTGAGCCCAACCTGCTGACCACTCAGATCCTCCCGTATGATAACTGGGTGCGCTATTTCGACCTCATCCGCCTGACGAATTCGATTCTGATTGACTTTGCTCAAGACATCTGGCGTTACATCAGCGATGGATACTTGAAACAGGCAGTTGTCACTGGCGAAGTGGGGTCGTCCACCATGCCGCAGAAGGTCAACCCGATCGACTTTGAAAATGCCGAAGGCAATCTTGGCGTGGCAAATTCGCTTTTCACGCACTATGCTCAAAAGTTGACCGTCTCCCGCTTGCAGCGCGATCTCTCGGATTCAACCGTCCGCCGCACGTTTGGCACGGCGTTGGGTCACAGCCTGCTGGCGTGGATCAACTTCCAGCGCGGTTTGAAGCGCATTGCTCCTGATGAGGAAAAACTCACCGCCGAGTTGAATGCCCATTGGGAGGTCGTCTCCGAAGGCGCACAAACCATTCTCCGCGCCGCCGGCAAATTCGATGCTTATGAGTCACTGAAAGAAAAGACCCGCGGGCGGGTCCTGACCGAAGTCGATTACAAAGCCTGGTGCGATTCAATCCATGTGGATGATGTGACGCGCGCGAAGTTAAAGGCGCTTTCACCTGAACGCTATGTGGGGTTGGCGGTGCAACTGACCGAGGAATTGTTTTAACAAGGGAAATACGGGGATCTCTGACGAAGACCGTCGTGCGATCTGAAACGAATCGGGCTTGTCGGAAATCAAAAATGCGAGGAAAATCAGCGTCGCGGAATTGAACCGCAAATTCACATGGCAGAAAGGCAATTCCAAAATTATGTTTTTGAGCAATGTTTCAGCCTGCCGCATGGGGCGGGAATTATGATCGTCAAAGCCGTACACGCCGATGGTTTGCAAATTCAAGGCATCGCCGCCCGCGCGGGTGTGTTTAATCAGGAAGAGGTTCAATGTGTGGCGGAAATCTGGGAGGAGTACATCAATACCGGTCCGGAATACAGCGGGTATAGTTTCATCGTGCAGCGGGAGGGAGAGCGCGTCTCCGGGTTTGCCTGCTTTGGTCCACGCGACCTGACCGAAGGGGTGTTCGACCTGTATTGGATTGCCGTGGATCCCGATGCGCGCCGCAATGGGGTCGGGCGGAAATTGTTGACCGCCAGCGAGGAGGCGGTTCGTGCCATCGGCGGGCGCATGTTGATCGCCGAGACATCGGGCACACCTGCCTACGAATCCACCCGGGCATTTTATCTCGGCATGGGGTATGCGGCTGAAGCGACCATCAAAGACTTCTACACCCCGGGCGATGATCTGGTGATCTTTGTCAAACGATTGGAATCCTGATACAGGCAAGAAAAAATCCCGCATAGCCATGTGCGGGATTTTTTACGGCAATCATCAACCGATCTCGTTCCTTTGCACAACGTCCCGATACCACTTCGCGCTGGATTTCAAGATGCGTGTCTGGGTCGGGTAGTCCACATACACAAGCCCGAAGCGTTTGGAATACCCAAAGCCCCATTCGAAGTTGTCCATCAGCGACCAGGCAAAATAACCCTTGACCGGAATTCCCGCTTCGATCGCCCTATGGACTTGTTCCAGATGCCGCCGGATGTAGGATACACGCGCCGGGTCATCCACTTCGCCGTCGGCATTGACTTGATCTACGAAGGCTGCCCCGTTTTCTGTGATGTGGATGACCGGAAAATCGTAGTCGAAGTACAGGCGTCCAAGGGTTTTGTAAAGACCTTCAGGGAAGACCTCCCAATCCATTTCGGTGATTTCGTCGCCGCGGAATACCGCCCTGGGGGAATTTTCCACCTCGCTGATTTTTTCGGAGCGGGCGATGTTGCGCGTGTAATAATTGACACCAATAAAATCCAGAGGCGTCGAGATCGTGTCCAGATCACCCTCTTGAACAAATGACATTCCATTGCCGATCTGTTTAACCATGTCGTGAGGATACCCGCGCCCGACCAGCGGGTCGAGGAACCAGCGGTTGATGTAACCGTCCACCCATGTGGCAGCCGCGCGATCCGCTGCGCTGGGCGATGCCGGGTATTGCGGCGATAAATTCAAGGTGATGCCCACATGGGCATTCGGGCTGTTCCTGCGAAGGACCGGCACTGCTTGCCCATGCGCCAGCAGCAAATGATGGGCAGCCGCCACCGCCTCAGCCAAACTCGTATGACCAGGCGCATGCCTTCCGTGTTCATAGCCCACGAATGCAGATACCCAGGGTTCGTTCAGCGTGATCCAATTTTTCACCCGGTCTCCCAGCACACGGCTGACAATATCCGCATATTCTACGAAGGCGTCCGCGGTTGCACGAGCCGTCCAGCCGCCTTTGTCTTGCAATATTTGGGGCAGATCCCAATGATACAAGGTGACATATGGTTCGATATCCAACTTTAACAAACCATCCACCAGCTTGTTGTAAAAATCGAGCCCCGCTTCGTTCACGCTCCCGCTGCCGCTCGGCAGGATGCGGGGCCACGCAACCGAGAAGCGATACGCCTTCAACCCCAAATCCTTGATGATCTTCAGGTCATCTTCCCAGCGATGATAATGGTCACAAGCAACATCCCCCGTATCTCCATCCTGAACCTTACCAGGCGTATGACTGAAACGATCCCAGATGCTCTCCCCTCTGCCATCCTCGTTCCATGCGCCTTCGATCTGATACGAGGCGGTTGCTGCTCCCCAAATAAAGTCCTTTGGAAATCGAAATTTCTTGTTCTCCATATGTGTTCTCCAAACCATCTAAATGATCAGTGCAATGTTACACGCACGCGAACTTCCTTTACGCCTTCGCCCGGAAGCGGGATGATATTCCCGTCAATGGGTTTGCCGTCCACTTCGATCTGGACTTCGTTCCCCGAACCTTCTCTTTCGACTTGAATATCGTATCGGACTCCCCGAAACCTGCGAGCCACCTCAAACCTTTCCCACGCTGACGGGATCACAGGCGCAACCTGCAAACCTTCGTATGTTGGGCGCACACCGAGGATCCACTGCGTGATAGCCACATAATTCCACGCAGCCGTACCGGTCAGCCAGGAATTCTTTGCCTCGCCATGGGAAGCCGAATCCTTCCCCGCGATCATCTGGGCATAGACGTATGGCTCGCAGCGATGCACCTCCGCGATCTCCTCGCGCGCCGATGGATTGATGCGCAGGTAATAGTCATACGCCTTTTCCCCGCGCCCGATTCTTGCCTCGGCGATCATGATCCACGGATTGGTATGGCAGAAAATGCCCGCATTTTCCTTGTACCCCGGCGGGTAGGATGAAATCTCGCCCAAATGCAAATAATATTTGCTAAAGGCTGGCTGTTGCAAAACAATGCCATGCGGCGTGGCAAGATGTTCCGCCACCGAGTTCAGCGCCTGTTCCGCCCGGCCATCCCCCACGCCCAACCCCGCCATCACACAGATACCCTGCGGTTCTATGAAGATGCGCCCCTCCTCGTTTACCTTTGAACCGAGCACCTGACCGAAATCATCGTATGCGCGGCGAAACCATTCGCCATCCCAGCCGGAAGCCCAAACAGCGATCTCCATCTTGGTGGCAGCATCGAGATAGTCACCCGAAGGCGGGAAGTCAGAAGTCAACCCGATCTTTGATTTTCCATGTTCGATTTGCCGCGTCAATTCAGCCATCTCTCGCGCCGCCAGCACGAACAACCCGGCAATGAAGACGCTCTCCGCCACTTTGCCATCCTTGTTCGTTGTCGTCTGAAAGGATTGACCCGGCGCATCCGAAAAACAGTTCAGGTTCAGGCAGTCATTCCAATCGGCACGACCGATCAACGGCAACCCATGCGGACCCAACCGGTCCAGCGTGTATTGGAGCGAACGCTGCAAATGCCCATAAAGGGAATCCTCGCTGCCGGGACGGTTGTCGTACACCACCTGTTCAGCGAGAATGCCCCAATCGCCCGTTTCCTTGACGTAAGCGGTCACAGCCAGCACCAGCCACAACGGATCATCGTTGAACCCGGATCCAACATCGTTGTTGCCGCGTTTGGTCAGCGGCTGGTATTGATGATACGCCCCGCCCGTCTCCAGTTGTGTGGCTGCCAGATCGAGAAGCCGTTCGCGCGCCCGCTCCGGGATGAGATGGACGAACCCCAGCAAATCCTGATTCGAGTCGCGGAAACCCATGCCGCGCCCGATACCGCTTTCAAAATACGAAGCAGAACGACTCATATTGAAGGTGATCATGGTCTGATAGGCGTTCCAAATATTGACCATGCGATTCGTATGCGCATCGGGCGTGTTGACCTGCAAAGTATCCAGCAATCCATCCCAGTGGACCCGCAGCGACTGAAACGCCCTTTCGACTTCATCCGCATTCAAATATTTTTCCAGGATGGGAAGCACGCCGCATTTGTTGATGGTTTGGGAATCGGGCGGATCGAATTTTGCGTCCCTTGGATTCTCGTGATACCCGAGAATGAAGATGACCGTTTTCTGTTCCCCCGCTTTCAATCGCATGCTGACATGATGAGAGCCGATCGGCTGCCAGCCATGCGCGATGGAGTTCGCCGAACGACCCGCTTCCACCGCTTTGGGCGAATCCCAACCACGATAGAGACCGAGGAAATCTTCACGCTGAGTATCAAAGCCGGTTAGTTCCTCGGAACATGCAAAGTAGGCAAAATGGTCGCGCCGCTCGCGATACTCGGTCTTGTGATAGATGACCCCATCCACAACCTCGACCTGACCGATGGAGTAGTTGCGCTGAAAGTTCGTGGCATCGTCCATCGCATCCCATAGATTGAACTCAATGGCGGAGAAGATGGAAAGATCTGCCTCCTCTTCGCGCCCGTTGACGAGGGTCAGTGCCCAAACTTCAAGGCTTTCCCCCAGCGGCACGAAGTAACGCGTCTGCGCTTCGATTCCCGCCAGCTTCGAACGGATGATGGTGTACCCCATGCCGTGACGGCATTCATAGAAATCCAACGGCGTACGAGTCGGCATCCAGGTCGGCGACCAGGCTCGAGCGGAGGATGAAACGTTATCGCGCAGGTAGATATATCGTCCACCGGAGTCGAGCGGAGCGTTGTTATAGCGATAGCGTGTCAAACGCCGCAGGCGCGCATCCTTGTAAAACGAGTATCCACCTGCCGTGTTGGATATCAATCCAAAATAAGACTCGCTGCCAAGATAATTGATCCACGGCAGGGGAGTTTCAGGGGTTTCAATGACATACTCACGCTTTAAATCATCAAAATGACCGTAACGCATAACGCCTCGACTGTTTTCGTCACTGCCTGCGCAATGACAGAATGATTAGAGATTGCTCAACTTCGCAAAACTGGATTTCAATGCCGGGTACAACTCGCGGTACAGCGGATGCACCTTCCGGTAGACCTCCGCATCTTCCTCGACCGGGAGCGTTTGTCCGGTAATGCGGATGGTTTCCCGGCACGCAGCGGGGACATCCACCCAGGCGCCCGACCCCACCCCCGCCAAAAGAGCCGCACCGAACGCCGCCCCCTCCGAGGTGTTAACGGTGACCAATTCCGCCTCCAACACCGACGCAAGAATCTGACGCCACAGCGCCCCCTTCGTCCCGCCACCCGAAGCGCGGACTTGAGTGATGCCGCCAAGCCCCGCATTTTGGATCAACGTAAAACTATCCTTCAAACCAAACGCCACCCCTTCCAGCACGGCGCGCGTCATGTGGGCGCGGCTATGACGAAGGGTCAGCCCAATGAAGGAGCCGCGCGCGAGCGGGTCAGGGTACGGTGTGCGTTCACCGCTCAGATATGGCAGGAACAACAAACCTTCGCATCCGGCTGAAGCGCTTTCCGCTTCCTTAACCAGATCCTCAAAACTCATGTTCGGTGCAAGCGTGTCGCGGTACCATTGCAAACTTCCCGCCGCCGAAAGCATCACCCCCATGAAATGCCACAACCCCGGCACGGCATGACAAAACGCATGCAGCCTGCCTTCCGGCTCGACCAATGCCGACGGAGTCGTTGCAAAGATCACTCCGCTCGTACCGACTGTCAACCCAACGATCCCAGGTTCGACCGCGCCCACTCC
The DNA here is from genome assembly GCA_002343775.1 of Anaerolineales bacterium UBA2395. Classification (GTDB taxonomy): domain Bacteria; phylum Chloroflexota; class Anaerolineae; order Anaerolineales; family Villigracilaceae; genus Villigracilis. The sequence continues at coordinate 13,341 of DDSH01000003.1, forward strand.
CACAGCCTGTGCCGCCTGATCACCGCCGCCCGCCGCGACAGGCGTACCTGCTTTTAGTCCGGTGGCGGAAGCGGCTTCTTCAGTGATGCGCCCCGTGAATTCGGTCCCTTCGAACGTACGCGGCATCCAGGAGCGATCGATCTGCAAGGCTTCCAAAACATCCGCAGACCAATCACGCAAGTTCAGGTCGAACAACACGGTACCGGCGCCGTCGGCTTTATCCATCGCATATTCGCCCGTCAATTTCAAACGGATGAAATCCTTCGGCAAAAGCACATGCTTCGCCTTTGCATACACCTCGGGCTCGTTCTCCTGCACCCATAAAATTTTCGGCGCGGTAAATCCCGTCAACGCCACATTGCCCGTAATCTGGATAAACCGTTCCCTCCCGATGCGCCGATGGATTTCATCGCACTGGCTTTGCGTGCGCTGGTCATTCCAAAGGATCGCCGGACGAAGGACATTGCCCGACCCATCGAGCAGGACCAGCCCATGCATTTGCCCCGTCAAACCGACGGCAGCGATTCCCTCCCCGCCGATACCTGCTTTTTCCAAAACCAAGCGGATACTCGCCGAGACCGCGTCCCACCATTCCAGCGGATCCTGCTCCGACCAGAGCGGCTTCGGCGTTTGAAGCGTGTGCGGTGAGGATGCGACTGCCACCACCCCGCCATGCGAGTCGATCAGCAGCGCCTTGCTCGAAGTTGTAGACGTATCGATGCCGAGAAAGTAATCCATAGTCATTGCTCCAATCCCAATTCTTCGACGAGCGCCTGGACATCCTTCTCATCGCGCGGGCATTGGACACCGCCGAACAAGTCCCAGGTTTCCACATGGGTGACCGTTTCCCCCGGCTCCATCGTGCAGATGGGCGCCAGAGTCTCCAATTCAAGAAATCGGTCATTGCAGTAACATTCGCTCGAACTATTGAAATCGAAATAAGCCGCCTGAGCGTCGTACTTTGCGCGTTTGACAAAGAGAGTTCCATTCAACCAGTATGCCAGCCACCCACGAGGGTTCGGGAAACCGATCTTGAATGCTTCTTCCATGTCTGCGCGCACGAATACATGGCTTTTCCCAAAACTAACGTTCGGGTTGGACAGATCCGTGTACGACCAAAGCGTCAGCGAACGGCTGGGCAACTCCCTCGTATTTTCGCGGGATTGCGGCAGGATCGCCACGCCGCCGGGCTTCAATTGGGTGATCGCCCAGGGAGAGCTCATCACACGCCACAGACCACGATTGGTCAACCGATGGGAGATGACCACCTGCGGCAGGTCTTTAGCCAGGCAGATCTCCATGGATTTTTGCATGCCGGTTTTGGCTTCCACATTCTGCGTAACAAGCCATCCATTTTCCACGGCGTACATTTCAACGGGGTCGTCATCCGGCTGGTAGGTGCGGCTGGGAATCTCCGGCGCGTGCCACAAGCGATGCCCGCCATGAAAGTGATACACACCCGTCCCCGGGCAATCGGTGACAAAATCGGGTAGTTCCGCCAGCAGGTTGTCGCCGCCCGAAAAACGCAAGGAGAGGATGCGAGGTCCCATCGAACGCGAAATTAAAAGCTGCACGGTCTCGTTTTCCAACCGGACACATTCATGCCCCATAAAATTGACCGTGTCCATGGATGTCGCCAGGCTCGCCATCAAACGGTCACCGGGCAAACGTACACCCGATCCTTTACGAAGGATTTTTTCGCACCCGCGATCTCGAATTCACCATTCAAGCGGATATCTTCGGACGAGCTCCCCACCATAACAAGAATTCTGCCTGCTTCCAGGCATAACTTCAGGTCGGCATCATAAAAGGCGAGCTGGTCCACGGGCAGGTGGAAGGTCAGCGCACGCTCCTCATTTGCTCCCAGATGGATGCGCCGATAGCCCTTGAGTTCCTTCACCGGGCGCGGCACACAGGCGAATTCATCCCGTACATAGAGTTGAACAACTTCATCGCCCGCCATATTGCCGGTATTTCTGACCTTGAGGGAGATATTCACGGTCTCTCCACCCGCAGCCTGCTTCCGGTCGATGGACAGGTCGCTATACTCGAAGGTCGTGTAACTCAGTCCGTGCCCAAACGAATATAACGGTGTGACCTTCTCGGAGACGTAATCGACATACCAGTTCGACTTCATACCCGATGGTTTGGCGTTGTAAAAAATGGGGATCTGCCCAACTGAGCGCGGAAACGTGACCGGCAGTTTTCCGCCGGGATTCCTCTCGCCGAACAAAATGTCTGCAACGGCATGCCCCCCCTCCTCGCCGGGCAGCCAGGCTTCGAGAATGGCATTTGCATTTTCAGACAGCCAGGGAATGGCATAGGGGCGTCCACTAACCAACACCACCGCAACGGGCTTGCCTGTCGCGAGGACCATCCGTGCTAATTCCTCTTGAACGCCAGGAAGTTTCAGGTCGGCGCTGTCGCGGGTCTCGCCTGTCGTGGCTGATGGAACCAGACCGGAGTGATCGCCCAGGACCAGCACCACGGCATCCGCCTGTCGGGCGACATTCAACGCTTCTTCAAATCCCGATGTGTCGTCGCTCAGGTTTTCGCATCCGCGGGCATACATAACATTCGTGTCCGGCGATACGACCTGTTTAATGCCTTCAAGCACACTGATAACTTTTACTTCGTGCCGGGCGATCTGCGCGGCATCGAGATTTACAAAGTTCGAATCCTTCGGGGATTGGAACTGCAACAACTGCATGGTGGCGGCGTAGGAATAATCGCCGAGTTGATTCCTGCCATTGTGGGCATTGGGTCCGATGACGGCAAGGGTCTTGATGTTTTTCTTCAGCGGGAGCAAGCCATCGTTCTTGAGCAAGACCATGCTTTGAGCGGCGATCTCGCGCGCGAGGCTGCGGTTTTCAGGGGTCTCGAAGACTTCGAGCACGCTTCCTTCGTCGACGTAGGGATTCTCGAACAAACCGAGTTCGATCTTCTTCCGGAGGTGGCGGCTCACAGCCAGATCCACAGTTTCGAGATTCAAGTCACCCGCCTCCAGCGCGGTACGAAGCGCGTCTCCATAGCAATCGAAGGTCGGGAGTTCAACGTCGATACCTGCATTGAGCGCCAAACTTCCGGCGAGGGATTTATCCGCAGCCAGATTGTGGAAGTTGTGGATCATCGCCACGGCTTCATAATCGGAGACCACAAGACCATCGAAGCCAAGTTCGCCGCGCAGCAGATCGGTGAGGATGCGGCGCGAGACCGCCACCACTTCGCCATCCAGTTCGGGATAGGCGTTCATGATGGAGGCGAGCCTGGCATCGCGGATGGCGGCTTGGAACGGCAGGAGGAACACATCGTAAAGTGTGCGCATGCCAAGATGGACAGGTCCGCAATTGAGCCCGCCCTGGCTCATGCTGTGCCCAATAAAATGTTTGCCGGTTGCCATGACCCCATCCTGGAGATCGTCACCTTGCAATCCGTTGATGTATGCCACGCCAAAATGACTGACGAGTGTGGGGTCTTCGCCGAACGTTTCCTCTACGCGCCCCCAACGCGAGTCACGCGAGACATCGAGCACGGGAGCCAAACCCTGCTGTGCGCCGATGGCGCGTAATTGCTTGCGGATGGCGGTCGTCATGGCTTGCGCCAATTCAGGTCGGAACGTGCTGGCAAGCCCGAGCATTTGTGGGAACATCGTGCCGCCGAGGATCATCGGTCCTGAGCAGCATTCCTCGTGCAAGATGGCGGGAACACCAAGCCGCGTATTTTCGACAAGGAATTTTTGGATGCGGTTGGCGGCTTTGGCGGCATTGACCGGGTCGAGCGTGGACGCGCCTGCAATCCGGGTGATCTGCCCAATGCCATGATGTAGCTTGTCCGCGATCTTTATCTGATCAAGTTCGCCATCGCTTTGCAGTTCGTACATCCAATAGGAACCGATCTGGGCGATCTTTTCATCCAGGGTCATGTCTGCAAGCAATCTGTCTACACGTTGTTGTTTGATGGAATTCATGGCTTCTCGTAGGGTATGGCTATCTTGCGCCGAGCAAAATATCGATGGTGAGTTGATCGAGGCGTTCGTATTTCAGTCCGCGCTTGCCCAATGCCGTGCGGTCAAAGGGCTGCGCGCGGAGTGCGGCTGCTTTTTCAGGGCTGTATTTTCCAAAGTATGGATTCATGGATCCGTCATCGGCGTTGATCTCTGCCAGCAGGGATTGAACTTCCGGATCCTGATTGAACTGTTCCGCCTTCTCTTTCAGGATAAGGTAGGTGCGCATGCAGCCCCGGGCAAAATCTTTCACGCCTTCGTAATCTTCCGTGCGGTATGCGTGCGCATCGAAGTGACGCGGACCGTCGTATTTGACATCCTCGAGGAATTTCACGAGATAGAACGCCGCTTTGATATCGCGCGAGCCGAAGCGAAGATCCTGATCGTATCGCCCGGGATACTGATCGTTCAGGTCGATGTGGAACAGCTTGCCAGCCTCCCATGCCTGCGCAACCGCATGCATGAAGTTGATGCCAGCCATGTGCTCGTGGGCAACTTCGGGGTTCACCCCCACCATCTCGGGATGGTCCAACGTGGCGATGAAAGCCAGCATGTGACCAGTAGTGGAGTTGTAAATATCCGCGCGGGGTTCGTTCGGTTTGGCTTCCAGCGCAAAACGCAGGTTGTACTTTTTATCCTTCACGTACTCGCAGAGGAAGTTCATCGCTTCACGCGAACGTTTGATGGAGTCGGCCGCGCTCTTGCTCGAGTCGGTCTCTGTCCCTTCCCGCCCGCCCCAAAAAACATAGGTGGTCGCGCCGAATTCCACGCCCAGATCAATGGCATTCATCGTCTTTTGCAGGGCGTAGGCACGTACGCGGGGGTCATTGGATGTAAAGGCTCCATCTTTGAAGATCGGGTCGCTGAACAGGTTCGTGGTCGCCATCGGTACGACGATTCCGGTTTCGGAAAGGGCTTTGGAAAACTCCTTTTTGATGGCATCCGCTTCCGTCGGGGTGGCGTCAATGGGGATCAGGTCATTGTCGTGAAAGTTTACGCCGTACGCCCCCACCTCGCCGAGCAGGCGCACAAGGTCTGCGGGACTTTTCTGCTCCCGGACGGGTCCGCCAAATGGATCGCGACCAATATTGCCAACCGTCCACAATCCAAAGGTGAATTTGTTTTCAGGCGCGGGGGAATGATTGAACATCAGATTACTCCTTGTGAGTTTTGTTTTGGTGAGTGACAACAGTCTCCAAGCCCCGCCTCCGCTGGGAGGCGGGGGTGAAAAAAGGAGAGAAAGAATAAACAAACTGGGTCTTGGGATGGCAGGCGGCTAGGGGATTTGGGTCCACATTTCCCGGTCCAAGAAACGAACCGTACGCTTCAACGCCTGCGCGCCCTGGGATGCCAGCAAATCGGTCATTCCTTGATCGCGCCCATTGCGATCCCGCTGACGATATATCTTGAGAAGAAGGCATAGATAATGATGATGGGTACGATGGTGGCAGCCAGCCCCAGATAGATCGCGCCGAACTCGGTACGGTACACGTCGCCTCGCAGCGTTTGCACCAGCATCGGCAGTGTGTATTTATCCAAAGAAGAGATCAGGATAAAAGCATTGAAGAAGTTGTTCCAGGAAGCGATGAAGGCAAAGATACCCATGGTGGCTGCCCCCGGAATTGCCAGCGGCATCATGACACGGTGAAAGATGGCAAGTTCACTGGCGCCGTCGATTCGAGCGGCATCGATCAGATCCCGCAGCACCATTGACTCGAGGTATTGCTTCCCAAAGAAGACGCCGCCCGCATTGGCAATGAGCGGCAAAATAAGTGCCGCATAGTTGTCCGTGAGCCCGAGCCTGGACATATACTGATAAAAACCGATGATGGACAGCTGCATGGGGATCATGACCAGTACCACAATGAAGTTGGAGAAAATCTGCTTGCCCTTGAACTCATAGGTGACAATCCCATAGGCGGTCAGCATGGAAAAATACACTGTCACGATGGTCGAAGAAACGGCAAGAAAGGTGCTGTTCATAAAACCCCGGGGAAGGTTCAATCCCTTGCCAAGCAATATATTGTAGTTCTCCACAAGGTGGGTGCTCGGCAGCAGGCTGAGCCCCTGCTGGATCTCCGTGGTGGAACGGGTCGCATTCACGATCAACAACCAGATCGGTACGATGGTGACGATCAATAGAATGAACAACACGATGTAGATGAAAACACGCGTCAGACTTAGGGTAAATCGATAATTGCTCATGGAACACCTTCCGCTAAGACTTCTTTTTGAACAGGTTCTTCCAGGATTTGCCAGTATTTGAATTCTCGTTTTCACCCAGGAAGTAGAATATTCCCAGTGCGCAGAGACTCGTCATCAGGAAGACCAGCACACCGACGGACGAAGCAGCCCCAATATGTCCCTTGCTGCTTGCAAATTTCATGTACATGAGGATATTGTTCGTTTGAATGGAACTGTTCGGCGAACCTCTGCCATCCGTCAACAGGAAGGGGATGTCGAACATCTGCATCCCACCGACCAATGAAGTGACAAAGATATAGATCAGAATCGGTTTAAGAAGGGGTAGAGTGATGCGCCTGAACATTTGGGAGGCGGTTGCGCCGTCCACCATTGCAGCTTCATAAAGGGAAATGGGAATGGACGTCATGCCTGCCATCACAATGATGACCGTCTGCCCGAACCACATCCACCATTGAATGAAGATCACCAGTCCGCGCATCACGGGGACACTCTGTAAATAATGCATCGCCTCCGGCAAAAGCCCGTACCGAACCATGAATTGGTTGACAGGACCATAAAAGGAAAAAAACGCAAAGAATAATGCCGCAACGGAAGCCGGAACGAGCAAATTCGGGAGGAAGAACAATGCGCGCCACACCCCAACCGCCTTGATCTTGAGGCGGGTATCTGTGAACCAGGCGGATAGCAGGAGGGCGATCCCGATCTGCGGAATGAAATTCAGAATCCAGATCAACCAGGTGTTCCTGACAGCATTCAGGAAAACATCATCGGCAAACAGGCGTTCAAAGTTCGCAAGACCGACAAAATCTGCATTCCTGCTCATCAAGGTGGTATCGGTGAAACTAAGCGCCAATGTGTTATAGACCGGGTAAAGCCCAAAGATCAAAAAACCTATGATAAATGGGGCGATAAAAAGATACCCATAATACTCTTTTTTGAATTTAGGAAAGCCCATCACGCCTCCTTACATCGATAAACATGCTTCCGGGTGTTCACAGTCTGATAGAGTGGGTCAGCGCGATGCGCTGACCCACTCCTTGATATATCCGTTAGTTGGTCACAGGGGGTTCAGGGATGATCAGATCCGGGAATTCATTTCGGACCGCATCCAACCATTGAGACCACATCTCGGCTTCGGTGATGTCGCCGTTGAGATAGCTCGCAAGAGGATCGTTCAAGGCGCGTTGAATGGCATCATCAGAGCCGGTCAGCAAAGCGCCATTGACGCTCGGGGCAGCCTGCGCAAACGCCGCATAAGAGTTCTGTCCACCAAGCCACACCGCCAGAGCGGAGTCATCGAACGAATCGACGATCTTTTCGACCACAACCTGGCTGGAAACGAAGTCACCCGCAGCCTGCTGCTGATCATCCGGCGTTTCAGGATCGATGGCTTTCAGGTATTCATTGGTGTACACACCGGTTGCCCAGTTGGTCAGGTTCTCTTCATCGAGAGCCACAAACTTGACAAATTCCTTCGCCAGTTCATAGTTCGGGCTGCCTTCCAAAACACCGACCCAGGTACCGCCCCATTGATACGCCAGCGGACCATTGATCATCGCCCAGTCACCGCCAGTGTCGGTGGAGTCCGAGGTCGAGTTCGGGATCAGAACATAAGGCAGACCCCACGTGGGCAGGAAGTAGCTAAAGACCTTCTTGGGAGTACCGTTGGCATCCTTCAGGGTATCGTTCATGCCGGCAAACCAGCCTTCGCTCCACTGGGTCGCCTGTGACTCGTAGCCTTCATCACGCATCAACTTGGCAAACTTGACGTACTCCGAGACCATCGGATCGATCACCAGCTCACCATCCACGATCCACGGCTGGGACCGGTTGGCAAGGAAGGGATTAAGCATTTCACCGGGTGTTCCGACGGTAAAGTAATCGCCAGTTCCACATTCTTTGATCTTACCAGCGGTCTCCACGAACTTTTCCATGTCGGCAACCATTGCCTGAACCTCAGCGGGATCATCCGTACCGAGGCATTCCTTGGCAATGCTGCGGCGATAGAAGAACGCGCCCGGAGTGGCTTGATAGGAATACGCCTTCGTGATACCTTCATGCGAACCGACTTCAACCACCGCTGGGAAGGTCTGGAGTTCCTCGGTCAGCGGCAGAAGATCCCCCAAGTCAGCCAACAGATCAGACTCGACCCATTCCTTAACGAACGCCGCTTCAAGCGCCACGACATCCGGTGAATCAGCAGTTCCCGCAGCAGCCTTGACCTTGGTCTGGTACTCACCATTGGTCATGGGAATCATCGTATAAACAACATCCACCTTGGGGTGCCTGCCTTCAAAGGCAATCGCCATGGTGCGGATCTCATTGGTAAACGCCCACACGTGCAGCGTACCCTCCAATTCAACCGGCGCAGATTCTTCCCCCGATGACGATGACTCAGACGATCCTTCACTACCCCCAGAGGATTCTTCGCCCGCCGCCGGCGCACAAGCCGCCAATAACATGCTCAACACAACCAGCAAAGACAGGATAAACGAAAATCGTTTCATCTTCTTTCTCCTTATTTGATATGGTATATTTTGAGGTTGAAGTCCGGTAAACCTCGATACAGGATTCGGGCTTCTGCTCAATGGCGTCCGATGTCCTCAAGATATCGGACGTCCTCTTTTCGGACATACGAAAGTTCGAACGTTCTTATCTAAGCCTGGCACCTCCTTGAAACAACTCTCGAATAAAAAATAAATGGTCTTTCTTACTTCCCTTGTCTGCACGGGCAACGCGCAAAACATGAGGTCAGCACGACATTAAGGTTCTTCCTTTCCGGTAACGTTACCGGAAAACCATAAAAAAACACGGGACGAAGCGCCTTCATCGATCAATACGCCGGGGTCAACGCCTGACAGGAGGAACGCACCACTAGTTTCGTCTGCATTTTATGAACATCAAGGTCCAGCGTTTCACCATTAATTAACTTGATCAACATCTGCATCGCCACATACCCCATTTCCTCCAGGAATTGATCGACGGTCGTCAATCCCAGATAACGGGCTTCTGAAATATTGTCGAACCCCACCACCGACAAGTCATCGGGGATGCGCACACCCAACCCCTCAGCCGCCTCGATCACACCAATGGCAGATTGATCGTTCGCAGCAAAAATAGCGGTCGGCGGATTGTCCATCTGCAACAGATGGCTGGCTTGCTTACAGGCGGTCTTCTGCGTGAAATCCCCCGGCTTGATCAGTTCCTCATCCACCGCCACCCCGGCGCTGGTCAATGCATCACGATACCCCTTCAAACGCCGAAGCGCGCTGCCAATTTCAGGGCGCCCGCTGATAAACCCGATCCGACGGTGCCCCAACCCCATCAGATACTCCATCACCGCCAACGCACCCTGATAATTCATCCCCTGAACCGACGGATAATTGGGGTTGATGACATGCGGGTCCACAGCGACAATGGGTGCATTGGTTATAAACTCCGCCGCAGCCGAAGCCACGATCAGAACCCCATCCGTGATCGAATTATTCAAAAGGGAGACATAATGTTGTTCATGCAAAGCCGTGCCATTCTTCTGGACATCCCCCGTGGTATAAAGCAATAAATCAAACTTCGATTCCGCGATGGCGCGGTTGACCCCCTTCATGATCTCAATCGAATATGGGAACCCGATATCCGGCACCACAAGCCCGATCAGGTTCTTGCGATGACTGCGCATACTGCGGGCTGCCAGGCTCGAGGTGTACCCCATCTTCCCTATCACCTTCATGATGCGAGCCTGCGTATCGCTGGCAACATCGTCTTTTCCATTCAATACACGTGAAACCGTCGACACCGATACGCCTGCGGTTTTTGCAACGTCCTGTATGGTTAATGCGCGCTTTTTTGATCGCATCTCAATTCCTATTGGAATGACATCATGTTTCGGTATCAATACCGGAAACGTTACCGATATTATTGCATAAATTTTCAAAAGAGTCAACTACCCAATTACCCAGCCTGAGATTCTCTATCATCGCCGTTTCTTTGAGACGGTACCGGTTCAGGATTACCCCCCCACCCGCTTCACACCAGACCTCAAGTCTGTTCATCCCCCCAGCCTTGATTCTCGCCTCCAGATCGTCAATTTCCAATCGTCCTCTCGATGTCTCTCAGATCGCAACTCACCATCTTGTGAAGGGTATAATCGTTTCAATCCCTGATCACGTTTACGCATTTCGCAATATCATCAATGGGCGTACGCCTTATTGACATAAATCCACGAGCGAGGAGGCTGACTTTAATATGAAGGTTCATCTTATCGATGGGACATATGAATTGTTCCGCAACCATTTTGGCGCACCGCCGAAGAAAGCCCCAAATGGGCAGGAAGTAGGCGCAACCCTCGGGCTGCTGCGAAGCCTGCTCATGCTGCTGACCAGCCCGGATGTGACGCATGTGGGGGTGGCGTTCGATCACGTCATCGAGTCGTTTCGTAACAAGATGTATGCGGGTTACAAGACCGGCGAAGGCGTGGATCCGCTTCTGATGGCGCAATTTTCACTGGCAGAAAAAGCCGTTTCCGCGCTCGGCGTGACGGTCTGGTCCATGACCAAGTTCGAAGCGGATGACGCGCTCGCAACCGCCGCGACCCGTTTTGCCAAACTCAAATCGGTGGATCAGGTTTTGGTCTGCTCACCAGATAAAGATCTGGCGCAGTTGGTGGATGGCACACGCGTCGTCTGCTGGGATCGGCGGCGCGAGATCATCATCGACGAACAAGGCGTCATCGAAAAATTCGGCGTGGCGCCGGAATCCATCCCGGATTATCTGGCACTCGTGGGCGACTCGGCAGATGGGTATCCAGGCATTCAAGGCTGGGGCGCAAAATCCACGGCGACGGTGCTGGCGAAGTTCAAGCACATCGAGTCGATCCCCAAAGACCCGTCAAAGTTGGGCTTGGGGCTGGGACGCGCCACAACCCTTGTAGAAAACCTTCAGCAAAATTTCAAGAACGCGCTGCTCTTCCGCGAACTCTCCACCCTGCGGACGGATGTTCCGCTCAAAGAAAAACTCGATGACCTGAAATGGCGGGGGGCGTATCCACGATTGAAGAAGGTCTGTCACGAGTTGGGTGATGAGAGAATCCCCGAACGTGTTCCGCTCTGGCGCTAACATGTTTCGTTAAAACAAAAGGACATCCAAAGCGGATGTCCTTTTGTTTTCTTCCAAAGACTCTATTCGCCAGCCTGATTGCTCAAGTAGTTTTCGAGACCCATCTGTTCGATCTGGGTGCGCTGTTTCTTTGCCCAGTCGTGGTGACCCTCCTCCATCTTGAGGATGGTCGTCAGCAAGTCGGCAGTGGATTGATCGCTCACCTCGCCCGCCAGCTGAATGCCTGCATTATAGGCGCGGATCGCATCCAGCTCGGCGTTTTCATCGTTGGTGAACATTTCCAGCACGCTCTTCCCGATCTTCATTTCGTTGAGTTTGGTAACGACCGGCATTCCCTCCAAAAACAGGATTCGCTGGATCAGCCACTCAGCGTGATGCATTTCATCGATCGCCTGTTTTTCGATGGTCTTGTGCAGTTTTTCGTAGCCCCAGCTATCGCACATTTCTGAATGCACCATCAACTGACTGATGGCGGTCAGTTCATCCGCCAGCAATTCGTTCAGCGTCTTTAGCAGTTTGGCATCGCCTTTCATTTTTGCTCCTTTTTGTTCGATTGGAAAATCAGCAGGTTCATCCCAATCCAGAAGGAAGTTCCGCCAATGGAGTGAACCTTCGTACACTTAAAGTGTAGCATTGCCTTGATTTTAGTCCCTTGTGCCTATTGTCATTCGCTCGGTGGATAAATGTACCAAATATAGGATACCCTTTTCCCTGCAAGATTCTATTCACTGAAGAAATGCGGAGTATGACCCGTTAGGGCGAAAAATCGCTCCAGTTCTGGTTTCGCAAGGACGAGGGTGGCGGTATTGACCAGCGGGTGACACAGGAAGGCTTCTCCCTGCCAGATGTCGGAATCCAGCCATAATGTCACTTGTTTGTCCACGTCGTTTGCCAAGCCCATCATCGTCACCGAGCCGCGCGTGACGCCAAGCAGGCGGTGCAGGTTTTCCTCCGAGCCAAACCGTAGATGTGCGACTCCCATCACCGCCGAAAGTCCCTCCAGCCGGACGGTCTTCTCACAGGATGTGACCACGAGAAAAAATTGTCTCGCCTTTTTATCGCACAGGAATAGATTTTTTGTGCTCACTGCGGGGACGCTCGGGCGATGAAGTTCCGCTTCGGCGCAGGTGTAAACGGCGGGATGCTCCACCCGTTGATAGGTGAAGCCGTTAGAATTGAGAAAGTTGAGGAATTGTTCTTCAGAGGCGATCATATGCGGGTCAGTGTATCACACCAAGCTCAAAGGGTGAATCAGGTTCGATGGGGCGGCAATGGCACAAGTCCGGGGTGACGCGAAGATATTTCAATTGGAACCTGTATACACAACAGAATCCTGCTTTTGTCGCATAGAATCCAAGCAATTTCCTGAACGTGATAAAATCGCGGCTGGATTGTCGGACTGGCAATCCAATCGCCGAAATACGATCTATTATTTCCCAACCCAAGCAAGGAGAAAAAATGAAAAGCACCTTACTCAAGGGGTTGTCCGTTCTGATTTTGAGCGGACTGTTATTAGCCGCATGTGGTGGCGGGACACAAGCGACGGAAGCGCCCGTTTCAGAAGCGACCGAGGCGCCGGCAGGGGAGGAAGTTCCCGCTGCATCTGGCGGTGTGTTGAACATTGGCATTCCAGTTGAGCCGGAAACGCTCGACCCGGGTGATGCTGTGTATGTTCAGGAACAGTTCATCCTGATGAACATCTTCGATTCGCTGTTGTCCATTTCGCCGGAAGGCGAGCTGTACCCGGCACTTGCCACGGCGTGGGAACCGAACGCGGATTATTCCGAGTTCACTTTCACCCTGCGCGAAGATGTGACCTTCCACGATGGCACGCCGTTCACTGCCGATGCGGTCAAGGCTTCGTTTGACCACATCAACAGCGATGCAGTGCTTGAATCTGGCGGCAAGTCGCTGCTTCAGGATCACGCCTACGTTGAAACCGTGGTGGTGGATGATTACACCGTGACGGTCAAATTCGGTGCGTCTTATCCGCTCTTCCTGCGTGATGCCGCGCGCCAGTGGCTGAGCATTTCGTCGCCTGCGGCATTGGATGAATTTGGCGCGGATTACGGACGCAACCCGGTCGGCACGGGTCCGTTCAAGTTCGTGCAATGGGATGCCCAGTCGCAGATCGTGCTCGAACGCAATGATGATTACAACTGGGGACCTGAGTTCGCCGGGCACGAGGGACCGGCTTATCTCGATCAGATTATCTTCCGCATTTTGCCGGAAGCCGCCACCCGCCTGACGGCGTTCGAGACCGGTGAGATCCTCATCGCGGGTGAACCGCCCGCGTTGGACGCCATCGCTCTGGCTGAGTCTGGAAGCGCCGCCATTCAGACCTTTGCGCAACCCGGCATCCCTGCCATTCTGATGATCAATGCGACCAAAGCGCCGACGGATAATGTCAACGTCCGCAAGGCGATGATCCTCGCCGTGAATCAGGAAGAACTTGCGCAGACCGCCTTCCAGGAATTGGGTCTGCCCGCGTACAGCGTGGTCTCTCCCACGACCTGGGCGTATGATGAAGCCGCTGCCAGCCTGTACAGCTACGACCCCGAAGAAGCGGCTCGCCTGCTGGAAGAAGCCGGCTGGGTGGACGCAGACGGCGATGGCATCCGCGAGAAAGACGGCGAACTCCTCACTGTCGATTGGCCCGATAACCCCGCCTGGTCGGAAGCCTTCAATGAACTTCTGATCGGTTACCTCACCGAAGTCGGCTTCAATGTGCAATACCGCTCGATGGATGACGGCGCGGCGTACGAAGAACTGCTCGCCGGAAATTACACACTCGTCTACATGTACTGGACGCGCCCCGATCCCTCCCCGCTGCGCTACCTGTTCCACTCTGAAAATGCGAACGGCGGCGGCGCGTGGACGAACTTTGTGAACGAAGACCTCGACGCGGCATTGGCAGACGCAGATGTCAACACCGACGAAGAAGCCCGCAAGCAGGATTACATTGCGGCGCAGAACATCATCATGGAAAATGCGCTCGTCCTGCCGATGTTCACGGTCAACACGTCCTACCTCACTTCGCCTTCCATTCAAGGGTTCACCTTCGACCTCGAAGGCTATCCCTTCCTGTACGATATTTCCATCACCCAATAAGCAATAATGAGCGGGTCGCATTTCATCAACAGAGATGCGACCCGCTTGCAAATCACAAACCTGAATGTTCAACTATCTTGTTCGGCGTCTCTTCACATCCATCCTGGTGCTGTTCGGCATCTCGGTATTGGTCTTTTCGGTCATTCACCTTGTACCGGGCGATGTCACCATGGCGATCCTCGGACGCCAAAAAGTATCGGAAGAAAAAGTCGCCGAGCTGCGCGCGCAGCTCGGTTTGAATGACCCGCTCTATGTGCAATACGGGCGGTACATCAGCAATGCCTTGCAAGGCGACCTGGGTAAATCCATCCGCACCAATCAATCCGTCTCGGAAGCCATCGCAGAACAATTGCCCAGCACTTTCGCGCTGGCAATCTCTGCGCTTTCCGTGGCTTTGGCAATCGGTGGCATTTTGGGATTGTTCGCCGCGCTCCGTCACGGCACATGGTTCGATACGCTGGTGATGGGCATCTCGGTCAGCGGGCTTTCGATCCCAACCTTTTGGATGGGACTGCTGCTCATCCTTTTCTTCTCGGTTCGATTGAAATTGTTCCCCAGCATTTCCAACGGTTCATCCTTTGCCGATCTCTTTCTGCCCGCCCTGACCCTGGGACTCCCCGAAGCCGCGGTCGTCGCCCGCATGGTGCGCGCCAGTATGCTCGACGTGCTCAACAAGGAATACATCACCACGGCACGCGCAAAAGGTATGCCCGAACGTTTGGTTATCCTCAAACATGCCCTGCGGAATGCCCTCATCCCCGTTGTGACCTTCGTCGGCTTGCAGATGGCGTATCTGCTCGGCGGCGCGACCATCGTCGAGACGATGTTTGCGCGTCAGGGCATCGGACGTTTAGCCGTGCAATCCATCTACAGCCGTGACTATCCGATGGTACAGGGTGTGGTGCTCATCACCGCCGCCATTTATGTGCTCATCAACACGCTGACCGACATCACGTATGTTTTGCTCAATCCGAAAATCCGCCTCAAATGACCGCCGACCTCTCCCCGACTCCCATCAAATCCACTTCACCCGGCATGCGCCTGCTCAAGCAGATCCTCCGCAATCGCAGCGCACAATTCGGCGGCATTTTGCTGATCCTGCTGGTCTTCTTCTCGTATGCCGCGCCGCTCATCACCGACAAAGACCCGAACAAGAACAAGCCATCGGTGGCGTTGCAAGCGCCCAGCCTCGAATACCCAATGGGCACGGATAACGTCGGGCGCGATAACTTCACCCGCTTCCTCTACGGCGGACAACTCTCGCTGCGCATCGGTCTGACCGGCATCACTCTGGGTGCGTTGATCGGCATTGCGCTTGGGTTGATCTCCGGCTATTTCGGCGGCTGGCTTGACTCATTCATCTCATGGTTCACCGATGTGCTGATGGCATTCCCTGATATTTTGTTGGCGCTTGCCATCATCGCCATCCTCGGACCGGGCATCAACAATGCCATGCTTGCCATTGGGATTGCGTTCGTGCCTTCGTTTATGAGGCTCACCCGCAGCAGCGTCCTCGCTCTACGGGAGATGACCTATATCGAAGCCGCCAAAGCCCTCGGCAGTTCCGATGCGCGGATTCTGGTCAGGCATATTTTGCCAAACTCGATCCGCACTTTGCTCGTGCTCATCACGCTTGGAATTGGTTCGTCCATTCTAGCGGGTGCGGCGCTCAACTTCCTCGGTCTCGGCGCGGAGCCGCCCACTGCCGAATGGGGCGCCATGCTCAATGCTGGCATGAAATTCGTACGCCAGGCATGGTGGCTGACGGTTTTCCCCGGCTTGGGAATTTTTCTCGCTGTGTTATCGATCAACCTCATCGGCGACGCCGTCAGTGACGCCGTGGCAGGGACGAGCATTGTGGCTATGCAGGATAAAAAATAAATGACCAATCCCCTTCAAGGCAAAACCGCCATCATCACTGGTGGCAGCACGG
This sequence comes from Anaerolineales bacterium UBA2395, assembly GCA_002343775.1. Lineage (GTDB taxonomy): Bacteria > Chloroflexota > Anaerolineae > Anaerolineales > Villigracilaceae > Villigracilis. The sequence continues at coordinate 29,705 of DDSH01000003.1, forward strand.
AACTGGCGGGAACTGTCGCGCTTGCGCTGGCGAAGGCTGGCGTGAATATCTGTTTGTGCGGCAAACAAGCGGACTTGCTCGAACTGTCGGCAAAAAAGATCAAAGAGAGCGGGGGAACGATCATTTCGCGCGTCACAAATTTGGAGAGTCTGGAAGAAACGCAAACCGTCGTGGAACAAACCAAGACTGCGTTCGGCGGGTTGGAGATTTTGATTCTCATCTCGCCATTTTGGAGCGGCGGCATGATCCACAACCACAACGTCAAAACGTGGGACTTGGTGATGAACGCCAACTTGCGCGAACCATTCCTGATGGCACGCGCCGCCCTGCCCCACTTCCGCGAACAGCAGCACGGCGAGATCATGGCAATCGGCTCAGACTCTGCGCTTGGAATTTATCCGCAAGATGGCGCGTTTGCGGTTGCCATGCACGGGCTGACGACGCTGATGGAACTCATCCGAACCGAGAACAGCGAGTTTGGAATCCGTACGCATATCCTCTCACCGGGAGTCGCCGTGTCCGCGCCGTTCGACGCCGAAGGCAAACCGAATCTCACAGCAGAGCATGTTGCCGAGTGGGTGTTGTGGCTGCTCACACGTCCAAGCCATTTACGGGGAAATAGTCCGATCTTGATCTAAAATTTCACCACAGATGAACGCAGATAAATGAGTTGCTTCATCTGTGTGCATCTCTTGTCGGTTATACTGACAGCCTCATGACTCCATCCATATCATCCAACTGGGACGTAATTATCATCGGCGGCGGCGCGGCAGGATTCTTCGCCGCCATCCGTGCAGCCGAACTCAACCCCGACCTGCGCGTGCTCATCCTTGAGAAAGCCAGCCAACCGCTGGGCAAAGTGCTCATCTCCGGCGGCGGGCGGTGCAACGTCACGCATGCCTGTTTCGAACCTGCCAAGCTCATCACCTATTATCCGCGCGGAGGAAATGAACTGCGCGGCGCGTTCACACGCTTTCAACCGAGTGATACGGTTGAGTGGTTCGAGTCTCGCGGCATTCGCCTCAAGACCGAAAACGACGGGCGCATGTTCCCGGTCACGGATGATTCAAACACCATCGCCAACATCTTGAAATTTTCCGCAAAGCAAGCGGGTGTGCGTGTCGAGTTGGGCGCATCCGTTTTGAGCGTGGAAAAAAGCCCGAAGGGTGGATTCAAACTCGAAGTCCAGAAAGAGGCGAAGGTTTTTTCCATCCAAACCAAAAAAATATTATTCGCAACCGGCGGCGACCGCAAGTCGCTGGCGTTGGTCAAATCATTGGGGCATACCATCGATGAACCTGTCCCCTCGTTGTTCACGTTCAACATCAAAGACAAACGCATCAATGGCTTGGCGGGTCTTGCAGTTGAAGATGTGACCTTGAAAATGGATTCGCTCATCGCGCGCGGTCCGCTGCTCGTTACGCATTGGGGTATGAGCGGACCTGCGGTGCTGCGACTCTCTGCCTGGGGCGCGCGCATTTTGTTCGACAAAAAATACGCATCAACCCTGACCGTGAACTGGCTCGGCGACTATAAGCCTGATGCGGCGCTGGAAGTTTTACAGCGCAATAAAGACTGGCACGAAAATGCGCGCAAGAAGGTGTTGGCTCATGCCGCATTCTCGCAGATTCCGATCCGCTTGTGGAAGCAGTTGGTGACGTTTCTCGGTGAAAAAAATTGGGGTGACATTTCCAAAGCGGAGTTGCAAAAACTTGCTCAGGAATTAACGGCAGGCGAATACAAGATTCAAGGCAAGGGACAATTCAAAGAAGAATTCGTCACTTGCGGCGGTGTGAGTTTGAAGGAAGTTGATTTCAAGACCATGCAAAGCCGTGTAGTGGATGGTTTGTTCTTTGCTGGTGAAGTGTTGGACATTGACGGCATCACGGGCGGATTCAATTTTCAAGCGGCGTGGACGACAGGTTGGTTGGCTGGAAGTGCAATGGCGTAACCGCCAAGCGCGCTAAGAACGCGAAGATTTTTACTTGGCGCCCTTTGCGCTCTTCGCGGTTAATAATTTTTCTGATAGTTTTTGTCATTGACCATACACCATACATCCCGTAAAATCTCCCTCAGAAATTATATATAATTTTACAAGGATACACGCAATGGCAAAATATCGAGTCATGTACTGGAAGGATGTTCCACAGTCTTTTACTGTTGAAGGGGAAGGACAAACCATCAAGAAAGAACTTTCTCAAAAGGTTCAAAATAAGATCGATGCATATGCGATGGCAATTGGCGCGACCTCCACAACAGATTATGCCAAGCAATACAAGCGCGGACAATGGATCGAGCGCGAAGGCACAGCGGAAGAAGTCGCTGAGGCGCTGCTCGCAGAGTTGGAAGCGGAAGCGGCGCGAGTGGAAATTCCTCGAAGAGAGAATTAAACACAAAGGACACGAAGTCCACAAAGAAGAGAGAGGAAAGAATTCCTTCGCGGTCTTTGCGTGCTTTGCGGTTTACAACTATGACAAAGAAACACAATATCATTTTGCAACCTTCCGGTCGGCGCGGGCAGGTGGACGAGGGAACCTCCGTCCGTTCGGCGGCGCGGGAATTGGGCGTGGAGATCGAGTCGATCTGCGCGGAGAATGCCACCTGCGGCAAGTGCATGGTGCTGGTGGAAGCGGGTCGTTTCGAGAAGTACAACATCGAGTCGAGCCGCGAGAACCTCTCCCCCGTAGGGACCGAAGAACGCGCCTATCTTGAACGCCGTCCCAAATTGTTGAAAGACAAAGGCTGGCAGATCGGTCAAGTGCGTCTCTCGTGTCAGGCAAAAATTTGCGGCGATGTGCTCATCAACGTGCCGGAAGAAAGCCGTGGCAACAAGCAGATCGTCCGCAAGAGCGCCAGCAACCGCGAGATCGAGGTCAAACCTGCGATTCGCAAATATCTGGTTTCGATGAGTCCGCCCACCCTGGAACGCCCCGTAGCGGACTGGGAACGTCTCGCCAAGGGATTGGAAACTTCGATGGGGCTGGTGCGCAGCGGTGAAGAGAAACTTCCACGCTGGTATGACTTTGAGATCGATTACGCCTGTCTGCGAATGCTCGCCAAAACCTTGCGCGAAGCAAAATGGAATGTGACCGTCACCGTGCGCAATGATAAGGAAGTCATCGCTGTGCAAGCGGGCTATCACGAAGACAGTTACGGCGCGGCGGTGGACATCGGTTCGACGACGGTGGCGCTATATCTATGCAATCTCCGCACGGGCGAAGTGCTGGCATCTGAGTCGGAAATGAATCCGCAGATCGTGTATGGCGAAGATGTCATGTCCCGCATTCAGTACGCGATCGATCAGCCCGATGGCTTGGAGAAATTGCACAAGGCAATCACTGGCACGCTGAATAAATTACTCAAGCAGGCGGCGAAGTCTGTTCATATCAAATTGGACGAAATCCATGAGATGGTTTTGGTGGGCAATTCCACCATGCACCATGTCTTATTGAATTTGCATCCCAAAGACTTGGGGCTGGCTCCGTTCGTGCCGACCATTCACAAGTCGGTGGATATCAAAGCAAGAGAGTTGGGGTTGCATATCAACCCGTCTGGCAATCTTCACATCCTACCCACTATTGCTTCCTTCGTCGGCGCGGATACAAGCGCGGTCATCCTCGCGGAAGAGCCGCACAAACAGGATGAGAACTGGCTGCTGATCGACGTCGGCACCAACGCAGAATTGGTCTTGGGCAATCGCAAGCGGCTGGTGTGTACCTCCACGCCAACGGGACCTGCCCTCGAAGGTGCGCATGTGGAATATGGTATGCGCGCCGCGCCGGGTGCAATGGAACGAGTCCATATTGATGAAACGACCCTTGAAGCAAAATACAAGGTCATCGGTGTGGAGGGCTGGAACACCGACCATGCCGAGTTCAAGGGACAGGTCAAAGGCATCTGCGGTTCGGCGATCATCGACTCGGTAGCCGAGTTGTTCCGGGCGGGCATCGTTGACTCACGCGGCAAGTTCAAAAAGGACTTGAACTCGAAGCGTGTTCGTCAGGGAGAATCAGGCTGGGAATATGTCATTGCCTGGAAGGAAGAAACCTCCATCGGACGAGACATCCCCATTACCCAACAGGATGTGCGCCAAATTCAACTGGCGAAGGCGGCATTGTTTACCGCCGCACGCACCTTGTTGAAGCGGATGGATTTGCAAAGCCCTGATAAAATCATCCTCGCTGGCGGTTTTGGCAGTTACATTGATAAAGAGAAAGCCATGCTGATCGGTTTGATTCCTGATTGTGAGTTGGACAAGGTCTATGCGGTTGGGAATGCCGCGGGCGATGGTGCACGCATCGCATTGCTGAACGTTGAGAAACGCAACGAGATCGACGCGGTCACACGCAAGGTGGAGCGTTTTGAATTGCCCACCGACCCGGAATTCCAAAATCAGTTCATGCTGGCAACGAGCTTCCCACACATGAGCGAGCCGTTCCCGCACATTGCGCATCTCATTCCACATCGCACGGCGGATCCGCTGGCAAAAAATTTCATGAAATAATTTTGTAGGGGCGACTCGCACCCTGTCGGGTACAGGCGAGTCGCCCCTACGGAGGGAACAATGAACAAATTTCTAGAACGATTGAACGGCGGGGAAATCCTCGTTGCGGACGGGGCAACGGGATCGAATTTACAAAAGATGGGACTCAAACCCGGCAAACCGCCTGAAGACCTCATCATCGATGACCCGGATACGATCCTGAATCTCGCTTCATCCTTTGCCCGGGCAGGGTCAGACATCATCCTGACCTGTACCTTCGGCGGGACTCGCATGCGCATGAAGGACTCGAAGTATCAGGATCGCACCCCTGAGGTCAACATCCGTGCGGCGGAGATTGCCCGCAAAGCCGCTTCATTGAACAATGGTCTGGTCGCTGGTTCTATGGGACCGGTGGGCGCGATCTTAAAGCCATATGGTCCACTTGAGTTTGAGGATGTGAAAGCGACCTTTGCCGAACAAGCCAAAGCCCTCGCCGATGGCGGCGTGGACTTGCTGGTGATCGAAACCATGTTCGCCCTGGAAGAGACGAATGCGGCATTTGAAGGCGCACGCTCCGTGACGGATTTGCCGATTGTGGTTTCATTTAGTTATGACAGAGGCACTCGCACCATGATGGGAGTCAAGCCGAAGGATGTGATTAGGCGTTATTCCGAGATGGGCGCGACGCTCATTGGCGCAAACTGCGGAACGACGCTCGATAATATGGAAGCAGTGGTCAAAGAATATCAAGCCACCAAGCCCGAAGTGCCACTGTGGGTCAAGCCGAATGCGGGCGTCCCACACATGGATCTGGAGACCGAACAAGGCGTGTATGACATGGGTCCCGAAGACATGGCGACCTATGCCAGGAAATACGTAGCGCTCGGCGCGAAGGTCGTGGGCGGATGTTGTGGAAACACGGCAGAGCATATTGCGGCGATTGCGAAGGCAGTGAAGGGGTAATTGGTAAATTAGTAAGTTGGGAATTGATTACGGATTACGGGGCGCGTAATCCGTAATTTTTTTTATGGGAATCTGCCAGTAACATTCAATGGAATTATTGTAGAATTAAATGGACAATCGATTTTTCCTTGGCACGTCTCAAGGCGCTCCCCTGCCCAAGCACGCACATTTTGATGTTAAGGTTTTGCCATGGAAATGAAAACCGTTTTGATTAGTTATCTAATCAGCAATTTGATTTGTGTCGGGGTTGTCGGGGCGTTGTACTGGCAAAACCGCAGACATTTCAAAGGGATCGGATTCTGGCTCGCGGACTTTGTCTTACAATTTGCCGCCATTCTGCTGGCTACCCTGCGCGGCATTGTGCCAGACTTTTTAGCGATGGTGGTTGGAAACGGTTTCGCCATCGGCGGGACGATCCTGCTATATATGGGGTTGGAACAATTCACAGGCAAACGCGGTACCCAATGGCATAATGCGATACTATTCATTTTATTTCTTTTCGTTCACTCCTATTTTGCCATTATCTCCCCCAACTTAACCGCGCGCAATATCAACCTCGCTTTTGCATTGTTTGTGATATGCGCCCAGGGCGCGTGGCTTTTACTTTGCAAGGTAGATATAAAGTTACGTCCCATTACGCGCGATGTAGGCATTGTATTTACCGCCTATTGTTTGGTCAATGCGGGGCGCATCGCTGCGAGTTTGACCATCCCTTCGGGCGAAAATTTTTTCCAGTCCAACTTATATGAAATATCGGCGGTGATGGCATATCAAATGCTTTTCATCGCATTGACCTTCAGTCTGTTCCTGATGGTCAATCGCCGCTTGCTAATGGAGTTGCAGGAAGATATTGCCATGCGTCAGCAAACGGAAGATGCGTTGAGATTCAGCGAAGAAAAATTCTACAAGGCGTTTCATTCCAGCCCGGATTTAGTGGCAATTACCCGTTTGAGTGACGGTAGTTTTGTAGAGGTTAACGAAGCTTTTTCGCAGATCACCGGATATTCGCGGAGGGAGATGTTGAATTCCTCCATTACCACCCTGGACATTTGGACAAACCTACAAGATAGGGAATCCTTTATTCAACTCTTGAAAACCGAAGGGGTTGTCCGCGCGGCAGAATACAAGTACCGCACAAAGTCCGGCGAGATCCGCACCGGGCTGCTCTCAGCAGAGATCATTCAATTGGAAAACGAACCGTATATTGTTTCAGTCATTCATGACATTACTGAACATAAGCATACCGAAGCAGCGCTCCGCGAAAGCCGGGAAACGCTTGCACTTTTTATCAATCAGTCACCCATTTATACCTACATCAAGGAGGTTACGCCGACACAAAGCCGTGTGATGTACGCCAGCGAAAACTTTGCAGACATGATCGGAATCCCCGGGTCAGAGATGATCGGAAAAACAATGGAGGAATTATTCCCAGCGGAATTTGCCGCAAAGATAACAGCGGACGATTGGGCAGTGGCTTCCGGAAAAGAGATATTGAATCAGGAAGAAGAACTGAATGGACGCCAATATATCACGATCAAATTTCCACTTTTGCGAACAGGCAGGGTAAACCTGCTTGCCGGGTATACCATAGACATTACAGAACGAAAACAAGCCGAAGAATTGCTGCGCGAAAGCGAGGAACGATTCCGCCAGTTGATCACATCCGCGCCGGATGTTGTTTTTGTAGTAGATGAGGAAGGCAAAATCACGTTCGCCAATATGGAGGCGACAAACCTAATGGGGTATGCACCTGACGAATTCATCGGTATGGCTGTGGAAAAACTGATGCCGCAAAACATACGAGAGAATCACATTGCCAACCCTACAAAGTACATGCGTGATCCGCGCACACGCGTAATGGGGGCTCAACTGAACTTATTGGCGACCCACAAGGATGGGAATGAAATCCCGGTGGACATCAAAATCAGCCCAGTTAACATCGATGGTGAAACTCACATTGTCGCTTTTATGCGTGATATCACTATGCGCAAGCAGGCGGACGAAAAACTGCGCGAAAGTGAAGAAAAGTATCGTCTGATTGTCGAGACGGCAAATGAGGGAATTTGGGTCCTGGACACCGACGGAAAAACCAGTTATGCAAACACTCGTATGGCAGAGATGCTCGGATATAAAATCGAGGAGTTGATAAGGCATTCCTTATTTGAATTCATGGATGACGATGTTCGCAAGGAAGCAGAACAAATGCTCGAACGTCGTAGAAAGGGCGTAGCAGAACAACACGAATTTCGCTTTCGTCGCAAAGATGGTTCGCCCTTTTGGGCAATTTTATCAACCAGTGCCATAATAGACTCTGATAGCAAATTTATAGGCGCCCTGGGAATGATCACCGATATCACCGAGCGCAAGCAAGCAGAGGAAAAACTGATCAAAGCCAAGAAAGAGGCGGAAGAAAGCGAAACAAGGTTCAGAAAGTCGCTTGAATATTCCCCAACTCCCATGGCAGTGGCAGACCATATGGGCAAAATGATCTTCTTGAACCAAAACTTCATAGCCACCTATGGATACACACTTCAAGATATCCCAAGCATCGACCAATGGATGCTTAAAGCATATCCCGACCCAGAGTATAGAAATTTTTACCTGCAACTGTGGAAGCAAGATTCTGAATATGCCGTCACAAATAATACCGCCACGCCGTTGCGAGAAGGCCTGGTTACATGCAAATCAGGTGAAGTCAAAACCGTGGCGATATTGATCTTTTTTGAAAAAGACCTGATCATTGGACACTTTCTAGATATCTCGGAGCGCGTGCGGACGGAAGGCGAGCTGCGTACCAGCAATGAGACCCTGAAAACACAATTCAACGAAATCAACACGCTCAAGGAAACATTGCAGGAACAAGCCATCCGCGACCCGCTCACCGGGTTGCACAACCGCCGCTATCTTGACGAAACACTCGCCCACGAAGTGGCACGCGCCAAACGCGAGAACTATCCCATCAGCATCATGCTGATCGATATCGACCGTTTCAAGAACTTCAACGACACCTACGGACATTCCACCGGAGATGAAGTTTTGAAATCTCTCAGCCGCTTATTGGTGGAAAGCATCCGTCAGGGCGATATCGCCTGCCGCTATGGAGGTGAAGAGTTTCTCATCGTGATGGTCGGCGCCCACGAAACCGATGTGGAACGGAGAGCCGAAAAAATTCGTCATGATTTCAATGAGTTGCGAACCCGCTTCGAAAATCAGGAATTATCTGCAACGGTTTCGATCGGTGTTTCCTACTATCCCAGGCACGGCATTGAGATCCAACAAGTCATTAAAAATGCCGATGCTGCCATGTATCAGGCAAAACAAAAAGGGCGCAACAGGGTGTATGTCTGGGGCACTTAAGGGTGATTACAGCAAAAATGGTGTAAATCATCACAGGTCGTATAAAGGGGAAGTGTATAATCTCACTCATGCGAAATGAGATCCTTTCATTGCTTTCAGGCAAAAAAACCGACATCATTCCGGCGTTCAGCGGGTTGATTCATGTCACAGCCGAGGGACTGGCGAGTGAGGGATTGGCGTTGCAAGAAGTCCATCACGATGCGGGGAAGATGGCGCGAGCAGCGGCCAGTACGTTCAAATTGACCGGGATGCCCTCTGCGGCGCTGCCTTTGGATTTTTGCTCTCCGGCAGAAGCCTTAGGCGCGGAGTTGATCTTTTATAACAATGACGAGATGCAATTTCCGCAGGTTCGCAAACTGTTGTTCATGTCCACACGTGAAGTGGCGGCGATCAAACCAACCTTGGGCGGGCGGATTCCATTGATCTGCGATGCGATGCGATTGACAAAACAAGACATCGGCAAGCAGGCGGTCATATCGGGCATCCTCCCCGGTCCGTACACGTTGATGATCTATATTTGCAAGGTGCAGAATCTCGTCCACGAGATGAAGAACGAGCCGCAGATGGTTTTGGATGCGCTGCTGCGTCTATCCTCTTTCCTCTCAACCATTGGCAATGCCTATCGCGAAGCAGGCGCGGATTTCATCACCATTCACGAGATGGGCGGCTCACCAGGATTTATCGGACCCAAGCCGTTTGAGGGATTCGTCCTGCCTGCGCTTCAACACCTGACCTCAAGCCTGCCTCGTCCCCGTGTGCTTTCGGTGTGCGGGAAAACGGATTCTGCCATGAGTCTGCTGGCGCAGACCGGCGCAGATGCCATCTCGGTGGATCAGTTGAATGATTTGCAGGCATCTCGCGCCGTATTAAAAGAGACGATGCTGTTTGGTAACGTAGACCCGGTGGCGACTCTGTGGCAGGGTAACGAAGGCTTGGTTGCAGAGGCAGTTCAAAGGTCGAAAGAGGCGGGCGTGGATGCGGTCTGGCCCGGCTGCGATCTGGTGATCCAAACACCCCTCAAAAATATCAAATCGATGACAGGCGGGCAATAGCCGCCTGTTTTTTTATTTCTGCTATTGACGATTTCCCTGCCCATATGTAAACTGAATCGGTCTCAGAGGAATCATGCCCACCAGTGGTCAGAAAAAAAAGCCATCCCTAAAAACAGAACAGAAAAAATCGCCCGCCCGGGGTTCTTCGCGGGCGAAGAGCGCTGTGCCCAAACCGGTTTCGAACGCAAAGATCGTCAAGGAATTGAAACAGCGCGAAGCAGAGCTGGCGATCATCAAAAGTGTGCAGGACGGGCTCGCTTCGAAGCTGGAGATGCAGGCGATCTACGATCTTGTCGGTGATAAAATCCGCGATCTGTTCGGAGCCCAGACGACCATCATCGCCACCTTCGACCTGAAGAGCGAGACGCAGTTCTTCAATTATTACATTGACCGGTACGGACGCGAGTACCTCGACCCGCGCCCGATGAGCGGTTTGATGAAATCGCTTGTTCGTTTACGGAAGACGTTCGTGTTCAACGATAATGTTGAAGACAGGGTACGTGAATATGGGGCGCAACTTGTGCTTGGTCCGTTGTTGCCCAAGTCGGCGTTGTATGTTCCGCTGATATCGGGGGATGAGGTCCGCGGCGTGATCTCGCTCCAGAACATGGACCGGGAAAATTCTTTCAGCGAGTCGGATGTCAGCCTGTTGGAAACGCTTGCCAGGTCGATGAGCGCGGCTTTGGAAAATGCGCGTCTGTTAAATGAAACTCAGCGTCTGTTGAAGGAAGCCGAACAGCGGAACGCGGAACTGGAAGCCATTCGCAAGGCAAGCATCGATCTGTCGTCCAACCTGGAGTACGCCACCGTGCTCGATTCGATCCTGCAACGGACATCGGCGCTGATGCCAAGCATCGAGAACATCAACCTGTTTTTGTACGAGAACAACGAACTGAAGTTCGGCACTTCTATTGCAAATGGAATCATCACCGGGGTGTCGGTTGCTGTTCCACGCCCCGGCGGCATGACGGAAACCGTTGCCCAAACCGGCGAGATCATGCTGGTGGAAGATATGGAAACCCATCCGCTATATCGCGGCTCGGTTTGGAAGGGCGCCCTGATCGGCTTGCCGCTCAAGTACCGCCAGCGGGTGGTCGGTGTGATGAATATCCACTTTACCGATCCGCGCAGCTTCACCGATTCCGAATTGCGGCTGTTGCAATTGTTCGCAGACCAGGCGTCGGTGGTCATCGAAAATTCGCGCCTGTTCGAAGAGACTGCGCGTCATGCGCGCGAGTCGAATGTGCTCAACGAGGTGGGGCGCGATATTTCCGCTACGCTCAACCTTTCGGCTGTAATGGATCGCATTGCCACGTATGCGCGCGAACTGCTCAACGGTTCGAGCAGCGCGATCTTCCTTCCGCAATCCGACGGAAAAACCCTGCGGGCGCTGGTCGCCAAGGGCAACATTGCCGAGGAGATCCTCGCAGATTCGATCCGGTTGGGCGAAGGCATCATCGGGTCACTGGCGGCACAGGGCAGGGCGGAGTTCATCAACGACACGAACAAAGACCCGCGCACGCTGCAAATTCCCGGCACACAAGCGGTGGGTGATGAACGCCTGCTGGTCGCGCCATTGCTCGCAGGCGACAAGGTTAACGGTGTGATGGCGGTCTGGCGCGAGGGCGGGGAGGTATTCTCCAAAGCAGACCTTCGTTTTCTTGAAGAGTTATCCCTGCAGGCAGCCATCGCCATCCAAAACGCGAACTTCTTCAATGAACTCCAGCAGCGCGCGAACGAGTTGGAGATCATCAACAGCGTGCAGCTGGGGTTGTCTTCCAAACTTGATATTCAATCCATCTATGACCTGATCGGCGAAAAGGTGCGCGGCATTTTTAATACGCAGGGTGTCATCATTTCCTATTACGATCCCATTACTGATACCGCCGACTTCCCATATATGTACTGGCATGGGGAACGCATCTATCCGGAAAACCAGCCGCTCTCCGGCTTCTCCGGGTACGTCATTCGAAACCGCACGACTCTGTTCATCAACGAGAACGTGGATGCCAAGGCAAGGGAATACGGTTCCACATTGCTGGCAGGCAGCTCATTTCCCAAATCCCTGATCGTGTTGCCCATCCTTGCGGGGGACCAAGTGTACGGTTCGCTCTCGATTCAAAACTTCGAGCGCGAACACGCTTTTCAGGAAAACGATGTGCGCCTGCTGTCCACGCTGGCGGCAAGTATGGGTATTTCGATCCAGAACGCGAAACTCTTCGATGAGTCTCAAAACCTGCTGAAAGAGACGCAGCAACGCGCCGAGGAAGTGACACTCATCAACCGCATCCTGACCGGGTTCGACACGAAGATGGACATCCAAACCATCTACGACCGCACCGGCGACAAGATCCGCGATATCTTCGATGCGCAGACCGTGGTATTGGCAATCCACGACAAGAAGACCAGCATGACCTCCTACCCGTACATCATCGAAAACGGCAAGAGGCTTTACCAGGAGCCGCTCCCGCTTCAGGAAGGCAGAGGCGGTTTCAGCGGACATGTCATCCGCACCGGGCAGCCCGTTCTGGTCAACCGCGATTTCGAGGAGGCTTCGCGCAAGTTCCAATCCATAAATCTCGGCGTGGATGAAGATGAAGAGGATGCCGTCATCGTCCGCGCGGGTTTGTGGGTACCGATGATGATCGGCGACGAGGTCAAGGGCGTCATTTCGCTTCAAAACCTCGAACGGGAGGACGCCTTCTCCGAATCAGATGTGCGCCTGCTGACAACGATCGCCAATTCCATCAGCGTCGCCATCGAGAATGCGCGTCTATTCAATGAAACCCAGCGCCTGCTCAAAGAGACTGAACAACGCGCCGCCGAACTTGCCATTCTTAACAGCGTGAGCGAGTCCATGTCCCGCGCTCTGGATGTCAACGCCATTACACGCAACGTAGGCAATAAGATTCGCGAGATCTTCAATGCCGAGATCGTGGATGTTCTGCTCTACGATGCCGCCACGAATATTGTGCGTTTGGTGTACAGCTTTAGCGACAACCTTTATTACGAAAACGAGCCCCCGTGGGAGTTGGGGGAAGGGCTTACCTCCAAAATCATCATCACCAGGCAGCCGCTATTACTGAACACAGCCGGGGAAATCGAGGAGAACGGTGCCGCGGCATACCTCACCGCACCGGATGACGAAGAAGATATCAATTCCTACATGGGCGTCCCCATTATGGTCGGTGACCGGGTGCTTGGAGTGGTAGGGGTGCAAAGTTACAAAGCCAACGCATTCAATGAGGGCAATTTGCGAATCCTGCAAATCCTCTCGGCAAATATGGGTGTTGCCCTTCAAAACGCGCGTCTGTTCGACGAAACCCAGCACCTGCTCGATGAAACCAAGCGCCGCGCCGCCGAACTGGAGATCCTGAACGAGATCGGGCAGGTACTCACCCAGCAATTGGATGCCTACACCATCCTCGAACGTGTGGGAGACAAGGTACGCGAACTCGTCAAGGAAGACAACATCGGTATCGGCTTGTACGACCCGCAAACCAATTCCGTCGATGCCCATTACGTCACCAAGAACAACCAGCGCATCCAGTTCCCGCCGTTCTTCGTGGATGAGTTCACCATGCAAGCCGCCCTGCAAGGCAAGACGCTGGTCATCAACCGGCGGTCTCCCTCGTTATGGAAGAAACTCGGTTCCAATATGACCGACACGAGCGAGATCCCAAAATCAGTGGTCATGGTACCGATGGTGGTCGGGCGCGAACTCATCGGCGGGCTGACCATTCAAAACTTCGAGCGTGAGAACGCCTATGACGAATCCATCATCAAACTGATGGAATCCATCGCATCATCCACAGCAACGGCGATCCAAAATGCGCGCCTGTTCGAGGAAGCCCGCGCCGCGCGCGCTGCCGCCGAACAAGCAAACGAAGCCAAGAGCGCTTTCCTTGCCACCATGAGTCACGAGATCCGCACACCCATGAATGCCGTCATCGGCATGAGCGGGCTGCTGCTCGACACAAAACTGGATGACGAACAACGCGACTACGTGGAAACCATCCGCGGATCGGGCGATGCGCTGCTCGCCATCATCGACGACATTCTAGATTTCTCCAAGATCGAAGCCGGACGCATGGACATCGAAATCCAGCCATTCGACCTGCGCGAATGCGTCGAATCAGCATTGGACCTGGTCTCGACACGCGCCGTCGAAAAAGGCATCGACCTTGCCTACCTCTTCGAAGGCGACATCCCGCTCGCCATTCAAGGCGATGTGACGCGCCTGCGGCAGGTGATGACCAACCTGCTTAGCAATGCAGTCAAGTTCACAAACAAAGGCGAGGTGGTGCTGACGGTTTCCAGCCAGCGCTACCGCAATGGTGATTCAAAAGAACGCGTATTACTTACCTTTGCCGTGCGTGATACAGGCATCGGCATGACCGAGGAAGGCATGAGCCGCCTCTTCCAATCCTTCACGCAGGCAGATTCATCCACCACACGCAAATACGGCGGCACCGGTTTGGGGCTTGCCATCAGCAAGCGCCTCGCCGAAATGATGGGCGGTACGATGTGGGCAGCCAGCGAAGGCGCAGGCAAGGGTTCCACATTCACCTTCACCATCAAAGCAGAAGTGGCAGAACTGCCCCGCACACGCAAACCGTCCTACGTAGGCGTGCAGCCTGAGCTGCAAAACAAACGCGTGTTGATCGTGGACGATAACGCCACCAACCGTTACATCCTCAACATGCAGACCGCCAAGTGGGGCATGCTGCCACGCGACACCGAATCGCCCGCCACCGCCCTGCAATGGCTGGAAGACGGTCAAACCTTCGACATCGCCATTCTCGACATGCACATGCCCGAAATGGACGGGTTGGAATTGGCAAAACGCATCCGCAGCACAGGCAGGGCAACCTTCCCGCTCGTGTTGTTCAGTTCCATCGGCAGGCGCGAAGTGGGCGACGGCGCGAATCTCTTCGCCGCCTATCTTGCCAAGCCCATCAAACAATCCCAGTTGTTCGATACGCTGGTGGGGATCTTCTTCCGACCCTCGGCAGTGAATGAGCCGCCCACCACCGGGCGCTTCAAACCGGACCCGTTGATGGCGGCGCGGCACCCGTTGAGAATTCTCCTCGCCGAAGACAACACGGTGAACCAGAAACTCGCCCTGCGCCTGCTTGAGCAAATGGGCTACCGCGCCGATGTGGCTGGCAACGGGTTGGAGACCCTCCAATCGCTCGAACGCCAGACCTACGACGCGATCCTGATGGATGTGCAAATGCCGGTGATGGACGGGCTGGAAGCCACTCGCCGCATTCGAGATCTGCCAGCGCTCAAGCAGCCGTTCATCATCGGGTTGACCGCCAATGCCATGCAAGGTGACCGCGAGATGTGCCTGAATGCGGGCATGAACCATTACATTGCCAAGCCCATCCGTGTGGTGGAACTTGTGGATGCGCTGCAAAAGGCGAAGCGCATCGGTTGATTACGGAGAGCCATGTCATCCATCGATCTGAAAATATTCAATGAATTGAGAGAAGCGACCGGGGCGGAATTTATCAGCGAGCTGGTCCACGCTTTTCTCGAAGACGCGCCCGTCCAGATCGCGCAGATGCGTTCGGCGTTGACCGCTAGTGATGTTGAAGCGTTTCGGCGGGCGGCGCATACGCTCAAGTCGAATGCGGCGACCTTCGGCGCGGCGGAACTCTCCGCGCTGGCGCGTGAGTTGGAAATGCTCGGGCGTGAAAACAACCTCGCAGTGGGGAATCGGATCGAGGTCCTGAATGAAGCGTTCGAACGGGTCAAGAATCGGCTGAACGAGTTAGAATAATCCCATGATCGCATCCGCTCACCCCGCTCATCTGCTTGTCGTGGACGATAACAAGGTCAACCGCATGATGCTCTCGCGCAATCTGGGGCTTCAGGGGCACATCGTGGAGACGGCGGAGAATGGCGAGGAGGGCTTGGAGAAAATTCGCTCGGGCACGTTTGATCTGGTGCTGCTCGATATCGACATGCCGGTGATGAACGGCTATGAGGTGTTGGAAGCCTGCCTGAAGGATGTGGAGCTGCGACAGATCCCGATCATCATGACTTCGGCGATGGATGAGTTGGACGCGGTGGTGAAATGCGTGGAACTCGGCGCGGAAGATTACCTGACCAAGCCGGTCAACCCCATTTTGCTGCGCGCGCGGGTGAATGCGAGTTTGGAAAAGAAGCGCCTGCGTGACGAACAGAGGAAACTTTTTAGAACGTTCGCAACGAAGGAAGTAGCGGAAGAACTTTTACGCACGGGGTTTTCGCTCGGCGGCAAGCAAGTAACTGCCAGCGTGCTCTTCGCGGACATTCGCTCGTTCACGACGATTGCGGAGAGCCAGGACCCGACCGAGACCATCGACCTGTTGAACGAGTATTTCAGCCTGATGTTCGATGCCATCACCGACAACGGCGGGACGGTCAACCAGATGGTGGGTGACGGTCTTCTGGCGATGTTCGGCGCGCCGATCTACTTCAAGGATCACGGCGAGAAGGCGGTGCGGGCGGCGCTGCAAATGCTGGAGCGGTTGAAGGAGTTCAACCAGCGGCAGATTGCACGCGGAAAGACCCCGCTTCACATCGGCATCGGAATCGCGTCTGGGAATATGATCGTGGGGTACACAGGCACACAGAACCGCGCGATTTACACCTGCATCGGGGATACGGTCAATCTTGCTTCGCGCATCGAGGAATATACAAAGGAAGCGTTACGCCCGCTGTTGATCGATAACTACACCCGCGAGGGTTTGCCGGATGATATTCGGGTGGAGGATTTGGGGAGGATCGTGTTCAAAGGAAAGCATCAGGCGGTCAATGTCTTTGCGGTGGTGGCAGGGTGACGGGCGGGGAGCGAATGGGATGTTGCGTTGGGGTGGATTGCATTAGTTGCATGTAATTTAGTATTGGCACATGGGGCGTGCTTCCCTACGGAAACACGACAGCCCAACACGATGTTCGAATGGGCAGATTTCATGATAAGTAAAATGGAGGTCGAAAATGGCTAAGAAGAAGAAACGAGATGTAGAGAAAGTTTATTCCACCAAAAGATTCATCGCCAAGTTGCGGCGTTTAGCGGATGCTTTAGAATCAGGAAATACTTTCGCAATCCAGGTCGCAGGAGAGCGAATTTACATCCCCGCAGGCGCCAGCATCAGTATTGAACACGAACGCTCAGAAGATACAGAGGAAGTTGAATTTCAGATCAAGTGGGAAGTGCGAAAGTAGGCTGAAAAGGTCTGAACGCAGTTCATTTGACCTTTGAGAAAATGCCTCAAATCGTCCGATTGATTTGAAGGTGTGATGTCAACAATGAGCGATGCACTTCGACGTATGTTCAACGCGGTCGAGCGTCTGTTCGATACCCGCGCAATTTTGCAGGAGTCCCGCTACAGTCGAAGTGGCGGAGATGCCGGGCTTCCGGTCACCGCCTTGCATGCGTTCAAGATCATCGAGCCGTTTGCACTCCATCTCGACCAATCCGCCCGATTGAAAATGATCGTCTCGCAGGGAGGTATCGATGCGCGTGGTGCAAGCGCGCACTGGGAATTCTTCTTCGATCTCGTTTCGCGCCGTGCGCAACTTGTCTGTGAATGGTCCCTATCCTGGGATGAAGCGAGCGATCACTACACTTCAGCCCGCGTTGACCTGTTTGTCAAACCATTCCCTCCGGTCGGCAGCCCGTTCCATCAAGCAGTGAGGGAAGGGAAATTGCTTCATCGGCAACTGATAAGTCTCTGGGAGCGGGAATGCAAACGCCTCCCCGACCTGCCCCGAAAATTTCGCGACACAGACATGGCGCTTGCAGACGTATCACAGCAAGGGCTGGATACAACTCAAATGGAGTTTTCCCTCTCCACCGGGCAATCGCCTCAGGGAGACCTCTGTTGGGTGGCGCGGACACGCAGCGCCGCATACTACACCCGCTTTGTTGGCTAAACCTGAAAGAATGTTGGCTTAATCCGAAAATTTCTTTTCTAAATTTCTTTTCTAAATTTCTTTCCACCTCAGGGCGGCAGACAGACCCCAATGGAACTTCCCTTATAATTACGATATGTCTTTTCGTTCCCCCACAACGCGGCAAACCCTCTTAATTGCCTTCATCACCCTCATCGCCTACGGACTGCTGCTGCCCGTCACCGGCTTTTACTGGGACGACTGGCCCTTCGCGTGGATCGCCAAATTTCTGGGTCCTGCCGAGTTTGTGCCCGCCTTCATGCCGTTCCGCCCCTTTCTCGGACCCATCTTCTATTTCACCACCAGCCTGATCCCAACCCATCCACTGGCATGGCAAATTTTCGCGCTGGTGATCCGTTTTCTCATCGGCGTATCAGCGTGGTGGATGTTCGACCAAATCTTTCCAAACCGCAAAACACTCGCTTATTTCGCCGCCTTGTTAATGCTGGTCTTCCCCGGTTACAGCCAGCACTGGGTGGCGCTCACCCACATCAATCAGGAACTCATCCCTTTCATTTTTTATCTCTTTTCATTCGGCTATACCTTCAAAGCCCTGCGCACCGGCAAGCAGACAGATACCATCATCGCCCTGTTGTTACAAATCTGCGGCATCTTCCCCACCGAATATTTCTTCGGCATCGAAGGCATCCGCTTTTTATTTCTATTCGCCTTCTTTCAAGGCAGCCTCATCGAACGCTTTACCAAAACTCTCAAGGTCTGGTTTCCGTACCTGCTGATCTGGATTCTCAACGCCGCCTGGCTTTTCTACTACTACAACTTCGGTCCGTATAACTCCTACGAAGTCACAGCCGCGCAAGCGCCGAATCCATTTTTCTTTTTGACACAGGCGCTGGATGCCCTGTGGAAAGTGGGGCTCTATATCTGGGGACAAGTGCTCGTCCTGACCTTAACTTCACTGCCCGCGCCCGCCTCTCTCCTGACGTTGGGGCTGGTCGCTGTTTCTTTTATCTCCCTCACGCAGATGCTGCTCCGCTCCGCGCAAGACGAAGCGCGTGACCCCACCTTGGGCATCTCGCTGATCCTCGTCGGGCTGGTCGGAATTTTGTTGGGGCGTCTGCCCTCGCTCGCAGCAGGACTTCCCCTCACCTTGCAATCTTCCTACGACCGTTTCATGATCTCGATGATGATCGGCGGGACAGCCTTCATCCTCGGCATGCTCGAATTGCTGGTTAAGAATCCGCGCGCGAAAATCATCATCGTCTCTGCTTTGATCGCGCTTGGCATCGGTCAGCAGTTTTTCAATGCCAACATCTTCCGGCGCGATTGGCAAAAGCAGGGCGAAATCTACTGGCAGATGGCATGGCGTATGCCCGCGCTCGAACCGAACACGGTCTTGCTCACCCATCAAATGCCCATCGACTACGAAACCGACCTGTCTTTTACTGCGCCCATCAACTGGATGTACGCACCAGAGTACGTACGCGCAGAACTGCCCTATATTCTGCTTTACACCGAGAAGCGCATCGGCGGAGTCACCCTGCCCGCACTCGAAAAAGACATCCCCATTTATTATCCCTACCGCACCGTAGACTTCCGCAGTTCCACGTCGAATGCGGTGGTCATCTACATGCCGCAGAATGGCTGTCTGCGCGTGCTCGACCCGGCGCGGGGTGACGCCGTGACATACTCCCGCCAGCCAGATGTGCTGACAAATGCCATTCCACTCTCAGACCCTTCGCGCATCATCACTGACCCGAAACAACCCGCCCGCCCGAAATTTTTCACTGAGCCGGGGCATGACTGGTGTTACTACTTCACCCACGCCGAACTTGCCAACCAAATGGACAGATATCAGCGGTCTGTGATGCTGGCAGAAGAGGCGGTTGCCGCCGGTTTGGAACCGGAAGACCCGACTGAATGGCTGGTCTTCATTGAGGCGTATGCCATGAGCGGAGATTTTGCCACAGCCGAAGAACTCTCCCGTACTGCTCTCGATGCGGATGGACGAATCCGCCGCGGGGTGTGCGAGGTCTGGTCGCAGGTGCAGGCAAGAGGTCCCGAAGGAAGCGAAAAATCCGTCGAGACAATTCGATTGTCTTTTGATTGCAATCCGTGATGCCGGCTTGACGCTTTAAAGGTGATGTGCTACCATCTTTTTTTAGTTCATCGAACGAGGAGAAGATATGACTAAAAAACAACGAGGCGTGCTGGTACTATCCCTGTTTGTGATTGCAAGCCTGCTGCTCTCAGCCTGTGAGCAGTCGCTTTCAACACCGCCCGCCGAAACGCCTACCGTGCTGCCTACCGGGTTGTTCGTTTCCCCGATTGCATCTGTGGAAAACCCGATGGCAATGATCGAGGAGTTCGGCAGGCAAACCCAAGCCGCACAAACCGCCGCTGCTGGTGGCGGGACCCCCGGCACCCCGGTCGAAGCCGCTGTAACTGAAACGCCGGGCACACCTTCCGTAGATTTGCCCACCGCCACGCCAACGATTGCGGCGGGTACGCCTACGAACGTCGGTCAGGCTGGAGTGACACCCGCCACGTCGGTTCCAGTTGGCTCCCGCCCTGCATCTTACACCCTGCAAAAGGGTGAATTCCCCTACTGTATTGCGCGCCGCTATAACGTAGACCCGGATGCTTTACTACAAGCCAGCGGGCTGACCGCTGCGCAAGCCAACAGCCTCGCTGCTGGGACCGTTCTGACCATTCCGCAAAGCGCGGGGGGATTCCCCGGCAACCGTGCATTGCGGGCACACCCTGCCACTTACACTGTGGCTTCAGGTGATGAAACTGTGTACAGCGTCGCCTGTCTCTACGGTGATGTAGACCCGAACGCCATCGCCTCGGCAAACAACATTTCTGTTTCAGCCACACTCACGGCTGGGCAGCAACTGCAAATTCCGTAACTCGAGTTCTTCCAAAGCCCAGGTTAGACAGCCTGGGCTTTTTGTTTCTCAGAAAAGGAAAACATCATGCCATTCGAATTCATCCGTTCTGAAACCCTGATGAAGGGACGCGCCTTTACCATCCGCCGCGATTATTTGAAAACACCGGATGGGCGTGAGACCAAATTCGAGATCGTCGAACATGGCGGCTCGGTCATTATTATTCCAATCGACCACGAAGGCAATTTGCTGTTTGTGCGCCAATACCGCCACGCGGCAGGCATTGACCTGCTCGAACTGCCCGCCGGTACGCGTGATGGCGACGAACCCTTTGAGGAATGCGCCGCGCGCGAGATCCGCGAAGAGACGGGCATGGAGGCAGGGACGTTGAAACACATCGGTTCGTTCTACCTCGCGCCGGGATACTCGACCGAGTACATAGGCGTCTTTTTGGCGACGGACCTCAAACATAATCCGCTCGAAGCGGATGACGATGAATTCCTGTCAGTGGAAAAGATCCCGGTCGGCGAAGCGCTTTCGATGGCGGAACGGGGCGAGATGCCGGACGCCAAATCGCTGGCGGCGTTGTTGATGGCGGGACCCTATCTGGAAAAGCATCGAAAATAATATCTTGTTGATGAATAGTCCAACGAAGAACAAAAAACATCTTATTGCTGTTTCGCAAGCCTTACTGGTAACGTTTCTCTGGTCCACCTCCTGGGTATTGATAAAGATCGGGCTACAAGCCGACCTGCCTCCGGTTACGTTCGCCGGGTTGCGGTACACTCTCGCGTTTCTGTGCCTGCTTCCGCTCGTTGCGCTTGCCCCACATCACAGGCAGTCCGTCCGTAATTTTTCACCCCGGACGTGGTTGGAATTGATCGCCCTCGGTGTCATCTTTTACACCCTGACACAGGGAGCCCAGTTCGTGAGCCTGTCCTTTTTGCCATCTGCCACGCTTTCGCTCCTGTTGAACTTCTCCCCCATTCTGATCGCATTTTACAGCATGTCCAGCCGGCATGAGCCGACCTCACTCGTGCAATGGGGTGGGATTCTCCTCACCGTGGCGGGCGCGCTGATCTACTTCCTGCCGCTCTCGATAGAGACAGGCCTCGTCCCCGGCTTGCTGGCAGCGTTGGTGGGGGTGCTGGCAAACTCCGCTTCATCCATCTTTGGCAGGTACATCAACTCCCAAAGCAAACTCAACCCATTGATCGTTACCGCTGTCAGCATGGGCATTGGCGGGGTGATAATGCTGTTCATTGGCATCATCACCCAAGGCATGGGCGAGTTGAACCTCACCCAATGGGCGATTATCGGCTGGTTGGCGCTGGTCAACACTGCGCTCGCCTTTACACTATGGAACAAGTCGCTGCAAACGCTTACCGCCGTGGAATCCAGCATCATCAATGGCACCATGCTTCCGCAGATCGCCATCCTTGCGTGGATTTTCCTCGGCGAGCCGCTCAACGGCAAGGAGATCCTTGGGCTTGTCTTCGTGCTGGCAGGTACTTTGATCGTTCAACTCTGGCGTTATTTACCCATTTCCAGGCAAAAACCTTATAAACAAGGAGACACTGTATGACAGAAAAACCGATGATGATCCTCATCGCCGGTCCCTATCGCTCCGGCACAGATGACGACCCGGAAAAGATCGCCGCGAACGTCCACTTCATGGAATCGTTCGCCCTGCCCATTTTCCGTAAAGGACACATCCCCGTCCTCGGGGAGTGGTTTGCGCTTCCACTACTTGCCCTGGCAGGTTCCAAGAACATCGGCGACGAACCGTTCGACGAGATCTTCCATCCGGTGGCTGTCAGACTGCTGGAAAAATGTGACGCTGTCCTACGAGTGGGAGGCGCTTCTTCCGGCGCGGATTTAATGGTAAGCACTGCCAAAGAGAAAGGCGCGCAAATCTTCTTCTCCTTGAATGAAATACCCAAACACCAGTCATAACACCCAAAGCACTATCAAACAGAATCGATCAAAATACACCAAAAAAGACGGTGTTTTTTATTTCCACCAATCCTGTCCAATATATGACAACAGGCACAAGGATTTAAGTCATATATAACTAACGTAATTCATCCCACAGGAATACACTTGATGATTGAGAAAATTCCGAGGCAAACCGCCTTTTTATAGGAGCCAAGCATGAATAAAAACATCATCATGATCGACGGAAACGAAGCAACCGCAAGCGTTGCCCACCGTCTCAACGAGGTAATCGCCATTTACCCCATTACCCCTTCTTCAGCGATGGGCGAATTCTCAGACGAATGGTCTGCCAAAGGCAAGAAGAACATTTGGGGAACCGTCCCGCTCGTGGTTGAAATGCAATCCGAAGGCGGCGCTGCGGGCACCGTCCACGGCGCACTTCAAACCGGCGCACTCACCACCACCTTCACCGCCTCGCAGGGCTTGCTGCTGATGATCCCCAACATGTACAAGATCGCGGGCGAACTCACCAGCACCGTCTTCCACGTCGCTGCGCGCGCCATCGCCGCCCACGCCCTTTCCATCTACGGCGACCACCAGGATGTGATGGCAGTCCGCCAGACCGGTTGGGCAATGCTCTCCTCGGGCAGCGTGCAAGAGGCGCAAGACTTCGCCGCCATCGCCCAAGCCGCCACGCTCAAATCGCGCGTACCCTTTCTGCATTTCTTTGACGGATTTAGAACCTCGCATGAAGTAAGCAAGATCACCCCCTTATCAGATGAAGAGCTGCGCCTCATGCTGGACGATGATCTGATTCGAGCCCATCGAGCCCGCGGACTCAGCCCAGAGCGCCCTGTCCTGCGTGGCACGGCTCAGAATCCTGATGTCTACTTCCAGATGCGCGAAGCGGCGAACCCCTACTATGCGGCAGTCCCCGCCATTGTGCAAGAGATGATGGATAAATTTGCCAAGATCACCGGACGTCACTACAACCTGTTCGATTAC
Source organism: Anaerolineales bacterium UBA2395 (assembly GCA_002343775.1). Taxonomy (GTDB): domain Bacteria; phylum Chloroflexota; class Anaerolineae; order Anaerolineales; family Villigracilaceae; genus Villigracilis. Next base: position 53,299 of record DDSH01000003.1, read on the forward strand.
TCCGGCGACCCCAATGCCGAACGCGTCATTATCGTGATGGGCTCCGGCGGCGAAGTTGTCGAAGAAACGGTCAACTACCTCGCCAAGAAGGGGGAAAAAGTCGGCGTATTGCAAGTCCGTTTGTACCGCCCGTTCTCGGTGGAGCACTTCATCAAGGTGCTGCCCAAGAGTGTAAAATCCATCGCCGTGCTGGACCGCACCAAGGAACCTGGAGCCACTGGCGAACCGCTGTACATGGATGTGGTTAGCGCATTGGTCGAAGGGCGCAGGTCAAATATCAATGTGATCGGCGGGCGTTATGGTTTGTCTTCCAAAGAATTCACTCCCGCGATGGCGAAGGCGGTCTTCGATGAACTCGCCAAGCCTGAGCCCAAGAATCACTTCACTGTAGGCATCAACGACGATGTCTCCAACACCTCCCTCACCGTAGACTCTTCCTTCTCCATCGAATCGGAAGGCATGGTAAGTTGCGTGTTCTTCGGTCTCGGTTCTGACGGAACTGTGGGCGCGAACAAGAACTCGATCAAGATCATCGGTGAAGAGACAAAGAATTTCGCACAGGGCTACTTCTATTACGACTCGAAGAAATCCGGCACAGTGACCATGTCGCATCTGCGTTTTGGTCCCAAAGCCATCCGCGCACCATATCTTATTGAAGCCAATCAGGCGAATTTTGTCGCCTGCCATCAATACTCGTTCCTTGAACGCGTAGACATGCTCAAGTACGCCAAAGAGGGCGGCATCTTCCTGCTTAACAGCCTGTATGGACCGGAAGAGATCTGGGATAACCTGCCGAAGGAAGTACAAAGCGACATCATCAACAAAAAGCTCAAGTTCTACGTCATCAACGGGTACGATGTGGCTGAGAAGACCGGCATGGGCGGGCGCATGAACACCATTATGCAGACGGCGTTTTTCGCCATCAGCGGCATCCTGCCGCGTGAGGCGGCAATTGCCGAGATCAAGCATGCCATCGAGAAAACGTATGGCAAGCGCGGCGAAGCCGTGGTGAAAAAGAATTTCGAAGCGGTGGATGCGACGGTTGCCAACCTGCACGAGGTCAAAGTTCCGGCGGAGATCACCTCGAAGATGACGCGCAGGCTCCCGGTCCCGAATGAAGCGCCGGGGTTCGTCAAGGATGTCCTTGGTCGCATCATCGACTCTGACGGAGATAACATCCCGGTTTCTGCCTTCCCCGTCGACGGCACCTTCCCCACCGGCACGACTCAATGGGAGAAGCGCAACATTGCACTCGAAATCCCGGTTTGGGATGCTGATATTTGTATCCAGTGCGGCAAGTGTGTGATGATCTGTCCGCATGCGGTCATTCGCCACAAGGTATACGATGAGAAGTTGCTCGTTGGCGCTCCGGAAACGTTCAAGCACACTGCATCCAAGTTCAAGGAGTTTCCGGAAGGCTATGCCTATACGCTTCAGGTTGCACCAGAAGACTGCACGGGTTGTACATTGTGCGTGGAAGTTTGCCCGGTGAAGAACAAAAGCGCTGCGGGTCGCAAGGCGATCAACATGGAAGCCCAGCCGCCCCTGCGCGAAGCCGAAGCGAAGAATTGGGATTTCTTCCTCAACATCCCCGATCTTGACCGCAAGTTGTTCAATCCTGCTACCATCAAGAATTCGCAGCTGTTGCGCCCGCTCTTTGAGTTCAGCGGCGCGTGCGCGGGCTGTGGTGAGACCCCGTATGTGAAACTGGTTTCGCAGTTGTTCGGCGACCGGGCTGTGATCGCGAACGCCACAGGCTGTTCCTCGATCTACGGCGGCAACCTGCCCACCACCCCGTGGGCGCAGGATGCCAACGGACGCGGACCCGCCTGGTCGAATTCGCTGTTTGAAGACAATGCCGAGTTCGGTCTGGGTATGCGCCTGACCATCGACAAGCAGAACGAGTATGCCCGAGAACTGCTCAAATCGTTCGAGCAGAGTGTGGGCATGGAACTGGTCGAAGCGATCCTACACGCAGACCAGTCTGACGAGGCAGGCATCGAAGCCCAGCGCAGGCGTGTGTCTGAATTGAAACAAAAACTGGAAAAATCGAGCGACAGCCGCGCCAAGGATCTCATCAGCCTTGCCGAGAATCTTGTGAAAAAGTCGGTCTGGATCATCGGCGGCGACGGTTGGGCGTACGACATCGGCTACGGAGGTCTCGACCATGTGCTCGCCAGCGGACGCAATGTCAATATCCTCGTGCTCGATACCGAGGTATATTCCAACACAGGCGGTCAGTCCAGCAAGTCCACGCCGCGCGCGGCGGTTGCCAAGTTCGCCATGAGTGGCAAAGGTATGCCGAAGAAGGATCTCGGTCTGATCGCCATGTCCTACGGGTATGTCTACGTCGCCAAGGTGGCGATGGGCGCGAACGATCAGCAAACGCTCAAGGCGCTGCTCGAAGCGGAAGCCTACGACGGTCCCTCGCTGGTCATCGCCTACAGCCCGTGTATCGCGCACGGCTACGACATGGCGCGCAGCCTCGACCAGGCAAAACTTGCTGTGCAGTCCGGGCATTGGCCCATGTTCCGCTATGATCCTCGCCTCGCAATCGAAGGCAAGAACCCGCTCCAGATCGAGTCCAAGGAGCCGAACATCCCGTTCTCGCAATATGCCTACAATGAAACCCGCTACAAGATGCTCACGCAGATGAACGAAGAACGCGCCGAGGAACTGATGAAGGAAGCCCAGCACGACGCCAAATCCCGCTGGGCGCTCTATCAACAAATGGCCTCCATGCACTACGGCGAAGATAAAAAAGAATAATGTCTCAAATGCCAGCCGTGTTTCCATGGCTGGCATTTTTCTTTCCAATTGTCTATAATCACAATCATGTCCAAAATCGATTAAGGGTAAACCACCATGACAAATCTATCCACCACCTATCTCGGCTTGAAACTCAGCAACCCGCTGGTTGCCTCGGCTTCGCCCATCTCAAAGAACATCGACAAGTCGAAGAAAATGGCAGATGCGGGCATCTCCGCCATCGTGATGTACTCGCTCTTCGAGGAGCAGATCATCCACGAAAGCCTCGAACTCGACCACTTCCTTTCCCGCGGCTCCGATTCCTTTGCCGAAGCCCTCACCTACCTGCCAGACGGCGGCATGTACGGCGTTAGCCCGGAAAAATACCTCAACCAGGTCGCTGGGCTCAAAAAAGCGCTCAACATCCCCGTGATCGGAAGCCTGAACGGCGTCTCCAAAGGCGGCTGGACAAATTACGCGAAGCGCATCCAGGAAGCCGGAGCCGACGCGCTGGAACTGAACCTCTACTACCTATCCACCGATCCCAATCTCACCAGCACCGAACTGGAAGACGCACAGGTGGAACTGGTCGCCGAGGTAAGATCCGCCATCACCATTCCGCTGTCAGTGAAGCTTAGCCCGTACGTCACCTCCCTGCCAAACTTTGCCAAACGGATCATCGAAGCGGGCGCGAACGGACTCGTCCTCTTCAACCGCTTCTATCAACCCGATTTCGACCTTGACGAACTCGACATTGTCCATAGCCTCGACCTGAGCACCTCGGCGGAGGTCCGCCTGCCCCTGCGCTGGATCTCGATCCTTTCCAGCAAAATCCACACCGATTACGCCCTCACCAGCGGCATCCACACCGCACAGGATGTGCTCAAAGCCATGATGGCAGGCGCTAAAGTCGCCATGACCGCCTCTACCCTGCTTGAAAACGGCGAACGAGCAATCCCCCCGCTTCTTGCAGACCTCGAAACATGGATGAAGGAACACGAATACGAATCCATCGAACAGATGCAAGGCAGCATGAGCCAGAAAAACGTCAAGGAACCGGCAGCGTTCGAACGTGCAAATTATATGAAAGTCCTAAGCTCCTGGCGCGACCTTCCCTAGACCTCCCAAAACAGAAAAGGCTCTCCACAAAACGGAGAGCCTTTTTTATTCAAAAAAAACGACGACTATTCTTCGACAGGAACAACAGCGGCTTGTTTGCGCTGGCGGAACGTAATGCGCCCGCGTGACATATCATAAGGGGACATTTCGAGTGCAACCCGGTCACCCAACAAAATGCGAATATAGTGCTTGCGCATCTTGCCAGAGAGGTAGGCCAATACCTCGTGACCGTTATCCAGTTTTACACGAAACTGGGTGCCGGGTAAGGCTTCCACCACAACACCATCCACTCTGATTTTGCCTTCTTCTTTAGTCATACATGCCTCTTCCTATTCATTGTCCTTGAAGGAGCGCCGCTTAATGCGTCGAATCGCCTTCTTTTTTTCCATACGGCGGGTTTCGCTCTTGGAAACGAACCAGCGTTTGCGGCGAACGGTGCTCAAAACACCGCTCTTTACCACCTTCTTGCGAAAGCGCTTGAGCAGGGAATCCTGAGACTCGCCATTTCGTAAATTGACACTTGCCACTGGTTTCACCTCCTTTCCGTTATGGAAATAAAAAATCGGCTGTCACAAACAGACTCAGCCGAGGGCATCTCACCAAGAACCTGAAACGAACTCCATGACCGTACCGATCAATAATTGCGCTTCACACTCCGTTGAATGACCAGTGGAGAAAGCACCACTGCCGAACCTGCTTTTTCGATTATACACGATTCACTCCCGTATGAGAAGATATTAAGATGCGAAATCGGGATTTTCCCGCATTACCGGAGGATCAAAACCGGATGCGCATCCTCCCACACATCTCCGCTTCGTACAAAGCCGCAAGCGGATTCCACTCCCAAAACCTATACAATACCGTTAGAAAAAACAAACCGCATACGAGCATGTATGCGGTCCATAGGTAAAGAAAAGCCCCTTGGCAATGACCTACTCTCCCAGGAGGTCGCCCTCCAAGTACCATCAGCGCTGACGTGCTTAACTGCCGGGTTCGGGATGGGACCGGGTGTACCCACGTCGCTCAAATCACCAAGGGACAATTTCACAAAAGAATTGTCCTGAATAACAAATTGATGTATCTATTTGAAAAGTACCAAGTTCTCCGCATCACAGGAGGAAGCCCTCGACCATTAGTACAGATTAGCTGAACACATTACTGTGCTTACACACTCTGCCTATATACCAGGTAGTCTACCTGGGGTCTTACTCCCTTACGGGAATACAGGGATCTAATCTTAGGGCGAGTTTCCCACTTAGATGCTTTCAGCGGTTATCTCTGCCAGACATGGCTACCCAGCGAT